>JAWLHQ010000001.1:0-308412 GCA_041690215.1 Rhodothermales bacterium
CGTGATGGCCGCCGTGAGCGTCGTCTTGCCGTGGTCCACGTGCCCGATCGTACCCACGTTCACGTGCGGCTTATTCCGCTGAAAGGTCTCCTTTGCCATAGATCTGACGTTAAAGCTGAACGATTTACAGAATCAGACGAAGAGCACACCAGCCCCTCCTACGAAAAAGCGTATCCCGATTCCGTCGAGACACGCCACTACGCGAGCCGCCTATCGGGATTGAACCGATGACCCCTTCCTTACCATGGAAGTGCTCTACCACTGAGCTAAGGCGGCTTCAATTTCGGACCACGAGCCCGGATTGCAGAATTTGACAAGACCCGCCAACTCGCAACCCAACACCCAGAATCCGCAATTGAGAGAGCGGGAGACGGGACTCGAACCCGCGACATTCAGCTTGGAAGGCTGACGCTCTACCAACTGAGCTACTCCCGCAAGGCAATATCAGATTGCCCCCCCCAGACCTCGACCATGCACCCCGAGGGCACACAATCAAAACCTGAATTCCAACATCAAAAAGTGGGCAGGGAAGGATTCGAACCTCCGAAGGCTAAGCCAGCAGATTTACAGTCTGCCCCCGTTGGCCACTTGGGTACCTGCCCGTATCGAGTGCCTAACTACGTCTATTTACCGCTTCTTGTGCCAGCCCGAAGCGAGAATTTCAATCGAAGAGCTGGCGAAGGGACTCGAACCCCCAACCTGCTGATTACAAATCAGCTGCTCTACCGATTGAGCTACGCCAGCGTTCAAAGTGCAGAACTTCAATGTACAATGGCCGACCAAAAACTGTCAACCCTGCGCCTATGAAAGCTGCTTGAACGCAGAACCAAGAAACAAGTTCTACCTCCTGACAAGCTTATGTTCTCTTCTTCGATTTACGCCTGCGCAGATACCAGTATCCCAGCCAGACGACTACCACCAGTACCGATAGCCCAAGCATCACGCGCCCATAGACCGCAAGCCACACCGCAATCTCCCTCCAGTTCTCTCCAAGGGCGTACCCGGCATACGTAATGAGCAGTGTCCACACGAACGCACTCAATGCAGCACAGGCGGCCGTCTTAATTGAATCCGTATGTGCCATCCCGACGGTCAAGGAGATCACGGAACGAGCACCACTCAAGAATCGGTTCAATGCAACCACCCAGTATCCCCATCGATCCAGCCAGGAGGAAGCCTTCGCAATCTGATCTTTGGGAAGCCAACGAAGCCGATTCGGGTCCATAACGGCATCCCCGATGCGGTACCCAATTGCGTACATCGTCATGAAACCCGCTGTCCCGCCAACGACAGAAAGAAGGACGACGATGCCAAAGTCCAGCTTTCCCGTACCGGCAAGATAACCTCCAAATACAACGACAAGATCACCTGGAACCGGGGGCACAACGTTCTCTCCGTAGGCGATAGCAAGAATGGCCACGTACGCCCATATGACGGGCAACGCGGTCATCCAGTCAGAGATATCGCTGAAAAGGTCTCCCATGCCCTGGCGTCACCCGGCATTACTTCGGAAGCAAGCAGCAAACGGCTTGAGCTTCCGCCCCCTCCCCTGCCCCGACAAAGCCCAGTCGTTCCGCCGTGGTAGCCTTTACAGATACCTGATCCACCTGTATCCCGAGTGCCCGCGCGACGTTCTCACGCATAGCATCGATATAGGGACGCAGTTTCGGACGTTCGAGCGTCACGCTGGCATCTACATTGGAAACGCGGTAGCCCGCATCGGAAATGATCTCGCCTACGCGCTCGAGTAACTTCATACTATCTGCCCCGCGCCACCGCTCATCCGTGTTGGGAAAGTGGACACCAATGTCGCCCAGCGCAGCCGCACCCAACACCGCGTCAGCGATGGCATGCAGCAATACGTCCGCATCTGAATGCCCTTCCAGCCCTCGCTCATGTGGGATCGTCACACCTCCGATGATCAACGGCCTCCCTTCGACCAGCTGGTGCACATCGTATCCGAACCCGACTCTCATGCTAAATCTCTCTGTCTAATAAAACGAACGGCAGAAAACCCGGTGCGGGTGCGCTTACCCTCCCCGGCCCTCAAGCCCGGCTACCGTATCCGGCTCCGCGTGCCCGTTGTAAACTTTTGCCTGCCAGTATGCCCACAACACATTGGCCATTTCCCAGTCTCCCGGAGTCGTAATCTTGATATTTTCCGGACCGCCCTCAACGATATGAACGGCTTGATCGAGCCGCATGACGAGCGCCACGTCATCAGTGGATTGCACCCCGCACCGCATCGCATCCTCGTGAGCTCTCTCGAAGATGGCACGCTGAAAACCCTGGGGGGTCTGCATCCGGTATAACCCCGTACGTGATACCGTCGCACCAAACACACCTTCGCTTCCATGACGGAGCGTATCCGTCACCGGAATAGCCAGGGCAGCCGCCCCATGCTCCACGACAGCTTCAACGACGCTGGAAATATGACCCGGCCGGATGAAAGGACGCACGGCATCGTGGACGAGCACCACTTCCACGGAAGCCGGCAGCGCCTCTAATGCGCGTGCGACAGAATCCTGCCGGGTGGAACCCCCGCTTACAACACAGTGCAGCTTCGTAATACCAGCCGCACGAAGTTCATCCTCGAAACCGGCCAGGTTATCGGAAGGGGCCGCAACAACGATGTGACGAACCAGCGGGTGGCGTTCAAACGGAAGCAGGGTTTGCACAAGCAGAGGCCGCCCTCCAAGCAAGCGGAACTGCTTCCGTTCGCCTCCCATACGCGTACCTGCCCCAGCCGCAGGAATCAGAACGCCAACTTCCGCTTTGCCTTGCACGGTATGCATCAGAATAGAGAATCCCGGAGATCGGACGAGCAACTGCTCACAAATACGCTTTGGCGCACGACATCGAAGGGACCGGACAACTCACAAAGATGTACAGGCGGGCGAGTGCCCCTGTCGTACTACGGCACTATAATGCCGACTGTCATAGACATGTCACGCCCCGGGCTTAAGCCCGGATCCTCATAGGATCAA
Source organism: Rhodothermales bacterium (assembly GCA_041690215.1). GTDB lineage: Bacteria > Bacteroidota > Rhodothermia > Rhodothermales > DASSAV01 > DASSAV01. The sequence goes on from JAWLHQ010000001.1 coordinate 2,988, forward strand.
CATGGCGTCACCAAACGAGAACAGACGATACTTCTCATTGATGGCCTCCTGGTACGCCTCCATCATGAACTCATAGCCAGCAAATGCTGCTACCAGCATCATCAGCGTGCTCTTGGGCATATGGAAGTTGGTAATGAGCCGCTCCGTTACCTTGAACTCATAGGGCGGATAGATGAATTTGTCCGTCCACCCCTCATCCGCCTTCACCATGCCCGATGCGGAAAGGCTAGACTCAATCGCCCGCACGACAGTCGTCCCTACCGCCGTCACAGTTGATGAATCCGAGTGAAGTGCCCGATTGATCTTTTCGGCTGACTCTTTGGAGATGATGAACTGCTCGGAATCCATCCGGTGCTTCGTCAGATCCTCTACTTCTACCGGGCGGAACGTACCCAGGCCGACGTGAAGGGTAATGGGCGCCAGATCGACTCCCTTCTCCAGAAGGGTGCGCACCAGTTCATGGGTGAAATGAAGCCCCGCCGTCGGGGCAGCAACGGCCCCCCTGTGCGCTGCAAAGACCGTCTGATACCGATCCCGGTCCTCGTCTTCCGTTTTTCGCTTGATGTAAGGCGGAAGAGGAGTCTGCCCTATCTCATCGAGCATTCGATAAAGCTCCTCCGTCTCTCCGTCGAACAGAAACCGGATCGTCCTTCCTCGAGAGGTCGTGTTATCGATGACCTCCGCAACCAGCCCGTTATCGAAATACAGCTTGTTGCCGATGCGGATTTTCCGCGCGGGGTCAACGATGACGTCCCATAGACGGCTTTCCGCATTCAACTCACGCAACAGAAAAACCTCGATACGCGCGCCGGTCTTCTCCTTGTTTCCGTACAACCGGGCAGGGAACACCTTCGTATCGTTGACGACGAATACATCCCCCGCTTTGAAATACTCCGGCAGATCGCGAAACGTCTGATGTTTAATGGTCCCGGATGCACGATCCAACACCATCAGACGCGCACTGTCCCGCGGCTCAGCCGGATACTTCGCAATGAGGCTTTTCGGGTACTCAAACTCGAAATCCGAGAGCTTCATAAATGCATTACGCTGTTGCTGGCGCAAACCGGCACCGCGACGGGCACGTCCTCGACGAGATCTCCCGTACGAGCCTTGCCTCTGGCGCCTCCGTACCAGTCTAATGGTTCTGCTTGGTATGGCTTAGCCAAAGCTTATCGCATGCAGGGTAGACTCGTTTAACGACCTGCGTCCGACATGCAAAAGCTGGCAGGCAGGGGCCGTTTGGCCGCGAGACGTGTTTGACACCGATCCACTACGCTTCTCTTCACTCCTGCTCGATAACACCCTTTACGCAATGGACTCGCTTTTTTCGACGCGCCTCAATATAATGTCGTTTCGAGCCGACGCCAAGCCGGGTGCCTTTTCGTGTTCCTGCAGAATGGTCTCGATGGTGCCGCTGGTTGGGATCTGCGTGCCTACTGCACTTCTTCTGGATCGACGTACATATCGCGGATGTCAACTGCAGCCAGGTCCACAAGAAAAGCGCCTATATTCGCTGTCACTGCATCCAGATAACGCCGCCCTTTTTCCGGCGTAGAAGCGGCCGGATTCCCCACGCCGGTATCCTCGGTCACCTTGCTCCACTCTCGTTGTGCCCATACCCATTTCTCTCGGAAGGCGCGAATCTTGATCACGCGCGCCTTGCCCGAACCTGCCTCTGAGAGCGGCAACACTAGGTCAGGTGCGATATGCATCATGACGCTCGTTTCCATCTCCCCCGCGTGATCACCTTCGTCCTCGAAATAGTCGCTCACCTTCGCCGCCTCGTACCAGTTAAACACGCACAGGAAAACGTCCGGGTACTCGGCCTGGAGTTGCCGTAGCATCTGACGGAAGTTGTTCCCCCCGTGCCCGTTCATCACGACCAGTTTCTTGATACCTTGCCGTGAGAGTGCATCGACGACGTCCCGCAGCACAGCAAACTGCGTGCTCGGGTTCATATTGATATCCAGCTTGATATCGAGCTGTCCGGTATTTACTCCAAACGGCACCGTCGGCAGTACGACGACCTTTGCCCCCTTATCCCATGCGATGCGTGCCGCTTCCGCTGCGACATAATCACACTGCATGTTGTCCGTTGCGTATGGCAAATGGTAGTTGTGGGCCTCTGTGGCCCCCCATGGCAATACAGCCACGGTATAGTCGGTATGCTTTACAGTCTTCCAGTTCGTCTCAGCAAGTATGTACGGACGCGGCATACTTCTTTTGTTTTAGTGTGCAACAACGAAACCTGTACCCCATCACCTCCTTTCTTCTTCCCCGACTTACTCTCCCCTTCGTCTTACGCCTCATGCCCTCTCTCCCGCCGGCAATTCGATCCGGAACGTCGTCCCATGCCCTACACGCGATTGCGTGAGCGTAAGTGAGCCACCATGGTAATCCTCGACAATTCGTTTCGCCAGGCTCAAACCCAGCCCCCATCCTCGCTTCTTAGTGCTATAACCGGGACGGAACACGTTTTTCCACTGACTCCGTTCTATTCCCTTCCCTGTATCACGCACGTCGATCCGTATCCGCCCATTGGCCGAACCTGCCGTGATCGCAATGGCACCATGATCCGTCTCGATAGCATCCAGAGCGTTCTTGAGCAGGTTCTCTATCACCCATTCAAACAATTCGGCATTCAGCGGTGCCTTTAGATCGGACGGGACATCGACGTCAAGGGTGACACACTTTCCTTGCTGCGGAATGCGATGGCGCATGTACTCCGCCATTCCGTAAACAATCGGGGCGATGGGCATGACGTCTAGTTTTGGGAGCGAGCCAATATCGGAAAAACGATTGGCAACCAGACGCAGGCGGTTGATATCTTTTCCGACTTCCTCGAGCGCAAGCTCCTCCTGATCTGGCGGAAGATCGGGCATCTTGAGCAGTTCGTGCCACCCCATCAGACTCGAAATCGGTGTCCCGAGTTGATGCGCCGCCTCTCTGGCCATGCCTGCCCACAGGCTGCTCTGCTCGCTTCGCCGAATGTACGAGAACCCTATATACCCTACCATCACGAAAATACCCATGACGAGGAGTTGAATGTAGGGATAGATCCGTAGCTCTCGAATGATCCTGGATTCATCGAAGAAAACATACTGTTTGAGTTCTTCATTACCGAAATCCAGTTCGATCGGGATCGTCTGATACTCACCGGCGTGTTCTGCTACACGCTGGAGCAGTACCTGGCGTGCCTCAGCGCTATCCTGAGGTACCCGTATGTTCTGCCAGAACGCTACCTGAGGCGTCGGCCCACTGGAATCAATGACGATAGCGGGAATATCCTCCCCTCCCCGGCTCAGGATCTCCGTTGCCAGTGTGATCTCCCCGGCTGGAGGCGGCATGGATTGAGCCCACTGGATGGCTCGCCGGTATCGTTCGAGGTCCGCGTTCATCTCACCACGCTGCTGTCCCACGCCGAATGTACGCAGCAGTGAATCCAGCTCCTGAAACTCGTCCAGATATGGGTTGATGATCAGCGTTGCACTGGCTGTCTCCCGCCGTGCCATAGTCCAGAGTTCCACAACGAATTGCTCTCGCTCACGTAACTGGTCGACGAGGTGATTCGTGTACAGAAGCGAGGCGACGGCAATCAGAACGGCAAAAAGAACCAGCCCCAGCTTCAGGTCCACGGAGAGGCGGTACGCCCTTGTGCTGCGCCCGCCGAAAAGCCGGTCTCGGGTTCGTATCGGAGAGTTCGGCATGGCATGCAGTAATTCTACCTACAAAAAGGGGTACAACACATCGTGTTGTACCCGCGAAAGATCACTTCGGCGACTAAAACACAGACCTGACAAGTTCCCAAAACCTGTCAGGTCTGTTAATCCAGAACGCGTCCCGCAATGGCGGGATCCTGATCTGCAATGCCAAATCCCGCTCACGCGGTCACCAGCAGCCGCTCCCGCTCGCTCAGAATAGTTTGTTCCCGCTTCGGGCCCGTTGAGACCATACTGATGTCCACGCCAGTGTGCCGAACCATGAACTGTAGATACTCGCGTGCCTCTACCGGCAGATCCTCGAATCGCTCGCAGCCTGTGATATCCTCCTTCCAGCCCGGCAGCGTCTCGTAAACCGGCTCCACCTTCTCCAGCGTCTGCACCTCGCTCGGAAAGCGCTCGTGCAACGTGCCGTTATAGCGGTAGTGGGTGCATACTTTGATCTCGTCGAGTCCGGTCAACACATCCAGCTTCGTGATCGCATAGTCAGTCAGACCGTTGATCATTGACGTGTAGCGGAGTGCGACGAGATCAAGCCATCCCGTGCGCCGTGGACGACCCGTTGTAGCTCCGAATTCATGTCCTACCTGACGCAGCCGCTCGCCCATTTCGTCGTTCAGTTCCGTTACGAAAGGCCCATTCCCCACACGCGTACAGTATGCCTTGACGATACCGATAACACGCTTGATCTCCGTAGGCGGTACACCCAGACCCGTGCAACAGCCACCTACCGTCGGATGGCTGGAGGTAACGTAGGGGTATGTCCCGAAGTCAACGTCCAGCAAGGAACCCTGCGCCCCCTCAGCCAGAATATGCTTGCCCGCCTTGAGTTCTTGATTCAGGTACTGCGTCGTGTCGATTACGAACGGATCGATGAACTTGTCGAATTCGACATACTCTTCAATGATGGCATCGACATCCACCCCTTCCGCTCCGTAGATCCCGGTCAACATCGCGTTCTTCTCCTCCACGGCACGCGTAATCTTGGCGCGCAGCACGTCGCGGTCTAGAAGGTCCACTACGCGAATACCTGTACGCGCAAACTTGTCCATGTAGGCCGGACCGATTCCTCTGCCCGTAGTCCCGATGGCCTCTGCATCCCGGTACCGCTCACGCGCCTGATCGAGCGCCTTATGATACGGCATGATGAGGTGCGCGTTATGCGAGATCAGCAGCCGCCCCTGGACATCATAGCCCAGGTCGGTAATCATGCGGATCTCATCGAGCACCGCCTTGGGATCGATGACGACCCCGTTGCCAATCACGCAGGTTACTCCCTCGTGAAAGATCCCGCTTGGTACGAGATGCAGAACGAATGTCTTGTCGCCCCAGCAAATCGTGTGGCCGGCATTTGCCCCACCCTGATAGCGTGCTACGATATCCACCTCCTGGCTGAGCAGATCGACGATCTTGCCCTTACCCTCATCGCCCCACTGGCTCCCGATTACAACACTGATTGGCATTTCCTTATCAAAAAGAATTTATCTCTAATCCGTTGTTTGTCACTAGCTTACAATCTCCGACCTACTGCCAAAGCCATCAGGAGACGGTACACGCTGACCCACCTACAACGGACAATCTACTACATAGTGAAGGCGACGATCCCGGCTTGCGGAACCGTCGCCTTCCGAATCGCCTGACGTACATACAAATATACGTCGTCTCCGGCTCAGGCTTGAGCACCCGCTACGGGTTCCGATGTATAGCTCACAACAGCCGAATCTACGGAATCATAGCTCTTGAAGACCGAGTTCAGCTTGGTAATGGCGAGCAGCGACTGGATGCGATCCGCTACGTTCGCAAGACGAAGATCCCCTCCACAATTGCGCATCGTCGTCAGGCCGCTGATCAGCATGCCGAGCCCGCTGGAATTCATAAACTTGGCCTTCGAAAGGTCAACCACGACATTCTTCCGCCCTTGCTCTTTGAGCTGATGCAACGTGTCGTGGAGTTTGGTCCCGTCCGGACCGCCCATAACGTTGCCCTCGAGCGTGATCACGACAGCGTTCTGCTGTTCGTTAATGTTGTAATCCATGTGGCTCCCTGGCTGGTTCTTGGTCGGAAAAACTAACTTGCCGTATGCGGATGCCGAAACTGCGTGCGGTCATACCGCTCCTTCCACCTGAGTTCTGAACGCACTGGCTACCGGCGCGAAGTGACGGCCCGTTTCGCCTCGCGCTCTCGCAACTCGATCAAGATAGGAGGAGCGACGAAAACGGAAGAGTAAGTGCCGACCACGATGCCCACAGCGAGCGCAAAGGCGAAACCGCGCAGCACCTCTCCACCGAATATAAAGAGCACTATTACCGAGAGCAAGGTGGTACCACCGGTAACAATGGTGCGGCTCAACGTACTATTAATGGCCCGGTTCACTATGATCGGAAAAGGCTCCGTCTTGAGCATGTTCATATACTCGCGGATGCGGTCGAAAATGACCACCGTGTCGTTAATACCGTAACCGATCAGCGTGAGAAAGGCCGCGATGATAGTCTGGTCTATCTGGAGTGAGAACGGCATGATGCCGTAGAACATCGAAAACAACCCGAGCGTGATCAACACGTCGTGAAAGAGCGCCGCAACCGAAGCAAAGCCGAATCGCCATTCGAACCGTATCAGGATATAGACGAAGATGACCAGCAACGAGCCGATCACAGAGTACACAGCACCACGCTCCAGGTCCTCCGCAAAGCGCGGACCGACGATGTCGGTACCCGCAACGGTGGGATTCGAGTCAGGGAAAGCGGTCTGAATAGTCTGCAGAATCTGCTCCTGTACTTCGGTGATGTCACCTTCCGCTGCAGTACGAATCAGGATCGCATCCTGACCGTACGTCTTCACCTCGGATTCGATACCGATCTGATCGGCAAGCTCGGACCGTACGTCGCCTACCGGAATCGGCTGATCCGTTTCGATTACGAAGGACATGCCACCCTGAAAATCGATCCCGACCTCCACCCCGCGCACGACGAGCGAGATCAGGCTGGCAATCATCAGCACGGCAGAAAGGATGTAGGCCTTATGCCGGTTGCCGACGAAGTCGAAATTGGTATGTTCAAACAGACGCATTGAAGTAAAAATCAGTGGTTAACTGTCAGTGGCTCGCTGCCGGCCGCACGTCCTCAGACTACGACCGACAGGCGACGGACAACGTGTGAATCACCCGAAGTTGACGGCCATGCGGCGCTCGGCAACCATGTAATCGAAAACCAAGCGCGAGAGAACGAGCGCGCAGAACATGGAAACGAGGATGCCGGCCATGAGCGTCACGGCGAAGCCCTGAATGGGGCCAACCCCGAAAGAGTACAGGATCACACCCACGAAGAACGTGGTGATGTTGCCGTCGAAGATGGCACTGAATGCTTTTGAATATCCGGCGTCGATAGCCGCTTTCATAGACTTGCCCGTAGCCAGCTCCTCGCGGACACGCTCGTAGATGAGTACGTTCGCATCCACCGCCATACCCATCGTGAGCACGATACCGGCAATGCCGGGCAGCGTCAGGGTGGCATTGAAGGCGGCGAGTACACCGAAGATCAGGAAGATCGTCGTGAAAAGCGCCAGGTTGGCCACCAGACCGGCTGTCCTGTAGTACAGCACCATGAGCAGGGCTACCGTGAAAAAGCCAACGATCAGACAAATCACACCGGCCCGTACGGCCGCCTGTCCGAGGCTGGGGCCTACGATCTGCTCCTCAACGATTTCCATCGGAGCCGGCAGAGCACCGGATTTCAGGATCGTCACGACATCCTGAGCCTCTTGCTGCGACTCCAGGCCGGTAATGGACGACCGCCCGTTGGGAATCCGGTTAATGACCGTCGGATACGAGTAGACGAGATTATCAAGCACGATGGCAATCGGACGATTGACGTTGGCGCCCGTTATCCGGGCCCAATCACTCGCACCCTCCGCATTCATGGTCATCGAGACCTCGGGCTGGTTTGTCTGGCTGAACTCAACACGGGCATCCGTGATCACGTCGCCGGTAAGCTCGACTTCCTTCCGGACACCGAGCAGAGCATAGAGTTCAGTCCCATCCTCCATCGTTGCAACGGGCGAGGACGTATACATGAGCGTCACGCCGGTCGGCAGCATGGCCTGGACTTCCGGAGCAGAAAGTAGCTGGTTGGCGGCAGCAGTATCTCGCTCCGCAACGAAGCCGAACTGAACGCCCTGACCCACTGGCTGGAGCACGTCGAGAAGCGGGTTACCCGTACTCGCCTGCTGTTCTACTCCACCGCTCACGATATCGCCCACGTTGAATGCCGTGTCTCCAGGAGCGGCTGCACTTGTATCGGCCGTCGCGAGGTCCTGAGCCGCCGCACCACGCGCAGTCGTATCCGCTTCGGCTGTCTGATAATGCTCAACGATCCGCTGGAGAGACCGCTGCAACTCACCCGGATCAGCCATCAAGTGGAATTCGAGCCGTGCCGTCCCCCGCAGCAGACGCCGCACGCGTTCTGCATCATCCACCCCGGGAAGTTCCACGACTACGCGGCGCGTCCCCTGCTTCTGAATAGAGGGTTCCGTTACACCGAAACGGTCCACACGCTGCCGAATGATCTCGATGGCACGATTGACGGCCTCGTCTGCTTCGGCTCGGAGATAAGCTTGTACGTCGCTATTGGAAGATCGGCGCGTGATGCCCCGGGCTTCGTTGCGGAAATAACGGGAAAGCCGCACGTTCGGATCACGGCGCTCGAATTCTGCGACGAACGCATCGACGATAGACTGATTACCGAGCCGTGCTTCTTCATGTGCCGCTGCTAGGACTTCTTCGAACGTCTGATCCGGGTCAGTCGCCAACTCTCGGATCAGCGCATCCACTCGCAATTCGAGCGACACCTGCATACCTCCCTGAAGGTCAAGACCCAGCTTGATTGCCTCCTGGTTCACCTTTTGGATAGTTTGGAAATTTTCGCGCTCATACTCGACTCGCGCTTCTCCCTCAAGCGAATTCAGACGCTGGTTGATGAAGTAGCTGCGAACCGTGGGGTAGAGATACCATCCCGAAAGCACTACAAAGAATGCAATCAGAAAGATTTTAAATCCTTGGCCTTTCATAATGATGAGTGTAACTAAACGATGAACCTCCCACGGCTCGGAGCTAAGCCGCCCGGGAAACGTGGGGAAACAGAGCAAAAATCGATGATGGCCATACCGCGGGGCCGATTCGGTGTCGGACGCGATGGCCCCCACTCACGAACTGCTTTCACCTGTGCATTCTTCTGACACGCAGGCAGGAAGGGCCGCCAGATCTCCACACACATCGACCCGACCCTCTAACCGATGGCGAACGCAGAAAGAGCCAGCAGTATAGCGCGTCGCAGGGAGACGAACTAGGGGCCTTGCGGAAAAGCCGTCCAGTATACCCTGATAGGGGTAACAACGGCAAGATCGGATAGGAAATGGAGCGGAAAATCGAGACGATGCGTTCCTGCGCCGTCATGATCGGTATCGGGCAGGATAGCGTACGTACGATCCGTAATACCAGCTAATCCGGACGACGTCGCTGATAAGGTTGCACGCGCGGGCGACACCCCACCGAGCACCTGCTGGTACTGTCCATACAACAACCAGACGAGCGCATCCGTATTCTGCGCTTCGACCGAAAATACATCGGCCAGTGCCATATCCGGTTGCTGCGCCTCGAAGGCCTTGATGAACACCCGCAGGAAATCATCGAAGGTCTGCGCCTTCGTCGAGGAGGCCGCATCAAGCGCGCGCGCCACTACGGGATCAGTGGGACTGATCAGATAGTCGCGGAGCCAGTCCGCATAAGCATCCGCAGAGCTTGGCTGCGCGGCCCGTACCCCCGGGCCAAGTACGGCTGGCATGATACCGGCCATCAGAACGATGACCAGCACCCGTAACCCCCATATGGAACGCAGTCGATGCATGTGTCGCAGGAAAGGGCTTACCCCCTGCACCGGATAAAACAAATGAAATGACAGGCCCGTTACACGACAGACTAACTCGTGCGTACAGACTCGGCGCTTGTATTTACCGCGCCCGATGTTGTTTCACGGCTGTGCTTTTCCCTGAAAGAAATTTAACCCTGCACCCTGTGACAAACAGCTGTCACTAACTATCCAGAGCTTACCTGTATCACTCAAACAAACAGGAGGCATTAGCCATGGACAAGCACTTCTTCCACATTTCCGAACTCATCCCCATCGCTCTCGGAGACCTCACTGACCACCTCACTGGCTTGTCCTATGTGGAAACGATTAGCCCCGTTTGTCCCCGGCCCACACGCTCACCCGCTCCTCAGACCGCACCCATATCGCACCATGCCCGCCACCTGGACCCACATTTCCCGCTCCCTTCCTCCAGATTTCGAACCTGAGATGACACACACAGAGCACACCTTCATCGGAACAGATAATGTGTGCCTGTACACCCAGAGCTGGCAGCCACAGCTACCGGCCCGCGCTGCAATCATCATCGTACACGGATACGCGGAATACAGCAGCCGTTATGAGCATGTCGCGAAGCACTTCGTAAAACAGGGCATCTCCGTCCACACCTATGATCAGCGTGGGTATGGGCGTTCGGGTGGCCGCCGGGCCTTCATCCGATCTTTCGACGAATACGTAAACGACCTGGCCATCTTTGTGGCCCGCACGAAGGAGCAAACCGCTGAACTTCCGCTCCTCTTGTTCGGACACAGCATGGGGGGCCTCATCAGTGCGCACTACTGTCTGAGGCAGGATCAGGCAGTAGACGGTCTCATCTTGAGTAGCCCGGCCATCGACGTAGGGCAGGACGTGCCCACTCTCGTTCGCAAACTGGCACGCTCCGTCAGTCTGCTCACACCCACCCTCCCCACTGTTGCCCTGGATTTCGATTACATCTCGCAAGATCCCGACGTCGTATTGAACGTCAGACAAGACCCATTACAGTACCAGGGCCGTATGCCGGCCCGACTCGGATCGGAGATCATGCGTGCCGCTGCATTCGTGCGTGAGCATGGCGCCAGGCTCCGGCTCCCGCTCTTGATCATCCACGGCACCGCTGACCGGATCGCCAACCCGAGCGGAAGCTGGGAGATCTACGGCAAAGCAGAATCGATGGATAAATCCCTGCACCTGTACGAGGGCCTCTATCACGAGACGTTCAATGAACCGCAGAAGCAGAGCGTGCTGAACGACATATCCCGCTGGATCTTGCAACGCCTATAAGAATCCGCTCACGGAGCCTTAATGGCGTTTACCTGGAAAAGAGAAGCATCTCTGTCCCTGTACTCGCTCATGATGCAAACTAAAGAGAACCTTCCCGAAAGCAACGCCTGGCACTAGGATGAATGTTTCAGACGTGAAATGCGCCTGAAGCATATTCTTCAACCCTCCTGTAGCGACCGCTCCGACATGGCGCTTCCGTTCTTACGAAACAAACGCCAGTCAAGCCCCAGCTTTTGCATGCGTGCCCGGAGGGTGTTCGGGTGAATGTCCAGCAGGGCTGCGGCCCCATCCGGACCTTCGATGCGCCCCTTTGTCGTGCGCAAGGCCAGCGCGATGTGCTCAGCCATCGCTTCATCAAGAGTCTTGAACCGGCCTGCCGAACCGGTACCATCTTCGGGGCCCGCCGATCCGTTGGGCCGCGCAGCGACGATCGTTTGCCCGTCTGCCCGCCGTCCCATTGCTCCTTTCAAATCCAGCCGATGCCCTCCACCGAGGATGGTGGCCCGTTCGATGACGGCCGACATCTCGCGCACGTTGCCGGGCCAGTCATAGGACATGAGAAGCTGGATATCTTCGTCGGACACGGTCAGCGGATAGCCTCCCAGACGTAGTCCTGCATTACGTGCAAAATGATTGGCAAGGGCCGGAATGTCAGCCTTTCGAGCGCGAAGCGGGGGCAGTTCGATCGGAAAAACACTGATCCGATACCACAGATCCTCCCGAAACCGGCCTTCCCGGACTAGGCCTTTCAGATTACGGTGCGTAGCCGCGAGAATACGGACATCGGCTGTCATTGTGTGCTGCCCGCCTACTCGCTCGTATGAACCGTCCTGCAAGATGCGCAACAAGCGCACCTGTGCGGCAGGCGGCAGCTCGCCGATCTCATCCAGAAAGAGCGTGCCGCCGTCTGCGCGTTCGAACCAGCCCTTTCGCGTATTTACGGCGCCCGTGAAGCTGCCCTTCTCGTGGCCAAACAATTCGGAATCGACCAACTCCGGTGGAATGGCACCGCAATTCACACGAACGATCGGACCGTCGCGCCGTGTGGACCGTGCGTGAATAGCGCGCGCGATGACCTCCTTCCCCGTACCCGTCTCACCAAGAATCAAGACGGGTGCATTGGTCGGCGCAACCTGTTCCACACGCTCCATGACGGACTTCAGCGAACCATTGACACCTACTACATCCTCCACGACCTCCTGACGCTTGAGCCGCGTGAGCAAAGCGCGGTTCTCTGCTTCCACCGCTTCCTGAAACCGCTGAAGTTCCCGGATCCGCCAGTGATTCTCGTACGCTGCCGTAAAGGGATCCAGCACTTGCCGGAACAGACGTTCGTGATCCTCTGAAAAGGCCCCCGCCCGACCCATCAAAACCAGAGCCCCTACCGCACCGCTCTCAGAGCGCAGAGGACCAGCCAGAACGTGCCCCTTTGCGTCCAGCGGTGCAAGAAAATTCAGCGGACCGCTGCCAGACGGAACTTTGCCCCGCTGCACCTGGCCCGATTTACTCCACGCATCGAGTCTCGCCCATTCCGAATCCGGCACCGGCGACCGCCCATTCTTCGGAATCGACATTCGCCCGGACGCCCCGACCGCTATCGTCTCCACGAAACACTCTTCCCGGCACAGCCGGCGCACGATGACGAGGTCGGCAGGAAGTACGCGCCGCACGAGCGCGGTCAGCCTGACGATGGATTCGTGCAATGCAATATGCCGGGAGGCTTCCTGCCAGAGACTGAGAAGGAGCTGAGTCTGCATGAGGTAGTTGCTACGATGGGCGGTGGAAATGTCAGACCACCAAATATTGCAGCATAAATCTACAATATTTGGTGGTTTCTATCCTAACACAAAGCCAACAAAGGTTGCACAAGTTATTGTACACACACCATTTATGCCGAATATCCCACGGTATGGCACGGCGTTCTCGTACGGTAGCCTGCAAATCTCACTCCGCTTGGCTGAGTGCTCACCTATTTTTTGAACCAATCCCCAACTCCGATGCGCATCATCAATTCTGCGCTCATCATCATCTCCCTCACTCTTCTCCCTGCTACGTTCTCAACAGCACTGGCTCAGAGTCGCCGGGCCGAAACTCAACCCGCCTCAACCACACAGGGTGGAACTGCAACATCATCCACTTCGGAATCTGAACCTGAGACAACCGAAACAGAACCCCAGGTCACCGCTCCCGCCGTCTCACTTGTCACGGCAGACGAGGATGGTTTCCAGTTCCAGTCCGTAGACAATGGATTCCATCTTCGGCTGCGCGGCGAAGTCCAGACTGACGGACGTTTCTTCGTCAACGATGCCGCAGAAACCGGCACAAACACGTTCTATATCCGGCGTGTCCGGGCCGCCTTCCAGGGAACGCTCTATTCGGCGTTCGACTTCCTCCTGCGTGCTGACTTCGGGCAGGGCCGCGTGGAGCTCATCGACGCATACATCGACGCTAACCTGTCCGACGCATTCAGTGTACAAGCGGGCAAGATGAAAGCACCGGTAAGCCTCGAACGGCTCCAGTCAGCGTCAGATCGGAAGTTCATCGAACTGAGCTTGCCCACAGGCCTCCTGCCCAACCGTGATATCGGCATCCAGATCCACGGTAACATCCTGAATCAGCATCTGCAATACCAATTCGGCGTGTTCAACGGCGTCGTGGATGGTTCCAGTGGCGACACAGATGCGTTTGACAGCAAGGACGTAGCAGCTCGCCTCTTCGCACACCCGTTCCGCACATCGAGGGTAGCGGCCCTCCGGGGCTTCGGCATTGGTATTGCGGCCACAACCGGCACGCAGTACGGCGACATTTCCGCCTCCAACCTGCCGTCATTCCGCACACCGGCCCGCCAGACGTTCTTTCGCTTTCGCTCCGGCTCTGATGAGTTGACGGCCGCCATAGCGGATGGGCGGCGCACCCGCATCTCGCCGCAGGTCTATTATTACGTGGGCCCGTTCGGCCTCACCACAGAGTACGCCTTCAACACGGAACGCCTCCGCCTCGGCAGCGAAGCGACCGACCTTGGAACGGAAGCCGGACACATTACCGCCTCCTTCTTACTCACAGGAGAGAAAGCAACGTTCAGACGACAGCAACCCAGACGCCCGTTCGACAGCCGCAGGGGACAATGGGGTGCCTTCGAGGTGGTGGGCCGCATCCAGACACTACGGGTAGACGAAGATGCCTTCCCGGTGTTCGCCTCACCAGAGCAATCTGCCCGCTCGGCGCTTGGCTGGGGCGCTGGCATCAACTGGTACCTCAATTCAAACATTCGCTTCGCGGTGAACTTCGAACGCACCACCTTCAAAGCCGCTGACGGTGCGACAGCACTCAAGCCCGAGAACCTCATTCTGAGTCGTGTCCAACTCGCCTTCTGAGCTTCCATCATCTCAACGCTAGCACTTCACACAGATGAAACGATTCGCACTTCATCACCTCCCCCGTCTTGTTCTTGCACTTCTCGTGTTCGGAAGCATGACCGGATGCTCGGATACTCCCGACGGAAACGCTGCTCAGGTGGGTGCACCGGCCAATATCCAACTTCTGAATGTGTCGTACGACCCCACTCGAGAACTATACGAGGAGTTCAACGCTGCCTTCGCGAAACACTGGAAAGATTCGACCGGCCAGAACGTAACGGTACAGCAGTCGCACGGTGGATCGGGCAAACAGGCTCGCGCTGTCATTGATGGGCTGGAAGCGGATATCGTGACACTCGCACTTGCCTACGACATCGATGCACTCCACCAAGAGGCAAATCTCATCCCTGCCAACTGGCAGGAGCGCCTCCCCCATAACAGTTCACCGTATACATCCACCATCGTATTCCTGGTACGCAAGGGAAATCCGAAGGGAATCAAAGACTGGGATGACCTCGTGAAGCCAGGCATATCCGTGATTACACCCAACCCCAAAACCTCCGGTGGCGCTCGCTGGAACTACCTGGCTGCCTGGGGTTACGCGCTCCGTACATACGGCAGCGAAGAAGCGGCACAGGACTTCGTGACTCGGCTCTTCAGGAATGTGCCCGTGCTCGACTCCGGCGCACGCGGCTCCACCAACACGTTCGTCCAGCGTGAGATCGGAGACGTGCTCCTTGCCTGGGAAAACGAGGCGTTCCTCGCCGTAAACGAACTCGGACCCGACAAATTCGATATCGTCGTCCCTTCCCTCAGCATTCTGGCTGAGCCACCCGTCTCGATCGTCGACAGGAATGTAGAACGGCACGGGACGCGCCAGATCGCTGAGGCCTACCTGCGGTACCTGTACTCGCCGGAAGGTCAGCGGCTTGCGGCCAAACATTACTACCGCCCCGCCTCTCCAGAACTCGCCGCACCCGAAGACATTGCACGTTTCCCTGATGTCGAGTTGTTCACCATCGACGAACTGTTTGGGGGATGGCAACAGGCACAACACACCCACTTCAATGACGGCGGCATATTCGACAAGATCTATGGTCCGGCGACCTAAAGGCGATTCTGTGAGCCTGCAAGGGTCTACGAGACGAGAGAACTACGAACCCGAAGGCTACCCAGAGAGCTTGCTTTCACATAGGGGCTAACCTGAAGCACTGCCGTGCAGAAGTGCAGCGCTTCTGCACGGCAGATACGCCCTACCAAATGCAGTGGGACGCACTTCTGCCACGAAATATGGTGGCAGAAGCTCCGATATATCGTGGCTTCATGTATTCGGCTTTCGAGAACCGTCTCGATAAAACCAGTAAACACAAAGACCCGTGGTCACCTCTGCACAATCGGCATGGTCTTCTCAATGAAAGACGTGCTGAGGGTGCCGAACCGCTCGGCCCAGGTAGGTATACCCCGATCACCGGTATCGGTTAATCTTGAGGACGACAACGATGCTCCTTGTGCAGAAGCGCCACAGTGTATTGCCCGGCTTCGGGCTATCACTGGGGTACACGGTCTTCTATCTGACTCTTCTGCTCTTTATCCCGCTCGGGGCGCTTTTTTTGAAGACCAGCACCCTGAGTTGGAATGCGTTCTGGGTTACCGTCACCGATCCTCGCGTCGTAGCAGCCTACCAGTTGAGCTTTACCACGGCGTTTGTTGCCGCGTCCATCAATGCGGTGTTCGGCTTGCTCGTTGCCTGGGTACTGGTCCGCTACACCTTTCCCGGTAAGAAGGTCTTCGATGCGGCGGTTGATCTCCCTTTCGCACTACCCACCGCTGTTGCTGGCATTAGCCTTACGGCTGTCCTCGCGCCAAATGGATGGATTGGGCAGTTCCTCGATCCTCTGGGAATCAAGACTGTATTCACGCCGCTCGGTATCATCATCGCCCTGACGTTCATCGGACTCCCGTTCGTCGTGCGGACGGTGCAACCCGTCCTGGAGGACCTGGATAAGGATGTCGAGGAGGCCGCGGCGAGCCTGGGAGCATCGCGATGGGCGACGTTCCGGCGTGTGATCTTGCCTGCCATCTTTCCATCACTCCTCACCGGCTTCGCCCTCTCGTTCGCCCGAGCACTTGGCGAATACGGATCTATCGTCTTCATCTCCGGCAACATGCCGTTCAAGACAGAGGTCGTACCCCTGCTGATCATGACTAAGCTAGAGCAATACGACTATACCGGGGCGACTGCGATCGCCATCGTGATGCTCGTGTTCTCCTTCCTGCTCCTCTTTCTCATCAATATCTTGCAACGTTGGTCCGGCACACGGACCGTCCGGTAGTTCGATTTTAATCAGGCAAGCACGATGACTCCGATCGACATACCGACGAGCCGTCCGAAAACGCCGGATGCTGTAACCGAGCCTCCGGTGGTGCGCTATCTGCTGACGGGCGTGGCGCTGTCGTTTCTCGGGCTCTTCCTGCTCCTCCCCCTTGCAGCCGTCTTCGTCGAGGCGTTCAGCGGAGGTATTGGCGTCTATCTCGACGCGATCCGGAATCCGGACACACTGGCTGCCATCCGACTCACCCTGATTGCAGCCGGAGTCTCCATCGTTCTCAATACCATTTTCGGAATCGGAGCGGCATGGCTCATCGCAAAGTTCGACTTCCCGGGTAAGAGCCTGCTGATTACACTCATCGACCTGCCCTTCACGGTTTCGCCGGTGATCTCCGGTCTGATCTTCGTGCTTCTCTTTGGAGCCCAGGGACTTCTTGGCCCCTGGTTGTCAGACGCGGGTATTCGGATCGTCTTCGCCGTGCCGGGTATCGTGCTGGCTACAGTGTTCGTCACCTTTCCATTCGTAGCCCGCGAACTGATCCCTCTCATGCAGGAACAGGGCACAGATGAAGAAGAAGCAGCGGTCGTGCTTGGTGCCGGACCGTGGAAAACGTTCTGGCGTGTGACGTTGCCGAACATCAAATGGGGATTGCTATATGGCGTGATTCTCTGTAATGCCCGCGCAATGGGTGAGTTTGGCGCCGTATCGGTCGTATCCGGCCACATCCGCGGCGTAACGAACACCCTCCCCCTCCATATTGAGATCCTCTACAACGAGTACAATTTCGCGGCATCATTCGCCGTCGCTTCGCTCCTCACGCTACTTGCCGTAGCAACGCTGGTTGTCAAGAGCCTCGTCGAACGATCCGCCGCGCGCCGCCTTACGCCCGTAACCCAGAACACCACATCATGAGTATTGACATTCAGGCAATCAGCAAGCGTTTTGGCGCCTTTACTGCCCTCGATGATGTCAACCTGCACATCGGCACCGGTGAACTCGTGGCCCTGCTGGGACCTTCCGGATGCGGCAAAACGACGCTCCTCCGTATCATCGCTGGACTGGAGCAGGCAGACGAGGGCTACATTCACTTCGAAGGTGTGGACGCTACACACAAGAGTGTAAAAGACCGCCGCGTCGGCTTCGTCTTCCAGCACTACGCGCTTTTCAAGCACATGACGGTGTTCGACAACGTGGCGTTCGGCCTTCAGGTGCGCCCGAGAGCCACACGCCCTTCGAAGGCCGAGATCCGCGAGAAGGTCATGGAACTCCTGCAACTCGTGCAACTGGACTGGACCGCAGACCGATATCCGTCCGCGCTCTCAGGCGGGCAACGGCAGCGCGTCGCACTGGCGCGGGCACTAGCAGTAGAACCCCGCGTGTTACTGCTTGACGAGCCATTCGGAGCTCTTGACGCCAGAGTTCGGCGCGACCTCCGACGCTGGCTACGCCGCCTGCATGACGAATTACACATCACGAGCGTTTTCGTCACGCACGATCAGGAAGAAGCGCTCGAAGTCGCCGACCGCGTGGCTGTTTTGAACAAAGGTCGTGTAGAGCAGGTCGGTACCCCGGACGAGGTTTACGATGCGCCGGCGACGCCCTTTGTCTACGAATTCCTGGGAGAGGCCACACGGATCTCCGGCAAGAGCCTGCAAGATATCGTCCAGCCAGAAAACGCCGTCGAGGAACTGATGTCCTCATTCGCTTTCGTTCGCCCCCGCGACGTGGATGTATCGCTGCAACCGGACGGCACCCCCGCACTTGAGGCGATCTTTCGCCAGGCGATTTCTCTCGGACCATCCGTCCGTGTGGAACTTCAGCACCGGGAAACAGGAGAAACGATTGAAGCCGATATGGAACGCATTCGGTTCCGTAACGCCGCACTCAAACCGGGCCAGACCGTATACGTCAGACCGCGCGCCATGCGAGTATTCAACGCAGATGCTGTCAGCGCGACGCGCTAAACTTCAATTCGTCTACGCATGGGGAAAACCTTCCGGTCTTTTGTCACCGCTCGGGCGACGAGATGAACCGGAATGGCACGTGGTTCATATGATTTGACGGGGAACGATCGAGCACGACGTGGTAATATCCCTACCTGATACGTTCGGTTGCTGACCAACCGTTTTTACCCGGATGGTCGTGCCAAAATGTTGTTGCAACGATATTTTAAACTCGTATCATATAACGTATGCGCCGCAATCCGAAAGGTAGGTGTGTAACGGGCAGAGACGCGATAGGTGAAGCGCGCAATGCCATAGTGCACATGTGACAGAACCGAACCATCAGAGGGTGAGGGAAACCATTTCACCTTTCAACGCGGATATACCTGCATAAATCATCAACAGTACGGATACGAACCATGTCGACGCTCACGGAAAACGCAGTACAGACCTACACGATAGACCCGTCACACTCCCGTTTGGGCTTTGCCGTACGCCACCTCGGCTTCTCCAAGGTCCGGGGCAGCTTCGAGCAGTTCGAGGGCACCATCCGCATGAAGGGTGGAGACCTCTCCACGCTCGAAGCAGAAGCCACCATCCAGGCCGGCTCCATCACGACCAACGATGCCAAGCGCGATGAGCACCTGCGCACGGCAGACTTCTTCCTGGTCGAAGAGTACCCGACAATCACCTTCAAGAGCACCGGTGTCAAGAACGTCTCGGGCACTCGGTTCACGCTCGTGGGCGAGTTCACGCTTCGTGGGGTGACCAAGACGATCGAGCTCGAGGGGGAGTACCTGGGCGAGGGCAAGGACCCGTGGGGCAACACGAAGGTAGCCTTCGAGGCCACGACGACGATCAACCGGAAGGACTACGGTCTGAACTGGAACGCGGTGCTCGAGTCGGGCGGGTTCCTGGTGGGTGACACCGTGGAACTGACACTCGAAATCCAGGCCACCCAGCAGCAATAAGCTGCATAAAAGTCAGAAAGACATAAGAGCGGCAGGTGCAACATACAGTACCTGCCGCTCTTTTCTATGCAGTAGCGCTTGCCACGTTGGCACTACGGTATACTAGTTCCAACCAAGATCCAGGCACCAGGCAATCCTGCCGCCATGCGCTCATCACGGGGGAGGCACTCGCCCGCTCGGAGTCGTTTCAAAAAGGCCGATTGATCCTCTGGACCTCAATCAAGCACGTTGAATAGACGGCTGTATTTGATGACAAAAGTCTGTCCGTCGATGCCGGGCGTGAGCGCTTTATCAAACCCGCTGGTCTGATTGAAGACCACGAAAAGACCCGTACCGGCTGTCTGAAGCCACCCGAACCGAAGGTTTGCCGACCACAGGTCTGCCGAGTCGTTGTACTGGAGCAGCGACTGGATATACAGACGGGGCGTGAATGAGTAGGACAGGCGCGCACGGAGCAGGTTCGTCGTGATGCTACCACCCGGCAGATCGATCATATTCCGGCTCACGCTGAATTGCGAGTTGAAGGACTCACCCGCACGAACGCGAAGCGCCGGTTCCAGGGTGACACGGTCTCCACCAAAGAAACCGCCGATCGTGGCATCCATGCTCAGGCTAATCCACTTACTCTGGTCGGTCATGCCGACGAGCATGGCCTCGCGATGATCGTACGATCCAGCCGGAATGACGACGTCGTCGAGAAGTGTAAAGGCCTCGCGGACACCCTCGTGCGTGAAGTTGATGCCCGTGTGCACCTCGTACCCATTCGCCCACTCCCAGTGGCTGTCCACGTGCAGGAAACCACTTTCATAGAAGCCGTCAAAACCCCAATATCCGTTGTAACTCGTGTGCGGGCGTATCTCGTGGAACCCGAGCACGTCGGGACGGAAGCGGTGAAAGATGAGCCCGTTCGCGTATCGGTACGCGGTCCGTTCGAGAAAACCGACCTCCGGGTTAAAGCCCTCCGCTACTTCCGAGTAGCCGGCCTCGAGCATCCACTGCTCGGAGTCGTAGGCGGACTGAAAACGAAACGCATGCTGTGGCCCCGATAGACCGGGCGTAAAGGATCGGGCGGCAAATCCCGACAGCGTGGTGTAGCGACCGATTCCGAGTTGTCCATCCAGGGCCGCTACCCGGTTGTACTCGTCGCCGGTATCGAGGCTGCCTACGCTCTGCCGGTTCGTGAACAGGCCGCCGATGAAAGACCTGTTGGGTAGCTCACGCTTGAGACGAACGACTCCGAAGTTGTTACCCGGGATTCCCATCTCCCCGAGTTGAGCTGTTTGCATGTTCAGGAATCCGATCTTCATTCCTGCCGCATCACCCGAGACCCTCGCGCCCGCAATGATGGGGACCGCCTCACCGGAAGGGCCTATGCCGATCCGGCGGCTGAAGAACAGGTCGACGGACCCTGGCTGCCCGACCGCAAACACACCGGCATTCTCTAGAAAAAAGGGCCGTTTCTCCGGAAAGAACAGGTTGAACCTGTTGAGATTGATCTGCTGCTCATCAACCTCGACCTGGGCGAAATCCGTATTGACGGTGACATCTAGCGTCAGACTCGGCGTGAGGCCATACTTCAGATCGAATCCGAGGTCGGCATCCGGACCGACTGGTTCGTAACTGCTGATCACGGTCTCTCTTCCACCCTGCGCCAGCAAGTAAGGCATCACCTGCAGGTTGCGCGGAGGCGTGACCTGCAGCCCGACCAACGTGCCTGCCTCCGAAACACGGGTCAGGTTATACTGCCGCTCGAGCGGTGCCCAGTAAGCCGTTTCTTTCTTGCGCCTGATCGTCCGCTCAAAGTTGATGCCCCATGTCTGCACGTCCCGCGCGGAGAACCGCAACGTGCGGAAGGGAATGGCGAACTCCGCGCTCCATCCAAAATCTCCGGTTACGGTTCGTACCGTCCAGGCCCCATCCCAGTTGACGTTCAGGCCGCCTCCTGCTCCACCCTGTGCACGCGGACCTCCTCCGAAGCCACCGCCGCCTGCACCCTCGTTAGCAACCTGCGCATCGTACTCGATACCAGCGGGATTCGTACCGAAGATGAATCCGTTCTGGCCGTCCCGATACGTATCGAGGATGAAGCTAAAGCTGTCCGCTTCCTCGAGCGCTGCATCACGACGGCTGTCGGCAACGATGATCTGAGATGGAGCGCTGTCGTAGCAAACAACTCCAACATACAGCATGGCTGGTGTGTAAAGCACCCGCACCTCCGTTACCTCGGAGGCCGGCTTCCCCTCATCGGGTGCGATCTGCCAGAAGTCGGTAACCGGCTGTATCGCAGCCCAGGCCGGATCGTTGAGCACGTCGCCATCGAGGACGGGCAGTTCACCTGCCCGGACGGCCATGATGGTGGGCGGCTGCAAAGTATCCAAACCGGCAGAGCTGAGCTGGGCGGATGCGGGAGCTGCGAGGAGAGCTAAGGAGCCGGCGAAAAATGCGGCGTATGCGCCGCATGCGGAGCACGTTTTCATAAGCAGAACGGGATTGGAGACCTGTTATTAGAGTCGTTGCTGAAACTCCAGAGCCAGAACCTTCCGACCGTGCTCCGCCTTATCTATCGCCACAAAGCAACAGGCGCGGTCGGGCTGATACTCCGGCCGCGCCTGCGTTCATTCACATCAATCCGATACTTACTCCGCTGCAGGAGTTTCTTCCTCTGCAGCGCTCGCGACCGGCTGCTCGGCTGCGGCCGTCACGTCGATGAGAAGCCGGACATTGTTCTCGATCAGGTCGTCCGCCGCTCCGGTGTACACGATGCCCCACTTCGTACGGTCGATGATAAAGTCAGCTTTCGCGTTGACGGTGCCGTCAGCCACCGCGATCGTCGCCGGGAACGTGACGCTATTAGTCTGGCCGTGCATGGTCAGATTGCCCGTGACGAGATGGGTCGCTCCTACCGAATCCGTCGGTACGATCTGGTTTGCCTCAAACGTCGCCGTCGGGAAGGTCTCCACTTCGAAGAAGTCGGCGCTCTTGAGGTGGCCCGTCAGACGGTCGGTGTCGGACCAGACGGAAGCCATGTCGATGGTCAGGTTAACACCTGTGACTTCCTCTCCAGCTACCGTAACAGTACCAGAGAAATCCCGGAAGCCACCATCGTGGGCACGCGTCACTTTTGCTGCCTTCCAGTTGATCTCGCTAACAGAAGTGTCAATAACGAACGTCTCTCCTTCGGCCGCGGCTACGTCAATGGCCGCTCCGGTCTGAGCCTCCGGGGCATCGCCAACATCGCCGCAAGCCGCGAAGAACAGCACAAAAACTACGGCTAAGAATGATGTTTTGAACGTGAGTTGATGTCTCATACGATCTGCTTCAAGAATTGATTAAGCGGGTGTAACGTCAAAGAAAATGTGTGGGTCTCTCCTGACTGAGGGCGCGCTAATATACTTCAAGGCGTCCATGTCGCATGCCAGATCGGCAGCAAGGCTCGGCGGAAAAATGTCGGATTTTATCCATGCATGCAAAGTGCATAGCCAGCCACTACGGTAGCATTCCTGCTCACTATCGTAAAAACTGGCTGGCGCATCTTATCGACCAGGGATGGCTCACGGCGCTGATAGTTCGCCACGGAATCCCCACTTTCAAATAACGACCGCTGAGCATACCCCCACAGCCATACCCTATCCTGTGTCTGCAGACCACACCGGTGCATCTCATGCAATTTGCAGTGCTCTATCGAACGTACCGATGTAACCGGCTTTATCCCTGGGAAGCCCGAGCATCTCTTCCTCTCCTCCACATCGAAAGATGAGGTCATCTTCGCTCTTCATGGTCCGTGTGCTCCGGGCAGCACAATGCGGAAGCGGGTAAACCTCGTCCGTTACCATCTCATCGAAGTATAGCTGGGCGTACATTCAAGCCCCTGCGTGGCGTGGAGACCGATGCGTAATGTCGAAGATCAGGCATAACGCCCCCGCTTCACGCCCCGAAAGGATCAGACCGTATGGTCGGACCGGTTCGAGCGCGCATCCAGGAAATAGGGCCCTTCCGTTTGTTGGGCCGCACCACACACGCGAGCCGCGCATTGATCCGCGAAGAGACCGGAGTAGCCCTCGCTGCCGATCCGGTCGTGACCGAGCCGGGAATCAAGCCCAGGAGCGGCGCAGCCGTCGTTGCGGCGAACGCGCCAAATACCTCCCGGCGCGTGAGACCGCTGTTATAAGAGATCCATCATAGCACGTGCCATTGTGCGGATCCAGGCCATTACTGAACCTGAACTACAAGGCCGA
Organism: Rhodothermales bacterium; assembly: GCA_041690215.1. GTDB lineage: Bacteria > Bacteroidota > Rhodothermia > Rhodothermales > DASSAV01 > DASSAV01. The sequence continues at coordinate 26,723 of JAWLHQ010000001.1, forward strand.
TATCCGATTGCGAGTGGCCCGTGGCATGGAAGGCGTTTCATGCCACGGGCCTACCTCGCTTGAGGGGCCGGATTTACCCCTATTCTCTTACATCCCCATATCCGGGTAGTCGCCGGCAGGACCGCCCTGATCCTCGCGAGGTGGACCTTGCCTGCGCGGGGTATTACGGTCCTGGCGTCCGAAGTTGTACGTGAACGTGACGTTCATCGCCCGGGCATTCCACCGGTTTTCGTTTTCGAAATAGAACGTCGGGGTATCACGCATGATGTGGAAGCCTGACATGTTCAGCGGGTCACTTACACGCAGGCTGAGACTCGCCTTGTTTCCAAAGAGCTGCTGCCGGAGGGCGATATCGCTCCGGGTCATGGCACCCATCCGGCCCTGCTCGACGTTCATCGGGGCGCGGTAGAACCACGAGGCCTGCATGGAGAGCGTCGGCGTGAGCTTGATGGTACCGTTGATTCGGGTGGCCCAGCCGTAGGCGTTGTTGCTCAGCGCGTCCGAGACGCTGGCTGCATCCGTCGCCACGCGATACAGGTCGAAGCTGGCGAAGCCGTTCAGGCGGTCACCCAAGCGCGCCGTCAGGATGGCCTGTCCGCCCCAAGACTCCGTCATATCCAGGTTCTTGAACGTGACCGTCGTCACGCCGTTCTCGTCTACCTCATCGATGAACCGGATGACATCGACGGTCCGGCGATAATAGGGGCTAATGCTGAACATGGCCCACTTCGTGTTCAGCGTATACGTGAGTTCCGCGCTGTGGACGTACTCCGGCTTCAGGTACGGGTTACCGACGCGACGGAAGAGCGGGTCGCTGCGGTCGCTAATCGGGTTGAGCATGTTGAAACGGCCGCCCACGCGGGGACGGTTGATCCGCTTGCTGTAACTCGCCCGGACCATGTGCAGGTCGTTGAACTTGTAGGTGAGGAAGGCGCTCGGGAAAGCGCTGAAATAGTTGTTGTCGAACGACTCGTTGAGCGCGGTCAGGCTGAACGTCGTCAGGGCTTGCTCCACGCGAACCCCCGCCTGCGCACCGAGCTTTCCGAACTGCTGGCCGATGATGCCATAGCCGGAATGAACCTGCTCTTCAAAGGTGAACGTGTTGCTGAAATCTGTATCCGGCACGAACTCTCCCGTTTCAGTATCGAAGAGTTCGTTTACGATGTCACTATCGAGTTCCTGCAGGGTACCCTTGTAGCCGACCTCAATCTTGCCTTCCTTACCGAGCGGACGAATGTAGTCGATCTGGAGGGCCGTGGACGTGTTGCGGTTGCCCAGGAAGCTCCGCTCCAACTCCATGAGCACGGGATCAACCCCGGGCTGGATCAGTTCCTGGCGGTATTCCTCGTCCTCATCTTCACGCTCGTTCTCGTAACGCAACTCCGCGACGAGCTCGTGCTTGAGGGGTTCGACTACATACCGGTAGGTGGCACCGAGGTCCACGTTGAAGTCCTCGTCGTTGTCCGTATTGAGACGGTTGTAGGTCAGGAGGTTGTCCTCGGCCCCCTGGCTCCACTCGGTGTATGCATTGAGGTTGTTGCCGTCCCCGTTACGCATGCTCAGGAGGCCCGAGAGCGAGAGGGTATTCCTGCGAGAGAGCTGGTAATCGAGGTTGCCGTTGAGCGTATGCGAGAGGTTACCGTTTTCTCCCTCGCTGATGGTTTCGAGGTATTCAAAGGGACTCTCGAAGCGGTACTCATTGAAGCGCTCACCGCTGCGTTCGCGGTTGCCTGTGCGGAAGCCGTAGTTGATGCGTGCGCCGAGCTTGCCCTTGCTATAGCCGAGCATGCCGGAGGCATTGTAGTCCTCTTGCGTGCCCACGCCCGCCGTGAGTGCACCGCTCAGGCCGAGGTCGCTCTTCTGCTTGAGCACGATGTTGACGATGCCCGACATACCGTCCGGCTCGTACCGAGCAGACGGGTTAGGAATGACTTCCACCCGTTCGATGCTGCTGGCTGGCAATCCCTGGAGAAAGCTCGCGAGCATGTCCGCGTTCATCTGAGACGGGCGGCCGTTAATGAGGACGGCCACGTTCTGGTTACCGCGCAGGCTGAGCTTGCCTTCCATATCCACCTCGAGCGAGGGGATGTTGCGGAGCACATCGGTAGCGGAGCCGCCTTCGCTGACGAGCTGGTCCTTCGTGTTGTAGACGTTCTTGTCGATGTGGACCTCCATGAAGTCACGCTCGGCACTCACCTGCACTTCATCCAGGATGGCCGTTTCTACCCGGAGATCAATGGTACCAAGATCCGCGCGAAGACTCTGCGGTGTAATCGCAATACCATCCACCGTTTCCGTAGCGTACCCGATGAAGCTGACCTTCACGTAGTAACGTCCGGGACGAATACCTTCGATGAGAAAGGAGCCGTCATCCCCCGCGACTGTCCCCGTAGCAAGCGAAGAATCGGCAACACTCCAGACAGCCACGGTGGCCGTAGGAATCGGATCACCGGACTCCGCATCTGCTACCGAGCCACTGATCTGACCCTGCAGCATACCGCCCTGCCCGGGAGGTGGTCCACCAGGCCTGCCTTGTGCGTGAGCCGATTGTGCCATGCCCAACATCAGGGCAAACACTGACAGAAAAATGGAAACCCGTTTCATGGTAGCACGTCCTCAGAAGCAAATTTTGTCTGTTGTGGCGTTGGACTGTCGGCGTTCGGCTGTCAGCGATCTGTGTTCGGCTATACACCTTCCATGTTCACCCCGTCCCACTACTCTCCCTTCATCCGCACTCCCATCCTCCATTCAGCTTCCAACCAGAAAGCCCCGACACCGGCAATCCAGGGACCGCGAGAACCAACAGAACCTGCCAAGGAGGGCCATCCGAGAATCAAGTTTCCATTGCATCGGCGGTCCCTGGATTGCCGGCAGCAGTTGTCACCGAGAAAACCTGAGGGGAACCCATCAGGCTGGGGCGATGATACGGCGGGTTATCGGCCAGAGATGCACTCACAAAAATGAATTGCACTATGCCGATATGAACTGCACGGGGCGGAAGTGAGTCGTCCGCGAGAGACTGGCTATCGAGGTGTATGTACGAATCCGGGCAGCCCCACGATCTAGGGCAAAAGAACACATGCACGCCGGATGGCGTGTAAGGAATGATGCTGCCCCATCACTTGCGCCCGTCATTCCGCCACGTCTTCGAAACGTACCGGTTGGTTCGAAACGAAGGTGTACCTGGAATGGCGGACCCGCTGTTCAAGCGATCCCTTCACCACAGCAGCGTGCCATTCATCTACGCCCCGGTGCGAACCGGCACTGAAATCGCTTTATCGTCTTTTTTTGTATGATCTTTGTATGGCGCTTTTCTCCCGAAAAGTAGTACAATAAACAGGGACTGCCTGTCTCGACCACATTGAATAGCAGAGTAGCCGTGAACGAATCCGGCCAAGGCCGATCTCTTCATCAACACGAGCACAACAGGCAGAAGTGGCTCGAGGGTGGATTAATCGTCGCGTTCTGGAGCATCATCATCATGCTCAACGTGGCGCAATGGGCACTCGACCCGCGCGGCGGACGTGGCGGGCGGGGTGGGCAACCCATCGGCCTACTCCCGGGTGAAGTCCTTCACCTCGTCATCGAGCATGGCGTCTGGATCTTGCTGACTCCGGCTATCTTCTGGCTGAGCCGCCGGTTCAGACTTGAAGGCGATAAACTGGTCCGACACTTGCTGCTGTACGCGACCCTGGGTCTGGCGATCGCGGTCGTGACGGATGTTATCGGACACATGACGTTTCACAATTTCGTGAGTGCGGGCCGCCGAGGCCTGGTCTCTCCATTCCGAAGCCTGTCGAACCTGTTCTTCCTGGATGAGCTCATCATCTACCTGGTCGTCCTCTCGGCAGGCTTCGCCAGAGACTATTTCCTGCGATACCGGGCGCACCTGGTAGAGGCCGCGCAGCTCCGGACGGATGCCGCCAATCTACAGGCACAACTCGCAGAAGCACGCCTCCAAGCACTCCGGATGCAGCTCAACCCCCACTTCCTCTTCAATACGCTCCACACCATCTCGACCTACATCGAGCGCGACCCGCGCGGCGTGCGGCGTATGATCGCCCGGCTGAGCGAGTTGCTACGCTATACGCTGGAGATGACGGAACTGAAGGAAGTAACCTTGCGGCAGGAACTCGGCTTCCTGGACGGCTACCTGGAGATCCAGTCGATTCGTTTCCAGGACAGCCTGGAAGTCCGCAGGGAAATCGATCCGGATGTGCTCGACGCACTTGTACCCAACCTCATCCTGCAACCCATTCTGGAAAACGCTATCAAACACGGCGTCAGCAACCTGGAGGTGCCCGGCCGGATCACACTGCGGGCCTGGCGGGATGAGGAGTTCCTCCACCTGAGCGTACAGGACAATGGTCCTGGCCTGATCGCACATTCCGGAGATGGTGCGCCAGCATCGAACGGAATCGGGCTCCGCAACACACGTGAACGCCTGGAAAGCCTCTATGGTAACGCGCAAAGCCTGGTACTGGAACCTGCCGAGGGTGGCGGCCTGATCGCGCACATTTCTCTTCCGTATCATACCGCTGCCGACCTCTTTACGAGCGTAGCTTGAGTGTCGTCCTGATTCGATGGTTGCCGAACGAACCCTGCGAGTATTGATTGCCGATGACGAGCGAGCGGCGCGTCAACGGCTGGAGGATCTCCTCCAGAACGAACAGGACATCGAAATCATCGGCCATGCGAGTAGCGGCCGGGAGGCTGTGAACGCCATCAAGAACCTGTCGCCCGATCTCGTCTTTCTCGACGTGCAGATGCCGGGCCTGACCGGCATGGAGGTCGTCCAGGAAGTAGGGCCAGAAAACATGCCTGCCGTCATCTTCGTAACGGCCTATGACCAGTACGCCGTCAAGGCTTTCGATGTAGCCGCCCTGGACTACGTGTTGAAACCGTTCGATGACGACCGCTTCGAGCAGGCGCTCCAGCGGGCGCGCCAGATCATCGCCATGCGGGAACTGAAGGACCTGCGCGCCCGCCTGGCAACCCTCCTCCACGACCTGCCGCCAACCACCCAACAGCCCACTCCACCACGCCCCCTCGAACGCATTGCAGTAGAGATGCGGGGGCAGATGCGCATCGTGCCGGTGGACCGCATCGACTTCATCACCGCCAGCGGCTCTTATGCCGAACTGCATGTAGGCAATGAGGTGTACGTCATCCGGGAGCAGATGCAGGCGCTCGAGGATCGGTTGGACCCAGAGCGCTTCTTCCGCATCCACCGGAGCACCATCGTCCAATTGGATCGTATCGATACTCTTCTCTTTGGCGCGGGAGGCGACTACGCCGTGCGGCTCACGGATGGCAGGCACCTCAAAGTGAGCCGCGGCCGGTGGGAAGAGTTGGCCCAGCGTCTCGGCGTACAGAATATCGGGAAAGGAAATGAGAGCGCGTAATAACAGGCTCTGGATGCAGCACCCGCGGCCGAGTCGTGAGACACGGTGGCACATCTCCGAATGCTGAGATGATCAAGGGGTCCGGGTGGTGCCCGTAGCGAAATGAGTCCAGGGAGCATGGTTGGCTGTCCCTTACCCGGATGACATGACGACCCCGTCTGTTTTCCCGTGCTACTCAGGGAGATAACTGGACCGCCCGCACATTGCTGATCACGAAACGGCTTTCCGGTATGGCTGGCATCCTCGCGAGTGTGATCTGAAGGTTCTGCTCCGGCACGTCGTAGCGCATGGAGCGGGTCAGAAGGTTCAGTGCCATCTTCATGAGCGCGATCGTGATCCATTCTCCGGGGCAGCGATGGTTCTCGTAATGATCACCGCCTCCCTGCGGTATGAAATTGAAGGCACTGCCGTTCCACTGACGAAACCGTTCGGGACGAAACACCTCCGGATCCTCCCAGATCCTGGCGTCGTGATTCGTGCCGTACAAGTCCAGTAATACGCGGGTCCCCTTCGGGAATTGATAACCGCTCCACTCGAAGGTCTTCCGCACGCGAGCTGCAACGAGGGGAAAGAACGGGTAAAACCGGCGTACCTCCTGAACGATCAATTCGAGGTAGTCTTCCTCTCTGTCCAGGAGCTTCTGACGGTACTCCGGATGTTCGTGCAGAGCATGAGCGATGAAAACAATGTACCGGGCTATTGCCACCGTGGGCCGCAGCACGTTTAGCAGTTCCACCGCAGCAATCTCGATGTCCAGCAGCGCCCCGTCCGGATCGCGGTGCCAGGCAATCGTGTGGACAGCGCTTCCTTCTGGCACGTCAAGCCTGCCGGCCCGTACGCGTTCGAGGAACCTCCCGATCCACTTCTCTCCGCTTTTGCGTGCAAACCGGCCTCGCCAGTGGCGTGGACCGAGGCCACCGGACCCGTCGATCATTCTCATGAAGTCGGCCGTCCGCTTCGTAACCTCTACTTCCTCCAGCGGCACACTCGCCCATGCACAGACAGCACGGCAAAGGATCTCGTTTACTTCATAGAAAAGCTCGACCCGGTTCATCCGCTCCCACCTCGGAAGGTAGGACTGCCAATGAATGGCCATCAGGGCTGCCAGACGATCGATGCCCCGAGGTGTCATCAGCGACATGAACATCTGTTTCCGGCTCCGATGGACATCGTCATCTACCGTCTGCACGCCTCCCTGCCCCAGTAACGTCTTCTGCACCCGGAGCGGCATAGCCCCTTTTCGCTCAAAACGGGTCGTGTCGTAGAAGACTCGTGCTGCGTCCTCCCCCATCATACAGGTGGTCTTCTGGAACAGGAGGCGAGTCCGAAAGATGTCTGTCTGGTAGCGCCGACAACGATTTGTGATGAACGCATAGCCTTCCCGCACCAGGGCGAGAGTACCGTCAACGCTCGCGTCAACTGGGGTCTCTGGCATAGAGCAACGTTTAGAGTTTAGCCCATCCGCCATGGCAAGCCGATGTGGGGCAGCGAAATATACCCGGTAGTTGTCCGAGCCCACTGTTTTCAGTAGGCATACGAGGTATTACTGCCGGGAAACCGGGTAGCAGGAATAAAAAAACCGGCGTGGTGTCGACACGATCTAGTAATCGGTCAATCACCACGCCGGCCACTGGGTCGACGATAAGTCAGTATAACAGCCACGATCCGGCCGAGCCCGAAGAGGGCCCGCCTACTTTGCTGCCCTGTAAGCCTGGGTTCCACAGTCTGTCCGCACGAATCAGTTCAACGGATACTGCCCTTCGGAAGAACAGTGGGGAGACATCCCTCTATTCCGTGCTCGCCGGGAGGTTGTACCTCCCGGCGAGCTTTTACCCGATCGTTGCAGAACGGCAGGCCTAGATCCTATTCGGACGGAGCTTAGTCGTTCTGTTGCTCCTTCTGTTCCTGTTGCCTCTGCTTCCACTGCACGGCGGAAATACCTGCGGCAACCGCGGCCAGCGAAGCTACGGCCCAGACGTCACCCTTACCGGTTTCCCAATCCTCCTCGACTGCCTTCTGCAGTTCAGCCTCAGGTTTCTCGACCGGCGCAGACTCTACCGGACGATTCGGCAGCAGGGCTGTCGCAACGGCCTGAGGACCAAGCATCCCTTCCACATGACTGCGATACGCATCCGGGAAGAGGGCGACATGGTAATGCGGTGGTGACTTCTCACGCGTGACGTCCAGCAGGTCTTTGGATTCCAGGGACAGCAGCGTGTTTTCTAACCACTGGCGTGATGCCGCCTGATCGCTAATTCGGAAGTCCACTGCAAGCCCCGTCGGATGGACGGAAAGCTTGTGCGAGTTCGACGGCTGGTGCGACGACGGACGGGTCAGGCTTGTCACAACGAGTTTCTCGCCTGTTGCTTCGTGATATTCGGCCGCCAAGCGCTCGATAAACATGCGCATCTCAGGCCGGGCGACAGGGTTGCTCACATCCTCGTCCACTACGTAATCGGCGTTACCGGTTACGGGAACCAACTTGTCTTGGTTAACGAGAACTTCAACCTCCTTAGGCGACTCCACGAACTCGGTTCCGGCAAGCTTTGCGACTTCGTTCTGGCGCAACATGGATTCCGGAGAGCCCTTGAGCGTAACCGGAACATCTGCAGATGCCACTGGAACCGCCAGACCCATTAGCAATGTCAAGTTAACCAGAAATCGTTTCATTAGAATCGATAGGCAAAATCTCGTATTCAAAACAATAAAGCTTCGTAACAATCAATCCGTCAAAAAAGGCGACGCTTTTGTTACGACTGCATTTCTTATGACAACCAATCGTAGGTGTTCCCATTTCAATAATGATAAACCCACTATATACAATCACTAACAAGCAATACAAAACATTGCTCCATTAGCACCAAACCGATATTCAAACCAACAAAAAACGGAAACCAAGCTCTTCACGCGCACTTCACACCAATTCAACAAAACACTGCAATTAGCCAAGACTTTCTTTCTTCCCTTTAACTTGAAAAAAGAACATGAAGCGCCGTGAATTCATTGCATCAACCGGTTTATTGGCCGCCGGACTGGCAATCAATTCATGTAGATCGGAATCGAAACGCGCTGACCGCCGAAATGGAATGGTTCGTAGAGGATCCGGAGACTGGGAATGGGTGCGGAATCAGTTCAACCTGTCTTCGGACAAAATTCACATGGGCGCTATGCTGATCGCCTCCCATCCGCAACCGGTACGCGAGGCCATCGAAGCGTTCCGCCGTAGACTGGATGAGGAACCTGTATCCTACCTGAACGAAGAGAACGAACGGCGGCAGCGAGCTGCTCGGAAGGCCGCGGCCGATTACTTCGGGGGCGGCCCTGAAAACGTCGCGCTAACAGACAGTACCACGATGGGGATTGCGCTAGTGTACCACGGTCTGCCTCTTCGTCCTGGCCATGAAATCCTCACCACAGAACACGACTACTACGCCACACACGAGACCCTACGGCAGGTTTCCCATAGAACAGGTGCAACCCTTCGCAGAATCTCTCTCTTCGATGAGGCCGCTACCGCCTCGGTCGACCAGATCGTCACTCGTATCTCCAGCGCCATCACGCCTGCCACCCGGGCACTCGCCCTCACCTGGGTGCACTCGAGCACTGGCATGAAACTGCCCGTAGCGCAGATTTCGGAAGCCGTCGCCGATGTCAACAACTCGCGGGAGCCACAAGACCGTGTGCTCGTGTGTGTGGACGGAGTCCACGGCTTTGGCATCGAAGATGTTACCGCGGAAGACCTCGGATGTGACTTCTTCATGGCTGGGTGCCACAAATGGCTTTTCGGTCCCCGCGGGACCGGGATCGTGTGGGGCCGGACGGATGCCTGGGAAAATCTCCAGCCTATCATTCCCAGCTTCATGGACCAGTCCAGCTGGACTGCATGGGCAAATGGGATGGAACCACCAAAAGAGACGACCGCCTCACGAATGTCGCCGGGCGGATTCAAGCCGTTCGAGCATCAATGGGCGATGGTAGAAGCCTTTGCGTTTCACCATGACATAGGGAAATCGCAGATCGCAGAACGTACACACGAGCTAAATCGACAGTTGAAACAGGGCTTAGCCAGTATGCCCAACGTCACTCTCCATACGCCACGGTCTGATGACCTCTCTGCCGGGATCGTCTGCTTCGATATAGATGGCATGGAGCCGAAAGAAGTTGTAAGCCGCCTCGCGGACCGGAATATCATCGCTACCACGACTCCCTACCTCGTCTCTTATCCCCGCCTCACGCCCTGTATCTACAATACCCCGGAAGAAGTGGAACAGGTACTTCGGGAAATCCGGGAACTGATTTGAAAGACACGGCACGAGTTGCCAAAAGATTGGCACGGTTGACGGCCTACCCGGAAGTCTATAGATCAGCGTCATCCCCTTGAACATACATGAGAACGGAGTGGCGTATGAACCCGGCACATAATCCGAGTGACACGCCTCAGATCGATCGAACGGAATCGCTGGGTAGGCCGATGTGTGACAAGCCGCCTTTTTCTCAGGTCATGTGATTGGAGGCGGTGCGCTGGTGCACCGCCTCCAATCCTGCGGCTAGAATAGGAAATACGCCAGCAAGAAAACGATGGACGCCCCCATTACGCCCAGGAACAAGTAAAACGCGATGCTCGCACTCTTGCTGTCAGTAGCGCTGCTGGTTGCCGAGGTCGTGTTCTTCTCTGCGTTTACCCGCTGTGCGGTGCGATGCTGTTTCGTAGCCATGATTCCTATAAAAGACAAGTGACTGGATGCTCCATGGCCTGCTCGTGTCTATAGAAATGCCACGGCGCTACGAACGCACATGCAAGTCCGGTCCCGTGCAACTATACCGCACGGCACATAACGACCTGTCCACGCATACGGATCGGTCCGATAGCGACTAGGAAGGGTTGTACGAGCAGGCCGGTAAGCGAGAGCGAATCAGACCGCGCCCTCGCATGGAGATCTCACAGCCTGTAAATGCAGAGAAGCGTGCAAAGCTTTCCGGAGCCGACTCGGCTTCGCTCCGGTTGTCTTTCCGCGTTCGATGGGAAGGGTGGGGTGATAGCCGGATAATTCGAGGCGTCCCGCCAGGATCCCGCTAACAAACGATCCGGGCCGTCGTACTGAGGCCGTTTCAGCGATTCCGGAATCGCTGATGTCGCGACAGGCAGAATCGCCGCGGCCTTGTACTGTACCCCGGATGGAGCTTCACAGGAAGGAAGACATGGACCGGTACCATGATCGGCAACAGCACCGGTAGGATTCGGCATCCAGCCCGGCATCGCCTGGACATGGATAAGCAGCAAGAGCGCCGCAAACAGCACTACGCCCCAGCCCTTCTCCTGTTCATGACGCATGAATGTCATCGGGTACCCAGATGCTTCCTCATCGATGCCGGACATCCTTCACTGCAACAGATGCAGAGTAGATGATGCATAAGAAGCAGCAGCCAAAAAGTTGCCTCTGAAACAAAGAAGTTCTTTTAGAGGCGGACGAGAGGTCACATCGCGCTAGTCTATCAGTCTAGATTCTTACTCGAGGAGGACTCGGCATTCCAGTTCGCGCCACCTGCTAGACGCATGCTACTGCCATGCGATCATGTCACCGGGAAAGCCGGAAGCTCTCCTTTGCCGTTCGAAGGCCGACTGGTTCACAGAGAGTACCGGCGCAGGCCTTGATGCCACACCAGAAGACACATCCTGAAGCCGGTAGGATTGGATCCCGGCATTGCGCAATGAAACGAGCGAGATTGCAGCAATCGGCGCGAACTAGCTGAAACGCGACCCATCATCCACTTGCGAACCCGGACACGTGCTTGCAGCGTATCTGACCTGTAGGCAGTAACGAAGAGGCAGCGGTCCACACCGGCCAGTGCATATGCTCAACCAGTTCGAATCGTTCTTCGGCGAGGTCGCGCTTTCCAACATTCTCGAAATCGCCATCGTCGCGGCGTTCTTTTTTGTATGGCTCAGCTGGTTTCGCCTGGCTGTCTCGCAGCGGGCAGCGCGGAATGGACTCATTACCATCTTCCTGTATGCCACGATTTACCTTCTGACGAGATTATTCGGATTGCACTTCGTCGAACTGGTAGTCGAGCGCTCCTTTATCCTGTTTCTCATCGCGATGATCGTCGTCTTCCAGACCGAGCTTCACAGGATGATTGGGCGGGTGGGGTCATGGCGTCTCTTCACACGTAGCCGTACAGCTCAGTCTACCGATTCCACCATACAGACGCTCACAGAGGCCTCGTTCGGCCTAGCGGACCGCCACTTCGGGGCCCTGATCGCGATCCGTGGCCGAGAACCCTGGGAAGGCTACATCGAAGGCGGCCATACGCTGGATGGCCGCCTCAGCCTCCCACTGCTCTACTCGATCTTCGATCCGGATTCCCCGGGTCACGATGGTGCCGTGCTCATAGAGGATAGCCAGGTGACGCGATTCGGGGCTCACCTTCCCCTCTCTTCCCGCCCCTCCAATTTGGCCCGCTTCAGCGGCACGCGGCACGCGGCGGCCCGGGGCCTCTCGGAAGTAACCGACGCGTTGGTGATCGTAGTATCCGAAGAGCAGGGAACGGTGAGTATCGCCGAAAAAGGTAGGCTGGATGTGATTCCGACTACCGCCGAATTGCAGCGACGGCTCGAAGCGTTCTGGGCGCTCTATTACAGCCCGACTGCCAGGGTGCGAGCCGTAAAGCCGTACCAGCAACTGGTTATCGCGCTGATATCCATCCTACTCGCCACCATACTCTGGTTTTCGCTCACGGCATACGAAACCGGAAAGGTGTTCCGTACCTATTTCGTCCGTATCGAACTGACTGGTGTACCGGATTCTCTGGTTGTAAGTAACCTTGAGCCATCGCACGTCCACGTTACACTGACGGGCACAAGCACTACCTTCCGTGCACTCAATCTCAACGATCTACTGGTCGTAGTCCATCTCGATCACGCAGTCAGGGGAACCAACGTGGTTCAGCTCACCAGGGAAAATGTTCAGGCACCGCCCGACCTTGAAGTCTACGAAATTGAACCGCAGATCATTACGATCCAGACACGCCCGGCTCCTCCACCGACAACACGTGGCCCGGCATACCCTGGAATAATACAGGATCCGCCCATATTCACCGGTTTCCGTGTAACGCAGGAATTGCTGGCGGTTCCGGCACTTGAGCGAGGATCCGATCCGCCCTTCCGCTCCAGGCCGGGCCGGAAATCAAGGTACATGTCACCTTCCAACTCGCCTCGAAAGTTTCTATCGGAAATTCCGAAGAAGGTTGTCCTGAATCCCAGCATGCTGAATACGTCGAAATAAAAACCTCCCGGAGGCTTTCACCCTCCGGGAGGTTCAACCGTTGCCCGTGCAACCGCGCTCGGGTAAACATTCTCATGAACACGGCCCGCTGCATCTGCGAGCAGGTAGATCTGAAGACGGATGCAGCGTATTCACCGGTAGCCGAGGCCTTTACCTGATTAATTCTGACTCCACGGCGGGGTGATACTGTTCATACGAGCATAGGCGATAAGCTGGCCGAGGTGCTCACTGATATGACCTGCCGCAAGGAGTAGCGCCCCCTGGTATGTCGTCTCGTTGCCAAACATCTGTACGGCCCTCTCCAGGTCGGCATCCTGTATACCGCCGACGATGGCGCGCATGTGTGCCACGGAATCCTTCAGCCGCTGTACCGACAGGTCCTTGTTCGTACCGGCCTGTTCGAATTCCCGGGGATTGATACCACTGGGTACCTCCGCGCCCACGAACGTCGGGAGGAAGTAATTCGCTCCCGCCACGTGGGCAACCACCTCGCCGATAGAGCGAACCCCCTCGGCGGGGCGCCAGCTATACTTCTCGGCAGGAATGGCCTCTGCCAGGCTGATCAGCTTGTTGGCCTCAGCATCGATCTGCTTGATGAGCGCAGTGCGAAAGCCGGATGCCGGCATCGTCTGAGCCAGGGCCGGAGTATTCCAGACAAGTGCAAGGAACGCAAGCAACACGAGTTTCATGCGGTTCGACATGGATTCAACCTCCTACTAGGTGATAAAAAAGGATATTTGACTTACGCCGAAAACAGAAGTTAGCGGCTAAGCCGGACTTTGGATAGAGGATATCCACGTGAACTCTGCAGGAGCACATGTATTGAAACACATATCAGAATGACCCATATTCGATTGGTGCCGTAGTCAGGTCCGCTTCAGCACGCGGCTTGCAGGATTGCACCTGTGGGCACACCTGGAAAAGGACGAGAGGCCATGTATCTCTCCTAGCAGTAAGGGAGGGCACAGGTAAGGCGGGTGCCTGAGAAGATTCGACACCTCAACACGTACCAGGCTGGCGGATGCCGTCGATGGCGAGAATGCGGTCTAAGCGAATTTCCATACCACTCTCCAGCCGAAGGTATTCTTCATCGCCGCGCGTAAACACATCTTCAACGACGGCTTGCACGACGTGCTCCTGCCCTTCTTCATCTACGTAGCGGATCTCCGCCACCGAGCGTCGCATTGCACGCAACGTAAGCTCATCGTAAAAATCGCAGGCGATAGGACGGTAAGTCATAAAAATGATACGTTGTTTCCTGGAGAGGCAACGGTAGTCAGCGGCCGATCTCCGTCTTTATGAATACCCCGCCATTGGCGCTACTGATGAAAGCTCACGCCAATAAAGCGGAGGGCATCGGGAAGGCCGGTACGCCAATAGGACCACGAGTGTCCACCATTGCGCACGCGGTACTCGTGGGGGATTTCTTTGTCTAACATGAGCACGTGGAGAGCGGAGTTGCCCCTCGCAAGGAAGTCATCGTCTCCGCAGTCGATATACCAGCGAACCTTCCTGAACTCTTCCGGATCACCGGTTCGGATGATGTCGAGGGGACTGTTGGCCCGATAGTGCTCCGTTAGCCGGGCCTGCCCTCCCCGATCCGGGCCGAATACCGGAGCGAGGATTTGCGCCCATTGATCACCCGTACGGCCAATCATCTCATCCTCAGTGAAAACGGCAGCACTCAGCGGCGCGGCGGCAGCAAACAGATCGGGATGGTGCAGGGCATAGATGAGCGTTCCGTAGCCGCCCATCGAGAGCCCAGAAACGGCCCGGTATCGTTTCTCCCGGCGGACACGGTACTGCGCCTCGATATGAGGAATAAACTCGTCGATGAAGAAGTCCTCGTAACGGACGGATGCATCGAAGTTGTTGACGTACCAGCTCACTCCTGCATCCGGCATCACGATGATCATCGGAGGGATCTCCCGGTCATTGATGAGTTCATCGGCGATCATGTGTGCCTCCCCAAACTGCAGCCATCCCGTGTCGTTGTCGGTATACCCGTGCAGCAGGTATACGACTGGGTAATAACGGGTAGACGTATGGTAGTCGTACGGCAGATATACCGTGTAACGGACGGGCTTACCGAGAATACGGCTCTCGACAGTAAGCCCCTCTTGCACTGTGCCACGGGAGATCTGGGCTGAAGCAGGAATGACGGTGAGTACGAGTAGAACGGAAAACAGGAGCCTGCGCATGGAAAAACAGACGAAAGCGAAATGTTAGAAGGGCCGTATACCGGGCCCCCGATCGACGGGTGAAATAATACGAATCTTCCCCTTCTAACCCGTAACTGCTTCAGTAGCCTACTCCTCTGGCCCTGCACAGGCATCCACGTTGCCGATCTTTCCACCAACGGCGTCCATGTTGATCCAGCCAGTCTGTCCCTCCCGATTGCGTACATGCGCCCACCACTCCAATTTCGGCTCGCGGAGCAATCGGCCTTTTACGCCGCCGGGCTCCAGTCCGGTCTCTCCCCAGAAGGCGTAAATCTCTTTGACCTCCCCGTCGTGCCACATATTGAATACACCTTCACCCAGGGGGCTCAGAACATACAATGTGTCGCCGGGCAGGAGTTGTTCACGGGCTTCATTCGGGCCGTATGTCACCGTGTCCGTCACCACGGCGACACCTACCGGATCTACGTAGACGTTGCCGGTCATACCTTCAAAGGTTTCGCCTTCGGCGAGCGTGAACGCCACCTCACTCGTGTCCCGCTCAGAACGGTAGACACGTAGCGATTCACGAGCGAGCCAGTCCCGGTACATACAGCATTCGAACGGACACACGCCTCGATCCACGTACGGCTGGGAAACGCCTGCCGTTAGGAGTGTATCCCGCCCTGGAGTAGCCGATCCAGTAGTATCCATCACATGCGGTGTCACTTCGGCAGCGTTCTCTGATGGATCCGCGGTTTCGGCAGTCGGTCCACATGCTGCCAGTAGGACCGCTAGAAGCAGCATTACCGCAGATAAGGGTCGAGGCTTCGCATGGCTCATGATATGCTACCACTGGTCAATTGGAAGGCTTGGCGCACCAGGCGAACACCCGACAAAGGCCGATGGATCCCCGTAGATCCCTGAGACTGGCTCTCTCTGGAAGTGCCCTGACACAACGCGGACACTGCGGTCGGCGACACCGATGTGTGCGGGTTGGGCCACTCG
Organism: Rhodothermales bacterium; assembly: GCA_041690215.1. GTDB lineage: Bacteria > Bacteroidota > Rhodothermia > Rhodothermales > DASSAV01 > DASSAV01. The sequence goes on from JAWLHQ010000001.1 coordinate 42,578, forward strand.
CGTGAATAGGCTGTATTCCTCACTGCCATCGACCTGGGCACGCCTCTGTCCGACCTCGATATGCCATATGCCCCTCAGGCTCCCAACGAGAGGACACCCTGTATCGCAAGTACGGCCTACTGCACTATTGGGAGATACAGAAGGGCTCCAGAACGAGGGATTTGGTACGCATACCACCCATCCGTTAACCCCGCAAGGGTCCGTTAACACAGACAAACGGAACCGCAAGTCATTATTTTCGTTACAGTTATTTTCCTATACACAAAAGTTGTTCGGACGGCAAGGCCTACGAACGACACTCTCCAATCACCCGCTGAAGCCCTCACCGACACGAAATCTCACCCATTTCGTGGGGCTGCAGACGCAGAGAAAGGATGAATGCGACGAAGCCCGCACGATCAGAATATCACCCAGAACGCTCAGACCGTTTTTACCCGGATCTGGACATATATCCAGAATAACGTAAAGCACGTCGCCGTCGCAGCAGTTGCTATTACGCTCTCCCTCGGCATGACCTTCTCCTTTGCGATGAAGGACAACGCGAAGCGTCAGGCACTCGGAACAGCCATGCTGCCGGTACAGGCAGCTCCTGCCTCAGAACAACCCCAGGCTCCAGTAGCAGTCCTGAACCCGGTACCCAAACCGGAACCAGCCGACGAGGGTACCGCCATCGGAACAGGCCATGCGAGCTACTACGGGGACGAATTCGCTGGCCAGCAGACGGCCAATGGTGAGACATTCAACCCGTCCGCGTTGACGGCAGCGCATAAGACACTCCCCTTCGGTTCGAAGGTGAAAGTAACGAACACCGCTAACGGCAAGTCCGTCGTGGTCCGTGTCAACGACCGTGGTCCCTACGTCGCCGGACGCTTGATCGACCTTTCGCACGCCGCAGCGAAGAAGATCGGAATGGTCGACAGCGGCACCGCGAACGTCAGGCTGGAACTGCTGAGCTAAACGAGCTTGCAGAACTCTCAGAGAAAAGGCCGTGTCCTCATATGGGCACGGCCTTCTTCATTTGTTCGAACGGAACCGTGCACGTATTCCTGCTGTGAATGATTATATCCCACTTAAAGCGGATTATTTGCGGCCAGCCCTGATAGATACCGTAATACGACAAGATTCTTCTCCAGGAGCGGCATGCGCGAGGATGTGAATCGCAGCGAAACGGCGAGAGGAGGCAACATGGTTACAGGGGTTTTACGAAATGGCATGCGGCGGATCAGTGCAATCGTCCTCGCAACGGCGACCCTGGCAAATATCCCGGCTGTAGCGCAGCCGAGAACCGGGGAGCCGGTTAAGATCGTGACGACTGAGGCGGGCAGGATTTCCGTCGAGAACCTGGCAGACGGGCTCGACCATCCCTGGGGAATGGTGTTTCTGCCCGAGGGGCGTCTCCTCGTGACGGAACGCGCCGGCAATCTCCGCATCCTCGGGACCGATGGCGAACTGTCGGACCTGGTCGAAGGGGTACCGGAGGTTTTCGCTGAAGGCCAGGGAGGGCTCCTGGATGTCGCGCTCGACCCGGACTTCGAAACGAACCGGCTCGTATACCTCTCCTACGCTGCGCCCGGCCCAGCAGCCGGCACGGCAGCTACGGCGATCGGACGGGGCCGGTGGGCGGGTAACCGCATTGAGGATTTTGAGGTGCTTTTCCGCCAGGATCCCTGGATCAATGGAGAGGCACACTTCGGAGGCCGGATCGTGTTCTCCCCCGACGGATACCTGTTCCTGACGACGGGCGAGCGGTTCCAGTTCGAACCTGCCCAGGACCTCTCCAACCACCTTGGCAAGATCATCCGCCTCAACCCTGACGGCTCCATACCCGAGGACAATCCCTTCGCGGACCAGGCGAACGCCGAAGACGAAATCTGGACATATGGCCATCGCAACATCCAAGCCGCTATCATCCACCCGGAAACAGGCGATTTCTGGATAGCCGAAATGGGACCGCGCGGTGGCGATGAACTGAACCGCATCGTACCGGGCAACAATTACGGCTGGCCGCTCGTGAGTTGGGGCATCCATTACGATGGAGAAGCCATTCCCGACCCACCAACCCGGCCCGAATTCACCGACGCGGTCCGGCACTGGACGCCCGTGATCTCCCCTTCGGGTATGACCTACTACGATGGCGACGTCTTTCCCGAGTGGACTGGCAGTGTACTCATCGGTGGGTTGACGGCTCAAGGCATCGTGCGCCTGGTGCTCGACGGCAGGACCGTGGCACATGAGGAACGTATCCCACTGGGAGCCCGCATCCGTGAAGTCGAAACAGGACCGGACGGTCTGATCTACGTGCTAACGGATGAAGACAATGGCAATGTGTGGCGCCTGCGTCCACTCGAGTAATGCTTCTCGGCCCGGCGCTCTGGCTGCAGTTTCTCGCTCTGAGCATCCGCTTCGGGCTGCCGGTGCTCGTACCTTTCCTGGAGAATGGTAACTCATGCACGCCGAGTACACCACGGGACAGATCCACCCCCAATCGCCTGTTCCCGCCAATCCGGTCATCAGCAGCATCATTGCCGACGCCGAAATGCTGCTTGAAGCCTCGTACGGCGAGCGATGGCCTCCTGCCGGTGTACTACATATCGGTGCCGAAGCCGTTCTCCGCTGCACGAATGACCAGGAGATCACGAATTCCGAATGCCCGGAGGTCCTGCTGGATGTCTCCCTGGATCGCGTAGAACTACACTCGGAGGCGGGCAGCCACGTGTTGTTTCGCGCGTGGCTCCGCTGCGAACCATCTGTCGAAATCGTCCATACCAGTGTCGAGCCGGTCATTACGCTCGCATGGATGGTGGAAGAGTTCGTGGATGACGCCTGGATAGGCGTGTTGCAACGGCTGGCCGATGCGGCACGCATGCCGCTCCGCAAACCGGGTACCTACCGGTAGCCCTCTCCCGCCTACATCCGAAACTCCTCCGAAAGCAACGAGCCCTCCTCGTCAGATTCAGACGGGCTCTACTGGACGACCTGTGCTTGGCATACCGCAGGAGGACGGCTCATGCCTTCGCAACGACAGATCGGGTTCGCACAGGGTCTCTTCGGTATGATGGGGCACCTGTCAATACGCGTCCCTGCACGGGTGATGCGTCCTCACCCTCTAACATTCCCGGTGTCTTCAACCGAAGCGCAGGAACATGTACAAAACATTATATTTACACGAGTTACGTATTGTTTATTTTTGTTATCAATTGTAAATCCATGAATCGAATCCGCAGCTCAACATTTTCGACGCGTGCGCTGCTGCTGGTGCTGGTTCTGCTCCTCGTAGCCCCGGTTCCAAGTCTCTTGGCCAATGCTTCCGGCAGTAAGCGAGAGCGTGTCGCCCGATATGTTATCCACATCAGCGTCGACGGCCTTCGCCCAGAAGCCATCAGACGCCATTCTCCGAAAGAACTGCCGAACTTCTACCGGCTCCGCGAAGAGGGTGCTTTCACAGACAATGCGCGGACGGACGTCGACTACAGCAACACGTTGCCGAACCACACGACCCAGCTTACGAGCCGCCCGGTCATGGGCACGTACGGACACAACTGGACATCGAACGGTGTTCCGGGTCCTGACGAAACGCTCCATTCCAACAAGGGCCGGTACGTCGCGAGCGTCTTCGATGTGGCGCACGACCACGGGCTCCGCACGGGTGCCTATGTAAGCAAGAAGAAGTTCGTCCTCTTCGACCGCAGCTATGATGAAAACCACGGAGCCGTGGACGTGACGGGAGAAGACAATGGACGTGATAAGATCGATACGTTCGTCATCAATAAGGAAACGAAAGACCTTGTCGCGCAATTCGTCCGGGACATGAAGGCCGATCCGTACCACTATGCGTTCGTCCATCTGCGCGACCCTGATGCTACCGGCCACACACGGTTCTGGAACTTGCGGAAGAGCAGCCCCTACATGAGGGCGATCCGGAAAGTGGATGGCTTGCTCGGGCAGATCCTCGACATGATCGATAACGACCCGCGCCTGAAGGGGAACACCACCATAGTTCTGACGGCGGATCACGGCGGCACCACGTTCAACCATGGCAACCCGGCCCGAGCCAGCAACTACACGATCCCGTTCTACGTGTGGGGAGCCGGCGTGACGAGCGGGGATCTCTACGAATTGAACCGTGATGTGAGAAAGGATCCAGAAGGCGGCCGCCCGGGATATAGCCATGCCATGCAGCCCATCCGGAACGGAGAGGCAGGCAACTTTGCGTTGTCGCTTCTGGGGCTGCCTCCCATCCCCGGCTCCCAGCTCAACGTGATCGCACAATTGGGAGTCAGCGTTCCGGAGAACCTGGCTGCCGACGAGGAAGCTCCGCGTAACGAGAACAACCCCGTCCTCGAACTGATGAACTGAGCCCATCCCCACGCCGAAGCCACGATAGAATAAAAAAGACAGGTCAGACATCGGGTGCGTGAAGCTCAGAGGGATAACATCCTGTTCACGGGTATGCTTGATGGAACGGCCGCGCCTCCGGGTGCGGCCGTTTTTGCTTGTATTCGAGCCCTGACGACGCCTGGCATCTGACCCGGTAGGAATCACGCCTATGGCTCACATACGGAAAAAAAGAATTCTTCCACGCGTGTCCAGTTCGTTGCATCTGTTCCGGTACTATTTCGGTGCTCAGTGCGTTACAAATTATAAGGTTGCACGTCCCGTGCTACTGCTGGATCACTTCAACTTCTTGCCAGGCTCCGCATGGACGACAACATGTATCTCCCTCCGAATATCGACCTCCTTTCGAGTTCGACGCTCCTCTCGATGCTGCGCGAATACCAGCGTTCCCATGTCATCCTGGGGTTCAGCAAGACAGACATGGGCGCGAGCATCCGCCAGAAGCTGGGCGATGCCATGAAGGCCATCGAGATCGAACTCGGCTCCCGTGGCTATACCCATGTGGGCCTCGTGACGCGCGTCAACTAACGCTCGGGATGCGTCCCGTCCTCATTTCCTGTATGCAGACCGGCAGGGTTACGACATGTCGTAACCCTGCCGATTCAGGTCTGTCAAAGAACGCATCGTATGGCGCGGCGCCGACAGGCATTCAACCGCGCCTGACCGAGTGAATCGTTCGGCCCCGCCGTCTGTTCTGCCTGGCCCCCTGGTGGTTCGGACCGGACGGCTTCGTCTGCCCTCCTGCCCTCTCCGGTACGACGGCATCTGGCTTCGGGGATTCGAATCCGTCGTACACCTTGCGAGGAATCTTCCTTCCAGTGTGTCGTTCGATCTCGCGGAGGTAGGTCATCTCGTCCGAAGCCACGAACGTGATGGCATCGCCTACTGCCGCGGCACGGCCCGTCCGTCCGATGCGATGGACATAATCCTCCGCCTGGTTGGGTGTGTCGAAGTTGATCACGTGTGAGACGCGGTCCACATCGATACCCCGCGCCGCGATGTCGGTTGCGACGAGGATCGTGAACCGGCCGGTGCGAAAGCCTTCGAGGGCGCGCTGCCGCTGGCTCTGGGTTTTGTTGGAGTGCATGGCCGTGGCGGCGAAGCCGTGCTGGCCGAGTTTCTTTGTGATGCGGTCGGCGCGGTGCTTCGTGCGGGCGAAAACGATGACGCTCGCAACCGGCTCGGTGGCGAGCACATGAAGCAGGAGGTCCATCTTCTGATCCTGCGGTACCAGGCTGACCTGCTGCGCGATGGTTTCCGCCGGGTTGCGGCGCTCACCGACCTCGACGAACTCCGGTTCATGGAGGATGCTGCTGGCGAGTGATTCCACGGCCTGCGGCATCGTGGCCGAGAACAACATGGTCTGCCGCTTTTCGGGCACGGCGGCCACGATGCGACGGATATCCCGGATGAAGCCCATGTCGAGCATCCGGTCGGCTTCGTCGAGCACCAGCACTTCGACGCAGGAGAGGTCTATGGCCCCCCGGTCGAGAATGTCGAGCAGGCGTCCGGGCGTGGCGACGACGATGTCCGTGCCTCGCCGGAGCCGCTGCAATTGCGGCCCCATGGCGACGCCGCCGAAGATGGTCTGGCTGCGCACGTTCGTGAACGCGCCATAGGTACGAACGGACTCTTCGACCTGGAGGGCCAGTTCGCGGGTGGGAGTGACCACCAGGGCACGCACGTCGCGGTAGCCACGATGGGAGTGCCTGCCCGCAGCGAGGCGTTCGAGTACCGGCAGCACGAAGGCGGCCGTCTTGCCGGTGCCCGTCTGCGCGCAGCCGATGAGGTCGCGCCCCTGGCAGGCCACCGGTATGGCTCGTGCTTGAATGGGAGTCGGATTGGAGTAGCCCGCGACGACGACGGCCTCGAGCAGGTTCTCGGACAGGCCGAGAGAAGAAAAGGTTTGCATAGAAAGTCCCGGGGCTGTCGCCGTGCAGGCGATGCCCATTAAAAGAGAAGAGGTGCTGTCGGGGACGTGCAAAGAGGGGCAGAACGTGGACCCATGGGCCACACAGGACGTGCAGGCCGGGTCGGCTATACCAATCAGGGCGCGTTTCGCGGTGCGTGGCCCAGCACGGGCGCACGGCGCGAACGGTCTCGCCCGCCATCTCCGAAAGCGGTTCAGAAATTCCGCTTCCGAGACAAGAGATTGAACCGGGAACGGTGTGTGCGGCTCGTTACACCACGAGGCAGGCCTTTTGTTGCACTGGGGGCGATCGGGGTTGGTTGTACGGGACTTGTAACGAAACTTACAGCATCGAGGGCCTATCGGATTGCGGATTTGCGGGTATGGAGCGGAATGTGACGGGGGTGTAACGAACTTTACAAATTTGAACGTGTCGTGGCGTGCGGATCGGGGGGATAATGAGTAATGAATAATGAGGGATGGGGTGAGCGGCTGGATGGCACAACGGAAGTACGAAGTACGAATGATGAAGTACGAGTGACGAGTGGATGGCACAGAATGCACACGGAAGTATGTGTACGGGGTCGGGTGTGAGACCTGACAGGTTTTGGAAACCTGTCAGGTCTGAGTAGGAGGCCGTCGGTTCTGCTCATGGCACAGATTGCACACGGAATGCGGGTTTTATGTGGGTGGCGGCTGGTGCAGGTTGCATGGTGAGGAGGGACTTGGTGAATCGGGGTTGGAGAATGGGGCTTGATGAATCAAGCCCCTACGGGTGGGAAGCAAACTGGAACGGTTGGGAGCCTGTGTGCTGGGTGCAGGGAGGCGTGGGATCAACCGGGGAGTGTACGGAAGAAAGGGGGCTCTGTCGAGGTTATTCTGATAACCTACATATGTGTTGGAGCGGTCGGCTGTCAGCAGTCGGCGGTCAGCAGTCGGCTGGGGATGGGGAAACGAGCCACGTCACGATTCCAGAGGGTAGAGACGGGGACATGGTGTATTGTATCCCTGCGGGTGTGAGGCTCGTGGTAGAAGAGGCGGCTGGCCGGGACGGTAGCGGACTATTTTCTATTACCTGCGGGTGGTGCGAGGGACAATGTTGTCGGGTGTGCGTCTGCGGGAGGCGGTCTGCGCTATATTGTGTTGGATCACACGCGGTGGAAGAGGCGTGCGGTCGGGTTTTTCTTTCGGCCGGCTGATATCCTGCATGAGGCAATCATACCAGCGGATGGCCCGAGCAGGATACCGCCCAGGTATTCGGTACGTGAACCGGTGGGCAATCGCCGGGTTAGCCCGTGCATTCCGGTCGAAACGTAGTAAATGAACGAGAATCGATGTCCATACTGAAGCAGCGCATCGCAGACGTCCTGGCCCGTGGGGAGAAAGCCATGGGGTTGTTTTTCACGAACGGATTTCCGGACCCGCAGCACACGCTTCCGATTCTGGAGGCTGCGGATGAAGCCGGGGCGGACTTCATCGAGTTGGGGATGCCGTTCAGCGATCCGCTGGCGGAAGGTCTGACGATCCAGCGGTCCAGCGAGCGGGCTTTGCGTCACGGGGTGCGCATGCAGGATGCGTTCCGAACGGCGGAGCGGTTCCGGAGGAAGAGCCAAACTCCCCTCCTGCTCATGGGTTACCTCAACCCGGTGCTGCGCTATGGCGTGGAGGCTTTCTGCCGGGATGCCAAAGCAGCGGGGGTAGATGGGTTGATCCTCCCGGACCTGCCGCCGGAAGAGAGCGAGATGCTGGACGGGGCGGCCCGGGCGCACGGGCTTGAGATGGTCTATCTGATCGCGCCGAACACGACGGATGAGCGGATCGCGGATGTGGACCGGAAAGCCACGGGATTCGTGTACGCCGTTTCCATGACGGGTCTGACCGGGACAGACATCGGCACACTCTCGCGGGTGGAAGCCTATCTGAAACGGGCCCGGGCGATCGTAGAGCGAAACCCGCTGCTGGTGGGATTCGGGATCAAGTCGCACGAGGATGCGGTGCGGCTGAGCCAGTATACGGACGGGTTCATCGTGGGATCGGCGCTGATCAACCTTGCCGAGCGGCTGTGGGATGACCCGAGCCTCACCGACGCAGAGCGGCTGGCGCAGGTGCGGCAGTTCGTGCGAGGACTGAAATACGGAGATGTGGCCGTGGACGCGGGGTGAGGGCGCCACGAAGCAACATTTTGCGCCCGCTTGCCTCCGGGGAAACCTGCCCCTATCCCCTTCATAGTCTTTCCTGATGTGGAAGGAGTCGTACACGGAGGGGCCCATCGCCCATGACAGGCGGTTGCCGTCGGGGCAACCGGATGCGGCTTGCGCCGTTTCGGGCCGCTCTCTTCACACGCCGGTAGCAGCCAGATTTCTACGCCCCCGGGCCCACTTCCTCGGAGGAGACTTGTTCTATTTCCGCAGGCGGGTTTCTACACCCTCCGCCCCAGACGGGCCTCGTCCCTCAAGGGAGGGGTTTCTGAGGCTCTGTTTCCATGGCCATCTCTCGCGATGGAGGGACTTTTACGATCCGGACGGGATGGGTCGCACGGCGTGTGCGGTAGTGCTCGGCGTGCTGATCTGTTGCGCGACGTTGCTGGGCGGAGGGTGCAAGGGCGATTACAGGCGGGTAGCGACGGGAGCGGATGGCGAAATCACGGTCATCATCGATGGGGCCCAGTGGCAGGGCCCCGTGGGCGCAGCAATACGAGAGAAGCTGGGCGCCAGTATCCGGACACTCCCGGCGCCCGAGCCCGCGTTCGATCTGCGCGCGGCGGACCTGGAGGCCGGGTTCGAGACCATGCGGGAGCACAAGAACGTCCTGATCGCCGCGGTACTGACCGATAGCTCGACCGAAGCACAATTCATCCGAGCCCGGCTTCCGGAAGATGCCGAACAAGCGATGGGCACCGAGAACGGGATGCTCGTCGTGCGCCCGGATCTATGGGCGCGGAGCCAGATGGTCGTTTACGCCGTGGCGGCGACCTCCGACGTACTCGCGCGGATGATACAGCAGCGCGGCGATGAACTGCGCGCCATCTTCGATGAGATCACACGCAAGCGACTCGCGGCGGAGATGTTCAGGACGGCCCGGCAGGTTGCGGTCGAGGGAGGACTGCTCGACCGGCACGGGTTTGCGGTGAACGTCCAGCACGATTACTTCCTGGCCGCGGACACGACAGGTTTCGTATGGCTCCGGCGTGTGATGCCCGATACCTGGCGCAGTTTCTTCGTGCACTACGTGCCCGGCGCCCCTGCAGGGGAACTGACGGCGGAGTGGATCCACACAACGCGGGATTCACTTACTCGCGTGCACCTCCAGGGCAACCTGGGAGGGTACGTCGCCATCGACACGCGGAGGCCGATGGAGATGCGGACGCTCACCTTTCTGGGACATCAGGCGGTAGAGCTGCGAGGGCTGTGGCATATGGTCGGCGTGCATGAGGACGGGACGACCTATTCGGCAGGTATGGGCGGGCCCTTCCTGACGTATGCGTTTTATGATCCGGCGAGCGATCGGACTTACCTGCTCGATGGGATGGTCTTTGCACCGAACTTCGAGAAACGGGAGTTTCTGCGTCAGATGGAGGCGATTGCGTACACATTCCGGACACAGCAGTCCGTCGCGGGCTCGACCGTATCGATGGGTGATCGGTAGCGGCGAGGAGGCTGTCTAAGTACGAAGTACGAGTGACGAAGTACGATTGGGTGATGGGTGTGCAACATCCCCCTGCCTTGCTCGGCTGGACGCGTCGCAAGGCTGTCCCCCTTCGAAGGGGGATTTTCTCTTGGCTCGGATGATAGTAAGTCCTGTTGGTTGTGCTGCCTGGATTTACTTCGTCGGTCGCTCCGCTCGCGTCCGCTTTCGCGGGAATGACGTTGGGTGGGGGTATGGGGCTGAAAGAGAGCCGTATCGCTTTGTTTGAAGGAATAACGGGATTTCTTGACGCGAATGAGGTCGGGGCGGGGCATGGCGTAGTGGGGGTGGGTTGTGCTTGAGCACAGACCGGGTTTCCAGGGAAAATGAGGTACGTGAACCAGATGTAGTGCACCTGGTCCCGAATGCGCCACGACGCGCGAAAGCGCCCCGGTTGCAGGATGCCCGGCATGTATCGGCCATTTACCCCACGCGTACTTCGTTCGGAGACTGTCCCGACCTGTCGGGATCACTCGTACCTCATCCCTCCTTTAGCCCACGCTTCGTTGAAGCGCGCATACCGGATTGTCTTTTCCTCGCCTGAAGTCCCCTGCCGGTGATAGCTGTAGACAACGTGCAGCAATCCGTCGGCATCGGCTACGACGGCCGGATAGTGGCTCCGGGCGCCACTGGGGCCGGCTGGATCCAGTTCCAGATAGCGCGTCCATGCCCAAGTGCGGCCCTCGTCCTCGGAGACCGAGACGGCAAGGCGGTGCCGCCCCTCCTCCGTGTCGTTGTTCACCATCACCCAGTGGCCGTTCGGCAGCACCGTCACGTCCGCCCCGGTTCCCGAGTTGGGAATGTCCGAGTCGCGCACGGGGCTCCACGAGAGGCCCCGGTCGGATGACGTGCTGACATGGAGCCGTTTCGGGGGCGGGCCGTTATCGCGCATGAAGGCCACCAGGGTGCCGTCGCTCCGCTGCGCCAGTGCCGGTTGAATGTTGCCGATCCCGACCAGCGGCTCGCTGAATTTCCAGGTCTCGCCGCCGTCGTCGGTGATCGCCATGAGCGAGAAGCTGAATCCATCCGAATAGAGCGGCAAGATGATCCGCCCATCGGCCAGTTCGAGCGGCTTGTTGCGTGTCTGCCATCCCATGCGCTGGAAGTACGGGTAGCCCAGTTGTGCTTCGGTGTAACTCCCATCCGTCCGGTACAGACGTCCGCTGCGGATCATGTCCTCACCCCGCGCATGCAGGAGCGTCCGCTGCTCCAGGCGATTCCAGCGAGCTACGCCACTGGTATCATCCAGAAAGCCCGAGGCCGTGAGGTAGGCTTTCTGATCGCGAAGCTTTGCCTCCACTGCCGCGACGAAGCGATCGTCCGGCCGGATGCCTCGTTCGGAAGGGTCGCCGGGTTTCACATGCAGGACCTCCTGCCAATCCCACACCGGTGCCCCATCGCTCAGGTACTCCTCGCTGATGCGGTACTTGAGTAGGGACGTCTCCCACTGATTGGCCAGCACGGTATACCAGACGAGCCAGAGCCGCTCCCGCGCGTCTACGAACAACACCGGATTGATATCCGGGAATCCCTCCACGTCTGCCAGTATGAACGGCTCGCTCCAGCGCTGCGCACCTGCCCGCAACCGCGCGCCCATGATGGCGACATCGTCGGCCCACCGCTCGCCCGAGCCCTGGAACCAGGCTGCCAGCACATCCCCGTTGGGCAGCACCGCCAGCGTGGATCCGTGGACGTGCTGACCCTGAAACGGAAAGATGTCCAGCGTCTCGAAAAAGGGCTCGCCGGTGGGCGTGTGCTGTGCGTGTACAGTAGCCGGAGAAGAACAGAGGAGCAGGAGAATGATGAGGGGAAGGCGCGGGCGTGCGTTCATGGTTGATGCTCGGGGCCGTTTCAGGTATGCCTCAGGGGTGCACTACATAGAACGGATCTCCCGCCATACCGTCAACACCCTTGTACCGAACGTGGGGGGGTGACGCGAGGAGGTGTGTCAGAGCGTTTTCTTTCGCTGTAGGAACAGCCCTCTATGACATGCCTGGCTCTGGCCGCATGCGTACGTGCAGCGCCTTGATCTGGCCTTTATGAGGTGCTCACGCTGGTGAGTAGTTATTCTTGCAGGTTGTGTTGCCTGGATGCACGGTCGGGGCCGGTGGGTGTCTTTAGGATGCGCAACACCCCACCACCCAGAGGGTACCCGGCTACGCGGCAGCCCCTCAAGGGGGCAGTGGGGACTTGCCATACCATGACTTAGCAGAAGGCCTTCAGGTTGTGCTGCCTGGATTTACTTTGTCGGTCGCTTCGCTCGCGTCCGCCTTCGCGGGAATGGCGTTGGTGGGGAGGAGTGAGGTAAAAGGAGCCGGGTTGCTCTGTTTGAAGGAGTTAACGGGTTTTCTTGACGTCAGTGAGGTCGGGGGCAGTATCCGGGCGGTGGGAGCTAAGGGACGTCTGGTGATGCTGCGATGGGGTACTAAGGTACTGCGGAGTCCTCGCATGACCTCAAGGGAGAGCTCGGTACGATCAAACAGCACCGGTGCTCAGATTCCGAAGGTGTGCGTGTATTTCAGGAGCAACGTCCGGTTATCTGTGAGCAGCAGTGCAGGGTCCACGCGGTACCGGTCCGTATTGAGTCCCTCGTTGTACACGATCCAGAGGTCGTTACCTTCGCGGATGTTGTAGCGGAACCGCACGTTGGCGGACATGGCCTTTCGCTCGCTGTTGTACTGGAGGAAGGCCGTGGTGGAGATCTGCGTGTTCAGGGCCGTGCCGATCCGTAGCCGGACGAGGTGCGCATCCAGCCCTTCGTTCCGATCCGGGAAACGCACCCGGCTGTATTGGTACCCGCCGGAAAGCTCCAGATGGGGCGAAACATACCACACCGGATTCACCGCTGCCGTCATCTGCCAGCCGTCGTAGAACGTTCCGACCTCTAGCTGCGGCTTCGTCTGAACCAGCTGGGTGTGTGTCTCGTGGTACGAAGCCCCTACACGGAAGAACGTGTACGATCCGGCAGGGATCGTCGCGTTACTCGACAGTGCAAACGGTACGAGCAGATCTTCGTACACGACCCTGGCTTCCACGGTCCCACCCTCTCCAGATTTTGCAGCCCACTCCCAGAAGGGGCCGATCTCCGCCGACTCGATCCGCCCATCCCCGTTCCGGCGGAAGATGACACTTTCGAGGCTCAATGCATTGAAGATGAAGCGCGACTTCTCGCCGTGCAACCACGTATATCCCACGCTGTTATCCAGCATGGCAAAATCCCTCCGCTGGATGAATCCGATGCCGGGATCGTAGCCTGCCCCCGTCCAGGAGAAGGCTGCCTCGTACCCCCAGCGCTCGCGCCGCCGCCGGGCCAGTTCCACCGTCAGGAGTCCGCTATCGAGCACTCCCAGGGTATCGGCCTTTATCACGTCTCGGTCGAACGTATTGGCCCACTGCAGTGTGAGGTAATCGTCGCCGCGCAGGCGAAACACGCCGTCCAGCCCGTAAGCGAGGTTGTAATCCCCGTCGCTCCCGATGCGGGTCGTCGCCATCCCGCCCGCATACGAATAGGGGTTGAAGACCCGCCGCCGCGCGCGTACCACGCCGAAGTTCTCCGACGGCAATCCACCGTCTTTCGCCGTCTGAAGGTCCATTACGCCAACATCCCAGGCGCCGTAGCTTCCTACCAGCCGTGTTCCGCCGAGGATGCGTACCGGCTGCCCGGTCTCCGTCAGACCGATCCGGCGGCTGTGGAAGAGCCTGCTGTTGGCGCCGGTCTGGAACTCAAACAACGATCCCCGTTCCTGGAAGAACTGCCGTTTCTCGGGGAAGAAGAGGTTGAATCGCGTGAGATTGATCTGTTCGTCATCCGCCTCCACCTGCGCGAAGTCCGTATTGATGGTCAGATCCAGGGTGGTCTGATTGGACAGGTTGAATTTCACGTCCCCCCCGATCTCCCGCTGCATGTTGCCTTCGTGGCGGAATCCCGGTTCCGGACCCGTAACGGACGTCACGCCGCGGCCGGCCAGTACGTAGGGCGTCACGTACGTCGGCAGGCGGGGCCGGATGCCTTCCAGCACAAACTCCTGTGCGAGCGAAGGCTTGAGGAAGGCAAAGTTGGCTACCCGGCGTACGGAAGGGAAGACGAGGCGTTCGGTTCGACGGGCGATTTTCCGCTGCAGCGACATCCCCATCACCACCGTCCCGTCCTCATCGGCGTGGAAGCGCAGGCTGGAGAACGGTACCCGAAGCTCCGCGAACCAGCCGCTGTCGGACACCGCCGTCGCTACGTCCCAGTAGGTATTGAACGTGGTGTTCAGCCAGCCGCCACTCGCGATGCTGCCGCCCGTCGCATCGTTCGAGAGTGCCGACTCTCGCCGGATGCCTGCCGGTGTCGTCGTAAAGACGATCCCGGTCTCTTTGTCATTGAACTGGTCGATCAGAATCTCAAAATGATCGTCCCCGCTGAGCCGGTCCCGGTAGAGGGTATTGGAGCGGATACCAGCAGGATCGCGGTCGTAGGCCCGGAGTGAGAAGTAGAGAAAGTTGTCGTCGTAGGCGATGCGGAACTCCGTCCGCTCCGTGGGCGGCGCCCCGTTCTCCGGCTCATACTGCGTCGGTAGGAACGGCTGGATGCCTTCCCACGCCGGCTCGAAACTCGGCCCGTCCAGCCGTACCGGCCCGCCGATCCGTTGAAGTACGATTCTTCCCGAACCTTGCGCCGAAGCCGAATCAGCCATACAGCATGTGCCAGCCAGAAGCGCCACAACCAGAAATCCAACGGAACGTGACCACATGGGTTACTACGTGAAGCCAACTGAAGGAAATCAGAAACGTCGCTCTAAAGTAGGAGACCCGGTTTCAAGGAACAGGAAGTCGCGCTGGTTCACCAAATCTTCAACTTCCCTATTTCCTCATCGGCTTCCTGATGGTTTCGGCACAATGTCCGCTCCAAAAGCGCCACTGTCCGGAGTAGCATCCCGAGCAAACGCGAGGGATCAGTAAGCATCGTAAGTCTCTCCTTGGCCCGAAGGATACGCGCCACCATGTAACTTGCAGGATCGGGCTGCAGAAACCCTTCCGTTACGTAATGCGTGAGATCGGGTCGGCGCCATTCGGCCCGGGGCCACGTCGGGCATCCGATCCGGTCTCTTTCAACCAGGCCCCGACCTTCTCTTGTCAATGCCTGCCGGATTTAGCGACCTTTTACCCTCTGAACCGTTCAGCCGCACAAATTTCGTTTCCCCGTGACCGTGACCTCTACTCCGCCCCTCCTTGCGTTCCACGAAGCCACCGTCGTGCGCGGCGGCAAGCACGTCCTCGACGGCCTTACCCTGCGCATCGAGGAAGGCGAGCATACGGCCATACTCGGACCGAATGGCTCCGGAAAGTCTTCCCTGATCAAACTCCTCAACCGGACTTACTACCCGCTTCACCGCTCCGCGAACGGCGCCCCTCCTCCCGTCTCCATCCTGGGCCGAGACCGGTGGAATGTGGCGGACCTGCGCGCGCAGCTGGGCATCGTCTCGGCGGATACGCACACGGCCTTCGTTCATGATACCGGGCTCACCGGCCTCGAAGCCGTCCTTACCGGCTACTTCGGCAGCTTCGGCATTTTTCCGCATAACCGGGTGACCCCGGCCATGCGTGAAGCCGCCGCTGCCGCGCTGGCCTTCATGGAAATCCCGCACCTGGCAGATCGATCCTTGGCCGAGATGTCCACCGGGGAAGCCCGCCGAGTGCTGATCGCCCGAGCCCTGGTCCACGATCCTCGCGCCCTCCTGCTCGACGAGCCTACGACGGGGCTTGACCTGCTCGCCGCACGGCGCTTCCTGGATACCCTCCGCCGCATCATGCAGCGAGGCAAGACCGTCGTCCTCGTCACGCACCACATCACGGAGATCGTCCCTGAGATTACGCGTGTCATCCTGCTCCGGGGTGGCCGGGTTTTCCGAAACGGCCCGAAGGAAGACATCCTCACGCCTGCGAATCTCTCTGCGCTCTACGACGCCCCGGTTCAGGTTCGGAAGGAGTCCGGTTACTTCATCGCCGATGTAACCTGAGGGGCGTGACGCGCCCGGCGGGTAGAAACGAGAAAAGGTACACGAGCGAGGAGATGCAGGACGTCCCCCTGCTCCTCACCCGTGTACCCGGGCAGGCCCCTGGACTGGAAGCGCTACCAGAGGTGCGATAACGCTTCAGCTATATCGTAATCGAAATCAGGCGGTAACGTTCTTTCCGATGACGACCGCCTTGCCGTTCCCTGGACGGCGGTACAACGTTCCGGTACATCCGGCGATGGAGGCATTGCGCAGGACCGGCACCCAGGTTTCCAGAATATTATCCGCGTCACCTGTGAAAGGAGCACTTCCTACGCCATAATGCTCGTAGTCGAATACGAAAAGGTTGTGTGGACTTCCGATCAGGACGTGCGTCTTCATGTGATGGAGCGTGTTAGATTGGAGGTGTATCTTACAGGCGTATGGGGATCATCCGCATACCGCCCGTAAGCAAGGGTGATGTGTCCAGCCATCTCTACATGAGCGTCTCTTCAATCTCTGGAAGCGCTTCAATATAGAGATCCTGTGACATATGTGCAAAGCAAAGGTGAATTTTTCTTTACGCACGATGCCACAACACGACGCAAAAGTCCGGTTTGCCATCCTTGGAACCGGCATGGTTGCCCGCTACCACCGGGATGCCATCCTCGCCAATGAGCAGAACGGCGCCGAGTTGGCCGCCGTCGTACACCATGACTCGGCTCGCTTCGCGGCGCTGGCGGAACAATACGGGGTCCCCTGTATCAGCGAGGCCGAGATGCTGGACCGGCCGAACATTGACGTGGTGTGCATATGTACTCCGAGCGGTCAGCACGCCGAGCAGGCTATCGCCGCCGCTCGGGCCGGGAAGCACGTCCTGGTTGAAAAACCCATTGCCCTGACGCTGGAAGATGCCGACCGGATGATCTCGGCCTGCCGTGACGCGGGGGTCAAGCTCGGGGTGGTGTTTCAGCGGCGCGCCGAGCCGCTGTTCCAGCGCATCCGACAGGCCGTCCAGGCAGGCGACCTCGGAGCGCTTACGCTCGGCGTCGTAACCCTCCCCTACTTCCGTGGCCAGGCGTATTACGACTCCGCTGCCTGGCGTGGCACGTGGGCGCTCGATGGAGGCGGCGTGCTCATGAACCAGGGCATCCACATCATCGACCTGTTGCTCTGGTACATGGGCGATCCGGTCGAGATCAGCGCTTTCGCAGGCACGCTGCACCGCGACATCGAGGTCGAGGACGTTGCTGCAGCCACCCTCCGCTTCGGTAATGGCGCCCTGGCCACCATTACGGCGACGACGACTGCAGAGCCGGGCTTCCCCCACCGCCTGGAGATCTACGGCACGAACGGTGGCATTCAGATAGAAGGCGAGGCGGTTACGCGCTGGACGCTGGCGCATCCGGAACAAGCCCAGGTACAGCCCTATGGTATATCGGAGATGGCCGGTGCCGGCTCCGGCGGCGATCCCCGAGGCATCTCGGCTTCAGGCCACACGAAGATCGTGACCGACTTCATCGGGGCCATCCGTGAGAACCGGCCCCCGATGGCAGATGGCGAAGAAGGCCGCCGCAGCCTTGCCGCCATTCTCGGGATCTATGAATCCGCGGGGACCCGTGTGGCGTAGTAGGCGGACTCATTGCGACGGTGTCCGTGCCCCGCAGAGCACGGGCACTGGCATGAACGTTGTCTTACGTACGGCCGACGTGGCGTGAGTCCTGATCAAAAGGCCGTAGACGCGCTCGACGCGATAGAGTCCATTCCACGAAATGCTTCGTATACATCCCGAATCCGCGACACCCCCGATTCTTTACAGGCGCCCCGTGCTCCTGGTTGCCCTGCTCCTCGTTGCCTGTACGACAGGATTCCGGAACGCCTGGCCGGACGGCAGCGGGATGCATGTGTCCGAATCAGCGGGCACTTTCACTGTGAATGGCGACACCCTGGACATTATCGTGGACGTGACCGGCACGGGGCGCGTCGAGGCTACGGCATACTGGAAGCAACTTGCCCGTGAGGAAGTGAAGGGGGCATATGGGAGCTTCGTACTGTCGGATGAAGGCCTCAATGCGGATTCCGACATACGCTTCATTCCCACATTCCCGACGGAAGGCACCTTTGAGGTCGCGCTCTACTGGCCGTCCCTGCGGAACCCGAACCAGAAACTTGCTTCCAACCTCCGGGTCTCGGTCCGCCACGCTCAGGGGCAAACCCGTTTCGTCATCAACCAGCAGGAGACACCGGAAACGTGGCGCTCGCTCGGGCACTTCCCCTTCGAGCCAGGCAAGCCCGGCCACGTCCAACTCATCACGGATGAGGCAAACGGCGTCGTGCTCGCCGATGCCGTTCGCTTCCGCCTGATAGGAGTTCCCCAGGAATAAAACAGGCATGCAGTAGTAATTACGCGTGCCCCATTGTTTACTTCATTCCTACAACGTATTGTTCATGCAGGTGCATCCGCTGCCGTCGCTACAGATAATGAGGCTGATTCGCCGGCGCCGATGGTACCCGCTTCGTCCTACCATTCAAAGCTGTTGTGCTGCCGTCCCCCCGCCTGATGGCAGATGCTCGGGTCTTCCACTAACCGCCCCAGTTTTTGCGGCCCGATTCAGATGAGGCACTGTCATGAGAACGCACGCCTGGAAGGTCTCAGCACATGGTCTTGGCGCACTGGTCGTACTCGCAGCCCTAGCTACGGGATGCGCCGGCTCCAAGGATTCGACGGACCATAGTCCGGCCAGGAGCACTGGCAGGTACTCTACTCTGCCGACCGGCTCGGAACTCAACGCACAGGATATCGAACGGTCGGGAGAGACCAGCGTCGAAGAGATCCTGGAGGGCCGGGTTTCGGGGGTGGACGTCATACGCCTGCCCAGTGGCGGCTATCAGCTTCGTATCCGGGGCGCCTCGACGTTCTCCGGCAGCAATGAGCCGCTCATCGTGGTTGATGGCAAAGCTCTACCGGACGGGTATGGTGGCTCGATTCCGGTCAATCCGCACGACATCGCCACGATACGGGTGCTGAAGAACGCCATCGACCTCGCCTTCTACGGCATGCGCGGCGCAAACGGAGTGATCGAGATCACGACGAAGCGGGGCCGGTGACCGGCCATCCTCCGCCCCGGTACGTAATCTCGTATTCGTCCACTCCGGGCTGTGTCTCGACTGTTTCAACGGTCCCATCGAACCAAGTCACCTCGATCTGGATCGGTTCTCCGCTCGTTCCCATGACCTGGATCGCGCTGTTCTGCGACCAGTACCCGGTCCCGGCCTGAATGGCTCTCCGGGGTCCTTTGCTTCCATCTCGGTAGACGATGCGGAGGCTCGACCCGACGGCATTCCGATTAGACTCCGGTCCGATCAACCGTACGCGGAGCCCCCTCCGGACCGTCTCGTTCAGGTAGAGCTTCGTCTGACCGTCATTCTGCGAAACGGCCAGATCCACCCGGCCATCCCGGTCGAAATCTCCCAGAGCGGCTCCACGCTGCTCCCCATTTATTTCGATGCCGCTCTCGCTGCTTGAAACGGGAGTCAGGTTTCCCTTCCCGTCCCCTCGCAGCAACAAACCCCGGCCTGCATCCAGGCGAGGGATATGCGGGGCAAAGGCAAACAGGTTCTGGCTCAGGAAGAGATCCTCGTTGCCGTCGTTATCGAAATCGGCTACGCCTGCGTGGAATGCGGCTGTGAACTGCGCCTCCGGCGGCAGGGGACGTGCCTCGAAGCCTTCGCCGGTGTTGATGAACAGGGTGTGCTGAAGCGTGTTGATCTCCTTCGCGGGCACACCGGCATCGATCCCGAAGAGCTTCTGCACGGACGCTCCGGCAAACTCCCTGTGAGAACGCACGGCGGCGAGCACCCTGGACATCGCACCGAGGTCGTTGAGCTTCCTCATGGGGACGTACGCCTTGATGTCTTCATCGTAATAGGCCTCGACGATCTGCAGGCGCCCGTTCCGGTTGAAGTCGCCATAGTACATTTTCAGCGGCCGGGGGCCTGTCTGGTACGGGCTGTTCGTCCCCAGATTCGTCGCGATGATGTCGGGGCGTCCGTCATTATTGAAATCCCCGGTGGCTACTCCATTCCACCAGCCGGAATAGGCATCCAGCCCCACGCGAGCCGTAACGTCCCTGAAGATACCCTCATCGTTTTCGAACAGCCGCAGGGTCCCCCATTCAGTGCTGATGAGAAGATCCGGGCGGCCGTCCTGGTTGAAGTCGGCAAACGTGGCGCCGGTAACGAGGCCTAGCTCGGAGAACGTGCGTGTGTTCTCTTCGTCGAGCTGGAAGGTGCCGTCGACGTTCTTGAACAGCCGGGATTCGGCATCCCGGGGATACTGGCCGGGTTTGAAGCGCCCGCCGATGAAGACATCGACGTAGCCGTCCCCGGTATAATCGGCAGCGGCAATGGGGCCGGTCGTGGAGAGGACGCCCGGGAACGGCACGGCCTCAACAGTGCCATCCGGATGGATCGTATAGAGGAAGGCGGAGGGTGCATCGGGTCTCCCCTGCTCGTAGTTGGCGCTCCCGACGACGAGCTTCGTGCGGTTGCCTTCACGCCACCCGACGATTGCGGTTTGATCGCCGGGCGCCGGCTGCGTCAATGGACCGAGTGCCACAGACCTGAACCTGCCGTCTCCGCGGTTCTCGAATACCGCCAGCTGGCCATCCCTCCCCGAGCCGATGAGCAGGTCGTCATCGCCATCCCCATCGTAGTCGATCCAGGCCACACCGGGCCCCAGACGGCTGAGTTTCAGAGGAAGCAGCGGACTAAACCGGAAGTCGTCATAGACATTCTCCTGGTGCCGGTGCCCAATGCGCTCCGACACGTCCGCCAGAAGCGGTGTCGGAGGGTCCACGTTCGGGGCCGGAGCATCGACCTCTCGGGCGGCAGACTCGTCGATGACGTAGATCCTGTTCGCCTGCACTCCCTCGATGCGGCTCTGCTTCCCGCTCGGCCACACTACTGTCAGTACATGGTTCGGGTTATCCTCGTCGGCGGCAAAGACCACCTGGGCCTGCGATCCCGAGAGATAGTTCCCACCGGCAATGATCTCCTTGCTCTGAGCGACCGGCCCGCCGGTCAGTTCCACCCGTGCCCCGATGCCTTCTGTGTTCGGTACATTGCCGTTCAGGCGAACGGCAATGCGGGGCGCCCCCGTCCTGTTCTGATAGATAGCGGCCTCATCATTGAGCCGGTTGATGACCAGGTCCAGCGTCCCGTCGTTATTCAGATCCGCCAGCGCCATGCCGTGCGCATAATCCTCGACGTCGAACCCCCACTGCTCGCTCACGTCCGCAAAGGTCAGGTCGCCATTGTTCCGGAAGATCTTGTTGGTCAGCTTCAGCGACGGATACTCCAGCACACTGCTACCGGTGCGTACCATTCCCCTATCCTGCTCACCCATCGCGATCTGGGTGTCGATATCCAGATAGTCGTTCGCAAACCCCGTAGCGACGATCAGGTCCTCGAACCCATCCAGATCGATGTCCATGAAGTACGTCGCCCACGACCAGTCGCTCGCCTGGAGGCCGCTGTAATACGCGATCTGGGCAAAGGTCGTATCCCCCCGGTTCAGGTAGACCGAGTTGCGGTTATATTGTGTCTGCCCCTCATAGGCTTCGAGTTGTTCGGAGAACTGGCGCATGCGCGTCCGGTGGTCGGTGCTCAACATCTCCGTCACCACGAAATCGACATGCCCGTCCCGGTTTATGTCCGAGAAGTCCACTCCCATGGAAGAGAAGCTCATGTTGGGCAGCGCACGTGCTCCGACGGCCCTGAAGGTGCCGTCGCCCCGGTTTATCCAGAACCGGTCTGGCGTCCAGAAGTCGTTCGCCACATAGAGATCGGGATGGCCGTCGCCGTTCACATCGCGGAAGGTCGCCGATAGTCCCCAATCGCGCGCGAGGCCTTTCGGGCTTCCGTGTTCGTCGAAGAAGTACTGCGTGTCGTCAAGTCGCTCGAACGTCCCATTACCCCGGTTGAGGTATAGCTCGTCCTTTTCGCCGTATTCGTTGCGGTACGGCTTCCCCCCCGCTTCGATGATCGTAAAATACTGGTCGTACGGCGGGAGCACGCGCATGACGCCGTCTCTGACCTCGACGGTGCGCTCGAGTGCCAGCTCCTGCGGGCCGAACAGGTCGCGGGCCGTCTGGACCTTGTAGTTGGTGATGTAGAGGTCGAGCAGCCCGTCTGCATCGACGTCGGCCAAGGCCATCGTCATAGCGCCTTTGCTCTCCCCCAGCCCGCTGTCCTCCTTGCGCGTGAACCGTCCCTGCCCGTCATTCAGGAAGAGCACATTACCGGTGCTGAGCGACGTCACGAGGAGATCCAGGTCGCCATCCCCGTCCACGTCGGCGAAGGTCGTCCCGGTCGAGTTGTGCTCTTCGAGAGCCACGCCGGCCTGTTCCGTCACGTCCTGAAAGCGAAATCCGCCCAGGTTTTTATAGAGCTTGTTCGGGCCGTCCAGGCGAGTGAAGTAGAGATCCACCAGCCCATCCCCGTCCACGTCACCGGCGGCGACGCCGGAGCCGTTCAGGTAATGGCGATTTTCTCTGGCGAGGTCTTCCCGGAGATCGTTTCTAAAGGTCACGCCCGTGCGGGACGAGCCCAGCAACTTGAACCCCGCCTGACTGGAGCCTCCGGGACGCAGCTCCGCCCACCGGTAGCCCTCGGCCTCGTTCCATTGCAGTTCAGGCTGTGACGAGCAACCGGATGCGACGATCAACACAACCGCCAGTACGGCGGGCACTATCGCTGTGAACCTGAGCACGCTGGTGAACTACCTGGTGAAAGACTGAGAGACGGTATCGGTACGCGTATTTCAGACGTCCTGAATCCCCTGAGCCGCTTCGCTCACTTCGGGTTCAGGAATCTGAATGTAACGGACTAGCAACGAAACTGACAATTTTGACGAGATGCAAGCCATCCAGCACATCGTGTGGTGTGTCAGGGCTGATTGGAAGGTTCTCCATCGGTGCCTGCTCGTCATCTCAGCATACCTGATGAGATCCCGAAACGACCCTTCGGCAAGCTCAGGGTGACATGGTTCGGGATGACCACACGGAGGCAACGCGCCATCGATTTAGCCCTGACGTTCCACCAACACAACGAGGAAGTGTATGACGTGTTGCACATCCGGCTGAACATGATTCTTTCGGCTGGTACACCCTGTACACTTTCCTGCGATTTAGCGTCCTCAGCGTGACGCATGACGTCAACCAACTGCTCTCTGTATTCTCTCCCCCGGTGTTCCTCCGGAGGCGAAGCGCAGCACCACTGTCAGGATCGAGTGTGACGGGGTGAACCGGAAGATGGGACGCGGCTGCGACAGCGTTCCGACATACACAGCCCAAGATGGGTGCACGCTCACAGGAGGCCAGAGGCTGCATTCCGGGGACACCTTTTCACTATACCACTTGACGGCCTGGTGCCACGCATTAGCAGCGGGTAGAAGGTCGGTATCAACGCGGTTCGAGGTTCAGAGAAAAGTACGGCGCAATGGGCAGTTGATCTACCCGGCGGTGGGTATAGACGTCGTAGTAAAACAAATTGGCCCGGTCGTACAGGTTGATGGCCCCGGCCTGCAGTTTCAGCCGGGCTACCGGAAGGGTTACGGTGCGCTCCAGTGAAACGTCGAGGCGATGGTAGGCGGGGAGACGACCCTGGTACGGCCGTTCGAGGATGACCCGCTGCGTACCGTACGTATGCCGCACGTCCGGCAGGTGCTCTCTGAACGACAGCATCTCATCGAATCCTATCGGGCGGGTGAAGGGGAGCCCGGTGCCGAGTTGCCAGCGCAAGCCGGCCGTATAAGGCCCGAGATTCAGGCTGAACAGGGTATTGACCTGATGGCGGCGGTCGTGCGGCGGGTGGTAACGCTGCACCGGCTGCCCGAACCAGGCGCTGAAATGGTCCTGCGCCGTCTCGTACTCCGTGAGGCTATAGCCATAGCCGATGAAGCCGTAGAACGTTCCCCTGTCGTACTCCAGCCGTACATCGCCGCCGTACACGTACCCATCCGCCAATGCCAGATCGGTGGTAAAGCGCGCAAGGGTGCTCCATACGGCGACCGGCAGGTTTTGCAGCCGCTTGTAGTACCCTTCGGCAGAAAACCGGAAATCCGCGCCAACCGATTGCCGCCAGCCGAGCAAGGCATGCACGGCCTCCTTCTGCGCTCCCCCGACCGGAGCGGGCATCCAGGCGGTGAACACCGAACTCGCGTCCCGCTTGTCGCCGATACCCGCAACGGTCTGCCGGTACAGCCCGAATGCCGCGTTCAACTCTCGATCTTCCCGCCCCCAGGGTTGCCAGGAAACGCGCAACCGGGGCTCCAGGCTCGGCGCGTACGTATCCCGGTACAGCGAGAACGCTACGCCCGGACGCACCTGCATCCGATCACCGGCGGGAATGGTTGCCTCCGTATAGACGCCCCCGTTCAGCAGGTGCTCGGAACTGGCCTGCGGCCCGCCGAACAGCTCGCTCATGTCGTAGTCGAGCAGATTGACTTGCACAGAAAAGCCGTAGTCGAGCCGTACCCGCCCGGCATACCGCGTCAGGTTTGCATCCAGGTTGAACAGCGTGGCGCTGGAGGACAGCTCCGGCTCCTCACGGCTTCCCGCGGCATTCGATACGTGCGAGATGCCGGCGTTCATGTCGAACAACAGGTTTGCACCGACCGGCAGGACCACACACCGCCCTCCGAGCACCACATTGCGCCACCGGACGAGGTGATCTTCCTCCGGATCCAGGCTTCCCCGATCGTACGTGTGCATGGCCATCGCCGAGCAGCGCGAATCGTTCTCTCCGAAGTGGCTTACCTTGACGTACTGACTCTCGAACCGGAGCGGTTGCTTCTCACCCAGCAACCACGGGCTCGTCTGTTCGACCAGTGACCTGCGAGCCGACGCGATCCAGGACGTTTTCCCCTGTTTGAGGGGTCCCTCCAGCAGCACCTCCCCTACGAACGGGCTCACCGAGGCGGAGCCGGACGTCTGGTTCCGGTTGCCGTCCCGCATCTTCACGTCGAGAACCGAGGAGATGCGGCCGGTATACCTGGGTCCGAACCCGCCTGCATAAAACTCGGCGCCCTGGACGAGGTCTTCCGGAAAGGCGGAAAAGAACCCGACGATGTGGAACGGCTGGTAGATCAGGGCACCGTCGACGAGCACCATGTTCTCGGAGGGGGTGCCGCCCCGGACGAAGAGTTGCCCTCCCCGATCCCCGGCCGCCACTACCCCCGGAAGCGTCTGGAGGTACATGGCGAGGTCGCCGCCGCCTGCGGGGGTGGGTACGCGTGCCAGATCCGCGCCGGAGATCCTCTGCCGCCCGGCTTCCAGGGTAGCCGCTCCTCTCGCCCCGGCCACGACGACCTCGTCCAGCCACTCGACGTCCGGCTCCAGGGCCACGCTGCGTGTCAGACGCTGCCCGGCTTCCAGCGCGAGGGTATCCTCGTAGGCGACGTAGCCGACGTAGCTGATCTGCAGGGCGTACCGGCCCGGCGTGATCCCACTCACGAAGTAAAAGCCGTTCCGGTCGGCCGCCACGCCATGGATGCCTTCCCCGGCAATCTGCCGCAGGGCGATGGTGGCCCCTTCCAGCGGCTGACCGCTGGAGGCGTCCGTAATGATCCCCTGAATCGTAGCCGTCTGCGCGATCCCGTCTCGTACGCCCCACCCGGTACACAGCAGGACTACCAGAAGCAGAGATATTCTGGAGATTCGTTGCATCGTTCCGGCCTGGTTGATAGCTATCTGGTAGGGAGAAGCTGTGATTGCCATCGGGCTCAGGGCTTTTGCAGCTAATGGAACGTTAATGTTCATTAGATGAACGGTGCATAAGGTCCGGGTTACCTCCTCCCTCCCATTCGTTTCATCCTGAGCTTGCCGAAGGATCCCTCAGACATGTTCGGTGAGCGCCCAACTGCCCCAGCAGCGACCGGGGGTGTTCTCCGCTACGCTTCAGAAGTTTACACCCTCCGGCCCTGGCGGGCCCCCTCCCTCGAGGGAGGGGTAGGCCGGTTTCAATTCGACGAAACAACCTCTTACAATCCGCACCGTTGTGTCGGGTTTATGGGATTTCCTCGACGGTCGGGTTCGCCTCGTGTCCTCGGCAGCGCTCAGGATGACACGCTGGTAGGTGATGGTAGAGACCACGTATCTGCCCGCCCTATCGTGTGAGCCCTGACACGGCACTTGAATACCCTCCCTACTCTTCAGCGGGACAGCCGATAAAATTCCCAAGTTCGTCCCAGCAGCTTACGTATGGTATCGTCTTGCTGACAATCCCTGCAACGTAGCCGACGCCGTTCTCTACGTTGGATATTCCTTCCGGCAGGGCTATGATCTTTTCGTCAATGGTGGCGAAGGGGTGCCAATCCGGCCCTGCAGCCGCTACGAAAACCTCCTTGTATAAAAAGGATCCTCCGATACCTGCCGGGAAATATCGCTCTCTATAATCTTTTTCGAACTTCGGGTCGATCAGAACTTCGTACGTTGACGGAGAGGTGCGGACGGTATCCTGGATATGGGGAACAGGATACATGGGCGCTCTACCAGCCGCCGTCCGGTAATGGTACCGCACCTGCACGTCGGCCAATCGCTCTGCGCCCTCGATGTAGACTACATCCCGACCTTCAATCGCTTCGGAGGCTATTCGAAGGAGCGGTGCCGGAAAATCAGCGGGGAGGGTCACCATCACTTCGCTGGACACGCCATCCGATGCTTCCACCCGCAGGCGGTACGTTTCACCCGGCTGGAGGTCCATCGTCGTCCAGAAGTTAAAATAATGGACGTCGTAGAAGAATTCGAAGAGCGAGTCGTTCATGACCACGGTGTGACCGCTGTCCAGATGCTCCAGCGTCACAGTGGCATCTACCTCCTCGGGAATGGCGTCGAGGGAGTCCCGTACCGGCGCTATGCGCACCCATTGCGTATCAGCCGAAGCATCCAGGTAGCCGTAGATCGAGAAGAAATAGCGGTCGTTCTCCTGTAGCGGGTCGAATGCTGGATCGCAGCCTGTCACAAAGAGGAAGAGAGACATCAAAACCCCTGTTACGATTCCGGTACCGGTGTACTCGCGCAAGAATACCATAACCACAGCGTGTCGACGCCTCACTCGTGTAATCACGGAATGGGATAGGAGCCACTGAGCGGGGCTCTCGCCACCGGGCTCCACGCTCATTCTTCAACGGGACAATCAATCAGATTCCCGCTCCCATCAAAACAGATTTTGTACGGAACCGCCTTGCTGAGGACCCCGCCAAGATACCCTACTCCGTTCTCTACATTCGATATTCCTTGCGGCAGGGCGATAACCTTCTCATCAATGGAGGCAAACGGGGGCCAGCCGGGACCTGCGGCCGCCACAAAAATCTGCGCGTCTATCACCAGTTCAGCGCCACCGAAGAACTCATCTATATGTTGCCGATCCTCATCCGGATCGATAAAAACCTGGTACGCCGTCGGAGAGGTGCGGACGGTATCCTGAAGATGGGGCAAGGAGACCACGGTCCCTGACTGCATGTAGTACATCGTCTGGACATCGGCCAATTGCGCTACGCCTTCTATGAGTACAACGTCGGGATCATCGATTCGCCGGTCGGATATTTGAACACGAGGCGCCGGGAAATCTGCGGGAAGGGTCACCGTCACCTCGCTGGATACACCGTCCGACCGCTCTACCCTAAGGCGATAGGTCCCTTCGGGTTGGATGTCCATCGTCGTCCAGAAGTTATGAGCGCGGACACCATGGAAAAAATCAAACAGCGAGTCGTTCATGACCACGGTGTCACCACTGTCCAGATGCTCCAGCGTCACAGTGGCATCTACCTCCTCGGGAATCACGTTGAGTGAGTCCCGCACCGGCGCCACCCGCACCCATTGCGTATCGGCCGAGGCGTCCAGGTAGCCGTAGATCGAGAAGAAATAGCGGTCGTTCTCCTGTAAGGGGTCGAAAGACGGATCGCAGCCTGCCGTGAAGAGGATGAGGAGAACCAGAGGCCTTATCCCCATCGATCCGCAAGTTTTAGCGGGCATGTTCATGTTCTATGCTGCTTCCGTCTTTCTGTATCAGGCCTACCTGCTCACCAGACTTCGACACTTCCTTATCGCGGTCAGTCTAGGGAATGTGAGCATCGGTCCTGAATCGATCCTCTTCAACATGGCTCAGAACCGGCCTTGCGTGTCCTCTCCAAGGAGCGCCAGCGGCGCGTCGATCTCGTGCATAGTAGTCTATCCTTAGGGATCGGCTTCACCTCGTTCGTAACAACCGGATCGGGTCAAAGCGGCACCGGTGCTAAAAATTGAAACGCGCGGTGGGGAGTGGTACTCCCCACCGCGCGTTGTGTTACATCGAAGAACCGGTTTCCTGCTCCCGCCTGTCGCGGGAGCCAGAATCAGTCATAAAGCGGATTCTGGACGAGCTGGTCGTTACGCTGGATCTCGTCCTGCGGGATCGGAGCGAAGTAGGACCGGTCGTTCCAGGCCCGCTCCTGAATCGGGATCGTCTCGTACTTGTAGTTCGTGAACGTGCTGCGATCCGTGATGTCCGTGGCGTTCGCGGTGATCAAGATTCCAAGCGCATCCTCATAGACTTCTGGAGCGATCATCCAGCGGCGAACATCCCAGTAGCGGTGCTCCTCGAACGCCAGTTCGATCCGGCGTTCGTTGCGATACCGCTCCTTGAGGGCAGCACCGGATTCGGTGATCGGCGGCATGCCGGCCCGATCCCGGATCTCGTTGAGCACGCGGCGCGCGTCATCCTCCTCACCGAGTTCAATGGACGCTTCGGCGTAGTTGAGCAGGATCTCCGCGTAGCGGAAGAACCGCCACGGTACCGTCTGCTTCGTCGAGGAGGAGTGGTTAACGGACGGATCGATGAACTTGCGCAGGTAGTAACCGGAATACCCGCCGTTCCAGTCTTCGATGGGGCCCTTACGCGTATCCAGACCGGGCCGCTTGCTTCCGTCCGGCAGTGTGACCTCGGCGAAGGTCTGAATGATGCCGTGCGGTTCGATTTCCGCTCCTTCCGGCGGGCGGGGGCGGAAGTACGCGCCGTCGTACAGGATCGACGCGTAGAAGCGGGGATCCCGGTTCTCGTACGGAGCCGCGGCGTGCGCCGGGTTGTTCCAGTCGAACTCGGTGCCGTCGGCCATCTCGTAGTCATCCACGAGCTGCTGGATGGGCGTATTGCCGGCCCAGTTACGGTAGCCGTTGGGACCGTTATGGAGGCCGGGGTTGTACCCGTCGTCACGGCTCGCGATGAAGTACCGGCTCATGATGATCTCTTCATGATCCCGGTTTTCCAGGAAGAGCTGCGCGTAGTTTTGAGCCGGGTCGTCATGGGCCCGGTACAGGTCATAGATCCCGAGATCCATGACGGCCTGCGCAGCATCCTTGGCCGCACGCCACATGGCGGTGCGATCCGCGCCCTGGTACTCGACGAAGGGCGCGGCCGGAGTCCCACTGAACTTGCCGCTGTGGAAGAGATCGCTGGCCGCGTAGAGGAGCACGCGCGACTTCAGCGCCAGGGCCGCGCCCTTCGTGGCACGTCCGAGGTTACGCGGAGTCAGATCGAGCAGGCTGGCGGCCGTATCGGCATCCGCGACGATGAAGTCGACCGTTTCCTTGAACGTGTTCCGGGGGACCAGCAAGTCCTGGTCGTTGAGCCCGTACACCTTCGTGATGATCGGCACACCGCCGTAGGCTCTCAGGAGGTTGTGGTAGAAGTAGGCACGGAGGAAGTGTGCTTCACCCTTGATCTGCTTGCGCAGGTTCTCGTCGTCGATCTTGGCGTCATCGATGTTGGCCAGGATCGTGTTGACCTGCCGGATCCGCGAGTACAGCGGCTGCCAGCGGAAGGCGTCCATGCGACCATCGCCCCAGATGGCCTGGTTCGTGGGCGTGAACGTCGACTGAACGACTTCGTTCGTGCCGTAGCCGTGGATGAAGTGCGTTTCATCCACGAGGGAACCCAGCTGGACCTCGTACAGCCCGTGCCGCATTCCACCGTAGACGTCGGCGAGGAAAGCGTCGATCAACGCCGGGTCCTGCCAGAGTGCCTGGTCGGATATCTGGTCCAGCGGATCCAGGTCCAGCGTACTACTATCGCAAGCGCTGAATGCAAGGACCGCACAGAGTCCCAGCACCAATCGTTTATTGAAAAAGCTGCTCATATCCTGATTCGTTATACCTCAGAATTGCGTTGAGATACCCACGTTGAACGTGCGTTTCTGCGGGTAGTAGTGTCCGGCCTGGTTCCGGGCTTCGGGGTCCATGAGCTTGAGCTTATCCCAAGTCAGCAGGTTGAAGCCGCCCGCATAGATCCGCAGGTACTGGACGCCGATGCGATCAGCGAAGCTCGTCGGCAGGGTATAGCCAAGTTCGAGGTTCTTCAGGCGAATGTAGTCGGTATCGCGGAGGAAGTAGGTATTCGCGTTTGCGATCCAGTACTCTTCCTCACGCTGGAAGGCCCGCGGGTGCTTCGAGTTGGGCTTATCCGGCCGCCAGCGCTGGTCGGCGAACTCTTTGAAGTAGTTGCCGAAGTCGCCGGATTCCGTCCGGATGTACTGAACGGCACCGGCCGCACCCTGGAACAGCATCGACAGGTCGAACGCACCGTAGGCCGCGTTGAAGGTGATACCGCCGTTCCATTTCGGCGTACCGGTCTTGTTCACGCGGATCCGGTCGTCGCCCGTGATCTTGCCGTCCCCGTCGATGTCTGCGAAGATGATGTCGCCAGCACGAGCGCCATCCCAGTGGGGATATTTTTCGACATCCTCATCGGTTTCGAAGACACCGATGGCCTTATAGTACAAGCCGGTGAACATGGGCGCACCCGTGGAGCGCTGCCACTCCGGAGCGCCAGGCGGCTCATCCCAGTATTTGATCTCGTTCGTCGCGTAGCCGACGTTCAGCGTTACGTCCCACAGGAACTTCGAATCGAAGCCGCTCCGGTACGTAAGCGAGCCATCGAATCCGTGGCTGGCCACTTCGCCGATGTTCTCGCGCGGCAGGCTGAGCCCGGTCGTCTGCGGGACGGACGCATTCCGGAAATGGAGGATGTCCGTACGCAGGTAATTGAAGTAGTCCACTTCGAGAGCGACCCGGTTGTCCAGGAATGCGGACTCGATACCGATGTCGAACTGGTTGGCGACCTCCCAGGTGATGTTCGGGTTCGGCACGCGGGTCGGGTAGAGGGACTTGAACTCCTTGTTGTCGAACACGTAGCCGCCGCCGAATCCGTAGGTAGCCAGGAACTGGTACGGGTCGATACGGTCGTTACCCGTCTGTCCCCACGAGGTACGCAGCTTCAGTTCGTCGAAGAACGGAACGGCGTTCCGGAACCAGCTCTCCTCGCTCAACCTCCAGCCTGCGGAAATGGCGGGGAAGAAGCCGAACCGCTCACCTTTCGGGAAGATGTAGGAGCCGTCGTACCGCCCGACGAGTTCGAGGAGGTACTTATCCTTGTAGTCGTAGTTCAACCGGCTGAAGAAGTTCAACCGGGCTCCGTGGTTTGCCGATCCGGACAGATCCTGGAGGTCCTGACCGCCGGCGAATAGCTGGTCGATTTGATCGGAGATGAAGTTCCGGCGATAGGCCGTGAAGTTGATGAAGCGGTCTTTCCGGTACTCCGTACCGACCAGTGCACCGACGGTGTGAGCACCGAAGTCCCGGTTGTAGTTCGCAACGAGGTTGGTCAGGATGTTACGCCCGTTGTCGGACCATTGCCGGAGTTCCGGCTCCGTCGGCCCACGCTTGGCACCGGTGAGAACGGGCTCTCCATTCTCATCACGTGTCGCGTAATCCCAGGTGTACAGCGTCCACGGCGTATTCCACAGCTTGCGGTTCTGCACATACTGGTCGATGGCGAGGTTACCGGTGAGCGTAAGCCCTTTGATGGCCGGGATATCCACGACCGCGCGCAGGTTGCTCTGGAAGTAGTACCGCTCGTCGTTGTCATATCCGGTAGCATCCGTACCGGTCACGACGGGGTTCTGGCCGTTCTCGATGTCGGGGCCGGGAAGCCCGTTCGGCCAGAAGGCCGGCAGGTGGGGCTTGCCGCGCATGAGCATACGGAACGTAGCGCCGGCAGGCTGCGTGGGGAAGTTCCGATCCTCGTAGCGTCCCGAAACGTCGAACGAGAGCGTGAAGTTTTCGGAGATCTGCCCGTCGATGTTGCTCCGGAAATCGTACTGGTTGTAGCGCGTCGCGCTGTTGCGGTAGTACCCGTCCTCCGTCAATCCGCCGAAGGAGAGGAAATACTTCATGTTATCGCTACCGCCGGAGATCGACGCGCTGGCCCGGGTCTGCATCGAAAGCGGTTTCAGCGCTTCGGCAAACCAATCGGTATTCGGATAGAGCCAAGGGTCGGCTCCTTCCCGGTACTTCTGGATCTCCTCTTCCGAATATGCCGGCGCACGGCCTCTGTACTCATTGAGCTCATTCAGCATGGTCAGATAGGTCGCCGCATCCGCCATTTCCGGGATTCGGGTGGGCTGGTTGAAGCCCTGGTTGATGTCCACGGTAAACCGAGGCGCACCCGACTGGCCGCGCTTCGTCGTGATCAGGATCACGCCGTTAGCAGCCTGCGAACCGTAGATGGCCGCTGAGGCATCCTTCAGAATGGAGATGTTCGCGATGTCCCTGGGGTTCAGACGGTCAAGGCCGCCCGAGCGGTTGGGCACCCCGTCGATCACGATGAGCGGGCTGTTGTTGTTCAAGGTCTGAACACCGCGGATGTTGATGCTGGCACCATCGTAGCCCGGCTCACCGCTCGAGTTGACGGTAACGATACCCGGCAACCGACCGGCGAGCATGTTCGACATGTTGATGCTGGGGGCCTTTTCCAGCTGCTCACCGGAGACGGCGCTGACCGAACCCGTCAGGGTTTCCCGGCGCTGCACACCGTACCCGACGACAACGAACTCGTCGAGCGCGATATCACCGACCTGCAGGACCACGTTGATCTCGGTCCGCCCATCGACCGGGACTTCCTGGGTCTGATATCCCACGTAGGAGAAGACCAGTGTGTCGGCGCCGGAGGGCACGTTCAGGCTATACTGCCCATCGAAATCGGTCACGGTACCGGTGGCCGTCCCCTTCACCAGGATGCTCACGCCAGGCAGCGGGGTCTCATCCTCCGCGGATGTAACCGTACCGGTGACCGTAATGCTCTGTGCGTAGGCATGCTGTACCCCCACGACAGACAGTCCAGCGGCCAAGATCAACATCGAGAGAAGCACCTTAAACGGTGACTTCATCGATGAATCGAATAAAACCGCGAGCATGGCTTGGCGCGGGTCACTTATGCTTCGCAATTTTCCCATGGTTTCATTCTTAATTGGGTGTTACGAATGGTTATTGAAACCCTTGGTGGATGAAATAGCCGATCCGAACCCCGGGCCGGCCTACAACGTCGGCTTACCCCAGCACATTGAGGAACGCCTCCCACAGAAATGCCGAGATGCAGGGAATCTCAAGAAACTGCGTTAGAAAAGCGCTCTCATGTTCGTTGCACTTCGCATATAGCAGCAACACTACGAAATGAGTTACCGATTAAGGGCGTCCCAGCCTCTCGCCAGATGGGAGTAGCCGTAGCGAAACGAGCGAGAACGAAAGGCACCGCCCGATCCTATCAGGACAACCAAAATCTGCATAAACACGGCAAAAGAGACGTCGTGTGTACGATGGGCACGCCTGGATCCGGAATCGCTTCCTATCGGTCTACCGCTTTGGCAGCATCTGTCGATGAGTACCAGGATTCTACTGCCGTGTGAAATTCATGGTGAGTCTATAAAAATTTTGTGTCCAGCGCAACCGGTAACGCAGGGTAAATCCATTTCCCCTGCTCATTTGGCCCTGAAAAGCGCAAAAGCGCTTTTCTAGTCGCTACATACAGTTGAACCCCACCGCTCTCAGCGTCCTTCGGACTGGTCAGGCCTGCCCCATCCATCCCTTTCTCTCCCATCATCCGGCGTTGATCTATCTCGCTAAACACGTGCACAACCTTTGCGTGGAGACGCAGCATGCTGCGTCTCTACACGATCTCAGGGCTCCTCCCTGCTCTTGATTCCTGGCTAGAATGGAGCGTGCATTATGGAGAGCACACACCGGCGGTGCGCCCCTACGAAAAGGGTTGGGAGGCAAGGGTGTGAACGCTCGTGATCAGGTCGGTATGAGCCCTTCAGGTTGTGCTGCCTGGATTTACTTCGTCGGTCGCTCCGCTCGCGTCCTCCTTCGCGGGAATGATGTTGTTGGGGAGGAGTGAGGTAAAAGGCACCGGATTGCTGCTATTGAGGATCATAACATGGTTGCTTGACGCCTATGCGGTCGGGGCGGGGCATGACGGTAATATGGGGGACCTGAGGTGAAAAGATACCATGGTGCTCGATCGAAGGCTTCCATACGTTTTCTTGACGGGCATCGGTGGCGAGCAGAGCCTTCGATCGGACCGGCTATGGTTGCGCAGAGGTATCCCCTGCCTGTTCGAAGGCTCATTGCGATGCCGACAACAGGACGGCCTTGCCCGTTCCCGTCAAACGAGACTCGGTGATGTAATCCGGACGGGTGCGCCCTCTCGTGCGGAGCGATAAGCCGCATCGGTAATGCACGTAGCCAGCATGCCGACCTCACCCGGAAGCTCGTTGGGCACGCCGGACCGGAGACAGTCCACGTAATGTGCTACCAGTCCGAGATGCGTGACGGGAGGCGCGGGAAGGTGAAAGGACTGGTGACGGGTCCCCCTGTAGAGTTCCAGATCGCCGCGGCCGAGGTTGCGTGAGACCAGCCGCCCCTCCGTACCCCACAGCTCAAACTCATCAGCGGGTGCGCCCACATTCCAGTTGAATGAGCCGCTCGCGTGTACCTCGTCCTCGAACCGGATCAGGAGCGAGCTTGCATCATCCACATCGAACTCGAAGTGCTGCGTATCGACGAGCGCAGAGACCTCCACCGGCCAGCCCAGGAAATAGCAGAGGAGATCCAACCGGTGCGTCGCGACATCGGTCAGAAAGCCGCCGCCGGCCGTATCCGCCCGGGTGAGCCAGGCCCGCTCACCGTCCTCGCGCGGTCTGTATAGATCGGCTACAGCCGCCCTGCCCCGGAGGACTCGACCGATGGCCCCTGCTTCTACCAGCTCTTTCATCTTCGCCACCACCGGCCAGAAGCGGCGATAGTAAGCGATCATCAACTGTACTCCGTTGGTTCGGCAGGCTTCCACCATACGCACGCATTCAGCCGCGTTCATGGCCATGGGTTTCTCACACAGGACGTGCTTGCCTGCCTCTGCAGTCCTCACGGTCAGCTCCGCATGTGTGTTCGGCGGTGTGGCAATGTAGATGGCATCGATCTCTTCATCCGCGAGCAGATCTTCCAGCGAAGTGTACACACGTCGTGCCCCGTGCCGTCGCGCGAAGTCCTCGGCCCGCTCCCGCCGCCGGCTCATGACAGCCGTGAGGCTGGAATGCGGCACGCCATACAGCGCGGGGCCGCCCTTGTGCTCCGCTACATCCCCGGCCCCGATGAGCCCCCATCGAACGTGATCAAGCCTGTTCGCCATAGTTACGTGTTCTATCGGTACATCGCGGGTGTACCTTTGCTGGTTGCTTCTTGATGGACTACATCGCCCGGACGGCATCCCACACCTTCGCATCGACGGGGATGCCAAGCCGTAGATTCTCCTCCCGCGTGCACAACGTGCCTTCACCTGGATACCGTACGCTATCTCCGGATTCGACGGGAGCCGCTGTCTTCACATGCTCCACGATTGCATCGGCTACCTGGTCCGCTCGTGCCTGGTCCATCAACTGCTCGATGTTGATGGCAATGAACACCTGGGACAACGCGGTTTCAGAGAGCGGATCGGGTACGATCTCGCTGGTGGCTTTGCCATCCGAAAGAAGGGCAGCGACCAGATCCAGCATGATAGAGAGCCCGGAGCCCTTCCAGTACCCGATGGGGAGAGGCCGTTGCGAGGCTTCTATTGCTGCCGGGTCGCGTGTCAGGTTGCCCTCGCTATCGAAACCGCCGTCCACCGGAAGCTCTTCGCCGAGCATTCTGTATTTCGCGAGCGCTCCGTACGAGAACTGCGACATGGCGATGTCGAGTACGACGTGTCCATCGGACCGAGGCACGGCGATGATGAGCGGATTGTTGCCGATGCGGGCTTCTTTCGATCCCCAGGGCGGCAGGTTCTGCATCGTATTGGTCCAGCAGATCCCGACGACCCCGGCATCCGCAGCCTGCCATCCATAGCTGCCTCCCCGCATCCAGTGGTTCGTATTCCGCAGCGCGATGCAGCCTATACCATGCTCGCGGGACAGCGCGATGGCCCGGTCCATGCACTGCTGCGCGTTGAGGTTGCCCGGACCGGAACGTCCATCCCATCGTTCTATGGCCCCGAACGCGGCGATTCGTTCCGGCTGGGCGTGTATGTCGACTACACCGCGCCGGATCGTTTCCATGAAGCGGGGAAAGCGGTTCAGGCCGTGCGAGTAGACGCCGTCGCGGTCCGTATCTGCGAATAACCGGGCACAGCGGTCGGCGCGATCTGCCGGGAATCCCGTCTTGAGGAGCACGCACCGAAGCGTATCATGCAGCTCGTCGTACGGGATGCGAAGCATGCGGGCTTATGAGCGAATGGTAGCGGAGTCAGGGGCTTCCTTACTGGCGAGGCGGACAAAATAGCGTCTGCGATCCATTGCCACAACGCGAACGAGGCTCCCCGAGGCGATAAACTCTCCCTCCGTCGCCACCTCGATGCGCTCACCGCCGATATCGACAATGCCGGTGGGCCGGAGCGGTGTCACCGCCGTGCCGGTCCTGCCGAGGTAGCGGGCTCGGGCCTCGCTTTCACGTTGTGCGCCCGTTTCGTCCGTCCGCAGACTCGTCGCCAGGACGAACCGCTCCCATGCGCCGGTGCGCCACATCAGATAGAAAACGCCGCCGCTTACGACGAGGGTGCCTGCCGTCATCACGACGCCTCCGGTAAGGCCATGCTCATTGAACGCCAGGCCGATAGCAAACACCACGGTCAGGAATCCCACGATGCCGACGATATTCAACCCGGGGATCAGGTAGACTTCGGCTACAATGAGGCCCAGGCCAAACACTACCAGCAATATGGGCAACAATAGATCCAAAGCAGCGGAAGAATGGTCAGTTATAAAGGACCGTTTGTCGGTTGCTCAAGGTACGTTGCGCGATCATTCGGACGATGCGCCGCCAGCAACCGACCAGGACAAAGAACGGAAAATACCGAAACCCGTGTTACATCCCCTTCACAGGGTGTGTACGGCTCAGGCATCGAATGTTTCACTAGCAGAGGCGACCCTAGCGCGGCGCACTTCCACGCGCTGCCCCCGCACATGGACCACCTCGACAGGCGTTCCAGCTGGAACGAACTCGCCCGCTGTAATGACGTCCACGCGCTTTCCGCCAAACTCAGCGGTACCAGAAGGCCGGAGCGGCGTGAGTGCCACCCCGGACTGACCGAATAGCTCGTCCAGAGGATTCGCCGCAAGCAGGTGCGCCTCCTCCGACAATCCCGCCGTCAATACGAGGCGATTGAACCGCTCCGAGCGAGGCAGATACCTTCCGAGTGAGAAGATCAAGACGACGAGCAAAACCAGCGTGACCGCCATCGTAGCCACAGCCGAAGATAACTCTCCGATGGCCGGGAAACTGAACCCCACGTTTCCAATGAGCGCCGCAAGAAGCGAACCGACGATCAGCACGATGCCGGTTATGCCCGCCACGCCGAATCCTGGCAGAATGAACACCTCAATGAGCAGCAGCACGACCCCGATAAAGAAAAGCACGATCTCCCAGCTTTCCACGAGGCCGAGCAGGTAGTTCGGCGCAAAGAACAGCGCTGCACCGATGATTGCCATCAAGCCCGCGAACCCGACCCCCGGCGTCTGCAGTTCGAAATACAGCCCGCCGAGCATCATAAGCATAAATAGAGACTGGAGCACCGGCGAACCGAGAAAACGCAGCACCTGCTCCGCAGTCGTGGTCTGGTGGTACATGACCTCGCGACCGGAGAGTCCCATTTCCTCCAATACTTCTTCGGTACTGGCAAGGACAGCATCCGCTACGCCGAGCCGGTGTGCCTCCGCCGAGGAGAGCGTAAGCACACGGCTGGAATCATCCACTCCCTCAACGAAGACGCGTTCATCTACCATGGCTTCAGCGATCCGGGGATCACGTCCGGTCGCCTCCGCCGTTCCGCGCATGAGGCCACGCATATAGCTCTGATACTTGTCCGGCGCGGCCGCCCCCCCGACGCCGTCCACCACCGTTGCGGCGCCGATCGATGCGCCGGGAACCATGACGATACGATCAGCCGCATACGAGATCAGCGCGCCAGCCGAGGCCGCATTACGATCGATGAACGCAACAGTCGGCACGCTGGTATTGAGAAGTGCTTTACGGATGTGGTCCGCGGCATCCAGCAAGCCCCCGAACGTATCTACGTGTAGGAGAATCAGTGCGGCATCCGCCGCTTCGGCATCGGCAATCGCACGGTCGATATAACGAGCCAGTGCTTTGTCAATCGTACCCTCTACCGGTACGCGGACCACCGGCCCCGCACCCATGTGCTCGACCGTGGCCAGAGGCTTGGGCGACCGGTCCTGCGCTGCGGCGGAGGAAACACCTGCCAGGGCGGCAAGCGCAACCAGGCATAATAAACACGTGAGGCGGATTGCGTAGCTCATAGGCTTTCGATTAGCCTGAAAGAAAGTCCCTGAGAATACGCAAGAAAGCCCTTCAAGATTCGATCCGCAATGTTCGGATGACCTGGAAGCTACCTCGATCCGTTCCGCCACTCTCCTGCAGACCGATTACCTGATCCTGTATCCTGAGAAGCAAACTCAACGCGGATGCGCTCCGTGTCGAGGCAATGGCGTAGCGCCCTGTTGCTTTCGGCCTTTACGGGAGTGCTCACGCCAGTGGGTAGTTGGTCTTTCAGGTTCTGCTGTCTGGATTTACTTCGTCGGTCGCTCCGCTCGCGTCCATTTTTATGGGAATGACGTTGTTGAGAGGGGTTTGGTTTGCTCAGGGCATCGAGTATTGCTTTGCGGGGCTGACATCCTCCTGCCTTGCTCCGCTGGACGCGTTCGCAAGGCTGTCCTCCTTCAAAGGAGGATTTTGTTTCAGCGGCTCGTGTCCAAGGAGGATTTTGTTCAGGCAGGGTCGGATGGGTGGGCATGACCTGCCCGTACGGGAGGAGTGGACGCACTGGCGGTATGTCCCTACAGGGGCGGGTTGGGATGTGGGGCACTGGGCTCGTGGTAAGCTTTGCAGGAGCCGGTCAGGTCGTGCTGGCTGGATACCCGGTCGGGGCCGGGCATGACGTTGGTGGGGAGGATGGGGCTGAAAGAGAGCCGTATCGCTCTGTTTGAAGATGTAACGGGATTCCTTGATGTCTAGGCGTAGGGGGCGGGCAGGGCGTTGAGAGGGAGGTCTGGTGTAAGAAGGAGCCAAGCTGCCGGATTTATGGGCTCGGACGCGTTTACTGGCCAGGCATACGGTCGGGGCGGGAACTCTCTTCTTGCAATACGAGCGATGGTGCCGGCAGCACAATGGCTACGCACAGAAAACAGCCCCCCTCCAGGTGATTTCGAAATCACCTGGAGGGGTAGCCGATGAATTCGAGATCCGCTCTAAAGTTGAATCAGGGCCAACTGGTAGATGTGCTTCCACTCGAACTTCGCCTGTTCGAAATGGGCCAGTACGAAGGCCTGAAACTGGTCCTTGTTCCAGAAATTGACGTGTGCGGGGTCGGGGCTGAGGCCGAGGCGCTGCCCGACGTTGTTGAGCCACTGGAAGTACGGCTCACGGGGCACAGTGATGACGACCGCATTCCGAGCGACCCGTTTGAGTTCGGCCATAGCGCGATCCGGCTCATCCAGGTGCTCCAGAACCTCGCTGCAAACGACGGTATCGAACGACCTATCCGAGAACGGCAGTTTATAGACGCTCCCGATGCGGAACCGCGCTCTTTCTCCCAGTTGCATCTGAGCATACGCGATGGCTTGCTCGCTCAGATCCACGCCCGTCAGCTTCCAGCCTCGATTACGCTCCGCGAGGTACTTTACCGTGTACCCTTCGCCGCATCCGGCGTCCAGCACGGATTTTGGTTTCGTCTGCTCTACCATGTTACACAGGCAATCCATGAAAGCCTGTAAATGCCACTGGTAGAGTGGATTCCGGGTCTGGTATTTATAGTGATTCGCGGACTGATAGGCTTCAAGCTCGATAGACGGAAGCATGCGTGTTCGTAATGTTCTACATGGACACCAACTGGATCTAGGTTAAGAATCGCGCTTCCGTTTGCCCAATCTCCCGAAGACGATCTTACCAGCACCTCACAATTGGCAACGTGTGGTCCACCGGCACAGCGGATCACGGCTCAATGAGTACGGGCGTGCCGATCTCGACGATAGGCCAGAGTTCATCCATCATCTGATCGGTCAACGCGACACACCCCTGTGTCCAGTTCGCCCGCGCATTCGTCCCGTTACCGTGGATCTCGATCATGCCTCCGAGCGGGGTATTCATCGGCGGCCACTCCGACCGCTTCTCGGCTTCAACGATTGCCCTATACTGAGCCGCGGTGATGAGATTGGATTTCAGCCCGCGCTCGGCATGCTCGGTGTTCGGATAGTTCAGTACGAACGCCTTATAGTACTTGCTATTCGGGTTCTTGCCGACCACGAAGAACCGTCCTTCCGGGGTTCTCCAGAGGTCGCGATTATTTCCGCCCCGGCGTGATTTGTCTGCAAAGGCGTTGTAGCCGACGTCTGCCGGAATTTCCTTGAGGAGTTCGCCCCCCTTATACACATATGCCGTACGCTCGCTCTTGGAGATACGGATCCATACGTTGGAGATGTGAGAGCTGGGCAGGTAGCCGCGTACGCCATCCTTCGTCCTTACCTCGGCCAGGCTGTATTCCTTATCCACGAGGTAGACGGGATCACGCCGTTTGAGCTCTATATATGGCTCTGTGAACGAAGGGTCCTTAAACAGCGTCGTCGTACGCTCCGTAACATAATACAGGGCCTGATAGCCCTCGGGTGGGCGTGTGCGATCCGCCTTACGGGCTTCGACCAATCGTGCCGTATCGCGAATCTCGTCCGCGGAAGCCCGTTCCGGTGAAACGTGGTTGATGAGTTGAGCAGATGCGAGGGGCATCTGGCCGAACACGAAGAGCAGTCCCAGCAGCAGCTTGCGCATGGCCATCGAGCAGTACAGAAAACCAGTGTGTAGGAATGGTGAATAAACAGCCGCAGATAGCGGCTGT
Organism: Rhodothermales bacterium; assembly: GCA_041690215.1. Classification (GTDB taxonomy): domain Bacteria; phylum Bacteroidota; class Rhodothermia; order Rhodothermales; family DASSAV01; genus DASSAV01. Next base: position 83,849 of record JAWLHQ010000001.1, read on the forward strand.
CAAGAGGTGTGCCAGATTACCCGTATGAGAAAATACCGGTACAACCTGGTTACTCCCGTATCGAAGGGATTACAAATTTTCGACGAGAGTAGTAGAATTCTGCTCCATGCACCACTGGTAAGCTTCCAGGACTCCCTCAATTACCATCTTCTGCGTCACGTGTTTCACGACGGCCTTTACTTCCGGCGTGGCATTGGCCGGCGCGAACGAATACCCCACATCCTGCAGCGCCTCGAGGTCTCCATTCGTATCACCGATGTAAGCCATCTCGGCAACATCGATCCCGAGATGTGAAGCCAGCCAGTGAATGGCCTGGCGTTTCGTTATGTCCGCAGAGACGACCTCAACAGAAACGGGCGTGTAGAAAATGCGCAGGTCGGGAAAGTTCTCCGATACGAACGCCTCCACCTTAGGAACGAACCGTGCCACTTCTTCACGATCCGGCCCAACGACACCGGCCCCGGTCCGCTTACCGTAATCATAGAGCATCGTCGTGCCGGGCAGCTGATCTCGCACCATCCACCGGCGGACCTCCTCCACTTTTCGCTCCACTTCGTCCGTAAAGAGCGGATTCCAGAGCACACGTGCTTCCTGGGGATCGAACATGCCGCCGCCGCTCTCGAATAAGACGGGCACCTGGACCCCGAGCACCTGTGTCATGGCCTCAACGTAGGAATAGGAGCGTGCGGAAAGCAGAGATACGGGCGGCGTCTCACTCACCCGTGGCACCGGCCCGGCTTTCCGGATATACTGCGCCAGAGTCCGAAGGTGGTCTAAAGCAAAAGGCCGGTACGGCTCTGAAAGACACCCGTCAATATCCGAAACAAACAGCTTGATCATCATACGTCACGTCCTCTCGCCGCAATACGACCAGCACGTTGGACTGATCCGACTCCTTGTAAGAAGTGCTTATAAAAATGCAAGGGAAGTCCTCTTGCCTCCCCTCGCATTGTGATTCCATGCTCGACCGGTGTCGTTCAACCTGCCTGCTGCTCGCCCGTCAGTGCCTCCTGAAGGGTACCGACGAGTTCATCTGAGATCCCCATAGCACTGAAGCCGCCGTCATGATAGAGCGTTTGCATGGTAACCATGCGCGTTAGATCGCTGAGCAGTGTGATGGTGTAGTCGGCGCAGCTCCGGGCATCGGCATTTCCGAGGGGAGAGAGGCGCTCGGCGAACTCGTACATGGCATCGAACCCCTTGATGCCGCCACCGGCCACGGTTCTCGTAGGGCTCTGCGAGATGGCGTTGATGCGGATGCCCCGCCGGCCCAGCCGGTATCCGAATGCGCGGACGATACTCTCCAGGAGCGCCTTGGCATCGCCCATCTCAGAGTATTTCGAAAAGATGCGCTGCGCACCAATGTAGCTCAGCGCCACAATGGATCCCCCGTCCGCGAGGACGTCCATCTCCAGTGCATGGTGGACGATCCGGTGCAGACTCACTGCCGAGATGTCCAGTGTCTTGAAGTACCAATCGTAGTTCAGATCCTCGTAGGGCCGGTCTTTGCGCACATTCACGCCCATACCGATGGAATGGACGATGAAATCGATCTGGCCGTATTGCTCTTTGACCTGCGCATACATGGCCTTGAGATCGTCATCGCTGGTCGCATCGGCCCAGAGGACCGGGCTGCCGGTTCGTTCTGCCAGTGCATCAAGGTTGCCCAGCCGGCGTGCTACCGGAGCATTCGAAAGGGCAAACTGCGCTCCCTCTCTGTGTGCGGCCTCTGCAATGGCCCAGGCAAGACTGCGTTCTTCGAGGGCTCCAAAAATGAGACCTCGTTTCCCCTTCAGCAGCCCGTATCCAGTCGTTTCCATATGTATTAGAATTGGTAGTGTTTGACTTTCGGTAATCAGTTATCGGCCGTGCTCGCAACGCCGCTCCTCCCCGTTTCCCCCACCCTTTACGCCTCCTGCGTCCGGGCAAAATCGCGCATGGGGCCGATAATTTCCAGCATCTCGTCATGGATAAACCCGTTGCTGGCGAGCAAGTGGCCACTGAACGTCGGGTTTGGCCGGTTTTCGTAATCCGTGACGCGCCCGCCGCCCTCCTCTATCAGGAGTTGTCCGGCTGCTACATCCCACGGCATGAGCCCGGTCTCGAAGAAGCCGTCGTAACGACCGGCGGCTACGTAGGCCAGATCCACCGCTGCGGATCCCGGGCGGCGCACCCCCCGCGTCCGCACCATCAATGCCGCCAGGACCTCCATGTACGCGCCCAGATGTTCCAGCGTACGATAGGGGAAGCCCGTCGTGATGAGGCTGTCGTGCAGCGAATCGGTGCGGCTCACGCCCGCGCGAACGCCGTTGACGAACAGGCCTCCCCCCCGAACGGCCGTGAACAGTTCATTTCGCGCCACATCCAGCACCACCCCGGCAACGATTTCATCCTCCCGCTGGAGCCCGATGCTTACGGCATAGGGCGGTGCCCCATGGAGGAAGTTGGTCGTGCCGTCGATCGGGTCGATGATCCAGCGGTATCCATCCGCAACCGGTTGCATCGTCGTCAGATCCGCCCCTTCCTCACCCAGCACATCAAAGTCCGGAAACGCACGTGTCAACACATCGACGATGATCCGCTGTGCCTCCTCATCCACGAACGTGACGAGATCTTGCTTTCCCTTTGCCCGAAAGTTTTCCTTGTCTAACCGGCCCGCATATTGCCGGATGAGGTGACCGGCCTGGAGGGCGGCCTCTGCGGCCACATCACGGGCCTTTTCATGTACAAACGTCGGCTGCGCCACTATCGTTGAATTTACATACCAGGATGCGCCTAATCTCTCGGCCTGCGGAGCCTCGGACGGGTTCAGACGTACTGAGCATCCATCAACAAACCTTCCGAGTGCGCTTCTGCCTCCGGAGGCCGCTCAAGATACATCGCCCCGGTCTCTCCTTCGCGCCGTTTCCATGAAGTTTGCCTCATTCCGTCCGGTTATAGTCCTTGCAGCCCTCTTATTCGCGTTCTCAGCATGTACTGAAGAGGAACGGGCAGGTGCCTCTGCGGAGGTGGGTGAAGGCACGTTGCTCGCCGATGCCTCCGCGCAGGATTCCTCATTGCTCCGCTCGCTCCGGCTGGATCTTCTTCGCACCGCCTTCCGGAATCTCGATGCGTACGCCTTTACCCGGCATGTCCAAACGGAACAACTGGACGATACGGGCGACATCATGGCTCGCGAGAGTCTGGCAATCCGGTATCAGTTTCGCGACGGAAGCCGGGTATCAGCTGTAGAAACCCTGCAAACAACGGGAAACTTCGATTACGGCGCCTTCGGTTCGTTCCATACGGAGACGAGCACCGCCAGCTTTTCCGCCCTGGCAGATGCCTTCATTCCGGAGGAGCCACCCTATCTCTCTCCGCGCAGTTGGGATAGCTTTACCTACCGCATTCGACCCGACACGCTCATCCATGGAATCCGGGTGGGCGTCTTTGAAATCAGGGCCGTGCCAGAAGCCACCGAACAGCCCGCAAAGCATATCGTGCTCTATTACGATCCAGCGTCCCACGCAGTCATCGCATTGCACCAGGAGCTCGCGCAACCCTTCCTCGTTTTCCGGGAATCCACCTCGCTCTACGTACAGGCCCGTCCCGGACCAGATGGCCAGTGGTTACCCGATACGACGAGCGTATCTACCCGAATCCACCTCCCGCTGACAGAAACCCGTTACTTTCGCACCATGTCCCGCTTTGCCGACTATAGCCGGGTGACGCCATTGAGCGGGGGTGCGTGAACAAAAAAAGCAGGACTCTACCCTGCTTTTCTGAAACCCACCCCAATGCCCACGCTCACCGCTCGGTATAGGGACTCAGCAGGGGATGTGCCAGTAATTGTGACAGCACACTATCCCGCCGCACGGCATCCAGCGGAATTACGGCCGAACGCAAGCCGCGCGCCAGAATTTCGGCTGCCGCCTCATGCTTATCCTGTAGTATGAATGCCCTGGCGAGTTGCTGGTAGGCGGCAGCATCATTCGGACGTAACGCAAGAGCGATTCGCGCAAAGGCCTCAGCCTTTTCCAGCTGGCCTATTTCCATGGCGTTCCAAGAGAGCCGGACGTGCAACGGCGCGTCGTCCGGCGCATGCTCTGCCGCATCATCCATGGCCTGAATGGCGAGTTCATAGTCGCCACTCAAACGTGCGGCCTCGCTCACGAGCAGGTGGGCTTCGCCATCGCCGGGCGCAAGCTGAGCGGCCCGCCGCGCATCGACCAGCGCATCTTTCGGCCGCCCCATCGCAATGAACACCTCCGCCCGCAGCTTGCGGGCTTCGATATCGTCGGGGAGATCCTCCAGGACCCTGTCCACGCGGGCTTTCGCTTCCAGCAGGCTCGTCCCACTTTTGAATGCTGCTTCGGCCCGGTGAAACTGCATGTTCAGTTCAGGAGATCGTACGATTTGCCCTTGCACGGGTATAGCCGAACTGCCGAGCCAGAGCAATACTGCTCCCGTAATGAGCTGGAGCAATTTCCCCCTATTGTTCATGGTTTCAGCCTGCCTCGCAGGCCCTATCTTTCTTGCGCTACAAACCCCGTATAGCGATCAATAATCATTCCATAGCACCACAGCAATCGCTACGTCATAATAACCTCGCAATCCGTGTAGTTTTGGACACAGGTGTGCCCAACGTATGGAACAGCCCACCCCATCTCCTACCCCTCTCGTACAGGCTGTCTCTGGCGCACTAACGACGCGGAGCTTTGGCCGTGTGATTCGCGGGTTCGGCTCGGTGGACTCCACCAACAACGTCGCAGCAGCATGGGCCGCCGAGGGTGCACCTGCAGGAAGCGTCGTACTGGCGGAGTTCCAAACCGCCGGCAAAGGGCGAATGGGCCGGACGTGGTCCGCCGCTCCGGGAAAGAATCTTACGTTCTCGATCATCCTCCGGCCCACTATACTCCCCGGTCTGTTCGGGCTCATTCCGCTCATGGCCGCTTTAGCCGTGGCGGAAGCGGTAGACCCGTTTACCACCCCTATTTCGCCCGAGATCAAGTGGCCCAACGACCTTCTACTGGAAGGTAGGAAGTGCGGCGGCATGCTCCTCGAGTCCCAAACGATGGGCTCCACCCCGAGTACCGTCATCCTTGGCATCGGCCTCAATGTGAATCAAGACGAATTCCCCTCTGAACTGGCGAGCCATGCAACGTCCCTGCTGCTTGCAACCGGACGCATGATCGATCGCGCGGCCCTTCTCGCCTCCATCTTGTTCCAGCTCGAGCGATACTATGCCCGCCTTTCGGACGATGCCTCTGCTGTTCGGATGGCCTATACTGAACGTCTGTCACAACTCGGCGACACCGTCACCTTCCGACTATCCCAGACCAACCGGACGGTTGAGGGCGTCATCGAAGGCATCACGGAAACAGGCGGGTTGATCCTTCGCACGAATACCGGCATCCAGACCTTTCACGCGGGAGAAATTACGACCCACCGCAGCGCCTGAATCCTCCCTACCAATCAGCTGACACCACCGTCATGTGGCTTACCCTCGATATCGGGAACAGCAGTATAAAAGGAGGTCTGTTCGACGGCCCACAGCTGAGGCGCACCTTCCGATTGATGCCTCAAAGAGATGCGGGGTCGGACGACATCGCAGTACTACTGGCTCCCCACCTGACCGGCGTTACGATTTCTCGCGCCGGCGTGTGCTCCGTCGTCCCGGAGCGTACGCCGGTCGTGACTACCGCCGTCGTACAAACGACCGGTGTGGAGCCTTTGCGCGTCCATTCCGAGATGCCCCTACCGTTCGAACTGGCGTACGATACGCCCCATACCCTGGGCGCCGACCGGCTGGCCGCCGCTGCCGCGGGCTGGGTCCTGTTCGGATCTGCGAATCACGATCGCTCTGTGGTGGTGATCGATGCGGGCACGGCTGTCACCTACGAGATCATCGAGCGCCCGGGCCGTTATGTGGGGGGCGCTATTGCACCGGGCCCCGACCTGCTACAGGCGGCCTTGCACCATGGCACGGCGCAGCTTCCAAGCATTCCGCTAGTGCTCCCGGATCGCGTGATAGGCCGCTCCACACGGGAAGCCATTCAATCCGGGGTCATGTATGGCTTCGTGGATGCGGTTCGCGGCATGCTCGTGCGTATAGGGGATCAGCTCGGCGAAATTCCACTTACCGTCGCGACCGGCGGCTGGAGCACCGTCTTGAAAGCCCATCTGCCGGAAATTCAGCATGCAGAGCCAGACCTCGTATTACATGGCATCCGCATTCTCATGGAGGAATCCGCCTAACGGTGCGTCAAGACTGATTGGAAGGTTCTCCATCGGTGCCCACTCGTCATCTCAGCATACCTGATGAGATCCCGAAACGCCCCTTTTCCGAAACGACCCTTCGGCAAGCTCAGGGTGACATGGTTCGGGATGACGACACGGGGCAACGCGCCATCGATTTAGCCTTGACACTCCACTAAGCAGCGCTTCAACTGTGACAGGATGAGCGGGGTATAGAGGCCTTGCATTCCGCTCCGTGCGCGTGTGCCATTCCGAGCGTAGCGACACGAACCGAGAGCGCCTGCCGGTAGGTGGGATCTCTCAACGGGCTCGGAGTGATAGGTGGTGGGCATACCGGATGCCCCGAACGACCGAGCTACTCATCCGATGAGTCCTGACGCTCCACCAGGCCTGCCGGTCAGGCTAACCGGCTACGGGGCATGTGCCAGAGCACCTTGCGATGCGGGCAAACCGGACGAAGCATAGCCCGACTGACATCAAGCACCCGAACGATCCAGAGGCCCGGACCTCAGCCCTTCTTTACCATGACGACGGTTGCGATCTTCGTCGCTTCATCGAATGTCGAGGCGGCCTCATCGAAGCGATAGCCGTCCGGATTATCCCATGCGTGCAGCCGTTCTACATCTTCCACCGTCTCCCGAACGATATAGTTGACGAGCTGCCCGCGTAACGGCTTGACGCCGTGGCTCAGCGTTTTCCGTTCCCCTCCCTGCTCCCGAACAAACTTCACGATGATCATCCGCTTGTAACTATGATCATCTTCCCAGGCATCCTCATGGATTCCGGGCAGCAGGTTCCATACCACACGCCCGCTAACCGTCTTGTTCAGCACGGGGCTCAATCTTGGACGCCAGTAGGCTGAAACCTTACCGATTCCCGGAACGACAGCGTCCATGCTCAAGCGATAGTTGGGAATGAGGTCATCAGGTCTGAGCAGACCGAACAGCCCCGAAAAAATGACCCCGTTTTCGAGCAGCCTGCGCTGAGCTCCCGTCGGAAGTCCGGCAAAATCCATCGACTTGTACATTACGCCCGGGCTGTAGCGGTCCAACGCCGACATGAGGGGCGCTTTGTACAGTTCTTTCGTGGCGCGAATGGCCTGCTCCAGGAACTCTCCCTTCACACCGAAGAGTTCTTCCAGCCCTTCTCCAGCTTCGACGGCTGCCTGCAGCGCATCAATCAGTTTCCGCCGATCCGGGTTCAGTTCGTTGAAGTAGTTGAACGTGCTCGATGAGCGGTAGTCGAACATGTCCGGCGCAAAAGGATTGCCACCGGACGCCTTTCCCTCTGCGGGCGGAAGGAGGATCGTAAAGTTGGGCATGCCAGTGAGGTCTTGTGAAAGCGCAGACGGGGTTCCTCCAGACGGCGCTACTTCTCACCCGCAGCCGAGGGCTTCGGAGGTGACTGGCGGCGAATTTCGCCGATCAGCGCATCAATGTCGTTTCGAATCGTTTCGGCCTGCTGACGTGCGTCCTCGACGAGGGCGTCTCCTGTACGACGCGCTTCACTCGGCACCTCCGGTACCAGCGCGTTCTCCAGCATGGCGCCGACCTGTTCGGCCATGTGCTCCAACTGGTACGCCAGACGCCGCCGTAGCTGCTGGCCCTTCTCGGGTGCCAGAATCACACCGAGTGCGAATCCGGCAGCCCCTCCCAGGAGCGCTCCCAGGGCTCCGGCACGTAGTACACTACCGAAGGTATATTCTCTCATGCAAAAGGCTCTACCGTTTGAACGAAGAGGGCTAAATCAGGACCTGTAATACCGGGTATTCGATGATCCAGTTTCGCCCGATACCGTGTCTCACGACCCACTCGTGAGCCGAAGTACCTGTGAAGTTTATAGCTTACCTGGCAAAAAATAAAGGAAAGAACGTGCCAAGTTGGAAACGGTCAGGGCTTCCCGACAGGCGCGTCCTGCCGAAAACAAAAAAGCTACCGCCGGACTTCCGACCGCAGCTTTTCTGCACGAAGAAGGGCCTTAAAACGGCCCTACTTGTTCTTCTTCTTATGACGATTCTTCCGAAGGCGCTTCTTGCGCTTGTGCGTGGCGATCTTATGACGCTTCCGCTTACGTCCACACGGCATATACTGTCCTCCTGGCGTTAACGTTCTTTAAAGCTAGATAATTAATATAGCAAGTTCGTAGCATATGTACAACGCACACGAGATGAAGCGGTTTCGTATCGGATGCCACGGGAGGCCAGACACACTTCGGGGACCTTATGCGCCTTGCAGGAAGCGGCCTTCCGGCGCCCTTCACTCTTCCATAAACCTTTGTAATTACACTTCGGAAACACTCCGCAGCCTTCATCGTCCCAGTGCACGCTTCTCCAAGGATTGTACACACGATAAGACTCGCACAATTCCGAATTAGCGAGTAAATTACAAGTACTGGTGCCTTTTGTACGCCGTACACGTTGAACAGTAGTTGGTACGTATGCCCGGATCCCCCACTCAATTGCGCGAATCGGCTGGTTTCCGTTTCGTGGATGCAGGTCCTCACACGGACTATCCGCCGATTTTGTTACTGCACGGCATGCTCGGCGACCTGAGTAACTGGACCAATGCCATTGAAGCGCTTGTCGAAAACAGCTACCGCGTGCTGGTCCCTGTTCTGCCCGTCTATGACCTCCCTCTGATCCATACCAGCGTTGGTGGACTCGTGGATTACGTCCGGGCCTTCGTGGAACACCTCAAGATCGAATCCACCGTCCTTGTGGGAAATTCGCTCGGAGGCCATGTTGCGCTCCTCTATGCGATGCGGTACCCGGAACACGTGCCGGCCATGATTCTTTCGGGGGCCTCGGGTATCTATGAGACGAACATCGGTACCTCGGTACCACGCCGACAGGACAAAGAATACATCCGCGAGCGAGCGGCCGTGACCTTCTATGACCCGATCCACGTGACGGATTCTCTCGTGGACGAGATGTTCTCCATCATGAACGACCGCGGCCGCGTAGCCCGTCTCATCAAAATGGCCCGATCCACGAAGAAGGAGACCGTCACGGAGCAGCTCGAAATGGTGACCCCTCCCACCCTGCTCGTCTGGGGCCAGGACGACGTGATCACCCCTCCCGCCGTGGCATACGAATTCCTCGAACGCATGCCCAATGCGACGCTCCACTTCATCGAGCGTTGCGGCCACGCACCCATGATCGAGCGACCCGAGGAGTTCAACCGGCTCATGCTGGACTTTCTCGGCGAGATGACGGTACCGGTCGGCCTGACTACGGAAGAACGATCCGCTCGTTGAAAGGCCATCCCGTTGATGCGAGAGTAAAGGCCATCTGCGCACAGGCAGGCCGTCTATGTCCATGCTTCCCAGGGACATGGATTCCGGCAAAGTGTACATTTAGCATGGCATCTGTATAGTGGTTAGAACACATATACGGACGCTCACCCGGCTAACCGCCTGTTTTTATTATCTGGATGGCCAGGTAAGTTTGGCACGCCTGTTGCAAGTGTCCTGATTGAGACTTCAGAACGCCTCCTTGACTGGAGTCTCTACGGTGCAGTGATAACGCTGCTCCGCGGAAGGCCTCCGCGTTGCCGGGCGGACACGTTTGGGTGAGCGTGTCCGCCCGGCCTTTTTTATGAACTTCCGGATGCGCTGTGGGTCTAATGGACATCTATCCGGAGGTCTGCCATGCCACCTGTTGCAAGATCGCCCTTCCGCAGGATGATGCCTGCCCTGGCCGCATGCCTGGTTGCAGGCACCTTTGCCGGCTGCTCCCCGCGCCTCTCCCCTCTCTACCGGGATTACACGGTACCCGATACGGCCACGCGAAACGAGGAGGTGCTCGAAAAGCTAGAGCTGGCGCTCCGGGATGCCGACTGGGAAATCGCACCCGATCAAATCGACAACATGATCCGGACAGAGCCCCGCACGCTCAGCAAGTGGGGTTTGTACAACGTGACGGTCTACCTGGAGGCCGTGCCCATCGGCAGCGACTACGTCCGCCTGTACGTTCATCCCTACCGAGAGTACGTAACCGGTGGACGGAGCAAGATCCCGTTTTTCAGCCGCCGTACGCAGCGCGAACTGCTCCCGGCCCTCACGGAGGCGCTGGAAGCACAGGGCCTACGCCGCGTAGGTGCTCCGCCTGCTGACCGCCTCACCTCCGCCCAGTGAATGGGAACCTCAGGGGGAGGATCGGGTAGCATAAGAAACCTCGGATACGAGGCGTTCTTTTACACATGGGGATGTTCTGGTTTCGACGAGTGGATTGGGCAGCAGGCTGCGTGCCGAGCTTCTTGGCATGCTCGTAAATATCGCCAGGAACAAGTAACTGCGAACGATTACTCGTACGCGATGGCGGCTTAAGTTCCGCCATCTGTCTCTTGCCGCGTGTGTTTACCCACTGGCACAGAGGCATCGAATTCAGGTAAACTGGTCGTAACGGTTCCGGCTGTACCGAAGCGATAAGATCCAATCAGCCTTTGCCTGCATCTAGCCTGGTCAACCGGCATACGACGCAGGTGAGCATCAGTAGGTTGGCTATGCACGTAGACGCTTGACTCGTTCGTCCGTTCGGACCCGGGTTCGACTCCCGGCATCTCCACATATAGAAAGCCGTAAGCACTGATACGACATGTGCTTACGGCTTTTTTTGTTTTACAGGAGTACAGTAGCAAGCGCTGGTACAATGTGGCTTTCTATCGTCATCGAAAACCACACTGAAACCAGCTAAATGAAGATCGTATTGTGGTTTCTCCCGCTTGATAGCCAACAGTCGGATCAACTGTATGGTATCCCAACACGGTATCTACCCAGTCCCTTACGCGAATCGCCCCTCATCCTTCGAGATGATTGGGGATTTTGACGGTTGCACCGAATACGAACGAAAGGCAGAGGTCCCGTATACGGAGGGGACTCCGGTAGTGGAAGAGAGAAACCGGCCGGGCGATTAAAAGTCCGTGTTCGGCTCTTCGAGGTCCAGTTCCTGAATCCAGATGTTGCGGTAGTGGACGTCGTGGCCTTCGGCCTGGAGTTTCAGGCCGCCGGGGGTGTCGGTGATGCCCTTGCCGCCGTCATTGCCACCGTCGATACCCGAGTTGGGGCCGCCCCATACCTGATTGATGGGGTGGTTGGTGTGTACTTTCTCGCCGTTGAAGTACATGGTGACCATGGCCGGCTCGGTGCGCTGGCCGTTTTCGAAGCGGGCTGCCCGGAAGACGATGTCGTAGGCATTCCACTGGCCGAGCCCTTTATAGGCATGGTAGGGTGATTCGCTCTCGTTGATCACAGCGCCCATCCCGTGCGATGTCGAGTCGCCATCGACGATCTGGATTTCGTACCGGTTCTGGAGGTAGACCCCACTGTTGCCGCCTGCTTTCGGGATGAGGAACTCCACATGCAGGCGGAAGTCGCGGTACGGCTTTTTCGTCACGATGTCGGCCGCGCCGTACTTCCCGCCTTCGGCGGCTGGATCGTACGTGACGAGGACCGTTCCCTCATCGACAGGATCCTCCACGATCTTCCATTTGATGGGAAGCGATGAGGCGAAGCGCGGTCCCTCCCAGTAGGTCCACTTCTCATCAAGCATCTCGCGCGTTCCGTCGAAGAGCACTTCAGCGCCTTCGGGTGCCTGGGCGCCGACACCGATGTTGGGCTCCGTCTGCGCCACCGTGTTGCTGCAGGCCGCTGCGAGAAAGAGCGCGATTACCGCAAAGAGGATTGCCGGGACATTCAACTGCTTCATGTTCAAATTCTTTAAATGGGGTTGGGCATTGAGGCTCGCCGTCACCTGCAAGCGGCACGTGGGCAGGAATGTGAACGTCCGCTTTCCCCCTCTGCGCGTCATCTACCGGCAATATAGCAACCCGCCCAAAATGCAACAGCCCCTAAAGTTGTCGCCCCGAGGAGCCGTGGCTGGAGGGCTTGCGCGATCCCTTCATAGGTGCTACTCTTGCACGAGCCGCCACTCGGCGGCATGCATCACTCTCACCTGCGCGGTTCAGCATGACTATACTCGTCACCGGAGGTGCCGGGCACCTGGGCCGAGAAGTGGTACGCGTTGCCCTGGCGGCGGGCCACACGGTCCGCATCATGAGCCGCCGGCCGCGTCCGGCCGACGCACCTCAAGATGCCGAATGGGCTACAGCCGACCTCGCTACGGGTGCCGGGATACGAGAGGCTGTTGATGGCATCGATGCGGTCGTGCACGCGGCCAGCGATCCTCGACCCTGGCGTACCACGGCTGTCGACGTAGAGGGCACGAAGCGGCTGGTGAGCATCGCCCGTGATGCCGGCGTCCGACATCTCCTGTACGTTTCGATCGTGGGAATCGACCGGATTCCCTATAGCTACTACCAGCGGAAGCTCATTGCCGAGCAGATCGTTGCCGAAAGCGGCGTTCCGTACTCGATTCTTCGCGCCACGCAATTTCACTCCTTCATCGACCTCCTCCTCGGCGTCGCGGCACGCACCCCGTTCGTACTGCCGATTCCCGCGGGGTTTCAGGTCCAGAGCGTCGCGGATGAGGACGTGGCCGACCGTATTCTCCGCGCTCTCGACCAGGGCCCCGGCGGACGCTTGCAGGACTACGCCGGGCCGGAGTGTATGACCGTAACCGAGGCAACCGTAGCCTGGAAAGCGGCGCGGGGAGTTCATAAAACCACCTTACCGATTCCGCTCCCGGGCAATACGGCAGCTGCATTCCGGGAAGGCCTGAACCTTGCACCGGACGCGGAGCTCGGGACAATCCGATGGCGGGAATGGCTGGAAACCCATCCGCCTACCCGCTTGCACTGAGATGCAGCAAGTCGAAAGTTGGCGGGGCTTCGGCGCATCCTGCGACACAGGCCAGGGGATGGCCTGGATGCTAAAAATTCGTCAGGAGTCTCCATGCCGTCATAGGCCTGGCTTATCCCCGTGGTGTCCTGCATTACAGCAATAGCGTTTCGATCTGGTGTGCGCGGACGGCGCCTTCTGAGGGCGACCACACAAAGACGGTAAAAGGACCATCTTGCGAGGCTACGAGGGCGAGGGTGTCACGCTGATCGTGCACGAACTGCGCCGCCGAAAGGTGCCGCGTTCCCCCCAGATCCGTGGGATCGACCATCACGGGCGTATTGCCTTCAATGGGCTCCGTAAGGATCACCCGAGAGATCGGCGTGCCTCGTTTCGACGGCCGTAGCTTGACACCGAAGGCGAGTACCTCGAAGGAACTGCCGATGACGGTAGCACCATCCACCGCCGTCAGGCCGGCGACGGCGTCGATGGCCCTGCGAAGGGCCTCTTGCTGTGCCGCTTCGCTCTCCTCATCGGGTACTCCCCGCATCCGTGCCCCGATTTCATCCATAGGCGGACGGATCAAATAACGAATAGGCCAGACGACCGACTCCCGCCAGGAGTGGTTTTCAGCGGGAACGACAAGCAGAGCGCCGCCACGTCCGTGCTCGCGCATAGATACGGCTAACTGCGCCAGCACCATCCCCGAATCTCGCAGCAACATGCCCGTATTGAAACTGAGTAGCGATGTCAGTATGGGCGGATCATCGAGCAGCCGCGTGGCGCGCTCGTCTACGATCTTGATCTCGTCACCCCGCAGCACAGCGACGTTTCCGAACTTGCTGGTCCCCTCCCTGCGCCGGTACTTGATAACCAGCAACCCCGGCGCAACGACTTCCAGCACGAGACAGAGGCACGGGAGCGATCTCGCCGTTCCCCATATCGAAAGCTTCTCTCCATGAGACCAGACCCCGAGGTGAATACCTGGCCGAACAACTGCGGGTGATATCCGAACCATGGCTCCGGCCGTAAACGGTAACGGATGATCGAAGCACATCGGCCTGCCTGCTCGCTCCGATGGAAGGTAAGCGAGCGAAATTTTCGGGCTGTAGCCTTCTTCTCGCCGGAGACTTGCCCAGAATGCGGCATTGATCAACCGTTCGATTGTATCGGTCGAAGGGCGAGGAGCCAGATCAGTTAGGCCTCGCTGACGAGCTTCCTCTCGATTACGCGCAAAATGTGCTTCCACACGCGCTGCCACGGCCCGGGCAGGCGGGTACGTCGGTTCCATCATGGCCAGTCCGCCCCGGAGTATCTGAGGAACAAGAAAACGGCGACCCGGCATGCAGGCTGCACTCGTAACCGCCTTCATACGGAACCGAATCGACGTGCACCTTCGCACGAGTGATGACGAACGTGAAACGTCCTCCGGCGCCTCACCGCCGATATGCTGATCGCCGCTGTAATGTCGGTCGTCACCCGGCCAAGTACAACCACCGGATACCTTCCTACGGATCCCTGTACAAAGTTCGTGATCAGCGATCCTCGTAACGTTTGTGGTTCAGAACATCGAAAGCGGTAATCCCATCTGGTCCCATACATCACTCAAGGACCATAAAGCCCAGCTGTTGTCCTTCTCCATCCACCTCACCTTGCGATCTTCCTCTGCCGGAAAGTAGTTTCCTCGGAGCGTCCACACATTTTTTTCAGGGGCGATGTAGAGAAGGCGCGTCCGGCTACGACTTCTCTTTGAAAGCGCCAAGGATGGCGCAGAATCATAAATAAGGAGGAAGAGCCATGAAGTACATGATGATGATGCACGCGCCCCAGGGAACGGGTGATTACGCGATCAACTCTTGGTCGCCGGAAGACTTCGAAGCCCACATTGCATTCCTGCAACGCTTCAACAAGGAACTCAAAGAATCCGGCGAGTGGGTGGACGTACAGGCGTTGGCTCCGCCCGCCCAGGCGAAACTGGTACGTGCCGGAAAGGACGGCGCCCCGGTGACGGACGGGCCGTTCCCTGAGTCAAAGGAGTTCCTCGCCGGCTTCTGGATCGTCGATGTCGATTCGCCGGAGCGTGCGTACGAGCTCGCAGCCAAGGCCTCTGCCGCACCCGGTCCGGGCGGCGTTCCGCTCTACACGCCCATCGAGGTACGCCCGGTCATGAGCGCACCACCACCCGTGGACGTGTGATGCTCCGGCACTCGAACACCACGGACACCGACCTCGGGCACCTGCTGCGTGAACTTGCGCCGCAGGTGCTCGGTGCGGTCGCCCGGCGCCATACCGATTTCGCCATTGCAGAAGATGCCATGCAGGAAGCACTGCTTGCTGCTGCGGAGCAGTGGCCCGCAGAAGGTATCCCGGCGAATCCACGCGGCTGGCTCTATCACGTTGCCCTCCGGCGTATCACCGACCGATTGCGGAGCGATCTGGCGAGGCGCCGCCGCGAAGAGACCGTAGCAAGCGACGTGTGGGCCGAGTGGGCGTTCGTGCCATCGCCGGACAGCGACGTGGGCATGGACGAGGATGACACGCTCGTGTTGCTCTTTATGTGCTGCCATCCCGTGCTGACGCCGTCTTCGGCGATTGCGCTCACACTCCGCGCCGTGGGCGGCCTGACCACGGCGGAGATCGCCGGCGCGTTTCTCGTGCCGGAGGCGACGATGGCCCAGCGCATCAGTCGGGCCAAGCAGCGCATCAAGGCTTCGGGTATTCCATTCAATATGCCGACGGACGGCGAACGCGCCCAGCGGCTGAGCGCTGTGCTACACGTGCTGTACCTGATCTTCAGCGAGGGTTACACGAGCAGCGCCGGGCCGGACCTGCACCGGACCGACCTATCCAACGAGGCCATCCGACTGACCCGGCTTCTTCGCGCACGGCTCCCGGAGAACGGTGAAGTGGCTGGACTGCTCGCGCTCATGTTACTTACCGATGCCCGGCGTGCCGCACGGACCGGTCCAACTGGCGAAATCATCCCGCTGGACGAGCAGGACCGGACGCTATGGGATCCGCGTTTGATCGCTGAGGGTACGGCGCTCGTTACCGAGGCCCTCTCCCGCGGGACAGTCGGGCCGTACCAGCTACAGGCTGCCATCGCAGCCCTGCACAACGAAGCGGCACGCCCCGAAGATACCGACTGGCCGCAGATCCTCGCCCTGTACGGTCTGCTCAAACGGATGTCGGACAACCCGATGGTAGCGTTGAACCACGCGATCGCTGTCGCGATGGTGCATGGTCCGGCAGCAGGGCTTGATCTTCTGAAGCCGCTCGACACCGACGCGCGCATGCGCGGGACACATCGCCTCGATGCCGTCCGCGCCCACCTGTACGAAATGTCAGGCGACCACAATCAGGCCATCACACACTACCGGGCCGCCGCCGACCGAACGGCAAGCATCCCCGAGCGAAACTACCTTACCCTGAAGGCTGCCCGGCTCGCCGCCGGGCAGCACACACGGGAACCGACCCTCGACGCAGACCCAACCTCCCCACGGACCTGAACAATCCGCTTCCTTCCTTCACACTTCCACGCTCTTCCTCTGCTTCTGTGGCCCGCTTCAGGGTGCCCGCTTCCCGCGGATAGCCAGGATCCCGATGAGCAAAACCACGCATCAAGTCGATGTATACGTGAGACCGCCCGAACGGACGGGGCCGGCCTGATTCGAGTATCGTGTGCATGCAGGATGACGAGCGTCGAGCCAGCGGGTATCCGATCACTCGCCCTCCCATGGAGAGAGAGGATTCATCGAGCGTGACCGGAGCCTATACTAGAGCGAAGCGTTCAGCGCAGCATACCCGCGTTCTCTGGAAGAAGGCTTTTCGCAAGGCGCACAAGGATATGCACACGACCTCGTCAATACGTGGAGCCCGTGGCCCTTCGAGCCCGAGGACATCGATGTGCCTGTAGACCTCTGGTACGGCGGCTGTGACACCAGCCCGGGGCACTCGCCGGATTTCGGGAAGACGCTGGCGTCGCGCCTGAAGAATGCGTCGTACACACTCGACCCGGGAGAAGGAGACTCTATCCTGTGGAGGAAGTCCCGGGGCATTCTGGCGAAACTGGCATCACACGAGGCTGCATACTGAGCGGTCTTCATATCTCCGCAAAACGCTGCTCCAACACATCGCCAAACGTTTATCCCTTCGCACCATGCAGGGGCGAGGCGGATGTGCTCTGTTCAGTTCCCCCCTCTCACCAGTGCGCGGGACCTCTGTCAGACGCCATTTGCAATCGTTACAGGGAGTTACTTCATGGTTACCCGCCGCGCCCCTATCGCTTCATACTTTCTGCTCGCACACCACCTCATTTGATTCCAGGATGGTTTTCTCATGCCCGGCAAGGGACATGGGACATCCAATTACCACGACATGCATTCCAGGTAACACTACCGCTGCTGATTGTCTGAGTGATCTCAGGATGCGAGCCCTGCCGGCCCGCCCTACCTCTACGATCCTACAGTGTATTCAGGCAATCGGAAGCGCACGTCGAGTGCTCGTTCAACTACAATGGAGGCAGAACCATGAGCACGTTCACCACCAGCGACGGCACAGAGATCTATTACAAGGATTGGGGTACGGGACAACCCGTGGTGTTCAGCCACGGCTGGCCGTTGAACTCCGATGCATGGGACGGGCAGATGCTGTTCCTCGTGCAGAACGGCTTCCGCACGATCGCGCATGACCGCCGCGGCCACGGCAGATCCAGTCAACCCTCGACCGGGAACGACATGGACGGCTATGCGGACGACCTGGCGGCCCTGATCGAGATGCTCGATCTCAATGACGCCATCCTCGTAGGTCACTCCACCGGGGGCGGAGAGGTCACGCGCTACATCGGACGGTATGGTACGGCACGCGTCGCCAGGGCCGTCCTGATTGGCGCTGTGCCGCCAATCATGTTGAAAACCGATGCCAACCCGGAGGGACTGCCCATCGAAGTGTTCGACGACCTGCGTGCCGGTCTCTTAAGGGACCGCTCGCAATTCTACAAGGACCTGGCCGTCCAATTTTACGGAGCAAACCGACCCGGTGCCGAGGTTTCACAGGGCATCCTCGATCAGTTCTGGCTCTGGAGCATGCAGGCCGGACTCATCAATGCCTATGAATCCATCAAGGCTTTCTCCGAGACCGACTTTACCGAAGACCTGAAGAAGTTCGACGTACCGACCCTGGTGCTCCATGGCGAGGACGACCAGATCGTTCCGGTAAAGGACTCGGCGATGAAATCGGCGCAACTCATCAAGGACGCAAAGGCCATTTACTACCCGGGTGCTCCACACGGCATGACAGCCACACACCAGGACCAGGTCAACGCCGACCTGCTCGCATTCTTCAGAGGCGAGGAGATCGTTTCCGAAACCAGAGAACCGGTAAAAACGGCGGTCTCACGAGAGCGGGCGTAAACCGGGACCATGGCAACAGTGCCGTGCCCGGTACCACTTCCGGCAGAGCATTGGTGCGGCGACGACGAACCTGCCTATCCAAGCAACAAAAGCGGGGCGCCTGCCACACAGGCCAGGCGCCCCGCTGATTTTATCCCTTTTCCTACGCCCGCACGAGCGGCTTATACTTGATGCGGTGCGGAGTATCGGCTTCCTGGCCAAGGCGGGCACGGCGGTCCTCCTCGTACTGCGAGTAGTTGCCGTCGAACCAGCGAACCTGGCTATTGCCCTCGAAGGCGAGGATGTGCGTTGCAATACGATCCAGGAACCAGCGGTCGTGTGAAATCACCACGGCGCACCCGGCGAAGTCCAGCAGGGCCTCCTCGAGTGCGCGGAGCGTGTTCACGTCGAGATCGTTCGTGGGTTCGTCCAGGAGCAGCACGTTGGCCCCTTCCTTAAGCATCTTGGCGAGGTGAACGCGGTTACGTTCACCACCGGAGAGTTCCGAGACCTTTTTCTGCTGGTCACTACCCGTGAAGTTGAAACGGCCTACATACGCGCGTGAATTCACGTCCCGGTTGCCCAGGCGGACGAACTCGTGACCGTCGCTGATCTCTTCCCAGACCGACTTCTTATCGTCCAGTGGCCGGTTCTGGTCGATATAACCGATCTTGACGGTACTGCCGACGATGAACTTACCTTCATCCGGTTCGGCCTGTCCGGTGATGAGGCGGAAGAGCGTCGTCTTACCGGCACCATTCGGGCCAATCACACCGACGATGCCTCCCGGCGGCAGGGAGAAGTTGAGGTCTTCGAAGAGCAGTTTATCACCGAATGCTTTGGAGACCCCTTCCGCCTGAATCACGATATCACCAAGGCGCGGGCCGGGCGGGATGTAGATTTCCCTTTCCTCGCTGTACTTCTCCTGATCCTCCTGAAGCAGTTTCTCGTAGGCGGCAATACGGGCCTTGCTCTTGGCATGGCGGCCCTTCGGCGACTGTCTTACCCACTCCAGCTCACGTTCCAGGGCCTTCTGGCGCTTCGAGGCCTGCTTCTCCTCCACCTCGAGGCGGCGGCGCTTCTGATCCAGCCAGGATGAGTAGTTACCCTTAAACGGAATGCCATGCCCCCGGTCGAGTTCGAGGATCCAGCCTGCCACGTTATCCAGGAAGTACCGGTCGTGCGTAACGGCGATAACCGTACCGGGATACCGCGCCAGGTGCTGTTCCAGCCAGGCAACCGACTCGGCGTCCAGGTGGTTCGTCGGCTCATCCAGCAGGAGGACATCCGGCTGCTGGAGCAGCAGGCGGCAGAGGGCCACGCGGCGGCGCTCACCGCCGGAAAGGACGGAGACCGGCTGGTCCGGTGGGGGGCAACGGAGGGCATCCATCGCCATTTCCAGGCGGCTGTCGATATCCCACGCCCCGAGCGCGTCGATGCGCTCCTGCAGCTTGGCCTGCTCGGCGATGAGGGCGTCGAAGTCAGCGTCCGGATCGGAGAACTTGAGGCTGACCTCCTCGAAACGTTTGACGAGGTTTACCGTCTCCTGCGCGCCTTCTTCCACGACCTCCTTGACCGTCTTGCCGGGATCGAGCTCCGGCTCCTGAGCGAGGTAGCCGAACGTTATGCCCTTCTCTACCTGGATCTTACCGAGATAGTCCTTGTCGATGCCGGCTATGATGCGGAGCAGCGTACTTTTGCCCGCCCCGTTCATACCCAGCACGCCGATCTTGGCGCCGTAGAAAAAAGACAGGTTGATGTCACGCAGGACCTGCCGGTTGGGCTTGTATACCTTGCCCACACCGAGCATCGAGAAAATGATCTTCTGGTCAGACAATGTTCTATTGAGCTATCGGCCGTTAGTGGTCGACTTTCGGCTTGCTTGTTGTAAAAGGGAGAGTGAACAGTAATACCTTCGCTACTGTAGACGCAGCATGCCGCGTCTCTACTCCAGCAGGACAACATGCGATCGCAGAGACGCGGGATGCAAAGGTACGCCGAACCGGCCTACCGGTGCCCGGTTGTCCATCTTTTCGTCGATTTCAGGGACGCGTGCTCAGAATCTCTACCTCATTCCCCACGCGAATCGTTCCTGTGTTCAACGGGATGAGGTTCTGGGCAAAGAGGGCTTTGTTGTTCACCGTTCGATACGAGGCAAGCGTGCGGAGGGGCTCTCTCAAGGACAGACCGGTAGCCGGATCTACGTTGACGACTGCACACCGGGCGCAGGGTTTGACAACGTCGAAACGGACTTCACCGATCCGGATCTCCTTCCAGGTATCCTCCTCGAACGGTTCCAATGTACCTGCAATGACGAGATTCGGACGAAAACGGAGGATGGTAACCGGCTCCGCGAGACGGTTGTTCAGGTCAGCCAGAGACGTTTCCGTAGCTAAGAGCATCGGGAACGCATCGGCAAAACTGACCTCCTCTCCGCTCTTTGCGTACTCCGGATCGACCGGACGAACAGAATCCGGAGGCATGTAGACGAGACGGCAGGGCCGGTCCAGAAATCGGCTGAACCAGGCATTCACGTCATCGGGTGCAACAGCGGCTTCGACGGTATCGTCCCATATCTCCACCCATTCCCGCGTCCCGTCATCAAATGGGGATACGTGTAGCTCGTCCATCCCAGGTGCCCGCACACGCAATCCCATACCTTCAACCTCTACGTCGATCAGCGCCATATGCGGGAGCAGCCTTTGCGTCATGAACCGGCCGGTGGCGTCCACCAGCATCCAGCGTCGGTCGTAGCGCAGCCCGCGCGGCTCGACGGGAGCCGCATCAAGCGTGAGGGCAGCACAAGACTTGATCGGATAAATGAATAGGGCGCTAAGGGTAGGCATGCTCGAAATGTACGACACTGGCATCCACTCCGCTCACGGAATTACCCTGGGAGGCGGCGAAAATGATTGCTCGCTCTGCACCCGGAATCCGTCGCTAAGGCTGCTAGCGCAGAACGGACGCAGCGACGTGCTCCTCGAAGTAACCCCTTAACGTGCGCACCCCTCTTTCCGGTGCAACCACATCCACAGTGCTCACGGCGGCGCCGAAATCAAGCAAACCGGCAATTCGGGCATTGAGGGGATGGAGAACCTTCGCCGCGCCGGAAAAGACAGATGCAGGCAGGTGAGTAATCTTTGGCTGCTTACCAACGACCTCAAATGCCAGTTCGACGATTTCCTGCCGGGTGAACGTATCCGGCCCACCGGCGGGAATCTCCCGTTTCCCGCTTTGCA
Source organism: Rhodothermales bacterium (assembly GCA_041690215.1). Classification (GTDB taxonomy): domain Bacteria; phylum Bacteroidota; class Rhodothermia; order Rhodothermales; family DASSAV01; genus DASSAV01. The sequence goes on from JAWLHQ010000001.1 coordinate 105,450, forward strand.
ATGCTTCCACACATAATCGTGCGACGTCCGCTTCATGAATGGGATTGGTGCGGGCCTTGCCGGTACCGAGCACTACACTCCGTCCCTGCTGCGCCATCCTGAGCATCTCCAGAAAGAAATAAAAAAAGCCGGTCGGCCGGACAACCGTATAGGGTAGGCCCGAGTTTTCGAGGGCGAGGACGAAATACTCGTGCGCCTTCGCGTACTCCGTGTGCATCAACTTCTGCCCGTTGAACACAGAAACATAGACGAACCGTTTCACGCCCACGAGTTGTGCCTCGTCCAGGAGATTACGGTTACCCTCGAAGTCGACTTTCATGTAGGAAGCCCGCTCGGACATCTTCAGAGAGAGTGACGCCCCTGCGCAGGAAATGACGGCATCGACCCCGTCACATACCCGGCTCAGTGTGGTGGGCCTGGTCAGATCGGCCCGTACGTGCTCGTCCGCTCCGGGCACCGGCTCGGCACTGCGTGAAAGAGTCCGCACGAAGTAGCCAGAGCGCTTGAGTTCACGGACGAGGTGCCGACCTACATGACCGGATGCTCCCGCCAGGAGAATCTTTTCCATGTCGTTCTGGGATCAGCGTGGTTACGCATCAGCCTACGGGTACGGAAAGCGCCAGTTGCGCGCTAATAACCCATATCGCCATCCTTTTTTGCGCGCGCCCTTGCGCTTGAGCGCGTGGATTTGAAACTTCGATGCGCCGAAAGGGCAGCAATGCCCGCCTAGCCCTATGTTCACGTGTCCAGGCGCTCATACTGAGATCGGTATGTGGGCACCCCGATAAGTGAGCGCCTTATCACCCGATCAGCTTCACTCTAACCCGCTTACTGTCTAACCTATTCACGATACGTAATGGACCAGTACCAGCCTAAACCAGAGGACAAATTCACGTTCGGCCTGTGGACGGTCGGAAACATCGGACAGGACCCGTTCGGCACGCCGGTGCGGAAACGGCTTACTCCCGCCGAGATCGTCCGCCTCCTCGGCGACGTTGGGGGCGTTTATGGCGTCAACTTTCACGACAACGACCTCATCCCCATCGATGCGACGAAGGATGAGTCGGACCAGATCAAGCGGGACTTCCGGAAAGCCCTCGAAGAGACTGGCCTCCGCGTTCCGATGGCAACGACGAGCCTGTTCACCGACCCGATTTTCAAGGATGGTGCTTTCACCTCAAATGACCCGTCCGTCCGCGCCTACGCCCTTCAGAAGACCATGCGCGGCATGGAACTCGGCAAGGAGTTTGGCGCAGAGACGTACGTATTCTGGGGCGGTCGCGAAGGCGTGGAGTCTGATGCGACGAAGAATCCCGCAGACGCGCTCAAGCGGATGCGGGACTGCATGAACTTCCTCTGCGAGTACAACATCGACCAGGGCTTCGGCTACAAGTTCGCCTTCGAGGCAAAGCCGAACGAGCCGCGCGGCGATCTCTACCTCTCCACGACGGGCGCGATGCTCGCGTTCATCGAAACACTGGACCATCCCGACATGGTGGGCGTGAACCCCGAATTCGCACATGAGACGATGGCCGGGCTCAACTTCCTCCACTACGTCGCCCAGGCGTGGGATGCGGGCAAGCTGTTCCACATCGACCTCAACGATCAGGTCGGGCCGCGCTACGACCAGGACTTCCGCTTCGGTTCGCACAACTATAAGGCCGCCTTCTTCCTCGTCAAGTTCCTGGAGGATGTTGGGTACCAGGGCTCGAAGCACTTCGACGCGCACGCCTACCGCACAGAAGACTACGAGGGCGTGAAGGACTTCGCCCGGGGCTGTATGCGCTCCTACCTGATCCTGAAGGAGAAGGCGCAGCGGTTCAACCAGGACCGGGAAATCCAGGACCTCCTGAAAGAGATCCACACGGCTACGGATGCGAACTCGCCAAGCCCGGACGTGAAGTACAGCAAGCAGGCTGCAGAGCAGATCCTGAACTACTCGTTCGACCGTCCCGGTATCGCCGCCAAGGGATTACCCTACGAGCGCCTCGACCAACTCGTGTTCGACCTGCTTATGGGCGTACGCTAAGCCATCTGGCTACCAGCTGATTGGGAGGGCCTGGCAGGTTTTCAGAACCTGCCAGGCCTTACTTTTCTATACTCATTCGTCGATGGTTGCCTGTCTTAATATTACCTGTCTTTGCCAGATCATGCGTAACCGGCTCAGGGATAAGTCTGTATAAAAGGACTGGTTACATCTACGAACGAAACGCAAGCGCAGGATCAGGTTGCGGAGCACAGAGCGGCCACCAACACCGCCCCATCGAGCTTCCAACCTGCGCGCCATAGTTATGAAATACGTCCATACACTCCTTCTTGCGAGCATCCTGCTCCTTGGAGCATGCTCATCTTCGCGTGAGACCGCTGGGACCGCAGAACTGCAGGGCACCGAAACGGGAGCCGTGAAGGTAGGTCCTAATGAGAGCGTCATGGATGTGATCCTCCGAACCCCGGGCGTATACCTGACTCCCTCCGGTCAGCTTCGCATTCGAGGCAGCAGCACGCCGCCACTCATCGTGGTAGACGGTATCATCACAGGGCGAAGCCTCGGTCACATCAACCCTGAGGATGTGGACACCGTTCGCGTACTGAAGGGGCCCGAAACCGCTATCTACGGCTTCAGAGGCGGTGCGGGCGTCATCGAAATCACGACGAAACGTGGGGGATCGCGGTAAACTCATCGATATTCCCGATTCATATGCCCGACGCGTACTTGAACTTCATGGTCAGGCAGGAGCGACGTGGCTGGCCAAGTTGCCGGGCCTGCTGAACACGTTCGCGGCGCAATGGGCGCTTCGGTTCGATTCTCCCTTTGCCGACCTGAGTTACAACTACGTCGTTCCGGCGACTCGGGACGACGGTGAACGCGCCGTCCTGAAACTCGGCTTCCCCGAACCGGACCTCGCCCGGGAAGCGGAAGCTCTTCGACTGACGAAGGGACAAGGGACCGTCCGGCTCCTTGCCGCGCGTGTGGATTGCGGAGCGCTCTTGCTCGAACGCGCCTGGCCGGGCCGGGCACTCCAGTACCTTTGCAAGCCAAACGACGTAGCCGCCACAAGCATCGCAGCTTCCGTGATGCAACGTCTGTGGCGCCCCCTGCCCCCAACACACGACTTCCCTTCAGTACGGGATTGGGCAACCGACCTCAAACGATCCCAGGCGGAAAAGGGGGGCATCAACCCGCTGCCCCCACGTATGCTGGACCTAGCCGACGGACTCCTCCATGACCTGATCTGCTCGATGGACGAGCCGGTACTTCTACACGGAGACTTGCACCACGGCAATATTCTTTCATCGGAACGGGAGCCGTGGCTGGCTATTGATCCGAAAGGGATTGCCGGAGAGCCGGCAGCAGAAACGGGCGCGATCATCCGTAATCCGATGCCGGAGCTTCTCTCGTGGCCGAAACTGCCCAGGGTGCTGGAACGGCGCGTCCATCAACTCGCCGAAGAACTGGCACTGGATCGGAAGCGCGTCCATGCGTGGGCCACAGTCCAGGCTATCCTGGCCGGGGTGTGGATGTTCGAAGATCACCGGCAAGGCTGGGAGCCGTCGTTCAGCATCGCTGAGGCGCTTGCTTCGTTCCGGACGTGAGCAGAACAGCCGCTGCCTTCCAGCTATTCAGGGCCTCGAATAGAACACCTGCGCAGGGAGCACATTCAGCGGTTCGAAGTCGCGATTGACGCTAGAGAACACCCGTTCCAGGTACGGCAGGACCTTGGGTGAGAACTGATAGACCAGAAAGGCGCCGTCAGGCTGGAGCACGTCACGTGTAGCTTTCAGGATGCCCTCACGCACGTTGGCAGGCAACACACTGAACGGAATGCCGGAAATTACGTAGTCCGCCTTGCCGAGTCCGAGATTGGAGAGTACGCGTTCGACGTTAGCGGCAGAATCATGGACGACATGAAGGCGCTCGTCGCGAATCGTGTGGCGGAGATATTTCACGAAGTCGGCGTTCGTCTCCAGTACGACGAGTGCACCATCCGCCGGCATCCGGTCTAATATCTCGCTCGTGAACGTACCCACTCCCGGGCCGTACTCGACAACGACTTTCGCACGTTTCCAATCGATGAGCCGGAGCACCCGGTTGATGAGAAAGCGCGAGCTGGGGATGATGGAGCCAAGCATCTTCGGATGCTTGAAAAAATTCTTTGCAAAGAGTGTGACCTGTTCGCGACGATCCAGGAAGCGTCTATCGTTTGCCGGCATGCGGTCGAGCATCGGACGGGAAGTTCGCGGCATATAAAAAGCGTTGGTAGGTGGTTTCGTGCGAAATGAGCGGGGAACTCTGTCGCAAGGTAGCAATACGGTCCCGAATTCCAATGCCTCCTTCCCCCCTTACGTTCCAACCCAATGCGGCGTCTGATCCTGTTTAATAAACCCTTCCAAGTCCTGACCCAGTTTACCGGAGAGCCGGGCCGTGCCACACTAGCTGACTTCATCCCGGTACCAGACGTGTACCCGGCGGGGCGACTCGATGCTGATAGCGAAGGACTGCTGATACTAACGAATGCAGGAGACATCCAGCACCTCATCAGTGATCCACGCTATAAGCTGCCCAAGACCTACTGGGCGCAGGTGGAAGGCATTCCTGACGACCAAGCCCTCCGAAAACTGGAGGAAGGCGTCGTGTTGAAAGATGGGATCACGCGACCCGCTCGTGCCGAGCGGATGGATGAGCCGGATGTATGGCCGAGAAATCCACCGATCCGGGAACGCAAAAACATTCCTACAAGCTGGATTTCTCTGACGATCACCGAAGGGCGAAACCGCCAGGTGCGGCGCATGACGGCAGCAGTGGGCTACCCCACGTTGCGGCTGATTCGGCAGGCCGTCGGACCGTGGACGCTGGGAGATCTGCAACCAGGCGAATGGGTGGAAGTGCGCTGTCCCAAGAACCGCGAGGAGTTCCGGCAGTTGGTTGAGAAGCGAAGCGGCGCTCGCCCCAGATCGCGAAACGTGAGGTAGGGCGCATCATGCGCCGGAGGTGTAATTGCATTACCTTCCAGAAGCGCATTCCAACAATCCAAAAACCGGAAACGACCGGCGCTTATCCCGGCAGCAAGCCTTCGCAGACTGGTGTAGAATCGGCAGAGCATGTAGTAGCGGATAAAACACAGATCCTCGAATGCTGTACGCCAGTCTGCTCCAGCACCGCCGTAAGCGCATCCTCCGGACGGTCCGTTCAAAATACCGATGGATCGCCGCCTTCGGGCTCGGCCTGCTTGGAGCCTATGTGGCGTTCGTGCTGGCCGCAGCGGGATTCGTATTTACCGAGATCCTCCAAAACGTATATCCGGGCGCCGACCCCGCAGCATTCGTCAATGCCCACCTGCTGACGGTCTTCGCCGGACTGTTCCTGGTGCGGTTCTTCCTCCAGCGTACGCCGGGCATGCCGCTAACGCCCTATTTGCACCTGCCCATCCCGGTGGCGAAGCTCGTGCGGCTGTTTCAGATAGACGCGTTGCTCAGTGTCCATAACCTGTTTCCTCTCCTGTTCCTCGTTCCGTTCTGGCTGCGTCACGTCATGCCTGAAGCCTCCGCCATAGGTGCTGCGGCGTGGCTCACAGGTTCCATCTCGCTGGTGGCTCTCTCCCACTTCGGCAACGTGCTGCTCCGCATTCAGATGAGCGGTACCTCTCGCGGATTCATCATTGCCGTTGCGTCCATCGCCGTGCTGAGCCTGCTGGATCAGATCGCCGGGACCACGCTGGTGAACCAGTGGTCCTCAGCACTTTTCGGCGCTCTGGCTGCAGGCAATGGGATCATCGCAGCGGCACTCGGGCTAGGCGTGGTATTCCTGTACGTGCATTCGAGTCGGCTGCTTTGGAAGCGGCTTAAGGCAAGCGACGCGCCAGCAGGTAAACCGATTATGGGGTGGAATCTGCCCTTCGTGCCGGAGCGAGGGCCCGTAGTGAATCTGATGCTGCTGGAATTGAAGTTAATGTGGCGAAACAAGCGCCCACGTGTGTTCTTCCTTTCAGCGGTCATCCTGGGTGTGGTCTACGTCCTCACTATGCTGCTATACGTGGACCGGTTCAGCGACCCGTTCAGCCGGTCGGTCATCGGCATCTTTGCCTCGGGGATTTTTACGCTGAACTACGGGCAGCTCATGTTCTCCTGGGAGAGCACCTACTACGACGGGTTCCTGGCACGCGCGCACACGCCTCGAGACCTCGTGCGAGCCAAAATGCTCCTCCTCCAGTTCTCCTCGGTGGTATTCTTCCTGCTCAGTGCGCCTCTGTTTCTCGTCCTCACGCCCGAATTGTTGTTGTTTCACGTCGCGTTTCTATCTTACAACGTGGGTGTCACGTCCGTGCTCATCATCGCGCTCGCTATTTCCAACCAGAAGCGAGTAGACCTGAGCCGGAGCGGCATGCTCCTCAACTACGAAGGCTTCTCACTGGCGCACTTCCTCTGGTTCGTTCCCACACTCGTCCCTCCCGCCCTGATCCTCTACGGCACGGCTTCGGCCCCTCAGACGGGTCTGTTCGTGATCGGTGGACTGGGGCTCCTCGGGACGGCAGTATACGGCTTCTGGCACCGGCTCTTCGCCCGCCAGCTCGTCCGCCGCAAATACGTGATGGCGTCCGGTTTCAGGCGATATGACCCTTGATGTTCAACACCTTGTAAAGCGGCAGGGACCGCATTTCCGCCTCGATATCCCGGCGCTGCACGTGACCTCCGGCGAGACGTTCGGGCTCGTGGGCAACAACGGCGCAGGCAAAACTACGCTCATGCGCTTGATGCTGGATCTCACGCAGGCCGATGCCGGCGAAATCCGCCTGGGCGGGGAGAACGTGGCGCGGTCGGCGGACTGGAAGCGGCACACCGGCTCCTTCCTGGATCCCTCGTTCCTGCTCGATTTCCTCACACCGGACGAGTTTTTTGCCTTCATCGGCAGCACGTACGGGCTATCGGGAAGAGAAATCGAAGCGCGCCTAGAGCCTTATCGCTCGTTCTTCACCGACCCGATTCCAGGCCAGCGCGGGAAGTACATTCGGGATCTCTCACTGGGCAATACGAAGAAGGTCGGCATCGTCGCGGCCATGCTCGTCCGCCCGAGGTTTCTGATTCTGGACGAGCCCTTCGCCAACCTCGATCCGGGCTCGCAGATCCGGCTGAAGTCGCTGCTTCGCCGTCTGAACGAGGAACACGGAACGACGCTCTTCATCTCCAGTCACGACCTCCTACACGTCACCGAGGTGTGCAGCCGGATCGCCATCCTGGAGGAAGGCCGCATCGTCCGTGATCTCCACACTTCCGGCGAAACGCTCCAGGAGTTAGAGCGCTATTTCGAGGAACGTATCCGGTAGGATGGGTGCTCCTTCGATAAGCAAAGATGTCATTCCGAAGCGCACCGGTGATCCGGCCAATCTCACAACGATTTGCTCAAGCCAGGAGTTCGCCGTGCTCCGTAAGAGCAGGCGATGACGGTCATCTCCCTGCCCCGCCAAAGTTGCGCTGCCGGTAGCGGAACATGAGAGCGAGGGCCGCCATGCACAGAAGCAGCGTGACGAGGTTCGACACGATGATGGGTAGATTCCGGAGCATGAGGCCGTAAACGAGCCAGAGCACCACACCCACGCAGAAGGTTCCGAACATCGCAAATGAGAGGTCGCCCGCGGATTTCGTCTTCCAGATCTTCAATACCTGAGGCACGAAGGAGACGGTAGTGAGGCTCGCCGCGATGAGGCCGAGCAGGGTAAGCGTATCCATTTATGTAAGGGAAAGACCTATTCGATGGGCCAGCGCCTCGTACCCGTCCACGACGAAGTGAGCACCTGCACGCTCCAGGGCCTCAGCGCTGAACGAGGTAGTGAGCCCGGCGACGGTACAGCCCGCCGTCCGACCCGAGAGCACGCCGTTAACCGAGTCCTCTATGACGAGGCAGGCATCCGGCGACACGTTCAGCTTTTTACACGTGATGAGGTAGGGCTCCGGATCCGGCTTGGGGCGGGTGATGTCCACCGCTGTCACGATTGTTTCGAAGTATTGCCACAGATCGAACTGGTCGAAGGCGATGCCCTGGTTTCGGGGCGTGGAGGAGGTCGTCAGGGCTAGACGGTAGACCTGCTTTGCGGCCCGGATGAAGTCAAGGGCGCCGGGGACCAGCGGCACCTTCGAGGCGAGCTCCCGGAACGCCTGCTGCTTCTGAGCCAGGAGTTCGTCCACGGTGATCTTGCCATTGGCGTACTCGTGCACCACATGCGCCACGATGTCCCAGTCGGTCTTCCCTTTGTACTGATCGAAGAGAGAATCCGGGACTTCAATGCCGTGCCGGGCGAAAACGATCCGCTTGGCCTCTTCGTGGACCGGTTCGGAGTCGATGACGACGCCGTCGAGATCGAACAGGATGGCTGAGAAGCGTTGCACCGGTTTTTGCGGGAAAATACACCCCACGAGACCAACGCCCGAGCCTTCAAGGGAATTTACCGATTCGTATGGCGGGGCGGCGTGCTGCACCCCGACGCGTGTGTTCGGTATTCAGGTACCGACTTCCGCCGCGGGCCGAAAGCGCAGCGCAGACCACGTCTCGTCGATGGAGACCTGAGTGACGCCCCTCCACCCAGCCCGGCGTACAGCGTCCCAGCCGATATCCCGCGTGATGTCGGTCTTTACCCTGGAGCTTTTCTTGGGATACGAGATCCAGAGCACCCCCTTTGGCTTCGTCGATTCCATCGCAATTGCGGCATACCGTTCCAACTCTGCCCTGTCGTTCACGAAGAGGTGGACCACGTCGAAAGTTGCGCCCGGTGTGTCCGACACGCGCACGCCTTCGGGCAATTCGCCGAGAAGGTTTCGGTACGCGGTCGGAGCGTTGAGCAGCAGCAGTCCGACGCCGGGCTTGATGAGGAGTTTCTTTGCGAGAGGGTTATCTGGCATAAATGAAGGACAAAGGCAGAGCAGATCGAAACTAACGATGAGGCGAGCGTAGTCCGGCAATCGTCATGGAGACGCGAGGTCTCGCATCTCCATGTACGCTCATGCAGGTATCACAGCGCAATGCCTGACATCACGTTACTGTGCAGGAATTGCGAAATGCCGGTCGGCGAAATCCATGTAGCGTTCCCAGTCGTACAGGGTGACATCATGTTTGCCGGAGCGGATGTGATAGCCAATGGTTCCCATTACCGGCTGCTCGATGCCCGGCATTTCGGTGGCAGGCATTCCTTCCATTCCGAGCAGCTTATAGACCGGTGTGGCATGTACAGTCGAAAGGAATTCGCCGCGCGGGTCGGCCCACTGATCGCCTTCTGCACTCGCCACGTAGAGCGGACGCGGCGCGATGAGGGCAAGGAGCTGGTGCTGATCGACCGGGAGGTCGGCTTCACGCTCATTGTAGCGGGAGAAGTTGCCTGCGAACCAGTGAGGGAAGCGCCGGTTGAGGTCGCCGACCGTCTCGCCGTAGATGCGCTTTGAGAGCGCCGCTCCGCCCGCGCCCGACTCGTTGGAGATCACGATGGCGAAGCGAGGGTCAATGGCCCCGGCCCAGAGCGCCGCCTTGCCGAGCCGGGAGTGCCCCATGACGGCAACCCGTTTCTCGTCGACGTCCGCATCCGTTTCGAGGTAATCCATGGCCCGGCTCAGCCCCCACGCCCACGCGCCAATGGCGCCCCACTCGTCCGGTGCGGGCGCCGTTTGCCCTCCCTTGTAGAATAATGGCTGCACGCCGTTCCGGAAGCCGTCGTCATAATCCGGATCGAGGTCGCCGTAGTAGGCTGTTACCAGGCCGTAACCCCGCTCTAAGATCCGCTCCACGGGCCAGCGGTTCACCCGCACGCCCCTCCCCTCCTCCGTGGCCCGGTTGTTCACCACGCCGAAGTCATCATTCTCCGGCACCCATGTGGCGGGAAGCACGATGGCCGGGTCGGGGTGGATGGTGTGATTGCCGTAGAAGTTGAGGCCGAGGAAAACGGGGACCGGACCACTCCGCTGGTTGGGAAGGTACAGCAGGAGGTCCATCTTCGGTCCGCCGGTACTCCTGGTGAAATACACGGCGATCTGCTTACGGGTAGCCGCACCGCCTAGCGCGTTCGGGTCCTCATCGACCGTTTCGAAATGCAGTCCATCCGGTTTGCCGGGCGTACGCCCGTACACGTGTTCTGCGAAGAGCTGCAGGAGTTCGGGCCGCCGTTTTTCGTGCCACGTCCGGGCATCACGCACTTGCTCGCCGTTTTCCATCACGAGCGGATCCGGAAGCGTGTACGGCGGGACCGCCGCCTCGTCATAGTTTGTGGGCGGAGCCTCCTGTGCCCGGGCTCCGGCCATCATCATCGTGGAAGCAACTGTGAGCATGACAACGCGTGTGGTAAGGGTGCGAATCATGGCAGGCCGGGATTGGGTGGCGTAACGCGAGCGGTGCTCAGAATGAACGTATGCACAGATCGAACATGAGGCCTAGAGTGCAAAGGTCAGTTTCCGGACGCAAGCGGTAGCTCCCGCAGGCTGGCGCGCAGCACGTCGTTCCACATGGCATAGCCTTTCTCGCTCAGGTGCAGACCGTCCTGCACAAACAAGTCCGCAGCGGGGGGCTCGCCGGTTTTCAGCATCGGGGCGGCGATGTCAGCAAAATGCAGGGCAGGATCTTGTGTCGCGTACTGCCGGATCATGCCGTTAGCCTGGCTCATCTGCGACCACAGGTTCCACCGGCTCCGGCTTGGCTTGATCGCAATGTAGATGATCGGGACGCGTGGCTGCTCGGCGCGTACGGCATTCACGAACGTCTTGAAGTCCTCCAGCACCTGCTCAGGTGATTTACCTGCCGCAATGTCATTGTCCCCCGCATAAAAGACAATGGCTCGGGGTTTGTATTTCAGCACGATGCGGTCCGCATAATAGTTCACATCGGAGATCTGTGAACCGCCAAAGCCCCGGTTGACGACCGGCAGGTCAGGAAATGCTTCGGCGGTTGACCACAAGCGGATACTGGAGCTACCCACGAAGAGAATCGGGGCCTCGGGCCAGGCATTCTTCCGATCCCACGCTTCGAATGCCTCGATCTCCTCGGCGAACCGTTCGGGGCTATCCTGGGCCGCTACCTGGGAAGAGAGAAAAATCTGGACTATGCAGGCGGTCGCCAATACACAGGCGAGCCACTGAAGACGGGTGTACATGGTTGTCCGTTTGTTGAAACGAGCACGTCTCCTGAGTATACGGAACTGTTCGATCTCCCACATCCCCATCCCGAACCTTCTCACAGTTTCTCAGATATCCCACAGCCGCGCCCCATCCAGAAACATGCTGACGAAGCCATCCTCACTCACTTTGAGGACGGGCCCATAGTGTGAAACCACACGGGCCGTGGTGCTGCGCGCTCCTTCCACGGTTTGCGTAACAGAAGTCGCTTGAGGAGGTGTACGGAGAATTGCACCGAAGGTCAGCAGCCGCCCGGCAAAATCTGTGACGAGTGCCCCATCGACCGCCGCGATGGATTCGAGTACGCGATCATCGATATCATTGATCGTACGGCCCTGCATGAGAAGGTGCAGCATCTGCTTGACGGGGCGAGCCATAGGATTCTCAGGCTCCTGGAACTGATTAAGGTGATCCATGCGGTCACCGGGATCGACCAGGTCAGGCAGGGAACTCTCCGGATCACGCAAAACGACGATGAGCGCCCCTCGCCGGTCGTCTGCCAGATTCAAGGCCGCCTGGAAGAGCCGCGCGGCGAGATCGGGCGGGCTGGTCGAGCCGGTGCTCTTGTTCCAGATTGCGAACTTGGCTGAGATTTCGAGTAGCCGCCATCGGGCATTGGTAAAGGAGAATACCCAGGCGCCCTCGCTGAATACCTTAATCTCATGGGTGGGCACGAGGACCATGCAGGTATGCCGTCCGGAACGGGTGGCCTGAGCGTGGCTATAGAAATTGCGCGGACAGGTGTAAGGCGGCGGAGCGTGTCCCTGTACCTTTTCGGCCCATTGATGGATATCGATCGGCCAGCACACATCCCCTTTTTTATCCACCAGGAATGCGGTGTGCAAGCCGTCGCACATCGGGTAGATCCCTTTCAACAGCGTCAGGCGGATGTTGTACGGCAACTCGCCGTCCACCTTCACTCGGTCCGGCGCCGTCGGATCCTGGTCTGTCCCGAGTAACACGACCCCTGAGGACACTTCTCGATTCTCATAGGTGGAAAGCGCAAACGCTCGCAACACCTCGAGTGCTGCCGGTACCCGGCTCGGTGCCGGCGGGCTCAGGTACTCCATGACGATCTGGTCCTCGGGCGCAAAGGGCAGAATGCGCGCCCGTTCGGGCATTGCGACGCCGTACATGGTCCGGAAGCGGAGATCAAGCACTCGCAAGATCGTTTCGACCAGCTTCCGCTCACCGGGTAGAAAAGCGCGCGGGACCCCCGGCTTGAACAGGTACCGGGCATTGAACCAGGTGATGGTAAGGTCGAGACCTCCTTCCTCTTCCTGGATTCTGTAATTCCGACGGTATGGCAACCGTTCTTCTCCGGGAAGCGGCTCCTCACCCGTCTTTACTACCTCGGAGCCGGGAAAGAAGTGCTCGAGCGTACGGAGCATCTGCACTTGATGCACCTGGATGACAGCCGACACCTCTCCCGACAGTCCTTCATCCGTGATTTCGGATCCACTTTCCATCTGGCAATCTCCACCCCTTTGCCCGGCAAGGCGCTACCTCTTCGGCACACCCCGTGATCCCGAATGAGCGTAATCTCTCTGGAAGAAAGCGACCAGGTGCCAAATCGGGTGCACGATGCGGCATTGCATGATGAGGTGTAGGCCTCAGCCTGCATCCCACCCGACAGCCGTACGTAGAGCGGCAGGTCGGCTACTCACATGCGCCGGCCAACCAAGCCGCTAATGATTCTGAAGGGCCGTACCACATAGTATAGATACCGGGCCCTCGGGGACAGGTTTACCAGGGCATGATCCCTTTCACTCAATTGCATGGACCGGGCGGCGAGACTGAGCAGGAAGGGAACCCTATCGCGGATACGCTCTCGCAACGCAAAGGTGAAGTACTCCCGCAGCACCGACCACTGAGGCCCCTCTGGAGGCCGAAAGAGCCACTGCGGTGCCAGACCCAGCAGGCGCATCACCTGAGAATCCCCGCGCGCTCGCCTTTCGAGGTCGGGCGGCAGCGGTGCATCGAGCAACTCGGCGGCAAGCAGCAAGCCCAACAATAGCATCCGCGTACCGCTCCGCTGGTGAGCCTGCTCGACGACGTACGTCCAGTTCAACTCCTGGTGAAACAGGCGGAGCAGTTCCGCGACATCACACAACCATTTCAGGCTTCCCCAGTAGTGCGATGCACCGTGTGCGCAGAGATAGAATAGTAAATCCTCGGGCGGCAGAGAGAGGACAGGCGTTCCGTCGAACAGGACCGGCCGTGCGCGAGCCCACAGTTCCTCCGTATCGGGGATGTAGGTGTTCCTGGCGTGCAGAATCGACCAATGGAGTTCTACGACTACCCGGCCTCGAACGAACTCAAAGCTCTTCTCGCCAGCCATATACTCCGCTTCTTCTTCGGGCGTGAACTGCCGGAGTGGACGGTATCCTTCGGCCAGCAGGAGATCCCTGGCCGCGTCATACTCTGAAGGGTGGACGAGAAAATCGAGGTCTCCAAACGAGCGCAGGCCGGCGTTGCCGTAGACAAGTTGCGCGAGCACCGGGCCTTTAAGTGCCAGTACCGTGATGGATCGTTCCGCGAAGAGATCCACCAGCCGCATGAACTCGGCATTCATCTCAAGGGCATGGATCGCAGTCCTGCGGGCAATCTGGACCAGATGCTCATGCGTCTTTTGCGGCATCGATGCAGAGAAGGCATGAAGGTGGCGCCCCAGCAGTGGAATTACGCCGTGCCTGGCCGCTATGGCCAGCAACCGGTCCCAGTCCACCTCCCCCTCCAGCAGTTGCTCCACACGGCGCTGCGATTCATTCGTGGCTTGCGTGCGGGCGCAACACAGAAGAAGTTCCTCTTCCGGTTCGAAGCGTGTCCTGAGTTCCGGACTCATTTCGCCTCCCTGTCAAGGCTGATGTAATCGAGGTCATGTTATCTTCGCGACACGCTCTTTCCCAGCTTCTCCCGAAAGAAAGCAAGCAAACGTTAGACTCGCAATTCCCTTATCGACCAAATTTGTAACGAACTCAACCGGGAGCATGAACGGGAGGGCGGGGACGTGTGGCCAGACACGCCTACTGGCGTGAATCTGCGATTTACTGGCATGAATCTGTGATTTCAGCATCCCGAAGGAAGGGCTGTCTGCCAGATGGAATGAGATCCCGAAACAAGTTCGGGATGACATACCCCAGTACGGGGATGACTGATGGTGGGCATACCGGGTGACCCGAACGCTTGAACTGCTCATCCGATGGTTCCTGACATTCCACCAGCAGCGCCCCCATACACCCCCTGCGAACTCTGATGCTGAGGTTCGTAGCGGCCTGTATGGCACGAAGGCGGGTACCTTCCCGGCCCTCCATGCCGGGTTCCCCTATCGGGATGCAGCCGTCGCGCTCCCGTTGGGGACACTGGCGCGGGTGGAGCCGGTGGTGAAGCCGCCATCCACCAGGAGAATCTGGCCGGTGACGTACTCGGAGGCATCCGACGCCAGGAAGACTACGCTGCCGTCGAGGTCGTGCGGCTGGCCGGGGCGATGCAGCGGGATGCGGTCGGTGATGTAGTCGAGCCATTCCTCGTTCTCATAGAGGACGGCGTTCTGGGCGGTCTTGAACCAGCCCGGCGCGAGCACGTTGACGGTGATGCCATACCGTCCCCACTCCGCGGCCATGCCTTTCGTCATCTGCAGCACGCCGCCCCGGCTGGCGGCGTAGGGTACGATTCCCTCCATGCCGAAGACACTGGTGCAGGACCCGATGTTGATGATGCGGCCATAGTTCCGCTTTACCATTTCGCGGGCTGCTGCCTGGGCGCAGAAGAAGCTGCCCTTGAGGTTGGTGTCGAGGACCGTATCCCAGTCCTCCCACGAGAACTCCAGGCTCGGCTTGCGGATGTTCAGCCCGGCGTTGTTGACGAGGATGTCCACCTTGCCATAGGCCTCCATGCACGTCTCCACCATGCGCTGCGCATCGCCGGGCACGGTTACGTCGCATGCTACCGGAACGGCGCGCCGCCCGAGGTTTTCGATCTCACGCTGGAAGTCAATGAGCGCTTCTTTTTTCCTGCTGGTGATTACGAGGTCGGCTCCGGCGCGCGCCAACGCCCGCCCGAAGTACTGTCCGAGTCCCCGGCTCGCGCCGGTGACGATAGCTACTTTTCCTGTGAGGTCGAAGAGTGTAGGGTTCATGTATGGCTGTCGTGTAATGACAAGGTTGTAACGAAACTTACAAACTCGACGGGTATTCTGGATGCGGATTATTCGTCAGGTGCCCGATTACACCGGGTTTGTGCCGGATTGTGGATTTGAGGGTATGGGACAGATTGTGACGGGGGCGTAACGAATCTTACAAAATTGAACGGGGTGTGGAGCGGAGAGGGCGCAGCGCGCTGCACCCCTACAGTAGGACGGGTGTGGATGCGGGTGTTCGTGGGCATTGGTGTTCGTGGTGGGGTTTTGTAGGGACGTGCGGCCGCACACCCCTACCTGGTCTGGTGCGGGAGGGTGTTGAAGTGAGGACGCCGGTGGCACGGTGGTGCCGTTTGGATTCCGGGCGGGCATGTCCATCGGGGCAGGGAGAGCACACCGGCGGTGTGCCCCTATACGGCCGGTTAGCGATCGAGGTTGGCGTTCTGGAAGGTAGGCAGCGGGAGCGGATGTGTCGAGGTTATTCTGGTAACCAACATATGTGTCGGGGCGGTCAGCTATCGGCGGTCGGTGGTCAGAGGAGCAGACTGGTAGGTTGGAAGACACCCTCAGTCGCTGCGCGACAGCTCCCTCGAGGGAGCGGTTGGGTTTTGCCAGACGGTGTCGTGGTAGAAACTTTTCGGGTCGTGCTGGCTGGGGGGTGGATTTGAAGAAAGGGGGAGGTGTACAGAGGGGGACGGGACGTGTGGAATGGTAGGAGACGTGAGGAAGCGGCCAACGTGGATAGGCGATGGCCGCTGTACTGACGTTCACGTCTTCAGGCTAATTATTTCCTTTCTTTCCTGTGCTTTACTGCTCCGTCATCCCGGCTCCAGGACGATCTTTAGCAGGTCTTCTTTGCCCTGGAACAGGCGGTCGAAGGCTTCCTGCCCCTTTGAGAGCGGCATGACGTCGCTAACGATCCGTTTCACGTCGATCAGGCCGGAGGCGACGAGGTCGATGCACTCCCGGTACTCGCCGCTGCTGGCGTACGAACCGGTCAGCGTGAGTTCCTTCGAGACGACATCCTGGAGGTCCAGCCCGACCTGTTTCTCCAGGTTCCCCACGAGGGTCACGCGCCCGCCTACTCGGGCAACCTGGATGGCTTGTTGGACCGTCTTCCCGAAGCCTACGGCTTCCAGGACCACGTCTGCGCCCCGCCCGTCGGTGATATCCCGTACGATCTCATCGAGGTCTTCGCGGCCCGGGTTGACGGTTACATCCGCTCCGAGGCTCATGGCCGTATGCAGGCGCGCATCGTTCAGGTCGGATACGATGATCCACTTCGCGCCCCGGAGCCGGACGGCCTGCAGGATGAACAGCCCGATAGGGCCTGCGCCGATGATGACGACCGTATCGCTGCTTTTCACGGCGGCCCGGTTCACGGCATGCACCCCGATGGATACCGGTTCCAGCAGGGATGCTTCCAGGAAGGTCATCGTATCGGGCATTCTCGAGACGATCCACGAAGGCACTGCGGTTAGCTCCGCCATTGCGCCGTGCCGCCTGAAAGCGGGCACGGAGACACCGAGCACCTGCCGCTGTACGCAGTGATTCACCTGCCCATTCCGGCATGCTTCGCAGGTGTTGCAGTATACGGTCGAATCGAAACACACCCGATCGCCCGGCTTGAACTGCTTCACGTTTGCGCCCACGGCTTCAACGATGCCTGCCGCCTCATGCCCCATGATGATGGGCGGAATCCGCCGGCCCGTCTGCCCCGTGTACCCCTGCACGTCCGACCCGCAGATGCCGCATGCCTGAATCCGGACCAGGACGTCGTCCGGCCCCACCTGCGGCTCTGCTACGTCGGTGTATTCGAATTTCAATGGTTCTGTATGGACCAGTGCTTTCATGTTGTATTACAATGCCCTCGAGGATACCCGCACGCGATCAATGATCTGTCCGGGCCAGAATATAGTCTGTCATGACGAGCTATAACCAAGAAAGCTCATACATGATGCTGTTCCTTATGAGATTGCTTCTCCGCCTTCGCGCGTTCGTGTCAGGGAAATGGTGTAGTGCTCTGGCTTGATCTGATTTCGGCCTTTACGGGAGTGCTCACGTCGGTGGGTAGTTATTCTTGCAGGTTGTGCTGCCTGGATTTACTTCGTCAGTCGCTTCGCTCGCGTCTATTTTCATGGGAATGATGTTGTTGGGAGGGGTTTGGTTTGCTCGAGGCATCGGGTATTCCTAGGCGGTGTAACATCCTCCTGCCTTGCTCCGCTGGACGCGTTCGCAAGGCTGTCCTCTTTACCTTCGGTCAGTCGCCTGGCGGCTCGTGTCAAAGGAGGATTTTATGGTCGGGGACATCGTCGTTGTGCGATTGCAGGGCCGTTGCGTGGAGACGCAGCATGCCGCGTCTCTACGATAGCGTGGTGCCATGTGAGTATAGAGAACACACTTACGGTATGTCTCTACACGGGCGGGTTCGGATGTGGGGGCATTGGTGCTCGCGGCAGGCTTCGTAGGAGCCGGTCAGGATGTGCTACCTGGATACCCGGTCGGGGCCGGGCATGACGTTGGGGGGGTGACGTTGAAAGGGAGCCATATCGCTCTGTTTGAAGGAGCTAACGGGCTTCCCTGACGCGCATGCGGTTGGGGGCGGGCATGGCGTTGAGGGGGAGGTCCGGGGTAAAATGGAGCCGTATCGTCCTGTTTGAGGGTGCTGAACAGGTTCCCCTGACAGAGATGCACCTTCGCAGAGATCGCTGACGTGCCTCCCAATGACATCGCCACCCATACCGAAACTCCGACACGCTCGTACCTCCCCTTCATCCTCCCTACCCCGCCCATTCCGGAATGACGCCGGGGACGATGTCGAACACGAACAACACGAGCGTATAGGCAAAGGCCGTTACAAGGAGGATGAAGAGGACATCGAGCCAGAGTCCGGCACGAACCATCTGGCGTATGTCGACGGCGCCGCTGCCGTAGACGATGGCGTTGGGCGGTGTGGCCACGGGCAGCATGAACCCGCAGCTCGCGGCCAGCACGGTGGGGATGAGAAGCAGGAGCGGGTTCTCACCGATTCCGATGGCGACGGCTCCGACGATGGGCAGAAACGCCGCTGCCGTCGCGGTATTGCTCGTCAGTTCGGAGGCGACGACGACGACACTAACGACGACCAGGAGGATGAGAATGGCGGGCCAGTCGCCGATGCCGCTCATCTGCTGACCGATCCACGCTCCCAGTCCGGTGGTCTGGATGGCGGCGGCAATGGAAAGGCCGCCGCCGAACAGGAGGAGGGCTCCCCAGGGCAGCCGCTCCGCCGTCTGCCAGTCCAGCACGAACTCGCCGCGCCGGGCATCTACCGGGAGGATGAACAAAGAGACGGCGCCGAAGATGGCGATGCCCGTATCGCTGATGCCCGGGACGACGTCTTCGATCAGCGGGCGCGTGATCCAGAGCAGGGCCACACACCCGAACGTGACCGCCACCATGATCTCCGGTCGGGTGATGCGCCCGATCCGCTCCAGCTCACCCCGCACCAACTCCTCCCCACCGGGCAGCCGTTCCAGGCGAACCGGAAAGAGCAGTTTCAGCAGGAAGAATGTCAGTGGAAGCCCCACCAGGATGAGCGGTACCCCGACCGCCATCCACTGAACGAAGCTGATTCGCAGCCCGTAGGTCTCATCCAGAAAACCTGCAAACAGCGCGTTGGTGGGCGTGCCGATGAGCGTTGCCATGCCCCCGATGCTGCTCGCGAAGGCAATGGTGAGCATGAGCATGGCCGAGAAGTTTCGCTCGTCCTTCGCGCGGTCCGGGTGGCCGGCCACCCGGGCGCGGAAGACCTGCACTACCGACATGCCGATGGGCAGCATCATCAGTGCGGTAGCTGTGTTGCTGACCCACATGCTGATGAATCCGGTCGAAACCATGAACCCCGCGACGATGGCATCCGGCCGGGTGCCGATCCTGTGAACGACGTTCAACGCGATCCGGCGGTGCAATCCCCACTTCTCCATGCCCAGGGCCAGCACGAAGCCGCCGAGAAAGAGAAAGATGAGCGGGTTGGCGTATGGAGCGGCGGCATCGTCGATGTCCGCGATCTGAAGGAGCGGAAGGAAGACCAGCGGGAGCAGTGACGTGACGGCAATCGGAAGGGCCTCGGTGATCCACCAGATGCCCATCAAGAGGCCGAGGGCCGCCGTCCGCCAGCCGGGCACCGTCAGGCCGTCCGGCGGAGCCATGAGCACCATTCCGACGAAGAGCACGGCTCCTCCGAAGAAGCCGATCCACCGGCGTAGTCCTCCGGAGCCGTCTTCCCGGAATGCGCTGACGACGCCTGAGGGGCGGTCCTTATCCGCCATGGGCGGCGGCACATCTTGCACGAGCGTCATACGGTATCGACCGGCTGTTCACGAAAGTGGCGTTTCCGCCTCAGGAGCGTACCTATGTTCCGCAACCCGTGCGCCAGATGCAAGCCTTTTTCGAAAAGAAGGGAAGCGATGCCTGCTTACGAATCGGCTGTTGGTGTTCTATCCGGTCTCGTGAGATGAGTACGGCAGGCAGGGTGTGTTATGGGATGCTGAAACGTCCCTTCGACAGGCTCAGGGCATGGTTCGGCATCTCATTCCAGCAGACAAGTAGCCCGCGTTTTGGGATGCTGAAACGAGTTCAGCATGACATGTCCTGAGGGA
Source organism: Rhodothermales bacterium (assembly GCA_041690215.1). Classification (GTDB taxonomy): domain Bacteria; phylum Bacteroidota; class Rhodothermia; order Rhodothermales; family DASSAV01; genus DASSAV01. The sequence continues at coordinate 125,370 of JAWLHQ010000001.1, forward strand.
TGAGATTTATCCTGAAAGGAGTGGCATATGCCGAGAGGAGAGATCAATCCTGGTCGTGGTGCTGTCTTGTGGGATCCTTCGACTCCGGCCTTTGGCCTGCGCTCAGGATGACACGTGGGTACGGTGTGGTATACGCGTGACCTTATCCTCCGCTCATCTTATCACGATCGACGCCCGCGCTAAGTGCAGTCACGTTGACGTTGTCGGGCGTAACCTCCCGGAGGTTTCAAACCTCGGGGAGGTTCTGGCACATCCGTTCAACATGTTCGCTGTGATTGTACTCAGGCGTATTCGAGCCTGGGGCCGGCGGCCTGGATCTCTTCGCTGGAGCCGGCAGCGAACTGCTGGAAGTTCTTTTCGAACAGGCCGGCGAGTTTGCGGGCTGTTTCGTCGTACTTCTCGCTGCTGGCCCATGTGTTGCGCGGAATCAGCATCCTCTCTGGCACACCGGCACAGCGTTTCGGCACGCGGAAACCGAAAATGGGATCCTCCACCGTTTCCACTTTATCCAGCGAACCATCGTGGATGGCATCGATGATGGCGCGGGTATAGGGCAGGGGGATACGCTCGCCGGTGCCATGCGGTCCGCCCGTCCACCCGGTATTGACGAGCCAGGCTTTCGTGTTATGTTCGCGCATCTTTTTTGCGAGCAGTTCCGCGTACGTGCTCGGGTGCCATACCAGAAATGCTGCGCCAAAGCACGCCGAGAACGTGGCTGTCGGCTCCGTAATATCCATTTCCGTACCGGCCACCTTGGCCGTATAGCCGCTGATGAAATGGTACATGGCCTGCTCGGGCGTCAGTTTGCTCACCGGCGGCAGGACACCGAATGCATCCGCCGTCAGGAAGATGATGTTCTTCGGGTGGCCGCCCACGCAGGGGACCTTCGCGTTCGGGATATACTCGATGGGGTACGCCGCCCGGGTGTTCTCCGTCCGGGACGCATTCGCATAATCCACTTCCCGCGTATCCGGATCGTAGACGACATTTTCGAGGATCGTTCCGTACCGGATCGCATTGTAAATCTGCGGCTCCTTCTCGGGTGAGAGATTGATGACCTTTGCGTAGCATCCCCCTTCAATATTGAAGATGCCCTTATCCGACCAGCAGTGCTCGTCATCGCCGATCAGGCGTCGGGCCGGATCGGCAGAGAGAGTCGTCTTACCCGTACCGGAGAGGCCGAAGAAGAGCGATACGTCTCCGTCCTCGCCTTCGTTGGCCGAGCAGTGCATGGAAAGGATGCCCCGCCTCGGCATGAGGTAGTTCATTACGGTGAACACCCCCTTCTTCATTTCTCCGGCGTACTCCGTGCCGAGGATGATCATCTCACGCCGCTCGAAGCTGATGGCGATGCTCGTGGTGGAGGTCATGCCGGTGGTGTACCGGTTGGCCGGGAAGCGGCCGGCATTGTAGATCACGAAGTCGGGCACCTGAAACCGGGCCAGATCCTCCCGCGACGGGCGGATGAGCATGTTGTGCATGAAGAGCGCGTGGTAGGGCCGCGAGCAGATGACCCGTACCTTGAGCTGGTGCTCCGGCTCCCAGCCGGCGTAACCGTCGAACACGTAGAGACGGTCGTGGATGTTGAGGTAGTCCACCGCACGCTCGTGGTTGACCATGAACGTGTGCTCGTCGAGCTTGATATTGACGTCCCCCCACCAGATGTCCGGCGCACTGATGGGGTGTTCAACGATGCGCTTGTCTTTCGGACTGCGGCCCGTCTTGGCGCCCGAGTTGATCATGAGCGCGCCCGAACTGGCAATCGCGGCATCGCGGTCATTGCGAATGGATTCTTCGTAGAGGATGGCCGGAGCCGTGTTCCGGAAGATCCGCTCTACGGTGATTCCGTACTGGTTCAGGTTTATCTGCGCTGGCATAGCATCGTCCCCAGTTTTTGCGTGGCGCGACTGTCGACGTGCCCCGATCCGGCTGCACGGACAGCCTACTTACGGAACGGATCGTAACGCCTGGAGATCCAGCATCAATTTCGATAAACCGGAAACGCGAAGGGGCTCGGGCGGAGTGGGCGACGTCTTCGGCCACGTAGACCTGACAGGTTTTGGAAAACCTGTCAGGTCTCCTCCCCGCGTTAAGCGCGCATAGGTGTCAAATAAATGACGCAGAGCACTGGTTTAGCCTGATTTCGGCCTTACGGAAGTGCCCGTGCCAGCGGACAAGTAACCCTGGAGGTCGTGCTGCCTGGATACCCGGTCGGGGCCGGGTATGACGGTGAGGGGGAGGGTTGAGGTGAACATGAGCCGGATTGCCCTAATCGGGGCTGTGGACCTGTTTGCTTGACGCCAATGCGGGTTAAGCGTGGGGCAGGATCTTTTCTGAGGAAGACCTTTCGGCCCACCCTGTCCATTCCTTAAAGATCAATGACGTACCCGCGACGACGTTTAATTCTGCAGGCCGAGTGCTTTCAGCGTGCCTTCGTCCGGGACGCGGCGGCCGTCTTCGGTGTTGATGACGCTGAATCCACCGGCGTAGTCCCACATGGCCCAGCCGATGCCGTACTGCTCGAACAGAGTACGTACGTCGGTGAGCCAAGCGAGGCGGGCTTCGGGTGGGGTGTGGCGCCGGTAGACGCCGAACTCGTTGACGGTGAGGTGGACACCGTGGCGCTCGGCCCAGTCGGCTGCCTGCTTTACGAGGGATTCCAGCCGGTCGCGGTTCCAGCGTTCCTTGCCGTAGTTGCGCACGGCGGCTTCAGCGGAGGGGTCGATTCCGGCGAGAACGAGCGCGGCGGTTTCCGGCGAGGAGGGGTACATGAGGTCGCCATAGTGCCGCCAGAACGGCGCGCCCCACGTGGCACCCTGGTGGGTGAACGTGTGGGGATCGTAGAGATGGAAATTGTAGACGACGTTGGGGTCGTCCACCGGCGTGATCTTGAGGAGGTTCTCGTAGTTGCTCCACTCCGGCCCCGTTGCGATAAGCGTGTGTTCCGGTGCCCCCCGGCGCATGGCCGTGAGGAGGCGTTGCTGTACCCGCATCCACTGCTGCGCGTCCTGGAACTCCGGCTCGTTCATCACCTCCAGAAAGACCCGCTCGGGATCATGCCGGCTCATTCGTTCCGCCAGCGCGCCCCAGAACGCCTCCAGCTTATTCACGAACGCCGGTTCGTCGCGGAGCCGGTGTTTGAACGCGGACTCCGGGTGCAGGTCGATGATGACGGCCAGGTTTTCGGCCAGGATCATTTCTATGGCGTCGTCCAGGATTTCCGCGTGCTCGGCGATGAGGCGGCCGGGATCGTCCTCGATGAAGAGCGCCTCAGGATTGAGGGATAGCCGGATGTGATTGAAACCCATTTCCCGGATGAGGCGGATGTCGTCCGCCGTGATGTACGTCCGCCACCGCTCCGGTGAGACCTCCGCCTGGGCGAACCAGTGGCTGGTGTTGATGCCCTTCGAGAGCCGTGCCAGGCGCTCGGGCGACGGACCGGAAGCCGGTTGCTGCGCGAGCGACGTGCCACTCGCCAGGGTTGCGACGAAGATGACGAGGAGGGTGAGCAGCGTGCGCATGGGGATCTCGTGTTGACTGCCGGGTGGCTGCGGCTAGTGCCAAATAAGTAGACCATATCAGGAACCACCCGGAGGTTTTGAGCCTCCGGGTGGTCATTCCAGCTTCACTACTAAACGACGCGCACCGAATGCCGTTAGCTCGTGAAGGTGAGCATGACGATGGCGACGATGAAGACGAGAATCACGGAGAGGATCACGTCTACGCGGCGCCAGCGGGGATCAGAAACGTCAGCCGGCATTTCGATGACGGTGGTGGTTGCGGTTTGTGTGCCGGCGTGGGCCATCTCGGCACGTGCTGCCGGAGCGGGGCGGCTGACCGGGTGCGGCTCATGGACGTCCACGTGGCCGGGTGGGTTCAGGAGCGGCTGATCGGCCATGCCGTACGTAAGGCCGGAGACCTGCCACTCGGCCGGGGCCGGGGTGAGCATACTGACCACTACGAGTACCGCCGCGCAGATCACGAACAGGAGGATGGTGACGTGCATGAAGTTGATGTCGGCATACCAGTAGAGGAAACCGCTGAGGCCATCCTTGTTCAGTTCCAGGACGAGCCGGGCCATGCCGAGCACGAACCCCGTGACGAGCGACGCGATGGCACCGGTGCCATTCAACCGTTTCCAGAAGAGCCCGAGCAGGAAGACCGCCGCGATCGGCGGGGAGATGTACCCCTGCACGCTCTGCAGGTACGTGTACAGCTCGCCCGAGATGTTCGACATGAGCGGAATCCAGAGGATGCCGAGCACAACGAGCACGCCCGTAGCGACCTGCCCGACGAGCACGAGCCGCCGCTCGGACGCGTGGGGGTTCAGCTTCTTGTAAACATCGAACGTGATGAGCGTGGAGCACGAATTAAATACCGAGGAGAGTGAGCTCATCAGCGCGGCGAGAAGCCCGGCGATCACGAGGCCCCGCATGCCGACAGGCAGGATGGCCGCCACGAGGGTGGGGAGCGCCTGATCCGCGCTGGCGAGTTGGATATCGCCGCGCTGTGCAAGGGCATACGCGACGATGCCCGGGATGACGAAAAGGAACAGTGGGAGCTGTTTCAGGAATCCGGCGAGGATCGTCCCACGGCGGGCGTGGTCGATGTTACGGGCCGACAGCGTGCGCTGGACGATAAACTGGTCCGTGCACCAGTACCAGATGGCAATGATCGGCGCACCGAAGGCAATACCTGTCCACGGAAACTCGGGGTCGGTCATCGGCTTCCACATGTTGAAGAAGCCCGGCTGCGCCGTCTGGACCATCACATCCCACCCGCCGAGGCGTTCCAGTCCGAAGATGGTCACGGCGACCGCGCCGAGGATGAGCACGATGGCCTGCATCATATCCGTGTAGAGCACGGCGCGGAGGCCGCCGAGCACGGTGTAGATGCCGGTGATGACGACGACCGTGAAAGCCCCCGTCCAGAAGCTGATTCCCATCAGTGCCTCGAACACGACGGCACCTGCATAGATAGTGACGGAGATCTTCGTCAGCACGTACGCGATGATAGAGACGATGGAGAGGTACCACCGGGAGGCGGGCGAATAGCGGCGCTCCAGGAACTCGGGCATGGTAAACACGCCGCTCTTGATGTAGAACGGCACGAACAGCCACCCGAGCAGGAGCAGGACGAGCGAGGCCTGCAGCTCGTACTGGCCGAGCACGACACCGCTGGAAGCTCCGGCCCCGGCCAGGCCGACCAGGTGTTCCGATCCGATGTTCGACGCGAAGAGCGAAGCGCCGACAACAAACCAGCCGACGTTCCGGCCAGAGAGGAAGTAATCCGTTGACGTCTCCGCCTTGCCTTTACGCTCTCGCCAGACGGCCCATCCGGCCACTGCGAACACGACGGCGAAGTACAGGGCCACGACGACCCAGTCCAGCGTACTGATTCCGGTCATTCGGGTTGGGGATTAGAGGGTTGGAGGTTGGGAGGTTAGAAAGATGAAGGAGCGTGCGGCATGGGCCCAGGTAACGCGAGGTTCAGGCGCAGCATGCTGCGTCTCTACACTAGTCCAACAGTAACCTTTGCACGGCAGCAAGCTTCACCGCAGGGATGTAAGCGCTCTTTCGAATCCCCACCCACGCTGAGCAGGCACCAAACGTCCGAAATACCGAAAGCGCTTTTGACCCTAGTGGGATACTGTTAAACGGGCCTGGGTGCGAGGGCGTGGGCGGCAGCCGCCAGGTCGGCAATGTAGGTACTGTCAGGATTCCGTTCAATCGCATTGCCGACGACGACGAAGGATGCACCGGACTGCACCTTGCGCGCGACGTCCTCGGGGGTCGTCAGACCACCGCCGACGATGAGGGGAACAGAGCACGTTTCGGCAATGGCGCTGACCATCTCATCGGGTATGATGAGGTCTGCTCCGGAGCCGGCATCTGCGAAGAGCATCCGCATGCCCAGCATCTCGGCGGCCAGGGCGGTGGCCGCCGCCACGTCGCACTTGTGACGGGGGATGGGCATGGAATGGCTCATATACTGCGCCGTGGTGGTCCGTCCGGATTCGATCAGGAGGTAACCCGTGGAAATGGGCTCGATGCCGAGGCGCCGGATGATCGGAGCGGCGTGAACGTGCTGGCCGAACAGGAATTCGGGATTGCGCCCGCTGACTACCGAGAGGAACAGTACGGCATCGAGCGCACCGGCAATCTGGCTCAGGTAGCCGGGAAAGCCGATCACGGGCAGGTTCGTAGCTTCCTTGAGGCAGCGGACGTACACCTCCAGTTCCGTCGCGTGCAGCAGGCTCCCGCCCAGGAAGAACGCATCGACCTCCGCCCGCTCGCATGCAGCGGCAAACCGGGGTAGTTCGCGCGCATCCAGTTTGTCCGGATCGATCAGCACGACGAAACCGGCACCTTTCTCACTCCGGATTCGGAGCAGGTGGTTGTGGATGGACGAGGCGGTCACAGCAAAGGCGAGGTTGATCCTGGATACGTTCAAATGTGCAAGCTAGGCTGGAAATCGCTCTTCCGCAAGCATCTTCCCACCGATTCCACAGCGGCGGTTACAGTCTTTGGACATGTGATAGGCCCGTGCTGAATGAGGAAGAGCGTTCAGGCGAAGCATGACACGCCTTGCCCGTACTGCTGCACGGTCGAGGTTGCCCAGGCGACAAGGAAATGGCACAGAATCCCGGTTTAATCTGATTTCGGCCTTTACGGGAGTGCTCACGTCGGTGGGTAGTTATTCTTGCAGGTTGTGCTGCCTGGATTTACTTCGTCGATCGCTCCACTCGCGTCCAATCGAGTTGGGCATGACGTGATTGGGAGGGTTTTGGTTTGCTCGGGGCATCGGGTATTGCTTTGCGTGGCTGACATCCTCCTGCCTTGCTCCGCTGGACGCGTCGCAAGGCTGTCCTCCTTCGAAGGAGGATTTTGTTCAGGCAGGGTCAGCTGGGTGGGCATGACCTGCCCGTACGGGAGGAGTGGACGCACTGGCGGTATGTCCCTACACGGGCGGGTTGGGATGTGGGGCATTGGTGCTCATGGTAAGCTTCGTAGGAGCCGGTCAGGTTGTGCTGCCTGGATTCCCATTTCATGGGAATGACTCAGGGGGGAGGTTTGAGGTGAACATGAGCCGGATTGCTGCTTGTGAGGATCCTACTATGCTTCCTTGATGCCTATGCGGTTGGAGGTGGGAAGGTGTCTTTCTTGAATCCGAGACGCACTCTCCTCGCGTGCTCCGGGCCGGCATTCTGATCCGACCGCGTCAGTTCGGGGGTGCCCATTCGGACAGGAAGGTCAGAAATCGTTCCTCGCTGTACGTGCCGTTCTCTTCCAGTGGACCGGTGCGCTGCGCGTGGAGGAACGTGCCGTCACTATCGAGCACGAGGAGGTGTGGGAAGGCGCGGACCCGGGGAAAATTGGAGAGGAACGCCTCATTGCGGTTCTCTATGCTGTAGTTCACCTTCATGATGATGAATCCATCCCGGAGAGCCTGCGCAACGGCCCGGTTCTCGTGGAAGAACTCGTCCAGCCTGTGGCACCACGAGCACCACTCCCCTCCCACCTCGATGAGAATGCGCTTCCCTTCCGCCCGGGCTTGCTGAATCGTTGCCTCGAGGTCTTCCGCCGGATTGCGAAGCGTATCGTACACCGCTACGGAGTAGATCGGGCCTTCGGTCGCGTGCTGCGCGGCGGCATCACGGTGCAACCCGGCACCCACAAGGAGAAGGGCAAAAACGAAAAGGCAAACGTGACGCATGACGTGCGGAGTACGTGGCGACGAGAACACGATGCATTGAGCACCACGCAGCATAGGACGTGGGAGCGTGATTACGTCCGCAACTGAAAAGAAGCCTACCCAGTTCCGGACGGATGAACTTGAAACGGACCTGCTTCTCCCTTCGAGGCGGACGGGAGGGTGAAACTCCCAGAGCCCATCCGCCAAGCCGTGAACAGGTTCCGGGAACTCGGAAAGGAAATGCTCTATGGTCGGGCGATCCGTTTCCGGTAGTTCCCGGCCTGTCTACGGTTCATCCGTCATCTGCTCCCAGGATGCCCCGGCCTCGTCTACGCGTGGATCGACGACGGAGGTGATGTCTTTCCGGTACGACTCGTCGCGGATACCGGGCTCGTAGTGATCATCCAGGATGGTAACGAGTGCCCGACGCGGCCCCGAAAGCGGGACCGACTCCAGAAGCCGGATCCGTCCATTCTGCTCAATGACAGCTTCGATCGTTCTCAGCATGACGTCCCCCCATGAAAAGCTGACGGCCTGTATACACATTGAACGAGCGAAGTCAAAAAAAGAACCCTTCTCCCCCGCCGTGCCCGGCAGAGGAGAAGGGTTTTACAATGACTTCAGGTAACCGGGCCTATCTAGAGGCCGTGGCTGCCGTGGCGGTCGAGTCATACCGGAGGGTTTCCAGGTACTGGATGCTGAGCGGGATGTTCTGCATCGGAGCGGAGGTCTCGTCTTCGATGTAATAGTGTTCGAGGCCGATCTCTTCCGCGGCCTGCAGGATTGCGGCGTAGTCGAGCTGGCCTGAGCCGACGGCCACGTTATCGGCCTCGGTGGCGTGGCCGGTAAGGTCATTCATCGGCGTGCCCTGCGCCATATCCTTCACGTGCATGAGCTTCCAGCGATCCGGGTACTTACGGAGGAGCGCAGCGGGATCCTGGCCGGGCCGAGCCGTCCAGAACACGTCTATCTCGAAATCGACCAATTCAGGATCGGTTTGCTGCACGATGAGGTCGAACAGCGTGCCATCCCGGTAGGGCTGAAATTCATAGCCGTGGTTATGGTAGAAGAACCGCAACCCTCGCTCCCGCGCGGCCTGACCGATACGGTTGAAATCGGCAGCGGCCTGCCGGGCTAACGCTTCGGTGAAGGGCTGGCCTTCAGGATGCGGGTACCATGCGATGCCGACGTACTCGGCGCCCAGTATTTCGGCCTCATCAAGCACCGCATCCGTGCTATCCCGGAGGCGTTCGAAGGGAACGTGAGCGGCTGTGACTTCCAGACCTACCGAATCCAGTACCTGGCGAAACGCCTCGGCGCTCATCCCATACGTACCGGCGGTTTCCACCTCCCGAAAGCCCATTTCATGAACACGGGCGAGCGTTCCGCGCACGTCCTGCTCCATCTCGTGGCGAACGCTCCAGAGTTGTAGACCGAGCGGACCGTCGAAATCCCCTTCCAGGGTGATCGCCGCGCTGGAGAGGGTTTCCGTATCGGTGGGAACGGTATCAGGTGCGTCGTTGCATGCTGCAGTGAAGCCGAGCGCAACGATGGCGAGGAGGAGCTGGAAGCGCTTCATGGGTCCGGTATGGTTGGTTCGGGTGACGCGTGGTGCTCAAACGGGAACTACATGAGCGATCTCGCAAGGAACCGTGCCGGCCGGGAGCACGATTGACCATTGACGTATACGCTAACGTATGTTCCAGGCGACGCAAATGCAATGGGCAGACTCGTTCCTTTCCAGCAGAAAAAACAAAGACCTGTGCTCTGTTGACGCCAACCATGCGATACCCCGGCACGCGTCTCGAACACAAACTGGAATCGCTTTTGCACAACGGAAGCGTATTATTTACTTTGTACCCAACCCTTCTCTGGTCCAGATCAAGACCGAACATGTTCTAATCGGCAACCCCCGATGGGCGAACCTCCCATCTTACAATCCTTCCATTCCAACTTCATGAACCCTATGAGCGACAACAAACAGGCAGACGAGCGTAGCGGAATGATGAGCCGACGCAAGTTTGTGAGCAGCGCGGCATTGACGGCGGCGACTGTTACGGTTCTCCCCCGCCACGTCCTCGGCGGTGTGGGCTACCGGGCACCCAGCGACACAGTCAACGTAGCGGCAATCGGCGCGGGCGGCATGGGTGCCTCCAACATGAACGCTCTTACAAGCCAGAACATCGTCGCTATTGCCGACGTGGACTTCGGCCACGTCTACAGCGGTCTGGTCGATGAAAACGGGAACGTCCGTGAGAATCGTAGAGCGTTGAAGGAGGCCTATGACAAAGCCAAGCGCTACGACGACTGGCGTGTGATGCTCGACCAGCAGAAGGACATCGACGCCGTCGTCATCGCGACACCGGACCACGTACACGCCATCGCGGCGAAGCGGGCGATGGAAGCCGGCAAGCACGTCTACGTGCAGAAGCCCCTGACCTACACGGTCCGTGAGGGCCGTGTACTGCTGGATCTCGCCCGGCAGAACCCTAAGCTCGTCACTCAGATGGGTAACCAGGGGCACTCCGGCGACCACGGCCGCCGTGTGATCGAGCTCATCCGGGGTGGCCTCCTCGGCCCGGTCAAGGAAGTGCACGTCTGGACGAACCGGCCCGTATGGCCGCAGGGAGTGCCGCTCCCGACGCAGCCTGTGGCTGCTCCGTCGACCATGCACTGGGACCTCTGGAAAGGACCGGCCACGGTGGACTGGCCGTACGACCCGATTTACGCGCACTTCAACTGGCGCGGCTGGGTGCCGTTCGGCGTAGGCGCCCTCGGCGATATGGGTGCACACCTCATCGACTTCCCATTCTGGGCGCTCGAGCCCGGCCTGCCGACCCGCATCGAGACCCGCAGTTCTCCCTGGGGCGGCGATGACAACTTCTGGGACGGCAAGCCCCCGGCAACCCTCGGCAGCTACCCGCTCGCTACGGTTACGTACTATGAATTCGGCAACGCGCCGGGCGGTCCTATCAAGATGACGTGGTACGACGGCGGCCTCATGCCCCCGACCCCGCCCGAACTCCCGGCCGACAAGAAGCTCGATCCGGGTGGCGGCGTGATGTACGTCGGCCCGAAAGGAAAGCTCATCCACGAGACGTACGGAGAGAACCCGATGCTGCTGCCGGCTTCGCTGGAAGCAGAGGCGAATACTATCCCACAGTCGCTCCCGCGTATCGAGGGTGGCCGCAATCAGCACGAGATGAACTGGATCCGGGCCATTCTGGGCCAGGAAGACATCTCGTGTCCGTTCGAATACGCCGTACCGCTCAACGAGACGATGATTCTCGGTATGGTGGCGCTCCGCGCCGGTCAGCCCATCGAATACGATGGCAACAACATGCGGGTGACGAACGTGCCCGAGGCCAACCAGTACCTCGACCGCGAGTACCGTGCCGGCTTCGAGCTGGACGCCCGCGGCTGAGTCCAACGGACAGGCTCTACCTTCAAGAAGAAGCCCCGCCGGGATGTTCCGGCGGGGCTTCTTCTATTGTGGTCAGGTGCAATGCGATGCAATGCTTTCCCTGCATTCGGCGTGAACCGCTACGTGCGGTGGTCGCCAGGGCTGAGCGAGCCTAAACACTCACAGCCGATTCGCGGCAGCTTCTCGATGGGGGCAGTTGGTTGACCTCCAAATGGTGCTCTGGTAGCATCTCTTCAGGTTGTGCTGCCTGGATTTACTTCGTCGGTCGCTCCGCTCGCGTCCATTTTCATGGGAATGACTCAGTGAGAAGGGCTTTGGTTTACTCGGGCATCGGGTATTCCTTAGCGCGGCTGACATCCTCCTGCCTTGCTCCGCTGGACGCGTTCGCAAGGCTGTCCTCCTTCGAAGGAGGATTTGGTGAAGCAGGACCGGATGTGCGGCATGACCTGCCCGTACGGGAGGAGTGGAGCACGGGCGGTATGTCTCTACACGGGCGGGGTGGGATGTGGGGCATTGGTGCTCGTGGCAGGCTTCGTAGGAGCCGGTCAGGTTGTGCTGCCTGGATTTACCTTCGGTCAGTCACTTCGTTCTTGTCCGGTCGGGGCCGGTATGCGCCAAGGAAATGACGTAGAGCACCGGCTTGATCTGATTCCGGCCTTCATGGAGGTGCTCACGCCAGCGGGTAGGTAGCCTTGAGGTCGTGCTGCCTGGATTTACTTCGTCGGTCGCTTCGCTCGCGTCCGCCTTCGCGGGAATGACGTTGATGGGGAGGTTTGAGCTTCGAAGTTTGAAGTATGCCGTATTGCCCTGTTTGAAGGAGCTAACGTGCTTCCTTGACGCCTATGCGGTCGGGCCGGGCGTGATGTCGGGGTGGAGAGGTCCGGGGTATAACGAAGTGCGCAGCCCGATATAAAGGCTTCTACCTGTTTCCCTGACAGGTATGAGCTCTCATCGAGAATGAAGGCTTATGCGCCGCCACGCGCCTCAAACCCGAACGCCTCACTTCCCTCAGGGAAACACGGCGCCCTGTGTCGCGCCGTGGCGGGTCTGCACGTCGTAGCGGGTGCTTTTTTCCTTGGCCTGGGTCAAGACTTCATTCCCGGTCTTGCGAACGGCCTGTTCCAGCAGGTCGCAGTTCGGATAACGAGGGAGCTTCATGATGCGCCGATCGATCTCGTGCGCTGCTTCGATACCATACCGCTGATGCCCTTCTTCGTGCCGGGTGAGCGCGTTGATATACCGGTCCCACTTCGCGACGAGTGCGGCATTCACCGGACCCGGCGGCGGCTCCCATTTCGGAAGAACGGTCGTGATCGTCACGTACGTGGTCACCGAGGTGACCCAACACTGCCGGCCATCCCGGGCATTGCGGTACTTCCAAGCCAGCTCCCAGGTGGTCAGCCCGTGAAACCGTTTGCCGCTCTCGATCTTCGGCCCGAGACGTTGCAGGTCCGCCTGAATTTCCTCCGCCGTAGCACCCGATACGGTGTAATACTCGATGCGAATCGTAGGCTCCACCCCGAAGGAAGCATTCGGAAGGAGGTACAGGAAGAGCGAGACAATGAGCGGTATCAACATGACTGCAAGGGCGACTGAGGAGAACTACAAGGTATGCTGTTGACTGCTGCCCCAGCCTTGCTCCAGAAGCATTCCGTGTTTATCCCTTCTGCATCTTCTGAATCGCAGCCATGACCGCCTTGCTATCGTTGGCGGCGTCCACTTCCGTGTTCTTGTACGCGATCTTTCCATCCAGGCCGATGATGAACGTCCACCGAGCGGCGGTTACGTCGCGCGTGAGCGTGACCTCCTGCCCATCGACATCTTGTGTGATGGTACCGCCGGCCTTTACGGGCACACCGAATGCTTTTGCGATGGCCCCTGTAGAATCCGACAGAAGCGGGAAGTTCAGGCGATTCGCCTTCTTGAATACCTTCAGGTTGCTGAGCCGGTCACCGCTCACGGCGACGACCTCCGCTCCCAGGTCCATGAGCTTCGACCGGTCGTCCCGGAAGCTGCAGGCCTGCTTCGTACAGCCTCCCGTCATGGCAGCGGGATAGAAGTACACCACGACGATCTTCTTCCCTACATGCTCGCTGCTACGCCATACCTGCCCGTCGTCAGCAACAGCTTCAAAGGCCGGGGCCTTCGATCCCGGCGTGAGCACGACATCCTGGCCACGCGCAGGTAGTGAGATGGCAAAAACCAGCGCGAGGGCAAGTGCCCATACAGGCTGTAGTGCGTGCGTCGATTCCATAGTGCCTCCGCTGTAGCTGACGTTAGGGACCGTTTCAGCACAAGATACTCATTTGGCTCATAGAACGCGCCACATTGCGAGCAGTAAGCCGGATATTTTCCGGTCTACCTGATCCCTTGCAGTCCGCGGGGCACCCAGCCGTATCTAATGTGCTTCGTTATGAGAAGCTGTATCCGCCGGTATCGAAGTATCCGCCTCCGCGGCACCGCTGGTGAGCTTCAGACCTACGAGCGCGATGATCATGAGCATGAGGAAGAAGAGCCGCCCTGGCGTCCGCGGCTCATCGAACAGCCACATGCCGAGGACAGCCGCACCGACAGCGCCGATGCCTACCCACACTCCGTAGGCCGTTCCGATGGGCAGCGTGCGCGCCGCTATCGAGAGCAAGACCATACTCAGCACGATAGCCGTACCCGTAAGCAGGCTAGGGATGGGTTTCGTAAAACCGTCCGTGTACTTCAATCCAACAGCCCAGCAGACTTCGAGCAGCCCTGCAAGGACCAGATATACCCACGCCATTACTCTGTGGAAAGACGTGTAGGGCCGTCCCTACGAGAGAAAATCGAAGCGCGGGGTCGTCCCCGCGCCTGGTTCGTTACAGCCGTGAAACGAGTACCACGCGTTCCGGTTCGATGAAGCCGCGGCGAACCGCTGCGCCGGTTTCATCAGGTATGCGTCCGAACTCTGTCGAGGAGACCAGCAGCCATTAACGAGAAAGGGTGCGCTGGTCTGCTGCCAGCGCACCCTTTCCGTCAGATCGTCCGAATGGGGTACATGAAGCATGTTGCTGTCAAGCAGCAGGGCGTCGGATCGGGAATCGCGTTCGTACCGGCGTACGGATGATACGCTGGTCGGAATACGTACGAAAACGATGCCAGAGCGCAATCATGTAGTCAGCCAACTCTATGGCCTCCTCCGGTTCGAGAACGTCTGCCGGTACACCAGCCGCCCCTCCGAAATCGACCGTAAAGCTAGACCCATCGAACAGCCATCGCTCGTCCGTGTTCGACGCTGCGAGGCCCACTGATCCACGTGATAAAAAAACACGCCGGCCAGTGCTGAAGGTGATGTACTGCTTGTCTATCGTCATGTACTTCCACAGGGTTTTGTTATGGTACGTAGTATACGGACGATAGCGTGCAACCCCTCGCAAATAAGCCATCGTTACAAGACAATTGCAGCCTCCGAATCCGTTGTTAAGACTGCGTTTACAAAAAGAGCAAAGAAGCCCTCACGCTTACTGCAAGAAAAAAGTAGATCAGCGTCCACCCCGGATCCTCTCTAACCCCTCTTTTCTACTGCATGCACCATTCCAACATATGTGACGTTACGGGGTGTTTACATTTTAATTCGTAAATGCAGTGGATGCGCATACTGACTTGCACTTTCTTCCTAAGAGCCGATCTGAGGGCCGACTTGAGCCCCGATCAGTTCTCGGGAATCCGACTTTCTATGTTCCATTGTAACAGTCCGTGGAACGATTACGCTGCCCTCTAGCATCCCCTGCCTGGTTCTCTTTTTTTAACGCTATCCGGCATCCTGTTTCGTACTTTCAGGCAATAGCCTTACGTTACAGCCAACGTTTTCGAACCATAGAAGAAGAGACCTAGCCCTCATGCGAGAGAACGGGAAGCCCACGATCCGCATGCTGATCGTCGATGACGATCCGGACATCCGCGTCGCCCTGCAAGACTTCTTTGAACTGCAGGGATTGCGCGTGACGCTAGCCGCCGATGGCGTCGAGGCCCTGGAGCGAATCACCCAGAAGCCCGGGTTCGACATCGTGCTACTCGATGTGATGCTGCCGAAGAAGAGTGGTTTCGAGGTGCTACGTGAGGCTCGCGAACGTGGGGTCACGGCGCCGGTTGTCGTGCTGACCGCCCGGAACGAGCAGGAGATGGTGCTGAAAGGATTCAAGCTTGGTGCAGTCGAGTACATCACGAAGCCTTTCGATGCGGACGAACTGGCCGCACGTGTACGCGTCATCCTGAGCCGCACGATGCCGCCCTCTGAGGCGCCGATGGACGTATACCAGCTGGGTCACGTCAAGGTCAACCTGAGCACCCACGAGGTTAAGCGAAACGGGGAGCGTATCCCGTTCTCAGCCCACGAGTTCGGGATCCTGCAATATCTGCTCCAACGCCGCGGAGAGACGGTCTCACCGGAGGAACTCCGGACCGCCCTCCAGGAATTCGATGCCTCGGAGCAAGCTCTACCCATCGAGCACCACGTGGCCGCCCTCCGCGAAAAGATCGAGCCGGATCCTGCTTTCCCGATGTATATCGAGACGGTTAACGACAGCGGCTACCGTTTCAATGCCTGAGATACCGCTATTTACGGAGCGGGTCGATTGCGGGAGTAAGGTGTCCGGCACCTCTGGAGCAGAACATCACGGTACCCAAGATGGTCGGGGCTGCCATGGAACGTCCGGCAGAACGGAGCTACGGCAAGAATGCTACGTATTGCCGGTCAGAAGCCCGCTTGGGATGACGCAAAAGCGCCGACTACGATCCGCCATCCTTGCCCGATGCCCGTGTAAAGGTATCTCGGCCCATTCCAGGAGGGCCCTATGGGTGGCTCGGCATCTCTCACAGCGAGCGGCTACGCGTCGGCGCTTTCAAATACGTGAATGACCAGCCGAAGTACCCGTTTCTACGCACTTGTGAAACCGGGGTAACAGACTCGCAGGTTGCCGTATGATCGTATCTATACGGCATACGCCAGCATGCCTATCCGCAGCGCCGCCCGCAAGCTGCTTGCAGGATCCCTGTGACCGCGTTCAAGCCTTTCCTTCTCGAATCAGGTCGGTCAGCATCGGGCGTAGCAGGTCTTCCGTCAGCATGCCAGGGATGTGAGCCACAATCTGTCCTTTGCGATTGATGAGAAACGTAGTGGGCAGTGCATAGATGGCGCCAAACTGTTCCGCTACGGCCCCATCATCGACGACGAGCGGGTAATTGATCTTGAACTCTTCGGCAAAGGGACGAACCACTTCGAATCCCTCCTCATCGAGCGATACGCCGACAAACTGGACACCCTCATCGTCCAACTCCTCCTGTAGCTCCACGAAGTCCGGAATTTCCTCACGGCACGGCGCACACCAGGTAGCCCAGAAGTTGAGGACGACTACCTCGCCCCGGTGTGCCGAAAGTTTGAATGGTTCACCGGCCATCGTCGTCAGCGTGAAATCAGGAGCTTCCGGCCCAAAGCTCTCTCCTGTACCTGGATCTACCCCGTAGGCAGGTTCTGCCTCCGCCGTGTTCTCCTGCGTATCGATCGCCTCACCCGGGACATTCTCTTCACCTCCGGTACAGGCAGCAAGGCCCATGGCGGCTATGATGATCAGCACGATATAGAGGCAGGATTGCTTCTGAATACCTGTTACGCTCTGTGGCATAGTTCCCATCCTTGTTGATTGGCTGCAGGTCACAACACGACGCCTCGTGCCGTTCGTTCCGGGATCATAGCATTTTCCACAACGGACACCCTATTCCCCCACTCGCACCCGTCCGGTTGCGGAGATCCTATACCAGGAAAGCTGGGCGGCCGAATGTAGCCTGGCCTGAACCGTTTCCTTCCTGCTCGCTGGATTCCTCCGCGAACCCGCCTGCTCTCCTGCTCCGGCACCCCTCTTCCCATCTGCCGGAGCCCTCTTGTCCTGACCGTTACCGCGCGGCCATCCCCACCAACCAATCCCTTGTTTTACAACACTTTACCAGACTAAACCAAGAAAAAAGACAAATCCCTCAGAAAATTGCAACAGAACTGTAACAACTAGTCCGGCCTGAATCGGTTCGACCCTACCGATTTGCATAAGAAACAACAACTTACGCCACATACAGACCCGGTCTATTCCGGGCGAAAACGACTGCCAGACAGTCCTCTAATCCACGGCCGCTTGTCGTTCTGCTGCGCTTCGATGCTTCGGAGCCACGAGGGAGCCATTCACCCCTTCACGGCAGGAAGCGGCACAGAGAAAAGGATCATGCAACAGCACGTTTCGAACAAGACACGACCTGACATTTCCCAAATCAAGAGCGTCCTCTCACAGGCACACATTTTCATCTCCCAGATCTGGGATCAGCTCTATAATCTGGCAGCCCAGACAGGCGGCATCATCACTCATCAAGCAAAACGGGTCCAACCTGCGGCCTATGTCATCGCCCTCTTTCTCCTGATGACCTTCACCTTCGCCGTCCAGAGTGGCTTCGGAAACCAGGCGCTCACGACCACGGCACTCCCGCTCGATGCGCAGACCCGTTCAAAACCCAGTACCACCACTCTCGCTGCCGTGAAGCCGGATTCAGCTCGGTCAGCGTCTTACATCGCCGGAACGGACCTGAAGAGAAGATCCCCTGCCGTTCCCAGAAAGGTAGATTCAGAAACCCTGTGGCTGGCCCGTGCCATCTATTCCGAAACGAAGCGTCCTGAAGAGCAGGAAATCGTCGCCTGGGTCATTCGAAACCGTGTCGAGACGAAGTATCGCGGGAAAACTACTTACCAGGAAGTCGTGAATGACCCGTACCAATTCTCCGCGTTCAATCCGGGCACCGCTACTCGTGCCCAGTATACCAGCCTTACGGAGAAATCCCAGTCTCCCGGATTCCAGAAGGCCCTGGCCATAGCGCACCAAGTGATAAACGCGCCAGACTCACTCCGCCCATTCCCGAAGACGACACGCCACTTTTACTCGCCCCAATCCATGGTCGGCGGGAAGACGCCGTCATGGGTGCGGAGTGAAAAGCGGGTCACGCCGGCACGTGACTTCACGCCGGAATCCCACCGGTTCCGCTTCTACGCGAACGTCGGCTGAGGATGCAGGGGGGATCATCTCGAGTAGAGCCAACTGGTTCTACCTGATCCGCTCCTCTCATACCGCTTCAGCCAGCACGCTTCGTACGCTATATACCTGTTGTATGCGCCAATGCAGGGCACCTCGGCACAGAGGTGCCCTGTTCTTTTGCTGATCTCGTGCCGGCTCAGTGGGTGGAGAAACGTATCCAGTTCCTGTGGCCGGTGAACCTGCTCATGCACGGAACACAGGACTGATTGAAGCTACCGGTGTGTCAATCGCGATCAGATGAGGCGATACGAGAGGTCAGATGCGTATTGCTCCGCACCGAGCCTGAATGCGGCGTAGCGTAGTCGAAGACACAAAGGCGTAGCCGACTATCGAGGTAATCCCGCCTGAGCAGCACCCCTGGATCAGGATGAACCCCTCATCTCAGCACACGTCATGCTGAACCATATCCTGAGCCTGTCTAGAGGGTCGTTTCAGCATCTCGTGGGAAGGCTATCTGCTATACGGAATGAGATCCCGTAGCCTCCGGTTCACGTAGTAAACAAGTTCGGGATGACAAATGAAGTGAGATCCCGAAACGCCCCCTTTCCCGAAACGACCCTTCGGCAAGCTCAGGGTGACATGGTTCGGGATGACAGAGGAATAGAGATCCTGTACCCTCCGATTCACGGAGTAAACGCGTTGGGGATAATGCATGAGTGCTTCAGATGTCCTGAACGCGCCTAATCTGCTCACCCAAGAGGCTTCCCCCTTCCCCAGCCTCTATGAATCTTCCTCGTCGCTCAGCAACGGCAGCAGGTCCGGCTCGATCCCCATGCGGATCTGGAACATGGTAGCGATCTGTCGTGCTTTCTGCTTCATGCGCTGCGCCGCCTCACCCGCAAAGCGGGCATCAATGGTGGCCTCGAAGCGCTCCAGCCAGCGAACGAAGTGACGTGCTTCGAGCGGTGCGAAGAGTCTCAGGTGGGCATCAAACGGACGCCCCCGATAAGCTCCTGTATGAAAGACTACGGTAGACCAGAACGCATACATCTTCGGCAAATGCGCGCGCATATCCACCTCGGCGAAATAACGCCCGATGACCGGATCCTTCTCGATCTCAGTGTAGAACGCATCGACGACGGTCTGAATATCCTTTTCCGTCGTAATGTCGAGTTTATCCGAGTGGGTCATCATGACGCGGCTGGTCAACGGGAGCTTGCTGGTAGCCCTGCTTCTCATTTAGGACTGATTACTACGATAACACCCTGTCTATGCTCGGGCTGTTTCTATGATCCCCGAAATACCTCGCTTCATCACTTCTCCCGTTTTCCGGCCAGAGCCAGATCGCATTCGTGATGCAGGGTTGCGGTAGGGCCCTATTCCGGCCTTCTCGGAAGTGCCCGCACCAGGGAATCGTTGGCCCTTCAGGATGTGCTGCCTGGATGCCCAGTCGGGGCCCGGGCATGACGTTGGTGAGGAGTTTGTGCTTTGAAGTAAGCCGTATCGCCCTATTGAAGGAGCTAATGTGCTTCCCTGACGCCAATGCAGTCGGGGCCGGCCCTGAACGTTGCAGGCGCGTGCACACGCCCGCAAAACGGATCGCGAAGTCTCAGGAAAGCCATCGAGCCGATACTTTAATGGAGGGAGGCTCTTGTCGAGGCACACCTCGACCCCGTTACAACTGTAACAGATCCTATATATCTGACAATCCAGACGATGGTCTTCGCCTATCGCGTCTTCCCTTAATTACCTTCCACGACGTTACTAGCTGCGCACGCATCCCCACGCGTGCCCCCCGCCAGGTAGTTTCCTGACGTTCAGACGCCCAGTTGTCGCAGAGTAGTTCGATCGCTCCTCCGCGACAACTGGGCTCGAAGTACATGCTCCGTCGTACGCTTCAATACAAAAGTTTCGAAGACCTGAGCAAGGACACCCTGCTCCTTGCAAGCCGCGTTCCTGCCGACGTGGATATTGTCGCCGGGGTCCCGCGTAGCGGTCTGCTGGCTGCCAATCTGCTGGCGCTATTCTTGAACAAGCCCCTGGCCGACATAGATGGCCTCCTGGAGGGGCGAATTCTTTCGAGTGGCCAGAGAACGTCGTTCTTGTTCTCCTCAGCAAGCCCAAGCCCTGATCGCCCGCCCAAGATTCTCGTGGTCGATGATTCCGTTGCGAAGGGGCTTGCCATACAAGCTGTGCGGGAGAAGATCCGGCAGAGCAACATCTCCGGTTCGTTTATCTACGGCGCCGTCTATGTGTGCCCCGGCGCAGCTCACCATGTCGATTACTACGCTCGTGTGGTCCCCCGCCCCAGGCTCTTCGAGTGGAACCTGCTCCATCACGCCTACCTGAACCATTGCTGTGTCGAGATCGAGGGGGTGCTATGCCGGAATCCCACGATGGAAGAGCGTAACAATGAATCGCGGTACCGGCACTTCATCGAGCACGCCACTCCCAATATCCTGACCTCGTTTGAAGTGGGTTGCCTGGTCACGACCCGGCCCGAAAAATACCGGCAGCAGACAGAAGCCTGGCTGGCCAGACACGGCATCCGCTACCGGCGGTTGTTGATGGCTGGGAATGCCGAAGGCGTGGGGCAGACACAGATCGAAACGTCGAGCGCGTGGAAGGCGGACGTGTACCGGAACGAGAAATATCTGCTCTTCATCGAGAACGACCGGTGGGTGGCCGAGGCAATCGCCCGACGTACCGGAAAGAAAGTTTACTGCGTCGGCGCAGGCGAGATGATCTCCCCCCCTCCCCGGGCTACCTTCCTCCATAACGTCAGGTGGCTCGTATCGAAGTCCCGCCAGAGCCTGAGTAATCCGGGCTGGGCACTTCGGAGAGGCGTCCGTGCGGCTGAATCCCTCCTGCGGAGAACCGCCCGGGCGAATTCGTAGTGCGCTGATTCGAACTCGGCTACGAGGTGACATGGGGCCGCAATCGCAAACCATAGCACCCGGTATTCGACCTGTCCACGATCCCTCCTGCATAGCATCAGCGCAGCCCTAGAAAGGCCATCAATTCACTGGCAGCCGCGCCGCCGGCGCGGTTGGCACCGATAGTGGATGCGGAGGGGCCGTAACCAACCAGATGAATCCGGGGATCTTTCGCGACCTGCGTGGCCAGCCTGCCCGTCATGACGATACCGCCGTCGGGTTCGCGCAGCATGAGTGGCGCCAGGTGATCGAGCGAGCTGCGAAAGCCAGTGCACCAGAGGATCACGTCTGCCCGAAGCTCAGTGCCATCCGGCCAGCGAACCCCGTCCTCGGTGATTTCGCTGAACATGGGGTGTCGGTTCAGCACCCCTCTCGCACGCATGGCCTTAATGGCAGGGGTGACAGGCAGCCCTGTTACGGACACGACAGAAGCCGGTGGAAGGCCGCGTCGCACCCTGTCTTCGACTATTGCCACGGCCCTGCGACCTGCATTCTCGTCGAATGGCTCATCGCGAAACTGTGGCGGCCGACGCGTAACCCAGGTCGTCGTGGTGACGCGCGAGACCTCATCGAGCAACTGGATCGCCGAGATACCGCCCCCTACGATGATCACGTGCTGGCCGGCAAAATCCTCGGGGGTCCGGTAATCCTTTGTATGTAGTTGTCTGCCTCTGAACCGATCCCTGCCCGGGTATTCCGGGATATAGGGTGTTTCCCAGGTCCCTGTGGCGTTGATGATGCCGCGAGCGGAAAAGACACCACGGTCCGTTTCGACCCGCAGCCGCTCGCCACGATCACAGACGACCAGCACCTTGACGGGGCGGTATATCGGAAGGTCGAACGCTTTCTCGTAAGCCGCAAAATAGCGCGGTACCGCAACACTCGCCTGCACCTCAGTAGCATCGGTATCGACCACCTCGGAGAAACGCATACCCGGCAGATCGTGGATGCGGTTGACGGTGCTGAGGGTCAGTGACGGCCAGCGAAACTGCCAGGCGCCGCCCGGCTCAGGCGATTGATCTAGCACGACGAAGCCCCGGTGCGGTGCCAGTCCTCGCTTCTTGAGATGGTAAGCCGAAGACAGGCCGGCCTGGCCGGCTCCGATGACAACGATGTCGGTCTTGATCACGACGCCGGAGACGGATCCAGGCGCCGTATTAGGCACGCTCGGGTGCATATGCACCAGGGGGCTGAGTCGGGGTGAATACCACTTCGACGAACGCGCCGGAAGGCACTCCGTTTCAGCCGGGATACACCTTCATCGCTCTCCGCCTGCCTTTTCCGGTTCCGCTTCTTCCGGGGTGCGTACCGGAACACGGTGTGTCACACGACCTCTGACCAGGTCTGCCCCTTTCTCGCCGATCATCAGGACGGCGGCGTTGATGTTACCGGACGTGATGGTCGGCATGACCGACGCATCGATAACGCGGAGCTTGTTCACACCCCGGACCCGCAATTGCGGATCGACAACGGCCATATCGTCGGTGCCCATACGGGCGGTCCCACAAAAATGGAAGCCGGTATCGGCGTGCGACCGGATATAATCGATCAGTCCTTCATCCGTATCCCCGATGGGCCCCGGCCCGAGTTCCTCGATGATGTACCATTTGAGCGGTTGCGTTTCAGCAATCCGCTTTGCGAGCTTCATGCCGTCTATGAGCGTGCGGACATCACTCTCTTCGGTGAGGTGATTAAACAGAAACGACGGACTGGCCTTCGGATCCGGCGAGGTGATGCGCACCCGGCCGCGGCTCTTCGGGCGGTTTTCATACATGCCCAACCTGAAGCCCGACGCCGGGGCCAGATCCCACCCCTTCTCTCCCGGCAGAAAGGGAAGGAAGTGCAGGTGTAGATCCGGTGCTTCCAGGCCCGGCTGCGTATAGACGTATGCGCCAGCCAGCGACGCACCGATGGTCAACGGACCGTTGCGCGGGCCGAGGTAATAATTGATTCCGGCCAGAATCTGCTCGAAGATATTGCCGACCTGGGCGTTAAAGGTATATTTGCTCGTGGTGGTGTACTGGCGGCCGATCTGAATATGATCCATCAGGTTCTCACCCACGCCTTTTAGCTCGTGTACGACCGGAATCCCGAGACTCTGGAGCAGATCTCCAGGGCCGATACCGGAAAGCTGGAGCAGTTGCGGCGTCTGGAGCGCACCGGCGCTCAGGATGACCTCGCGGTCCGCTGTGGCCCGATGTGCCTGGCCCTTTCTCTCGTAGACGACACCGGTGGCCTCCCTGCCCTCAAACTCGACCCGGGTCACCAGCGCTTCCGTCAAGATGTGCAGGTTAGGCCGGTTGCGATTCGGCTGGAGATACGAGGTCGAGGTGGATGAACGGCGGCCATGCCATGTCGTCAGATCCCAGTACCCGGTGCCTTCCTGCTTCGCACCGTTGAAATCGTAGTTGCGGGGGATTCCTACGGCTTCGGCGGATGCGATGAACGCATCCGCCAGCGGGTTCCTCCAGCGTGCGGGTTCAATGCCAATCGGACCGTCATCGTTGCGGTAGGTGTTGGCACCGCGCGAATAACGCTCGTATTTCTTGAGATACGGCATCACGTCATCAAAGCCCCATCCAACGGCTCCCATCTGCAGCCAGGTCTCGTAATCGAATCGAACGCCGCGGACATGGACCAGGCCATTGATCGAGCTCGAACCGCCAATCACCTTCCCGTGTGGCAGGGCCACACGCCGCTCCTTCAAGCCCGGCTCCGGATCGGACATGTGATTCCACCACACGTACTTCTTGTTGAAGAGGATTTTGGCGAAACCCAGCGGAATCTTCGACCAGTAGCTGTCATCTTCGGGTCCGGCTTCGAGGAGCAAGACCGTCGTGCCCGGATCCTCTGATAGCCGCGTGGCGACGATCGCGCCGGCCGACCCCGATCCCACCACGATGTAGTCGTACCTCGCAAAATCGTCTGGCATAACCGGCTCCGTTTAGCGTGTGACGAGATTCAGCGCCCAATGGCCGAGGATTTCCCATTGCGTGCGCATAGCACGCTACACTCGTGACGAATCTGTGGCGGGTGCGGTTCTGTAACGTTCTGGCCCCCACTGCCCGGAGCGCATGATAGACGGCCCGCCTTGCGGGATGCCGTCCTCTCATAGCCATACCCAATACACATCAAGACGTAGCATATTTTTTCGATACAAACCCCTTACGATGCAGCACTTGCAGGGATGAACATTCGTTAACCGAGCCCCCACGTTCGAGTATTTTGCGACCTACAGGTGTTCCGTCGGCAGGCAACCGTCGATCATTACGCACATCACCGGAACGGCACGGAACTTTTGCCAGTGGCAGCTATGTACGGTGTAGCCTTATGAGGGAGGAACATTGCATCACGGAGGGAGGGGCTCATGCGCGCATTGACAGTCCTGACCAGTCTTTCGCTGGCGCTCGTTCTGCTGGCACCTGTGTACGCCCAAGGGGTACGTACCGGAGCCGATGCCTTCGGCAGCTGGGAAGATGATGCTCCTGGTGTACGCCGACTTATCCGACCCGCTGACCTGCCGCCCCCGACCCTTGCTGATAACGACCCGGAAGCGCCGGATTTCGAAAACATGGCGGAGGTCGTTGAGGCGCCGGAAGGGACCATGCCGGATGTGCCGGAGGGCTTCTCGGTGGAGGTGTTCGCCCGCGGCCTGAACCAGCCCCGCGTTATCCGAATCGCCCCGAATGGCGATATCTTCGTGGCCGAAAGCGGGAGCGGACGCGTACTGGTCTTTCTCGCGGATTCAGCCGGGGACCTGCCAACTGAACCCGAGGTCTTTGCCGAGGGCCTGGACCGGCCCTACGGCATCGCGTTCCAACCGCCACGCGACCCGCAATACGTCTATGTGGGAACAGCCAACCAGGTCGTTCGCTTCCCGTACAGTGATGGCGACCGCAGGGCGACCGGCCCGGCCGAGGTCATCATCCCGAACATACCCACAAAGCGGCACTGGACGCGCGATCTGGCAGCATCGCGGGACGGCGAACGTCTCTTCGTCTCCATTGGCTCGGCTACCAATGTCGCCGCCGATATGCCAGAGAAGGCACCAGAAGAAATCCAGGCCTACGAAGAGACACATGGGCGCGGTGCTGCCTGGGGAGAAGAAGAAAACCGGGCCGTGGTGCGCGTGTTTGACCCGGACGGCACAAACGTTCGTAATTATGCGACCGGTCTGCGCAATTGCTCCGGAATGACCATGCAGCCGGGCACCGACATCCTATGGTGCACGGGGAACGAACGCGACCACATCGGCGCCAACCTGGTGCCCGATTTCCTGACCATCGTGGAGGATGGCGGCTTCTACGGCTGGCCGTGGTATTACACCGGCGGCAACGAGGATCCGGCCCATGCCGGGGAACGCCCTGATCTCCGTGACGAAGTCATCGTGCCCGACGTCCTGATCCAGCCCCATTCGTCCACCATGCAAATCGTCTTCTACGACGCGGACGCATTTCCGGCCGAGTACCGGGGCGATGCCTTCGCCACGCTGCACGGCTCTTGGAATCGTGAGCACAGGACGGGATACAAGGTAATCCGCGCCCTGATGGAAGATGGCAAGCCGACCGGCGTGTACGAGGACTTCATGACCGGATTCGTGCTGGACGAGAATACGGTCTGGGGGCGACCGGTGGGCATCGCGGTCACCCAGGACGGCGCGCTGCTGGTCAGTGATGACGCCAACGGCACGATATTCCGGATCACACACTGATCTTCCTCATAGCCTGGGTGCCGCCTCCCGTTGCCTTCGGTTCCGGAATGTGGAGGAATGAGCCTGCGCAGCATCGGTGAGGGGGCGAGCAAGGCGTCTGATCAATGGGTCCGAACCGAGCCGGTCGCCCCATCATGAACGCTCACTCTAAGCAGGGTTCGATGCGGTATACCGTATACGGCTCACCGGCGCAGACATCGCTCATATCGCTCTGAATTTGCGAAGGTGCACAAGAATGACGAGAGAACAGCGCAACTGCGTTACCATCCGATTAGAGAGGCGCGAGATCTCGCGCCTCTACATCAAGACTATGCGCGCCTTGTGACGCCTGCGTCGAATGCGCCGGGATAACATCATCCCTCATTATGGGCATGGCCCTGGATCCAGAAAGCAAGGCACGTACCTGGTGTGGCGCATGAGAGGGGGCGGGTACCTATCCCTCTGCAGTCTCGAGCGTGGGGTAGTCCAGGTATCCTCTGGGTCCCGGCGTATAGAAGGTCTCTCTATGCGGCTCGTTGAGCGCAGCCTCCAGCTCGATCCGCTGTGGCAAGTCGGGGTTCGCGATGAAGAGGCGGCCGAAACCGACGAGATCCGTTTTCCCTTCGGCCACTGCATGCGCTGCGGTTTCGGGCGTGTACCCGCCCGTGCTGATGAGCGTACCCTGGTAATGCGCCCGGACCAACTCGGTGGCGCTAATCTCATGATCGTTGGGACTCGAGCATCCGACCGGGCTCTCCACGACGTGCAGGTAGGCCAATGCGAAGGCATTCAATGCCTCCGCCGCTGCACTGAACGTGGCCGCAGGATCTTCATCATGAATGCCATTCGACGTGCCACCCGGAGCGAGCCGCACCCCGACGCGATGCTTCGGCCATTCCCCTACGACAGCCTCCGTCACCTCTAACAGAAAACGAAGACGGTTCTCAAGTGAGCCGCCGTAGCGATCCGTCCGCTGGTTCGTCCCGCTCTGGAGAAACTGATCGATCAGATACCCGTTCGCGCCATGGATCTCTACCCCGTCGAATTCCGCCCTATGGGCGACGGCGGCAGCATGGCGAAACTCCTCTACGATCTCTGCGATCTCGTCCTCGCTGAGGGCGTGTGGTGTCTCGTACGGAAACATGCCATCCGGCGTGTAAGCCTTACCGGGTGGGGCGATGGCGGAAGGAGCTACTGGCAACTGGCCGTGGTAGTACGAGTGCGAAACGCGCCCCACATGCCAGAGCTGCGCAAAGATCCGCCCGCCTGCCTCATGCACGGCCCGGGTGACGGCGCGCCAGCCTTCCTGCTGCTCATCCGAATAGATCCCGGGCGTATCCTGATAGCCCTGCCCGCGAGGCGATATCTGCGTGCCCTCGGTGACGACCAGCCCGGCCGAAGCCCGCTGCACATAGTAACGTACCATCATCTCATTAGGCACGAGTCCGGGTGCCCGGTTCCGCGTCATCGGGGCCATTACCAGGCGATTCGGCAGTTCGAGATCCCCCATTCGATACGGCGTCAACAAGACATCGGCTGCGTTACTCATTCCCACCTCCACATTGAGCTATCATTAATCCACGGCACTTTCCCATCTCTCAAGTGCTGACATCTAAACGGACCCGGTCAGGCTGAGGCTGTGAACGTGCCGGGACCGTTTGCGGCACGAAATTCCGGAGGACGTTCCGGGCTGGCCTCGGCCAAGGCACGCCGCACCCCCTCGGCGTTCAGGTCGGCCACGTACACCGGCGTGCCGGGCTGTTGCCGCCAGGACTCATCCAGCCCGCCGGCATCGACGCCGTCAAAGCCGAGTTCATCGATAAGCTTCAAGACGACTGCTTTGTCGGACTCGCGATCGCCGGCAACGGGCAACGCGATACGATCGGGACTACCCGCCGGGCGGCCGTTGTTCATGAGGCTCTGTGCATAGATGGTGTTGAACGCCTTGACGACGCGCCTGCCCAGTTGATGCTCGACCCACCGACTCTCCGGCATCCCGGCCTCGATCTCTTCGATGCGGCCATCGCGCTGGCGCGGATAGTAGTTACCCGTATCCACGACGACGACCTCGTCGGGTATGCCGGCGAAGAGATCCTTCGGAAGTTCCGGGACTCGCCCTTCCGGAATGGTTACGACCACGAAGTCCACGTCACGAACGGCATCCCTGACTGTGACGGCCTTTGCGCCGGTTTCTGCTGCCAGATCGGCAAGCGTCTCCGGTCCACGCGAATTGGCTACGCGAACCTCATGCCCCAATGCGGTAAGGCGGCGTGTGAGGGTGCCGCCGATATGGCCTGCGCCGATGATTCCGATTCTCATAGCCGCTCCTGGTTAAGAGTTGGATGATAGACTGAGCGCACAGTTCCTGATTCCGAACTCGGGGTGCTCCCGATCCCCTACGTGGTGAAGAGCCCCGAATAGACCCGGCCAACGCCGGAGCCATGCGCCCATGCAGATACAGTCGGGGAGCGTTTACGATTCCTATTCACGACCGGCCTATCCAGCCCTACATCTTTCGCCCAAACGTCACTCTATTTCTACGAGTCGCTCTCCCTCCTGCTAAACGAGATGCTTTTCATCAATTCGGTAGTCACATGGATACACGTGGGACCGGTGCCGGATAACGTATTTTCATGCAGGCGAGCCAGAACATTAGCTGCCCGTCGTAATCACACCTCTCACCGGATTTAGAAAGCGCCGGTAGTTATCCATTCCAACTTTTTACGAATGGCCTCATGGATCTCATCGCACGCCTGGAAGCATCAAAAACCAAGACGCTCCCCTATTTCGACCTCGATCAGGATCTGCTCGAACGCCGTTACGGTCCCGGCAAGTGGACAGTCAGGTACATCCTGCATCACCTCGCCGATGCAGAGACGGTTCTCTACGACCGGATACGGCGGGTCATCAGCAATCCGGGACAGGTGATCTGGGCCTTCGACCAGGATGCATGGGCGCGCGAACTGGGCTATACCGACGTGCCGCTCGAGATATCGAAACAGATCTATGCGTCCGTACGCGAGGGCGTGATCTACTGCGTGCGTACCCATCTGGAGGCCAGAGGGCACCACACGTTCGTCCACAGCGAGACCGGAATCCGGACGCTCCGCGAAGAGATGGAGAAGGTGGCCTGGCACAACGAGCACCACCTCGCCCAGATCGAACAGGCACTGCAGAGCGGCAACGCGAACCAGGCAGCAAGTCTGACCTCTCCCCATGGTGCGTCCTCCCCAGGTACCGGCTTCTTTTGAGCCGGGCTGGTATGCATGGGCTGGTGATCGTACCGGCGCGTCGCTGCGCCCGAACGCCACTATGAAGTCATGGGATGTAGTTCCACGTAGGAGTTCCCTTTTGGGAGGTCGAAACAGACAATGACCGAATCGGCTTCACGAACCCAGGTACCGGAGGTAAGGGCGAGTATGCTACGGGCTTCAGTAAGGGGCTGCGACGTTCCGCCTGTACTCAGATG
Source organism: Rhodothermales bacterium (assembly GCA_041690215.1). Lineage (GTDB taxonomy): Bacteria > Bacteroidota > Rhodothermia > Rhodothermales > DASSAV01 > DASSAV01. Next base: position 154,621 of record JAWLHQ010000001.1, read on the forward strand.
CGGAACGACAGGGCGATCAGAAGGCATACGGACTGTGAAACGCGGCGCGGCGAAGGGGGCGCGGAACTGGACACGGCCCCCCACACGCTCGATCCGTGTCAACTCCCGGGCAGCCCAGTAGCGGGCGATCTCGCTCAGCTTGAGCCAGATGAGGTTGTCGTAGCGGGCGTGGACGCGGCGGACGACCTCCTTGAAGATGTTGAAGCCTATTTCCTCCCCGTTGTAGTAGATACCGGGCCAGTGGCAGACCATCGCTGCCGGCTCCCCCCGGTCGATTACCTCGACGAGGCGCCCGCCCTGCAGATCTTCCGTGATAAATCGATCTACTGAGCCGGGCGTGAGCCCGTCCCACCCGCCGAACCAGTCACCCGTGCAGCCGACGATGTGGACGGCGCAACGGGGGTCCGGACCGTCGAGGCCCGAGGCGTGGAAAATGCGGGGAGCAACGCTCTCTTCCCCCTCGTCGATGACATCACGGAAGTAGTGCGGAATCTCGGCCCCGTACACGTCGCGCACCGCTTCGAGTGTGCCCAGCGCGAGGTTCGACTGGTTGCGGCTGCCGAACCCGCCGGGCGTCGTTATGCCCTCACAGGGCAGGTCTACGTTCTTAAGAATGCGAAGCGCATACGCCATGTACTCCGCAAGCTCGTCCGCGCTCTTGGTCTGGCTCCACTCCCAGTTTTCCATGTAAGCCGGAGACGCCTCCGGAAATGGGCGGCCCGTACGGATGTCGATGACGCGGGTGTGGCTGATCATCTCCGGGTGTATGTCCCAGTCGGGCAGCATAAGTTCGCGAACGAGGCGCAGACTCTCTCTCAGTTCCTGCTCGGACCAGCCTGGCAGAAACCGGTCCACCCAGCCGACACATGCGGGATAGGGCACGATGCTGTACTTGCCTTTCACGCCATGCTCGTGACACCATTCGCCGAACGTTCGGACGAACGAGTCCGGAATTTCGCGCGGCAACTCGCGCCAGGGCTGTGGATATTGTGAGGGGAAGACCTCACGAAACTGAGGAATACCGTAGTAGGCCAGATTGACGAGACAGGTAGAATCGTCAATGATCAGGCTGATGGGGACACGCCCGGCAGGGTTCAGGACAGTGACATCGTCCGCCTGTGACGGTCGCACTCGAGCAAGCCCTTCGATAGCTCGAGGGATCGGATCCGGTAACCATCCGGCCGCAACCGTGCCCAACGCGGCGGTTTTGATGAATCGCCGGCGTGTAGAATCATCCATGCGAACCTCTTACGTTATCGGGATGGAATGAATAGATACCAGCGGCGGACAGGTGGTGTGTACGACCTGCCCGCCGATCTGGCATTAGCGCTCCCTGAGAAGTAAGCATCTTCCAGGTCAGGATCAATACGGCGCGCCCTCGACCTCCAGCACCTTCGTTTCTGGAAGATGCGTACGGATCGCCTCCAGTATGCTGTCGCTCACAGCCGTGTTGTACAGGTAGACTTCCTTCAGAGATGGAAGGCGAAGCAGGTGTACGGCGCCGGAATCGTTCAGGGGCGTGTGCGAGAGGTTCAGCTGTTCGAGCGCGGACAAAGACTGCAGGTATGCCAGCCCCGAGCCGGTAATGGCCGTTCTCTGCAGCACAAGGCTGCGGAGATTGCGCATTTCGCGAAGATAACGCAGCCCCTCGTCCGTAATACTGCTGGAGACGAGCGAGAGCTTCGAAAAGGCCTCTGCGTACGAGGCCACCTCAGCGAGTGTGCGATCATCCACCGGTTCCGGCGGGAAGCGCATCGAGAGCGCAAAGAGCGTGGAGTCCGTGTCCGGATCCACCTCGACCACGAGTCCCAGGCCATCTGCTAGCTTCTGAAGTTCACGGAAGAGGGCGGCACGCTCCGCTCTCTCGCGGGCTCGCCGCCGCTGCGCCTGCGCCAAGCGAGGCAGGTAGCGCTCGATCACGGCCAGGCGCAGCAGATCGGGCGGCCCCTCTCCGAGGCGCATGTCCGGACGGGCGCCTTCCTCGATCCACCAGCGGAGGATCGTGATCTCGTCAGCGCTGAGAGAAGGTTTGCCTTCCGGCGGCATCCGGTCGTCGTGGTCCGGCGGTAACGTGATACGCCGGAAAAGCTCACTGCTGTCAGGTCGCCCGGCGACAAACATCAGCTTTTCGCTATCACCTCCACGCGCGATCGCTTGGAACGTTGTCATGTCCAGATTGCCCTTGGCCTTCTGCGGGTTGTGACAGCTTACACAGCGTGCCTCCAAGCCCGGCATGACGAGGTCCTGAAAGACGAGCAACTCCTGGCGGGGTCGGTTCTCAACGGCCGCGACCTCGTACCCCCAGCCCGGAAATGCGTCCGCGAGAAAGTCTTCTCCATGTGTGAGCGAACCGCCGAGATGACCGGCGTAGACCACCGTCAGGTTCGTGAGCAGCGCACCACCCAGGTAGGCACGGTTCCAGTGCAAGGAAGAACGAACGTTCGGGAGGATGGAGACCAGCGCAGTCACAAGGACCAGGATAACGAGTGCCACGCCCGCCCAGAGGTGCCGGCGGATGAGATCGCCTGCGTACTCGCCCGATGCATAGAGGAGATACCCCGCAACGACCGCTGCCATGCAACTCACTGCCGCGAGCGCCCAGAAAAGTGGGACGGGCTTCAGGAAGGCGTCCTCCCGGAAGAACCGGGCCGCTCCCTCCAGCAGGAGAGGGATCATGACCAGCACGATCGGGAAATGCACCACGACCGGATGGAAACGCCCCAGAAACGCTCCCCAGCCGGTTAGCGGAGCACTCGGAAGCGGAAGAAAGGGCAGACCCATAAAAGGCAGGCCCAGGACGACGACGGCCCCGACCCCGTATCCGGGGCGGAGCCATCGCCTAAAAATCGATTGCTGCACGTCCGAACGCAAGGTTAAGGGACCACCTGATCAAACATAGATCTCGGACATCTCCCGCGTACTGTCTCCGAATTGCGAGGCTTCGACGCCCATCGTGTTCAGCATGGCCAGATAGAGGTTGGCCAGCGGCGTCTCCGGCTCGAACACGAGATGCCGCCCTGTCTTCACGGTGCCCCCTCCCCTGCCCGCCACCACGATCGGGATGTTTTTCGGGGAATGGCGGTCGCCATCGCGGAGGCCCGATCCGAACAAGATCATGGAACGATCTAGGAGCGTTCCGTCACCCTCGCGAATGGATTTCAGCCGGTTCAACAGGTAGGCGTACTGCTCGACATGCCACCGGTTGATGATCTCGTATTGCGCCAGCTGGCGCGGGTCGTTCTTATGGTGCGAGATGGCGTGGTGGCTGCCACTTACCCCCTCCAGGAACGAGAAATTGCGGTTGCTCACCTCATTCCCGAACAGGAACGTCGCGACCCGTGAGGCGTCGCTCCAGAAGGCAAGCACCATGATGTCCAGCATGAGGCGCGTCTTCTCCGTCACGTCGAGCCCCGCCCTGTATTCCACATACGTGTCGATGCGAGAATCGACACGGGTAAGCTCCTGCCGGATCTCAGGGGTGATGTGGTCTTCGAACTCTCTGAGCTTCTCCCGGTCGGCGATTCGCTGCTCGATCGACCGGATCGCCTCCAGATACTCGATCAGCTTGTTCTTGTCCTCCGTCCCCAGCTTCTTCTGAAGCGAACGGGCATCCTCCATGACGGCATCCAGCACACTGGCTTTCCAGGGATCCTCCTCCTTCACGGGCTTGCCGGGCACGAAACCTCGAAAGAGCCGGTCGAAAGCAAGCCGGGGATCGATTTCCATGGAGCACGGCTGTGTGGGGGATTTCCAGGACATGGTCGATCCGTAGAACGACGTGAAGCCGACACTCTGATCCACCCCGGTCTTGATCCGCTCCAGGCCATAGACGAGCGAAGGAAATACGGTTTCTTTCCCGACCTTCTGCGCGATGAGCTGATCTACCGAGATGCCACCCGCATTGATGTCAGTGCCCGTCGTCTTGGTGATCCGCATGCTCGTCAGGAAGTTGGCCAGCTTCGTGTAGTGGCCGTCCTCGCCCGTGTCGGAGTTCTTATTCATAAGCTCCGTGAGTACGAGAATGTCGTCTTTCAATCCCTGTAGCGGCTGCAAGATCGGTGAGAGAGAAAACTGGTGCCCCGCACCAACCGGCGTCCATTTATCGGGATGAATCCCGTTCGGCATGTACAGAAAGGCCACGCGCTTCGGGACGCGGGGAGCAGCTGTTACACTCGTGGGCACCATTGCCTCCAGGAAGGGAAGCGCAATCGCGGCTCCCAGCCCTTTCAACATGCGGCGGCGGGATATCTGCCAGGACTTTTCCATAGGGCATCAACTGGTTGGAGGATCGCTTTTACGGTAGCGGAACGGGAAGCTCGTGACGACCTCGGTGATGAAATCGACGGTATGGAAGTCGTGCTCGAGCAAGTGTTCGGTGAGGTGATCGACGGTCGGCTTATCCTGAAACCGGATGTTTCGCCCGAGCGCAAAGGAAAGCACCTTGCGCGTCAGGTTTCGCGCAAAAAGAGCCTTTTCCTGGAGGAGGATCAGCTTCAACTCCGATGGCCCCTCGAACGCCGTTCCATCCACGAGCACACCGGAGGCATCGATCGGCTGCTCGCCGTATCCCTCCCGCCAGCGTCCGATCGCGTCGAAGTTTTCCAGTCCGAGCCCGATCGGGTCCATCTTCTGGTGGCAACTGTTGCATGCAGGCTTGGAACGGTGCAGTTCGAGAACCGCGCGAAAGTCGAGTTCGCTGCTGGCCTGTCTGGCGGCTTCCAGGTCGGGCACGTCGGGAGGCGGAGGCGGTGCCGGTGTGCCGAGGATCTGCTCGAGCACCCACTTACCGCGCAGGACGGGGCTCGTGCGCGTTGCCAGACTCGTCGACGTCAGAACGCTACCCAGGCCGAGCACGCCTCCACGCCGGCGATCAGAGAGCGACACCTTCACGAAGTCATCGCCCTCCACCTTCTCGATGCCGTAATGCTTTGCCAGCGCCTCATTCAGAAAGACGTAGTCGCTATCCAACAGGTCCAGGAAATTCTGCCGTTCGGTGAGCACGTAATGGAAGAAGGTCACGGTCTCCTCGTACATGGCGCGGCGCAGCTCGGGTGTTAGCTCCGGGTACCGGGTCGAATCCACTTCGTGCACATCGAGGAGCGTGCTGACCCCGAGCCACTGTGTGGCGAAGCTCTCCGAGAAGCGGCGGGATCGCGGATCGGCCAGCATGCGGCGGACCTGCTCGGAGAGCACCTTCTCATCGTGCAGGTCGCCTCGATACGCCAGGTTGAGGAGCTCGTCATCCGGCACGCTCGACCAGAGGAAATAGGCGAGCCGGGAGGCCAGTTCGAATCCGCTGATGGGGTACGGCTTCTCGAGCGGAAGATCGACCTCGTGCCGGTAGAGGAAGTTTGGCGAGATCAGGATGACCTTCAGGCTTTCCTTGATGCTCCGGTCGAACCGTTCGGGCTCCCCTTCCAGGCTTACGTACACCTTCGAAAAGATATCCGTGAGCTTTTCCAACTCCGCACGCTCAGGGAAGCGACGATAGGCCCGTGCGGCGAGCGGAAGCAGGATTTCTTCGGCTGCGCGAACCGGCCCGCGCATGGAAATGTCCTCGCCGTGCCAGAACCGGTGCCACCATATCGCAATCTGCTCTCCGAAGCCGCGTTTGTATGGCCTGGGAACGATGCGCCGCCACACAGCCGGGTCCTCGTATGCCCGGTCGACGATGAGCTGCGCCGCCTCGTAGTACCGCTCGAACGAGAGGGGCGTAATGAAGAGGACGCGCGCGTGGTTATCGAATCCCTCTCCGCCGGAGCCATCGGCGGGGAAAAAGCTCCTCGCATCGAAATCGACGCCCAGCAGATCCAGCACCGAATAGCGGTATTCCCGGTTGCTGAGCCGCCGGATCGTGACCAGACCGGGGTCAGGCTCCTGTAGCGCCTCCGCCAGAAAGCCGTTGATGCCTTCGATCACCGCCTGTTTCTCCTCCTCGGAGAGGCGCGGCTTGTTGCGAGGAGGCATCTCGCCCGAAGCAATCGATTCGGTTACTTTAGCCCAGGTGGCACCGTTGCGGATGATCTCATTGACAAAGAAGACGTCCTGCAGGTTAAGGCCACCTTTCTTGTCGGCTCCGTTGTGGCAGCTGAAGCAGTGTTTCTGGAGGACCGGCTTGATGCGCTCGTGGTAGAGCCGGTGTTGGATGGGGTCATCATCCGCCAGCGCACTTCCCCATGCCACGAGCAGAAACCCGAGTGTAAGTGGTATGCGTCCGGCCGGTTTGCGCGTGAGCATGTCGACGCCTCAGGGATGCCATTCTGGCTGGCTCGAAGCCAACAGCCCGATTCGATCCAGATGAACCGGACTGCCGTGTCCCACCGTCATTCAGGACGGGACAAACCGTTTCACGCGCGGTTCATGCACTCTATTAATAGCCCCCATAGAGGAGTGTGTCAAGTGCCGCTCCCGCTTTCAGTGTACGCCGCTTGTTACAAGGCCTCAAAAAATCACCGCGAGCGGTGGATTCGGCAACAACGAAGCCGTGCTGGCGCACAGGCGGGCCTCTCGAAAAGCGGACTAGCCGGGCAAACGAACCGGGGCCCGGCAACCTAGAGAGCACTAAGGCACCTTGCCTGAAGGGCTCGGAGCCTTATTCGGGCGAGAAGGGCACGATGACCTTGATCGAATAGCGTTTGCGGGTATTGCCGATTCCGGAATCCGATGCCTGCTCCCGCTCACGCTGAAGTTCGCGGATGGCAATGGCGACCCGCTCGACTGGATCGATGCCAAGGATCTCCCCGCCCTCGCTGTCCACTGAAACGGCATCCAGATACCATCTCCCACCACTTCGATAGATGAGCAGTTCACCCTCGCTGGTGAGCGCCCGCACGTATGCACGACTCTCCCCAGATTCCCCGCCTCCTTCCGAAGTCATCCACGTTTCGACCACACGTTCAACGGGGTACGTTCGCCCGGACCAGTTCACGAGGTAGGGCACGTTTCCAGCCAGGCTTACCTGGACCTCCGGCGCGCTGTCCTCCTGACGTTTGGCCTTCAAGAACTTTCTGATCATAGCGGAGGCTCGATATCAGCGCAGTAGCAGGGTACGCTGGGTGGTGGGAATCTGAAGGAGCTCGAGCGTGATGCAAAGAAACCGGTTGCTACCCGCACGGTTCCGGTTTGAACTTGTTCGCAGGCACTCTTCTATCCGCTTATCTCCCGCAGACGCCCGCCCTCACCCTGCAGGATTCGATGTAAGCAAATGCCCGGCCAGCACTCTGGCGGGGACTGAATGCGATACCGGATGGTTTCGGCATCGCGCGCTTGAAGACTCGGCGGGATTAACCAGGACCACGACCGCCTGTGCGATGATCTCCCCTGAGCCAAACGAGCGGACTATTCGCTGTACTTATTCCGACTCTTCCGCTGCCACCAACTCTTTCCGATCCTTCTTCCAGTTTTGCTTCATCTTCATTACAGCCGTTGCCATCCACAAGGCGATACACGCCATTCCAAGGAGGGCGGCAGCCGGTCTGTTGAAGAATGCCAGAGGCGAGCCACCTGATACCGTAAGCGTTTGAATGAAGCGCGCCTCAAGCGGGCCACCGAGAATGATCCCTAACACCAGAGGCCCCAGCGGAACCTGCCGCCGCTCCAGAGCAAAACCCAGCAGCCCCATGCCGAGCATGATGCCAACATCGAAATAGCTTCCTTTGATCGCGTAGGCGCCAATCACACAAAAAAGCAAGATGATCGGCAGCAGCACGCGCCGGGGGACCCGCACGACGAAACCACCGGCCTTGATCGCCAGGAAACCAACGGGGATCAGCACGAGATTGGCCAGAATGAAGGCCATGTACAGGCTGTAGACGAAGACCGGCTGCTCCTCGAAGATCGCTGGTCCCGGATCCATATTCTTCATCAGCAACACCCCCATGGCGATGGCCGTGATGGAGTCGCCGGGGATGCCGAAGACGAGTGCCGGAATCCATGTCCCGGCCAGCGCCGAGCTGTTCGCCGCCGTGGCATCGGCGAGCCCCTCAAGCGATCCCCGCCCGTAGGCATCCGGATCTTTGCTGAAGCGCTGCGAGGCACCGATGGATACCCAGGAGGCGATGTCCGCCCCGGCACCGGGCAGTATCCCGATCAACGAGCCGATGGCGGATGACCGTACCCAGTGACCTGTGCGCATGCGCAGCAGATGGAGGGCCGGGCGAAACAGCGAGACGACGGGGTGGATGAGATACCGCCGGACGTAGTCAGAGACGGGCTGCGAGCGGGCAGGCGGCGTAAGGTGACCCGCAGAATCCGTGCGCTCCAGATCCATGAGAATCCGCAGTACTTCAGAGAGGCCGAACAGCCCGATCATGGCCGCAATGAAGTCGATGCCCTGAAACAGCTCCGGCTGCCCGAACGTGAAGCGGGCGGCCGTATGCACGGAACTGAGGCCGACGGTTGCGAGGAGCAGCCCGATGAACAGGCTCAGCATTCCCTTTATTACGGACCCGCGGGAGACGACGATGGCTGAACTGAGGCCCAACAGGTAGAGCCAGAAATACTCCGCCACGCCAAAGTAAGCGGCGATGTTTGCCAGCTGGTGCCCCAAGAGCATGAGCACCAGGGCGCCGAAGAGACCACCGGCTACGCTCCAGAGCAGGGCCACCCCCAGCGCGTGGTCGGACTGTCCACGTAGCGTGTAGGAATAGGCATCATCCACGTACGCAGCCGATGCGGGTGTGCCGGGAATCCGGAGTAGCGTGGTGGGGATGTCGCCGGCAAAGATGGCGCAGGCCGACATCGTCACGATAGCGGCGACTGCCGGCACGGGTCCCATCCAGTAGGTTACGGGCACGAACAGGGCTACGGCCATTGTCGCAGACAATCCGGGGACTGCTCCCATGAAGACGCCGTAGATCGCAGCAAAGACGATGGCAAGCAAGACCTCAGGCGTAAACACCTGCCCAAAAGCCTGCATGAGTGCTTCGTTCATATTACCAGCCCAGCCACCCCCAGGGCAATCCGACTCGTAAGTACACGGCAAAAACCTGATACGTGAGCGGAACGAGCACGAGGACAACTCCGGCGGCCACGTACCACTTTACCTTGAACGTCCAGAACAGTACGGCCAGCAGCAGCGCCGCCGAGAGCACGTACCCGGCCTGTTCTGCTACGAGCATGTACAGGATGATCGCCCCGACGGCGATGCCGACGCGGAATGCGCCCTTAGCTGTGACCTCCTGTGCTTCATCATGCACGCGGAGCGCGCCGCTCCCCAGGAGCACAGCAATGGTTACGGCCATCAGCCCTATGACCACGGCAGGAAATAACCAGGGGCCATACCGCTGTGAAGTAACGGCCTGAAAGGCATCGCTGGCGAAGACCTCGCCGTAGGCCTCATTCTCCTGTTCCAGGAAAGCGGCAAACTCCTGCCGCGGTAGCGCAGCACTCCCAAACCCTGCCGCCTGCAGGAAATCCATATACGCATCGCCCGCCACGACCTGCCGAAGCGCGTTGGTGAGCACTTCGGCCCGTTCCTCCGGAATCCCTTTAGGAACGGCCAGTCCGCGCCACGTGCCACTCGTCCATTCAATGCCGTGCTCTTTGAACGTGGGCACCCCGGGATAGCGGGCGAGGCGCTCTTCGGCCATCACACCCAGAGTACGGATAGCCCCTGCCTCCAGCAGCGACCGCGCCTCTGGCAGGCTGCACACCACGAAGTCGAGACCACCAGCCATGAGTTCCTGCAACGACGGGGCAGATCCGTCCATCGGAATCCACGTCACCGCATCAGCGCTGAAGCCGCTCTTCAACAGCCAGCCGACCATGCTCACGTGCCAGACACCCCCGAAGGCCGTCCCCGAAGCCGTTAACGTCCCGGGGCGCGCTCGAATCGCCTGCTCGAGTTCCTGCAGCGAGGACCACGGGGCATCCGCCCGCACAAAGACTGCCGCATAATCTCGATTGACCTGCATCAGCGGCTCGTAGTCGAGATACGAGATGTTCGTCATGCCCCGCCAGTGAAGCATGTTCAACTCGGACGTGATCATCGTGATCGTATATCCGTCCGGGTTTGCCTGTGCACCGCGCGTATGCCCCGTCACACCGGCCCCGCCCGTCGCGTTGAGCACATTGACAGGCACGCCAAGCGTATGCTCGAGTTGCATGGCAATCTGGCGTGCCACCTGATCTGTGCCGCCTCCCGCCGACCAGGGACAGATCAGGGTGATGGGCCGGCTGGGAAACGTTTCCTGCTCCTTGCACCCGACGACCAAGCAACTGATAGCGGCAATGACCAGTATCGGCTTGAACGTACCGTATTTGCCCGCTAGGGACCTACGCTTCGTACTCGGAGCTATCAACCGTGGCATTCCGAACACCGCGAGTTACACATTTGAATCTTTAGGTAGTCAGGAAGAAACACGCCGTTGGCCTGCCATCCCGCGAAGCCTCACACAGGCATCCGATATTCCAATCGCGCCGCTTGCAGCACCGACGTCAGTTGCTCAACGCGCTGCCGCAGCGCACTCAAATCCTGGCGAGGTCCGGCCACGAGCGCACTTCCTATCCCGAGCGCCACGGCACCTGCCCTCACGAATGCTGCTACGTTACCGGCGTCTATGCCACCAGTCGGAACGAACTCGATGTCGCCAAGCGGCGCGCGTAACGCCTCCAGATACGATGGCCCCAACTGCCCGGCAGGGAAAAGCTTTTGCATGCGACATCCTGCTCGAAGTGCTTGCTGGGCTTCCGAGGCGGTGAAGACACCCGGAAGGTGCAGCACACCGGCATCTATGGCACAAAAAGCGCTTTCAGGATCGAAATTAGGAGAAACGAGGAACTGAGCGCCTGCTTCCAGGGCGCGGTCCACATCCTCGGGCGTACGTACAGTTCCTGCGCCGACAAGCAGACGATTACCCGCGAAGCTACGCAGCGCGGCAATACACTCCAACGCCGAGGTGCTATTGAGCGTAACTTCCATGACACCGACACCGCCTTCCTCCAGTACATCGGCAATATCACGGAGCTGGCTTAGCGAATAGTCTCCCCGCACGATGGCGATAATACCTACCTCCCTTATCCGGCACGCCGCATCTTCTGCTGAGACTCGAGTCATTGCCTCTCGCTAAGTTCAATGTATCTGGTTAAGGTAATCGCTCTCCAGATCACTTCCAGGGCAGGTGATCAGTGCATCTTCGATCATCCCAGCCTCTAGCCCTCCGCATCACTCAAAAGCATCCAGCCTATCGGTCAACCATCTCTTCACCGCCCAGATATGGCTGCACTTCGGCCCATGTTGGGAGGCCCTCCACATCGCCGGGCACCGTCGTAGCCAGTCCGCCCAGAATGTTTCCCAGGTGCAGCGATTGAGCGAGATCCCACCTGCGAAGCTGGCCAGCCAGGAAACCCGCGTTAAAGGCATCACCCGCCCCTACTGCTTCCACGACATCAACGGCAAGAGCAGGCTTGTACTCCAACGCGCCCGACTCCCCGATCGCAAGGGCTCCGTCTGCTCCAAGCCGGACGACGACCTGCCCGGGTCCCATATCTTGCAAAATCCGGGCTGCAGCTTCGGGGTCATCTTCTCCTGTCAGGAACGCAGCCTCTTCCACACTGGCCAGTACGAGATGTGCGCAGGCGAGCATCTCCAACAACACGCTCCGCGCCTCCTCTTCCGCCCAGAGCCGTCGCCGCAGATTCGGATCGAACGAGATGGGTACCTGCGCTTCATTCGCAATGCGGATTGCTCGCCACACAGTCTCACGGCAGGACGTACTCAGGGCGGGCGTAATGCCTGTCAGGTGTAAATACCTGGCCTCACGTATGTAGGCGGCATCCAGGTTGCTGGGAGCGAGTCGACTGCCCGCCGATCCGGCGCGGTAGTAGTAGACACGCGTCAAGCCAGGGTGACGGCGCTCCTTGAAATACACGCCTGTTGGGGCCTCCTCATCGTACACGACCTGCGAAACATCGACACCTTCCCCTCGGATGGAAGCCACCACGCAAGCCCCTAACTCGTCCGCTCCTACCCGACCGATCCAGCCTGTGCGGTGTCCCAGGCGACTGAGGCCGATTGCCACGTTTGACTCTGCACCAGCCACGAACCGCTCAAAATGAGAGGCGTAGCGCAAAAGTCCCGTGCGAGTAGGAGTCAGTTGCACCATCGACTCGCCCAGGGTCACTACATCTAGCATACGGAGGCCTTCATGACATTCGCGTTCCTTATCACGCTGCTACGGGCCACCCTCACGACAAGCCAGCGAAATGTACCGATCCACGATATCAAATAGTACCCCTCCCCCATCAGGATTTTTCAACGTGTGTTCGGTATATCAGGGCACGTGACGTCCTGGGGATAAGCCGAGAAGTCGCTCGCCTGCGGAGCGCGTACCCGCCCGCTAGCTGCACTTCTGTTCCGGCGAGGGTGGATTCAGCCCCAGGGTGTTTGAAGATGTAACTGCCGGGCCATTCCTGAACGGTCTCTACGGATTGGAACGCGACGAAATGACAGCTGCATGCCGAGCGCACGCGTGGAGAGGCCGGTGGCAGTCATGCCGCAGGCGATCGGCGGTGGGCTAATCGTCGGGGTAATCATGGCCGCTGCTTACGGGGCGCTCGGAACCGGGTGGGCCTGACCCGGCACGTATACAAGGGATCAGATCCTGTAGCTCGCGTAGACGCCGATCCCGCCGTCACGGGTGAACGCGAGTACGTCGAACGGATCCCAGCGGTCGCCCTGCTCCATCCCCGGCGAGCCGACGGGCATGCCGGGCACGGCAAGACCCGATAGCTGGGGCTTCTCATCGAGGAGGCGCCTGATGTCCGCCACTGGTACATGGCCCTCGATTACGTAATCTCCCACCACGGCTGTATGACAGGAGGAAAGCTGCGCAGGGATGCCGTGCTGTGCTCTCACGGCGTCCATGTCGGTGCGGTCCTCGACTTCGACCGTGAACCCGTTCTGGCGCATGTAATCGACCCACTTCACGCAACACCCACAGGTGGGATTCTTGTAGACTGTGATTACGGGCAACTCCGCTGCGGGCGTGTTGGCCGAGCGCCACCACGAGTAGCCGCCAAGAGCAAGTGTGGCGAGGACGACTCCCAGAGCAAAGGCTTTGAGATGGGCAGACAGGCTAGGTAGCTTCGACATGAGGAGCTAGCTGGAATGAAAGGTGACGCCTATTACGGTTTGCTCTCGATCCGGGTCCCTGCGAAATATTAGAGACCGACTCCCCCCTGCGAGAGAGCAGCCGGAGTCCATTGAAGACGACCAGGAGGCTGGTCCCCATGTCGGCGAAGACAGCCATCCAGAGCGTCGCCGCACCCATCAGCGCGAGCACGAAGAACACGGCCTTGATGCCAATCGAGAACGTGATGTTCTGGACGAGGATGCGCGACGTCCGCCGGCTGAGCCGGATGAACTCCGGCAGCTTCCGGAGGTCGTCTTCCATCAAGGCTACGTCCGCCGTTTCGAGCGCCGTATCGGTTCCGGCTGCTCCCATCGCGAAGCCAATGGATGCTTTCGCCAGCGCGGGTGCGTCATTGATTCCGTCGCCGACCATGCCTACTGCTCCATGCTGGCGGAACAGGTCATCTATGGCGGCGAGCTTGTCCTCCGGGAGAAGGTTTCCGCGCGCGTCGTCGATCCCCACCTGACGGGCAATGGCTTCGGCCGTCATCTGGTTATCTCCCGTCAGCATGACGGTACGGATGCCGAGGTCGTGCAACGCGTGAATGGCCTCGATGCTCGTCTCACGGAGCGTATCCGCGACACCGATAGCGGCCAGCGCCTCCGTTTCGGTGCTCAGGACGACCGCTGTCTTTCCCTCACGCTCCAGACGCTCAAGCACCACCTCGATGTCGGGGCTGCAGACTCCGATCTCGTGCGCGAGCCGGTGGTTGCCGACGTAATACGTGCATCCGCCCACACGCCCCCTTACCCCCCGACCTGTGATGGACTCGAACTCCGTGATGGGAAGGAGTTCGCCCGTCCAGTGGCCGACGATGGCGCAGGCCACCGGGTGCTCGCTGGGCGCGTCGAGGCTGGCGGCAATCTCGAGCACGTCGTCTTCGGTGTAGCCGGGTGCAAACGGGATGACATCGGTTACAACGGGCGCTCCATAGGTCATAGTGCCCGTCTTGTCGAGCGCGACCGCCTTCAGCCGCCGCCCCTCCTCCAGGTACATGCCGCCCTTGACGAGCATGCCCCTGCGGGCGGCGGCGGCTAGCCCGCTGACCACCGTCACAGGTGTGGATATGACGAGCGCACAGGGGCAGGCGATGACGAGGAGGACGAGCGCCTTGTAGAACCACGGGTAGAAAGCCGCCCCCAGAAGGAGGGGAGGGCCAGCGGCGATGACGACCGCCATCACGACAACGACCGGCGTGTAGTACCGGGCGAACCGGTCCACGAAACGCTGGGTGGGCGCCTTGCTCGCCTGGGCCTGCTGGACGGCGCGGATGATCCGGGCGAGGGTTGTGTTCCGCTTACTCGCCGTCACCTCGAACTCCAGCATACCCCGCTCGTTGATCGTACCGGCGAAGACCTGATCCCCTTCCCGCTTTTCGACGGGCATAGATTCACCGGTGATGGGAGCCTGGTTGACGGTCGAAGCGCCGGCGATCACTACCCCGTCGAGCGGGATGCGCTCGCCGGGCCTGACCCGGACGCGCTGGCCTTCCTTCACCGAGTCGGCCCGAACTTCCCGCCACGATCCATCATCAGCGACCAGGGCCATATCCGGGGAGAGTTCCATCAGGCTTCGGATGGCGTTCCGGGAGCGGTCGAGCGAATACGCCTCAATGATCTCTGCCAGCGCGAAGAGAAAGGTCACCATCGCGGCCTCAGGCCACTGGCCGATGACGACGGCTCCGGCGACGGCGATGGTCATGAGGAAGTTGATATTGAGTGTGAACGTCTTCAGCGCCCGCCATCCTTTCTGGATCATCTCACGCCCGCCGAGAGCGATGGAGGCGACGGCTAGGAGAACCACGGGGATGGCATGCTCCTGGCCAGTGATCCAGGCCAGGATTTCCGCGCTAACGGCCAGAACCCCGGAGACGCCGATCAACACCCACTCCGTGCGCGAGACGAGCGGCCGCCGCTGCCGCACTTTTTCTTCCCTGCCGCCCTCATCAACTGCAAAGCCATCCCCGGAAGGCAACGACAACTCCGGGTCCATTCCTATGGACTTCAGTGCAGCCAGGATAGTGCGCTCGTCGTCCAGACGGTGCGTCACGGTGAGTTCTCTCTGGATGAGGTCGAACTCCATCCCCTCGATGCCCTCGACGGATCTCAAGCGATTGCGGATGAGCTGCTCCTCAGTGGGGCAGTCCATCTTGTCTATGTGGAACGTGGATCGATTCATGATATGGTCATCCTGTTCGGGCCAACCCTTACTAAGCTGCTCCTGCAGAGGCTGCCGAGAGGGCAGGTCGATTCTGCCGGGCCTCCTCCACGAGGCAGAGCGCACGATCGAGCAACACGGTCACACACGGGTCATGCACCCGGTAGTAGATGTTGTTTCCATCCCTCCGGGAACGGAGGATACCCTGGCCGACCATTCGCTGGAGCTGGTTCGAGACGGCTTGAGGGGTCATGGCGACGGCCTCCGCCAGGTCGCTCACGCATGCTTCCCCCTTCCGAGCAAGCGCATGTAGCAGGCGCAGGCGGGTGTCGTTAGCCAGCACCTTGAAGAGGTCCTCAAGCTCGGCTGCCTGCTCGAGGCTGAGTTGGGGCCGCTCCTTCAGCGCAGGCTTAGGCGAGCAGATATGGTCAGTGGAAGCCATGGAGATAGTAGTCGAGGGCACATTACACTATTACATGGATCCGTGTAATAGATTCGAGAGCATCCGGTTCCGGTTAGATTACGGTGAAGATCGATCGACCCTCTATGCGGCGTTTCCCTGTTGCTATGGGAAACGCACTAAATTGCTTGGAAGTCGGTGCTATACGCCGCCGATGTCTGTGAGTTAAGTTTCGAGATCGCGGTGCCCTGAGGGGGGCCGATCTCCTGCTTCGGGATAACGGATCGCTCATGCACCCACAGACATCGATCTCGACTTCAAGCGTCGTGTACTCCACGCCGAACGGGTCGCGAAGCACACGCTTAACCTCGCCTTCAGCCGTTCCATTTCGTCATCGTCGTCCCTTCCACCGGCTGAGGACGAACGAGCTTCCCGATGCCTTCGACCTGCAGGTAGATCCCGATCACGATGAGGGTGGGCAGGTTGATGAGGGCGGCCACTGTTTCCACTCGCGCACAGCCGAAGGTCCGCCGCCAGTACAGACCCCGTCCGGCAATCCTCGATGCGACATAGTTGGCACCCTGCGATGCTCTCGAACCTGAGCGGGGTGTACGCGAGGGCAGAGCCGGAAGCCCGTCACCGGCTGTTGGTTCTATTATTCCCCCGGCATTTGATCTATCGAAACGGCAATTATAGAACCAGCCCCGAGTGCGAGGCAATCGCGCTTTTGAGCGGAAAAACGCAGAAAATGAAAGACGCCAGCCTCAATTCTGAAGCTGGCGTCCTATTAGGCTCCCCGGGTAGGAGACCCCGCCTTTCACGCAGGGTACCGTAATCACGCGCAGAGTCGTCAGCAGGGCCGATTTCAGGTTTCCGGAGACAGGGGTTTTAACCGCCCTCTCCCACCCTTTTCCGCAGGCTCCGCACCCACTTTAGCACCCACTCTCGGACGCAAGTACGTCCGACTTTCTACCAGGCGCGGCCGCTCACTCCCGATTGGGGGCTGAGTGGCCACGCCTTTTTTTCATACACACAGCCGGGCGCGGATGCGCGCCCCCTCACACCCATGAGCATCATCATTATTCACGATACCCCGAAGCCTACCGGCTTCACTCCCGGACGCGATATGCGTCCTGATAATTTGAGCGTGGAGCTCCGTGCCCTCTCTCCGGGAGGGACCAACTACGTCGACTTCGAAGGCCAGGGTGAACAGCTATCCGCTTCGTCCAGTGACCTCCGGATAATCAACCAGCGCCACTCGAGCGAGGAGCTGCAGGCCGAAGACGTCGAGATCTTCGAACGCTACGTGGCGAATGACCAATTGATGCGGCGGCCGCTTCGCTTCACGAAGGCAGCGCTGGAACGCTTCGCAGAGAGCTTCCGGGAGGGACGAACGGTGCTGCTCGATCACGACGAGCGCCGGCCTATCGGTCACACGTTTGCTGCCGACGTCGTGAAGGCACGGGTCCGAGGCATCAGCGCGAACTGGCTCCGAGTCAAGTTCTACGCCGTCACGAAGGGCGCATCCGAGCAGCGGCTGCAGGATATCCAGGACGTGAAGACGGGCGTGCGCAAATATGACTCTATCGAGGCCCGCGGAGGCAAGTGGACCTATATGGAAGAAAAGATCAGCGGCGAGACGGTCGGATTCTACGAAGTTGACGACGCGCCGGACCTCGAGGCCGGAGAGCTCTCGATCGTCTACCTGGGGGCCGTAAAGGGTGCTGGATCCGATAAGGGGCTGGGGCTCTCGGCTCGGGACCGGAGCGCAGAGCCTGCCGACCCGTACGCAGGCCTCTACGCCGACGCCCCATACGAGCCCCCTGCTACCGAGCTCGCGGCCGATCTGGATCCGAACGACCCGTACGCGGGGCTCTATACCTCCGCCGACCACAAGAGCCGGAAGGAGGATCCCGGCGACCCCTACGCCGGGCTGTACGAGTAACCGTAAACCACCTCTTGCACGCATTGGATTCCCGCATCTCCACAACCAAAGAGGACCGGTAACCGGTCCGGAGGCCAATCATGGCAACACGCTTCATAGCCCGCATCCCGAACACCGACAACAGCCCTACCGAGATCAATATCCCGGCGCCAACGGGCCGGATCCGGCTGGGCCGTAGCTGGACTCGGATCAGCGAGCAGAATAAGGTCTTCCTCGAAAAGAAGTACGCCGACCGCATCGCTACCGGAGAGCTGCTGATCGAGGAAGAGGACGTCACGAACTAAACGTCACCTCTGGTTGACATTTCCACACAGAAAGGCACAAGTCGATATGAAGAACATCAGACCGAAAGACAAGATCACCTTTGATCCCGAGAAGGCCGTGCGCAAGGAGTCGGAGCGGCTGGCCGCGGAACAAGCCCGGCTCGATAGCTACACGGCAGACCTCCAGCATGCCGAGGTCCAGCTGGAGAGGCTGAAGGCCCGCGCCGATGAACTGGCCGCTCTCGTGCCGCTGGGTGGCGCCACGCAGAAAGAGGTTGATGACTACTTCCCGCGCATCACGGCCGTCGAGAAAACCGTTGCCGGGCTCCGGAAGCGGACAGTTGAGCAGACAAAGCATCGCGACCGTGCGGCAGCCGAGCTCGAACGGGCAAAGGAGCAGGCCCGGGAAGGGCTACGGGCCGAAGCGAAGCGGATCGCCGAGGAGCACATGAAGCGGCTCACGGACCTCATCTCGGAAGCGGTCCGGGCTAACCTGGCTGCGTACTGGCTCAATGTCGAAATGACTGAGAAAGGCCTGCATGACGTACCTCGGCCGCTGCCAATGCAATCTCTACTTCCGACAGCGCTGCAGATGGATGGAGGCCGGGCGATGTACAGCCAGGTCACGGCCTATAAGAAGCTTCTGCAAGAGGCATGGCCGGGCTGGAACCCCGAGATGCTCTACGACGGCGGGGAGATCAGCCAGGCCAACGCGATGGGAGCGAAAAGCGAGATCCGCCAGAGGCTGATCAGCCGGATGGCCGGGGCCGTTGTGTAAGTAGCTGTCGCCCCCGAAGGAGGGGGGAGGGGGATAGATGAGTCAAGCACAAAGAACACAAGAGCTTCGCAAGAAGATAAGGCGCCGTAAGCCACGGAAACCGGGCACGTTACAGGATGCCGTCGCGATCCAATGGCAGGCGATTCAGTGCGCCTGGGAAGAGATGCTGATTGCGCAGGAGATAGGCAACACGGGCGGCGTGCTCTCGGCAGTCCATGCCCTCAACCAGGCTGCCGGCGCCTATGCAAAACTGAAGGAGTCGTCCGACCTCGAGGCACGCATCGATGCGCTCGAGGAGGCGATGGGTAAGCAGAACGACGCCCCACTGAGGAAAGTCGCATGAACCTGAAAACGAGAATAGACCGGCTCGAAAAGCAGGCGGCAGGGCCTACGCTCATCCTGGAGTCCTTCTCCGATACCGGCCCATGGAGCGACTTCTGGAAGGCGTTCGGCCGGTTCTCGGGCAATGTGACGAGCGACGTTCTGAGCCGGTTCGCATCACCCTTCCGGCAGCAGGGCGACCGCATGGCCGCCGAGATGGAGATCCGGAGAGAGGATCGCGCAGTGAGGCGACTGGCCGCTGCGGCAGGGTTGGACATGGAGACTTTCGATCGGTGGATCGACGAGATGGCTTTGGCCGACGTCCGGCGGTGCGGGCCGTCGAATCTCTCAGCCCCGCCAGCGGCTCCCGAGGGCGGATGGTCATCGCTCCGGGAAACACTCTCGACCAGGTGCCGGGATGCCGCCGGCGCATGGTCCTATGAAGACCCGCGTGCCCGGTGGACCTTCACGTACGTCTTCTGGACGATCGTGGCGGAGGCGCTGACTGCAACCCGGGTGGAGGCGACATGAACCTGAGATCACGCATCGAGCGGCTGGAAGATCGCCAGGCTCGAAGCCAAGGACCGCCGCAGCTGGCCGTCGTTGTCGAGGATCCGGCTGGCAGGCTCTCTCTGGATGGCCAGGTGATCAACCGGGAGGCGCTGGAAGGACTCACCCGGACCCGGCGCACCATCATCGTGCGGGGCGTGCTTCGCGATACGATGAAGCGCTGCGGCGGAGCCGAGTTCGACGTGCGGGTGCAGGCCAGGACTCAGGACCTGATCCGGGAGATGCCCTGGCCTGAGGAGTGGCGGACGTGGCTCATGCGGAGGGCTGACACGGGCCAGCTTTTTCCGGTACCAGCTGCAGACCCGCCGGGGCTCTGGAAGGAGCTGGTGCAGAGGTGCTACGACGTCGGGAGCAGGGGCGTGGCGGCCTTCTACCTGCTCCGGCAAGTCGAACTGGTCCGGATCCTTCGGGCGAAGAAAGATCAATCAAGCCTGCCTCATGCCTGCGCAGGCGTAAACCAGTGAGTGAAACCATGCCACTGAAATACTACGGAGAGCGGCAGACCGATAGCGAAACGACCCTCCGTGTTGAGATTCATCAAGCCAGCTTTAGCGGTACGGCAACGAACGTAAGGCTGATGGACTCCGGCGCCGACATCATGACATCGGGGCCTGGAAATGAACATGTCTACAAGGCGCTGCTCCCGACAACGGCACAGGTATACCTCTGGGATCCCACGGGAGCGATCGACGACGAAATTGCGGACGCAGAGGCAGAAGAGTACCATGTTGTCGTGAAGGAGGGTGCCCAGGTCGTTTTCAGCGGTCCGGTGGTTCCGTCGCCGGATAAGCGGAGCCTGAACGCGTTTCCTGATGTCGCAACGATCCTTGCCCGGTGTTCTCTGGCCGACCTGAAGGATATCCCGTTCGTAGATGATTCAGGAGACTTCTACGCAGGCTCGATGTCGGTGAAAGACATCGTCTGCGAAGTGCTGAGAAAAACGGGGCTGGGACTGAACGTCTTCACCGGCAGCAACTGGTTTGTCCCCGGTCTTTCGGGCACGGCCGATCCACTGGCCAGCTACTTCCTCGACATGGAAGCGTTCAGGACTGCCGACGGCTTCCCTGTGAGCTGTGAAAACGTGCTGGCCGACCTTTGTGATACGTTCCACCTGCAGGTGCGGCAATCCCTGGGAGCATGGCACTGCATCCAGCGCAGCGTTCTCTTTTCCGGGTCGTACCGTCGTTTCGAGTACACACCCGCAGGGACGCTGGTGGGCAGCGGCATGTTCAATCCGGTAGTCTCCGTCTCAGAGGCTACAGCGGCCCTGCTTCGCACCTCTACGGACAGGCAGCCGCGCATCCTTGCTTACAAAGGGGTGACGGTCACGTTCGACCACGGGCCGGTGCCGCCGCTCATCCGAAACGGCAACTTCAGCCTGAGCTGGCGAGAGGGGGCGCGGGCACCGTACCCACCGCGGCGCCCCGGACGGCCCGGCACCGGCGGCGACAGTAGCGGTGATGACCCGAGGGGCGGATCCATCGGCAGGCGAAGCCTGGGCAGAGACTTTGGCGGGCAGTACAACGCTCCGACGCCAGAAGAAGAGCAGAAGAAGTACTGGAAGAATCAGGACGGGGGCGTTGACATCACGATCGAGTCCGGCCGCGCCCCGGATGGCTCGAACACGGCCGTGCTCACACCCGTGCTACGGCCCGGCTCATTCTCTGACATCACGAAGTGGTACTGGCAGGAGGGGATCCGCTTTACCGGGGGCGAAGGTGTACAGATCCAGTGGTCGCTGGCCACCTTCCTCGAGACGCTCAAGATCAACGTGCCGCGTAAAACATGGCAGGGCCCGTTCCCGGTCTACTATCGGATCGTGCTCAGCGACGGAGCAAGTGACCAGTACTGGCTTGCTGCGGACGGCTCCTGGAAGAGCGTAGAGACGAATATTCTGTTCGGTGATGAGGCGTGGACCCGGCGTACCGGAATCCCCCGGGATCCAGGCAAGGCATCAGTCCTGAGGTGTGGCATACGTTCCGCAATATCTCGCAGGATACACCTGCCGGGACATGGGTTCTGAAGGTGTTTCTCTACCAGGCGGTAGACAACACGCCTGACGACATCCCCACGCTCTACAAGCATCACTGGGCAAACGTCCAGTTCAACATTGTGCGCGCTGGCGTCGTTGCTCCGGGGGCTCAGAACGTCACCGCGCTGAACTCAGCCAGCACTAACAAGCTCACCCAGGCCGTCCAGGTGCGGTTTGGTGATGCGCCGGTCGTGGGCATGCTCCACGCCCTCACACTCGCGGACGGCACGTCTACAGGCAACTGGAAAGTTGGACCTTACAGCGGCGAGCCGAACACGGGCAAGAGCCACGCCCAGCTACTCGCCGAAGAGCGTTTCCTGGAGCAGGCTGAGCACGTGGACGTGCACGAAGCCGGCTACCTGCGCGAAATGCCGAGGGTTTGGCCACATCAGGTGCTGGAGTTGGATGGCGTACGCTATCAGGTGGGGGACGTCACCTACAGTATGGCCCGTTCAAGGCAGGCAGGGTCTTACGTGCGGCTGCGCAGGTACGCTTCGTCTCCGGATGTCGATCAGCGCGCGGAAGAAGGCACGTTCTCCTCGATGGGTGGCTACGGCGATGCGGCCACGCAGGCCTATCTCGAGTTCAGCGACTTCGTGCACAACTTCGCCACGGCGAATCCATTGGCCACGACGAGCGGGCCTATTCCACCGAAAGAATCTCCGCCGACGATCATACGAGTGTCCTAGTTGCCCCGCATGCTCGATCAACTAACACTAATCATTCCGACAACAGAGTAATCACATGTCCGTAGGAGTTGCCGTTATCACCCGTGAAGGAATTGCCGTGGCTGCCGACACTATCGGTGAGATTTATGAACACGAGGACTTTGACAATGAAAATGGAGGCGTGCTCCCATTCAAGAGGCCTTACGTGTCCCTAGGCGGACACCACAAGATGTGGGCCGGCGAGCGGTGCGCAGTAGTGTTCTGCACCTCGGGATCTTCAATGGGTGACAAGCTCAAAGAATACTTTCTGCGTCTGGCAAGCATACAGTACGAGAAGGTCGAGCCCAGCCACGCTGTAGCTACGCTCCGGCCGCTGCTCCAGAATGCCGATCCGAATGTCAGCATTTCATGCTTGGTTGTGGGCTACGACTCCACAGAAGTCGGGCCGATCGCGAGGGCTCACATGTTCACCAAGCCCCCGGGACACGGGCCGAAGTCGAACCTGAGGGAGGGCCAGCCCGCGCCTATGATGGGCGACAAAGACAACCTCGAAAACGGAAGCATGGCCGTGGTCGGCCAATGGGAATACCTGCTTCGGCTCTCCGCAAATCTCGAATGGGCCGGGATGAGTTTCCCGGCAATGGATCTCTCGAAGCTTGGATTGCAGCAGGCTGTCGACCTGTGCGGCCTCTACATCGATCACTGCGCGAGATGGCAGCGGCTATCGCAGGGCTTCGCGAAGATCGGTGCTCCTTACGACCTCTGCATCATGCGACCTGGGGAGGACGCTCAGTACGCTACCCTCGGGGAGATATCGGATGCGCTGACCGGAGGGCTGCGGAGGATCAACATGTAAGGGGTTGTGATTTTATTCGTATTTGCGTACCAATGGCACGCAGCGGACCTGAAAAGCCTGAACACATGAGAAAGACGCTCACCTGCACCGCTCTGGCTACGTGCCTGCTTCTGGCCGGATGCTACACGACGGGGATCGGAAAGCGGCCGGCCGGACAGCAGGCATCTACTGATCCGGAACCCGTTCGGGCAGATTCGCTCCGGGTATCAGCGCCAATGCCGAAGTATGTACCGTACAAAGATCCGGATACCGCACTCGTGCTTAGCATCCTCCTCGCAGGAGGTGGACACATTTACGCGGGGGAATCGGGAAAGGGCGCGGCGCTTCTCCTGGCTGGTCCAGTCGCTCTCGCGCTGGGGCTGGCGGGCACGCTCGAAAAGAGCAGTATCGACCCAATCGTTCAGCGAGGCGCCTGCTATTACTACGGGAGCAATATGGGGCAGAACAGCTACTGCGAACCGGACCTGGTAACAGGCTACGAAACTCATGTGGATATGACACCTACGTACATCGCGTACGGTGTTGCCGTGGGGGCATGGATCTACGGAATGGTCGACGGTCCAAAGGCGGCAATGCGCGCCAATGACCGGAACGGATTCGCTGCAGAGGTTAGCCCGACCGTCATGAGTTCGGGCGGGCAGCCGCGTCCGGCACTTTCGCTACGGCTGAACTGGTAGTCCGTGGATCCATGCGCATCCGGCCGAACGAGGAGGCTGGAGGATTACCAGCTGATCAGGTGAGCGGCGACGATTGAGGGTCTGCGGACGGACGCAAACTGAGTTGCCCGGCCCTTTACGCGATTCGCGTCCATCCCAGGGGTAACTTTATACATATGTAAAATAGCAACATACAGCAACATTTTCATCTAACACTTGTATACTACCATTGCCAGAGGATATATTTGATGGCGTAATGCTGGGCGACGCGCCACTCATTCCCGAAAACCCTGCCTAGTGTAGGGAAACCGCGACGGCGGTAGCCGAAAAGGCGTAGGGGTGAGGGCGCGTCGCTTTTTTTATCTCAGTCGCATATTCCAAATAGAGAACTTGTTGATTCGTTGTGGAGTATCTCGCCCGAGTTCTGCGACACCAGCATGCTGCGCTATATAATCCACCAAGTAGCACTTCGCCTGGTTTGATCCTGGCAGCAAGTGAAATCCATTTTTGCAGTATCCAATAGCACCCGTGATGATATCCACAATCTGAATCATGTCACAGGTCTTGGAGTTTCGCGGTTCGACGGATTTATACGGGCGGGTATCGTGGCCCGTCTTCCTCCTCAACGCATGATTCAGCATCCTTTTTATATCCGTTAGGGACTGCTTCGAACACCGCTCATCAAGCCTGACGTGCAAAGAGATGGGTTGTCCATTCGCACAATATTTGCGCCCGAATTTGAGCATGAGTTGGAAATAGAATTTGTAAAAGCCCAGCTCGTGGTCTCCTCCGTTGAATCTTCTATGGTCGACCCGATGGGTGTCAATGATGAGACTGTGGTAGTGCACACAGTCTTGGTTGAGCAAGGCGAAGAAGTAGTCCATTAGCAAACTGTATTCATCCCGCTTCCCGTTGCTCACCTTTGCCCACTTCAATTCGCCTGTCATTCCAGTCTCTACGCGAAACTTCTGCATGGTAGCCTCGAAGTGAGGCTCATCCGCCGCATTGATTATGATGCCTCCGAAGACCATGTAGCGATCCTTTGTCTGTCTACTTTCGTCACAATAAATGTGGTATTTCATCCTACGACGTACTGAGTGACAGGTACCACCCGAGCAAAACGCAAAGGCGACTCGAGAAAGGATGCTTGCGCCCTTCTCAGGCAACAAAGCATCATCTCTCGAATCGCCTTTCCGCTTCCAGCGTATTGATAGGCAAATTTTTAAGCTTTGTCAACCCGTATGGATATCTTTCTGTCCACATACAGGGCCAGAATCGCGATTCTACGCCTATATGGTCCTAAATTCGCATATCCCGGTGATAACATGTCTGGTTACAAACTGGACGATAGCAGCCAGTGTGGATAACCTCCAAACATCAATGATGTCTGGAGGCATTTGCTTCAGAACATGTCATCGCAAGAGCATTTCGTCTCTGGGAGAATAACGTTGTAGAGTATTTATCGCAGGACTATGATGAAGGGGCGGTACCCTCTCGAGCACCGCCCCTATTCACTATCTGTGTTGTTTCGGACGCGTGGTGCGCCCTAGTTCTTCCGGTTACCGAGCCAGAGAGCATTGTGCAGGCCCGGGCTCACGACATCCTTAGACTCGCAGGCCGGCGCGCGGTGCGCCCTGAGTATCGGGCTTGTCTGAATCTCGATCATGAGACGGCCGTCCTCGCACGTCACCACTGCATCCACGCTGGCCAGCTTACCCCCTTTCGTAAGGCACTCCAGAAGAGGGATGGTTTTTTTTCCATGCTCAGGCCTCGGTAGTCTGTTTTGTGCGTTTCGCTGGCTCAGGTGGCCTCTCACCCGGCGCCTCGATATACACCCGTTTCACTCCTCCGTCGTTAGCTGGCGGGACGGGTTCTTCAGTCGGCTCGTCCTCATCAAGGATCTCCTCGGCAAACTGCGAGATCTGTTCGGCAGTCTCCCGCACCCGCTCTCGTAGGTCGTCGCAGACATTGGCGTAGGACTCGCTGCCCTGCTCTCCCAGATACCCCTCGCTCGTCAAGAAGCGTATCGCGGCCCAGCTGGCATCGAGGACATCGGTGGCGTGACGGGCCGTAGCGAGCACATTGCGTAGCTCGGCGGACCGGGGCGCACGATTCCACCACGGCCCTGCTAAGTGTGCGGCACGGGTGAGCTCACCCGCTGCTCGTCGCAGCAAACTCGATTCAGGACGGCCACAGTTCGCCATGACGGTTGGCCAGTGCGGCTGGCCATGTGAAAGTTTGAGATGCTGCTTGATGTCTTCCATCTCCCACGCATCAGCCAGCACCTCCATGCGCTCGGCGTAGTCGGTCAAGATGTGTTTTGCCCCCTGATCTCGTGGGGGATCTCGTTGTGTTCTGTCTTCGTAGCCATGTTGTACCTCACTAGCTATGTCCTTACAGGGGACGTTGATTAAAGACTCGGGCACGATGCCGACCGCCGGCCGTGCCGGATCAAAAGGACTAGGAGTGCTGCGAACACCCTAGTCCTTTTGTCATTTATGCTGCAGCAGCAGATGCGAACGTAACGGGTTTTTTGCGCGCACGTACGGCCTCGTCCATCTCCCAGAGGGCCTGCTGGATCGTCTTCAACTCTTCGGTTTCCGCCGCTGACAGCGGCCGCTCGTCGAAAAGCTCCAGGAGCGTGCTTTCCCGGCGCTCCAGGCGGTCGTACCGGTCCGCTTCTTCCCAGCTGAATCCGTTCCGGTTCAGGCCTGCTTTCCGGATCTCGTTGGGCTGGCTCCATTTGGCAAGGATCGATGCCTCGGCGGCGTCGCGGATCAGTTTGCTCGTTTGCTTCGTTGTCATGATGAACCTCTCTGATTCGCCTTCTGCGGGCATTTATTGGGGAGGAAAGAGGCCCGGAAGAGTTGCCGCTCTCCCGGGCTTCGTCGTTTAGTAGCTGAACATGGCGCTGATCTCGGCCAGACGACGGTTGTTGACCTCGCGGGCCACCTCGGGCTTCATCGTAACGGCTCCGTGCGTGTGGACCGTCTCCAGGTTGATCGTGCGGATGGCCTGCTTGTCCAGATCGAACACCTGCATCATCGCTCCGCGGATCGTTCCGCCCTGGTAGCGAAGGCGCATCGC
Source organism: Rhodothermales bacterium (assembly GCA_041690215.1). Taxonomy (GTDB): domain Bacteria; phylum Bacteroidota; class Rhodothermia; order Rhodothermales; family DASSAV01; genus DASSAV01. The sequence goes on from JAWLHQ010000001.1 coordinate 181,487, forward strand.
GCGCAGGGTGCCGTCGGCTTTCGTGAACGTGACCACGTGCTCTTTGCGGTCGATGAGCTTGCGGAGGATCTTCTTTGCTTTCGTCGTCATGGCTCTCAGATGGCTTATTGTTATCTTGACCGTCTGAGACCAATATAGTCCTTCAGACTATATAGTTCAATAGCCTATTAGACCATTAAGCTATATTCACCATTCCTTAACAATAGCCTACTGGTCTATTATAGACAACGTGCCTATACTTACCATCGACACTACTCATGAGCTCAGAACGAATCATGCAAGAGAGCGAGCTGCACATCGCTGCCAAGAAAGCCAGAGAAGAAGCCGGGCTTACTCAGGCTGAGGCCGCAAAACGGCTGAATGTCCAGCAGCCTACTTTGGCTCAAGCGGAAAACAATCCGACGCGCAAGCTGACAAAGCTCCGCATCCGGATGATTGAGGAGTTTTCCGGCGGAAAGGTGAATGTTCAGGGACCGCTATACCGAATCGTAGAGCGTGAATCGTGAAGACCAGCTAGTGTATTTTTGCGACTGCAGCAGTAGGGGCGCTACCTTTCGGACTTCGGACACTAGTGATGGGGCTAAAACTACGAAAGGTGGAGCTTCGGACACCGGACACTTACCGGACACTCGTTAAGTGTCCTTCTGACGAAACTCGTTAAACCCTACCTTGTAGCCCTTGATCGTTATCTAATCACACTGAAGCCTGCAAATAAGAAGCGCCCTCGACAGCTCTCACCGGGTCCAATCGAAGAGAAGCTGAAGGGGCGCCCAGAGTCCATCGAACGGGAGTGCTGCGCACATCCGTCAACGGGCTTTTTGTATCCACCAAGATAAGGCAGGAGCGACCGCAATGCCAAGAAAGACTCACGACTTCCCAGAGTTTATCGGCCTGAAGGTGCCGGAGCAGCTGGCACAGGATGCACGCCGGGCGGCAGCACGGAATAATCAGACGCTATCAGGCTTTGTGCGGAGTGCTGTAGAACAGGCGATCGACAGGTTAGCATCACGAGGTATTTCGGCCCCCGAAAAGAGGGGCTAGCTTGCCCGTACGACAACCGAAAACCATCGTCAGACATGGAAGCTGCCGCGTCTACGACATGTAGCGAACGAATGATTTTTCGAGTACCGGCCCACTTGGCTGAGCGCATCCGCAGAGAGGCCGAACGCGACCGGCGAACCGTCTCAAACTTCATCCGGATGCAGCTCGAACGCGCAGTGGAGATGCCAGAGGGAGAAAATCGCCAAAAATGAATCAAGGGCCACCCCCGCAAGAGTCGCCCCTGATCAATATGCGTCACAAAATGAGTATACGAACCGTCAAATTTTGTTCCCGCACTTCAACCGATGATGGGTCGCGGAGGGCCGGGGCATGAATGACGCAGCGGAGATCCTTCGCGCGGCCAGGCTGATCATGGGATCCGGCCAGGTTCATGAGGTCCGAGCTCTCGATGTCGTCACCGGGCGCAACGGCTTCCGCGCCACGTGGTACGGATACTTCGATGATTCCGAGGCACTCGCGGAAGCCGTTGCCGGATTCAAAAAGACGGCCGCCGGCATCTACATCACGCTCAACCCTGTATTGCCGGACCTCTTGGCTCGGGCTTGTAACAGACTAATCCAAGCGACTGGAAGGCACCCGGCACTCACTACTGACGAGCATATCATCCGGCGTCGCTGGATCCTTGTAGACTGCGATCCCACCAGGCCGAAGGGCATCTCGAGCACCGAGCAGGAACATACCTTGGCCATTGATCGCGCGCACGAGGTTCGCACCTTCCTTGCGGGGATCGGGGTCAAGAACACCGTCCTGGCCAGCTCAGGTAATGGTGCTCACGTGCTCATCCCCGTCGATCTCCCGGCCGACGATGATAGCTTAGCGAAGCGTGTACTGATCGCGCTGGACGGCCGATTCTCCGACGACGCCGTTTCTGTCGATACGGCCGTGTTCAATCCGTCGCGGATCTCGAAGGTTTACGGCACATTTGCGCGCAAAGGTGACGATGTGCCCAGCCGGCCGCACCGCATGGCGCGGCTTCTCGAAGTTCCGGACGATCTCTCGCCGGCATCTGCCGGTATCCTCCAGGAGATCGCTGCGGAGGCAGACGCGAAGAAGCAGAATAGACCTGCACAGGCGAAGCGGCAGTACACCAATGACCTGCCTACCGTCGATGAGGTGCGGGCCGCTCTCCGGTGCATCCCGCCCCGGCCAGATTACTCTGAGTGGGTTCGTATCACCTCAGCCGTTCTGGATGCAGTAGGCGGCGATACCGATCTGGCCGAATCACTACTTAAGAAATGGAGCCCAGAAGAAGAGGAGGGCGAATACCGAAAGAAGCTCGCGAACCCGCTGGAGCGGGTAAGGAGGGCCACGCTCTTCCACCTTGCCCGGGAGAACGGTTACAGGCCCGATATCCCGCGGGCCTATGTGGGCTCATCGTGGACGCCGAGCGGCGACGGACTGGCCAGCGGAGAGCCGGTGGTTGCGGCAATTTCGCCCTGGGATGACTATTACGATAACACCGACCTAGGGAATGCGCGTCGTTTTGCCGATCGATTCTGCGACGATGCCCGGTACTGTCATAAATGGAAACAGTGGCTCGTGTGGGACGGGAGGCGATGGGAGCGTGACAATACCGGGAAAGTGAACCGGATGGCTTACGAGCTCGTGCGGGATATGCAGATTCTGGCGCCTCAGATCTCAGATGATGATAAGCGTAGCGCTGCAATTAAATGGGCGTTGTCGAGCCAGTCTGCCAATCGGCTGACAGCCATCGTTAAGCTCGCTCAATCTCTCCTACCGGTTCGCCCGGATGAACTGGATTCCGACAGGTTCCTGTTGAATGTTTTAAACGGCACTATCGACCTTCGAACCGGCCGCCTGCATCCGCATGACCGTGCGCAACTGCTTACGAAACTCGCCCCCGTTCTCCATGACGTGTCCGCCAAGTGCCCTCGGTGGCTCGCCTTTCAAACGGAGATCCATGGTGGCGACTACTCTGTCGTTTCGTTTAAGCAGCGGGCATATGGTTACTCGATGACCGGCGATGTCTCCGAGCACTGCCTGTTTATCCAGTTCGGCGCCGGAGCGAACGGGAAAAGTACCGAGCAGGATACGATTCATGAAATCCTAGGCGACTATGCCCAGACCCTTCGCCCCGAAGTGCTCATGGAGAGAAAAACGAGCGGCGGTGCTAGTGAGGAGGAGGCCGCGCTGAAAGGCGCAAGGTTTGTCACGGCCTCAGAAACGGGAAGCGGCGGACGGCTTAACGAAGCGCTCGTAAAACGCCTTACAGGTGGAGATCGGATCCGGGCTCGATTCCTCCATGGTCATGAATTCGAATTCGCTCCGACGCACAAACTCTGGCTTAGCACTAATCACAAACCGGTAATCCGCGACACAACCTTCTCTATCTGGAGGCGGATCCACCTGATCCCCTACCAGGTGGAGTTTACGGAGGACAGGCGAGATACAGGGCTTCCAGAGAAGCTGAAGAAGGAGGCGTCAGGTATTCTGAATTGGCTGATTGAAGGTTGCCTGCAGTGGCAACGCGACAAGCTTCAGCCTCCTCAGGCCGTCAGTTCCGCTACTCAGGAGTATCGCAATTCAATGGACGTCCTGGGCGACTTCTTAGAAGAACAGTGTGTGGTCATCGAGGGCGTGAAGGCGAAAGCGAGCACGCTGTACGCAAAATACAAGGCTTGGTGCGAGGAGAACGGCGAGCGGGCGGAAAATCAGCGGAACTTCGGTCTACGTATGAGTGAACGAGGATTCAAGCGAATCAGGGCCAGTGACGGCTTTAGATATCAAGGGGTTGGGATTAGAGCAAAGCAAGAAAGCGAAGGCAGAGACCCATTCTAAGGAGTGTATGAAGTGAACGATATGAACCAAGTTTCGGGTTCTTTCTCTATATCCCCTCACATAGATCAAATACTGAAAAAAGGTTCACATCATACACTTCGTTCACCAGATTACATCATGAACCATTCCCGAACCATCCTTCAGATCCTGCCGGCTACGGGCTGGCATGCAGCTTTCAAGCAGGCGGGCCCAGCCAACGCAGCGCAGGAAGTCATCTGCTGGGCTCTCGTGCAGGAGGACGGCGGCGGCCAGAAGCTGGTCGGCATGGCTGTGAACCTTAGCGGGTCGGAAGTACAATTTGTGGACGAAATGAGCGGTTTCGATGGGTATTTCTGCACGTAGAAGCGCACCTGAAGTAAAAGCAGACCTGCAAAACGAGTCAGAAAACGCAGGCCTGCGCATTTCTTCACCCTGACAAGGCAATGACATGAGAAATAGACGCAAGTTAGACATGCCACGCACATGCATTCCGCCCGAGCAGTGCAAGACGCACATGTTCGCACATCCGGGTGACTCTCTGGAGACAACAGTGTCGATTCGCCCGAAGGCGATGACACCCGAGGTGCAGCGCTGGTACAACCAGCTGACCGCCCTCGTGCCGGAGAACTATGCCCACAGCATGCTCGCCGTCATGCTGCGGGGCGTCCCGGCCGATCGTGTCGTCGAGGAGTGGCGCGCCAGCGTGCGGGAGAGCGGAGGCCCGGCCCTCGTCCGGCTCTCCGACCGGCAGGCGAAGGCGCTTCGGACGGCCCTGCGCATCACCTTCCGGCACGTCGAAAGCAACGTGCGACGCATCCGGCCTGCCCTGAACTGACGTCCCGGTGAGCTCGCATCCCGCACATAACGCGTTCATGATGGTGCCGACCGCGGAGGCCTACGCCCAGCTCGAGCAGAAGCTGGACCGGGTACTGGCGCTCATGGAATCGGCACAGGCACCGGCGGTGGACCTCCCATCCTTGGGCCTGGAACCCATGCGTGTGTACACAGCGAAGGAGGCGGCACATTTCCTCGGCACGAAGCGAGAGCAGTCGGTCTATGAGATCCCCGAGGATCAGCTGCCCCGTGCGCGTAGCATCGGGACGAAAGTTGGATTTCTCGGCATCCACCTCGTATGCTACCAGCTCAAGCTACCGCCCGTAGACGTGGCCGGGGCCGTCGAGCAGTTCAGGCAACGGCTGATGCAGGACCGTCCGAAAGTGCGGGCGCTGCATCCTTCAGAGAACGGAAAGACGAGGGTACTCTGATGCCGTACAAGCGCGACCGCTCCCCCTACTACTACGCACGCCGCCGTAACCTCCCCGGCTACGGAGACACCGGCCGCCTCTCCACAAGAACGACCTCGAAGAAGGTCGCCTCCGACATGGAGCGGCTGCTCGATCAGATCGCCGAGCGGGCGCTGACGAACCCCACGTGGTACGAGCTACTGAACGCCGTCTGCAAGGAGAAGACGATCGGCCTGCCGGAACTGCTCCGGGCGAAGAACGCGGGCACGCTCGAAGCCCTGAAGCGCAGCCTTACGGATCCGCCCCTCACAGAGGCCGTACGCGCCTTTCAGGACGCGACAAGCCCGAAGCGCCCCGTCCTACAGGGCCTTGCCATGCTGAAGGCGTACGCGCCCCCTACGGCCCGCCTGGGCGACCTCACGGCCCGCACGATAATGGACCTCTGCCTGGATGCGGAACGAAACGGAAATAACGGCGAGGGCATCAAGCGCAACAGCGTCCGGCGCACGCTGCTCCGGGCGATCTCCCTCCTCCTCCGCTACCACCTGGGCAAAGCCGAGCGGGACCGGATCTTCGCAGATGTGCACTACGCAGGCGAAGACGACACACGGGAAATCCACCTGACCCCGCAAGAGATCGGAAAGCTCCTCACCGCGTGCACCAAGTTTGGCTATGATGAGCTTGCCACCATCATCCGCCTGGCCATGCAGGCCAGCGCAGACCGGGGCGTGCTGCTCCGGGGAGATAGCCCAAACGGCTTCCGGCGTGGGCTCCTGGTACGCGACCTCCGCATCCTCGAAGACAACAAAACGGGCGAATACTCCGGAGAAGCCTACCTGGCAGACGGCAAGACGAAGGACCGCACGCGCACCGTCCCCCTCACCGACAGCCTGTGCCGTGAGCTTCTGGTGCTCTGCCGGGACAAGGGGCCGGATGAACCCGTGTTCAACATCGCGTACCAACAGCTTGATTTCGTGTGGACTCGGGTACGAGAGGAGGCGGGCCTCGATCACGTGCGCTTCAAAGACCTCCGGGCACAGTTCTCCATCTACGGAGAAGAGGCGGACATCCCGCTGACCGTGCTAGCGAAGACCATGGGCCACGGAGACGAGGCGATGACGCGCCGCTACCAGCAGCGGCGGGCTACGCTCAGCCTCGAACAGGCACTCGCCATCGAACAGGCTATGCTACCGCCGAAGAAAGGCGGAGCCAAGCAGGCCGAACAGGTACGGAAAACAGCGTGAGTGAAAACATGAGCACCCACTACAGCACCCACAGCCCTATCCCCTCCCTCGCGGGATTCGGCGTAAACACAATAAAAAAGCCCGCTTCCGGCGAAGGAAACGGGCTCTCTTTGGCTCCCCGGGTAGAAGTCGAACCCCGGGTACTCTGCCGTAAGCTACCCCTCAGGATGCGGCCTCTATACGCCCAGAAAGGGTGTTTTTCTTCTCGTCTGAAGGCAAGCTGATTGCAAGCTGAGGCGAAATCCTGTACCATTTCCCGTACCCACGAACCCTTCCAGGTACAGGATTTGGCTCCAGGATGGCAAAGCTCGCCGTAGTAGCCAGACCTCCGAAAGGAGGCTCGGGCGCACCCCTGTATTTACGAATATCGCACCAGAATAGCACGCGGTACGTCTCGCTGGGGCTGACCGTCGAGCCGAAGCACTGGAATGCGCGAGCAGGCGAGGTGCGAAAGACGTTTCGCGACTACAATAAGATCAACGCCTTCCTTCAAGACCGTCTCTCCCGCGCCCAGGGCGCGCTCGTGGAGCTTCAGACCAGTGGTGAAGCCTTCTCGCCGGTCGAGCTAAAGGAAGCCGTGGAGACGGCGGTCCGATCCGAAGAGAAGCCGCCCGAGGAAGACTACATCCGTTACGCCTACGGCCTCGCCGACGATTACCAGCGGCACGGCAAGCTGGGCACGGCCGACAACCACCGGATCGTGCTTCGCAAGCTGGAGGCTTTTCTGAAGAAGACCCAGCGCCGCACGACCCTCCCCTTCGAGGACTTGACGCCGGAGCTGCTTCGTCGCTTCCAGTCCTTCCTGGCGACCGAGTATGGCAACAGCCAGAACACGATTGCGAAGAACCTGAAGGACATCCGGGCCTCTGTCTACACGGCGATTCGGGAAGGCAAACTCGATCAGGGCCGCAACCCCTTCTTCCATGTCAAGATCAAGGAGGAGCGCACACGGAAGCAGGCGCTGACCCTCGAAGAGCTGCGTCGTCTGGAGGCGCTCGAATTCAAATGGGGTAGGCACGGCGGCCGGCGCCCCGGCGCGCTACGATCGCCGCTCCTCAAGGAAGTGCGGGACATTTTCGTCTTCGCCGTCTACGCGCAGGGCATGCGCTGGGCAGATGTGGCCTTGCTCGACTGGAAAGCCATTCGGACCCAGCCGGACGGATCAGTCCGCCTCGGCTACACCATGCGAAAGAACAAGAAGTTCGTAGAGATGCTTCTGCCGGGACCCGCCGTGCAGCTGCTGGAGCAGTACCGCCACAGGAAGGACGCCGGAGAGAGCCGAATCTTTCCTGCGCTCGACGGGGAGTCGATGGAGACGAAGGACGAGATCCGGAAGGCGCTGGGTCGCAAGCTGGCGCTCTACAACAAGTCCCTGAAGGCGCTGGCCAAGCGGGCGGAAATCGACACGCGCGTGACGTTCCACATCGCCCGGCACAGCTTCGCGAACATCGCACTGGAGCTGGGTTTCGACGTGCGCGACCTCAACGCAGCCCTCCAGCACGGCACGCTCCGCACGACGGAGATCTACATCGAGGATCTGAAGCAGTCGAAACTCGACGAGAAGATGCGCCGGTTCGGGTGAAATGGCCGTGGCCAGTTGTCGCGGCAGGCGATCAACTCAAACTCGGAATCAGAAGAATGCAGTGGCAACGAAGATTCAACACATATGTTGAGTGTTCGTCATAAATGTTGTATGTTGCTGCCAAATACGACCTTCCGCGGGGGTTCATGCTGACCATTGAGCTGATCATCGCGCTCAAAGACGTAGTGAAGTAGAATACCGTCTTCATTGAGGCGGGCCTGAACGCAAGCACGATGCGAAGCGCCATGTACCACCGACGGCCACTCAGGAAGGAGGAAGCTGCGGCATTGACGGAAGTGTTGGCACGGCGTGGGCTGCTCGTAACGAACACCCAGCAGTACAACCTCTTCGCTGATACTTGATCGAAAGATGAAGCGATCGTCCACTCGACAGGCTGCAAGAATTGCGCCTGTCGAAGTCGTGATCCCGGGAGCCAAACGATGAATCGACCGGTCTGCATCGACCTGTTTTGTGGTGCGGGAGGATTGACGCATGGTCTTCTCGCAGAGGGGATCTCGGTCGTTGCCGGCATTGATGTCGATCCCATTTGTCGTCACGCTTACGAGACCAACAACGAGGCTCGGTTCATCGAGCAGGACGTATCGAAGACGACTCCGGAGGAGATCGTCGCTCTCTATGGTGAGGCCGAGATCCGAGTCCTCGCGGGATGTGCGCCCTGCCAGCCGTTTTCTACGTATGCGCAGCGCTACGACACGTTTGCCGAACCCGAGAACCCAGGCGACACCCCCCGCTGGGCATTACTGAGGCACTTCGCACGGCTGGTTGAAGGCGTGCGCCCCGAAATCGTCACGATGGAGAACGTGCCAACGGTTGAGAAATACGAGGTCTACACCGAGTTCGTGGCATCACTGGAACGGCTCGGCTATCGGTTGTGGCACGACGTCGTCGACTGCTCGGCCTACGGGCTCCCCCAACAGCGGCGGCGGAGGGTGCTGCTCGCATCGCGCCTCGGTGACATCGAGCTCATTGAGCCGACGCACGACGGGGACCCGGCGACGGTGCGTCAGGCCATTGGGACGCTTCCGCCCCTCGATAACGGAGAGTCGTCGGCCAGTGACGCGCTCCACACGGCCGCCAAGCTGTCCGACCTCAATCTCGAACGCATTCGAGCCTCGAAGCCCGGGGGTACATGGCGCGACTGGCCGAGTCACCTGATCGCCGAATGCCATCGGCGAGAGACAGGCAAGACGTACCCTGGGGTCTATGGTCGCATGGAATGGGATGAGCCTGCGCCGACGCTGACGACCCAATTCTTCGGGTTCGGGAACGGCCGCTTCGGGCACCCGGAGCAGCACCGAGCGATATCGCTCCGCGAGGGGGCGATCCTCCAGGGATTCCCGGAATCGTACTCTTTCCTGCCTGAAGGCGCGAAGATCCACTTCAAGACGCTGGGCCGCATGATCGGCAACGCCGTCCCCGTGACGCTTGGAAAGGTCATTGGGCGAAGCATCCGGCGGCACCTCGACACCGAGTCTCCGGCGACTTCCACGTCTACCGTGAGCGTCGAGGAAATGGAAGAGGTTGGAGTCGATGTCGTGTCCTGAGCCTTCGTCACCCGAGGCCAGTCGCCGGATGGCGCGCGTGCGACAGAAGGGCACCGGTGTCGAACTGGAGCTGCGTCGTGCTCTTCATGCGATGGGCCTGCGGTATCGGCTACAGGTTCCGTTGCTTTCGAAACCGAGGCGCGTGGCCGATATCGTATTTCCGGGTTCGCGTGTTGCCGTGTTCGTGGATGGCTGCTTCTGGCATGGCTGCCCGCAGCATGCCACGTGGCCGAAGAAGAACGCCGACTTCTGGCGCGAGAAGATCGAAACCAACCGGGCGCGCGATGCCGACACCAATCAACGGCTCGAAGAGCTCGGTTGGAAGGTCGTGCGCATCTGGTCGCACGAGGATGCCAAGGAAGCCGCCGAACGCATCGCTCACATCATTGGTGAACGCAAGGAGAAGAATCGAACGAATCCATGAGTACGACGCTCGTCGAAGGCGGCCCTCGCACCGCCAACCAGATAGTTCCGGAACCGGGCCAACTCGCCGAGGTGCGTCGTCGGCAATGGATCGTGTCGGAGGTTGACGCGCGTGCCGTCGTGGCTGGGCTTCCGAAGCGCCACCTCGTCAACCTGGTCTCCATCGACGAGGACGCCCTGGGCGAAGAGCTCGAAGTCCTCTGGGAGTTGGAGCCCGGTGCGCACGTCCTCGAACGGGCCGGACTGCCCCGCGTCGATGGGTTGGACGCGGCCGAGACGCTCGACGCGTTCCTCGACGCCGTGCGCTGGGGCGCGGCCATTAACGCCGATCGTGGCTATCTGCAGGCGCCGTTCCGGAGCGGCGTGAGCATCGAGGATTTCCAGCTCGACCCGCTGGTGCGTGCCATCGACATGGCACGCACGAACCTCCTGATCGCCGACGACGTGGGGCTCGGCAAGACGATCGAGGCGGGGCTCGTCTTGCAGGAGATGCTGATCCGGCACCGCGCCCGCACCGTGCTCGTGCTCTGCCCGGCCTCGCTCCAGGAGAAGTGGCGGGTGGAGATGCTGGAGAAGTTCGGGCTGGAATTCCGCATCGTCGACACCGAGTACGTCAAGCGCCTGCGCCGCGAGCGCGGGCTGCACGCGAACCCCTGGACGTCGCACCCGCGCCTCATTACGTCCATCGACTGGGCCAAGCAGGGCGAGGGGTTGCGGCTCCTGCGGGACGCCCTGCCGCCCCACGTGATGCACCCGCGCACGTTCGACCTCCTGATCATCGATGAGGCGCACAACGTCTCCCCCAGGGTAGGACGCTACGCCGTCGAGAGCTTGCGAACTCGGCTGGTGCGCTTGGTCGCGCCGCACTTCCAGCACAAGCTGTTCCTCACGGCCACGCCGCACGATGGCTACACGGAATCGTTCACGGCGCTACTCGAACTGCTCGATGACCAGCGGTTCGCGCGAAACGTGATGCCGGGGGAGGCGCAGCTCGCCCGTGTGATGGTGCGGCGACTGAAGACCGACCTGGTGGATGCCGAAGGGAAGTCGCTCTATCCGAAGCGCCGCCTGGAGCCGCTCCCCATCCACTACTCGGACGAGGAGCGCACGCTCCGCCGACGGCTCGACACGTACATCTCGGTCCGCGAATCGGGCGGTGGCGGGGAACGTGCCGTGGACCGCTTCGTCCACCAACTGCTGCGCAAGAGGCTGTCCTCGTCTCCTGCGGCACTGGCCGCCACGCTGGCGTGCCACGCGGACACCCTCGAAGGGCGAAGTGACCTGAACGGTAGAGCGGATCGTCTGGACGAGCGCATCCTGCGGCGAGCCATCGCGAGGACCGAGGAGGACTACGCCGACGATGCCGAGCGAGAGGCGGCCGAGGCCGAGGCGACCGAGGAGGCGAGCAAGCGCCTCCGCCCGCTCACAGCCGAAGAGCGGCGCCTGCTCGACGAGCTTCGCAGCCGGGCCCAGCACGCGGCGAACCGGCCCGATGCCAAGGCGAAAGCCATCCTTGATTGGCTTGAAACGCACGTCCGCCCCGGTGGGGTGTGGAGCGACACGCGCGTGATCCTGTTCACCGAGTACCGCACGACCCAGCAGTGGATGCAGCAGATCCTCGCCAGCCACGGCTTCGGCGGGGACCGGCTGATGCTGATCTACGGCGGGATGGACCCGAAGGAGCGAGAGGCTGTGAAGGCGGCCTTCCAGGCCAGCCCGGCCGAGTCGCCCGTGCGCATCCTCCTCGCCACGGACGCGGCCTCGGAGGGCATCGATCTCCAGAACCACTGCCAGTACCTGATCCATCTGGAGATCCCGTACAACCCGAACGTGATGGAGCAGCGCAACGGGCGCATCGACCGTCACGGACAGCGGTCCCCCGAGGTCGTCATCTGGCACCCGGTGGATGCCGAGCGCGGGATCGGCGACGACAACGACATCCTCCGCGCGCTACGCAAGCTCGACGCCATGCGCGCCGACATGGTGAGCGTCAACCCGGTGATCGCTCCCCAGCTCGCTGACCTGCTCGAAGGCCGTCGCCGAGATCTCGACACCCGCGCCGCCGAAGCTCGCATGGCCCAGGCGCGCCGGTTCGTCAAGGCCGAGCGGGAGCTGCGCGATCGCGTGGCCCGGCTCCACGAGCGGCTAGTGGAGACGCGGCGAGAGCAACACCTCGGCCCCGAGCACGTCGAGCGCGCCGTGCGCACGGCCCTGCGCCTGGCCGACAAGCCGGACCTCGAACCGGTCTCGCTCCCCGGCGCCCCCGAGGGCCGCGTCTTCCGCATGCCCGCCCTCGCCGGCTCCTGGGCACGGTGCCTGGAGGGTCTGGAACACCCCTATACGCGCGCGGTGCGGCCGATCACCTTCGACCACGACGTGGCCCAGGGGCGAGACGACGTGGTGCTGGTGCACCTGAACCACCCACTGGTCCAGATGAGCCTGCGGCTCCTGCGGGCCGAGGTGTGGGCACGAGACGACGTGAAGAAGCTGCACCGCGTCGCCGTACGGGCGGTGCCCGACGGCCGACTTCCGTCGCCGGCCGTCGTCGTGCTCTCCCGTCTGGTCATCACCGGCGGCAATCATCACCGGCTGCACGAGGAGCTCACGGAGGCCGGTGGCTACCTACGCGACGAGGGCTTCCGCCGCGAGGAGCGCGTCACCGAGGTGCGGAGCTGGCTCGACGAGTCGGTACCGGCGACGCTGTCGAATAGCACCTTCGCCGCGCTGCGTACGCGCTTCGAGAAGCATCGCGACGCCATTCTGGCCGCCGTCCAGGCGCGGTCGCGAGAACGGCTGCGCACCCTCGCCAACACCCTCGACGCTCGGAGGACAAAGGAGGTGGAGGACATCCGCCAGGTCCTCGACGACCTCGAACGGGCACTTAGGAACGAGCTCATCAAGGACGAGCAGCCGAAGCAGCTCTCGCTGTTCACGGAGGACGAGCGGACCCAGATGGTGCGGGACCGCGCGGCGCTCGAAGCCCGTCTCGCCCGCATCCCCGAGGAGCGGGAGCAGGAGATGGCCGGGATCGAAGCGCGCTACGCCGGGCTCACCGACCGCACGTTCCCCGTTGCCGTCGTGCTGCTGGTGCCGGCATCGCTCGCGAACGGAGGTATCCGATGAAGCACGACTGGCTGAGCCTGATCGAGATCTCCGGGCCGTTTCTCGCGGTACCGGTGCTGGAGGAAGTATTCCCCCAGGGCCTCGAAGGACTCGAAACATCTCGTGCCCAACGGCTGCGCAACGCCTACGACGAATGGCGCGAAGCGGTGGACGCCGGCGACCCCGCCCTCGATGACCTGCATGGTGCCTGGATCGACGAGGTGCTCACCACGGCGCTGGAGATGGACGAGCGCGTGCTGCGCCGTGGTGACGGCATCCCCGACCGGCTGAACGTGGCGCTACCGGAGCACGGCGTGACACTCGTTCCGGACCTCGCGCTCGTCGACCCCTCCCATGGCGACGCGCCGCTCCTGCTCGTCCACGTCCTCGAGCCGGACGCCGCCCTCGACGCAACGCGCCGCTTCGGGGGGCTGGCGGCCACACTGGTCGAGCGGATGGTGACGTTGCTACGCGGCGCCGGGTGTCCGGTGGGTCTCGTCACCAATGGCGAGCGCTGGATGCTCGTGCACGCGCCAGTCGGTAGTGTGGCGTCCTATGCCAGCTGGTACGCACGGTTGTGGGCCCAGGAGCCGGAGACGCTCCGGGCCTTTGTCTCCCTCCTGGGCGTCCGCCGCTTCTTCGGGCCGGAGGACGAGCGGCTCCCCGCGCTGTACGAGCGCTCGCTGAAGCACCAGGACGACGTGACCGACGCCCTCGGCGAGCAGGTGCGCCGCGCCGTCGAGGTGCTCGTGCAGGCGGTGGACCGGGCCGACCAGGACCGGAACCGCGAACTCCTGCGCGACACGGAGCCGCGCGTGCTATACGAGGCCGCACTCACGGTGATGATGCGGCTGGTCTTCCTGCTCGCGGCGGAGGAGCGTGGCTTGTTGCTCCTGAACGACGAGCGCTACGACCATAACTATGCCCTCTCGACGCTGCGCATGCAGCTGCGCGGGGAGTCGGACGAGATCCTGGAGCGGCGGCGCTCGGCGTGGTCCCGGCTGCTGGCGCTGTTCCGCGCCGTCTACGGTGGGATCGAACACCCGGCGTTGCGCCTTCCGGCACTGGGTGGGTCGCTGTTCGATCCTGACCGCTACCCCTTCCTCGAAGGACGCAAGGCGGGCACGAGTTGGCGAACGCACCCGGCCGAGCCGCTCCCCATCGACGACCGGACGGTGCTCTTGCTGCTGGAATCCATCCAGACCTTCGAAGGGCGCACGCTCTCCTACCGCGCGCTCGACGTTGAGCAGATCGGCCACGTCTACGAGGGCCTTCTGGAGCGCACGGTGAAGCGTGTGGAGGATGTCACGCTGGAACTGGAGGCCTCGGCCAAGGCCAAGGAGCCGCGGGTGACGCTGGGCGAGCTCGAATCCGCCGCTCTCGACGGACGCGGGCGCGTGGTGAAGCTCCTGGAGGAACGCAGCCAGCGCTCCGTCTCCGCCATCCGCAACGCGCTCGACCGCGACCCGGACGAGCGGCTCAACGCCCGGCTCCTCACCGTCTGCCGCGGCGACGTAGGTCTGCGCGACCGCATCCTGCCCTACGCGCACCTGCTCCGTACCGACCCTTGGAACTACCCGCTCGTCCATCACGCGGGCGCCTTCGTCGTCGTGCTCGGGGCCGACCGGCGCGAGACGGGCACCCACTACACGCCCAAGAGCCTCACGGAGAAGATCGTCGAGGAGACCCTGACGCCGCTCGTCTACCGCGGGCCGGCGGAGGGCGAGCCGCGTGAGGCGTGGGAGCTGAAGCGGCCCGACGAGCTACTGGACCTGAAGGTCTGCGACCCGGCCATGGGCTCGGGGGCCTTTCTCGTGCAGGCCTGCCGCTTCCTCTCGGAGCGGTTGGTGGAGGCGTGGGCGCGGGAGGAGACGGAGGGGCGAGCCGTCGATATTGAGGGCCGAGTGCGCACTGCCGGCGAGGCGTTCGAGCCGATGCCCAGCGACGTGGAGGAGCGCGCCATCGTGGCCCGACGGCTGGTGACCGAGCGCTGCCTCTACGGCGTGGACCTGAACCCGCTCGCGGTGGAACTGGCGAAGCTGTCGCTCTGGCTCACCACGCTCGCCAAGGGGCGGCCGTTCGGCTTCCTCGACCACCACCTGAAGAGCGGCGACAGCCTGCTCGGCATCCACGACCTCCGCCAGCTCACCGAGCTGCGGATGAGGCCGGAGGGAGCGCGTCAGCTCCGCCTCTTCGGGCAGAGCATCGAACGCGCCGTAGAGGAGGCGGTCGAGCTGCGCCAGTTGATCGCCAGTGTGCCCGTGCGGGACATCCGTGACGTGGAGGAGATGGCCGGGCTGGAGGCCGAGGCCCGGCAAAAGCTCCGGGTTGCCACCGCGCTCGCGGACGCCTTCGTCGGCACCGTCTTCGCCGGTGGATCCGAGCGTGAGCTGGAATCGCGGCTGGCCACACTCGCGGCCGAGGCCGACCGCGTAGCGCGAGGTGACGCCGAAGCCTTGGCGGCACTCGAACGCCGAGCGGCCGTCGATCTCGCAATCGATGCCCCAGATGGGAAGGCGCGGCGACCGTTCCACTGGCCGCTCGGATTCCCCGAAGTGTTTCAGCGCGAGAACGGCGGGTTCGACGCGTTCGTCGGCAATCCGCCGTTCCTGGGCGGCAAGCGCATCAGCACCGTGCTGGGGCCGGCCTACAACGACTGGCTCGTCATCGCGCACGATGGCGCGAGCAAGAACGCCGATCTGGTAGCTCACTTCTTCCGCCGCGCCTTCGGACTGCTGCGGCAGGGAGGCCACTTCGGCCTGCTCGCCACCAATACCATTGCCGAGGGAGATACGCGCCAGAGCGGGCTGGAGTGGCTGCTACGGAACGGAGCCGTCATTCATGCCGCCTATCCGAACGAGCCCTGGCCCGGCGCTGCGGCCGTGGTCACGAGCCGCGTCCACGTGCGCAAGGGGGAGTGGGAAGGAGAACGCAGCTTCCTCGGGCGCTCGGCGCCCTACATCTCCGCCTTCCTATCTGATCGCGAGGAGTGGAGCCCCAAGCGGTTGAAGGCGAACAAAGGAATCGCATTTCAGGGTTCAAACCTGAACGGGATCGGTTTCGTGCTCTCGCTCGACGAGGCCGCCCGGATGCTTGACGCCGACCCGAAGAACGCGGAGGTGATTTTCCCGTACCTGAACGGCGAGGATCTGAACTCCGACCCCGAGCAGCGACCGAGCCGCTGGGTGATCAACTTCTGGGACTGGCCCGAGGAGCAAGCACAAGAATACAAGCTACCCTACCAGCGGATCCTGGAGCGAGTCAAGCCCCATCGTAATCTGATCAGCGACGCAAAGAAAAGGGTCAAGGAGCGCTGGTGGATCTACGAATCAGTCGCCTATGATCTCTACCACGCCATCGGGCGCGGTCATCATTTCGAGCGGCATCCCGAAGGGTGGGACCCGGAGATGCGGCCGATGGAGCGGGTGCTGGTTTCTGCGCGTGTGGGGAAGTACTTCAACCCTTCGCTCGTCAATAACACCGTTGTATTCCACGAGAAGTGCGTGGTTTTCGCTGACGAATCTTCCTCAAGCCTCGCCTTCTTCAACTCAGCCATAGCCCAATCTTGGATTTGGAAGCAGTCATCCCGGTTAAAAATGGATCTCAACTTTTCACCTTCGGACGCTGTAGAGACGTTTCCCTTCCCACACCACGACGAGAGTTTGGAGCTTGGGCGGCTGGGCGAGGTGTATCATTCGCGCCGCGCCGAGGTCATGCACGACGAACGCATCGGCCTGACCAAACTCTACAACCGCTTCCACGACTCCGCCAACCGCGCCCCCGATATCGAAGAATTACGCGAGCTTCACGGCGAGATTGATGTGGCCCTCGCCCGCGCCTATGGCTGGGACGACATCGACCTCGGCCACGGATTCCACGAGGTGCCGTACCTACCGGAGAACGACCGCGTACGCTTCACCATCTCCGAGCCAGCGCGCATCGAGGTGCTGCGACGCCTGGCCGAGCTGAACCGCCAGCGATATGAGGAAGAGGTCGCGCAGGGACTGCACGGGAAGGCGTCGAACGAGGGGGCCACCCGCAAGCAAAGCACCCGCACCTCGGCCAAGCAGGCCAAGACCGCAGGCACTCGGCAGATCGGCTTCGACTTCGGGGCGAGCCCGGCGCGGTCCTCGCTTGTCGTCGATGGCGAGCCGGCGCAGGCCATTCTGGACTACCTTCGCGCCCACCCCGGCTGGCACGCCAAGAGCGACGTGCTGGGGGCCATCGGCCTCACGGACGGCCAGTGGAACGCCACTATCGGCGACCTCGTGGCCCAGGGTAGCGTCGAGCGTCAAGGAGAGAAGCGGGGGGCACGGTATCGGGGTGTTGTGGCGTCTAACCAAATCGGTGCGGAGGAGGATGCATGACGTCCATCCGACCCAAGGACGAGGCTGAGTAGTGATGGAAACACCAATGACATATCCGGTTCAGGACTTCGCGGAAGCGATCCCCACGAAGCAGTTCTTCGTGTCGATGCTGACGCGAGACATCAGCCTCGCGGATGCGATTCTCGACCTCGTCGATAACTGCCTCGATGGCGCGCTGCGTCTAGCTGATGGATCTCCCGTCGACTACTCGAAGCATTACGTCGAGATCGTGCTTGCTGCCGAACACTTCTCGATCAAAGACAACTGCGGGGGGATTCCTCGTGATATCGCAAGGAACTACGCCTTCAAGATGGGGCGGGAGCCCGATGATGAGCGCGACTCGGAGGACGAGACGATCGGCATGTACGGTGTGGGGATGAAACGTGCCATCTTCAAGATGGGGCGCGATGCGCTCGTGAGGACGCGGCATGGAGACGACTCGTACGAGGTGCCGATCACTCCGAGTTGGCTCGATGCGAAGGGCTGGGATCCTCTTCCGATCAAGGACACCACGGCTGGTGGGGATCTCCTGGATGAGCCCGGAACGTGGATCCATGTAGGCGATCTCTACACGGGCGTCTCAAGGCACTTCACGAACGCGGCCTTCCTAAACGAGCTCCGCACGGCGATCTCCGAGCACTTCACGATGTTCCTGCAGTGGGGGCTCCGAATCACGGTGAACGGCGAACCAGTGGAGCCCGTGCGGGTCGAGGTCTTGGTATCGGATGAAGCAGATGGTCCGGCCCCGTTCGTCTTCCGGAAGACGATCGACGACGTGCTCGTGTCGATCACGGTCGGCTTGAATACGGGTCGCGGCCTCCCTGGGGACGAAGACGACATGCCCGAGTTCGAGCGTGACCGGTCCTCTGCAACCGCGGGCTGGACCGTCTTCTGCAACGACCGTGCGGTGATCGTGGGCGATAAGAGTCGACTGACGGGGTGGGGCGACGGCATCCCCCTCTACCACTATCAGTTCTCCATCATCACGGGGATCATTGAGTTTCGGTCCAACAAAGCGGAGAAGCTTCCCGTCACCACGACGAAGCGAGCGCTTGATGCCTCATCGGATGTCTGGCTTGAGGCACTCGTGAAGATGAAGGAAGGAATGCGGATCTGGATCAGCTACACGAACAAGTGGAAGAACCACCCCCGTTCGGATCAATCGGTTCACTGGGAGACTGCTCGTCCTCTCGCTCTGAACGAAGCGGTCGAGGCCGTCGCTTCACGCCCGACCGCCAAGAAGGCGGACGGACACATTGAGTTCAACCCCCAGAAGCTCGGAATCATCCCTGAACCTCCGGACCGGAAGCCGTCCTCGCGTCGGATCGTGTTCTCTCGCCCTATCGAAGAGATCAAAGTGGTCTCGAAGGCACTGTTCGATACGTATGATGAGAAACCCGGGATCATCGGAGACAAGTGCTTCGCGATGGTCCTGGCTGAGGTGCAGAAGCAAGAGAATTGAGCTATGGGTACCGGATCTTCTCTCCCATACAGGCTGCGGCCCAACAAAGCAGTTGACCGCGAGTTGTTTCTTGCGCTGCTCACTCGTCTGGCGGCGAAACTGAAGCTCGAGGGACACCAGTACATTGGTCTCGGCGGTCCGTTCCTTGAGGACTTCAGGCTGGTACATGCGCGTCTCGGTATCAAGCGAATGTTTTGCATTGAGTCCGATGAAACGGTGTACAAGCGGCAGCTTTTCAATCAGCCAATCGACTGCATCAAGTGTGTCTACTCGACGCTCGAAGACTACATTGACGAGCAAGACTTCGAGACGCCAGTCATCATCTGGCTGGACTACACGGAGCCGAGCAAGATCACCGATCAGATCGAGCGGTTCGCTCGAACGGTCGGGAGTGTCCCGGTTGGGAGCATCCTCAGAGTGACGTTGAACGCGAACCCGACCTCACTCGGCAAGCCGGACGAGAACGAGATAGCCGTCGAGGTGGGAGGACTCTCGGCAGATCACGGGACGAAGCCTACGATGCAGGAGTGGCGACTGGCTCGCTTTCGTGAGCGCCTCGGGGGTCTCTTCCCGAGCGGCTTGACGGCCGAAGGTATGACGCACAAGGACTTCGGCAAGAGCGTACTGCATGCGCTTCAGCTCGCCGTCGAGAAGGAGGCTCTGAGCCACCGCGACCGTAAGGTGGTGTGGGCGCTTGCAACCCATTATGCCGATGGGCAGCCAATGGTGACGGCTACCGTCGTGATCTGCGAGCCCGAGGACATCACCACAGTTGAAATCGTGCAGAGCTGGGAATTCTACTCGACTCCCGACAATCCCCACCTGCTCGACATGCCCGCTCTGTCTACGATGGAGCGGTTGGCCATGGAGTCGGCACCTGATCCGAAGGCACGTCTCGGCTTCGATCTGCCCAAGTCTGACATGGGGGACGATCCGTTCGAGGCCTTCAAAAAGTTCTACCGCATCTATCCGCACTTCTCGAGGGTCGAGCTGTAGCTACGGATTCACTTTCTATGGACGCAACCCATGACACACCCTTTAGACCCCAATGAGTGGGCCTGGCTGGTCAGGAAGGAAGCCGCCGATTCCGCTAGCCCCTACACCGTGTCATTGAGGGGCACTCCCTCGCGCTTCGATGCGGTCGAGGGTGGCGCCTGGGTCCTGATAGCCGATTCGGCCGGCAGGGCCATCCGGGTGGGTCACGTGCTGCGCGTGCGTCGCGAGCTCAATCAGACGATGCTCTACCTCGACCGTGTGTTCGAGGCCAATTCCCCGGTTTCCCTCTCGGCCCTCAGTCTCACGGCGCCGACCGAACCGGCCACCCGGCTGGGCTGGGACGACTTCCTGCGGGCGCTCCCAACGCTGGGAGTGGCGACGCCGGCGGCCGTGCCGCTCATCGAGGACGTGACCTACGTGCGGGACCTGCTGGAGCTCGCCGTGCGCGACGACCTGCTCGGCCCTGCGGGCGGCCCGTACGAGCTCATCAAGGACATGAGCGTGCGGGACCGGTACCTGGTGGGCAAGCTCGCCCCCCGGCGGCCCGGCGTGGACGAGACCGCGAAGGTCGAGCCCGCCAGCGGAGACGAAGTACCGGAGGCTCCCGACGACGAGGAACGCCCGGCGCCGATCCACGAGCCCGGCGCAGAGTTCGCGCGTACCTCGGGGCGGGTGGAGCCCGAGGATGACGCGCTCGACGAGATCGACACTGCCGACAATCAGTCGCTCGTACCCTCCAGCATCGGACTCACGTTCTGCGTCGCGCCCGAGGTAGACATGCTCCAGGTCGAGGCGCGCTGGGGGCGCTACGAACGCGTGCCCAACGACGAGCACGACATCACGAAGGAGCGCACCAACCGCAGAACTGGCCAGAAGGAGGCCGTAAAGGTCAAGGTCTGGCGGCGGGTGCCATGTGGCGGGACGGTCACCCTGCCGCTGAGCGACGGTCCGATTTCCCCGGTAGTGCCGGACGCCGTCCAGCCCGAGGTCCGGCTCCAAGGCACGGTGCGCACCAATGCCAAGGGCGAACGGCTGGTGACCCTTTTTCTGGTCAACGGCCAGACGGAGCCGGAGACGAACAAGGACACGGCGTGGCTCTTCCAGCCCGAGATCATCGCGCGTGCTCGGGAGGGGA
Organism: Rhodothermales bacterium; assembly: GCA_041690215.1. Lineage (GTDB taxonomy): Bacteria > Bacteroidota > Rhodothermia > Rhodothermales > DASSAV01 > DASSAV01. Next base: position 202,447 of record JAWLHQ010000001.1, read on the forward strand.
GCACCGACCGCGCCGTGTTCCGCCGGCGGCCGGCCACCGACGTGGTGGTGGACGACGAAGAGCGCGACCGGCTCGCGCTGATATACCGCGACCGCGTCGAATTCGCGGTGGGGCACGGCGTGGCGGTGCACGCCGAGACGGAGCCGGACGACCCGACACGGGCCATTGAGGTGCGGACCGTCGTCATCCCCCGCTACGAGGTGCCGGTGACCGAGACGCCCGGGCTCGAACCGCGAGACCGTCCGGCGATGCGCGAGATGATCGCGCGCGGATGGCTCGACATGAAGCGGCTGGCCGAGATGGACGAGGCCGAGCTGCGCGAGGCGCTCGGCACCCTCACGGACGACTACGCGGCGTGGATCGAGGAGCAGCGCGGTCGCATCGGCACCGAGATCACGGGGCATGACGATGCGGCCCGGCAGGTGCTCGCATCGTGCGAGGAGGCACACGCGCGGCTCGAGGAGGGCGTGCGCGTATTGTTGACGGACGAGAACGCCCTCCTCGCCTTTCGATTCGCCAACCGTGCGATGGCGATGCAGCGCGTGAGCAGCATCTACGCGTTGAAACGGAGACGCGGGGAGGGAGTCGAACTGGCGAACCTCGACCTCGAGAAGAATCGCTCCTGGCGCCCATTCCAGTTGGCGTTCCTATTGCTGTCTATTCCGTCCCTCGCCGATCCGACACATCCAGACCGCACGAAGCCCGTGGAGGCGTTTGCCGATCTCCTGTGGTTCCCGACCGGCGGCGGGAAGACGGAGGCGTACCTGGGCGTGGCCGCCTTCGCAATGGGCATCCGGCGGCTCCAGAAGAACCTCGGCGGCTACGACGGCTCGCGGGGGCTCACGGTGATCATGCGCTACACGCTACGGCTCCTCACGCTGCAGCAGTTCCAGCGAGCCGCGACGCTGATCTGCTCCATGGAGGTGATCCGCCGTGAGGACGAGACCACGTGGGGCGAGGAGCCGTTCACGCTGGGGCTCTGGGTGGGCAACAGGGTGACGCCGGGTAAGACGGAGGACGCACATGACGCCATCGAAGCACTGAGGAGCGGGGATCGCAACAGAGCGGGCATCTCCTCGCCCGCCCAGCTCACCAGCTGCCCCTGGTGCGGCTCCGAGATCCTGCCCGGGCGCGACATCGTGGTGGACAAGGTGGCGAAGCGCACGACCCTCTACTGCGGGAACAAGCTCGGCCAGTGCGCCTTCACGAAGGCCCGCTCCTCGGGCGCGGCCCACCCCGGCCTGCCGGTGGAGGTGGTAGACGAGGAGATCTATCACCGCCCGCCCTCGATGATGATCGCGACCGTGGACAAGTTCGCGATGATGGCATGGAAGCCCGAGGTGCGGACGCTCTTCGGGCGCGTGCGCGAGGAATGCGAGCGCCACGGGCTGCTCTGGCCCGGCCACGAGTGCGGGACGGGCCATCGCAAGCAGGGGGCGCACCCGTCGGCGCGGGTGAAGCAGGTGCCACCCGTCCGTCCGCCGGACCTCATCATCCAGGACGAGTTCCACCTCATCAGCGGCCCCCTCGGCACGATGGTCGGCCTCTACGAAACGGCAGTGGACGAGCTGTGCAGCTGGGAGGTGGAGGACGTGCAGGTGCGGCCCAAGATCGTCGCCTCCACGGCGACGGTGCGGCGGGCCGCCGAGCAGGTTCGGGGCGTGTTCATGCGCCGGGTGGCGATCTTCCCGCCCTCGGGCCTCGACGTGGAGGACAACTTCTTCTCCGTCCAGCGGCCCATCCACGAGAAGCCCGGGCGGCGGTACCTCGGCCTCTGCGCGCCCGGCAGCTCCCGGCCGGCCGTGCTCATCCGCACCTACACCGCCTTCCTGACGGCGGCGCAGGCGCTGTTCGACCACTTTGGGCCGGTCGCCGACCCGTTCATGACCCTCGTCGGCTACTTCAACTCGTTGCGAGAGCTCGGTGGGATGAAGCGGCTGGCGGAGGACGACGTGCAGACCCGCTCTTTCCGCGTGAGCATGAGCCTCGTGGATCGTCCGGGGCTGTCCCAACGGAGCGTGCGCGACGTGAGCGAGCTGACCTCGCGCGTGTCGAGTCAGGACATCCCCAAGTACCTCGACCAGCTCGAGATCCGCTTCGACGGCGGGTTCGATGCGACCGAGGGGAAATGGGTCTCGACCTGGCAGAAGGGCGACCCGCGGCCCATCGACGTGGTGCTCGCCACCAACATGCTCTCCGTGGGCGTGGACGTCAACCGGCTCGGGCTCATGGTCGGCAACGGTCAGCCCAAGGGGACGGCCGAGTACATCCAGGCCACGAGCCGCGTCGGCCGCGCGTTTCCGGGTCTGGTGGCGAGCGTGTTGACGTGGGCGCGCCCGCGCGACCTCTCGCACTACGAGACCTTCGAGCACTACCACGCCACCTTCTACCAGCACGTCGAGGCGCAGTCGGTCACGCCGTTCTCACCCCGTGCGATGGACCGCGGCCTCACCGGGGCCATGCTCTCACTGATGCGTCACGAGTACGAACCCTTCGCGCCCAACGACGGCGCCGGCCTCCTCGACAGCCCCAGCCGACTGGAGATGCAGGGCACGACGAAGGCCATCGCGGCGCGCACCTGGGAGGTGACCGAAGACCCGAAGAAGAAGGCGCTTGCCGAGGGCGCCCTGAAGAAGCGCGCAGACGAGTGGGCCAAGGAAGCCGGGTTGGGCGGTAGGACGCTGGTCTACCAGCGCTGGGGGGCCGGACCTACCGCCTACCCGCTGCTCGAAGTACCCGGCCTGAAGCCCTGGACGGACTGGACCGTACCGATGTCGATGCGCGAGGTCGAACCCGGCGTGCGGCTCGTGATGGAGGACGGCCGCATGACGCACGATCCCGACTGGCGGGCGCGTGTCACCCACGACGACGATGAGGACGAATGAGTAAGACCCCTGTAGGCGATATCCGCCCGAGCCAGCTGCTGTGGACCTACGGGCCAGGCGCACTGGTCGATCTGCCCAACCTGTCCGTTGTCACGATGGGTCTCGACCGGTGGGATCGGGACCGCTGCCGGCCCATTCAGGAGGCGCGCCTGCTCGCCAGCGTGCGCCAGGTGCTGGGGGACCAGGTGGAGTCCCTACGCATGCCGCCCATCGCGGAGCGGGACGGCATTGATCCCTTCTCGGCCGAGGCGCTCGTCGGGGTGCCGGTCAGGCCGTTTCCGAGGTGGCTGCGCTGCGTCAAGTGTGGGTTGCTGTCTCCCTATGACGCGGGGCTGTTCGAGCTGAAAGCGAACCGCTACCGGCCCGAGCAGACGCGCTTCGTGCACGAGGGCTGCCGCGGGTCCCAGGGCAACCTCAGGCCGAGCGATGCCGATGCCGTGCCGGCGCGTTTCCTGCTTGCCTGCAGGGCGGGGCACCTCGACGACTTTCCTTGGCATTGGTTCGTTCACGCCGGCCCGAGCGACTGCAAGGGGACGCTACGATTCTTCGAGAGCGGTGCGTCTCTGCAGACCGAAAACCTCTGGGTGAAGTGCGACGTGTGCGGCGCAGCCAGGAACATGGCTCAGGCGTTCGGGCAAGCCGGAAAAGACAACCTTCCTGCCTGTCGAGGCCGTCACCCTCATTTGGACCAGTTCGACGATGAGTGCGACGAAGAACCCCGAGCCATCCTGCTGGGAGCCACGAATGGGTGGTTCCCCGTGAGTCTATCGGTCCTGGCAATTCCCCAGACCAGCAGCCCCCTATCTCAGCTCATCGCCGATGGGTGGACGTTCTTTGACGACGTCGAGTCAGAGACCGAAGTAGCCTTCGTCATCAAGACGCTGAAGAAGACAGCTCAGCTGCCGGGGATCGAAGCGTTTTCTCCTCAACAGATCTGGGAGGCGATAGAAGCATACCGGTCGGGCACGACCGACGTAGAGCAGAGCGACCTCAAGGGGCCGGAGTGGGACGTCCTGACAGCGGACGCCCCTCCCACGGACTACCCGCATTTCATGAGTACGAAGGTGGCCGCGCCCACGGGATTCGAGAATTCATTGGCGCGTGTGCTGCTCTTGGAGCGGCTCCGAGAAGTCAACGCCCTCGTCGGGTTCACGCGCGTAGAATCTCCAGACGAGGGTCAGGCCGACGAGCGGGCGCCGAAGGCTCCCCTCACGCGCTCGGACCCAAGCTGGGTGGTGGCCACGGAGGTCCACGGCGAGGGCATCTTCCTCCAGTTCGAGACTGCCCCACTGGATGCGTGGGCCGACCGTGATGCCGTGAAGGCACTGGACGTTCGCCTGCGTGCCGGCCACGCCGGCTGGCGGCGCAAGCGGGGGCTGGACCCCAATGAGGGATATCCCGGTGTGCGATACGTCATGCTGCACACGTTGGCCCACCTCCTCATTCGGGAGCTCGCGCTCGAATGCGGATACAACGCAGCCAGCATTCGGGAACGAATCTATGGTGATGTCGAGGGCGGGGCGAATCAAGCCGGTATCCTGATCTACACGGCAGCGGCCGACTCTGACGGCACGCTCGGCGGCCTGGTGGAACTGGGCAAGCCCGAGAATCTCGGCCGCCTGCTCGGTCAAGCCCTAGATCGAGCACACGTGTGCGCCTCTGATCCGCTGTGTGCCGAACACGAGCCGAGCAAGGATCAGTCGCTCCACGGGGCTGCGTGCCACGCCTGTTCATTCGTGTCGGAAACTTCGTGCGAACGAGGCAACCGATACCTGGAGCGGGCACTGGTCGTGCCGACGCTGGAAACATCGGACGCCGCCTTATTCGGGGACGACCTATGACGGTGTTGGTGGAGGCGGTTCTGGCGCTCGTCGCACGCGTCTCGCCAAACCAAGTCGAGGCCGTCGCCGAGCGGTTCCGTGGGAACCCAGGGACGCGTGAGCCCTGGGGCATTGAGGCACTGGTGGGGACGGCACCCGCTCGCGCCAAGCTCGAGGAGCTGCTCGATGTCTGGGTGGATTCCGGCACCTCGGGCGACTTCCTGGCGGGGCTCCTCATCGGCGCGGCACACGCGCGCCGGCAAGCAGAGGCGGAGGTCACCGTGGAGCTGGCCTGGACGGGCCCAACGACACCTTTCGTGGCCACCAGGCGGACGGACCAGGTGCTGCTCGACCTCATCCGTCGTGCGGAGCGGGAGCTCTTTCTCGTGAGCTTCGTGGCATACGACGTGGCTACTGTCGTCGATGCCCTGAACGACGCAACGCTCCGTGGCGTGGTCGTCCGCTTCCTCCTCGAATCCCCGACGAGTCACGGGGGCAGCCTCGACGTCGACCCACTCGAAACGATGCGTGCAGCAGTGCCTCAGGCCGAGCTCTACGCCTGGCAGGACAAGGGGGAGCCCTTCGTGGGAGGAAGAGTACATGCCAAAGTCGCTGTCGCCGATCGCCGGACCGCTTTCGTTAGCAGCGCCAACCTGACGGGGTATGCGCTCGGAAAGAACATGGAGGCTGGTGTGCTCATTCAAGGAGGAGGCATTCCATCCGCCTTGAGTTCACACCTCCATGCACTGATCGAGACAAAGGTCATCCGGAGCGTGTGAGTTCTACGATGCGGTTCCCGGAGCGATTATCGGGGTCGATGCGAACCTTGATCTCTCGAATGAATGATCGCCGCTGCCGACCAACGTGGATCTGCCTTGCTTCAGTGGAACCAGGTTATCCGTGTTTTTCAACCGAGAGTCGGTTGCTGACGCCTTTTTCGTCTCTATGCACATGAATGATTCAGCAGAGCACCTGACCTGCCCCAAGTGTGGTAAGCCCTATGTTTACACGGAGAGTTGGGGAAAGGCCGGCATACTCGTGGTGCACGGTTATGACACCGAGGCTGGTGTGCGCCATAAGATTGCCTGCCACGTGAGCGGGCGGATGCTCGCGAACGCCGACCTCTCTGATAGTGTTGGTAACTGGCGAAGAGGGAAGTTCGCGACCGATTCTACCCCCGGGCCTTATGAGGGCTACACTCGCGGTGACGACTGGAACGGCTGGGCCACGCCCGTCTTCGAGAAAGTGGAAGCCGAGCACATTGCTCGCGACTTTGCCGCCCTCGAATCTCGCTGGGGTGAATTCGTTGGTCGCTATGACGAGGAGCGGGACGCTTTCATCTTCATTGATCCTGGCGCCGACGGTGAGGAAGTCTATGGGGCCGAGGCGATCATCGTGGACGGCCTCAAGCGGAAAGTCTACGCGGTCGGCACATATTACTGGACCTGGATGGAGGTTGTTGACAGCAGGGCGAACCAAGAGCTAGGGTGAGCAAACAGGCGATGGACGATTAGACCCTTTTCCAGCCCGCTGCAACCTTCGTTGTTCTGAACCAAGGAATTGTCCTCACTGCCTCCGAGGTACCCTTGAATGCATCGGAATTGCCTCCCCCCGTGTGGATAAGAACACCAGCAATTGATATTATGTGATGTACTTTATATCCAGTCGCCATTATGTACGTCTCTGATCAGAAAGCAGCCGAGGCGGAGGACCTCTTCCGTAATCATGGCGGAATGCTCCGCACCTCCGAGGCTCTCGACCTGGGCATTCACCCCCGTACGCTCTACTTCCTACGCGACACAGGGCGCCTGGAGCAGGTAAGCCGGGGGGTGTATCGCCTGGCCGACCTCCCACCGCTGGAGGCGCCGGACCTCGTCACGGTCGCTACACGCGTGCCGGATGCCGTCGTCTGCCTCATCTCCGCCCTCAGCTTCCATGAGATCACGACGGAGGTGCCGCACGAGGTGCACGTCGCGCTGCCACGCGGCACGGACAAGCCAATGCTGGATTACCCACCGATCCGGGTCTTCTACTTCTCCGGTCAGGCGCTGACCCAAGGCGTCGAAGAGCACACATTCGACGGCGTGCCCGTGAAGATCTACAACGCTCCGAAGACGGTGGCCGACGCGTTCAAGTTCAGGAACAAGATCGGCACCGATGTCGCGATCGAGGCGCTCAAGCTGTGTCTGCTGCGTAGCAAGGCAAGCCCCGCAGAACTGATGCGCTACGCACGCATCTGCCGCGTCGACCGCGTCATGCAGCCCTACCTGGAGGCGCTCACATGACACGTCGGGATCTGAAAAACGTGGCCGCGTCGGTGCATGCCCGGTTGCTGAACAGGACCCGGGAAGAGGGACGCCGGTTCGATGAGCTCTTGCAGTACTACGCGATGGAGCGGTTTCTCTTCCGCCTCAGCCAGTCTCCACATGTCGAACGTTTCGTGCTCAAGGGCGCATTGATGCTGCGGACGCACGCCATCGAGCAGCCCAGGCTCACGCGCGACATCGACCTGCTGGGCTACGGCTCCAGCAGCACGGAGCATCTGGAGCAGATCGTGCGGGACTGCCTGCGCCTCGACGTCCCGGACGACGGGCTGACCTTCGATCCCGAGAGCGTGGAAGGCAGCGAAATCTCTCGAGCGGCCGAGTACCAGGGTGTGCGCATCCGGTTCACGGGGCACCTGGGCAACGCCCGCACGGCCATGCAGCTCGACGTCGGTTTCGGCGATGCCGTCATTCCCGGGCCGATCTGGATCGACTACCCGGAGCTGCTCGACTTCGGCACCCCCGTCTCCTCGGCTACACGCTCGAGAGCGCCGTCGCGGAGAAGTATCAGGCCATGGTGTACCTGGGCATGGTCAACAGCCGCATGAAGGATTTCTATGACCTATGGTTTCTGTCAAACGGCTTTAGCTTTGAGGGCGAGCAGCTGTGCCAGGCCATCGAGGCGACCTTCTCCCGCCGCCAGACAGATCTTCCGACCGATACGCCCGTAGCGCTGACGTCGGCATTCGCCGATGACCCGGCCAAGCAGCGGCAGTGGCAGGCCTTCCTACGGAAGACTCGGATTGATGCCGATGAGCTGACGCTACCCGACGTGACCGAGCGCGTCGAGGCCTTCCTGATGCCGCCGACCATCGCGCTCGTCGAGGGGCGTCCACGTGCGATGTGCTGGCCGCCGGGTGGTCCTTGGCAACCGTCACGAAGCGATGCTACCGCGCCATGAACGACCCGCAGCTCAGCTTTTACTTCGCCTTCCTACCCCTCCGCACGATGCGCGCGATCTCTGCCTTGTCTATCCCGAACTGCTCGGCGAGGCGGGCCATCGCCTCCCGAGGGGCTATGTGCCGACTCCGCATCCCATCATAGCCCTTCTGGATCCGCAGCTCCCGCCATACGAGAGCCATCGTACGCAGCACCTCCGGATCTTCCAGGGCTCGCCTCAGGTCCTGCTCGATTTTTTCCATCGTCTCCATGATACCTCGTTACCTCCTGTTTGATGTGTTTCGTGGCTCAAGCGCTCCGCTTGAGGATCTGCGCGAGCGCCCTATGCATCGGGTTGCCTTCGAAGAGCGGGCGCCCTCCCCTCCTAAATTCCGCATCCCAAAGGTAATTGAGCTTCAAAGCCCGAAGCGGGAAGAGCCCCTTGACGAAGAGCAGCTGTTCGTCCGGCGGCATTCGACGTATCTCATCCGGCAGGAGTAGGCGCCGCGCCTTCTCGACGTAGCTCTGCGAACTGGACCTTGAGTGCGAAAGGTGCCGGCCGTGGCTGTGGGAGAGGCTCTGGTTTTCCGTCTCGACGTAGATCGTCATGTCGCCGGTCAGGTTCGAGAGGTGCTGCGACGTGTCGTAATCGTTCGTGCCGAAGGCCTGCAATACGTCGGCGTTGGCCAGGAAGGTGCCCCACTGCTCGGGATACGTGCACTTGAGCTGCGAGAGGTCCTGGAGAAACATCCAGATCTGGGCGCCATAGCCTGCCAGGAGCGACACGGCGCGCAGGACGGGATTCATCCTCCCGAGGTTGGCGAACTCATCGAGCAGAAACAGGATGCGCTCTCTTGGTCGGCCTGGCGTACGGACGATCTCGTGGAGGGCGCAGGCGATCATGAGGCGCAGCCACCGGCTGTAGGCGTCGAGATAGTGGGCCGGCAGGATGAGGTAGATGCTCAGCCGCTCACGTTTGAGGGCCGCTAGTTCGAAGGTGGAGCGCTCCATCACGCCCGCCATGCGGGGAGAGTCGAGGAAGTGGGTGTGCGACTGCGCCGTCGAGACGACGCCCGATCGCTCTTTTTCCTCCTTTTGCAGAAGCCGGGCCGCTGCTCGTGCAACCAGTCCACCTGCCAGGGTCGAAGTCTGCATCTCGTGCATCACGTCTGAGAACGCGTCCTTCGGCAGCGTGAGGAGCTCGCGCACGCGCACCAGCGTGCGCCGCGCCGTCGGACGCGCATTCTCGTCCGTTTCTACGGCCGCCACATATAGAATGAGGCCGGAAAGGAGCGCCTTGGCTTCCTCCACCCAGAAGAGCTCTTCACCGCCTCGCGCAGACGGCAACACCAGCATGTCGGCCAGGAGGCTTGCGCTCTCTAAGATATCGGTGCCCTCCGGACTGACGAAGTCCATCGGATTGAAGGCGTGCGTGCTGGGCGGGAGACCGAAGCTGCCGAGCTGGTCGAACGGGTCGAGGGCGATCGTTCTGTGCTCCAGACCTTCCCGGCGATGGCGGGCGGTCACGGCGTAGTTCTCACCCTTCGGGTCCGTCACGACGACGCTACCCGCATAGGTGAGCAGGTTCGGGATGACGCTTCCGACTCCCTTGCCGGAGCGCGTCGGTGCCACCGTGATAAGGTGACCCTCCCCACCGTACCGGAGCAACTCCGTCTGCTTCTTACCTGCCGGCATCCGGCCCAGGAGGAGTCCTGCGCCGGTCATCAGCTCACTGCCGTCTCCCCAGGCGGCCGTGCCATGGCTTCCGGTGGGTCGAAGCCGGCGGCCCCTTGCTCGAAGGAGAAACATCACCAGGACGGAGGCGAAGAAGCCGAGGCTGCCTGCGATCAGTCCTTCGCGGAAGGTGCCGAGGTAAGGAGATGCCGCATCGAAGCCCCGATAGGCGATCACCCACTGGAAATACCGGAACGGCCCGTACAGAGTGCTGCACGCGCTGAGGGCCAGAAGCACAGCGGAAACCAGTAGGAGCGGCAGCGCGAACCGGCGGCTCTGAGCCAGCAGGAGAGCTGCAATGGCGGTGCCGCCACACAGGACGGCAGCGGCTCGAAGGTATACGACGCTACCGGGCCTCAAATGCAGCCAGACGGGGCCCAGACTCGCGTGTGCCCCGAACTGGTAGGCCACGTACTGGGTTGCCACCCAGATGCCGAGCACGAGGCAGGCCAAGAGCGCCAGCAGGAACCCGTAGGTGCCGCCGAGGCGCCGGGGACGGGGCGGTGGAGGCGGCTGGTAGATGGAAGCGCTCATCCCGCCTGCGTCGACTCCGCGCGATCAGAACGCCACGAGATAGGCGATGACGCCGAGGCCCATCACCACAAGAAAGGCCGTCACCGCGGCCAGGAGACCGATGGTAGCCGCATCGACCATCAGACTCTTTCGCGAGCGCTTCTGGGCCTGGGCCATCTGCTCCATGAGCTCCTGCAAGCGCCTTTCCGTCTCCTCCAGGACCAATATAGTGCGGTCCATGCTGCTCACGGCTCTACCCACGATATGGACAGCGACTTCGCCCGGCCGATGGTCACCTGGCTGATCGTGCGCATCTGGTGTCGAGGAGTTCTGTAAAGACATGGTCGAACCATCCTGATCGAGGTTGACATGGCATGTAGACGACGTGATCTACCGTAGAAAGCCGTCCTGTGGCTGATAGGGCGTGAGCGCCAGGTCGCCGTTCATGAAGACGGTGAAGGCTGTCCCTTCGCGGATGCGGATGGTTGGTCGCCTGCCCAGATTCGCCCGCAGGATCTCGGTGGCCACACGGCTGAGTTCGGTGGCGACCGCACCCGCGGCGACTTCTCCCGGTGAAGGATAGCCGCTGCCCACGTTTCGCTGTTCACGCTGCTGAGAGAGGGCAAGGCCGGCCCCGACGACCGACAACATCATGGCATTTCCAAACGCACGCCAGTAGTGCCGGTTGACCCGCCCGGTGAGTCCGGACGCGCCGCGCATGTCTTTCGACCCCAGGCCCGGCAGATCGATGGAGCGACCGTCGGGGAAGATCAGGCGCGTCCACGCTACCAAGAGCCGGCTCTCGTCGAGTGCAACCTGGCTATCGTAAGTGCCGATGAGCCGCGTGCCCTTCGGAATCAAAAGCGTCTGCTGCGTCTGCGAGTCGTACACGTTCCGCGAGACCTGGGCGACGACTTCGCCCGGCAGGTCGGAGTGAATGCTCGTGATCAGCAGCGCTTCGATCAACGTGCCCTCTCGAATCTCGAACGGAGAGATCGGCCACCGGGTAGCTGCGGCTATGTAGCCGGGATTCCCGCTACGTCCTGCGACCGCTGTCCGAACGAACTGCTCGTGCCGGCCAGCGGAGGTGCCCATCGCTGTTTCGGCTTGGCCGCCAGGGGCGACCTGTGGGGCCGGCCCCAAAGGCGAACGCGATGCTCCGCCGCTGAGCATCCGCTGGGCACGGGCGAGCATCTCATCGTAGCGCTCGAGCTCGTCGGTCTGGCCCGTGAGATCGGACGCCGCATCCATCTGATCCGGTGCGGCCGTTTCCGATGCTATCCCGCGGCTGCGTGATGAACCCCGGATCTGAGGCGACAGGCCCGACCGGAATGCACGATCCAGCGCTTCTTCTTCCGGAGACCGAGTGTTCGTTGTTGGTGTGTAAGCCGGTTCGTAGGCGTAGTAGTCGCCCTGACCATAGGCAGGCGGTGCCGGGTAGGGCTCAGCTCCAGGGGCGTAGGCATAGGGATCCACGTCCGGAAAAGCGCCCGGCATACTCGTTTGGCCCGTGCTGGGAGCAAACAGGCCAGCCTGACTCGGATCACCCGTAAGCGCAGGGATCTCATCGTCAGTCGGGCCGTCCTCGGGCGGGCGGTCCAAAAAGCCGGGGCGGCCTGGACCCTGGGGAACCCGCGTAGCCTGTTCCTGCTGCTCTTCTTGCCGGTCCGAGCTCTCCTGCTTCGTGCCTACCATCAGAGCGACCACGACGAGCGTGAGGCTCATGACGGCTGCCGCCACGACGACGGCCAGCCGGTTCATACGCGTAGCACGCGGAGGCGCAGGCGGCCGCACGTCTGTATTCGTGTCGTTGTCTTTGTTCATGCTGCCCTCGCTCGTCTACCTGCCGTTCAGGTTGATGACGGTCAGGCGCTCTTCACGATGCTTCGGCCTGCCGAGCCAGTTCGTATCCCGGCGCCCCACGACCAGCACGCCCTGCTTGAACACCCGGTCGGTGATGTAGTAGGAGCCGCCGTCTCCGAAGGCGCGCACCACGTAGTTGAGGATCTGACGCTCCCCGTTCTCCGTGACGAAGAGCACCGGTGCCACCTCATGCTGCGCTGACGTGGGCACCTTGAGGTACACGTGTGCCCCGTCGTCGAAGACCTGCTCCAACTCGAAGGGGAAATCCTTCGTCCGGAGCCACTTGTAATTGAAGTTCAGGTTCTCGAGGCGGAAATCCGGATTCATGACCGGAATGCTCTGCTTCAGCGCCGCCTCGGCGACCCGCTCGGCGCGCTGCTCCCGCTCGCGAAAGGTGCGCACCATGTCGTCCGGGTAGTAGAAACGCAGCCGTCGCGTGTAGTCCTGCTGGGGATTGGAGGCCCTGCCCTCCTTGGCAGACGGCAGGGCATCGAGCGTCAGCTCGTAAATGCGTCGATCGGTAGAGATGACGAGGTTGGTCGTCAGGTCCCACGTCGTCGGCTTGACCACCACGAGCGGTGTGTCGCCGTCCGCCCCGGAGTACGCTTCGCTGATGATCCAGCGCTCGGTGTCGCCGGCGATGACGGCCATGAGAATCTCGCCCGGCTCGAGCTCGATCACGCAGGCACGGAGCGGCGCGCACGTCAGGGTCGGCTGCGAATGCCCGTATGGGTAGGCGACGAAGCTGCTCTGGCTCACGGTCCGTGCGTTGCCAGTTCGGCGGTATTCGTCCACCGCGAGCAGGACGGGGTCTGCCGGCGTATCCAGGTGGCGCGCAGCCGACCCCTTCAGGTCCTGAGCATGCGCCGTCTGCCCGACTACGAGTGTGAGAAGCAGGAGGCCGAGCACCGCCAGCGGCCGACGGACCGGGCGCCAGCGGGTCGAGAGGTCAGAGATAGTAATCATGGCAAACACCGGCGGATGCTTGAGTCAAATTTCAGGAGGCGCGGGCGACCTGGGTCCAGTTGACGGCCGTGATATAGAGGCCGAGCGGATTGTATTCGATAGCGGCCGTGGACGTCGGAGGCACCTGGGTGAGGGTGAAGTAGCCCTCCCACGCCGAGCGCACCTGGGTGTCCGTCCCCTTCGGCGTCTCGATCTCGACCCAGGACACCTTCCAGCTCTCCGAACCCGGCACGGCGAGCACGCTCTGGATCTCGATGCGCCGGGAGAGCCGACGCGACAGGAGGCGCGGGTCGTTCTCGGGTTTGGAGAAGTACCCATTGAGCCACTCCTGCGCACTCTGGTCGACGAAGGCGTAGGCGCGGACGATCATGTCCTTCTGCGCCAGCGGGTCCTCATACACCGTTCGGATGTTGCGGACGAACAGACTCAGCTGATGGACGATGAGCCGCTCGTCCGCCTGCTGCAGCGCTTCCGCCGGACCGAAGGCACGGGCCTGCCCCAATTCGTCCACCTCGACGATGTAGGGCGTGATACGGGAGGAGGAAGCGAGGCCGATGTACGCCACGGTCACGGCGGAAAGCAGGCCCAGCGACACGAACGCCGCGATCTGCCAGTTGCGCACGGCTCGCGCGAGGCGCATGTACTGATCTGCAAACTCCCGCCGCCCACGAAGAATGCGGCCATCCAGTGGTTCATCCGAATGACTTGATGCCGCGACGCCATTCGTATGCTCCGCCGCCGTCGTGGAAGGTGCGGCTGTATCGGCCGCTTCACGGGATGCCGTATGTTTGAATGGCCTCAGGTTCATGGCTGGGCGGTTATCGCATCTGCACGGCTTCGCGCAGCCCAAAGCTGGCGCCGTCGGTAAGCTGCCGGGCGGCGCGGTTGGGGATGATGAGGGCGATGCCGGCGAAGATGAACGAGCCGACGATCATGCGGGAAGCGAGCTTGTAATCCACCACCGACATCGAGTCGATCATCACGATCCAATCCTCCGCCACAGCCTGTCCGATCCCCACGAGCAGATACAACAGGAACAGGCGGATGCCGACGGAGAAGGCGTAGACGAGGTACCGATCCGTGAAGCTGGACGTCCCCCGAAACGCCGCGAAGCCGAGGAAGAAGACCCCTGCGCCGACGACGATGTAGCTCTCGACGAGCGTGATGACGAGCTGCACCGCGATCAGAGCGAAGGCGATCGTGACGAGGAGACCCGCGATCAAGGCCGCCACCGTGTCGGCCGTGCTCACGAGCAGTCCCCATGCCCAGGCCTTCTCCATCATCTTGCCGTGCAGCTCGATGCCGAGTTCGGCAACGGCCGACGGCGACAGGCCCGAGCTTCCGGAGGCAATCTGCCCGGCGGTAGCCAACGATTGCGTGATGAGCGGTCCCCAGTGGATCCACGCCATCAGAGAGAAATAGAGGACCGACAGCATCAGGAACTTGAGAAAGAACTGGCCGAGCATGTCGTCCAGCTCCTGGCGGCGGAAGCCCCAGACGTATGCGCTGACGGCAAACTCAATTCCGGCGAACAGCAGAAACAGACGTTGCGCCACGGGCGAGAGCCGCACGTACCAGTCGCTCTGCATCAAGCGGTACTGCTCCGTCAGGTCGTCGGTGACCACCTGCGCCATCGCGGGTCCCGCCACCAGGCTACATACCGCCACGAGGCCGATCGTTACCAGCAGCAGGCGGTACCAACCTGACCACACGTGCCAGTTCACGGCTGAGCCGGGCGGTATGTAACCGGACGGGCGGTGCATGTCAGGGGCTTTCGGTCGAGTCGGCTGCAAAGGGGTTCTCGGTGCCCGTGTAGGTCTTGCCTTCCTGGCGCGGACTGTCGGCGGCCTCGACCACACCCTTTGCCTGTGCGACGGCTCGACAGTTGGGGAAGTCGGCGTATTCCTTGCCCTCGCAGAACGCGACGGCCTCCTGGAAGCGATCCGGATTGCGCTCGTGTTCGCGTACCCAGAAGTCGCTGGCGTAGCGTGTGCTCTGCGCGGTGACGTTCAGCGCTGCAATCGGGTCGTCACCGTTTGCGATATCCTCGTCTGTAGGTCCGCAAGCGGAGATGAAGACTGGCAACATCAACACGATGAGCAGCGGCGCTGCGGACGAAACCTGCAGTTTGTATTGCATAGGTCGCTTCAGCATATGGTTATGGATCACGGTTAGAAACCAGTGTACGAGTTTCCAACGAGTCGCGGCTGAGCGGCTGTAGCCTTGTACATCATTTCCCGCGATGCCGTGATCTGGGCGTCGCGGCTCACGCCGTACGACGCCTGAACGACCAGCGCATTGGTCTGGGCAGCCAGGAGCTGCCGGATGAGCACCAGCTCCTCCGCCGAGAAGGCCTCCAGCGTGCTCGACATCTCGATGGCCGCCGTCTGCCCGGTGACACCCCCCATTCGGTTCTTGATGGCCTGAAGCTCGGTCTGGCTCTGGGCGAAGTGTCGTCCCTGCTCGCGCAGGCTTAGCAGCACGTTCCGGTAGGTGTCGAGCGTCGCCTCGAACTGTCGCCGCTGCTCCGTCGACCAGTTGATGTAGGCCTGGAAGCCGGGAAACTTGATGCCGAACTGCGACAGCAGGTTGTTCGTGCTGTATGCAACGGCCTCCCCCTGGCGCATCAGGTTGTCGAGCTGCTGCGTCAGCGCCTGGATCTGTCGCCACGGCGGACTCGGCAGCTTCTTCAGCATCTCGACTTCGTTCCGGATCTGCTGGACCTGGTTCTTGATCTGGTCCACGAGCCGGAGCCCGTTCAGGACGGACTCGGCGATGTGCGCCGGATCGACCACGACCCACTGGGCCTGCGCGCGCTGCGTAGCTGCCGTGGTGAAGAGGAAGCAGAGTAAGCCCATGAGCAGGAGCTGCTTCAGGAAGGATGAATGCCTACCGCTTTGCCGGTACCTTCTGATGCGTCTCATGATCGTGTCCGTTCTCGTTTTCCATCGTGCTCCGCGAGCGCTTCTGCCCAGCCGTGCAGTCCTCGCCGGTGAAGCCAGGCACTCGGCCATTGGGCGTCATATATGGCGGCCAGATCGTTCGCCTCCCGAATCGTCTCCTGCATCGTCTTTCCGGGCAGTGAGCCCAGAAACGACATGGCAACCTCGCCGAGTCCGAGCGCGAAGAGGCGGCTGCCACTCGGGCTCTTGTAGTAGTAGTCGCGCTTCTTTCGGGCGCGGCCGATGATCTCCACCTCGGCGCTTCCCAGCCCCAAAGCGCCATAGAGCTGAGCCGTCTCCGGATCCAGCGCATCGGGGTTCGGCAGGAAGATGCGTGTCGGGCAGCTCTCGATGATGAGCTGCTTGTTCTCGAGGGCCGCGAGCTGCGCCGGACTGTGGGCCACCAGGACGACGGCCGCATTCTCCTTCCGCAGCGTGAGGAGCCACTGCTTGATGCGGCCGGCGAAGAGGCTTCGCATGAGCGCCGCCCACGCCTCCTCGATCACGATCAGGCTGGGCCGCCCACTGGATAAGCGCCGCTCCACCTGGCGGAAGAGGTAGAGCAGCACCGGCACGAGCACCTTGTCAGAGAGATCCATGAGGTGCTTGAGCTCGAACACCTGGTAGTGCCCCTCCACGAGACCGTCGCGCTCGCTGTCGAGCAGGTGGCCCAGGTTTCCCGCGACGGTGTACGGCCGGAGCGCTTCCTTGAGCTCGCGGCTCTGCAGCTGCACGGAAAGCTCCGTGAGCGTCCGATTCGGCGGGGGCACCTCGGCGACGAGTTCGAGGGCGCGGTCGAGGCGGGCGCGCAGGGTCGGCGTGACGTCGACGCCCTGGAGTCCGAAGAGGATCTCCAGCCACTCGGCCGCCCAGGACCACTCGGAGGGATCGTCGATCCGGGCGAGTGGTTGGAACTGCACGGTGTCGCTGCGGCCGGCGGCAATGTCGTAGTGCCGTCCGCCGGCGGCTCTGGCGAGGAGGTAGCCCGAATAGCCGAGGTCGAACAGGAACACCTGGGCTCGTTCGTAGCGAAGCCACTGGGCGACGAGCATGCCGACGAGCGTGGACTTGCCGGCGCCGGTCGAACCGATCACCAGCGTGTGGCCTACGTCGCCCTCGTGCAGATTGACGCGGAACGGCGTCGTGCCTTCCGTCTCTGCCCACATCAGGGCCGGACTGTCCTTCGGAAGGAACGGAGATGGGCAAGTCGCCCGGCCCGGCCAGACGGAGGTCGTAGGCAGGAGATCGGCGATGTTGGCGGATGAGACGAGAGGCTTGCGCAGGTTCGGATAGCCGTGCCCGGGCAGGCTGCCGAGGTATGCTTCCACCGCGTTGACGTCCTCCACGCGTGCCGTGAACCCGTGATCCCGTACCGTCTTCAGAATCTCCGAGGCCGTGAAGTCGGCCTGCTGGGCGTCGCGCTCCATGACCAGGATGACGCTGGTGTAGTAGCAGAAGCGGACGTGGCCACCGGCGTTCTCGGAAGCGGCCCGCTGCGCGTCCTCCACCATGCGCTGCGCATTTTCATCCATGAACAGTTGATCCGTTTCCGCCTGCTGTGCCGTCTTCTCCTTGCGGGATCCGGCCATGTCCTTGATGAGGGCGACGGCACCTTTCCGCTTCTGAAACCATCCGAGCTGCTGCTTCCGGATGGCCTTTGCAGCCGCGCTGTTCGACAGCGGGATGAGGCGGCTCGAATACCGGAACGCGAAGCCGAGCCCCGAGAGGAAGTCCATGAACCCGCTGTAGGTCGCGTGCGGGTAGCCCTGGAGCGCGATCACGCGGACGTGCAGGTCTCCGATCCGAGGGCGGAATCCGCCGACGAAATCCTGATCGCAGAGGGCGATACTGAGGTAGGAGCCGTGCCGGGGCGCTCGGACGGGGTGATGAAGCCCCGTGAGGCATGTGTGGAGGTGAGTGACGAGCGCATCGCTGCCGAGGCGGTCCAGATGCAGCCGGGCCGAGAGCCGCGCGCTCAGGTCGGACACGGCGGCCTGGAAATTCGAGAGCACCCGTTCCCAGTCGACGCGTTCGACGCTGTCACCGCTCACGAAGAGGCTGCCGAGACGGCTGTAGAGTTCCTGCGGCGGCACGTACGTGCAGGTGAAGTAGTAGTCCGTCTCGAAGTAGGTGTGGCCGCTCGCGTAGGCACGCCGGCGCTCCTCGTCGATGAGTGCGGTTACCGGATCCGGGAAATGGCCCGGCGGTGCGTAGGACGCGCTCGGCCGCCTGATCGCATCGACGTGAAACATCCAGTTGTCGCCATATGGGCGCAGGGCGTCCCCGACATGCCGGCTGAGCACGTCGAGCTCCTGCGGCGTGGCGCTGGAGAGGTCGGGGCCGCGGTACGTCCATCCGGCGAGCAGCGAGCCGTCTTTCTGCAGGATGACGCCGTCCTCCACGAGGAAGCCCCAGCCCAGAAGGTCGGCCAGTCCGGCCGGCTCCTTCCGGTACTCGCGCAGCGTATCGAGCAGCTTGTAGGTGCCGGCACCGGCTGCACCGCCTATGACGAGGCTGAGGGGATCCATGCGTTTCCTGCGAGAGGTTAGCGGCGAGGAATGGATGGCTTCGTTTTAGTGCCGGCGGCGTAGTGCTTCGCGTGCGGCAGGTAGAAGTCCTTCGCCGTCAGGGAACGGACGTACAGCTGCGCCAGGAGCGGATCCTTGTTGTTGATCCAGGCCATCACCGGATGCAGCACGGCGACCCAGAGGACGGCTAGCCCTACGGTGGCCAGGTGGAAGCCGACGAGGAAGAACAGCGATCCTACCGTCGCCACCTCGAAGAGCAGAAAGCCCCGGTCGACGCCGGCGTACAGCGGCGTCTTCACCAGCGACTGGTGTACTTCGTGTTCCGTTCGCTCAGGCCGCGTCATGGCTCGGCTCACATGACCGCGCCGGCGAAGGCCAGCGCGTTGACGATCTGGACGGCACCGAACATGAGCGCGATGGCGACGATGGCCTGCCCGAAGCGCTTGGCGCCCTCCTCGTTACGCGTGAAGCCCCAGATGATGCCGCCGATGACGAGCATGATGGCGGCCAGGATGCGGGCCGTCACGCCAGTCAGGTTGTCGAGCAGGTTCTGCATCGGCGTGTTCCAGGGCAGGGCGACACCGCCGGTACCGGCCATGATCTCCAGCGGAAGAAACAGCACGACCAGCACCAGCAGGCCGAGGAGAAACGGCTTGAGATGCTGCCGGTGGCAGTTGAGCGTCAGCGACTTCATGATGCACCTCCGGCCCTCGCAGGCCGATTCGGTTGGGAGTGAAAGATCACGCGTGTTGTCCTTTCGGCGGTCGTAGGACCGATACCTCGATGAGATCAGCATCCGAAGACTCAAGCATCGGAGGAGCCGCATTCTCGCCCGAGATCAGATGCTCGAGATCGAATCGTCCGTGCGCGTCCAGACCGTGGACGCGCACGAGGTCCTTGATGCGGCGCGTACGATGGCCGCCCTCCATGAGCACGATGAGGTCCACGGCCTCCGCGATGAGCTCCAGCTGCGACGGCACGTTCGCTCGTTGACAGAGCCGGTCGAGGCGCAGCAAGGTGCCCGCTGCATCCTGAGCGTGGAAGGTGCCGAGGCCGCCCGGGTGGCCCGTCGACCACGCATCGAGGAGGTCGAGCGCTTCCGGTCCGCGCACCTCACCGACGATGATGCGGTCGGGATATGCCCGCAGCGTATGCTTGACGAGATGCGCGAGGCTGACCCCAAACGTGGTGCGCAGCGCCAAATGATCGACGGCCGTGCATTGCAGCTCAACCGTGTCCTCCAGGATCACGATGCGCTCATTGGGGCACTGCTCAGTGATCTCCTTCAGGAGCGCGTTGGCGAAGGTGGTCTTACCCGTGCCCGTCCCGCCGGCGATCAGGATGTTCCAGTGCCGCTCCACCGCCTGCCGGAGCATCATCCGGGCATCGTCGGGCAGAATACCGCTAAAGACGTAGTCGTCGAGCGAGTAGACGACGGCGGGTGGCTTCCGAATGACGAAGCAGGCACCGGAGGCCATCGGAGGCAGAAAGCCCTGGAGCCGCGCACCGCGAAAGAGCTCCTGGGGCAGCTCCGCCTGCAGCGACGGATGGTCAGCGTCGAGCGCGAGGCCGTGCATGTCCGCCACGGCGTTGAGGAACTGCTCCACGCGCTGCGGCTGGAGTTGGAGACTCGTCCGCAGCTTGCCGCGGCTCCGCGTATCGTAGCGGACGTGGCCGTCCTGCGGGTTGAGGTAGACCTCCGTCACGTCGTCATCGGCGAAGCCGGCCATCAGCGGCTCGCCGAGATAACGCGCCATCATCTCGGCTACGCGAGCATGACGGTCATGCGCTGACGCTGCTGCTCCTTTTCCTAAGGGGACCATCGGCCTTGAAGCTTAAACATGTAATGCACATGCAAAGCTGTCGGCGGCGAGCGTAAGATGTCAAGCGGCGCGGCAAAAAACTTTCGTTTTCAGACTCAGGGGCGGGTATGGTCAGGGCTGAATCGCTGCTTCCTGTATCAGTCAGCAAATGTCTTGAGCGGCAGGGCGGATGAGATGACGTGGTTGCTTGCCACAGGTCCGAAGTAGCGGCTGTCGAAGCTCCGTGGATGATGGCCGGAGAACATGAACAGTGAATCCGGCCCGATCACGTGCGTCCCGAACGGAAGGTGGAGGAGCTCGCGGCCCATCGTGTCGCGCCAGTAGACAGCGCTGTTCGGAATTCTCTCTCCACCGACCGTGAGGCCGTCCGGTGCGATCGTGACGGTGTCTCCAGGCACCGCCAGGATGAACTTGCCGAGCGGCTGGACACCTCCTTCGCATGCGCCGCGGTGGAGGTATCCTCGCTTCAGCGCAAACGTGGCGACGTCGGCCGGAGGACAGAACGTCACCATCATACCTCTCTGCGGCTCCTCATTGGTGTACCGGTAGAAGCCGAGCGGCAGGCTGGGCGTGAGGTTGAAGCGGATACCCGTGCCCCAGAGGAGGAGTACGAGGACGAGCAGCGGAACGGCCGCGAACAGTAGCGGGGAATGCTGGGCCTTCGTGCGTCGCATGGCAGCATAGTCTGGACAACAGCATGTCCAAAGTATGTATTTGGGCGGCTTCTTCCAACGCCACCTTACGCTCAAATCGTGCGGGCACGCTTGTCACAACCGTCGCGCCGCCCTCCCCAAGCCCAGGCTTTGCCTCGGCATCGTGAGGGCTCCCCGGCCGAACATTCGTCCGGCCATGCAGCCGAGGATCCGCTCTGCCGGCTCCACCGCTGCACCCTTCTCCAAATTGACAGGCGCGGGGCGCCTGACGCTCTTCTGTTTCAGCTTCACCGGGGGCTACGCCTGAAAGATGTTTCCCGACGGCGCGCACGCGCCTACTCCCCTGGTGCTCGCTTCCGCGCTTCACTTCGTTCCGCTTGTGCAGCTCCGCTCCGCTACCCCCTAACCGCCTTCGGCGGTCCTTCGCTGCGCGCCTACGCACCGCGAAGGGCCTGGCGGCCCCTCGCTCCACCCTCTGAAAAGGACCCTCAGGCCCCCGGTGATGCCTTTTGAGGCGAACTCCCCTTTCACCAAACCACAGAGGGTATCGGTATGACGACGACAGTGCACGACGCAACGAAAGCGATCTGGACCCGCTACGCGAAAACATGCGGGGCGCGGTTTCAGGTTCAGCGCAAGGCCGATGAGGCGCTCCACTTCTCAGAAGACGGCCACGGGCTGTACTTCGCCATTCCCACCAAGCTGGAAGGCACGTCGCGGTTTCAGGACAACATCTCGTTCGCGGGAATGCGTCTGGACCGCTACAGCCGCAAGCTCTCGTCCGAAGTCACCGAGGAAGGCCGTGTAGCCATCGGCTTCGGCATGTACCGGCTCGGCTACATCCGCCGGAAGCACGAATGCTGGGTCCGCCCGCTGGTAGAGAACGGGTACGTCCTGTTCTACCTGCTCCAGATCACGGGCGGCACCGAGGAAAAGCCCCTGCACGGGGTCAACGTCTGCATCTACAACCTGGCCGAGGCCATCCAGCAGTACGCCGCACGCATGGAAGCGGACGTCTTCGCCCGGCTCATCGCAGCCTGACAGGTTCGGTGCATGACAGGAAGGGGCGACGGTGTAGCAACACCGTCGCCCCCGACCTCCCAATCCCACTCTCAAGGCGACATCAGGAGGTGTAGTGATGACTACGAAACACAACCGAAAAAGTACCCCGGAGCCTACGACGAGCCCGTACCGCTGGCATCTGTTCCAGCATCTGCCCCTCTATACGACTCGCCTCGTGCGGGAGACCGACTTTACCTTTCCGGCGCGTGAACAACTCTGCACGCCGGCCGACGTGGCTGCTGTGTTGCAGGAGTACTTCCGCGACCGGGACCGCGAGGAATTTCTGGTATGCCTGCTGGACATGGCTAATACGCTCATCGGATTGGCCTGCGTGTCGGTGGGCGGCCTGGCGGCCAGCATCGTGGAGCCGCGGCAAGTGTTCAAGGTGGCTATCCTCGCCAATGCAGCGGCCGTCATTCTAGCGCACAACCACCCCTCCGGCAATCCCGAACCATCGTGGGAGGACATTCGAGTGACGCGCAATCTGGTGGAGGCGGGGAAGCTCATGGGTCTTCCGATCCACGACCACCTGATCATCACGGACTGCGGATACACGAGTCTGGCAGAACGCGGGCTCCTTCCATAGAGGCACGGCACCGGCCCGCCGCCTGCCCTTCGCAGGCGGCGGGCTTTCGGCTCATCAAGAAGCGGATCTACTGATGCTCTATCGCGATGGAGAACGACATCAGCTGCAATCTTGACATCTTACGGCCCGGTAGGGGAGCTTGCCACGAGTGACACGCAGAAGCCGGGAGCAAGCAATGTTTTCCGTTCCTGAAAACCTCTCGCCGGACGGCTCGAACATGCCGGAGACGGCCCGGGGCGGACGGCCTCGCCTGCCCCGGACCGAGCGGCGTGTGATTCGCGTCGGCGTCAACGTGAACGTAGCAGAGTACGCCGTCATCCAGTCTCGGGCGGAGGCGGCGGGCATGAGCCCGGCGGTGTTTCTCCGGGAGGCAGGCCTCGGCACTCGGATCGGTGCGAAGGTCAATGGCCGAGTCTATCACGAGCTCAGCCGGATCGGCGTCAACCTGAACCAGTTGGCGCGGGTTGCCAACCAGACGGGGCGACTTCCGGAAGTGAAGCAGCTACAGGCCATCCTCGCCGTGATCGTGGAGATGCGGAGCGAGATGTGAGAGGCGGCCATGGTTGGCAAGGTCACATCCGGATCGAGCTTCAGCGGGCTGGCCAACTACCTGACGGGCAGGCCGGAACGGGTCGCGTGGACGGAGCCCCGGTGGCTTCTCGGCACGGATCCGAAGGAGATCGCCCGCGAGATGGAGGCTGCCGCCGGACAGTCGAGTCGCATCGGGAAGCCCGTCTACCATCTCAGCATCTCGTTCGGTGCCGGAGACCATCCAACGCGCGAGCAGATGCGGGAAGCAGCCGAGCGGGTGCTGGATCGGTTGGGGCTGAGTGAACACCAGGCCTTCCTCGTCGCACACAACGACACGGACCACCCGCACGTCCACATCATGGTCAACCGGGTTCATCCGGAGACCGGCAAGGCATGGCAGACGAGCCACGACTATGCGCGCATCGAGCAGGTCCTCCGCAGCCTGGAGAAGGAGTGGGGCCTGACGCCCGTCCCCGGCCACCACGCCCGGGAGAAAGGAGCGCCGGCGCCCGACCGGACCGTAACGAGGCAGACCGGAGAGATCCGGCAAATGCGGCGTACCGGCGAGGCTCCGTTTCCAGATGTCGTTCGCGCCCGGGTTGGAAAGGACATTGCGCAGGCGAAGAGCTGGGCAGAGCTCATGGGCGCCCTCAAGCAGCATGGGCTCCGCGTGGAGGCAAGAGGCCGAGGGGCGGTCATCACAGACGGACGACACTACGCGAAAGCTTCCAGCGTCGATCGCGAAGCCAGCCTACCTCGCTTGGAGCGACGATTTGGTCAGACGCTCAGCGGCTACCTGGCCGAAGACCGCGCACCCACACCGCACCGCGGTCTCACTGAGGCGGCTGGTAGTAACGCTGGGGCAGACGATAAGGGCACGTCCCGTCCGGCTGAAGGGGCACCTGGCATGACATTGAACGCCCACAGCGTCCTCGGTGCACTACGGGGACTGAGGCGGCTTCAAGAAGAGCCGGAGAAGGAGGTGCCGGAACGTGTCAGACGCCTCACGCTGCAAGCAGCCGAGGCGCTGCTGCGTAGTGATCCGGCGCTGGGGGGAGTGGTTCGAGACGTGCATGCTTATGGAAAGGCGCGGGAAACGGAGGCGGCTCTGCAGAAGGCACTGCAGAACTACCATGAGGCTGACCGAGCATTGAAACGCCTTCCTGATCTCGAGCGGCGTGCGGTCGAGCTGCGCACGCCATTCGAGCAAGAGCTGGCCAGAGCCTACCGTGATCCTGAACGTGCACGTGCAGCCTTCGAGAAGTCGGCGGCGAAGGAAGGCATTGGTCCGGCTGCGGAGAAGATGTCACGTTCACCGGAGGCCTTCGGCGATCTCAGGGAGACGCAGAAGCGAACGTGGCTGAGGCTGACGCGGCATGTCGACGAGGCGCCCGCGCGTAACGCAGCGCGTACGGCGTCCGACCTCGGAGCGCAGTACCTGAACGCGAAGTCTCAGCTCCCCTCAGCAGCAGAGGTGGCAAAGTGGACCGCCTCGTACCATGCAGCGGCGGCTGACGTGGCGCGGCTGAAGCAGGAGCTGGGCACGGGGCCGCGGTCTGGCCACATCTTGCATCGTATCGGCGAGAGAGTTCAGAAGCTATCGTCGCAGCAGATGAACGGGCTTCAGCATGTGCTCACGCCAAAGCAATTCCAGGTGCTGACGCAGGCCGCGGGCAAGACGATGGCGATGATCAAAGGGCTCGGCCGCTGAGTAGTGCCGGCCGCTTAGGATGCCTTTGGATCGAAAGCAACCTAGCCGACCACGCGCAACTCATTTCTCTGGGCGGCAGGCATTGTGCTCGTCGGCACTCCAGAGTACGATATGCCCCTGTTTCTCTCCCACGCTCCGTTTCTCCTGCTCACCCGTACCTACTTCAGGCAACCCGTTTTGAAGAATCCAAACCGTCCGATGAGGGTATGAATCCAGGTGAGATCGTTGCAAAGCAGACATGCCAAGAGCACCATGGAGACGCCAAAGAAGCTATCGAAAGCACAGATCGAACTGTTGGCTCTGTTCGAAGAGGACGTCCCGGAAGAAGACTGGATTGAACTCCGGCGTCTCATCGCTCGCTATTTTGCCGTGAAAGCAACTCGACTGGCTGATGCCGTAGTGGAAGAACGGGGCTGGACCGCCGATGATTTCGAGCGGATGCTGCACGCACATCACCGCACGTCCGATTGAGTCGGTATGGCCCTCTCTGTCGTATTGGACACGAACATTCTCCTGGTCACCGTGTCCAGCCGGTCGCCTTACCACTGGCTCTTCCAGGCGTTGCAGACGGAACGGTTTGATCTGCTACTCACCCATGACATCCTCCTGGAGTACGAGGAAATCATTGAACGGCACATGGGCGCGGAAGTGGCGGCCGACGTGATCGCCTTTCTCCGCATAGCGCCCAACGTGCACTTCGTGACGAGGTACTTCCGCTGGCGACTCATCAAAGCCGATCCGGACGACGACAAGTTCGTCGATTGCGCCATTGCCGGCCGAGCAGACGGTGTGGTTACGCATGACCGGCATTTCGACGTCTTGCGGGAAATCGCCTTCCCCTATGTCCGTATCCTCACCCTGGACGAATTCAAGCAGATCCTGGACGAAGACGTAAGTTCATAGTCTCGGAGGGACTCTGGCCTGTCACGCTCGCTATTCAGAGGCAGCATTCGACGGAGAGGGCGCACGGCGTTGCGATGGGGTAACCAGGTAAGCTGCGTCCGTTTGTCCCGACAATGTCGCTGTCGTGCGTGGGGCAAAAAAGCAAAGCCTGCTCAGGCCGCCTTCATGTAGAAGACCACCCGACCGACGACACGGAACTGCGCCACCAGCCCGGTCTTCTCCGACCGGTACATATTGGGTTCGTCCGCGTCTCGGACCGGGATGAGCATCTCGCGGCTGTAGGTCTGGTTGATCGGGATGATCTCCAGGGCACCCGCCGTATAGCGCTGGATTTTCTTGATCAGCAGCGTGTCGTCGATGGCGAAAACGTAGAGCCCGTGGTCTCCGATCTCGTGCGTCGGTACGTAAATGACCGTCGAGTTGGCCAGGATCTCCGGCTCCATCGAGTCGCCGACCACCGTGATCGCCCGCAGGTCCTTGGGGTTGATGTGGGTGAGCCGCCTGATCTCTTCGAGGGGGTATATATCATAACCCTCGACTTCCGGGTGATCAGAATTGTTGTACCCGCTGCCGGCGGAAGCCCGCGCCATTCGGGGAATGGCGACCACATCCAGCTCGGAAAGGACCGGTTCCTTTCCCGTAGGCCGTGCGCCGCGAGCGGCTTCGAGGGGGGCACCAGTAGCCGCTTTCCTTTCAGCAGAAACAGTGACACCGATATCCGCCCACGACAGATCCAGGGCCTCCAGCACGACCGGAAGCATCTGGGTGCTGGGGATTTTCGTGCCGCGTGTCCAGTTGCTGATGGTGCTCTGCGCCGGTCGGCGCCCCGTGCGCTCCTCGATCTTCCCGGCGAGCTGCTCCTGCGTATAGCCCTTACGCGTCATGGCCTCTGTGAAGGCCCGGCTGATCGCATCACCTTTTATAGCGTCACGAGATATTTTCATTACGCAGTGTTGCCAAGTTATGCCATGGCGGCTATAATGTGTAATATATGTGCTTCCAAATTATACGCCAAAAGGTTTCATGGCACAGAATACATCTTCGTATCACTTCCGATCAAGCACCATACCTGATCCGAAGGCATATCAGCGGCGCGTAGCATCCGCGGCGGAACGTGTCGAGGAGCTGGGACTGACGAAAGCGTGGATCGCTCGCAGAATCCGAAGAACGCGCCCCCATGTGTCCGCCGTCCTCAACGGTCGGCAGCGAGGAGAGGGAACGCTCCAGCTGGTTGAAGACCTCCTCGCGAAAGTGGAAGCCGGCGAAATCGTGAAGCGATGAGCATCGGGTGGATGACACGGGTCTGGGATTCGCCGGAGCCGTCGCACCCGACGGACCGGCTGATGCTGCTGGCGCTGGCAGACAACGCCAACGACGAGGGGTACTGCTGGCCCAGTGTGGAGACCCTTCAGCAGAAGTGTCAGCTCCAATCGCTCCGCGGCGCCCGGAAGGTGCTGGAGCGCCTGGAAGAAAGCGGGTTCGTCCGCCGCATCTCACGGCCGGGGCGGAGCAATGTCTACGAGCTCATCGCACTGCGCCTCGACACCCCGGAACTCCAGGACCGGGGTCAAGCAGAAATTACCCCGGTCCGTGCGTTCCGGGGTAGGGAGGAACGCACGGACCGGGGGGGCGGAACGGCCGGACCGGGGAGGGCGGAACCGCAGGACCGGGTACCCCGGAACGGGGGGACCGGCAGAACCGACATTGAACCATCAAGGGAACCCTCTATCGACAACAGCGGACGGCGCGATGACCGCGAACCACCTATTGTTGTTGATCTGGGATCAGATCTGGTTGAGATGCTGATCCGACGCGGCGTGCATGCACCGGTCGCCACCCGGCTGCTACGGGACTACGGAGCTGGTCAGGTGCGAGAGCAGATCGAGCACTACGATGCGCTCTGCGCCGAAGACGAGACGCCTCGCCGCCCAGGTTGGCTCGTCCAGGCCATCAAGGAGGGCTACCCGCTCCCGCATGCACAGCGGGAAGCAGCAAAGCTGTTCACGTACCACGAAATGCTGGCTTGGTGCGAAGCGAGAGGCGATCTCAGCCTGACCCGAGGGTTCACGCCGGTCAAGCAGGAGGGCAAGACGCTCTTTCAACTGAATGGATCACCGAGGCAGGCAACCTCACACAAACCGCCACGTGCAGATCATCATGACTCGCGCTCACCTCAAGAATAAGATCGAGGTCGTAACGCTCAGCGTGGACGACTTGCGCGATCTGCTGAACGACACGGCCAAGGAGGCCGTCGACCGGGCACTCTTCAAGGTGTCCGAGGACCTGACGGTGATTCGCCGAGCACTCGAGAGCACGAAAGGTATCCTGAACAAGGAGGAGGTCGCCGAACTGCTTCGCGTCAAGGCAAGCACGGTCGACACCTACGTGCGCGAGCGGAGCCTGCCGGTCTTCCGTGTGGGTCGCAGTCCGCTGTTTCTGAGAGATGCGGTCGTCGAGTGGGTACGGGCTCAGCCGGATTTGGAGGCTGGCGAGCGGCCGCCGGCGTTCGAAGACCCTACATGACCGGGCGCCTCACAGATTTTTCGACGTGCAGATCAACAGTGGTACAGGATGAAGAAGAACCTGTACCTATTCCTGTACCTGAACAAAAAGGATAAGCCCCTAAGCTGCGCGTTTGCAATAGCTTAGGGGCTTATAATATGCTCCCCGGGTAGGACTCGAACCTACAACCCTGCGGTTAACAGCCGCATGCTCTGCCATTGAGCTACCGAGGAGTGTAGTCTTGGGCAGTCCCTTATCGAAGGGGCATCTAAGATAGTACCCTCTTACAACGCCTGTCAATAGAAGTTTGCGCCTGCGTTCGAAGGGGCTGTGAAAACCTGGCTGCAAAGCGGGTTCACCCTCACGTGTGAGGCCTATATACTCCGTTTTGCTGTACAGGTTGCATGGCAGCCTCGCCCGTGTGACTCGAATGGATCGTCTGTTCCTGTTGAGTTTTCAGGAACTTGAATCTCGCAACGTGATATAATGGCCCACTTGCTTGCACGGCCTGCGTAAGACACCGTATTTTACGTGTCCTACCGTGAGGTGAGGCAATAAAGTCGCTGCCCAAGTGGCGGAATTGGTAGACGCGCACGATTCAGGGTCGTGTGCCCGAAAGGGCGTGCTGGTTCGACTCCAGTCTTGGGCACCATTCAAAGCAGCACAATCACTGGCTGCACTGCGTTGTAAATGCCCAGCTTGACGTGACGTCAGGTTGGGCATTTTTGCATGGGTGTCAACCGCAGGTTCGACTCCGAGCTGCTCCTCCGCCTCTCTCCTCTCGCGATCCGCAGCCCGGCTCTTCCGCATGCGTTCCCGGTTGTACCCCTTCGGGTCCTCTGCCCATCCAGCTGTACCCCGCTTGGCGTACACTTTCGCAGCCTCGCGCCCTTGTGGTCCGGCATGCCTGTGAAACCACCAGACTGGGACTTCCGGGATCTCCCCTTCCATGTCGTCCGGCCGAGCGAGCTTTGCTTCGAGTTCACGCGGGAGCTGCCCCAATCCCATAGACGCGGCCGCACGTTCCATATCGTCCCTACCACG
The DNA here is from genome assembly GCA_041690215.1 of Rhodothermales bacterium. Lineage (GTDB taxonomy): Bacteria > Bacteroidota > Rhodothermia > Rhodothermales > DASSAV01 > DASSAV01. The sequence goes on from JAWLHQ010000001.1 coordinate 231,716, forward strand.
CGCCTCATGTTTCGCGTAGGCCAGAGTTTGCTCTCCTCTGCGATGACCGAACCGCGCCATTGCCGTCGCGATATTCCCTCCGGCACGCAGGTAGTGGACGCCGAAGGTGTGCCGGAGATCTTTGATTCGCAGATCATCGTGCCATCCGGTTGACCGCGTAAGGTCTGCAGCTTCACGGGCGAGCCGCCAGCGATGACCCACCTGCGAGCTCGTCATCGTGAACAACCTCTGATTGGCACCCTTCCCTTCCGCCAGTACGAGGATGGCCAGCGCCGCGATTTCTGGGAGATCGAGGGGATGCGGTCTTTCTTTGTTCTTGGTATCCATCACGAGAGCTTCCACGTCAGTCTGTCAAAATCTCGAACCCGCAACTTGAGTATTGGCGACTTGTCAATACCGAAGGCAGCGAGGATCGTGAACATGCGCATCTCGAACTCCATACTGTTGATCAAGCGGTGGAGTTCGAGAGCGGTCGTTGAAATCTCTCTTGCATCCTTCTCGTGCGGCCGATCGGCCTGGCGCAGGATGCCTCGGGCTCTCTCCTCTCCAACGTAGTATTGAAGTAGCTTCGAGATGCCGGTCCAGAGACTGTTCTTTATAGAGTTCTCCTTATGACTCTTCCGAAGGTGGGCGATCAGTTGGTCGATGTTCTTCGGAATCATTAGCCAGCCAAGCCGTGCGTCGCCAGGGGCTAAGCGCGGACCAGTCGGATCAACCGTTAAATGGAGCAGATGGCGCAACCCCAGCTTCCCGTTCTTCGAATTGCAGATTCCTGAAAAGCTTCGGATGACCTCTTCCAAGGGGCAATCTTCAGGACTCGCATCTGGAACACCCACAAATATCCTCTGGCGTAATTCTAGAAGACGTTGCCGACGGGCAGCAGTGAGCAGCGTCTTGAGGTCGACCAGTCCAGTTTCTCCCCGTCTCTGGGGTTTCAGTGCGTCAAGCAGGTCGAAGTATTCGAGATCTGCAAGTTGCTCCAGCAGATCCTCCATCTTGCAGGCTTCCGAGAAGTCTACGGTACCAGTGGACAGGGTACCCGTATCACCATATCCTCGCAGTTTCTTTCGCCGGACTTTCCAGAACGGCGAATTTCTCTTCTTGAATGGCATGATTAAAACGTAGGAAGATTTCGGCTTAGGACACGCTTCTTGGCTACCTGCTGAACTGGATGCCAATCCGGCTCGTATCGAACAAGGCTCTCTTGCTCGCCATTCTGATCTTCGGCCACACCCGACTCTCTCATCCCACCAAAAATCTCCTCTTCACTATATCCCTCGTACCGAAGGATATCCGCGCCACGATAGCGTATTACACCTCCTTTCCACTGAGCACGTGGAAGTAGATCTTGGGTGATTTCTCGTACTGTGTCGTGTCGATCATACGACCACCGATCTGCCAGAAATGCGACCGTGTAGAGCCGGAAGGGGTCGATACCCTGGAAAGTGATAGACTCTGTGCCGGAGTACGCACAGACCGAAGGCCTCACAGTTGCCGTATGTGCCACCGCCTGCTCAAGGCTCTCGGCGGCATCAACCAGACGCTCTAACGCGGATGCGAACAGAAGCCCCAAGCTTGAAAACTGCTCCTGAATTTGTCTATGCGGAATATCCGTTTTGCTACTCATGGATCCTATCACCGAAGTACACGATCAAAGACCGCTTTCGTCGTCAATAGAACCCAATGTAGATGGTCGGGTAGTGTCTGCAAATGGGAAGTTTTCCCACGCTTGCCCGATAAAAGTCTCGCCCGAGACATGTCAGGGGACCGGCACACAAACGGGATGACTCGAATCTGGACTGCATGCGGGCCAACGATCTCCTTACATCCACCTCCCAATCCTTCCATGCAATAGTATGAACGCCTCCTATAGTGCCCTCTTCGCTTCCAGCGCAACCCGATATCCACTCAGTAGACGCACAGCACCGTCCACGAACGCCACAGAAACAATAGCGCCGGCTGATCCGGCGCGCGGCGCCGCGGAGCCTACCTCCAGCGATCCCTCGCCGCCTTCCTTCCCGGAGCGCCCGGGAGAGCGGCGCAGGCGGACGTTCGTCCTCTCTTCCGACGTCGACACCTCGCTCGACCTCGCGATGGGCCACCGCTACTACGTCCACGGCACGAACAAGTCGGAAGTCATCGAGCACCTTCTTCGCCTGCACGGCTACGTTCCGGGTGGGATCATCCGGTAGACCTTCGAGATCTACGCGGCTGGAATCTGGACTTCCGTTTCACAGCGAAAGGTCAACGTTTTTGGGATGGTTTCTGAGATGCCCCTATTTCGCTTGAATTGGTCAATTCCGAGGACAGGATCTTGGTCGAAGGTCAACGTTTTTGGGATGGGCTTGACGTAATATGAAAGGAGAAGCAGGGGGGCAAGGCGCCCCCTCCGTGGCTTTCACGCTGCGATGACGCCGGCCCGTAGCATCGAGCGCGAGATCTCCTCCTCGTTCATGACGAGTCCGTGCTCGTCCACCTCGACTGCGACGACGGCTTCGCCGTGGAGTCCTCGCCCGATCCCGAAGAGGCGTGCAGCCGAGCGGAGCGCCCGTCCGGCCGCGTCGTTGAGGTCGCCCCCATGCGCTACGCCCGTTCGCGAGGCCCCGAGCACGTCGAGGCAGCAACGCATCGTCCCGCCACGCGTCCAGTGAAAGTCCACGCTCCAGCCGGAGGGAGAGGCTACGCGCTGAAGCCGCTCCACGAGCGACTCGGCCTTCACGATCGGTGTGGCGGTCCCAGTCCGCGCTTCGGGATCGAGGCGCAGGTCCGAGAGCTCCACCTCGTCCAGGCGAAAGGGCGCCTGCAGAAGCTGCCACAGGTCGTCGCCTCTCCCCGAAAGAGGTTGAGAGCTGCCCGGTGCGTCCTTCAGGACCTGCTGGATTGCCTCTCCGAGGCGGCGCAGGCCGGGAGCGTATATTGCATCTTTCTCTTTCTGTGCCTTTCGGGGCGGCTATCTCATTCGCCTGAGACAGAAACGTCTTGAGTCTGTTGTGGAGGTCTGCGTCGTCTTCGAAGTCGGCGAGCGCGGGCGTGGTGAACTCGTCAATGGCGCGGAGGATCTCGGGTGCGCCGAGGTGATGGATGGCGGTGAGCGTGGCGGTGTAGAGTTCGGAGAGACCTTTGCTGAAGGCAGCGTCCGTGTAATTCTCGTCTGTCATGTTGGGTTGGCAGATGTGCGTCGGCCGGGGCGATCCCGGCCTTCACGCCTATGGTGCCGATCTCCCGGTGAGAATTGCGATGCCTGGACACAGGGCCACAGACACTTCGATGCGGCCTTTTAAAGAATAACGTCTACCGGTATACACATAATGGCCGCCGTGAAGAAACAGCTTCTCGCTGGCACGTGGTGGACGCTCGCCTGTGGCGTCAAAGGATTATCAGTAGACACATTCTCAATGACCGAGCCCTCGATCTCCGCCGCAGGTATTCGTGGGATTCGAGTCGCCGAACGAGCAACTGCTTCGAGGTCGGCTCCGAAGCCCTCTACACCCGCGCGTGTGTTCCCTCGATCGGCATGTCGATGCTGCATAACCCGCCCCCTCGTCTCCCTTGCTGATAACCACTTTTGCAGTACGGGATCTTGCTCTAGAGTAGCCGTGAGTCGCCCCCCCTTCATAGCCCACCTCGCGGCTCCCTCGAACTGGCGACGGAGCGCGTCCGGGCGGTCTTTCTCGTGCTGTCCGAGTGGAGGGGAGTTCTGCACGTTCTACTGCTCTAACTCTGCCCAGGCCTCATCAAGTGAGAGCGATCCCTTCCGCCTCGTGATGAGCCAGAGTGCATACTGAAAGGCCGCCTGCTTCCGTCCTCGGCGGCCGGCCGCATACAACTCGCTTTTCCCCACGCCGTCTCTGATGGCCTCAATAATGCCCTTGTTTTGCCACGGCCGGTCGACCTGCTCCACCTCGATCGCCGCCACGATGGCCATCTCCACAAGCGCGGGCACCGCCGCGGCCTCCTCCGGCCGGCGCAAGCGAAATGGACTATAGAACCGGCTGTACTGTTCGATGAGCGCCAGATCCAAGCCCAAGAACTCTTCCCCTGTGAACGCGACGCAGTACTGGCGCTCGCCGTGCTCCCCTAGCGCGTCTTCGTGCTCGGACCCTACGGCTCGGATAAGCACGTTCGGCGAGAAAACGTGCTCGTCCAGGAACTCGGTAAGCGACCCTACCGGCCCTTCCACGCCCTTCGTGATCCGGCCAAACAGCCGTGAGATGATGCATTTGGCGTCGCTCCCCGTTCGGAAAAGTGGGTTGCCGAGCATGCCCGCCGGAATTCGCACGTGGAAACCACCTCCGCCCGTGTAGCTCACGACGAGCCTCAAGGAGTCGCATCCCAGCGCGACAAGCCGCTCGACGAGGAGGCGAGCGTAGCAGTACGCCAGCCGTAAGTTCTCTCGCGCGTCGACGGAGGTCTTCACGTCGATGTCAGCGACGAGAAAGGGAACGTAGCAGGCGCGCCGGTCCGCATGCTCCGAGTCTCCCTCGTGCTCTCGAAAAGCACCAACGGACACATGCCGAAACCCCTGCCGATCTTGAGCTTGCCTTCGCATCCAGTCCAGGTAGCGGCTGACCCGGCCCCTCGCCTTCAGCGATGAGCGCGTCACCGCGTGGGTGAATGCCCGGTGTAGTCCGCATTCGTAGGCTACCACAGACTCGAGATAGCCTATGACATCCACGAACTCGTCCTCCGGAGGCTCCTGAGGGGGCACAGAACACAGAACCATTGGACGCGGCCTCGACGCAGGCAGCGCCGCGCTCACCTCGATGAGTTCCGGAGCCAATGTCCATTTCTTCCCGAAGAGGTCGCGCGACTTCCCAGGGACGTGCTCCTCTGATACTGCTGGCCCGATGTCGAAGAGATACTGCTTGCGGTGAGCAGACGGCTCGGCCGGAGAAATGCGCCTGACGAAATCCTTGTGGCAACGCTCGTAAAACCGTTTGAAGTCCGCATCGCGGAGCGGGTCTGGCGGAATGATGCGTTTGTAGAGCCGGGCATATGCGCTCTCGATCAGAGCCTGCTCCGAGCTGACGAAAGCACCCTCCTCGACCTCGATCTCAAAGCCCTGCCGGTACGGCAGTACCCCTGCCTCTCGCCCGTAGAGCTTAAAGAGGAGAGCCGCCCGCGCGATGAAGAACAGGTCGTGCTTCACCTTCCCCTTCCGAGTACGGAAGCCCACGTCTTCTACTACCGAACGAGGCAGCCATATCCCTGCGCCGGTGCGCCGAGGCTCCTCCGCCGCGATTCGCCCACCTATTTTGCGACGAAACCAATATTCCGGCCTCCGGACCCGCAACACAGACGCGGCACACTCCCGCTCCAGCTGATTTCCTCTCCAGATCTTGCTCCCTTGCCGGACGATTTCCTGTGCTCTCCCTCTGTTCACCCTGAATGTCCTACATGCTTTAGCATCAAAAAGAGGATTGTGTTCGGAGCGTGTGCGCGTCAGCGGGCAGGGCTCCTCGATCGCGGCATCGACGACCTGAGACGTGTTTACGGTGTGGTCATCACCGCCCGAAGAAACATCTCCAGCATACAGCGGAGCAGTCCATGCGGGTGAAGGCCGAGTCTGTGCCTCGCCCACCCTCATCAGGGCTTCGGGTATACTGCTTGAGGGCCTCAAGTGGCTCTCGAATCGGGGAGCCGCTGCGAGTACAGGTTCAATCTCCCCAGCAGGAACGGTCGCCAACGTGATCGTATCGACCGGCTCGATGGTCTCTGGCTGAACCGCGTTCGCGTGCATCCCCTTTAGAGAGGTATGGAGAGAGGCCTTCGAGCGCAACTCGTCGCCGGAGGCAGCGTTGTCGGTCATGGTTGTTGATCCGGGTTTGGCCCTGGTGAATGGAGCCCCATGGTAACAACCTTCCGCCGGCGGCCAAAAAAACGAAAACCGAGCGGCGTAGCACCCGAAAACGGCTAAAAACATAGGTTGGATCGGAGCCCAGCATTTCTTTGGCGAGCTTCTGCGCCCTTGTATCTTTTTGTCCACCACCAACGCCCTGCCGCATGATTGTCTTCGAGGCAGTCCCGTATAAAACCCGGGGGGGTACCATGCCGAACCCTTCGCCACACAAAGCCCGTGCGGCACGTCGATCCACTAGAATCAGGCGCGCTGGCGATCTCTCCGATGTCCGCCTCACCCTCTGGAAGGCCATCGGGGCCGCCGAAGACGTGCTCACCGACGAGAGCGAAAAGTCCGATCTGCGCCTGAGGGCAGTGCACGCCATCACGCAGGCAGCGGCTGCCTACGCGAAGCTCGTCGAGGCGACCGAGTTCGAGGCCCGGCTTGCCGCCCTCGAGAAGAAAGCCCAGCAGGAGGAGTTCCTTTGAGCCTGAAGAAACGCCTTGCCGCCCTCTAGGCAAATGCCGCAGAAGCCGAGAGCGGGATCGAGTTCTTCCGCGTCGAAGGCGACCTCTACGTCAACACCCACTCCGGGCGTCGCTACACGCGCGATGAGTACCTGGCGGCCGCACGAGCCCGGCCGGGCGTCATCTTCATCCCCATTGCCGAGCCGGTAAACCCGTTCCCGAAGCTGGACGAGCTCACGGCCGAGGAGCTACGCAGCGGGACCTATGACGAGCAGCTCCGCGCCTCATGGGCCTGGGAGGCTGAACAGGCCGAGCGCATGAAACCCGTCATCCGCGATATCCGGCGCAGACTGGGCCTCGTCTACGAATAGCGGGCAGAGTCGCCCGCAGCGACCGGCGCCTACCGGGAGCGCATGCTCCCACGCCCGCAGCACAGGCCATGCTGGGGCGGTGGTACCGGTCTTTTGGCCATGATCATACATCAAATGATCGCACCTGAGCAACTGGCGGCTGAGAAGGCTGCCATCGCGTACTTCCGCGCCTCGACGGCGTGGCCGTTCCGCAGGATCCTGGATCGGCTTGAACAGCGCCTCTTCACGGGAAGCGACGCCGATCAGCAGGAAGCGTTCGACAACCTCTTCGAAGCTCTCCTCCGACGACTCGAGCACCGGCTCACCGGACACGCCGATCCTGGCGCAAGATACCGGCGCCGCCTCTTCGGCGTGACGGCCGCATTCTGGCTCGGTCGGCCGTGGTACAACTTCAAGACGCGCCTTGAGGCTGCCCTCGGGATTCCTGACTTCCCCTTTCCTGGGCCGCCTCTGGGGTCGGAGTGGCATCGCCTGCGTGATCTTATGATGTCGGGACCGTACGAAGCACGCCGTGCGAAGGTCTATGGCCTCCTCTCCCGCCACAATGTCTACGTGCGTGAGTTCCTCGTCGAGGCCGTCGAATTCGGCACTGACTATCGAGAGCGATCGGTGAAGATCTCTTTCTGCATCCCGCTGGCCGCGAACACCGTGAAAGAGGCCATAGAAGGCGTCAAGGCTCGTGAGGAGGAGTTTATTCGGAAACTCGCTCCGCCCGGCTCCGAGTGCAGCCTCTCTGTCAAGGCCGTCCACGACCTGGGCTGGGCGGACGGTCCGAACCGCACGCAGGAGCCACAAGATGTCTACGCTGTGGAGGGGCACATCCGAGAAGGGGCGATAGACTGATCAGCGAAGAGGGGTCCTGACGAAGGACCCCTCTTCGCTGTTTTGTCTCGCGCGAGACTCCTCTTTGCTCGAAGGCCCGGATTCTATTTCCCTCTGATCTACATCGCGCCCAGGTATTCAAATGCCATTCATCAGTCCGAGAGGTATGATATTCCGTGTCCGCGCGTCCATCTCCGGGTATGTTGTAGCGCGAACGCATCGGACGAACGCAGCCTACGTCCTCTGTAAGATGGCAGAATGAACTGCACGGTAGCCTATCGCCTGTCCTGTTTCGCGACTCTTCCTTCGATTAACCATGAGCTATTCCTAGATGTAGAGTCGTTCATGAAACTGGGTGGCGATTGCGGGCTACGTTTTTTAGACGCACCTACCGCTCGCATCGCGTAACCCGCTATAACTTATAGTCTTATCCATTATTCAAAAACTTTCAAGAGTGGGAACCGTTCTCACAGACGAGCCTCGTTGGCCGGGGTAGCTTGGCACCATGATGTCCGCGTTGGCGGGCGAACAAAAACCTAAGCTTCCCGCGAGGGCGGGTATCAACATGTTTAAGAACAAACTACTTCCCGCGCACCCACGAGGACCGGTACAAGGTGACCGGCCCACGATCAACACCCTGATCGGACGCATCTGGAGGCGAACTCAATCGCAGGCTGTAGTGAGCACCACCACGAAGGACGATCTGGTGGTCGTCAGGCCGGAGAAGCTCAGCGGCTCCGCCTCAAAGGCCGCGCCGGCATCCCGCAACTCCGAAACGGCTCCGTCCGCTGCGGGACACCAGAAATCGCGGCCGCTGTTCCACGTCGTCCACCTGACGTGGGCACAGAGGGACAGGAAGATCTTCTCCACGATGTGGGTCGCCGCCGATGGCGTTGGCGAGGGCGCGGCGATCGAACTCGCGCAGCTCACGATGCGCCATGTCGCTCAGCTAGAAGGAGTGAAGTGCCGGCATGATGAATGGAAAGGGCACATCCCCGACAAGACGAAAAAACGAGTACGCCCTGGATCGTTCCGCGTCTGGGGCGGTCTGTACAGGTCCTCGTACTGGGTCTCCGATGAGGCGCAAGACGGATCATCGCGTATCGAAGTCAAGAGCCTTCAGGAAGCGATGACCATGGACGTATCGAAGATCCGCGGAACCCCTGGTTCGAAATTCTTCGAGCGGACTGTTACAGCCAGTGGCTACGTCAACAGGAAGGGTCAGATGGTCGCAAAGAACGTATCGTAGCGAAGAACCGGACAACGAGGGAGCGGGGGCGTCCGTCATCGACTGCGGGTGACGGACGCATTGTTTTTTTGCGGCATCCACAACGCCGTGCGATGGATGTCCGGGAACGTACCTGTCATCAGGCTCCACCTCACTCCCTCCGAGCTGTTTAATTGTCTGTCTCGCGCGAGACTAATTCGGCTGCAAGCCCAGCAAGGGCACGCCACTCGGAGAATCCTCACTTGTGCAGGGGCGCGTTCGCCGACATCTTCGAGGAAAACATCCGCTGGATATCACCCGTGCATGCGCTGGGATGAGGTGGATGGGCAGCAGGTCGCCCTCGATGCGAAGGGATCATTTCCGCATGCGCAGGGACGAGCAGATGCTCCAGTGGACGGACACCAATGGCGACGGATCATCCCTGCGTGCACAGGGACGAGTCGGCGTGGCGTACGCCGGCGCCGTTCTCGTCGGGATCATCCCTGCGTGCACAGGGACGAGACTTAAAAAACACACAAAAAGACGTATCATGACGTCAAAGAACGCTTTTTTCCTGTCGGTAACAAGTCCGTTACACGAAATCAGGACACCTTCCCCCTACTCCACAGCACATATCACGCTGCCGGACGAACCATCATCAATCCGTACCCGAAGGCCCTGGCCCGTCCGATACCGGCAGCGCATACACGAGCAAAAGTAGGTTGCTCCGTAATGCGGAGCACGCCCGTCAGTTCAACTTCGTGTATCGTCATCGGTGGCCTCCCTGTCCTGCGTTCCCCTGGACGTACAATCGTCCGGGCTACTGTCGGACCCGCGATGCAGCTTTCGATATGAAAGCCGCCCACGTCTCCCCTACGCTGCAGCCACAGTCTCAACTGCTCATCCCGTGCTGGAACCTCATCCACTGCTATTCCCATACGTTCTGCCGTAAGTTCACGGTTGGTGCCAACCGCTACCCGGCGCTTTCTCCCGTCGCGAAACCCCTGCCGATCCACCGTCGGATTGGCACGCACGAAAAAGCGCAGCGACGTTCCGACGTCGATCCGGTTCGGATCGAACGTTTTAGTCTCGGCGTGCCCGTCACCACCAAGAAAGCTCCAGTCCGGCTCGCACGTGCTCTGCACGAGCAGGCTCTGGTGCGTTCCCCGGTCATCTAAGCTGAACAAAAACGGACGTTCGCCCCGGGGCACTCCTGGAAAAGCCTGCCAGGCAATCTGGTGTGCCTGATATGCATCCAGGTGCCGCCAGCGCGTCGAGGTTCGGGGTCTTGATTGGGCTGCCGTAGCAGCCGAGCTGGCCGTAGCCCGTATCATCCTGAACGATGAAGAGCACGTTGGGCGCGCCAGCCTTCGCGCGCAGCGGCTCGGGCCACGCGGGCGATGACGTGTCGAACGTCCGGCCGATCACGCCGGTGAATGCGGTTCCAGGTTTGTATTCCTTGAGCGCCGTCGTCCTCTTCCTCTTTACCTGCTGCCCATCCTTTTTCACATTCGCCTTTTCTTTATTCTTATTCATGGGGAGTATCACCTCTGGTTATGGTGGGGTATCACCTCTGGCTTCGGCCGCCTTATTGCGGGTTGGAACCATTCCTCGGCGCCGGTCCAATGGTCGCTTTCCTCGGACGAGCCATCGCCGTCGAATCCGGATCCGTTGTGTTCACGATGGCCGCATCTCGGCTCATGGCGCGTCCCTCGCCAGCGACTTGAACACGTAGACACTTCGGGATGATGACATGGGCCTTACACCCAGGCCGGGGTCACGATCTTTCTTCCCATCAACGAGCAGCGTCAGCTATTCTCCCTTACCGCTGGAAAGCTTGAGCTGACTGTAGTAGACGGGGCCCACGTTAGTAAAAAGTGAATCCAGCAGATCGATTGCCGGTTGTGCCATACTCATAAGTGTCGGCGTGGGGCCGGACAAGACGTGCCACGCCTCGGCGTGGCACGTGGAAGCATCGTCTCGTACGGAGAACCGGCTTCCCTGTCAGATCAGGTCGCCGCACCGATCGGATGGATGGTCTCAACTTCTTTGAGCCGATTCATCGCATCCATCCTCCGCAACAGATCATAGCCTATGCCGCCCGCATTGAGCGCGGAGCCCTCTTGGCTCGGGAACTGACCAAAGTCCTTGAAGAACTCCTTGATCTTCTCTTGAATGGGCACCAACAGCCAAATCTGCTGGGCATAGAACTTCATGTGCTCACCACCTTCTTCCATGCCACGTTCGTAGGGATCCATCCTGAGATTGGTGATGCCTGCCCAATTTGTGATGTTGCGCATTCCCGTGGCGATGTTGCCGCTCATTACCGCGAAACTAACTTTCCAGTCATGGACCCGGACGGCGTTGAGATTGCCTGACTGATCGAAATACATGATCGAGTCACGCGGGCCTGATTTGGCTTCGCCACGGAAGTACGGACCGAAATCGTAGCCGTCGAGGTGAACTTTAAAGGTCTTGCGCCCGGCCTTGAAGCCCTGGCGCATCTTGCCGACGATGTCGGGGACACCGGCCGCTGCGCACAGCGTCGGGAACCAGTCGATCAGCGAGATGATTTCGTTGCTTTCGGTGCCAGGCTCGATGACGCCGGGCCAGCGCGCCAGCATTGGAATGCGAAAGCCGCCCTCCCACGTCGTGCCCTTCTCGCTCTTAAAGGGAGTCATGCCACCATCGGGCCATAGCGCAAGTTCGGCACCATTGTCGGTGGTGTAGACGACGATGGTGTTGTCGGCTATGCCCAGATCGTCAAGCTGCTTCAGGAGCTGCCCGACGTGCCCGTCATGCTCGACCATGCCGTCGGCCTCCAACCCTTTGCCGGTGAGGCCGACCGACTCCGGTTTCAAGTGCGTGAACACGTGCATACGCGTGGTGTTCATCCAGACAAAGAAGGGCTTGTCCGCCTTCACCGCGTTATCGATGAACTTCTGTGCCGCCCCCAGGAACTCTTCATCGATCGTCGGCATGCGGTCGGTACTGAGTGGTCCGGTGTCTTCAATCTTCTGCGTGCCGTCCGGCTGTGCCCATGAGTGGATCACGCCGCGCGACCCGTATTTTTTCTTGAACTCCGGATCCTTGGGATAGAAATAGCCCTCGGGCTCCTCTTCGGCGTTGAGGTGATAGAGGTTGCCGAAGAATTCGTCGAAACCGTGATTGGTAGGCAGGTGCTCGTCGCGGTCGCCCAGGTGGTTCTTCCCGAACTGGCCGGTCGTATAGCCCACAGTACGCAGCACATCGGCGATGGTCGGCATCCAGTCGGTAATCCCATGTGGATCGCCGGGCATGCCAATAGTGAGCAGGCCAGTTCGGAACGGTTCCTGGCCGAGGATAAAGGCGGCGCGGCCCGCCGTGCAGCTCTGCTGCCCGTAGGCATCGGTGAAAATAGCGCCTTCGTTTCCGATGCGGTCGATGTTGGGCGTTCGATAACCCATCAAGCCTCTCGTGTATGCGCTGACTTGCGATTGGCCGATGTCGTCGCCAAAAATGACCAGGATGTTGGGTTTGCTCCCGGAAGAGTTGGTTCGGTTTGCCATGACTTTCCTCCTCACCGTCTAAGTGCCTCATGTAATTAAACTTGCCGAATGCGAAGTCATCGGCCGTGTCGTGGAAGTATTGGTCAGTGCCTCCCTACGTATGCCGTTCCTCACCGCCGTGCCATCACCATGCGCGTCTCGGTCTCGCGGTCCGTAATACGCGGCCCTTTGCGGGTTGGAACCACTCCTTCGCGCGAGTCCGATGGCGGCTCTCCTCGGACGAGCCGCCGCCGTCGAATCCGGATCCGTCGCGCTCATTATGGTCTTCTCGGCTCATGGCTAGTCCGTTGCCAGCGACTTGACCACGTAAGCCGCGGTGAACATGAAGGCCCAGCCTTGCGTGCGGTTGCGGGCTCCGAACTCGCGCTCGATGCGCAGTCCCAGCGAAAGCCGGGACTGCGGGATGACGACATTGCCCTCCAAGCCCGCGGCGTAGACACGATCCTTCAACTCCCCGAGACGTGGTGTGAGTATTCCTGCTTCGTCGGCAGTGACCTTGAACTGGCTGTAGTAGACGAGACCCACGTTGGCCACAAGCGAGGGTACGGGCGTCTCTCCCGCCATCTTAGTTTTCAAAAACGTTCTCCCCAGGCCACCTTCGAGTGTCAGGATATCGCCGACCTGGATGTCAGTGTCCTCCTTATCGGAATGGATCTCGTAGCTGGCCAGGGTTGAGAACGTCCATGCGTTCTCGGCGTCGAGGCGCAGCGTAGTGCCCGCCTGAAAGAGGTTCGACCACATCCCTAGCCCCGCATTGTCGTCGCCCCCGAACTCCCATTCCCCGGTGGGCAGGAAGAGGTTGTACGCCACGACGAAATCTGCGCGTTGCGTCTTCCATCCAAGCTGTATGGGCTGTACGTAAATGTCGGTGAACGCAAAGGGGTCGGAAACATCCAGGGAGTCGCTCTCTATGCGCGACTTTGCGAAAGCGATCGGGAGTACCGAGCCTCCAAGGTTTGCGCCCAGGATTTTGGCGTTTGTCACCCAGGCGATGCCCAGACCGATAAACGAAGAATTGATGCGGGCATCTCCCCCGATGGACTCGCCTTCGTCGTTCTTGAGGTCGTCGGTCGTATAGAAATAAACGGGCGTGAAAAGGCCGATCCCCGGCGGTGCCTGCGTGCCGTTCTGAAGGCCCGTGAAACCTGGGATGTAATGGCCTCTAAACTGGGCCTGTGCGTCGCCTGCGAGGACAAGGAAGAACATGCCTGATGTGATGAGGACTGCCGCTATTCTTCTGTACTTGCCTCGCATATCCACACTACCTCACGCCACGTTAGTCGTTGAGATAAATTTATCTGACTCGAGCGCGGACATCTGCGGTCAGCTTCACGGGCGAAACTGATCTGGCGTGCCTGGTGGATTGGAGGATACTTCCAGGGTCTGGTGTCCGTATCGAGCGAGTTGCTTCACCTGAGAGCAGTGCTCTTCTCCCCGGATCCTTCGCCGCAGTTCGTGCCGATAAGGTTTGTATTGCCACGCTGCCTCCTTTCGTTACCCCCCCGATACATCTATAAGAACTCGGTTCATTGCGGCGAACCTCGCTCCGCTTCCGCAGGCAGTTCCTCGCCGGCCCACCTGGCATACGCGTTACCCGAACCGCTAAAAGCGAATGACCATGCTGATAATCGCGATAATGCCGATTAGAAGGAGGAGGATAGCGGTCACCAGCGTCATCGAAGGTGGGAAGATGCTCTCGCCGTGAATGAGTCCAAGCGACTTCATCTGCTTGCGCTCCTGGCGCAGCCCATTCATGAATCGCACGTGGAAGTAAATACCAAGTGTCAGCAACACAATGCCGAGCGCGACAAGTGCGAGACCAAAATTGCGCGGGGCATGGGCTTCGGCCAGCGCACCCGCCTGCACAAGTTTTCTGAAACCCTCGAAAATCGTGAAGCCGAATGTGATCAGCGACAGTGAGGTGCGAATCACCGACATCAGTGTCCTGTCGGCGGACATGCGGGTGCGTTGGAACGACATGCCCGTACGCCGTGCCGAAAGCTCGACGCTTTTCGAACCAGACGATGAGTTCGCAGGGGAGCGTGGTTCGTCCATGTACGACTCGGATTATCTCTCGAAAGCGAACACGCGTTTCCAGTCGCGCTTCATATCGGCTACCACCCAGCCCTCGGTACGAGCCTCTTCCAGTCCTTTGTCTAACTGGCCGATAGGCGACTGGCGGTCGTAGGCCCATTCGCGTTCGGCATCGGTGTGGTGGACATAGAGGCAGAGGCGCGCGCCATCGCCGGCGCAAGTCCACTGAAGCATTTGCAGGTCGCCATCGGAATTGCCAAAGGCGGCAATCGGCCGGCGGCCGATGACTCTCTGGATGGCGACGGGTTTACCTTCCTTGTCATCGACAAAATCGACGGCCGGCTGTTTGATCAACATCGGCTCGCCGTCGCGTATTTCGAACGTCTGCTTGCCCGTACTGCCGATCACCTGCTCGGGCGGAATGTCGTAGGCCTGCTCGGCGAATGCGCGCATGAACTCCACACCGCCGCCGGAAACAATGAAGGTTTTGAAGCCTCTGGCGCGCAGGTAGACGAGTAGTTCGAGCATCGGCCGATAGACCATGTGGCTGAACGGCTGCCCGCTTTCAGGATGCTTCGCCGTCGCGAGCCATTCCTGTACGATCATCTCAAACTCTTCGGTTGTCATACCCGCGTGCGTAGCGGCAATCAGTTCCAGCAATCCGTGCTCACCGCCGGCCAGCGCGCCCTTCATATCGCCTTTGAGCAGCGATGCGAAGGGCTCCTCGTTCTGCCAGTCCGGATGCTGGGGCGCGAGCGCCTTCACGCGGTCTATCGCGAATAAAAACTGGAAATACAGCGGCTGCTCAGCCCACAGGGTACCATCGTTATCGAAAACGGCAATTCGCTCTTCCGGCGGTACGAAATCTTGACTCTCATCGTCGGTTACCTTTTCAACGAAGGAGAGAATGCTTTCCTTGACGGGTCCCTCGTTCCAGGATGGCAGCGGATCAGGTTGAAGGGCGCTATTAGCAAGCAGCAGCCACGCGAGAAGGAAGGCGATATCGAACATCCTTTTCATGCACATCTCCCTCTTCGCTGGACACGTCGCACAGGTTGCGCTCCGGACACCTCGGCTGAGCTTTCGAAGCATCTTGGTTCTAGACCATGCTGTACCTCGTGATCCAGTAAGGATGTCAGGTGAAGCAATAGAGCCGCGTGCTGAGTAGGCGGTGGCGACAGGCTCTAGAAATGGACCACCCGAAACCGGATGCCAGACGAAATGAGGGGGGACTCGGTGCGACGGCCCCGATCTCCTGAACACGGATGGATTGCTCTCCTGCGACCCCTGCGTCGTTTGCACGCCAGTCGTCCACAGGATTACGCTTACTGATCTGTTGCTGCATTGGCTGGACGGTCATCTCGTTCGGTGCACGTCTATTTTACCGCAGAGCCTGCGCCACACGTGCACGGAATCGTGTGACTTGGTCCTGAGGATTGGACCGAGTCCGCCATGCGCGTATCCCGTAAGCCTACGCGAATTCCGCATCTGCTTCCCTGAAGTGACCCAGAGCCGAAACAGCGCCCGTGTGCAGATCCCTTATCTGAATTCGCCTAAAACAATAAGACTCCCGCCGTAGAGAGAGAGCTACACGCAGGCGCTCTAAGACATTCTCGCAGGGACACTTCCTCCTTCCCCGCAGGCCCAGTTCGGGTGATGTATGCTGCTCAATACCACGCGTCCCCCGAATTTGTAATAAACGAGCCTTGCGTTTGCTCGTGGCCACTACCCCACCACACATGCGGTGTTGCCGCACGTTCCGTGGGCGTCACGGCCTGTTACAGCTTTCCCAGCCGGTGCCTCGATCCTCGAAGGCAAACGAACAGGCTGCCCTTCCAGGCAACGAAGCGTGACGAAACTATGGCGTGCGCTCTCTGGCTTGAGGTGATGTCGCCGGATCTGGCTACTTCCGGCGAGTTCGAGCGGCTTGCCCGCAACCATGATGTGTCGGGGGCAGCAATCACCCCTGCCTCCTTTTGCAGGGTGAGGCAGGCACTAGATACAATGCTGGAGGATGCAGTACAACGCGTAGGCACACCCAACGGTCGTACCACACACGACACGAAAGAATCGGTGGTCACGCTCATTCAGCGCACGGCCGGCCTCTTTCAACCGGCCTACGCTCGGACCAGCGGCACCGAAGGATATGTGAGTTGGTGGACATCTCCTCGGCTTGCCTTTGACACTGAAGGTATCATCGGGGAGGCCCATCGACTCTGGAGCACCGTGCTTCGTCCAAATGTCCTGATCGAAGTACCTGCCACGCCTCCCGGCCTGGAGGCCGTCCGACCGCTCGTGGCCGCCGGGGTCAACATCAGCGTCGCCCAGATCTTTAGCCCGATACGCTACCGCGAGGCAGCCGAGGCCCTTCTTGAAGGACTCGAAGAGCGGATGGCGAAGGACCTCCCCCTCGGGGGCATTCAGACGGCGATCTCCTGCTCGCTCAGTCCTATTGACACCCTCATCGATCCGTTGCTGGAGCAGATCATGCAGACTGACGTTAGCCGGGCGGATACGGCCGCGGCGCTACACGGCCGTGTAGCGATTGGGAGTGCGACATGCACCTACGAGGCGCACCGGCACCTGCTTGGCAGCGCGCGCTTCCGCGCAGTCGCCGACCGGGGGGCACTTCCACTCCGTCTCCTATGGACCGACCTGGTCGGCGAGCACACCACTTATAACACGGCTCGGTATGCGCGTGCGCTTGCCTTTCCTGAAACTACGTTCGTGCTTCCTTCCACTGCGCTTCAATACTATATGGACGTTCGGAGCCACCCTCGGTCTGCCGCCGAAGCAGACGCCGCACGCCGCATGCTCGAAAACCTGTTCTCCCTCAACCTTCACCCGCAGAAACTCCTCTGGCAACTCGAGGCGGAAGACCTGCAGCACCGGATGCAGGCCTTCGCGCGGCTGGAACAAGAGCTTAATAATGACAGGGCAAATTGATGAGGCGCCTCGACTGAGCATTTTCAGTTCGCCGATTACCGAGATATGCCAGGGCGCGTATCCCCGAGGATGTGAACGAACGCGTGAACACAATCAAGAGAACAAGCTCGTCCGTTGAGAATCCGGTTGGTTTAGCGGCATCGGCTGGCCTTCCACCCAGAGCACGGCTCTCCGGACAAGTTCGGTCAGCCCCGTGATGCCCAGCTTTTCCTTGATGTTTCTCCTGTGCGACTCGACCGTTCGTGGGCTCACGTGGAGCAGGTCTGCGATCTCGGCCGTTTCGTACCCCCTCCCGATTGCTTCGAAGACTTCAAGCTCGTGGTTGCTGAGCAGATCGGCTAATGACCCTGAATCTGACCGGGCATGGTAGGTCAAGCGGTGCACGAGCCGCTCGTTGATTTCGCTGCTGAGAAAGACCTTGCCTCTCATGGCATATCGGATGGCCGTCATGATGGAGGCTGGCGCATCGTCCTTAGCGATATAACCAATGGCACCGGCGCGTAAGGCTCTCTCTGCATAGTCCAGCGTATCGTGCCTGGAAAAGACGATGATCGCCAAGGAGATCCAGCGCGCCTTTATATCCTGGATCAGCGAAATCCCGTTCTTGCCCGGCAGTGAAATGTCGACAATAATGATGTCAGGGTAGGAAGTCTCAATGGCCTGTATGGCCTCCTGGGCAGTGCCTGCCTGGCCTACCACAGTCAATTCGGTTTCCTCTTCTATCAGTTCCTGAAGCCCTCGGACGATCACCGGATGATCATCTACGATCAATACGCGTTTAGTCATCATAATAGTCTGCCTCATTCGTAATGGAATATGTCTAGAGAGGCGGACCTACAAGGCCCCTGCATGGCTTCGTTTCGGTACGTTATTCTGCACACTATGCAGCCGTGTCGGAGCGTCTGGCCGCACCAGCGCGGAAGCTCTTTTCAAAAATCCGTGATAAACTCGTCTACGGTCGCGTTCTCCGGCTCAGAGCGCTCATTTCCGAGATAGCCTTCGCGACCCGTTCGCCAGTGCCTGCCTGGGGCAAGCCACTGGAAGTGACCGTTACGCTGATTCTCTAACCTGAACCGAGACTTGAGGTCCACCTGAACCGAGACTTGAGGTCCAGCCAGCGGAAGCATGCACGACAGCGTCGTCCCCTTCCCCCGTACCCCCTGGATATCGAAACATGCCCCGATCAACTGCGCCCGGTGCTCCATAGTGCGCAACCCGATACCACCGCTACCGGCTTCTGCCGGATCATACCCGATCCCGTCATCTTCGATCGACAGTATCAGCTGGTCGTTTCGTCGATGCAGGCGGATCATGATCAAGGAGGCCCGGGCATGCTTGAGAGCGTTGTTGACCGCCTCTTGCGCGATCCGGTAGAGCTGTAGTGCGTCTTCCGATGCGATCTCAATCGGTTCTTTCAGATCCAGTAGGCAATTCACTTCAGCGCAGCGCTGAACGCTTCCACAAAGCTCCGAGAGGGCTCCTTCCAGACCCCATTGGTGCATGTGGATCAGGCTCATACCGCGCGACAGGCATCGCACCTGCCTGCTGCACTCCAGGAGGAGCGCCGCAATCTCATCCAGCTTCTCGGCTGATACTTGCTTTCCGTCGCGGAGGTGCTGCGCCTGCAGGCGACACTGAAGCAGTGCGGCGGTGAGGGTGGACCCGACACTATCGTGGAGTTCCTGCCCGATCCAGTGTCGATTGGGGAGGCTGATTTTCAGGATGTTCTGTTCGAACCGGTCCCGCTGCGAGATCCCCCTTGCCATTGATATCACCCCCCATCACCTCAACTGCGAGTGTATCCGTACGTGGAAGGGAGAGGCTAATCTTTAATACACGATCGAGGTGGACATCCAGGGTCACTGCTGCACGGTATCGTGCTACTTGATCAGCATGAATTGCGGACGCCCACTCAGGATAAGAACATAATCTCTCCTACACATTTATCCCTTCCATGCCTGTCGCTTCGTAGACTGATTATTAGACGTGTAGCACGCGGGGAACGTTTCTTTCCTTCGACCCAAAGATGAGAATGTATATCTCAACGCAACACTTTCCGCAGCGGAGCAGACGCTGATGGCGGGCCACCTAAAAGATCGACTATTCGGTGCCATACGTCATGATTGAATGCCTGAGGGGCGGTACTCGGCTCCCGCGGGCTGGACGTCAAGACCCTGGAACGGTTGATGATTTGAGAGAACGAGCATAGTGCACGGCACTCCCGGTCCGGAAAACTTCGGCTCATGAAAATCCTTAGGCAAGGTCCCTACTTTCTCGCACGGCTGTGCACCGTGCAAGAAAGTAGGTTCTATGTGGCATGGATTCCCCACTCGAATTACGGGCCAGCTTCGAAAAATCAGTCAACGCAAAGCCATGCAGCAGACGAAAGAACCTGAGCTCCTGCAACAGATATCCTCCCCTTCTCTGGACAACATGGTCTGGATTCCCGGCGGCATCTTTCGCATGGGCTCGGAGTGGCACTACCCGGAAGAAGCGCCGGTGCACCGCGTCTCAGTAGACGGTTTCTGGATGGACACTCACCCGGTGACTAACTCTGCGTTTGCCCGCTTCATCGACGAAACGGGGCACGTTACGTTTGCCGAGATCCCCCCAAACCCGGCCGACTATCCGGGTGCTCTTCCCGAGATGCTCTATGCGGGTTCCCTGGTCTTCATCAAGCCTCCCACTCGAGTCGACCGCCGTGACATCACGAACTGGTGGACCTTTATGAAAGGCGCCGACTGGCGCCACCCCTACGGCCCGAGTAGCTCTATTGAAGGTCTTGAGGACCACCCTGTCGTGCACGTGACGTACCGTGACGCAGAGGCCTACGCACAATGGGCGGGTAAAGCGTTACCTACCGAAGCTGAGTGGGAGTTCGCCGCTCGCGGCGGATTGGAATGTACAGAGTATGCCTGGGGCGATGATTTCATGCCGGACGGACGGCACATGGCCAATACCTGGCAGGGCGAGTTTCCCTGGCAGAACCTGGCTGAAGATGGTTTTGAACGGACTTCCCCAGTTGGACTCTTCCCCCCGAACAGCTACGGCCTCTATGACATGATCGGCAACGTGTGGGAGTGGACGACGGACTGGTACCGGCCACGGCATGAGGCTGACCGGGTCAAAGCCTGCTGCATTCCCCACAACCCGCGCGGCGGTCGCGAAACCGGAAGCTACGACCCTAGGCAACCCGAAATCCGGATACCTCGCAAGGTACTTAAGGGTGGCTCCCACCTGTGCGCGCCCAACTACTGCCGGCGCTATCGCCCTGCCGCACGCTTCCCAGAGCCTATCGATACCTCCACTTGCCACGTCGGCTTCCGTTGCATTGTCCGGCCCGAGGAAGTCAGATAACGGCGCCTGTGTATGCATACTGATGTCCAGCTGTGGAATCACCCGAAGGATCATTTCTGGAGGCACTGTTTGGCGCCATCGCCGGGTATGCTGCACTGGGCATAGAGGCAATCGCAATGCTGATCATCGGCACCGGTGCGGTCCATGCCGTAATCGGATTGATCCGGCCGAAGCACGACCTTCAGGAGCCAATCAAGGAGAAAAAAGTTGTCTGGCTGCATTTTGGCGTATGGCTCCTCTTAGGGCTCGAATTCTCTCTGGCTGCAGACATCATTCGGACCGCCATTTCGCCATCATGGACCGACATCGGACAGTTGGCGGCTATCGCTGTCATCCGAACCTTTCTAAACTACTTCTTGGAGCGGGACCTGGGAAAGTATGTCGAGCCGAAACCTCCTGCCAGATCCGAGTCGGCAAACGAGAACGTGGCAGAGCCAAACCTGTAAACCTCATCCTGCAAAATCGGCGCGGAGACGCCAGGACAAAGTCACGGGCGTGGACCATCCGCATTTCGTCTGGAATACTGTGCGCACAGCATTATCCCCACCACGGGGCCAACTTGATGACGGAATAGACGTTATATCCTAATCCGGTGGTCATCCTGAACAGGGGACGCGAAGCATGGACGATATCCTGACACGTTTCTGGCAGGAGATCATGGAACGACCCTCCGGCCCACTGGCCCTACGTTTCTATCTGCAGCCCCTCATGGCGACGATCTTCGCCGTCAAAGACGGGCTCAGAGATGCTCGCGAGGGCAACCCTGCTTATTTCTGGGCAGTCCTCACTGACCGGGCGCACCGGCGCTACCTCCTGCAGAATGGCTGGAAATCAACCGGCAAGATCTTCTTCCTCGCGCTGATACTTGACCTTGTTTACCAGGTAATCGTGCTGGGTGGGCTTCGTCCGGTAGAGGGACTGGTGGTGGCAATCGTCTTAGCCCTCGTGCCTTATCTGATCCTGCGTGGGCCAGTTAGTCGTATTGCGCGGCTCCTGAGGCGAGGATCAGCGTCCTCGTCAATCACCTCTGGTCCATTGCCGAAACGGGGCTCGTGAAGAATCAGCTCTCGTTCATACAGCCATTCTTCTTTGAGAAGATTCCAGCGAGCTTCACGGCGCAGGTCAACTCCACATCACACTACGACTGGAACGGCGACCAGTGGGCAGTTCCGCTGAACCTGGCTGCGAGCCAGCCGGTCAACCTCGGTGCGGGTTTAATTTTACCAAGAAGACGCTTTGGGAGTATTCGATCTGGAGCCTCCGGATCAATATGATATTCTTGTTTCCCGAATAACTATCGCGCAATGCACTGCCTTGCCATAGCCTCTTTTACAGATGCTTGGGCCATGTCGATATCGGCTGCCCCCAGAAACAGCGCATTCCTCCATTGATGACCAGAGCGTATCTCTGCAGTTCAACAAACCTCAGCTCCGCAATCCGCTGAAAAAGCCGAGCTTCATTACATGCGTGGTGTTCAATCTATTCTTGTTTGCTATCGCACTCTACGCAGTCCCGCAAACCACTGCATGACTACCGGTGATTTTCCCCCGATTCAGTGGACAGTTCCCGGAGCACGTGATTCAATGTCGTCTTAATGTTGACATGGCCGAGGAGCTTCTGGACGACGTAGAGGTCGACGCCATCCCGAACGAGCCAGCCTGCGTAGCTCCGGCGGGGCTGTGGAACGATTGCCCAGGGTTGAGCCCAGCAGGCTCGGCGTAATACTTGGACCGCTAATTTGCGTCGAGCCGGTCAAGGTGGGCTGTGCCCCTTTCAGGTCGCCTAGGTGCAGGTGTCAACCCGAGTGTCAACCAGAGGCCCAGGGAAGTTCCAGTAACATCCGGTATGTGCTGTTGCCATGAAGTACCGGTAAGTACTTGAAATCGATGCTAGATAGGGGAGGATCCGTGCACATCCGGTTCGTAGTCAATCCTCTCTTGGGCACCATTCAAAGCAGCACAATCACTGGCTGCACGCCAATGTAAACGCCCAGTTTGACGTGATGTCAGACTGGGCGTTGTTAGTTTGGTGTCAGCGAGGGTTTAGCTCCGCCTCCCTCCTCTCCTGCTCTTCCATACAGCGTGCCCGCAAGCTCCCGGGCAGGTTGGCCATCCCGACAGATCCGCTTGCAGATTTACGGCCACCTGATCCGGTATATGGGCGCCTCAGGTACGCAGCTGTATGTGACGGGTAGTACTTACGGGGCGCCTCCCACTCTTTCGTGTCCGGATGCGTAGCTGTCCGCAGTGCTCGAAGGATGAATCTGTGGCAATGCCGGCAGGCCCTGCTCTCCGGGTTCGGACTTCCGGCAGTCTAATGCCCGCGCTTCGTCTTGATGACGATCACTCCGTTGCCGCCGCGCCAGCCATAGATGGCCGCTGCAGGCCCTTTCAGCACGTCGATGGATTCGACGTCACGCGGGTTGACAGGGACAAGCCCGCGAACAGGCATGAGGGGCACGCCATCCACTACGTAGAGCGGCTCACTACTCCCGAAGATCGAGTTCACGCCCCGGATCCGGACCGCAAAACCTCCGGGTGTTTGGATGACATGGACACCGGCTATCTTACCAGTGATCATTTCCTCGATCGTTGCCGCCTGGGAATTCTCGATGTCCTCTTTCCTTAAGGAAGAGATGGAGGTCGTCAGCTTATCTCGTTCGATCTCGCCGTAGCCGGTCGAAACCACATCGCGAGGGTTTTCTGCCCTCTCGCCGACGGCTGCCGTACGGGCGCATCCTGTGACCAGGATTAAGACAAATGCTGCGAATAAGGGGCTAAACCCGTGTATGCTGATGTGCGTCCGTCCCATGTTTGATTCCTCTTCTCATGTCTGCTACACCTTGGATCTGTATGGTCCGGACCGGCGTCATGGCTGCTCACCGAACGGAACGCCGGTAAACGCAGTGGCCATGTGTGGTTCAGTGGCACTGCGTCTGGACTGTACATGAAAGGGAATACAAGCGGTTAGTTCTGGCGGGAACCGGGGTTAACCGGTTTATGGCAACTCTAACCTGCATGTAACGCGGTCCCGGACGGACGCAAGGCGGGATACGTTTGCTGCGAATACAACCTGTCAGATGGCCAGGAATAGAGCTGCAAAACGGTACCATGCGGGGTTTCCCGCATGGTACCGTTTCTTTGCATAACCTGCAATCAGCAATTTGCCTGTCTGTACAGTACGGACAATTTTTTCAGACCGTTACATAACACCCGCTGTACCCGGTATCTACTTTCCACGTCGAACCTTCAGGACATGGTAGACGAGGGCCTGCCCGCGTTCCACCTCTACCTGATGTGGCACATCGGCCGGAACCACTACGACATCCCCCGCTGAAAGTGGTTGACGAGTGCCACCCCGGATCGTCCCGCCGCGCAACTCGCCCGCCTCTACGGTGCGCGCCCCCTCATACGTCCCCCCGTAGTGGAGTACTCCGCTTCCTGACTGAACGACATAGATGTCGTCGAAGGCTTCGTGCAATTCGGGTTCGCCACTCTGCGCCCGGCGCACCATGATCGAGGCGTGGTGATCGCGCTGTTCGAGAAACGTCACTTTCGTCGGCTCACCGCCGGGTGCAGCAGCTGCTTCTACGGCTTCACCCAGTCGTGCAGCCGGTAGATAGATCATTTCGTCAACGTGCTGCGCGCGAATCGTCGCTAAGGGGATCATCAGTAAGGCCACAAACAGGGCCTTCCGTGCTACTCGTGTAGTGATGTTCATGAATGCGAACCTCAACGGGTGTGGGAAAGATACATACTCATCACCAGGAACGTATAATACGTATGACGTCATGCCTAAAATATCAACAGCCTGGCAAGAAAGACATCGTTGTTATTCCTCAGCATCGAGCCCAGGAGACATGCTGGCCCGGGGGCAATGACCGGGTGTTTCGAATGCGCCAGCCCTCGCCTCTTCAGCCAGGTTCTCAGGTAGCCACTGCTTCCGGGGTACGTTCTTCTGTCTTCTCCTGAATCGGCTTGCCGCGCCACCAGTTGGCCAGGATCGACCCGGAAATGTTCATCCACGGGCCGAAAATGGCCGGTGCCAATCCCACCGTGGCAATCTTACCCATCTGCAGCGCGATTCCAGAGGCCAGGCCCCCGTTCTGCATACCGACCTCGATGGAGACGGTACGGCAGGCCTGCTCGTCCAGGCCGAACAGCCTAGCACCCCAGTAGCCCAGGAAGTAGCCCATTCCGTTATGGATGATGGCGGCAGCGATGAGCGCCAGACCCACATCCAGGAGCGAGTCGCGTCCGGATGCGGTGATGATCGTAATGATGATCGCGATCCCGGCCATCGAGACGACGGGCATCGCCCGGTGCAGCCACTGGGCCCTCCCCCGGAAGATCCGGTTGAAAGCCAGACCGGCCGCAATCGGCAGGATGATCATGTTGATGATGCCCATCATCATCTCCAGGAAGTTCACCTCGATGAATTGCCCGGCCAGCAACTGCATCGCGAGCGGCGTCATCACGGGCGAGAGCAGCGTGGAGCAAGCTGTGAGGGTCACCGAGAGCGCCACGTTGGCGCCGGCAAGGTAGGATATCACGTTGGAGGCGACGCCGCCCGGTGCCGCGCCGATGAGCACGACGCCCGCCGCGATCTCGGGCGGAAAGCCGAAGAGCGTGGCCAGCGAGATGCCGAGCAGCGGCATGAGGGAGAACTGGCAGACGATGCCGACGAGGACGCCCTTCGGCATCTTCGCCACACCGGCAAAGTCGGACAGGCTCATGGCAGTACCCATGCCGAACATGATCACCTGGATGAGTGGTACGATGAGCCGGGTCAGTTGAAAATCACCCACGCGCAGGAAGTACTGCGGATAGAACATGGAAGCTGCGACGGCAGCGAAGATCCAGATAGTGAAGGTGAAGGATTTCAATACGTTGTGCCCCCGGGAGCCTATGGCCAGAAAGATGAAGCAGCCAATCATGAACGGCCCGGCCAGTGCTTCGCCGTCAAAAAGGAGCGTGCCAGCGAATCCCAGCGCACATAGACCAGCGGCCAGTAGAAAGATCTTTAAGGTTTTTTGCACGACTGTACGTCCTCTGATACGAATAATGGTTCGACCGCGCGCCACGGCAGGCATCCTCCGGCAGGCCGCACACCTTCGGAGGTGCTTTGCGCCCCCCGATGCGGCGCGGGTTCACGTCCGGGAGCATAGAACAAGAAACGAGAGCGCCCAGGGCGGTTACTGCCGCCCCGGGCGCTCGATCAAGTCAACTCCAGATGCGATCCCATGAGCGGGGCTCATCCCACTCGGGCGTCGGAGCGAAGAGTTCTTCGCCTTCGCGCAGGTGCTCGCGCACCGCTTCGTCGTTGAGTTCCACGCCGAGGCCCGGCCGGTCGGGCACGGTGACGAAGCCATCCTGTACGATCGGCCCGTCGAAACCCGTCACGAGGGTCTCCCACCAGGGATCGTCCACGCTATGATGCTCCAGAGCTACGAAGTTCTCGGTCGCTGCGGCGCTGTGGACGCTGCCCAGGAACGACGGCGGCATGGCGGCGTGGTGCAATGCCTGCGCCACGCCGTGCTCATACGCATAGTCGCCGATGCGTTTCGTCTCCAGGATGCCCCCGGCGGAGTTGGGGTCGGGGTGCACCATATCGACGGCGCGGGAATCGATCAGCGGTTTGAAGTGCTCCAACAGGTAGATGTCTTCCCCCGTGATCGTTGGTGTCTCGATGTTCATCGAGATCTCCTTCCACATCTCTGTGTAATCCCAGGGCACCAGATCCTCGAGCCAGGCCAGCCGGTACGGCTCCACGGCCCGGCCCAGCCGGATGGCATCATTGACACCGAAGTGACCGTAGTGGTCGGACGCAATAGGCACCTCGTAGCCGACGGCATTGCGTACGGCTTCGAGGTAAGCCGTGATCATCTCCAGGCCCTTGTCCGTGATCTGGATCTGTGTGAACGGGTGCCGCGTCATGCCATAGGAACCGGGCGTACGGTCCCACTGCCGGAGCGCCGGGTCCCACAGGTTCTTGCCGACAACCGTACCGGGCTCGTTCTTGACGAGGTCGACCCCGAAGTCCATCTTCAGAAACGTAAAGCCCATATCCAGACGCTGCTTCATCCGCGCAGCAAAGGCTTCGGGCGTATCCTCCATGGGCGTGTCTACGTATACACGCACCTTGTCCCGGTATTTGCCTCCGAGCATCTGATAGACGGGCACCCCGTACGCTTTACCGGCAAGGTCCCAGAGCGCCATCTCGACGGCGCACACGCCGCCAGCCGCTCGCCCCTGTGTGCCGAATTGTTTGATGCGCTTGAACAGCATCTCGACGTTGCACGGATTCTCGCCCAGAATGCGGCTCTTCAGGAAGAGCGCAAAGCGCGGATCGGCTCCATCGCGCACATCGCCATGGCCGACGATGTCCTGGTTCGTATAAATACGGATGATGGGCGTATTGTCTACCCAGGCATAGCGCATGTCGGTGATCCGGAGAGCGGACGGCGACGAAGCCCGGCTGACCTTCTGGGTCACGAAGTCAACCTGCTCGTCGACAGGTGCGAACGCCATGGCGCTCATACTGAGGCCCCCCAGGGCCGCTTTCTTCAAGAACGACCGGCGTCCATTCGGAAGCGGTTCCGGCCCCTTTGCCGGTGCGGAGGTCGGGTTCGTGTCGGTCATGCGTGTGAGGTACGAATGATGAGAGGAACTGAATGCGGCGTGTCAGGACGCTACCACGTGCGTTCCTGAAGAATCTGCTGAATGCGGGCTTGCGGCACCGGAAGCTGGCTCATGTTCTCTTCCAGCCACGAAAAGAAGTCGTTCTGTATCTCCTCGGTCCAGCGTGTATCGATCTGCCCCGGTGTGTACTTGCCTTCCCGGAGCCGCTGGTGACCGAACTGATCGCGGAGCATGATGATTTCTGCCCGTTCGACGACTTCCTGCGCCAGATGTGCGGGAATGAAGACGACGCCTTCGCGCCGGGCCAGAACCACATCGCCGGGCAGTACGAGCGCCTCGCCGATACGGATAGGCACGTTGAGCCCACCGAGCATCATACCCTGAATGAACGAGGGGTGCCAGCCACGCACGAACGCGTTGAACCCTTCGATCTTTTCCAATCCCCCCAGGTCGCGAAGCGAACCATCGAAGATGACGCCGTTGCCGCTCTTGGTGAAAATCGAGTTGCCCAGGTTGTCGCCGATGAGTGTGCCGTCAACGATCTTGCCCATACCATCGGCTACGTAGACATCGCCCGGCTGGAGGGCGTCGATAGGCCAGGAATTCATGGCGCCTACCTGACCGTACTCCTGCTGGCCTCGCTCGGTAATACGCTGGGCCAGTTCTGGGCGACTCGGCAGGTACATCGCCGTGACCGCCCGGCCAACGATGGGCACATCCTCGTGGATCATCTTCCAGTCGCCCGCGAACTGGTTGTGGTAACCGTGATTGCGCAGCACGCCCCAGGCCTCCTCGATAGAGACATTGCGCATGCGTTCGATGATGTCATCGGGCACGCGAGGACGGCCATCCGGGAACCGCTCGCCCTCCCATTCCTGCGTGTAGAAGATGAGTTCGCTCTGCGAAATGAACTGGGCCTGCACGGCCGGGCCATACGCCAACCAGATGGCCAGCACGGCTAACGATGCAATGAGGGTGCTCCTATGCTGCATGTAGAAAGCTCCGATGCTTACGAACGTATCCGACCTCGTCCGGCAACATCCCTGTATTCGGGGAGTTCGGGTGTTCAAATGAATCGAACCTCAACACCCGAACTCATGGACCCCTTAACACATCTCTGCCTCCAGCGCTGCCCAGCCTGTTCCTGCTTTTCGGATACGCTTCAGTGATACAGGTTCGATCGTGTTTTGTGGTCTTGCGTACAGGGTCTCAACTCCACAACCGGTCGTGGGCACGTATCTCATCCCATTCCGGCGTGGGCGCGAACATCTCCTCTCCCTCCACCAGGTATCTGGCAACGACCTCCTCGTTCAACTCCACCCCGATGCCCGGCTTTTCCGGAACCTTGACGTAGCCGTTCTCAACGAGCGGACCGTCGAGCCCGGTCACCAGGTTTTCGAAGTCGGGCTGATCTACGGCATGATGCTCAAGCCATAAAAAGTTTTCGGTAGCCGCTGCGCTATGCACGGCTCCCAGGAAAGAAACCGGACCGGCTGCGTGGTGATGCATGAAGCCGATACCGTGCGCCGACGCGTAATCCCCGATCCGCTTCGTCTCCAAGATCCCACCGGCCGTATTCGGGTCGGGATGTACGATATTGACTGCGCGCTTATCGATCAACTCCTTAAAGCCGCCCTCTAGCCCATAAATATCTTCACCCGTCACCGTAGGCGTCGTAGACGACATCGTGATCTCCCGCCACTGGTCGACATAGTGCCAGGGGATGATGTCTTCCGAATAGGCCAGATTGTAGGGCTCGGCCGCCCGATGAATCTTGATTGCTTCCTCGATCCCGAAGTGTCCCCAGTGATCGACACCCAGCGGGATCTCATAGCCGATCGTCGACCGCATCACATCCAGATACTCCATCAGCCGGTCGATTCCCTTGTTCGTAATCTGTACGCCGGTAAACGGATGTTCCGTCTGGTTATAATTGCGGTACTCGTAGGTCCAGGGGGAACGCTCTCGGTAGGGCGAGTTCACGAGCGTCCCGGGGATGTCTCGCAGCAACCCGATACCTACGTCCATTTTCAGCGCCGTATAGCCCTGGTTCACCCGCTCCTTCATCCGCTGGGCGAACTCGTGCGGATCGGGGGAGGTGGTCGTATCGGCATAGAGGCGAACCCGATCCCGGTACTTACCGCCGAGCATCTGGTAAACCGGTACGCCGTAGGCCTTGCCGGCCAGGTCCCACAGCGCCATCTCGACGCCGGAGACGCCCCCGCCCTGCCGTGCGTGATGGCCGAATTGCCGGATCTTCTTGAAGAGCCGTTCGACGTTGCAGGGGTTCTCGCCCAGCAGCCGGCTCTTCAGCATGAGCGCATACTCCTTGGCAGCGCCGTCGCGCACGTCGCCGTGGCCGACGATTCCCTGATTCGTATAGATGCGGACGATAGGCGTCCTGAACACGACCCCGGTGATCTCCGCAATGCGCATATCGGTGATCTTCAGGTCCGTGGGACTGGAATACCGGTTTACCTTGCTGGTCGACTCGGCCAGCACGTCCTCGATCGGCGCGTTAATCATTCCGGCCAGGCTGATCCCACCCAGCCCCAGCATCTTCATGAAGCCGCGCCGGCTGGTACCTTCAGCGGCGTTGTTCTCGCCTGTCGGCATAGCCTCCTGTTTCAGTTCGCTCATAGTGCATGCGTCGTTAGAGGTGATGAGTGATCCGCTCTGCTTCTATGGCCCGCCTAGCTCCACAGCCGATCCCACGATTGCGCTTCATTCCATTCGGGTGTCGGTTCGAAATAGCCTTCCCCTTCGATGAGCAGTTCCTTGATGGCATCCTCGTTGAGTTCCACGCCGAGCCCTGGCTTGTCCGGTACCGGGACGTAGCCTTGATCGAAAACGACGGTGTCGCTGGGAATCAGGCTGTACCAGTTATCGTTCTCTACGGAGTGATGCTCGAGGGCCACGAAGTTGTAAGTGGCTGCCGCTGCATGCACAGAGGCAAAGAAACCGACGGGAGAGCCGGCGTAGTGCAGGTACATGGCCAGCCCGCCCCTCTCGGCATAGTCGCCGATGCGCTTCGTCTCCAGGATGCCACCGGCCGATCCCAGGTCGGGATGCACCATGCTCACCGCCTGCCGGTCGATCAACTCTTTGAAGCCCCCTTCCAGGCCGAAAATGTCCTCACCGGTCATGGTCGGCGTGGTCGTTGCATCCGTGATGGCCTTCCACTTGTCGAACCAGTTCCAGGCCACCAGATCCTCCATGTAAGCAAGGGTGTACGGCTCGAGGCGGCGGGCGAGCTTGATGGCTTCATCCACGTCGAAGTGGCCCGTATGGTCGATGCCCAACGGGATCTCATACCCGATGGTCTCACGCATCACGCGGACGTATTCTTCGATTGCATCCAGCCCGGTCTCCGTGATCTGAATTCGCGTGAAGGGATGCTCGATCTGCCCGTATTCGCCGGGGTTCCTGGAGTACTGGCTCTGCAGTGCGTACTCACCAACAGGCGCATGGGCACGCGTGTTTACCAGGGCCCCTGGAATGTTCCTGAGCAATTCGATGCCGATATCCATCTTCAGGGCCGTGTAGCCGCGATCGACGCGCGTCTCTTTCATGCGCCGGGCAAACACGTGTGGATCGTTTGCACCTGCCGTGTCGGCGTAGAGACGGACCCGGTCGCGGTATTTGCCACCTAGCATCTGGTAGACGGGCACACCATAGGCTTTGCCGGCCAGGTCCCACAAGGCCGTTTCTACGCCGGAGACGCCGCCGCCCTGGCGACCATGGTTGCCGAACTGCCGGATGAGCCGAAACAGACGCTCTACGTTGCAGGGGTTCTGTCCCAGCAGGCGGCTCTTCAAGATCAAGGCGTAGCGCTTATCGCCATCATCTCGTACCTCGCCGAATCCCGAAATACCCTGGTTCGTATCGATGCGGATGATGGGGACCCGGAACGGGATTCTGCCGATGACGGCAACGCGCATATCGGTGATCTTCAGGTCGCTGGGGTTGGAGTAGCGGTTGACCTTGCTCGTCGTCTCCGCCAGCACGTCTTCTATGGGCGCCCCGACCATGCTGGCCAGGCTGATCCCACCCAGCCCCAGCATCTTCATGAAGCCGCGCCGGCTGGTACCTTCGGAACCGGCCTTGCTCTCGCAATCCGGCATAGCATCTGGCGTTGTATCCTCCATTGTTTGCATTTAGTTGAGTGGTACTACGGTTTTCATTCGATTCAAAGCTGGGCACGCTGGAATCCGCCACCGCCCCGGTCCCTTAGCATCCCGAAAAAACCTCGAGATAAGCAGCAGGACCGGAGGAATCGGCGAATGGTTTGCATCTCGGGTTACTTCACGTCCCACCAGATCCTGGCGTCGATATTATCTGTACCCTGCCGGCTTATAGCCGCGTTCATGTTCTCGGAGTTGACACTGTACTCCGAATCCGGGTACGTGAACCGCCGTATGAAGTCCTCCGTCTCCAGATCACCGCGCAGGGGATTGGGTTCTAGATTGGGGTAGCCGGACCGCCGGAAGTTGGCCCACGCTTCGGGGCCATTCATGAAGGACGCCACCCAGTACTGGGTATTGATCTGCTCCAGCGCATTGGCCGGATCGAAGGGATGGGCCGCCAGGTAGGCATCGATCTCGCTCTGATCGATGGCTGATGCCGGACTATAGTCGGCCATCTGATGCATGTGGGCTTCAACACCGCTGCGGTACAGTGCCGCGGGGTCGCCCGTGGCCCAGCCGCGTACCACAGCCTCGGCCAGCAGGAGCTGCGTCTGTGCGTAGGTCACCAGAAATGTCGGCGACGTCGTGCTGGTTATCCTCGTTCGGTCGATCTGGCTGTAGGCATAGAGGCTGGGGAGGCCTGCTGCCTGTGCGATCGGAACGATCGTGTTGTTATCATAGCCCTGCGGCATGCCGATTTGGTTGTCAGGCGAGCGGTCGGCGTTTTCCTCGGTCTGTTCTGCACCGTTTGAAGCCGTCGGATACCGTACGGCGATAGAGGCGAGGCGGGGATCATCGTTAGCCTGGAGGTACTCGACGAAGTACTCGTCCAGGAAGTAGTTGGCCGCCTCGCCACCGTTCAAAGCTGTGCCCGCCGGATTCCTGTAATCCGCCGTGTGGCGAATGACGGCGTTGTCGGCGTTCGATTCCATCACCCCACCTGACACGGCAACTCCGACGTATTCCTGTGCAAGGTCGGGCCGTACTTTAGAGAGGCGCATGGCCGCCCTCAGCAGGAGCGAGTACCCGAGGCGTTTCCACTGGGCGGGGTCTCCACTATAGAGGAGGATCCTGTTGTCTGCGCGCTGGGATAGGTCAATGGCGGCAGATGCATCCGCGAGTTCCCGAAGAATGCCGTTCTCTCCGGTGTAAATCTGTTCTTGAGCGTCGTACTTCGGGAACGCAATGCCTTCCAGGTAGCCCAGGCCCGCTTCCGAATAGGGGATGTCCCCGTACGTATCCGTCAGGACCATGAAGGCGTACGCTCTCCAGATCCTCGCCATGTGATAGACATTGCTGCTCGGATCGGCGTTATAGACGATGTCAGTAAGCTCCCGAATGCCGTCGGCTCCGAAATGCCGGTCCCAGTTTGTCGCCCCTAACTGCTTGTTGTCCTGGTTCTGATTGGCGCACGCCAGGACTCCCGTGAAGGGGGCTATCCCCTGCCGGACCACCGTCGTCTCGCAGAGCAGGTTATTGAAGTTCAGCGCGCTGTTGTTAATGGCCCGGTTCAGTTGAAGAGCCGCTTCAAGCGAGGTCTGCCTCGTCTTATCCGTATTCAGCGCATCAAATCCCGAGTCACACGCCGCCAGGGACACGAGGACGGCCATGACGGCGGTCCAGCGGCCGAAATAGTTGCAGGTCATCCCTTTCATTGTTTTACCCGTTCCTGATAAGTGCCTGGTATCCAGATGTAGTGCGTTAGAGCCCGACATCGATCGTGAAGCCGATGCTCCGTGTCACGGGGAGACCCGTCGCCTCCAGACCCATGAGTTGATCGGAGATA
Organism: Rhodothermales bacterium; assembly: GCA_041690215.1. Taxonomy (GTDB): domain Bacteria; phylum Bacteroidota; class Rhodothermia; order Rhodothermales; family DASSAV01; genus DASSAV01. The sequence goes on from JAWLHQ010000001.1 coordinate 264,921, forward strand.
ATCCCGTTCTGGTCGGGATGGATATGGGGGACCCACTTCTTCAAGACGGCCACGTTACGTGCCACAGCGCTCACCCTGAGCCTGCTCACGGGCAAGGCGTTCCGCAGGTGATTGGTCAGATCATAGCCGAGTGTGATCTGCCGCAGTTGCCAGGAGCCGGCGTTGAAGACGGACTGTTCCGAGCCCCTAAAGCTGCGGATTGCCTCATAAAACGCCTGCACGTCCGCCCGTACCGTGTTGATCGATCCGTCCGGATTGACGCCGTCACCGATGACGTACCCCACATCTCGTCCCACCAGCGTGGCCTTATCCAGACCGTGGCGGTAGGCGTTGATGTGCGTACCGGAAATCATCTTGTGTCCCAGCTTGAAATCGATCAGGAACGAGCCGGAAAAATTGCCATAGCTGAAGCTGTTCGTAATACCACCGACCCACTTCGGGAGCGCGGTGCCAAAGGCTATCTGCTCCTCGGATCGCATGGGCACCCCCGTGTTCGGGTTGAAGACCTGTCTGCCCTGGGCATCCCTCAGGTAACCCCACCCGTATAGCTGGTTCATGGGCATACCGACCACCTGCCGGAGTTCCCCGTGATATTCAGCGGTTCCGACGGTGATCTCGTTGATGCCGAAATCCGTCCCCAGGTCGATCACCTTCGTCGTGTTGTACGAGGCATTGAAGCTGGTCGTCCAGTGGGCCTTATTTGTACGAATGGGCGAGAAGCTCAGGAGCATCTCGACGCCCCGGTTCTTGGCCTCACCCACGTTGATGCTTCGGCTGGTATAGCCCGACGCGCTCGAAATCTGCTGGTTCAGGATCTGGTCGCTGGACGTCTTATCGTAGTAGGCCACGTCCAGCGACAGATTATTGAAGAACTCCAGCTCAAGCCCGAGCTCCCACTCCGACACGCGCATCGGGCGCAGGGCGGCGTTGGGCAGCGAGCTTCCGCTAATGCCTCCCAGCGGGCTGGAACCGAAGAACAGCGGGTTGATCGTGTAGAACAGGTTGTTGGAATAGGGCGCCACGTCGGTGTCGCTGCCGACCTCCGCGTACGAGGCGCGGAGCTTTCCATTCGTCAGCCAGCCCGGCATCACCGGCGCGAGCGCGTCTGAAAAGACGAAGCTGGTGGCGATGGAGGGATAGAGGATGCTCCGTTCGTCCGGAGATAGCGTGGAGAACCAGTCGTTTCTCAACGTGCCGGTGATGTACAGCCAATACTTATAGGACAGCTCCGCGAAGCCGTACAGGGAGTTGACCTTCTTTTCCGACAGGTTGTGCTCGGGGCTCAACGACCTTCCGTTGGCCAGTGAGTAGAGGCCCCGCGAAAAGAAATCCTGCACCAGCACGTTATCCCGCGAGAACCGGCGGTACATCTGGTTACCGCCGAAGTTGGCGTCTATGCCGAACTCACCGAAGCGGCGGTTGGCGCCGATGAGGAAGTCCAGGTTCTGCTCACGAAACGTGAGGTTGTCGCGAACGTACTGCCCGTTTACGAAACCCAGAGGAGCAGGCGCCTGCACCTGCGAGCCGTGCGGAAGGTTGTATTCCTGATCCCGATGGTAATAATCCTGGCCGATCCTACCCTGGATGTACAGCCAATCGGTGATATCGAAACGCGCCGTCAGGTTTCCGAAGACACGGTCACGCTCGTTGTTCTCGAATCGCTTCAGGGCGAAGTAGGGGTTCGTACGGTTGGTAAACCGCGACCACACGATCTCATCCCCGTTCTCATCGCAACACTTTTCTTTGAGCAGCCACATGGGCATCGAGTTGGCCATGTTGTAGATGACCACCGGACTGTAGTCCTGCTCGGCGATATTCGGAGGATTCTTCCGATCCTCATTGGAGTAGTGCATGTTGCCCGAGAAGGTGAACCGATCCGCGAAGTTCTGCGTGAACCCCACGCCGACGTTGTAGCGCTCGTACTCCGAGCCCGGAAGGATCGCCTGACTTCTCAGGTTGGCCAGCGAAATGTTGAAACCGCCACGTTCTCCTCCGGCAGCAATACTGAGCGTGTTGCTCAGGTTGGAACCGTTCCGGTAGTATTCCTTCAGCTGGTTTGGCTGCGGCTCGTACGGCACTTCCACGCCATCGAACAGGATCTGGGTCATACCCGGCTGAAACTTCTCGCCGAAACTCCACTGGCCGGACGTCGGAAATTCGCTCGTGGGCCGTTTGCCGCCTTCACCCTGCCCGTACTCCATCTGATAATCCCGGAAATCGAGCGGCGAGTCGGTGGTGAAGCTGGCGGTATATCCCACCTGGAGGCCGATACCTTGCGCCCTGTTCCTGGTCGTAATGATGATGGCCCCATCCTTGGCGCGGGAGCCGTAGAGGGCCGCGGCGGCAGCGCCCTTCAGGACCGTCATGCTCTCGATGTTATCCGGGTTGATACTGCTGAACCCGTCGCCGCTGTCCGAATTGCGGTTGCTCCCCCGCTCGCCAATTTCGCCATCGACACCAAAGCTGGTGTTGTCGATGGGCACGCCGTCGATGACGATGAGCGGTGAGTTACTCCCGCCGAAAGAAGACTGCCCGCGGATGCGCACCTTGGTGCTGCCCTGTGGGCCCGAGCCCATCGGCGAGATGGAGACCCCGGCCATCTTGCCCGTCAACGACTCCATGAAGTTGGGCGTACGGTTGACGGTGATCTCGTCCGGCTGAACCTTCGCGACCGAATAGCCTAGGGCACGGGCTTCCCTATCAATGCCGAGTGCAGTGACCACGACCTCTTCCAGGCCGATGTCCGTCGGCTGCAGGGCGAAGTTGACGACGGTCGTCTCTCCTTCGGATACTTCTACTCCTTCCGTCCGCACGGTAGCGTAGCCCACGAACGAGGCCTGCAGGACGTAAACGCCGGGTGCAACCCCCGTAATCGTGTACTGTCCATTTGCGTCAGTCGTGGTGCCCTGCTGCGTTCCTTCGATGATGATGTTCACCCCGGGGAAGGGGTCACCGGTCTGAGCATCGGTAACCGTACCTGAGATCGTTCCCTGCAGCGGCACACGAGGCACCTCACGTGCAGATGTGCTCGGCTCGCGCGGATCACCCCCCTCATCCGCCGCTCGCTTCACCAGAATCAGACTGCCGCTACGGGACAGCCGCAGGTCCAGGTCCGTGCCCTCAATCACGGCCCGAATGACATCGATAGCGGCTTCATTTTCTTCCCGCAGCGTAATCCGCTTGTTCGTATTCAGCACCTGCCGCCCGTAGACAAACCGCAGCCCGCTCTCGTCTGCAATGCGCTGAATGGCCTCTTCTACCGTGACATCTTGCAGATAAAGCGTGATCTTTTTCGCAAGCTGGGCCGGTAGCTCCTCGAATGCACCGCTGGTATGGGGTGCCGCGCCGCTCGCACTTCCCCCGAATGACAGTTCCTTAGAGCGTGTGTGATCCAGGCTCAGTTGGTCAGCCAAGGCATATCCCTGCTGTGCCAAAGCATCAGAACAAACGGTTAGCCCAGCAGCAGCGAGTAGACAGAAAAGCGCTTTCAATGAGAAAAGGGTGACCAATCTGTGACGCATAGCTGCAAGCTCCTGTTGTGGGTGAGTGGATGCTATTAACCAGCGGTGCCGCCGCGCGGCGTGTCGCCACGGCTTCCAGGTTTGGGCGAGGCCCGGGCGGCCTCAGGGCATCGTCGACGGTAGTTGCTCGCGAAAGAATCTGACCCGGTCCCCGGCGTGCTCATAGTCCAGACCGAGCGCCAGGGCGATGTCATGGATCACGTCACTCGCGGACTCCTGATCGAAGACGGCGTTGAGCCGGTCTACCTGATCAAGAGACGAGGCATCTATGTGCAGACCATACCAGCGCTCCAGACGCCGGACGACGACCGGAAATGGCGCATCTTCGAAGACGAGCCGGCCTTCTCTCCAGGCCAGGTACGGCGCAAGGTCGACACCGCGGTGCAACTCGACCAGCCGCTGATCGGCCAGCACGCCAAGCTGGCGAGGCCGGAGCACTACCGTATCCTCTTCAGCCGTCTCTAGAGCGTTTCTCAGACGCAGAGCGACCGCACCTTCCGCAACCGCCACCCGCACGTGCCCCTCATCCGCGTACGCGTCCACACCGAAGGCCGTCCCTACCACCTGGATCACACCTGCGTGTGTATGGATCAGAAAGGGGCGCTGTTCATCGGGAGCGACCTCGAAGAAGGCCTCTCCTTCGAGGTGCACTTCCCGCGTATCACTGCCGAATGGATCTATCAGCGTAAGCCGGCTCTCGGCGTTGAGCAGCACGCGTGACCCATCGGCCAGTTCGACGGCCCTGCGCTCTCCGGTAGCCGTGGAAATGATTTCAGGTTCGGGTCCAGGCCAGAGGAGGACAGCGAGGATAGCTGCCAACACGATTCCGGCAGCACCTGCCGTGAGGCGCAGGCGCCTCCGGGCGGCGTGCCGGCTTCGCCGGGCGGGACGGTCGAACCGATTCCCGTGCACCGAACCGGATGACGGCTGCAGGCCCTTCCGCTCCACCGCGATCCGGCGTTCCAGTCTATTCCAGGCTGCCTGCGCGTCTACGTGCAGGGTATCGTGTTTCCCTTCATACTCCCATGCCTGCTCTGCTTCGGCAAGGAGGTCCCGGCGAACGGGATCCGACTCCACACACGCCCTGAGCCTGTCGATCTCCTGCTCAGAAGCCTCGCCGGCAACGTATTTCGCTGCCAGCTTCCAGAATTGCGCGTCCTCCATGCCGGTCCTGGGCGTTGCCGTCCGATCAGCGTAAGCCACCGGACATTGCGGGTTGCGGGTGAATCTCCGAGCGCGTCCCATACGAACCGAACGCACCTTGAAGTACCCTCAGAAGCGCCCTACCCTGACAGGCCAATCGCCCTCAATCGTAACGAGCGTGTAACGAACCTTACAAAAAGCGAGGTTCTTTCAGATGGGAGTCACGAACCGGGGAATTGCTTTGCTCGCAAGGAGACGGCGGAAACGGCTGTCTTGTTGGGGCTGTCATGCTTTTTTGAACGGATGATGCGCGGCCGGTACGCGGATCCCCGGACCTACGTGCGCAACGATGAAAGCCGGTCTCTGAGATGCTGGAGGGCGCGTCCCATCTGGGTCTCCACCGTCTTGATGGAGACACCGGTAGCCGCCGCGATCTCGGCATACGTCAGTTCGTGCTCCCGTGACAGCATGAACATGTGTCGGCAACGCGGGGGTAGTTCACGGATGGCCTGCTCGGCAACACGTGAGAGTTCTCCATAGCGAAACGTCTCCTCCGGATCCTCCAGAGATAGGAGCCCGCCGACCGCGTCATCCCCACGGACACGGGCACGCGTTCGGCGCTGGTAATTGAGCGTCTGGTTGCGCACCGCCCCGTACAGGAAGGCCCGAAGGGAATGTTTGGGATGCCAGGTCTCGCGACGATTCCAGAGGTCGAAAAACACATCCTGCACCAGATCCTCCGCGACGTCCTGCGCCCCGACGTAGCGGTAGGCATAGCGGCATAATGCTTCGTAATACTCCAGGAAGAGCTCTTTGAATGCCGCTCGATCACCGGCACGAATGCGCGCGGCCAGGTGGGAGTCTCGTGGCGGCGTGCTCTCAGCGCATCGGGTCTGTATGCCTTCCTCTAGCATCTTCAGGCTGACCTCCGCATGCCCTGCAGGGAATTTCTAACGTAAGAACGTGAACAGGCCCGTGGGAATGCCTGCTGCAACCATCCGGAGGGAGCGGGAAGGCTCGTGCTTCGGTCACCGTACCCGGAGCAGTCTTCCGCTCGTATCCGCACGGACGCTCAAGGTTACCCCGGCGACACACCCGTCGCGTAGCGGTATGGCTCAGGCGCGAGCACCTTCCGCCGGCCTCGCGTCTGGGGCCGAAGCGGCATTGTTACGAGGGTACAACCTATCGTGTCGGCATCGTTCCGACATTCCGGAGTTCCGCTCTTTTAATATAAACGGCAGGACAATTCGAGCAATCCTTCACCGGCACTTTCTCGCCGGGGCCAAAATTTTGGCCCCGGCCCCACTGCCCTGAGGATCGGGTATATTAGGTGGCTGGGGGTGCGTCAATCGTGAATGGATGAGATCCTGTTGAGCAGAATTGAGGCGACCCCACTCCTCTCTTCGAGGGAGGTGGCTGCCAGAACCGGAGGGAGTCTTCAGGGGCCGTTGTGCGCGCTCTAAACAGTTACGTGGTAAACATGCTCGATCGTCTCGGCATTCGAATGCCAGCCCTCCTTTCCGCCGTGCTACTCCTTGGTGGCTGTGCATTGATGGGCAACGATGACAACGATGAATCGGAAGACGTCAGGAGTTACTTCCGAGCCACGCTCAACGGGGAGGAGACGTGGAGTGGAGTACCCGATGCCGGCCTCTCACAACAGGGCCAATACGCTTGGATGGCCATCTACGCGGACTCGGTATACCACGACTATCATCGAGAGAGATTGTCTTTCGCGATTGCATTTGAAGGAATGGGCGAGTACGCTCTGATCCCGAGGACGTATAAGACTTACGAGGGTGGCATTCGAATCTCAGGCGCTTCTTTTCACGAGAGCGATTGGGATGCTCGTCTCGCCGGATACCGCGCCACCGAAGACACATCCGCGAACCACCTCACCATCGCGAGCTACGACTCGACGACCGGCATCCTGACGGGCAGCTTCCGAGCCACCGTGGTGGTCGATGAGGACGACCGCGTGGATGAGCCGGGTGAGCCGCCCCGCCGCCGACCCGACACGCTCCGGTTTACCGACGGGACGTTCCGCGTCAAGGTCAGGGATATACGCCAGTAGGCCTGAGTCCGGGGCGGCCTGACAACCATCCAATCCATCTCGCTCGTTTCTGTGGCGATCGGGCTCCCCCAGCCGAGCATTCAGGCGGCACCGGGATGATCTCACGCCACTCCGATCCTGCCGGCCGTGATGATGACGTTGGGGGTTATGAAAATAACCTAGACAGGGCGCATTCCAGACCGTACAATTAGGAATTTCCCCTGTTACGAAGCAGGTAGACCTTCACCCGAACCCCAGCAACACCACACGCCGTGAAAGCCCCATTCCGTGTGCATTCTGTGCCATCGAGGCGGTCGGCGATCAGCAATCGGCTACGGCTTCCGCGCAGCCTCACACCAGACCCGTTCATCACCCCGCCATGTCGGGGTACTTCGAATCGTCCATTTCGTTACAACCTCGAAACACCCATCCCGGAGCAAGCCTCCCTATGCTTTCCGTGTCGTCCTTCGCTGCATTCGTCCGCCCGGTATCGCCCCGCATGAATGACCACACAATGCGAGATTGCTCGAAACCCATTTCCCCGCGCACATTCAGAAAGCGGATGCTATATTGCCTGACGGAAGGGCTTCCGGGATCTGCACCGGCTATTCCAGCCCTCCCGATTGCGAGGCGGCCACCATCCTACCAGTCATACACCCTTATGCCGGAGTCTACCAGAAACACCCGTCGTTCCTTCATCAAACAGGTAACCGCCGGAAGTGTAGGGGCAGGATTGGCCCTTTCGATGCCGGCCCGAGGGTACGCGAACATTCTGACGAGCCGTTCGCCGAACGAAACCGTCGCCGTCGGCATCATCGGCACAGGCGGGCGCGGTGATAGCCTCGCGCGGAGTTTCGCAAGGCTGTCCGGTGCGACTGTCGCGCATGTGTGCGACGTAGACGAACGGCGCGTAGCGGAAACGCGCGCAAAGGTGCAAGAAATCCAGAGCATGGAGCCCGGAACCGTGACCGATTTCCGGCGGATTCTGGAAGATCCTGCCGTGGATGCGGTGGTGATCGCCATGCCGGATCACTGGCACACTCCGGCAGCCCTCCTCGCCATGCAGGCCGGCAAGCACGTGTACGTCGAGAAACCCGGCAGCCACAATGCCAGAGAAGGGGAACTGATCGTGGAGGCGGCACGGCATCACAGGCGCGTCGTGCAGATGGGCAACCAGCGGCGCTCGTGGCCGGGCGTGATCGAGGCCATGGAGCGGATACGAGACGGCGTCATCGGACCGGTACATTACGCGCGCGGCTGGTACGCCAACGCGCGCCCCTCCATCGGTCGCGGCCAGGCCGTCGAGGTACCCGCGTGGCTGGACTATGAACTCTGGCAGGGTCCTGCGCCCCGGCAGCCCTACCGCGATAACATCCTGCACTACAACTGGCACTGGTTCTGGAACTGGGGCACAGGAGAATCCGGCAACAACGGCGTCCACAGCCTCGATCTGTGCCGGTGGGGGCTGGACGTCGGATTGCCGGTCCGTGTGACGTCCACCGGCGGTCGGTACTTCTTCCAGGACGATCAGGAAACACCCGATACGCAGATCATCACGTTCGAATTCGAGGGCGGCAAGACCGTCATGTGGGAAGGGCTCAGTTGCAGCCGCAGGGGTATCGACGGCGAGAGCTTCGGGGCCTCCATTCACGGAGAGGCGGGAACGGTCTCTATAGAAGGGCAGGGCTACAGCATCTACGACCAGAAAGGCGAGCGCATCGAGCAGGTCAGCACGGGGGGCGCGCAGCCTATCGACGTGACGGGCCCGAGCGCCGACCTGGATGCCGTGCACCTCACGAACTTCCTCGACGGCATCCGGAACGGGGCGCAGCTTTATGCCCCTATCGCAGAAGGCCAGAAGAGCACGCTGTTGTGCCATCTCGGCAACATCGCCCTGCGCACCGGCCGGGCCCTGCGCTGCAACCCGGTGAACGGCCACATCGAGAACGACCCCGAGGCCATGGCGCAGTGGGGTCGCGAATACGCCTCGGGCTGGGAGCCTCAGGTGTAAGCCTCAACCCGGTGCCACGATCCACACCGTTCAACCGCCATCTCAGCCAGACCTCTCATGCAACTCCGGTCCCTACGTTTCCTCCTCGCGATCCTGCTCCTGCTGCTCGTCCCGGCCGCCGCCCGTGCCCAGTCCACTAACGGCCCTGTGCGTGTCGGCGTGATCGGGCTGGACACCTCCCACAGCATCGCCTTTACGAAGCTGCTCAACGACCCTGCGGCGGAACCCGACCTGGCGGGCTTTCGGGTCGTCGCAGCTTACCCGTACGGCAGCCGCACGATCGAATCGAGCTACAAACGCATCCCCGAGTACACCGAACAGATCCAGGCACTCGGAGTCGAGATCGTAGACTCCATCGACGAGTTGCTGGACCGCGTCGATGTGGTGCTGCTGGAAACCAACGACGGCCGGTTGCACCTGGAGCAAGCCCTTCAGGTATTCGAAGCCGGCAAGCCCGTCTTTATCGACAAGCCGATCGCTGCCTCGCTCGAAGACGCCATCGCCATCTTCGAAGCCGCCGAACACTACGGAGTCCCCCTGTTCACGGCCTCCTCGCTGCGGTACACCCCCACAGCACAGGAGGTCCGTAACGGTTCCATCGGCCAGGTGCTGGGTGCGGATACCTACAGCCCCGCTTCACTGGAAGCGACACACCCCGACCTGTACTGGTACGGCATTCACGGCGTGGAACTGCTCTACACGGTGATGGGCACCGGCTGTGAGGAAGTGGTTCGCCTGACCAGTGAGGGAACGGACGTGGCCGCCTGCCGGTGGGAGGACGGCCGCATCGGCACCTTCCGGGGCATCCGGGCGGGCAAGAGCGATTACGGCGGCACGGCGTTCGGCGCCGACGGCATCGCCCCCATCGGTCCCTACGGTGGTTACCGCCCCCTGGTGGTCGAGATCGCGAAGTTCTTCCGCACCGGCGAGGCCCCGATCAGTCCGGAAGAAACCATCGAGCTATTCGCCTTCATGGAGGCAGCCGATGAAAGCAAACGCCGGGGCGGCGCTCCCGTGCGCCTCGACGAAGTGCTCGCCAGTGCCCGGGAGAAAGCAAAGCAGCGCTGGTCAGCCAATCCATGACAGGTACCGGACCGCCACGGTCCGGGTCATCTCTCGATGTCAGAAATACACCCGCAGGGGCACGATCATCGAGGCCTTGTTGCCTTCCACAGGCTCCTCCGATTCCTGCACCGATCCCTTCATGGATGGCAAAGCGAAATCGAGGATTACCGGAGGGAACCGCAGATCCACGCTGGTACATCGAAGGTCACCGGACATAATCTCGCGTCTCTACGAAAGGTTCGTTGCCATGCTCCGGTGGAGACACAGCAAGCTGCGTCTCTACAAAATTACAGCCTTGCGAACGCGTCCGGCAGGGCAAGATTAGGGGTGTAGCCTCAGCGAGGAATGGTCCCCCCGTATGAACATGGAGTACTGGCACCGGAATCCGGCATACGGAGCATAGCAGCGCACGTCAGCCGGAAAAAGCCCTACAAGAGCACGTCCGCCTGCGCACAATTACCTGCCCATATCTGCATGGGTTACCGCTTAATGTGAAGGGCGATCGGTCGATAAGAGTTCTGCGCAGGTTCACAATCCGAACTGGAGAGATCCGGGAAGTAGACCTATCTTTGCGCCGCTCGCAGGGCGATACTCCTGCCAATCACCTGCACCGCGCGTGATAAGCTATCCGGCGGCGCTGATTTCATCACCTTGCATGCAAACGGTTCGACCTCTGCATGTTATCCAGAAAGGAAAGGTATCTCGACATGAAAAAGCTTCTTCTAGCCCTGACGGTGGCGCTGGCTCTGACGTTCGTTCCTGAGCGCGCCAACGCACAGTCTCCCCTGTCCTTCGGCGCACACGGCCTCTACGACTTCGACGCTGAGTCCTTCGGCATCGGCGCCCAGGTTCGCACGGGGGTCAATCTCGGTGGATTCGGTCTCGTCCTGAACCCCAACGTCGAATACCTCTTCATTGACGACATCGGCGGAATCGATAGGACGCACTTCCGCGTCAACGCGGACCTCCTCTACCAGATTGGCGCTTCTTACGTGGAGGTTTTCCAGCCGTACCTCGGCGCAGGTCTAGGCATCCAGCGCACCAGCGCCGATGGAGATTTCGATAACACGGACGTGGGCCTGAACCTCCTTGCAGGTGCTAACTTCGGCATCGGTGCTCCCGTTGTGCCCTTCGTTCAGGCTGGCCTGTTCATCGGCGACCAATCGCTGGTCGGTGTTAAGGTCGGTATCCTTTTCGGCAACTGATGCCGAAAAGAGACGAGACGATACAGGCTGAATGAGCCTGTTCGCGGGGCGGCGCCTTCGGGGTGCCGCCCCGTTTTTATTTTTATCCCGGCATGCGTTCGGACTCATAGAACATTCGAAGAACTCATGTATTGAGGCGCGATCGAAAGAATACAAATGACCTTTCGAGGGTAGGAGTCCACCCGAAATGGGACCAGCGCTAGACGTAACGAACGAGTTGAACGAACACAGCAACGGCAGCGTCGACCGGGACATGCGACGCGAGGTAGACCGGCGACGCACCTTCGGCATCATCAGCCACCCGGACGCCGGCAAAACGACGCTCACGGAGCAGCTCCTCCTGAAGGGCGGCGCCATCCGAATGGCGGGCGACGTCCGCGCCCGGAAGACCCGCCGCTATACGGCCAGCGACTGGATGGCCATCGAAAAGGAGCGCGGCATCTCCGTCACCTCCTCCGTCATGCGGTTCGCCTACAAGGGGTACGAACTCAACCTCCTCGACACGCCGGGCCACGAGGACTTCTCGGAGGACACGTACCGCGTGCTTACGGCCGTCGACAGTGCGCTCATGGTCATCGACAGCGTGAAGGGCGTCGAGAGCCAGACGAAGAAGCTCATGGACGTGTGCCGCCTGCGCGACACACCCATCCTCACGTTCATCAACAAGATGGACCGCGAAGGCCGGGACCCGCTCGAGTTGCTCTCCGACATCGAGGACAACCTCAACATCGAGGCCGCTCCGTTCACGTGGCCTATTGGCCGCGGCACCACCTTCCGCGGTGTGTACAACATCGCCCGGAAAGAACTCCATCTCGCCCCGGCCTATGTACCCGAGGGTGAAAAGGCGCGCGTAGCCGTCTCTGGCATAGACGATCCGAAACTGGACCGTCTGCTGGGCACGCAGGCCGCCGACCTTCGTGCCGATGTCGAACTGCTGGAGGGAGCAGGCAACGGGTTCGACCAGGAGGCCTACCGCGCCGGACGGCAGACGCCCGTGCTGTTCGGGACCGCCATCACCGGCTTCGGCGTGGACGACCTGATCGATACGTTCGTCGAGATCGCGCCCCCTCCCTTACCGAGAAAGACGACGTCGCGCGAAGTGTCCCCGTACGAGGAAACCTTCTCCGGGCTGGTGTTCAAGATCCAGGCGAACATGGACCCGGCTCACCGCGACCGTATCGCCTTCCTGCGGGTCTGCTCCGGCCGGTTCGAGCGGGGTATCAAGGTGCGCCACCACCGCAGCGAGCGTGACCTCCGCATCCCCAACGCGACCATGTTCATGGCGCAGGATCGCACGGGCGTCGAAGTAGCCTATCCAGGCGACATCATCGGCATCCCCAACCACGGCACGATCCGTATCGGCGACACGTTCTCTGAGAAGGAAGTGCTGCGGTTCATCGGGATCCCCAGCTTCGCACCCGAGCATTTCCGGCGCGTCCGCCTGCAGAACGCGCTCCGCGCCAAGCACCTGGAAAAGGCACTCCGTCACCTGACCGAGGAAGGCGCCATCCAGCTCTTTCGGCCCCTGCTCACGCCAGACTATATACTGGGCGCCATCGGCCCGCTCCAGTTCGACGTAGTCGCCGCGCGGCTGGCGGCGGAGTACAACCTGGAGATCCGGTTGGAGAGCGTGCCCTATGAGACCGCCCGGTGGGTGGAGGCTGAGAACGAGGCGGACCTGAAAGCCTTCATCCGGAAGCACGAAGCCAACCTGGCACGGGATGCCGAGGGCAACCTGGCCTACCTGGCGGAGAGCGATTACTGGCTCCGCCGTGCCGTGGAAGACTGGCCCCAGGTCACGTTCCACAGCACGAAGGAGCACAGCTGACGGATGCTCGGAATAGGAGTGTGAATCGCGTATCTCACCTGAACCAGTCATCGCGCCGGTCTGGGTATGAGGAGCGCGACGATCCACGTAAGGAACAGGAGCCATACGAGGACGATCGCGATGGCCCCGCCCAGGCTTACGGGCCGGCCCTGCTCGATGCGCGTCTCCGCGCGGGAACGGGCCTCCTCGAGCACCGCCTTCGGGATGACGCGAACGGCGACGTAGACCCCGAGCGGAAGCAGAATGAGGTCGTCCAGATAGCCGAGGACCGGGATAAAATCGGGAATGAGATCGATCGGGCTGAAGGCATACCCGATCACCAGCGCCGTCACGAAGCGGCCGTACCACGGCGTGCGTGGATCGCGGTAGGCGATATAGAGCGCATACAGTTCCCGTTCGATATCGTGCGCCCGCGCTTTCAGACGTGAGGAGAGACCCATACGCGTTTCCCGCTGCCAGTATTCCATACGGAATGCCGGGTGATTGTCTTACACACGTTGAGGTATTCGTATGGGTTTCCGTAGCTTCGCCGGATAACCTTACCGAAGCACCGCCATGCCGACGCTCTCTCGCTCGATGCGCCTCGCACTTGCCCTCCTCTTCTTTGCGGCTGTGCCGCTCCAGGCACGCGCCCAATCCACCCTGACGCTCGCCGAACGCCTCGGCTACGCGCCGGACGCCAAGCTCCTGATCGTCCATGCAGACGATATCGGCGTGAGCCATTCCGTGAACCGGGCCTCATTCGACGCGCTCAAAAGTGGGGCCGTCAGTTCCGGAAGCATCATGGTACCGTGTCCGTGGTTTCCCGAAGCGGCAGCCCTCGCCCGTGAAAACCCGGACCTCGACCTCGGGCTGCACCTGACGCTCACCGCCGAATGGGAGCACTACCGGTGGGATGCCGTTCTCCCCCGGGACCAGGTACCCACCCTGCACGATTCGCTGGGCTTCCTGCACGCGAGCGGCAACGCCATGGCCCAGGTCGATCCCGCCGAGGCAGAGCGGGAAATCCGGGCACAGGTGGAGCGGGCCATCGCCTTCGGCGTCCACCCCACCCACCTGGACTCCCATATGGGTACGCTGTACGCCCGTCCGGAACTCTTCCAGGCGCTTCTGCGCACCGGCCGGGATTACGGCCTGCCGGTCTTTCTTCCCCGCGCCGCCCTGTCCGCTGCGCCGGGACTGGCCGAGAGGCTGCCGTCGGATGTCATTCTGATCGACCGCTACTTCATGGCGCCTCCGGGTACGCAGCCGGACGAACTCGCCGCCTTCTACACGAAGATCCTCGAATCGCTGGAGCCGGGGGTCACGGAGCTCATCGTCCACCTCGCCTACGACGACGCCGAGATGCAGGCCGTCACCACCGGCCAATCGGACTACGGCGCGGCCTGGCGCCAGCGCGACTACGATTTCGTGACGAGTGCCGCCTTCCGGGATCTGCTCGCCCGGAACGACATCCACCTCATCACCTGGCGCGAGATCAAAAACCTGCTGCCCAATTAACCCGGCCAAACCATCCCGCAGCCCCACATCGTTCCCCCGGCAGCCGTATCGAGAGACTTTGCGATAGAAGTGCCACACTTTCGTGACAACTCCGAGGATCAACCTACGTTTGCTCCCTCTAGTTACGGGAACGTAGCCTGATGCTGATTCACGAAACCCGACCTCCTATCATGAAACGACACATCGCGAACTTCTCTCTGATGGCGGCCATCGCCTTCGGGGTAGCGGTCTCACCGGCTGCTGCGCAGAATCGTCCCGCCGAGGGCCGTCAGCCCGATCCGGCGCAACGCATCGAGCGCCAGGTAGAGCGCCTGGATGAGAAGCTCAACCTGACGGACGCACAGGAACAGCAGATCCGACAGGCTCTCGAAGAGCACGCCCGTGAGATGCGGGAGCACCTCGAGGCCGCGCGCAACAACAAAGCCAGACCGGACCGCGAGTACCTCCGCACCCAGCGCGAAGAGATGGACCGCGCCATCATCGCTGCGCTCACGCCGGAGCAGCAGGAACAGTACAAAGCACTCAAGGCCGAGCGCCCCAACCGCGGCGACCGCAACAAGGACCGCGTCCGCAACAGGCAGCGTGGCGACCGGGCCGAGCGTATGGGCCAGGGGATCGAGCGCTTCGCGAAGGAACTCAACCTGACCGACGCGCAGCAGGAGCAGATCAAGCAGCTCTTCAAGGAACAGCATGAGGCCGTGCGTTCCTGGATGGAAAGCAATCCAAACGCATCCCGTGAGGACCGGCAGGCCTATATGGCCGAGCGCATGAAGGAAGGAACCGCACGGCTGGAGTCCATCCTCAACGAAGAGCAGATGGAGAAGCTCCGTGCCCTTCGAGAGGAAATGCAGCAGAAATGGGCCGAGTACCGGAAGCAGCGTGCAGAGCGCCGCGGCGAACGGACTAACGGCGGTGCCCGGCCGCAAGGCCGCTAAGCCGAAGCCAGAACCAGAGCGGTGACACGTTTCACATGCATCTGAAGTCTCCCTGCGTTCGCGCAGTTTGACATAGATCGCCTGTAACGGTGCGGGGAGCATCAGCTCCCGGAGCCGTCTACCGGCAACAAAAAGAGGCACTGGCCCGTTAGGTCCAGTGCCTCTTTACGTATTATCGGGCCGGACAAACCAGTAGCCAGCCATGATCGTTTTTTACCGCCCCCCGGAGAGCACTCTCAGCGACGACATCGAAGAGACATTGCGCGACCTCGCCCTCGCGCACCGCGTCGTCGTCGTGGAGAATGGCAACAGGCCCGCCGAGCTTCCCCCTGATACGGCACTCCCTGCTCTTCAGGAAGGCAGGGAACTCCATACCGGGGAGGAAGCAGTCAAAGCCTATGTAGACGACCTGGAGCAGGAAGTCCTCTACGGCCGCCAGTTCCAGTCGGATGCCTGCTACCTCGATCCCGACCGGCCGGGAGAGTGCCTGTAACGCTGAGGGACGACGGGGCCGAGAAGACCTCTTATCGGAATGCCATCTTCAGAATGGCCACGCCGGTACCGATGGCCCCGATGCCTATCGGAACACCCACGATCCACTTGATCTGCCGGAGTTGCCGTACCTGCTCGCGCTCGTAATGCACGTCGAGCACCCGCAACTCTTCGGGCGAAAGCGTGGCAGGGGCGGTCAGCAGGAGCCGTTCCAGTTCTTCAATCGATAAGGACTGAGGAGGAGTCTGCGCTGCCGGAACGGCCATGTCCGCCGGGTGAACCCGTTCAGAACGTGCGACAGCATGCAAGGCGCTTTCTTGCGTGTGCACTTTGAACACCGGTTCGCCCTGTATGGCGGCGGCGACGGTATCGCGGTGTGCGAGGTGGTGACGCTCGATCCCGGCAGCGGTTTGCGCGTGCGCAAAAGCCGGAGACAAACCGAACACGACGAGAGCAAACGGGACGACGTGCTTCATAACCGCGGGATTTTGTCCGCAGAACCCGGTGAGATTCAGGCAGGGACGTGAAGGCATACATGCTACCAGAACGCTTCCAGCCCCCAGTCTACACTAAAATAAAAGCGGAAACAAACCGGCTCGAATCGAGATGCTCGTGGAATCGCACGGGCAAAAACCTGTAACGTGATCTTTACGCGTTCCCGCCCACCTTGTACAATCTGGTAAAATCTGTAGCTTGAGCATATCCAGCCCGGATTGCCCCGGACTCGATGTCGGCCGGTGACCGCGCGAACGCGGCGTTGCGGACCCGGCCTGCAATCTGCCTGCGTATACCTCACAACGAACGGAGGGTCTCATGCTTCGGAGGAAATCGACGCTCGGATGGATGGCACTGACGGCCTGCCTCGTCCTCGCAACGGCGGGTGCCGCGCTGCACCATGGGTGGTCCAACTACAATCAGGAAAAGCCCATGAACCTGACCGGAACCATCCAGGCCTTCACGTACGAAAACCCGCACGGCACCGTGCGACTCAAGACGGCGGAGGATACGACCTGGCTGGTCATCCTCGCACCGGCCGGACGGATGCAGAACCGGGGGCTTACGCGTGACATGTTCAAGGTCGGCGGCACGGCCACCGTGCTGGCCTATCCCCACAAGACGATCGCCGATGAGGCGCGCGCCGAGCGCATCACGATCGGCGACAAGACGACCGAACTGCGCTGATGCCGGAGGAAGCGGCCGCCGCGTCCTGGTTGTCCTTGCTGGAAGAGAGCGGGTTCGCGACGGCCTTCCGAGCCTCGCTCTGGGCCTATCCTGCCGTCGAGACGCTGCACATTCTCGGGTTCGTCATTCTGGTGGGGGCAGCAGCCATGTTCGACCTCCGGCTGCTCGGTGTCTCCAGGAGCCTGTCCGTCTCCGCCCTGGCCCGGCATCTTCTCCGATGGTCTCGGGCCGGCGCGTTGCTCGTCGTGCCGACCGGGCTGCTCCTCTTCACGGCGGAAGCGACCACCCTCGCCGTCAGCAGCGTGTTTCGCATGAAGCTCGTACTGGTCGTGCTGGCAGGCCTCAATGCGGCCATCTTCCACCGGTTCACGTTCCGCTCCGCCTCGTCCTGGGACCGGAATCGCTCTACTCCACCTGCCGCCCGCGTCGCTGCCTGCATTTCACTTCTGCTCTGGACCGGCGTTATCACCTGTGGCCGCCTGATTGCCTATCTTTAATGTCCATGCGGCACGGTTCGAGTTGCCCTGAGAGGGCACCGGAGAGCGTGAACGGCGTAGCATTAAGGTTGGAAAAGCAGGCGGTGGCCGTTCGGACTGGACGGGTCTTTATTCCGTGCTGAACGCGGGCGGGCACCCGTGCCGAGGCTCCGGCCTTCATATCATCCGGGCTCGTTTGGGCCTTCCCGGTCCCATCGCCACCCGTCAGTAGCAATCGGATCAGATCCCATGAAGGTCCGGACCGGAACAGCCGTTTCGGCCCGTGAAACAGCCATGTTCGCCGGAGCAAGCCCGAAGCGAGACAAGCGGTTCCGCCGTACTTTCCGTCGCGGAATCCAGGCTGGCCCCTGGCTGAATCCGCCGTCTTCCAACACGACCCAGATCATCTCAAGGTATCAAACAGCATAAACGAAGTACATGGGACGCATCTTTGAAGTACGTAAGGCCACGATGTTCGCACGTTGGGACAGGATGGCCAAGCAGTTTGCACGAATCGGGAAGGACATCACCATTGCCGTGAAAGCGGGCGGCCCCGACCCGGACAACAACCCCGCACTCCGCCGCGTCATTCAGAACGCCAAGAGCGTCAACATGCCTAAGGACAAGGTCGAGGCGGCGATCAAGCGGGCGATGGGCAAGGAAATGGAGAACTACGAGGAGATCCTCTATGAAGGCTACGGCCCGCACGGGGTGCCCATCCTCATCGAAACGGCCACGGACAACCCGACGCGTACGGTTGCCAATCTCCGTGCCCATTTCAACAAGCTGAACGGCAACCTGGGAACGAGCGGCAGCGTGTCGTTCCAGTTCAAGAAGGTGGGCGTGTTCAAGATCAAGCCGGACGGAATCGACCAGGAAGAGCTGGAACTGGAACTCATCGATTACGGCCTGGAGGACATGGGCGAAAGCACAACCGACGATGGTGAAAAGGTGCTGGTGATCCACTGCTCCTTCACGGAGTTCGGTACGATGCAGAGCTACCTGGAAGAGAAGGGCATCACCCCGATAAGCGCAGAAACCGAGTGGATCCCGCTCACGACGACCCAGCTTCCCGAGGAACAGGCCGAAGAAGTGCTCAAGCTGGTGGACCGGCTGGAACAGGATGAGGACGTGCAGAAGGTATTCCACAACCTGCAATGACCTCCGCCGGGCAGTTCGCAGGCCCCATTCAGACCGCCCCCCTACATGGACTACGAAAATCGAATCAAAGACCGGTACGGCGATTGGAGAACGAGGAGCGGAAAAGCCCTCTCAGCCATCCCTCCTCCACCGAGTAGCCTGCGTCGGTGTGAGCGCTAATGGAGCGCCAGCCTCATGAGAGTTAAAGGCACGCATGTGCCAGACATTCGAAGTGATCTCCGTCAGTCATCCGAACTCGTTTACTTCGTGCACCGAAGGTTACGGAATCTCATTCCGCATGACAGATAGCCCTTTCAATGAGATGCTGAAACGAGTTCAGCATGACACGCTCTAAGCACAGCATGACATGTTCTGAGGGAAGGAATGAGTGTTGAGCATGCGGTGCTTGGTGGGATCCTTCGACGACGGCCCCGACGGCCCTCTGCTCAGGATGACAGGTTGGGTACGGAGCGGTACACCCGTGCCCTCATGCTCTGCTCATCGCATCCGCCTTGACGTTTCGCCACCTCATCCTCAGCGAGCACTTAGCGGGTAGATCGATAGACGTGGTTTTCTCCGCGGTCCGGGGCTCGAAAGGGTTGCATATGACCCCCAAACGCGTGAGTTTATGCAGATCCGCTCACTGCACGAAGCTCCCATGAACCGCAGACAATTCCTCAAGTCCAGCGCCGCACTGGCAATCTCGGCGGCAGGCAGCCGCTACGTGGATTTCTTCGACCAGCCGCCCCGCGTGGGCCTGATCGGAACAGGCTGGTACGGTAAGACCGATCTGCTCCGGCTGATTCAGGTGGCTCCAGTCGAGGTCGTCTCGCTGTGCGACGTAGACAGCCGCATGCTCTCCGAAGCGGCAGAATTGGTCGCTTCCCGGCAGGCATCGAAAAAGACACCCCGGACGTATGCCGACTACCGGGACATGCTCGCCGAGCGAGACCTGGACATCGTCCTGATCGGCACGCCGGATCACTGGCACGCCCTACCGATGATCGCGGCCGTCGAGGCCGGAGCGGACGTCTACGTACAGAAGCCGATCAGTGTGGACGTGGTTGAGGGGCAAGCGATGGTCGCTGCCGCCCGTAAACACGGGCGCGTGGTGCAGGTCGGCACCCAGCGGCGCAGCACTCCCCACCTCATCGAAGCGCGGGACCGGATCATCCGCGAGGGCAAGCTCGGCAAGATCGGGCTGGTGGAAACGTACTGCTACTACCACATGCGCACCCGCGAGAACCCGCCGGACACTGCCCCACCCGAGCACCTGGATTACGAGATGTGGACGGGACCTGCTCCCATGCGACCCTACAACAAACTCGTCCACCCGCGCGGCTGGCGTGCCTTCATGGAGTACGGCAACGGCATCATGGGCGACATGTGCATCCACATGCTAGACATGGTCCGCTGGATGCTGGACCTTGGCTGGCCGGAGCGGATCTCCTCCTCGGGCGGCATTCTCGTACAGAAGGACAGCAAAGCCAACATCCCGGATACCCAGACGGCGACATTCGACTTCCCCGAGTTTCCCGTGATCTGGCAGCACCGCACCTACGGCCACCCGAACGATCCCGATTATCCCTGGGGCGCGACGATCTACGGCGACAAAGGCACACTCAAACTCAGTGTCCACAGCTACGATTTCATTCCCATGGGCGACGGCCAGCCAATCCACAGGGATGTGACCTACGAACTGGACGAGTATCCGGAGGATCGGACGGAAAAGGATCTGGAACGGCACGTCGCGCCCGCCATTCGCGGGCACATGCGCGACTTCCTCAAGGCCATCGCAGAGCGCGGCAGGCCTGTCGCCGACATCGAACAGGGCCACATCTCCACCGCGAGCTGTATCCTGGCAAACCATGCGCTACAACTCGGCCGAACGCTGGTGTGGGATGCCCAGGCCGAACGCGTCGTGGGCGACGATGAAGCCAATGCCCTGCTCCGCCGCCCCTATCGTAGCCCGTGGGTACACCCCGAGCCGGAAACGGTGTAAGAGATCCGGGCTCTATGCCGCTCTCTTGCTGCACGTATCCTGAAGCATTGTAGTCGAGGGCAGGTAGAGCAATGCCGAATCCTTCGCTATCTGGATGCCCGGTCGGGCCTGCATAGGCGTCAAGGGAATGGCGCAGAGCCCTGGCTTAATCTGCTTTCGGCCTTTACGGGTGTGCCCATGCCAGGGAATCGTTATCCCTGGAGGTTGTGCTGCCTGGATTCACTTCGTCGGTCGCTCCGCTCGCGTCCAATCGAGTTGGGAATGACTCATGCGGGAGGTAAGAGTGTTGAAGTACGCCGAATCGCCACGGTTAAAGGGGGTACCGGGCTTCCTTGACGCCAATGCAGTCACGGTAGGGCGTGATGTCGGTAAGGCATTCAAAAAGTACCCCGACGAGCCCCCTTCTCGAGGGCCGGGCATGAATGTTCCGTTAAGGACCTCATCCCCCCTGCCCTAATCGGCATGAACATGCCGTAATTTAGCGGAACGTCATTAATTGTCCGCTCTCATGCTCGAACCACATCTGTTTGTCGTCTTCGGTGCGACGGGAGATCTCATGCACCGCAAGATCCTGCCCGCGCTCCACGACCTCTATACCCAGAACCCCGACGTCAACTTCGCCGTCCTGGGCGCTTCCCGCTCCGGCCTCACCGACGAAGCCTATCGTCAGGACGCCAAAGCATCGCTCATCGAGCACGGCATCTCGCCGAACGAAGCCGGCTCCTGGTGTGACGACCGGCTGTTCTTCCAGTCGCTTGGCAAGCAGACGCTGGACGACTATAAGGCGCTCGGCAAACGGATCGAACAGTTGGAGCAGGAACAGGGGCTACCCGGCAACCGCGTGTTCTACCTGGCCCTCCCCCCCGCCTCGTTCGAACCGACGATCAAGGCGCTGGGCGATGCCGGCCTGGCACACAACAAGGGTGGCTGGACCCGGCTCGTCGTTGAGAAACCGTTCGGACAGGACCTCGCTTCCGCCAAGGAGTTGAACGCGCTCGTCCACCGGTACTTCGACGAGTCCCAGGTATATCGGATCGACCACTATCTGGGTAAAGAGACCGTCCAGAACCTCATGGTCTTCCGGCTCGGCAACGCCATCTTCGAGTCGCTCTGGAATCGGGAGCACATCGAACGGGTCGATATCGTGGTGGCGGAAAGCCTGGGCGTAGAGTCGCGCGCGGGATACTACGACCAGTCCGGTGCGCTGAAGGATATGGTCCAGAACCACCTGACGCAGCTCCTGACGCTCGTTGCCATGGAACCCCCGGCGACCGACGATGCCGACGCCATCCGGCACGAGAAGATCAAGGTGCTCCAGAGCATCCGCCCGATCAGCCTGAACGACGCCGTCTTCGGACAGTACACGCGGGGCAAGTTGAACGGAACAGCCTCCGCCGGATATCGCGAGGAAGAAGGCGTCGCGGCCGATTCCCACACCCCGACGTACGTCGCCATCCGCCTGAACATCGCAAACTGGCGCTGGCAGGGTGTACCCTTCGTGCTGCAGACGGGCAAGCGCATGCCCAAGGCGCTCACCCGGATCGCCGTGACGTTCCGGCGTCCGCCCGTAACGCTTTTCCGCGGCCACCAGGAGTGTCACCTCTCCCCCAACGTCCTCCACATCACGCTCCAACCGGACGAGGGCTTTTCCCTGAGCTTCGAAGTGAAGCGGCCGGGACCGGGCGTAGAGGTGAAGACCCAGCAACTCAAGTTCCGGTACGAGGAAGCCTTCGGCAAGCTGCCGGATGCCTACCGTACGCTTCTGGAAGACATCGTGCGTGGCGACCAGACCCTGTTCGTCCACGCACAGGAAGTAGAAGCGGCCTGGCGGTTGTATGCGCCTCTCCTGGAGAAGACACCGCCCATCCACTTCTACGCCGCAGGCACCTGGGGCCCTCCCGAAGCCGAACGGCTCATGACCAACGGCAGCATACCGGTACCCTTGTACGCGTGAATACGCCTTCGGTAGCGGCCTGCCTGCCAGTGCCGTGAGGACATGAGGATACAAACCTGTGCGTAGGGGTGAATCATGGCACAGTGATTCACCCCTACGTGTACCTGGGACAACGTCCCAATGATCGGACCGAAAGGCGAGATCACGCGTGCAGCCATACAGGCCAGACGAAACAGGACTGAAAACCCGGCCACCTCGCCGGGCTTACAACGAGCCGGTTTCGTGAACATGGCGCTACATTCACACACGAATCGCCGGCCTGCCAGCATCTGACCCACCGAAGGCCGTATCTTCGCAGCCCGGAACCGCTATGAACCCCTCCGCCGGACGTTACGGACCGGCGACTGCCGGCGGTTCGAAATGGCGAGACGATATAGCCGTACCAGCCTCCATCTCGATACACAAATTTAGCGGCCCACTCCTGGGAGTCCGCGGTCAGTACAGGTCTATGCTCCACGTTTTTCCTACCCTGGATGCACTTAGTGAAGCGGCTGCGCAGCGCGTGGCCGAATTGTTGACGTCCGAAGAGCCCGACCAGCCGTATCTCGTGGCTCTCTCGGGCGGAAGCACGCCGAAGCAGCTCCATACCCTGCTGGCGACAACGTATAGAGACGAGATTCCGTGGAAACGCATCCACCTCTTCTGGGGAGACGAGCGCTGGGTGCCGCACCAGAGTCCGGACAGCAATTACCGGATGGCCGACGAAACCCTCATCCGGGACATCCCGCTACCCTTCGGCAACATTCACCCGGTGCAAACGGGGCTGAGCACGCCTCTTGCCTCGGCGGAAGCGTACGAGCGAGAAATTAACACCTTCCTCCGTGAACTGGACCGGCCCGGCCTCGACCTCGTGATTCTCGGGATGGGAGATGACGGACATACGGCCTCCCTCTTCCCCGGTACACCCGTATTGCACGAACGACACCGCCTCGTCGCCGCGATGGAGGCACCGCCCTATGCGAAGGTGAAAGACCGGGTGACCTTTACCTATCCTCTGATCAACCGGAGCCGCCATGTTCTCTTCCTCGCCGCCGGTGAGAAGAAGCGCGAGCCGCTCACAGCCATCCTGAACGATCGGGAGGAGGCGCTGAAGCAATACCCTGCCGCCGGAGTCGAGGGACTGGTTACGACCGAGTGGTTCGTGGATGAGGCCGCAGTAGGACGAAAGGCCGCGTAAAGAAACAGTGCACGAGGAGTAACTGAACCAGACGAGGCTACTTCGCCCCGTTCGCCTTACAATGGCCTATAATCGGTTGATGGGGAAACCGCCGAACCCGGCGCACGCGATCTTCACGGTTCCAGGCCCTGCTTTTCTTGACTTGCAACGGCATATTTCCTATCATTTTGGCGCTATGAGAAACACCGGCCACATCATTCGCCCGATTCGACGTATCCGACGTACCTGCGTACGTCCGGGTAAGATCGGCGTGTCGGTTCGGTAAGCGGCGCATAGTGCGGCCGCACACCTGAGAAGACGTTGGCGCTGGTCCACCCGGATCAGCGCTTTTTTCGTTCCAACTACCAGTCAATCCAGCGAAATGGCTATCGTTCTTGCATTCAGCGGCGGCCTGGACACATCCTTCTGCGTGCCATACCTCATCGAGACCTATGGCGAACCCGTCTACACCGTCACGGTAAATACCGGCGGCATCTCCGATGAGGACGCCCGCGAACTGGAGCGAAAGTCGAAAGCGCTAGGCGCGGCGCAGCACCTGACCATCGATGCACGCTACGACCTCTACCGCGACCTCCTCTCCTACCTCATCAAAGGCAACGTGTTACGTGGCGGGGTATACCCGCTGTGCGTTGGCCCGGAACGCGTGACACAGGCCCGGAAGGTGGTAGAGGCGGCCAAGCAGCTCGGCGCACGCGCCATCGCGCACGGCTCGACGGGTGCGGGGAACGACCAGGTCCGGTTCGACGTGGCGCTGCGGCTCCTCGCGGACGACATCGACGTCTTCACACCGATCCGCACGATGAACCTGAGCCGCCAGGAAGCCACGGCCTACCTGAAAGACCGGGGTGTGGAGATCCCGCCGAAGAACACGGCTTACTCCATCAACAAGGGGCTCTGGGGCACGACTATCGGCGGCGCCGAGACCCACTCGACGACCCAGTGGCTGCCGGACGACGCCTACCCGGATACCGCCTCCCCGCTCGAAGCTCCGGACGAGCCGCGCGACATCCAGATCCGCTTCGAGAAAGGCCACCCCGTCGCCCTGGACGGGCAGGACATGGACCCCGTCACCCTTATCGAAGCGCTGAACGAGATCGGCGCACAGCACGGCGTCGGGCGTGGCACGCATGTCGGCGACACGATCCTGGGCATCAAAGGTCGTATCGGTTTCGAGGCCCCCGCCGCCCTCACACTCATTACTGCGCACCGGGAACTGGAAAAGATCGTCCTCACGCGCTGGCAGCGGTATCAGAAGGACCACCTGGGCGACTTCTACGGTATGCTCGTCCATGAAGGCCAGTACTTCGACCCGGTCCTCCGCGACGTGGAAGCATTCCTGGACTCCTCGAACGAGGTAGTGACCGGTACGGTTACCGTCCGCCTGTTCAAGGGCTCCATCAACGTACTCGCCTGCGACAGTCCGTATTCCCTCTTCAATGCTCGCGTCGCGACGTACGGCGAGCAGAATACCCTCTGGGATGGACGCGACGCCCGGGGCTTCACGCAGATTTACGGCGTACAGGCCTACCTGGCGCACAAGGCACGACAGATCGCTCAGGAAGCGTGACGCATAGTGCGGGGCATGGCTACCGCCATGCCCCGCGTATCCAGTCAAGCGTTCTGGTCGATACGCAAGAACGAACGCCTGTCATCCCGGACAACGTGAGGGATGACACCATCGGAGACGGCAGTGGCAAGAATCATCGTCGATAAAATAGGCTCCAGCACCGGGCCGTGCCGCTTGAGCCACGAGGTAGAGCTCTCGTCGTACATCGTCGCGGAAGAAGGATATTGCATCGCCGTGCGAGCGCTCGATGAGAAAGAGGTCTACAACCAGATCGAAACGACGGACGGGGTTTTCGAAACGATCCACGCAGGCGACGTGCTCATCGGCGCGCTCGGAGAGCGGCAGGCACTGAAGGGCTACAGCGGGCGCATTCCGCGGAGGATCCAGACCGGCGACATTCTGAACGTGCTCAACATGGGCGGGATCATCGGCCAGTGCACGTCCGACCATCCCGACCTCGGCCCGGCGCTCCGTGTCGAAGTCCTCGGCGCCGTGCTCGTCGAGCGGCACGGGCAGAAGCTGCATGCCCGGCTGGCCGACCATGCCCTGGAGCCGGTGTACACGCTGGACTACTCGGCGCCGCTCGTCATGGTGAGCGGGACGAGCATGAACACCGGCAAGACGTACGCGTGCGGACAGATCGTGAAGGGGCTGACCGCGCACGGCCTCCGCGTAGCGGCAGCGAAGCTCACAGGCGCCTCCCTCATGCGCGACGCCCGCGTGATGCGGGAGAACGGCGCCATCGCCTGCGCCACGTTCACGGATGCGGGGGTCGTCTGCTCCACGAGCAAGAACATGGCTCCCGTCGCCAAGACCCTCATCCGCCACCTCAACCAGTTCGAGCCGGACGTGCTCGTGCTGGAACTGGGCGACGGCTTCATCGGCTACTACGGCGTGGACGACCTGCTCATGGACAAGGAACTCCAGCGGTTCACCCGGGCGCACGTCGTCGCCGCAACCGACCTGGCCGGTGCCTGGGCAGCCGACAATCTGTTCCGCTCCCGTTACCGCGCGGAAATCGCAGCGTTTACGGGACCCGTGACAGACAACAACGTGGGCAAGCAGTATATCCGCAACGCCTTCGGTACGGAAGCCCTGAACGCCATGCAGGATGCAGATGCCCTCAGCCTCCTCGTCGCGCAGAGGGTTGCGATCCCGTCAGGTGGAGACGGCTTCCTGCGGTTGAGTGCGGCGGGGTAAACCTGAGCTATGTGGGAGCATGAATCTTCGCAGAGACACACCATTCCCTGGCCTGAATTGGGAACGGCTCGAGAGGAAGAACTACTCCTTCGAAAGAGACTTTGTTACTGGTAAGTACCGAGTACACACATAAACATAGAAAAGCTGACAGCCGACCGCTGATCGCTGACAGTCCAGTCCCATGACCGATCAGACGAAAAAAGTAGCCCTCCTCCACGGCGCCGGATATGCCGGCGGCGAACTCATCGGCCTGCTGGCGAACCACCCGGCCGTTTCCCTGGAGATCGTGACGAGCCGAACGCTGGCCGGAGAGCCGGTCTGGAAGGCGCACCCGCACTTGCGGGGCGTATCCGACCTTACCTTCTCCGGTGAAGAGGTCGATCTGGGCGACGTGGAGGCTGTGTTCATCGCGGCGGAACATGGAAAGAGCGCAGCGGCCGTTCAGAACCTGTTGGCGAAAGGGTATGACGGCGCCATCGTGGATCTGAGCGCGGATTTCCGCTTCAATCAGGCCTCCATGTACGACCAATGGTTCAAATTCACGCACCCGATGCCGGAACGGCTTGCCGACTTTCAGTACGGCTCGCCCGAACTCTTCAGCCCCTATCCTGCCGGGACGAAATACATCGCCAACCCTGGCTGCTTCGCGACGGGCGTAACCCTGGCACTCTGGCCTCTGTCCCGGCACCTCTCGAACATGCACGTGGCCGTCACCGCGCTGACAGGGGCGTCGGGCTCCGGAACGCGGGCCAAGGAAACAACCCACTTCCCTACCCGCGACGGCAACGTGCGTGCCTACAAGGTGCTCTCCCACCAGCACCTGCCGGAAGTCCAGCAAAACGTCGGACCGGCGGTACGGATCGACTTCATCCCCGTCTCCGGACCGTGGACGCGAGGCATCTGGGGCACAGCGCACATCCATACCGATAGCAAGGTCGATTTCGAGGCGGTATCGCAGTGGTTTGAAGAAGCCTACGGTAACGCACCGTTTGTAAGGTGCTATCCAGGCGAACTGCCGGAGATGCGGTGGTCCGTGGGCACGCCCTTCTGCGACATCGGCTGGGTCGTGAAAGATTCCACGCTGATCGTCGGGTTTGCGCTGGACAACCTGCTCAAGGGCGCCGCGAGCCAGGCCGTGCAGAACATGAACCTGGTGCTCGATCTGCCCGAGACGATGGGATTGCTGCCCACCCCGGCCCGCGCCTATGCATCCCTGTAGGGACACACCGGCGGTGTGTCCCTACGCCTTCAAGCCTGGCAGGGGCGTAGCACGTTACGCCCCTACACCCGAACACAAACGAGAGCAACCAACGTGATGCCCAACCTCGGAACGACCCGGTCCATTATCGAACTGGAGGACAAATACCAGATCCCCACCTACTCGAAGATGCCCATTGCCCTCGTTCGCGGTGAAGGGGCATACGTCTGGGATGTGGATGGGAAACAATACCTCGATTTCTACGGGGGACACTGCGTGCTGCCCATCGGGCATTGCCCGCCACGTGTCGTGGAGGCGCTGAAAGAGCAGACCGAGACCCTGATGTTCTATTCGAACATCGTGTACTCGCCCGTACGGGCGCGGGCGGCAGCACTGTTGGCAGAGCTGGCACCGAGCGGCCTGGGACACGTGTTCTTCTGCAACTCCGGCACAGAAGCCAATGAGACGGCCCTGAAGCTGGCACGCAAGTTCACGGGCAAGCCCGGCGTGATCGCGATGCACGATAGCTTTCACGGGCGGACGCTTGGCAGCCTCGCCGTGACGGGCAAGGACAAGCTCCGCGCTCCCTATGCGAACGTGCTCCCGGAAACCGTGTTCGTACCGTTCGGGATTTCGGAGGCCGTAGAGCAGGTCCTGCTCCAGCGTTCGGACATCGCCGCGATCATCCTGGAACCGATCCAGAGCATGGCCGGCATCACGGAGGCCCCGGCTTCGTATTTCCAGGACCTGCGCGGGCTGTGCGACCGGCATGGCGTGATGCTCATTTTCGACGAGGTACAGACGGGTGTCGGGCGCACCGGCACCTTCTCCATCTCCGAGCAACTCGGCGTAACACCGGACCTGATCACCCTTGCCAAAAGCCTGGCTTCCGGCGTGCCGGTCGGCGCCGTACTGGTATCCGATCCCATTGCCAGCACGATCGAGTCGGGAGACCAGGGGACGACCTTCGGCGGCGGCATGCTGGCCATGGCCGCCGTAGTAGCTACGCTGGAGACGATCGTCGAGGAAGGCCTGATGAGCCGCGCGCCGCAGATCTTCGACCGGATCAAGACGGCTGTAGGACAGAATGTGAAAGCCGTGCGGGGCAAAGGATGTCTCATCGGGCTGGAACTGTTCAGTCCGGCCAAAGACGTGACAGCCCGGCTCCTGAAGGAGGGCATTCTCACCGGAGGAGCTGCCAATCCACAGGTGATCCGCCTGATGCCCCCGCTCAACCTGCCGTTCGACGCCGTCGACGAGTTTGTGACGGCTTTTGAAAAGGCACTCGCTCCGGAGGAAGAAAGCGTGTGAGTCGCAGGGATGGGTGACCGTGTATAGACCAGCCACCCATCCCCTGCCTTTTTTCATTCGGACGCATTTAGGGACCCAAGCATAACGCACGAAACACCTCATGGCCGAAGAACGCCGTAACCTCATAGACTGGCAATTTGTTGACGACGAAACCTGGTTCCGGCTCGTGGACCGGGCAGTAGAACATCACCGGAACGGAAAGACGTGGACCGATGCGGCACGCGGAAAGAGCCTGTGCCTGATGTTCTTCAACCCCTCCCTGCGCACACGCACGTCAATGGAACTGGCCGGATCGCAGCTCGGGGCGCATGTCACTACCCTGAATGCCGGGCAGGGGACGTGGGGATTCGAGTGGAACGACGGCGTCGTCATGGACGGTGAGGCAGCGGAACACATCCAGGAAGCCGTGGGGGTGATGTCGCGGTATTACGACGCCATCGGCGTGCGGGTGTTTGCCTCAGGAACCGACTACGAGGCGGATCGGGACGAGAAGCTGCTGCATCGGTTCGTGCGAGCCGCGACGGTGCCGACCGTCAACCTGGAATCGGCATTCTATCATCCCTGCCAGGCACTCGGCGATGCAGGTACCCTGAGCACCCACTTCAACGGGAATCTAAAGGGAAAGAAATTTGTCCTGAGCTGGGCGTACCACCCGAAGGCGCTGCCGATGGCCGTCCCGAATTCAGCCCTGCTCATGGCTGCGCGAATGGGCATGCACGTGACTGTGGCCCGTCCCGAAGGGTACGCGCTCGACCCCGGTGTGATGGAGCAGGCGCGCACCTACGCGGCCCGGCAGGGCGGCTCCGTCGTGGAGAGCACCGACCAGGCGGATGCCTGCAGAGATGCCGATGTGATCTATGCGAAAGCGTGGGGCGGCCCGATGATCTACGCCGACCCGCAGGGCGAGGCAGAACGGCGCAAGACGCTGCGTGACTGGCGTATCACGCAGGATCTGATGGCACAGACCAACAAGGCCGTGTTCATGCACTGCCTGCCGGTCCGCCGCAATATCGTTGTGGACGATGCGGTCCTGGACAGCCCGAACGCCATTCACCTCCTCCAGGCCGAATACCGCCTGCACGGGCAGAAGGCTATTCTGGAATACGTGTGGGATCTCCTTTGATCCACCTCACATCCCCTTTTTAACACACGCGCACCCCGTACGTAGAGACGCAGCATGCTGCGTCTACCGAAGGCCGGCACGCTCCACGTAGAGGCGCGAGATCTCGCGCCTCTACTACCGCCAGTCCATACACGGGGCGACGGTACTGATTCGATAGACTGAGATTCAAATCGATAGAAAGCGTGACCTCGAAAAAGGAGATTATCGTCATCAAACTCGGAGGGGCGCTACTAGCCGCCCCCGAACCGCTCGTTCCCTTCTGGGACGGGTTGAAGCAGCTTCAACAGGAGGCATCCGTCGTGATCGTCCACGGCGGCGGACCGCAGGCAACCGCCATGGCACGGCGGCTCGGGCACGAGCCGCGCATCGTGCGGGGGCGGCGGGTAACCGGCGACCTGGATCTCCAGATCATGCAGTGGACGGTGCGCGGCGAACTCAACACGAACCTCGTCGCCCGGGCCGCGGCGCATGGCATCCAGGCCGTCGGCCTCTCCGGCGTGGACGGCGGAACCGTGCGCGTGACGAAACGCCCCCCCTGGCAGATCGACGGGGAGAGCGTTGACTTCGGGCACGTGGGCGACATCGACCGCATCGAGACGGACCTGCTGGAGCGGTTGCTTTCGGCGGGATTCATGCCCGTGCTGTCGCCGCTCGGTGTGGACACACAGGGACGGGTGTACAACGTGAATGCGGATACCATCGCCTGCGCGGTTGCCGCAGCGCTCCGGGCTTCGCAGTTCTTGCTCGTCACCGAGTCAGGCGGCGTGCGGCGAGACAAGGACCGGCCGGACTCGCGCCTGGACGTATGTAGCGTAGCCACGTTCGAGCAGGGCGCACGAGAAGGCTGGATCGAAGGAGGCATGCGTGTTAAGCTCGAGGTGGCCCTGGATGCCGTTCGCGCAGGGATCCCGGAGGTCTTCATTCTGGCACCGGACGATGTTCTGGAACGCCAGAGCGGAACCCGCGTGACCAGGTAATTCGTTTGGATGAGCAACATGACATCCAGGCGCATGCGGATGGTACGTTGCACAACGGAATGGTAGAGGCGGAATATGCCACGTCTCTACGCAAACACTGCATCATGGTAGAGGTACGAGACCCCGCGTCTCTACCGGATGCCACAGGTAGTGATGACCAGACCTATCCTCTACGACGACCCGGCCATCGAACTGCTGGCAGAACTCGTCTCATTCCCCTCCCTGAGCCACGAGGAAGAACGCGTGGCAGACTTCGTGGAGGACTACGCACGCAAAGCCGGATTGGCGGTATACCGGCTCAAGAACAACGTCTGGTTTACGCTGGGTGAGGGCGAAACTCGGCTTCTGCTGAACTCGCATCTGGACGTCGTCCCCCCCTCGGCGGAGCACCCGTACGACGCGTTCACGCCCACGATCGTGGACGATAAGATGTACGGGCGCGGGACGGTGGACGCAAAGGCAAGCGGAGCCGCGATGATGCGGGCCGTGGTCGAACTGGCACAGGAAGGCTGGAAGCCCAAGGGTGGCCAAGTCATCGTGGCACTCACGGCATGCGAAGAAACCGGCGGCAGCTACAATGGGCTGGAAGAACTCCGCCCCACGCTCCCCCTGCTGAGCGCTGCCCTCGTCGGTGAACCGACGCAACTCCGACCGTGCGTGGCGCAAAAAGGATTGCTCATCCTGAATGTACACGCACACGGGCAGACGGCCCACGCCGCTCGGGCACACCTGGGCGACAATGCCATCCTGCGGGCAGCGCGGGACCTGGCACGGATCGCGGACATGCAGTTCGAAAAGGAGGACCCGTTCCTCGGCAAGCCGACCGTTACCGTGACGACCATTCAGGGGGGCACGGCGCGCAACGTCGTGCCAGACCGGTGTACGTTTACGCTCGACATCCGCTCCACACCGGCATACACCCACGAAGAACTGACGGAACTGATCGCAGAGCGGCTGGAATCCGAGGTACAGGTGCACAGCAAACGGATCGTCCCCGTCAGCACCGACCCCACCTCCCGGATCGTCCAGGCCTGCCGCGCAGCCCTACCCGAAGAGGAACCCTTCGGCTCCCCTACGGCATCCGACTGGATCTTCTTATCGGACGTACCGACCGTAAAAATCGGCCCCGGCCCCAGCGAACGCTCCCACACCGCCGACGAACACATCGAACTCGACGAACTCGTACGCGCCGTCGAGGTGTACAAAGGAATCATTCGGAGCTATTTTGGAAGTTAGATTTGCTGATTGTCCATGGTCAGGAATCCGTGGTCCGTTGTAAGTAAGACCAGGTTACGGTCACAAGGAACCATCGACTACGGGCAGCCAACAACAATCCACTGACAACGGGCAACCAACCGTAATTCAGTAATGCTCTGGCAGAAAGGAACGAAAGTCGAAGACTGGGTGACACGCTTCACGGTAGGTGAGGATTACCGGTGGGATACGTATCTCCTGCCGTACGACATCGAGGCTACGGAGGCGCATGCGTGGGGCCTGGAGCAGATCGGGATCCTCACCCAGAAAGAGATGAAGGAGATCCAGAAAACGCTGCAGGATCTCCGTGAGGCGGCAGAGCAGGGCCGAGTCACCGTGCGGCCGGAGGATGAGGACTGTCACACAGTCATCGAGGAGTTTCTGACGGAGCACCTGGGCGATGTAGGTAAGAAGATCCACACCGGACGCTCCCGCAACGATCAGGTGCTGGCGGCGCTCAGGCTCTTTTTACGGTCCGGGCTTCAGCACATCGGCAGTGAGACCGCCGGACTGGCCGAAGCGTCGTGCAGCCTCGGTGAACGGTATGCGGATGCCCTCATGCCCGGCTATACGCACTACCAGCGCGCTATGCCGACCACCGCGGGGCTGTGGGCGCTCGGATACGCAGAACTGCTTGCATCCGACCTGGAGGCGCTGCGCTCTGCGTACGAGCAG
Organism: Rhodothermales bacterium; assembly: GCA_041690215.1. Taxonomy (GTDB): domain Bacteria; phylum Bacteroidota; class Rhodothermia; order Rhodothermales; family DASSAV01; genus DASSAV01. The sequence continues at coordinate 297,910 of JAWLHQ010000001.1, forward strand.
ATCAACGTCTCTCCGCTCGGGAGTGCGGCGGGATACGGCGTGCCCTACCTGGACCTGCCGCGCGTGGACGTGGCGGAGCGTCTGGGGTTCGCAGGCGTGCAGACCCACGTAACCGCCGTGCAACTCTCCCGGGGCAAACTGGAACTACACGTCGTCCATGCTCTTGTCCAGGTAGCGGCGACGATCAACCGGATGGCTTCCGACCTCGTGCTGTTCAACAGCGCCGAGTTCGGGTTCGTGGAGCTTCCCCCCGAGTTCTGTACGGGGTCCAGCATCATGCCGCAGAAGCAAAACCCGGATGTGTTCGAGCTGGCACGGGCCTACTACCACCGGCTGACGTCCGAGATGCACCTGCTCATGTCGCTCCCGGCGAACCTCCCCTCCGGCTACCATCGCGACCTCCAGCTTACGAAAGAGGCCGCCATGCGGAGCGTATTGCTCGCGCAAGATCTCGTAACCGCCATGCGGCAGGGCATCTCGGGAGTCCGGTTCAACACCGAACGGATGCGGGCGGCGCTGTCGCCGGACCTGTTTGCCACGGCCCATGCACTGGAACAGGTAAAAAAAGGCGTGCCGTTCCGGGAAGCTTACCGCAATTCGGCAAAGGCGGTCAACGGATGGCAGGTGCCCGATGCGAACGAGGCCCTTGCCGCCTATACCGTGAACGGATTTCCCGGGCGGCAGCGTCCCGACCTCGTACGCGCCCGGCTGGAAGCCAGCCGCGCCTGGTTCGAGTGACGATCCAGGGCAGGACAACAAAACCGCTTCGCACCGGCGACATGCTGCGGGCTTATCCGAACAGCATCGTGATCGCGCAGAACAGCAGGAAGGTGATCGACGAATAGAACCTGACTTTCATAGGTCGCCTCTCGTTAACGTTCGTGATCGGGGCGGCCATCACAAACGCCGCGTTCTCAAGAGACTCTACGAAGGATTCGTCGATTCGTTACAGTAGAAAGAGCCTGTCTGGTGGCATGGGAGCGGACCTACTCCGCCCGCGAGGGAGGTGGCCCGTCAGAGCCGGAGGGTGTTAGCTTGCGCAAGGGAGCCAACACCCTTTAAGGCCGCGAAATATAGAAAGTTGACACGCGCTTCTACATCCCTCACCGCCCGAACGGGTTTCGAGATGATGCTGGCCGATGCGCCTCTACGCGTCGCGATGGACGGTTTCTGGCGAGAAGGCAGGGATACACACCGCGATATATTCGGCACCGCCGGGTTCGGGACTGCTGTAGCGAACCCACTCGCCGGGCCGGGCGATGATGGCCTGCCCCGCGCGAACGTCCGTCACGCCACCCTCGTGCTCGACCCGGAGCATCCCGCGTAGCACGACCGTGATCTCCTCGAACTCGGGCCGCTGCCCTGGCTCTACCCACCCTTCCGGGGATACCATGCGGGCGACACTCACCTGTTCGTGCCCCGTATTCACGCGTCCGGCGTACTCCGCGATCTCTTTGGGCTTGTTTCCGGCTGCTTGAATGATGGTGGGTCGAGGAATGAACTGGGGCATATACAAACGGGTGTCTGATGAACGGATCTTCTAAAGATACGCGCTCGCCAGTCGCAGAGCAGGGTCTTGCCGGACACCCATTTGCCATGCTAAACGAAGTGTCACACGGAAGCCAGCACGGCGACAGATTCCAGCCAATGGCCTACTGAAACATCAAGAGAGGCTAGTCATGCATCGAAGTTTCACTGGCCCTCACCGGCGCCCCAGTCCCACCGCGCGAACTCATTCAGGAGCTGGTGCGCGGTGAGGTCGTGCTGGATGGGAGTGATGGAAATGTACCCGCCCTCGATGGCTTCCAGGTCTGTCCCCTCTCCCTCGTCCATGTTGACGAAGGTCCCGGAGAGCCAGTAGTACGGTAAGTTGGCGGGGTCCGTACGCTCCTGGAAAGACTCCTCCCAGCGGGACCGGGCCTGCCGGGTCACCAGGGTACCCTTGATCTCGTCCCTTGCGAGCGCCGGAATGTTGACGTTGAGCAGGATACCGGGCGGGAGCCCCTCGCGCAGCACTTTCCGGGCGATCCGCTCCGCATGGAAGGCGGCATCCTCGTAGCGGTCGAGATCCCAGGAGCAAAGAGAGAACGCAATGGAATCGATGCCGAGGATCGATGCTTCTGTCGCAGCGCTCACAGTGCCGGAATAGATGACATTAACGGCCGTATTCGGCCCCCGGTTGATGCCGCTGACGACGAGGTCGGGGCGGCGAGGCAACAACTGACTGATGGCCATCTTCACGCAGTCCGCCGGAGTTCCCGTGACCGCATGGGCGTTCACGTTTCCATCCGCAAGCTGAATGGGCCAGGGGCGCACGCGAACCGGGTTGCGCACCGTAATGGCATGCCCGACGGCGCTCTGCTCTTCCGTGGGCGCAACGACGACGACCTCTCCGATCCGGTCCATAGCCGCCGCCAGCGCCCGGATGCCCGGCGCATCGATGCCATCGTCGTTCGTGACGAGAATCAGGGGCTGATGGGATTCTTCGTGGGTACGCATGGTTGTCTGGACAATCAGCGGCCGGCTCCTGTTGGCCTCCCCCTGCCGGCAGCCCGATCAGTACGACTCCGACTCCGAGGGGAACGACCGCGCCCGTACGTCGCTGATATAGCTCTGAACGGCTTCGGTAATGGTCTCCGCGAGGTTTGCGTAGCGACGGACGAAACGGGGATTGAACTCTGTCGTCAGGCCGAGCGCATCGTGCGTAACGAGCACCTGCCCATCGCATCCGGCACCTGCGCCAATGCCGATGGTGGGAATCGTGACAGAGGCCGTGACCTCGCGCGCCAGGGCAGCGGGGATTTTTTCCAGGACGATGGCAAAACAGCCTGCCTCGGTCAACATCAACGCATCCCGGCGGAGTTTCTCGGCCTCCTGCTCTTCCCGGGCGCGCACTTTATACGTGCCGAACTGGTAAATACTCTGAGGCGTCAGGCCGAGGTGCCCCATCACAGGGATACCAGCCTCCAGAATGCGGCGGATCGTCGGGACGACGGCTTCGCCGCCTTCCACCTTCACAGCGTGGGCCCCGGCCTCCTTCATCACCCGAATGGCCGAAGCCAGCGCCTTCGTGGAATTGCCCTGATACGAGCCAAATGGCAGATCTACTACGACGAGCGCCCGCCGCACGGCACGGACGACACACTGGGCATGGTAGATCATGTGCTCCAGCGTGATGGGAAGCGTCGTCTCATTGCCCGCCATCACGTTGGAGGCCGAATCACCCACGAGAATCACGTCCACACCCGCGCTGTCGAGTATCCGGGCGGACGTGTAATCGTATGCCGTGAGTATGGCAATCGGAATGCCCTGTGCTTTCATATCCTGAAGGGTCTGCGTCGTCACGCGTTTGACCCCGTTCAGGACGCTTGGAGATACGGTCTGGGTGCTCATCGTAGCCTCTGGTTAAGACGGAGCAAGGTATGCCGTTGCGCATTAAGGTACCGCAAATTCTACGCAACGACAGCCGGAATGCCTGCTGGTTCCCCCCGTGGACGTCCGGTACCGCTTTCAGAATACTCGTCCCGTGTGCGGGCTGCTACGATACCCTATCTGCCGGCACACCCCGGCGAGACCGGGCATAACGAGAAACGGGCGCCTGCTGGTTGCGGGCGCCCGTCAAACATGTGCCTGAGAGCACTGCTTACTGGTTCGGGGTGGCAGATGCGGCATCGTCCGCCGTCTCGTCCACTTCGATGCCCAGCTTGCGAGCGACATCGAGGGTGACGTCAACGACCCTGTTCGGGTTGGAGTACAGGATGAGCGGCTGTTCGACCCCGATCTGGAAACGCATGACGAGATCGAGACCTTTCTCCTGTGCAACCTCCTCGATGGCCTTTCCTACCTTCTCCCACAGGGGGGCCATGAGCTCGGCCTGCTTCGTGGCGAGCGCCTGCTCCTTCTCGGCGGCTTCCTTCTGGAGGTCCTGCTGAACCTTCATGAGCTCCTGCTCCTTCGCCTGGCGCTCTTCAGGCGTCATGAGCTCGGCCCGCTTCTGGTACTGCTCCGCCTGCTGCTGGAGACTGGCCGCCTTCGCCTGGAGGTCGGTCTGCCCGCTCTGGTATTCCTGCTGAAGCTGGCTCTGCACGTTGGCGTACTCCGGCATGTTCATGATGAGGAGTTCGTGGTCCGTGTAGCCAACCTTGAGATCCTGTGCCTGCGCGTCGAGCGTCAAACCGACGGCCGGGAGCGCCAGCATGACGAGCGTAAATAGTCCTGCGATACGTTTCAACATTAGGGTGCCTTATGAATGATTCGGTGAGTTCTGATGTAGTGGCCGTAGACGGTTCGTTGGCGGCTAGCGGCCGGAAATATATACAATGCAGGCCAGGGAGCGAACGCAGGCCTGTCCTTAATTCCTCGATGCGCTTTCCACGTCGATTCCTAGCTCCTGCAGCACATCGTCGCTGAGGTCGAACTGCTCGCGAGTGTACATGAACAGGAAGTCTCCGCTCTTGTCGAAAACATAATCATACCCGCCCTCTCTGGCGACGGTTTCGACGGCAGCGAGAATACGTTCCTGAATGGGGCGCATGAGCTGTTCCTGCCGTGTGAAGAGTTGACCTTCCGGCCCGAAGTAATCCATTCGAAGGCGCTCCACCTCGGCTTCGGCCCGCATGATCTCTTCGCGCTTGCTCTGGCGCTCCTCGTTGGTATAGAGCAGTTCACGCGCCTGATAGTCGCGGAACATCTCGTCTACCTCCCGTTTCCGGCTCTCGATCGTAGCCTGCCACTCCTGAGCCAGGCGGTCGATCTGCTGCTGTACGGTCGCATAATCCGGGGTTTTACTCAGGATGTATTCCGAATCGATGTAACCGATCTTCTGTTGCGCCGCAGCCGCTCCGGGCAGGGCCAACAGGCCCAGCGCAAGAACGGCAAGCGACCGGGCTATCCTTGTTTTCATGGATGTGTCTGATTTATTGGAGCAGCGGCTACCGGCCCCAGGACCGGAGACCGATAGCCGATTGCTGATCGCTTTTAGTTTCCAAAGCTCTGACCGAGTGAGAACTGGAAGTACCACTTCCGGTCACTCAACTCTCCGGTGGCGCTATTGACGAGCGGGTATCTGTCGAAGTTGTACCCATAGGTCAATTCCAGCATACCGACGATGGGCAGGAACAGCCGGACGCCGACGCCGGCGGAACGGTACAGTTCAGCGGGATTGTAGGTGCTCAGGCCCGTCCACGTGTTGGCGGCATCCATGAAGATGTACGGGGCCGCCTGGATCTGGGGCGACTGCACGGCGAGCCAGCGGATCTCCGACGTGAACTTGTTCAGCACCCTGCCACCCAGGATGTTGTTGTTCGCATCACGCGGGGTGATGGCGCTTCGCGGATAGCCGCGCATATAGATGAGGTCCGTTCCAAAGGTGTAATACCCCTGTGCATCGAACGGCGAGCCGCCTACGTCGAACAAGCCGAACTCGACCGGATCGCCGGTAAGAGAGCCTACATAGCCGAGGTCCGTGCCGAACCCGAAGGAGATCTTGTTCGCAAGCGGTACGTTCCAGCTCGACTTGAACCGCCACTTGTGGTACTGGATGAACCCGGGGATCGGCGGAGCGACCTTGAGCGAAAGCGCCACCTCCGAACCGCTCATGGGGAACATCGGGTTGTCGATGGAGCTCCGGGAAAGCGTCTGCTCGATGGAAACTTCCTGGCTCAACCCCTCAGGGATGTAGGGATACCCATCAAGGTTATTCAGGTAATACTGATATCCGATGCTCGTCCCCGTCGTGAAGTAGTCGTCCGGCCAGTTCAAGCGTTTCTGATAGAACGCACGTGCCGACGTCGTGATGAGACTTCCGTCGTCACGCTCTTCACGATCCCTGAAGTAGTAGCTGCCGTATATACCGCTACCCATGCGGGAATGGGAAAGGGAGAAGCCTACCGGTGTCGGGCGGCCGCGGTACCAGGGCTCCGTGAAGGAGATCGAGTAGTTCTGGTAGTAGCTGCCGTTCGTCTGGATGCCGACAGAAAGCTTCTGACCGTCACCAGACGGAAGCGGTCGCCACGCGCTGGGATTGAAGATATTCTGCGCGGAAAAGTTGTTGAATCCGAACCGGAGCATGAGGATCAGACCGTACCGGCCCCATGTACCGGAGAGTTCCAGCTGATCGCTGCCGACCTCCTCCACGTTATAGGTGAGGTCCACTTCCTTGTTCTGCTCGTCCACCTCGATCGTCGGCGTCAGCGATTCCTGGTTGAAATAGTTGAGCTGAGCCAGGCGGCGAATGGATTCCTGAATCTGCGAGCGGCTGAACGTCTGGCCGGGAATCGTGTAGAGCTCACGGCGGATGACGTGTTCTTTCGTCTTGTCGTTACCCTGGATATCGATGTTGCCGAACGTGTAGATATCGCTTTCGGTCACGTCGAATGAAATGTCGATCGAGTCTTCGGCAACGACACGGATGGTCGGTTCGGCGTTGAATCGCATGTAGCCTCTGTTCATGTAGAGGCTGGCTACATCCGAGCTGTTCTTGTTGGCGAACAGGTTCTGTTGCAGTTTCGTCTGGTTGTAGACGTCACCTTTCTTGAAACCGAGAGCCTGAGTAAGCACCTCGTCGGAGTAGACGGTATTGCCCTCCCAGTCGATATTGCGGATGTGATACTGCTTCCCCTCGTGGACCTCCAACTCGACGATGGCACGCGGACTGCCGTTGTCGACCACGATATAGACGGAGTCGCGCACGATGCGTGCGTCGTAGTAGCCGCGCTCCCGGTAAAAGTCCAGTACCGCCTGGAGGTCTTCTTCGAGCTTGTCCTCATTGAACTTGGATTTCTTCCAGAAGCGCCACCAGCGGCCCTCTCGCGTATTCTTGAGGCGGCGGGCGATGCTGCGGTCGGATAGTTCGCTGTTCCCTTCGATACGCACGTCACCTACACGCACGCGTTCGCCACGATTCACAACGAGGGTGAGATCGACTGTATTCGCCGCATCATTGACATTGCGCCTCACGTCCACCTCTGTAAGGGCAAACCCCTTGGCGCCGTAGTATTTCTGGATGACGCGCTTGGCCTGCTCGATGTCGGTTGGTCGGACGGGGCGACCCCTGAGGAGGCTCATCTGCTTTTGCAGATCCTCCCGATCGCCCTTCTTAACGCCCTCGATCCTGAACTCGTTCAGCTTGGGCTCTTCCTGAACGCGGAGCACGAGGTTGATACCCCCATCGTCTGTCTTTTCCGTGGCAATTTTCACGTCCGAGAAAAGACCGGGGGCATAAATGTTTCGGATGGCGTCGGACAACGCAGGATCGCCGGGCACAGTTACCGTCTGGCCGACTTGCAGGCCACTCACCTGGCGTACGTAGCTGGCAACGGCCTCGGTATCGGCGCCCTCTACCTTGATTTCCTTCACTTCATATTCTGCCGGGGCTTCCGTGTACAGCCCATTCGGACCGACCCCGTTCGGGACACCCGTTGGAACGGTCTGCGCATACGCACCCGGAACGAACAAGGCGCTAAGCGCGAGTGCCACGAACCACCTATAACCCATTGCAGAATATTGTTTTACAAGGTACTTACGCATCAAACCGATCCCTAAACAAGCTTCGTTCCACATTGGTTTCCTCCGCCTCCGAATAATCTACAGACCCTCTGCACGGCTCTCATGTCTATCAAAACGAACGCGCTATCAGGATTATTGCACTATATGTTCTGCGCACGGCAACGGTCGAATATGGGGGCATGCTCTCCTCCTTGAATACGTACGGGTAGATCCGTTCCCGGGGGGACGGGTTACGCTACCACCCTTCCGAAGCGGCGGTCGCGGTCCTGATAGCTCAGGATAGCCTCATAGAGGTGCGGGCGGCGAAACTCGGGCCAGTATCGATCCGTGACGTACAGTTCCGTATAGGCAAGCTGCCACAGCAGATAGTTGGATACCCGAAGCTCGCCACCGGTACGGACAAGCAGTTCGGGATCCGGGATGCCAGCCGTGCAGAGATGGTTGGAGATGGTTTCTTCGCAGATGGTCTCGGGATCGAGCTCGCCACGCTGCACCTTCCGCGCGATCTCGCGCATGGCGTTCGTAAGCTCCCACCGTCCACTGTACGAGAGTGCCAGAGTGAGCGTCATCTTCGCCCCGGCTTCCGTCGCCCGCATGGTCTCTTCCAGTTCAACCCGGCATGCGGTAGGGAGCTTATCGAGATCGCCGATGGCACTCAGGCGAATGTTGTTCTTCAGAAGCGTCTGTCGCTCACGCCGGATCGTGTGAACGAGGAGCTTCATCAGCGAACTCACCTCCATGGCCGGGCGCTGCCAGTTCTCGGTACTGAACGTATATAGCGTGAGATACCGGACGCCGACCTGCGCGCACGCTTCTGCAATATCCCGCACGGAAGAAACACCTTCCACGTGCCCGAAGAACCGGTTATGGCCGCGTTGCTTTGCCCAGCGGCCGTTTCCGTCCATGATGATGGCAATGTGCGAGGGAATTTCTCCACGCTGCCGGAGCGCTTCCTGTTGTGCGGCGTCATCGGACGACTGCACCTTCTCCGATGACGTGAGGGCTTGCACTAGTTCCATGAATCGTATGGCGCCCGGTCTCCAACTGCGGAGCCGGGCGCACGCGGGATCAGAGTTTCAGAATATCGTTGAAGATGAGGAACGTCATGAAGACGAGCAAGACGATCATACCGACCTGCTGCAAGGCCATGCGTACCCGGAGCGACGGCTCGCGGCGTGTGATCCCCTCGTAAATGAGGAATACCAGATGGCCGCCGTCCAGAGCCGGGATCGGCAGGATGTTCATGACCGCGAGCGAGATCGAAAGAAGCGCCACCATCCGCCAGAACGTAGCCGCGCCGAGATCGGCGGCCTCCTTGGTGTACTTGGCAATGGATACGATACCACCCATGTTCTCCCGGAAGTCGTCCCGTCCGGTGAACACGCGTTTCAGGCTCGTGACGATGGCACTGGTGTACTGCCAGGTTTCCGTTGCCCCGGCATGTATCGCCTCGATGGGATTGAAGTCCCTGTGCCGAACGCCGAACTCGGCGCCGAGCAGCGCGGGATCGGGACCGCCGACGCCCAGCACGAACTTTTCGTCCGAATCGCTCCACCGCGGGGTAACCGTGGCTTCCAGGATGTGGATGCCGCCCAGCGTATCGCTCATGATCGCGACTGCAGGTCCATTGGATGCCAGCGTCGTCGACATCAGCGAGTCTGGCCGTTCCCACTGCACCGTCAATGGCTGGCCATTGGACTGCTGGAGTTTTTCGGTCATCTCGTTCCAGAACCGGACCGGCTGGCCACCGATGGCAATGATCCGGTCTCCGGGACGGATACCAGCCGAATCTGCCGCCGAGCCCTCCATTACCCCGCCGATGAGACTGGGTATCGGTGAAATGCCGAGGCCAATTTCGGAGCGGCCCAGCCGCGTCACAATGTCCGGAGGCCCTTCGAACGTGAGTTGCTGGCCGCTCCGTTCTACCGTAATCGTGAACGGGTCTGCCAGGATGTTCTCAATGGCGTCGAGGTCCTGAAAGCGCTCCAGTTTTCGTCCGCTGACTGCAACGATGCGGTCGCCCGTGCGCAACCCCATTTCGTAGGCTGGCGAGTGTTCCGATACGTAGACGGCTTCGACGTTCTCCGCCGGTACGTAGTCTTCCCCGTACGCCCACCGCAGGCCGGCAAAAATGCCAATAGCCAGGAGGATATTGAAAACGACACCTGCCGTGATGACGATGATGCGCTGCCAGACGGGTTTGGATCGGAACTCCCAGGGCTGTGGCTCCGAAGCCGCATAGTCGGTGTCCATACTCTCGTCCACCATGCCCGCTATTTTTACGTAGCCACCGAGCGGCGTGGCGCCAATCATGTATTCCGTCTCGCCGATCTTCTTACCTACAATCTTGGGCGGGAATCCGATGGAGAAGCGGTCCACCCGCATGCGGAAGAGTTTCGCAAAGAGGAAGTGCCCCATCTCGTGGACGAACACGAGCACCATGAGGGCGACGATAAGCCAGAAAATGTAAGAAAGAATCTCGAGGCCAAATTCCATATAATCAATGCTATACGCCGGACCAAACACATACCAATAGTACCGGCGAGGGGGTGATTATCTACCTATAATCCGTTGTCCATTGCGTGCTCAGATTCAAAGATGCGAATCATGGAACTCAGGGCACTAAACATTCAAAATCAACTGACAACGAACTACGGACCGTCAATCAGAATATTCTACCTTCAATCAGCCGTGGCACGGCTGTGTTCCATAACGAAACGCCGCGCCTCCTGATCCGCTTCTACGAGCGTTTCGAGCAAAGGCTGCACAGGAGCAGCGAGCGCCTCCATCGCCTCTTCGATGAGGCGCGGAATATCAAGGAACGTAATCTGATCGTCCAAAAACAGTGCCACGGCCTGTTCGTTGGCCGCATTGAGAACGGCCGGCGCAGTGCCGCCTATCCGTAACGCTTCAAAAGCAAGCCGAAGGCACGGAAATTTCACGAGGTCGGGCGGCTCGAAGTCGAGCCGCCCGCCCCCGGTCCACGCGACCCCCTCA
>JAWLHQ010000001.1:308422-778444 GCA_041690215.1 Rhodothermales bacterium
CGGGGCGGGGGGGGGCGCCCGCCCCCCCCCCCCGACCCGGGTCCAATCGACCCGCTCATGAGGAGCCGCCCACCGTTCTGGATAGCTGAGCGCATACTGAATGGGCACCTTCATGTCAGGGCAGCCGAGTTGTGCTTTCGTGGACCCATCTCTGAAGGTAACCATCGAGTGGATGATGGACTGTGGATGGACGAGCACCTCCAGCCGGTCCGCATCGAGTCCGAACATCCAGTGCGCCTCGATCACTTCCAGGCCCTTGTTCATCATCGTCGCCGAATCGATGGTGATCTTGGCCCCCATCGACCAGTTGGGATGACAGAGCGCTTCCGCTTTCGTGATGTCTCCGAACGTATCCAGCGGACGAGTGCGAAATGGACCGCCGGACGCGGTGAGGATCAGCTTTTCTATGCTCTCCGGCGGCTCACCGACGAGACACTGGAAAATGGCGGAATGCTCGCTGTCGATTGGAATAAGCACACCGTTCTCCCGGCGTAGCAGATCGTATACGAGTGAGCCGGCAACGACCAGCGTCTCCTTATTGGCAAGCGCGATCTGCTTACCCGCCTGTATGGCGGCCAGTACCGGCTCCAGCCCTGCAAATCCGACTACGGCGGCAACGACTGTCTCAACACCCGGCAAGGTAGCGGCCTCCAGAAGCCCCTCCCGCCCCTGCAAGACACGGATCCCCGTCCCTCGTAAGCCTTCAGCGACGATAGGGTAGCCGGCCGGATCCTGGATGACGACACACTCCGGACGAAACTCCAGTGCCTGCCGAATCAAGAGATCGGCGCGCGTATTCGAGGTGAGCGCCTTCACACGCAGCCGGTCCGGGAAAAGCCGCACTACATCGAGCGTCTGCGTACCGATGGATCCGGTGGATCCGAGCACGGATAGACCACGCGGCGCCACGGAACCGTTACGAACCACCTCTCTGAGAGGACGTTGACTCATTCGAGTTATACGAGGTCATTGCGAGCCGGGGGCACGAGCGAGGCCACTGACTGAAAGTAACCAATCTCCTCGCGATGACGACTAAAATTTCAGGCTACTGCCGGTTTATGTAGATGCCTTCGGCGTAAAATGTTCAACAAGGTCCAGACCGCGCAAGGCTGCATGCGCAACGTTTCCAATATAACCCGTACGGACGTCGCCCATATACAGGCACCGTGAAGGTTCACACCGTCACGGCATCCGAAAGCTAGTGAAGCTATCGGAACATGCACCGCCGTACAGAAACGCGTCTGTGTCATTCGGGGTCTCTGCTGTAAACCATCCTGCAGCGTATCCATTCAGGTTACGATCCAGAAACATACGGTCTGCCGCGACATAGTACCTCACGCAGATACATAGCGCGTCGGTTCTCAGGCGTCCCGCATGAAGCTTTTACCCGCTGTTCCGTTCCTGTCTTCCTGCCCCCGCTTCGCTGTGGCGGTGTTCGCGCTGGCGCTCAGCTTTACACCGTTTCAGGTCCTGCGTGCGCAGGGTGGCGACAACTCCCTTGCTGCCAAGCTCAACCTGGCAGATACCTACCTTCGGGCGGGGCAGGCTGACCGGGCCATCCCGCTCCTGGAAGACCTCTACCACGAGCAGCCGGATAACTACATCTTTTACGACAAGCTGCGGCAAGCGTTCGAAAGCCTGAAACGGTATGCCGATGCCGTGCAGCTTGCCGAGAGCCAGGTCCAGCGCGATCCGAATAACCCGGTGTTCCTCGCCGAAAAAGGCCGGCTGCTGTACCTGAACAACGACGAGGTCGGTGCTCTGGAGGCATGGGAAGCGGCACTCGCTACGAACCCCTCCAACCGCAACACCTACCGGGTCGTTTATCAGTCTATGACCGAAGTGCGGCTGCTGGACCGGGCCATTGCCGTGCTCGAAAAAGGACAGGAAGTCCTCGGGGCCCAGGCCAACTTCCAGGCCGACCTCGCCTACCTCTATAGCCAGACCGGCCGGCACGAGGAGGCCTTCGAGCAATACCTCGCGATCCTGGAGCATAACGACCGGCAACTCAACTTCGTCCGAAGCCGACTGGGCCGATTTACCGAGCAACCGGAAGCATTGCAGGCCGGCATCGCCGCCACGGAACGTGCAGTGCGGCGCGTCCCGCTCAACCGAGCCTACCGGGAGTTGCTTGCGTGGCTCTACATGGAAGCAGGCGACTATGCAAAAGCACTGGACGCCAACCGTGCGATCGATAGGCTGGAACAGGAAGACGGGCGCGTCCTCTACAGCTTCGCCCAGAGTGCCGCCGACGCCGGAGCGTACGACGCCGCCTCCGAGGCCTACGCCGAAATCCTGGAACGCTACCCGGATTCCCCGATTGCTCCCGAGGCCAAGTTCGGAGTCGCCCTCATGCAGGAGCAATGGGCCCGTAAAACAGGCGAGCAAGCGTTCGATGCCGAAGGTAAGCGTATCCCCGCCCCGCACTTCGATGAGGCGCTCGCCGCCTACCGGGCCTTCATGGAGGCCCACCCCGGGCACAAATACTTCCCCGAAGCGCTGCGCCGCATCGGAACCCTCCAGCAAGATGTCTACTTCGAGCTTCTACCGGCCGAACAGACCTTTCGGGAAGTCCTGACACGCTACCCGAACGACGAAGCCGCTGCGGCCGCCGAATACGAACTGGGCCGACTGGCGCTCCTCCGGGGCGACCTCAACCCGGCGCGTATGGCGTTCTCGCGGCTGGTAGAACGGCTCGAATCGGGCGAACTGGCCGATAAAGCAAGGTACGAGCTGGCGCTCATCCATTTCTATCAGGGCGAGTTCGAGGCCGCACGAACCGTCGCGGAAGCCATCAACCGCAATACGTCGTCGCTCACGGCCAACGATGCCATCGAACTCAAGGTACTTTTGCTGGAGAACGCCGGGCCGGACTCTCTCTCTACCCCCCTCCGCATGTTCGCCCGCGCTCATTTGCTCCAGCGCCAGCGCCGCCCTGCCGACGCCACTCAGGCCCTGGATAAGTTGCTCGCCGAGTACGGCACACACCCGCTCGCAGACGATGCCCGCTTCCTGCGGGCCCTCACACTGCGCGATGCCGGCCAGAGTGAAGCTGCGGTCACCGCGTTCCTGGAAATTCCCACACTCCACCCCACCAGCTTCCGCGCGGACCGGAGCCTCTTCATGGCCGCAGAAATCATGGAACAGGACCTTGGCGACACGGCGGGAGCCATCGACATGTACACCAGGCTGCTCACCGACTACCCCGGCAGCCTTCTCACCGCTGAAACCCGCTCCCGTATCCGCAAGCTCCGGGGAGACAATGTGTAAGGATACTGGATCTTAAACCCGGAGTCCTCAGGCCGCTCTGAATACATGCAAGGTGCAGTGAACTTGTCTGTAATGGATCATCAGCCCATGTTCAGGATGTCGCGCAACCTTCTTCTGACCCTGGCCCTCGTCCTACCCACCCTGCCGGTAGCGGCGCAGGACGTATTCATCCCGATGGACGAGCGTCAGACGGATCACCTGAAAGCGTACGGAGTGGCTTTCTGGGTGCTTCAGCAAGGCGGTGAGGTAGACTGGCTGCTGAACTACCGAGGCGGCTCGTTCCTGACGGCGGCCACCCCCTCGCTGGAACAGGAACTGCGCATACGGGGCGTCTATTATGAGCGGATCGACGGTGCGCAGTCGGCACAGATCGTCTCGGAAGTCGAGAGCGAGAGTTCGAATACGGCCCTCGTACGGCTCGAAAAAGCACCTCGCATCGCCGTGTATGCGCCTGATCAGACGCTACCCTGGGACGATGCCGTGCTCCTTGCGCTCACCTACGCCGAAGTCCCCTACGAGATGATCTATGATGACGAGGTGCTCAGTGGCAAACTCAGCGAGTACGACTGGCTCCACCTGCACCACGAGGACTTCACCGGCCAGTACGGCAAGTTCCTCCAGTACCGGGGCATGCCCTGGTACATCGAGCAACAACGGGAAGCAGAGGCATCGGCACAGAAGCACGGCTTCCGCAAGGTGAGCCAGATGAAGCTCGCCGTCGCACAGGCCATTCGCGAGTACGTGATGAACGGCGGCTTCCTCTTCGCCATGTGCTCCGGGGCCGATACGTTCGACATCGCGCTTGCCGCGCACAATACGGACATCGTCCCATCGGAATACGACGGCGACCCCATCGACCCGAATGCCGCTAACGAACTGGACTTTTCACAGACGCTCGCCTTCGAAAACTTCGAAGTGGTGTTCAATCCCGCAGAGTACGAGCACTCCAACATCGACGCCGGACCACCCCCACCACAACTCCGAGACCCGGTGCTGGACTACTTCACCCTGTTCGAGTTCAGCGCCAAATGGGACCCGGTGCCCACTATGCTGACTCAGAATCACGTCGCCACCGTGAAAGGTTTCATCGGCCAGACAACCAACTTCCGTAAGGAAACCATCAAAGCCGGGGCCGTCATCCTCGCCGAAGCACCGGGCCGGAATGAGGTGCGTTATCTCAACGGATCCCTCGGACAGGGCACCTATACGTTTTACGGCGGCCATGACCCCGAGGACTACCAGCACTTCGTGGGAGACCCGCCCACGGACCTCAGCCTCCACAAGAACTCTCCGGGCTACCGTCTCATCCTGAATAACATCCTCTTCCCTGCCGCCCGCAAACAGAAGCAAAAGACGTGAGGAAGAGCACTCAGCGTCCGGCGGTCGGCTCTAAGAGATCTTCGGTAGGCCAGTTTAAGCATTGCAAGTTTCCTCTCCCGGCCAGGAAGGGATTCAGGAGGAGTGGATTCAGGCGATGCGAACGCCCCCGGATGGTTCACAGAGGCAGGCGTCCGCGCCTGAATGAGGTGCCTGAACGCTCCAACAGTAATACGGCTCAATTTCACCTAAAGCCTTCCCTTGACGTCATTCCCAACTCGATTGGACGCGAGCGGAGCGACCGACGAAGTAAATCCAGGTAGCACAACCTTCAGGATTTACTATCATCCGAGCCAAGAGAAAATCCCCCTTCGAAGGGGGACAGCCTTGCGAACGCGTCCAGCGGAGCAAGGCAGGGGGATGTTTACAACGGTCAGCACTACCGCTACGCTCCAAATACGCCACGAGCCTCTCCGCACACGGCAAGCAATACCGGACAGCCTACACGAAAGCATGTCCTCCCCCCAACGTCATGCCTGGCCCCGACCGGACAAGAACGAAGTGACTGACCGAAGGTAAATCCAGGCAGCACAACCTGAAGGACTACCTACCCGCTGGCGTGAGTACTCCCGTAAAGGCCGAAATCAGATTATGCCAGGGCCCACGCCATTTCCTTGACGCCCATACGCTCCCGACCGGACATCCAGGCAGCACAAGGCCCCGGAATAGCTCTACCCTGCCCTCGACTGCCGTGCTTCCTGTTGTGTGCATACACGCGAGATCTCGCGTCTCTACCCGATAGGATACGTGCAGCAAGCGAGCGGCATGGAGCCTGGATCGAGATGCCCTCGTGGGCCCCGATTGGGCTCTGAATGCATTCGTCTCCACCGCCCCTGCCCCACCTGGCCTGAACGCGCCTCTATCCATTTACCAACAGCCACTTACCCTCCTCACATCCGACCTGCAACAACGGATACCGCAGGTACGTAGACGCGCAGAACCGTCGAACGCTAATCGCACCCCCACCCTCCCATCCGCTATGTGCTCCACCTCACGCGCTCCTCGCCATACTCAACGTTGTAAGTTTCGTTACAACGCCGTCACATCCCGACTGCCAGATCTGTAAGTTTCGTTACAACTCCCGTACAACTGACCGCCGGGCTGCCTCTCAACACGCTCCGCCTTTCCCCTTTCTTTGCCGAAAACCGACCGCTAACAGCCGACCGCTGACCGCCCATTCCGTGAAAACTGGCGGAATCACCGGGATTCACATATTCCCACACCTATATTTCGAGCCTAGTTTTGCCGTCCGCCAAGCGCTCACTTAACCGAGTGTACGCCCGAATGGAGGAGAGAAAAACCGTCAGCCAGTCCCGCTGCGAGATGAATGAGATCGTCCTGCCCAACGACACGAACGGGCTGGGCAACCTCATGGGTGGGCGGCTACTCTACTACATGGACGTCTGCGCGGCGATCTCAGCGCAACGGCACGCGAACCGTGTGTGTGTAACGGCCTCGGTGGACACCGTCGAATTCCATTCCCCTATTTTCCAGAGCGAGATCGTCCACATCGTCGGCCAGGTGAACCGGGCGTTCACCACGTCCATGGAGATCGAACTGAACGTATGGGCGGAGAACCCGCTCACGCGGACGCGCAGAAAGTGTAACCGCGCGTTCTACACGTTCGTCGCGCTGGATGACGAGGGCAAGCCGGTTCGAGTCCCCCCCATCCACCCCGAAACGGATGAGGAGCGGGAACGCTACGAAAGCGCAGCGAAGCGGCGCGAATTTCGCCTCGTGTTTGCCGGTCGGCTCGACCTCAAGGATGCGGTCGGTATCCGTGAAGACATGCTCGAGGCCCTGCGCGGGCGCGAGATTCCCTGACATGACCCATACCTCAAGTAACGAAGCAGCTATACCCGTTACGATGAAACACATACTCACGCTCACTGCCCTGCTGGTGACACTTTTCATAGTCCACGGCACCGTACAGGACGCCTACGCCCAGCCCATGGGCTACAACTTCGGTATTGGCGGCCAGCTCGGTGACCCGAGTGGCCTCTCGCTCGAATACTATCCGGGCGGCGGTGGCGTCTTTGGTTCGGATTCGTATGAATTCCTCCTCTGGTGGGATACGGACGGTAACTTTGACCACTTCGCCGCCAATATCCACGCCCTGTTCGATCGCCCGCTTTCGGGCGCTCCCCTGGATTTCTACTACGGCCCGGGATTCTTCCTCGGCTTCTACGAGCGCCCAGGCGATGACGGCATCTATGCCGGCATCAGCGGCCAGTTTGGTCTGGCGTTTGACATCGACCGGTTCGAAATATTCGGTCACCTGACCCCCCGGCTCGCGATCGCCCCGGATACAGATGGCGACCTCGGCGGCGGTATCGGGGCACGATTTTATTTCTAGACATCAGGTGGTCGGCTATCGGCTCCCGTCGTAAAAAAACGGAGATTTGTGCCGCAACAGAAAAGCGGCAGGCCAGCTGCCTGGAATCCCGCTTTTTTAGCCCGGAACGCCGGTAGCCGGCCGCTGAGCGTGTTGAGAAACAATCGCCTCAAAAAACCCTGTAACCTCCGCGAAGCTTCGAACATTGTGCTATCTTTCGGTGTTAGGAGGGTGTCAATGATTTGAAGCAGCAGGCGGATCCATGTTTTATCATCGCGTACTCATCACCGGCGCCAACGGGTTACTCGGGCAGGAGCTCGTAGCTCTCATGAGCAGCTTCCCCGAATACGACGTCCTGGCTACGGCACGGGACGCATCGCCGCGCTTCGAGAGTGCTTCCTGCGGGTACGTTCCCCTCGACCTGACATCCCCATCGGACGTCCGCCGCATCTTCCAGGACTTCTCGCCCAGCGTCGTCATCAACTGCGCGGCGATGACGCAGGTAGACCTCTGCGAGCAGGATCGTCAGGCATGCTGGATGGTCAATGCCACGGCTGTAGAAAACCTCGCCAGGCAATGCGACGTAACCGGCGCCCGCCTCATCCAGGTCTCGACCGACTTCGTCTTCGACGGTACGAATGGCCCTTACCGGGAAAATGCCCGCCCCGCCCCGGTCAATTTTTATGGCCGTTCCAAACTGGCAGCCGAGAATGCCGTGCGGGGCGCCCGGCTCGCCAACTGGGCTATTGCGCGTACGGTGCTCGTCTACGGTACCGGTAACGACCTGGGACGTTCGAACATCGCCCTGTGGGTAATCGATAAGCTCTCGAAGGGAGAACGCATCAAGGTCGTCCACGACCAGTGGCGTACGCCAACGTACTCATTGGATCTCGCCGCCGGGATCGAGAAAATGGTGCGATACCGCAAGACGGGCATCTATCACCTCTCCGGACGGGAATTCATCTCCGTGTTCGACTTCGCACACGTCATAGCGGATGTCTTCGACCTGGACGCCTCGCTCATCGAGCCTGTAGACTCTGCCTCACTCCAGCAGCCCGCCGCACGCCCCCCGAAGACCGGCTTCATCATCCTCAAGGCTGAGACGGAGCTAGGCTACAAGCCCCATTCGCTTCAACAGGCACTCCGCCACCTCGGTCACCGGCTCGGCCTTCCCGTGTCGGCATCGTGAGCGGCAGCGCCACTCGGATGTGTTCGGGTGTTAAAGTGTTCGTGTGTTTCGACCCTCATGCATTGACGGGTGAAGTGGCTTTGTTAACTTCACCACCCGAACACACTAAGATTCGAATTCATCCTCATGCTCGATATAAACGTCATCCGCGAACAGCCCGACCGCGTCAAAAAAGCCATACGCGATAAGGGCACCGGCAACGAAGAAACCGTAGACCGTATCCTGGCGCTGGACGTCGAACGCCGAGAAACGCTTACAGAGCTCCAGGAAACCCAGGCCCGGTCCAACGCGATTTCGAAGGAAATCGGCATCCTCATGCGCGAGGGTAAGCGCCAGGAAGCCGAAGCGCGGAAAGTGGAAACCGGAAAACTCAAAGAGTTGATCCGGAATCTGGAAGAACGAGCGCGAGCGCTCGACGCCGAGCAGAGCAAACTCCTCCTCGAAATTCCGAATATCCCCCACCCCAGCGTACCGGTAGGGCATTCTCCCGAAGAGAATGTCGTCGTCCACGAAGAGGGCAGCAAACCCGTATTCGACTTCGAGCCTCTTCCGCACTGGGAACTGGCTGCCCGGCACAACCTCATCGATTTCGAGCGGGGGGCGAAGGTCACAGGAGCCGGTTTCCCGTTCTACGTGGGCCAGGGCGCCCGCCTGCAACGCGCCCTCATCAACTTCTTCCTGGACCTCGCCGTAAATGCGGGCGGCTACATCGAAATGGAGCCGCCGGTCGTCGTAAATGAGGATAGCGCCCGCGGCACCGGGCAGATCCCGGATAAGGAAGACCTCATGTACGAGGCCAGACGAGACGGCCTCTTCCTCGTCCCCACTGCTGAAGTCCCCGTAACCAACTTCTATCGAGACGAGATCATCAACGAGCATGATCTGCCGGTCAAGTTCTGCGCCTACACGCCCTGCTTCCGCCGCGAAGCGGGGTCGTACGGAAAAGACGTACGAGGACTGAACCGCCTGCACCAGTTCGATAAGGTTGAACTGGTGCAGTTCGTCCACCCCGACCAGAGCTACGACGCACTGGAGAGCCTGCGCGAAGATGCCGAGCGCCCGCTGCGCCAGCTGGGCATCCCCTATCGCCGCCTCCTCATGTGCACCGGTGATATGGGCTTTACTCAGTCGAAGAAGTACGACCTCGAGGTCTGGAGCGCCGGGCAGAGCCGGTGGCTGGAGGTCTCATCCTGCTCGAACTTCGAGAGCTTCCAGGCCCGGCGTATGAGCATTCGTTACCGGCCTGCCGGTGGCGGCAGACCGCAGATCTTGCATACCCTGAATGGCAGTGGCCTGGCCCTCCCGCGTATCGTAGCGGCACTCCTGGAGAACAATCAGCAAGCCGACGGGACCATCCTCATCCCCGAAGTGCTGCAATCCTATACCGGATTCGATCGGATCGGATAAGCACCTGAAGATCGGCAAGCCGCTCAGCCGCCAATCTGTCACCCTTCGACGAAAAAATAAATCGTCAATATCACGCCCGCGATGATTACGAAAGCGCGGACAAACTTCGGGTTGACCTTGCGGGCGATGGCGGCGCCTGCGTAGCCGCCGAGGATGGCCCCGACGAGCATGACGATCGCCTCGGGCCAGAGCACGATGTCTGAAACCGCAAACGTCACCGTCGCCACCCCGTTGATGCACGTCGTCAGCAGATTCTTGAGCCCGTTCATCTCGTTCAGGTTTTCCATCCCCGTGAGCGTGAGGGCGGCGAGAATCAGGATGCCGATGCCGCCGCCGAAAAAACCGCCATACACGGCGATCACGACCTGAACGACGTACCCCCAGATCCGGTGAGCGCGTTGATGCCGGTGGTCATTGGCTACCACCTCGTGCCGCCGCAGCCATGCCAGAAGCGGCCCGCCGAAGGCAAACACGACGGTCGCGACGAGAAGCAGCCACGGCACGAGGGCCCGGAAGGCATCATTCGGCGTGACGAGCAGAAGCAGGGCACCCACGTATCCGCCGGCAATGCTGACGATGCTGAGCGGGATCAACTGTGTGCCCATCACGCGCAACTCACGGTGGTACGCACTCGCACCTGCGACAGCACCGGGCCAGAGCGCTACTTTGTTGGTGGCATTGGCAGGAACGGCGGGCACCCCGAGGAACAGTAGCGTCGGAAACGTAAGAAAGCTCCCTCCTCCTGCTACCGAATTGAGTGCACCTGCACCGGTTGCAACGGCAAAAAGAATGAGTGCGTCCGTTACGGTCATGAGGAAAGTCGGGCAAAGAGATTCCTGACGAAGAGTCGCGAAAATACACCGGGCAAAATGCCCGGATTTCAACACGCCGTGAAAACGCCTGCATTTACATGGCACGTGCCTTAACTTACCCGCTCCCATCATGCCTCGAGCTCGCGGCTGATCCAGGGTGATACGGAACACATGCGGCCGCAACAGTTGGGGACCGTGTAGGCCCTCGCGTGTGATCCGTGTATCCCTGGTGCACTCGGGATAATCCCGGGGCGAGCCCAGGCAGCCGCAAGCCCTTATCCGGCTAAGCCCTGATAGAACTCCAGACAGTCCCCACGCATCGTCCTAGCCCTCGTTCAATCCTCAAGTCCCCAGAGTCCATGCAAGACATCCGAGCCGCAACCGTCCAGTTCCAGCACGCGCCCGGAGATAAAGACCGCAATCTTGCCACGATCGAACGATTCGTACAGGAAGCTGCGTCCAGAGGGGTACAACTCATCGTGTTCCCTGAGATGTGCATCACGGGCTACTGGCACGTACGCAGGCTCTCCCGGGAAGCCGTAGAAGCACTCGCCGAACCAATCCCCTCCGGCCCTTCTACACGCCGCCTGCTGGATCTCGCGGTGCGGTACGGCATGACGATAGGAGCCGGTCTGATCGAGCGAGGAAAAGGCGGTGACCTGTACAATGCGTACGTCGTAGCAATGCCGGACGGACGAACGGTCTGCCATCGGAAGCTCCACACCTTCATCAGCGAGTACATGCAATCCGGCGATACCTACACGGTGTTCGACATTCCGCAGGGATGCCGGGTGGGCGTGCTGACGTGTTACGACAACAATATCATTGAGAACGCTCGGATTACCGCCCTCATGGGCGCTGAGATTCTGCTCGCACCGCACCAGACGGGCGGGTGCCGTTCACGCAGCCCCCGTGCGATGGGCGCCATCGATCCGGCGCTGTGGGAACGGCGCCACGAAGATCCCGCCGCATTGGAACGAGAGTTCCAGGGTCCGAAAGGGCGAGGTTGGATCATGCGCTGGCTCCCTGCCCGCGCCCACGATAACGGCATGTTCCTCCTCTTCAGCAACGGCGTGGGCCTCGATGATGATGAAGTCCGGACAGGAAACGCCATGATCCTCGATCCCTATGGCGAAATCCTTGCCGAGTCGAAGGCAATAGAGGACGACATGGTCGTTGCCGACCTGGATGCCAGCCTGTTACCCACTTCGTCCGGGCGCCGGTGGCTTCGGGCGCGCCGTCCGGAACTGTATGGGCACCTCTGCATCTCCAGCGGCGAGGAAGAGGAAACGCGCATCGTCCGTTTCGCAGGCTGATCCCTCGTTGCGGCCAATTCAAACGAGAGCGTGACATTCCGTTGCTGGGCTCGGGGGACGAATTGCCCTAGATTTCGGGTTCGTCCTACCCAGCTAACCCGGCACGCTTAGATGGCAAATACCAACAACGATTCGAGCGGGGGCAGTAACACGTTCATGCTCGTTGTCGCAGCCGCCATCATCGGCTTGCTTGCCCTTGTGCTCTTTGTCTACTTCAATAATCCGCGTTCAGAAAGAATCTCCGAACAAGAGAGCCAGAGCAGCATCGGCATCGAAGCCCCCGAATCGGGTCAGGAGCAGGAATAGCAAAGGGCAATCTGCGCCAGGCGACACGCTGTCGGACATCCGGATCTAAACCTGTAAGCCGAAGGCCCTGTGTGGCCGTGGCATGCACCCGGACACGTAGTCTCCCGCTCCCCGGCACATCCCCCTCCCTTCCCATAGTTGACGAGAGCGTGACATTCCAGAGGAATCCTTGAAAGCCGCTGCGCGCTATACGACGCCATGCTTGTGGTTTAACAGGGGGAAGATGGAATGGACGACATAGATGATCGCCGGCGAAGAAACAGCAGTACGAGTATCGTCGCCATCGTCGCACTCGTTGTACTGGCACTCCTTCTGTTCTTCTTCATGTCCCGGACGAGGCAGGAAACGCGGATCGAGATCCCGCCGCCTGACGTGGATGTGGAAATCATTCCGCCAGCCCCGAGCATTGACAGCGGAGAATCCAGCGGCAACAGTGGAGAAACGAGCGGCAGCGACGGGGAGACGAATTACAGGAGCGGGGAAGTACCTGATAGCGGCAGGTAAATCCGCAGCTGCGAGGCTTAAACCCGGCCTTTTGCTTTCTCAGTGCCGCTCCAACCAGCAATATGCCAGTCCCGCTGCCGTCACATACACGATGTGGTGGAACGCATCGATAGCCAGCGTCTTGGCCCCCCATTGCGTGGCGGGCGGGGCAGCTCCGGCAGCAGGGAGCATGACGAGCGCCGTGCCCCAGATCAGGCCGAAATGTGCAGCGTCTGCGGCTGCGCCCTTCAGACCGGCAGCGGCGAGCAGTCCGCGCGGAATCCCCCAGACCGTACCATACCCCCAGTGTACGAGATTAGAGAACCGCTGCTTCTCCCGCTCCCCCTTCGGTCTCACGCCGAGCACCTTTCCGGCGACCTTCGCGGGTGTCGTACTTGCTTCCCTGCCGCGCAGCTTCATCTCCGCAGTGCTCGATACCGTCATGGCCGCCGTGCCCACGATGCCGGCAACGATCCCTCTGCCGATGACCTCGGCTAGCGTTCCCAACCGCATATCATCCTCCCGCCGATGAGTTTGTCTCTCCACCTGCCCTGCAGGATCCACGAGCCAGGTTCCCGCTCGGTTTCACGAGCGTTATCCAAACTGCATTATAGCCCGCAAGAAGAGTGTTCTCTTCATGCCGGAGCGAAGACGCGCGCAACCTTTACGGAAAAGCTGTTTCGCCATCACATGCCTGTGCCTCGCCGGTTCGCTTCTTGGCAGCAGGTCGTTAACCGCTCTGCAGAAACAGCACTGCTTCGATCAGATCTGGAGTGCCCTGAACACCTTCCTTCCCGGCTGGGAAGATGTCGAACCTAGATCGCGAAGCACGGCTTGCGCGGCGTGGTACCCGCACATGCCGTGTACGCCGCCTCCGGGCGGTGTGGAGAAGGAGCACAGGTACACACCGGGGAGCGGCGTTCTATACGGAGTCAAGCTCAGAACGGGACGTGCGATGAGTTGCGAAAGGATCGCCGCTCCGCCATTGACGTCGCCCCCGATCAGATTGGCATCGGCACGCTCCAGATCGGCGGGGGCCAGAATGTGGCGGTCGAGCACACAGTCGCGAAACCCGGGTGCAAAACGTTCGATCTGTGCCTCGATGCGATTCGTCATATCCACCGTCGAGCCTTGCGGTACGTGGCAATACGCCCAGGCCGTATGCCGTCCCTCCGGCGCGCGCGTGGAATCGAACAGGCTGTTCTGAGCGACGAGAACAAACGGGCGCTCGGGGTGCCGCCCGGCAACGACCTCCCGTTCGGAGGCAGCGATCTCGTCCAGCGTCCCGCCGAGATGCAGCGTACCGGCACGCCGGCATACGTCGGACACCCAGGGAATGGGCTCACGGAGCGCATAGTCGATCTTGAAGGCGCCCGGACCGTACCGGTAGGCCTCCAGCCTGCGGCGATACCCGGCAGGCAGGTGCCCTCCCGCGATGTCGAGGAACTGGCGCGGCGTGATATCGAACAGGACCGCGCGGGCAGGTGGCAGGTCATCGAGGCTGCGGACTCGTACGCCTGTCCGGACCGCACCGCCGAGGGTCTCGAAATAAGCGACAAGCGCCTGCGTGAGCGCCCTCGCCCCTCCCCGCACCATAGGCCAGCCCGCGGCATGCCCGGCTACTCCGAGAATCAGTCCGAATGCCGCCGAGGCAACGCTCTCCAGAGGCAACGCCGAGTGCGCACCAATGCCCGCAAACAGAGCGCGGGCAGGTTCGCGGCGGAAGAGGTGCCGGACCAGGGTTTGTACCGGCAACATGGCGCGCAGTCCGAACCGAGTCAGCAGGAGGGGGTGCCTCGGCACGTGCAGCATGGGCTGGAGCACCTCCTCGGCAAGCTCAGGCCACGCACGCGCCAGCGGCTCCATCAACGTGCGCCAGGCCTCTCCGTCCGGACCGAGCCCCGCAGCCGTTTCGGCTACCGAGCGATGCAACGCGGCCGCACCGCCGCCATCGAGCGGGTGCGCGAGAGCCACCTCCGGGTGAATCCACTCCAGGCCGAACTCCTGTAACGGGAGCGTACGGAAGAAAGGCGACCCGGCGCCGAGCGGGAAGATAGATGCGCCGAAATCGTGCACGAAACCGGGCAACGTGAGCGGCATGGACCGTGCGCCACCTCCAACGACATCGTTGGCTTCCAGCAGCAGCACCGACCACCCCTCTCCCGCCAGGGTGATGGCCGCAGCCAGGCCGTTCGGACCTGCTCCGACGACGACCGCATCGTATTCCGTTCGTGTCACGTACCTCTAAAAATGTGCAGAGACGCGACTGGTCGCGTCTCTGCTAGAATGGCGGAAACGTTTGTGCAGAAAGAGTAGCATGCTATGTCTCTACACCCGCATCTGGCAATACCTTCACGCACCACCCTTCGCATTCGGCGCGGACGTACTCGGAGCAACGTTTACGGCCTCCCCTTTTTTGTGTCCGTCGCCGGCTGGCTCCGGCATCCCTTCGCCAGGGAACTGCCGGATATGCTCGGTGGGCAGGCGGCGGCCCGTGCCTTTTGCGACGGGGGAGGCTTCGTGAATGAAGAACGCATCGTTCGGAAGCGTCTCCGTGTAAGCCATCGCCGCCTGGGCCGCACGGCGCATGCTGTCGTCGGCGTTCCGCTTCAGGCCACGAATATTGTTCAGGATCGCGATCTCCGCCAGATCGAAGAAATGCTCTAAGGCCGCCTCGTCCCGCTCGAAAGCCGGCCCCTGTTCGTTCTTGCGGATCTGATGGTCCATCTTGGAAAGCGAGCACGCCATGGCGAACAGATAGGTGGCATTGTCCGCTATGCGAGCCTGGGTCGCCTGGTGCTGGATGATATCCTCGCGATGCCACTTGCTCACCATCTTGAAATAGTACGCATGCTGTTGCACCAGATGCGCCAGCCGGTCCGCATAACCCTGAAGTGACGGGTCCACGGCTGTAATCCGCGGCAAGGGGGGGCGGACTCCCAGGAATAGCTGCGTAGCGAGGGGAACGGCCCGCTGGAGAATGCGCGGATCGAGCGCGTTCGTAAGGATACGCGTGAAGTTCTGCGAAACGTTTTCCTCATGCTTCCATGTAAGCGCGTCCCGGATGCTGATCATCTGCTCGGCGAGTTGCTTGCCGCCGTAGGCAAAGATGAACGACTCCATCACCTCGTTCGAGCCTTCCACGATCCGGTGAATGCGGTTATCGCGCCACGTGCGCTCGAACTCGTTCTCCGTCATATAACCTTCGCCGCCCATGATCTGCATGGCGTCGTCAATCACTACCCAGCCGAAGTGGGAGGCAAAGAGCTTGGCGGCCGCCGTCTCCACCATGATGTCCGTGTCGTGCCGGTCCAGCATGCCCGTGCACATATAGAGCACCGCATCCATCGCATACGTGTAGGCCGCCATGGCGGCGATCTTCTGCTGGACGAGTTCGAAGTCGGCGAGCGGGCGTCCGAACTGGTACCGCGTCTGCACGTACTTGATGGCCTGATCCATGGCATAGCGTGCACCGCCGGCCACGCCGGCTGACAGGGTGCAGCGCCCGTAGTTGAGGCAGGTAAGCGCCACGTTCAGCCCCTTACCTTCTTTGTGCAGAAGATTTTCCTTCGGCACTCGGACGTTGGTAAAGCGGATCCGCGCCTGCCACGTGCCTCGGATACCCGTCTTGCTCCGGTTCTTCTGGATGACCTCGACGCCCGGCATGTCCGGCGTGCAGATCAGCGCCGTCACCGCATCTTTCTCCTTACCCGTCTTCGGGTCGATGATCTTCTGCTGCGCCATGACGGTGAACACGCCGCTCAGGGCACCGGACGTGCTCCACTTCTTCTCGCCGTTCAGGATGTAGTCACCCTCGGGAGTCTTCTCGCAACGCGTCTGTTGCCCTGCCGCATCGCTGCCGGCATTCGGCTCAGAAAGACAGAAGGCGGAGAGGTACTCCCGCGCTACCTTCGGCAGAAAGCGCCGCTTTTGCTCTTCCGTTCCGAAGAGCATGATCGCTTTACAGCCGATGGACTGATGAGCGGATACCACCACCGCCGTGGAGCTGCAGTAGCGGCCTATCAGTTCCAGTACGCGATTGTAGCTCGTCACGCCCAGCCCGAGGCCGCCATATTCCTCGGATACAGTCATGCCCATGACGCCCATCTCGAACAGCCGCTTGATCACCCAGTCCGGTATGAACTCCTCTTGGTCGATCTGCACGGCGGGATGCTCATGCTTCAGGTACACCTCGAGTTCTGCAAGCAGCGCATCACACTTCCGGCGCTCCTCGGCGCTTTCCTCTGGATACGGGAAAATGAGGTCTTCGCGAATGCGACCCCAGAACAGGTTCTTGATGAACCCCATCTCGGAAGGCTCGGGACCGAGCATGACCTCGATATCCTCGATCATCTTCCGATCCCGGAGGGACACATTCTTGAGTTGGCTCAGGCCAGGCTTGGACATGGTGTATCTCCGGATTAGGTCTCCAATAAATAGGTACCGATACTCCCGGTGGAAGCCGCTTCACCTGCACTCACGTACGCGCTGAAGCACGGCGAGTTAACCCTCCGACCGGATCGTAACGATCCATACAAAAGCGCTTACTCGCACATAGTCGTAACAGCAGGTGCGTACGACCGGTTCCAGAATCGAGCCGAGCACCGGAAGCGGACACCCGGTTACTGCTCCAGATTGCAACGAGTTGGCACCTTCACCCCGTACAGCGAATCACCGGGACGGACTCAGCTTTTCAGGAGGACTGTAGGGCGATACGACAACCAGACCTGCGGATGAGGTATGTTTCAATTCTCGATCGAGAAAACCGTGCGGCCGGGCGTTTCGACCGGATCCCTGGCCTCACATGCCATCACAGAGGACCCGGATTGGGCGGAACGCCTGAAGAACACGGGCGAATACCGGGAGAACGAACGATACTTCCGGGCCGAAAACGAGAACCCAGACTCGGTCGAGAAGGCCGTGGAATTCGTGCAAGGGATCTTCTTCCATCCTCCTACCCGCGTGTGGATCGACGATAAAGAGTACACCGTCACGGAAAGCATCGAGGAGAGAGTCCGGAAGCCCGTCGCTCCCGGTGAATCGGTAGGTAGGACGGGCGAGTAACAGACCCGGGGCGTTGCAAGATGCCCCGGCTTCCATGGACATGGGACAGAAAGCGTAGTACACAGACGGCCTGGCCCGACCATAGGCTCCGAGTACCGGACCGCTCACCCGTATCGCCTCCTTTCCCTACCCCGACCGCCCATCTCCGTGTCCACCGATCTGCTAACGATCCTCCTCGTTGTCATCGGGGCCGCGGCTGCTTCGATTCTCGGAGGCTTGATCTCGCTGTGGCGTACGCCGACTTCTCTGTTCATGTCGGCTGCCCTCGGCTTTGCCAGTGGAATCCTGCTGGGTACCATTTCATTCGAGATGCTCCCACAGGCCATTGAGATTACCTATCTGCCTGCAGCGGTCGGGGGCTTTGCAGTCGGATTCACGGCTGTATATGGCTACGACGAATATGTCCACCGCGGCAAGCTGGCCGGTCCAAAATCCGAGCAGCGCCCGCAGGTCGAGCGTTTCTATCATGAACACCCTCCTCACGGCGGGAGCGTCACGGTACTGGCCGGAGGCACGAGTGCCGAAGAAGTGATCGAAGGGCTGAGCATCGGGGTCGGGGCAGCCATCAAGCCCGGTCTCGGTCTCCTGATCGGCATCGCGATTGCTATAGACAACCTCAGTGAATCTCTCAGCATCGGCATAATCATCCGTAGCCACCCGGAAGAACGCAGTAAACAGGTCCACCGAGTTCTGGGGTGGACCGGACTGATTGGCGCCGTGGATATCAGTTCCGCTTTGATCGGGTGGTTTTTCTTCCGCGGGCTACCCCAATCCACCCTCGGCTTCCTGTTCGCCGTCGGTGCCGGCGCCATGTTCTACCTGACCATCACCGACCTGATTCCGCAGGCCGAGGAACGGCAGTACCAGCAGTCCTCAGCGATATTCGTGGCCATTGGCTACATGGCTATTTTCGTACTGACTATCTTCATCTGAATCCCGCTCGCCGCTATCCCCGCACCCGCACCTATTTACGAGAAACCGTCTTCTCGTCTGGCTATGCCGCCTCTGCTACCCTGTCCAGCTTGTAAGTCTTCTTCACCAGATCGTATGCCAGGGCCCGCATGATGACGCGTGCGTCGGTCATGTCGATGATGTGGCGGGCTACAAGACCTGCCACGTAGTTCGCGTCCACACGGCGAGCGAGGTCATGCCGAGCCGGGATGGAGCAGAAGGCGCGGGTATCGTCGTTGAAGCCCGCCGTGTTCCAGAAGCCCGCCGTCTCCGTAGTGAGTTGGCGGTAGCGCATCATCCCTTCGATGCTGTCGAAGAACCACCAGGCCGGACCGAGCTTGAGCGCCGGATAGTGCCCGGCCAGCGGTGCCAGTTCACGGGAGTAGGTCGTCTCGTCGAGCGTGAAGATCACCAGCGTGAAGTTAGGGTCGTTGCCGTAGGCATTTAATAGCTCGCGGAGGTTGCGCGTGTACTCCGTTGCGACTGGAATATCCGCTCCTTTGTCCAGACCGAAGCGGCGGTAGATCTGCTCGTTATGGTTGCGCTCGGAGCCGGGATGGATCTGCATGACCATACCGTCCTCCGTGCTCATGCGGGCCATCTCCATGAGCATGTGTGCCTCAAAGGCGTGCTGGTGCGCCGGAAGGGCCTCTCCTTTCATCGCGTACTGGAACAGGCTGGCAGCTTCGCTCGGCTTGAGCCGGTGCGTGAGCGGCTCCACGACCGCATGATCGGTCGATACGGCCCCCATCTCCCGGAAGAAGGTGCGGCGATCTTCCAGCGCACGAATGAAACTCTGGTAGTCGTGTACGTCGAAACCTACCCGCTCGCTCAAGAGCTGGATCTGCTGCCGCCACTCCGGATGCGCGATGCGAAAGACTGCATCCGGACGGAAACACGGAAGCACGTTACCGCCCCACCCCGAAGCCTTGATCTGCTTGTGATATTCCAGCGTGTCCGTCGCGGCGTCGGTCGTCGTGATCACTTCGATGTTGAAGCGCTCGTAGAGCGCGCGCGGCAAGAACTCAGGCGTCTGGAGTTGCTCGTTGATCTGATCATAGATATACTGGGCCGACGCGCCGTTCAGCTTGTGCCGGACACCGAAGACCTCATAGAACTCATGCGTCAGCCACGCCCCTGTAGGGGTACCGGCGAACAGATAAAAGTGCTCGGCAAATAGCTGCCAGATCTTCCGCGCATCCTTTTCAACGAGCGTACCGTCAATAGCTGGAATGCCCAGGTCTTCCAGCCGGATACCCTGCGAATAGAGCATCCGGAAGATGTAATGGTCTGGAATGAGGATGAGCGACGTTGGCTCCGGAAATGGAGTGTTCTCCGCGAGAATACGTGGATCGACGTGACCGTGGGGCCCGACGAGGGGTAGATCCTTTACATCTTCGTACAGGCTCCGGGCGATGGGCCGGATGACCGGATCCGAGTCGAAGTAGCGGTCTTCGTGGAGAACGAGTGGCTCCATGGATGTCGGAAGGTTAGGTTGAACAAGCGGACGAGCCATCCGGCTGGATAGCAGTCAGAACGCTCAATGTGGGCAGCATACGGCTACGAACCAAAAGGATATCTGCACTGTGGTCGGCCGGTGATGCCGGCAATAAGTTAACGTTTAAGATGATCTATACAACCCTCCTTACCCTGCATAATCTTAATCGCTGGCTCGTGCTCGTAGCAGCCATATGGGCGCTGGCGCACGCATGGCGCGGTCTCCTCACCCGGAGTACTTGGTCGAAACGCGACGATCTCCCCGGACGGGCCTTCACGGGTATCCTGAAGCTACAGTTCGTGCTCGGCGTCTGCCTCTATCTGGCCAGTTCGATCACGAAGCCCGTATTCGGAAACCTCGCATACATGTTCAGCGGGGACGTGGTGCGCTTCTTCACGCTGGAGCATCCCCTGCAGATGTTCATTGCCGTGGGCATTGCGGATGCCGGCTACACTCTGTCCAGACGTGCTACCGCGGACCGCTCCCGTTTCCGCCGTGCCGCAATCGGGTATACACTGGCGATTCTGCTCATCCTCGCCGCGATCCCATGGCCCTCCCTGCCTCATGGCAGGCCCCTGTTGCCCGGCGGGTTCTGATGCCGGTTTAGCCGCAGACCGGCACGGGACGACGTGTGAACCTCACCTGGGGCTCGATGCATTGAGCCCGGCAAATGGGTGGCTGTGCGCCGATTCACGGACCAGGCTATACCGTCAGGCGACCATACGCTGCTTGCCCTCCGCCACAATGCGGCCAGAGCCTGTATGAACCACAGGCTCTGGCCGCCATGCCTTTCGCACATAGTGAGGATCTGCCTCTCACCAGATACTTGCCGTAAAGGCGTTACGGGGCTAGATCGGGTGACATCACCGCCCCCCTCGTCGAAGCAATGATGTTGCCATCTCCATCCAGATAACGGATATCCCCGTAGCCCAGTTCACGAATCGTCGGCTCTACCTTCGCACGATCCCCGACGACCACCCAGACGAGGTGCTCCGGCTGCACGACCTTCTGAGCCGCCTCCCCGACATCCTGCACACGCAGGCGCTGTACGTTGCTGGCATAGGTGGCATAGTAATCATCCGGCAATCCATACCGCACCATACCACCAATGGTGGCCCCGAGCGCATCCAGCGTTTCCAGTTGACCCGCCAGGCTCAACGTCTGGTTCTGTTGCGCCTTCTCCAGTTCCTCTGCCGTAATCGGCCGGGAACCCAGAATCGCCTCCAGCTCCGAAGCAACCTCCTGCATGGACTCTTTCGTCTTGTCGGTTTGAACCGGCGCGTAGACGATGAAGGGCCGTTGCCCCCGTGCTCCTGGAATGAACGTCCCTGCGCCGTACGACCACCCTTTATCCTCTCGCAGGTTCATGTTGATGCGCGACGTGAAGGCGCCACCAAGGATGTTGTTCATCGTCTCGATGGCGATCTCGTCCGGGTTCGACTTTGGAGGCGCCAGGTGGCCTGCAAAGATGACCGATTGCTGAGAGCCGGGGCGATCCAGGAGATATACGACACCTCCATCCGGCTGCGATACCTCATCGATCCGCTTCTCTGGAACGCGGCCCCGCGCCCACTGCCCGAACCGGGCTTCGAGGAGCGGTTTTAGCTCGTCCATCGTCACGTCACCGGCTACGACGAGCGTCGCATTGTTGGGCTTGAACCAGGTGTCGTGAAAGCGAACGAGATCGTCACGCGTGATGCTCTGGACGGATGCCTCCGTGCCCGAACCGGTGAAGGGCAGGCCGTAGGCGTGATCCTCGCCGTAAATGAGCCTCGGGAAAACCCGGAGAGCCATGAGAATCGGCGTCACCTTCTCGCGCTGGATGGCAGCGAGTTGTTGCGTCTTCAGTCGTTCCAGTTCGTTTTCCGGGAAAGACGGATTCAGCGTAACATCGGCCAACAGATCGAGCGATGGCGCCAGATTCTCCCGCAGCGCCGAAAGTGACACGATGGACATATCCAGATCAGAGCCGGTGCCGAGCTGGGCGCCAAGCCTGGCTAGCTCCTCGCTGATGTCGAGCGCCGTGCGCCCCTCGGTGCCCTCGTCGAGCATGTCCATCGCAAGGTCTGCCACTCCCATCTTGCCGCCCTGATCGGCGGCGTAACCGGCATCCACGAGGAGATTGAATTCAACGAGCGGGACGGCGTGGCGCTCGGCCAGGACGACGTTCAATCCGTTGGAAAGCGTCGTGCGCTGCAATTCCGGGAACTCCGGTGGCTGCGGAGCCGCCAGCGTGGGTAACGCAGATCGGTCCGCTCCCTCCGAGGAGGCTGTCAGTTCCGGGAAGGGATGCACTTCGAGAACGTACACCCCATCGGCCAGCCACTCCTGCGCGACCCGCTGCACGTCGGATACCGTCGCTTCCTGCACGTCTCGCAACTCCTGTTTGTAGGCATCGGGAGAGCCGCCGTAGACTTCACTCCGGGCCAGAATGTCTGATTTACCGCCGAATCCTCCGATGCGCTCGATGCCCCGGATAAACCCTGCCAGAGACTGTGTTTGCACGCGTTCGAGTTCCTGCTGCGTCGGCCCCTCCGTCAGAAGCCGGTTCAGCTCCTCATCCAGCGCCCGCTCGATAGCAGCCAGATCCTGCCCCGGATGTGCCGTTGCCCAGAGAACGAACTGGCTGCCGATCTCTCGGCCATCGACGTAAGAAGCGACGTCGCTGGCAATCTGATCGTCGTAAACGAGGCGCTTGTACAGGCGCGACGTCTTCCCACTGGTCAGGAGATCGGACACGATCGTCAGCAGATTGTAATCCCGGTTACCCATCTCCGGGATGTTCCAGACCTTGTAGATACGCGCCTGCGGGACACGGTCCTGCATGATCTCGCGCTGCTCCCCCGTACGCCGGACGACCCACGAATCGAAATGGGAAACGGGCGGGCCGGGCGGGCCCCCCCTGCCCGCGGCACCCCCCCGCAAGCTACTGGGGACCGGGGGGGGGGGGGGGGCATGTCGCCGAAATACGTCTTGACCTTCTCGAGCGCCGTTTCCGCATCGATGTCGCCTGCAATCACCACCACGGCGTTATTGGGGCCGTAGTAGGTCCTGAACCACTCATGCACGTCCTCCAGAGAAGCAGCGTCCAGATCCTCCATCGAGCCGATCACGGTATGCGCGTAGGGATGCCCCTTCGGCCAGGTTGCGGCTGTGATCTTGTTCCAGACCTGCCCGTAGGGCTGGTTTTCACCCTGCCGCTTCTCGTTCTGTACGACACCGCGCTGCTCGTCCAGCTTGGCCTGATCGATGGCGCCCAGCAGGTGGCCCATACGATCCGACTCCATCCAGAGCGCCACGTCGAGCGCGTGCACGGGCACGTTCTGGAAGTAGTTCGTGCGGTCCTCGTTCGTGGTCCCGTTCAGGTCCGTTGCGCCGATGCGTTCGAGCGCCTGGAAATAATCGTCGTTGAAGTTCTCGGACCCGTTGAACATTAAGTGCTCAAAAAGATGAGCAAATCCGGAACGCCCCTCCGGCTCATTCTTCGATCCAACGTGATACCAGACGTTGACCGCCACGATGGGGGCCTTGTGGTCCTCGTGAACGATCACGGTCAGGCCGTTGTCAAGCACGAACTTCTCGTAGGGGATGTCGGGAATCTGCACCTGCCCGCCAGTATTCGCTTCCTGGGCCGCAGCCAGCCCGGGAGCAAAAACCGACAAGACAAGCGCCAGGATCAAGACGATGCACCTCATACCGGTATCCTCGCAAAAGATGGAAGAGAAGTGGTTCTCGATTGCTGGCAGGTAGTCGTGGGAATCAAGACGGGAGCCCTGCATTTCCCCCATCACGCCGCCTACGCAGGACCGTTCCAAAAGGTACACAACACCGCAACCGTACGCTAGAAAAACGCAAAAGGGGCAGGACCTCTGATGAGATCCTGCCCCACAGGAACGTGCCGCCCTACCGCGAGAGGTAGAGGTTCCGCATCTCGTAAGGACGGCGGAAATGCTCGTCCGTCAACTCGTCCACGAACGCGATGGCCTCACCCGTGCTCTTCATCTCGGGACCGAGTTCCTTCGGCACCTCGGGAAACTTGTCCCACGAGAAGATTGGCTCCTTGATGGCAAAGCCGGTCAGCTTGGACTCGAGCTGTCCGCTCTCACGGAACGTCTTGAGCTTCTCGCCGAGCATGACCTTCGTAGCAATGTTGCTGATCGGAATGCCGGTTGCCTTCGCGACGAACGGGACCGTACGCGAAGCGCGGGGGTTGGCCTCGATCACGTAGACCGTCTCATTCACCACCACGAGCTGTACGTTGATGAGCCCCTTCACCTTCAAACGCTTCGCGATGTCAGAGACGTAGCGGCGGATCGTGTTCTGAACCGTCTCGCTGAGCGAGAACGGCGGAAGCACGGCCGTAGAGTCGCCGGAGTGCACACCTGCCGGCTCGATCTGCTGCATGATGCCTGCGATCCAGACCTCCTCCCCGTCGCATATCGCGTCACAGTCGATCTCGATCGCATTCTCCAGAAAGAGGTCGAGCAGAATCTGATTGTCCGGCATCAGCTTGAGGATGCGGGTGACGTACTGCTCCACCTCATTCTTGTTGATGGCAATGCGCATGCCCTGGCCGCCAAGGACGTAACTGGGGCGGACCAGGATCGGATATCCGATCCGTTCCGCCACTTCGACGGCCTGCTGGACGTTGTGGGCCATGCCATAGGGTGGATAGGGAATTTCCAGCTCCTTGAGGATACCGGAGAACTTGCCCCGGTCTTCGGCGAGGTCCATCATCTCGAACGGGGTACCGAAGATGCGGATGCCGTGCTCGTGGAGCTTCTCGGCGAGTTTGAGCGCCGTCTGGCCGCCGAGTTGCACAATGACGCCCTCCGGCTTCTCCATCTCGATGATGTCCAGCACCTTCTCCCAGTAGACCGGCTCGAAATAAAGCTTGTCGGCCACGTCGAAGTCCGTGGAGACCGTCTCCGGGTTGCAGTTCACCATGAGCGCCTCGTAACCTGCCTCCCGGGCGGCGAGGACGCCGTGCACGCACGAGTAGTCGAACTCGATACCCTGCCCGATCCGGTTCGGGCCGCTGCCGAGGATGAGGATCTTCTTTTTATCCGTGACGACGCTCTCGTTGTACTCCTCGTACGTGGAGTAGTAGTACGGTGTCTTAGCGGGAAACTCCCCGGCACAGGTATCTACGAGGCTATACGAGGGGAGTACGCCGAGATCCTTCCGGTACTGCCGCACATCGTCTTCGCTGACGTCGTCCTTACAGAGATACGCAATCTGTACGTCGGAGAAGCCGTACTGCTTGATATGCCGCATGAAGGAGCGGTCGATCTGGCTCAACGTGCGGCTGGCGATCTCGTTTTCGAGATCCACGATGTCGCGAATCTGATACAGGAACCAGGGATCGACCCTCGTGATGTCCCCCACCTCTTCCACCGAGGCGCCCTGCTTCAGCGCATTGCGAATCTGGAGGGTACGGTCCCAGAAAGGTCGCTTCAGCCGCTCACGGACCTCGTTGCGGCTCAACTCCTCCCGGTCCGCTCCCAGACCGGCATAGCCGATCTCCAGGCTCTGCCAGGCCTTCTGGAGGCTCTCGGGGAACGTGCGGCCAATCGCCATCACCTCACCGACGGCCTTCATCTGGGTTGTCAGTTCTTCGTCCACGCCCTCGAACTTATCGAAGTTGAAGCGCGGAATCTTGGTGACGACGTAGTCGATGCTCGGCTCGAAACAGGCGCTGGTAGTCCCGGTCACGTCGTTGGGCAACTCGTCCAGCGTGTAGCCGACCGCCAGGCGGGCAGCCACTTTCGCAATCGGGTAGCCGGTCGCTTTGGAAGCCAGTGCGGACGAGCGGGACACGCGCGGGTTGATCTCGATGGCGATCATCCGGTCCGTCTGCGGGTCCACGGCAAACTGGACGTTGCAACCGCCGGCGAATGTACCGATGGAGCGCATCATGCGGATCGCCGCATCGCGCATCTTCTGATACATCTTGTTCGTCAGCGTCTGCGCGGGCGCTACCGTCACGGAGTCCCCCGTGTGGACGCCCATCGGATCGATGTTCTCGATGGAGCAGACGATGATGACGTTGTCGTTGGAGTCACGAAGCAGCTCCATCTCGTACTCTTTCCATCCGAACAGGCACTCTTCGATGAGGACCTCGTGGACCGGCGAGAGCTCCAGCCCGCGCATCACCTTCTTGTCGAACTCATCCATGTGCCACACGATGCCGCCGCCCGAGCCGCCGAGCGTGAACGAAGGCCGGATCACCACGGGCAGGCCGCCCAGTTCCTGTG
Source organism: Rhodothermales bacterium (assembly GCA_041690215.1). Classification (GTDB taxonomy): domain Bacteria; phylum Bacteroidota; class Rhodothermia; order Rhodothermales; family DASSAV01; genus DASSAV01. The sequence continues at coordinate 334,688 of JAWLHQ010000001.1, forward strand.
TGATCTCCTTGGCTTCCAGAAGGCTCTTGGCAACGCGACTGCGGGCCTGGTCGATACCGATCCGCTCCATGAGGTCACGGAATTTCTGCCGGTCCTCCGTAATCTGGATGGCGTCGATATCTACGCCGATGATGTCGATCCCTTTCTCCTTCCAGAACCCCTCCTCGTGCAGCACTTCGGCAAGGTTCAGCGCCGTCTGCCCGCCCATCGTGGGAAGCACGGCATCCGGTTTCTCCTTCTCCACGATCCGCTTGATCGACTCCGGCGTAAGCGGCTCCAGGTAGACCCTGTCCGCCGTCATGGGGTCGGTCATGATCGTCGCAGGGTTGGAGTTGACCAGGACGACCTCATAGCCTTCCTTACGGAGTGCACGAGCCGCCTGGGTGCCGGAATAATCAAACTCACAGGCCTGGCCGATCACGATGGGGCCGGAACCGATAAGGAGAATCTTCTTGATGTCGGTGCGCTTGGGCATCGTTAGCTATACTGTCTATGCGTACTCAGAAGCAGGCCCGGCGGCCCACCCCAGCATTCCGTGTTCTTGAAGTTGATAATCCCTGCTCATGCAGGCGCCGACCTGCTGTAGAAACCCGGGGTCTCGCTTCCCCACTCTGGCGTCCGTCGGCCGTATATGTTCCAGCGGCCCGGTCCTCACACCCTGACCGTTCGCGTGTAAGCGACCTCTTTCGCTTTGACACCACGTACCCGCTCGATATCGCGCATGAACTCGCCGAAGAGATAGTGGCTGTCATGCGGACCAGGAGAGGCTTCGGGATGGTACTGAATGGAGAGGCCAAAGCACGTTTTCAGGCGCAGCCCCTCCACCGTCCTGTCATTCAGGTTCAGGTGCGTGATAGTCGCCTTATCCTCTGTGATGGATTCTGCCCTCACAGCAAATCCGTGGTTTTGCGTCGTCACCTCCACGTGGCCCGTCTCCAGGTTCTTGACCGGATGATTCGCCCCCCGGTGACCGACGTACATCTTGTAAACCTCGAATCCGGCGGCAAGGGCCATGAGCTGGTGCCCGAGGCAGATGCCGAACATCGGGATGTTCTGGGTCATGGCGCTCTTCACCATTTCGATGGCGCCGGGCATGGCACGCGGATCGCCGGGCCCATTCGAAAAGAACAGGCCATCCGGGCTCCACGCGAGCACGGCATCCAGCGGTGTATCCGCCGGAAAGACGCGCACCGTGGCGCCGTGTGCCTGGAATGAGCGAAGGATGTTCAACTTCACGCCGAAGTCGTAAACGGCAATGCGGGCGCCTTCACCCACCGTAAAATCATACGGGGCTTTCGTCGTAACACGTGAAGCGAGCTCCAGACCACTCATGTCCGGCACGCGGCGGGCCTTCTCGACCAGGCTTTCATCGTCGAGGTCCACCGACGAAACGACGGCGTTCATGACCCCCTTCTCTCGAATGTGAAGAACGAGGCGGCGCGTATCCACACCGGAGATACCGACCAACCCGTGGCGTTTCATCAGGCTATCCAGGGACTCGTCCGCATGGATGTTCGAGTAGTTCTTAGAGAACTGGCGGACGACCAGACCGGCCACCATCGGACGCGCGGCCTCCATGTCCTCATCAGTGGCACCGTAGTTGCCGATGTGGGGGTAGGTCATCATCATGATCTGGCCATAGTAGGACGGATCACTGATGATCTCCTGGTAGCCCACCATGCTGGTATTGAAGCAGAGCTCGCCGCTCGTCTCGCCTCGCTGACCGACGGCAATACCGGTAACGACAGTACCGTCGGCAAGCGCGATTTTGGCGGGGTCCGGGGTGGGCTTTGCGATGAACGTCATATGCGATCGAGGCAACGGGTTGTAAGGGATGTCGCGAGATTGTCAGTACCTATATTCATAAAAAAACCTTCCCGAAACCGGGAAGGTTTAACCACCGAGGGTGGCTCGTTTCATTTCGATGCTCCAGGAGTGGAGGTGCTTTATATCCAAGGATCTATCCATCTAAAATCTTCGGTCCTACCGTCCAGGCTGCTCGTGGTTCCAAAATAAAACAAAACGATAACCACCCACAACGAACCGCACCGCTTTCACTCCGCTTTCACCACGAACCCCGCCCATAGGCCGGAAAAGCAGGCAACTGACAGCGTTGTCCGGACCTCAATATAAGTGCACCAGAACCGCTATCTTGGAAAAAGCCCCTCCGCCCCCTCACCAGACGGAATCCCGGACCCGTACCGGGAGGGCTAAGCATCGTAAACCCCGCCGTTGATTCGCCGCGATCCGAAATATGACCTCCGCAGCGGCTACCGCCGACGCCTGCTGGCCTGTGGGACGGGCGTGCTGTTGCTGGCCAATATGGCCGTCATGATCTGGCCTGCGTCGTCCGGGCATTCCCCGGAAGCGGAACCCACTCGCATCCGCGCTTACGAGGTCATCCGAATCTCGGATGTGATCCCTACCCGGCAGGATGCAGCCCCCCATGACGCCGGGGAAACTCCACAGCCGGTTATCCCCACTCCCCCCACGCCCGTCATTCCCACCATTACCATCCCGGATGCGTCCACGGTAGAAGAGCCTGAGCCAACCCCCGTGCCCCTATTCGCCATCGAGACCGGCCCCGCTGCCGGGTTCGGCGACGAGGCCGCGAACCCACCCGGCGCTACCGGAAATGAGGCAGACACGGTCGTGGCTACAGGCATACTGGTCCCACCCAGGCCCCTGCGTCTCGTCGAGCCGGAATATTCGAGAGAGGCCCGGCGCAAACGGGTAAAGGCCGAAATTAAAATTGAAGTCCTCGTCGATACCAGCGGCCACGTGCGTCAGACGAAGGTACTCGAACGCTACCTGCGCACCTCCTCCGGCAAGGAGCGCGTCGCGCTGCTTGGACATGGCCTGGAAGAAGCCGCCCTGTCCGCTGCCGAACGCTGGCACTTCCACCCCGCCCGGAAAGACGGCCGGCCTGTCGAGTACTCCTACGTGCTCTCTATGAAGCTGGGTTCGTGACCACCCCGCGCGAGCGCCGTTCCTGTCCCAATTTGTTACGCGGCTCATCTTTCGTTTCCTGAAGCCGTAGCGTAATGTCCCCGCATGAATCATCCGACACGAGAGGCGCGGTATGGAGTTGGAAGGCAAGGTGGCCGTCATCACGGGCGGCGGCTCGGGCATCGGAAAGGCGACGGCCATGCTGTTCGCGAAAGAAGGCGCAAAGGTCACGGTCGTAGCGCGCACCCAGGCGGACATCGATCGGACAGCCGAGGAAATCAAACGCGATGGGGGCGAAGCGCTGGCCGTGCGGGGAGATATATCCAGGCCCAAAGACATGCAGCACGTCTACAGCGAGACGGAAAAACGCTGGGGCCGGCTGGACATCGTCTTCGCGCACGCCGGAGTCAACGGGGTCTGGGCGCCGATTGAAGAGATCGAACCGGACGAGTGGAACAAGACCATCAGCATCAACCTGAACGGCACGTTTCACACCGTGAAGTATGCCGTCCCGCTGCTAAAGCGCAACGGCGGGTCCGTCATCATCACCTCGTCCATTAACGGGACCCGCCTCTTCCACAACGCGGGCGCAAGCGCATACTCCAGTTCAAAGGCAGGGCAGATCGCCTTTATGAAGATGATGGCGCTTGAACTGGCGAAATACCGTATTCGCGTCAACGCGATCTGCCCCGGCGCCATCGATACCAGCGTAGAACAACGCACCGAACGCCGCGACACCGAACGCGCCGAGGAACCGGCCCACTATCCTGCCGGCAGCATCCCCCTCACCGACGGAAAACCGGGCCGCCCCGAACAGGTCGCCCAGCTCGTCCTCTTCCTCGCCTCAGACCGTTCGAACCACATCACCGGCACCCCCGTCTGGATCGACGGCGCAGAATCGCTCCTCGAATGAAAGTCCCTCCAGGAACAGCCGACCCTCCACATCAGCCGCCCCACCTCATCGGCCCATAGCTACACCGCCCCTGTCCGGTTTTGCCGACCGCTGACCGCCGACTGCTGATCGCCGACCGCCCCAACACATATGTAGGTTATAAAAATAACCTCGACTGAGCCCTCATTCTTCCGTACACTCCTCGGTTGCCCCCCGCCTCCCTGCACCCAACACACAGAGTCCAACCGTTCCAGTTTACTTCCCACCCCGTAGGGGCTTGATGATGATCTTTGATGAATAGATCCGGTAATGGGAGGAGGTATAGGATCAACCCGGAGGTCGGGTAGAGACGCGAGATTACCGAAGGAGATCTCGCCTCTCTACACCGTACACGCTACGGCCGAACCAACATGTCAAAAATCATAATCCCCCCCATTCATCAAGCCCCTGCTCACCATGCAACCTGCACCAGCCGCTACCCACATAGAACCCGCATTCCGTGTGCATTCTGTGCCATCCACTCGTCACTCGTACTTCGTACTTCCGTTGTGTCATTTGTGCCATAAGCAGTGCCGACGCTCTCCTGCTCAGACCTGACAGGTTTTCAAAACCTGTCAGGTCTCACACCCAACCGCATACACATATTTTCGTGTGCAATGTGTGCCATCACCCTCCTCCCTCAGCCCCCAATTCACCTGAACACCCAAACACTCCGCTCAATTTTGTAAACTTCGTTACACCCCCGTTACACTCCATCCCTGCACTCCGACCTCTACATAACCGTATCCGCGCGCATTTCGATTGGCATCCGGACCGGGTGAATGTAGCTTCCTGCGCTCCATCGACTCGATTCAACGATACATGACTCCTGCACACCTGATACGATACGCGCTGCTCACCGGAATCCTGCTCGTTGCCACGCAAACGGCACGGGCACAGGACGTCCCCATGCAGGCCGCCTTGCCAGATACCATCGTCGTCACCGCGTCCCGGCTACCGGAAGACGTGCGTCTGAGCGGACGGCGGGTAGCGGTGTGGACGGCCCGAGACATCGAGAACCTGCCCGTAACGTCCGTGGACGAGCTGCTTCGCATGGTCGGCGGCGTGGAGGTACAGAGCCGCGGGGGATTCGGCGTGCAAAGCGACCTCACGATGCGCGGCTCTTCCTTCAACGGCGTCCTCCTCCTCCTGGACGGCGCCCGCATCAACGATCCCATGACGGCGCACTTCCTGGCCGACCTGCCCATCCCGCTCTCCGAGGTCGCTCGCATCGAAGTGGTGCGCGGTCCGGCAGTCACACTCTACGGCCCGGATGCCATCGGGGGCGTCATCCAGATCTTTACCTACGAAGGCCTCCGCCAGGCAGGCGCTGCCGCCGGAAGCCTTGGAGGCAGCCTCCACCTGGACCGGGGCGCATACGGCCTGTACGATGCAGGCCTGGCCGTCCGAAACGTCACTGGCCGCACGTCCCTGAGCGCAGCGTCGGCCTGGCAGCAATCCGATGGATCGCCGATCACGGGTGCCGATGGTCAACCCGTTCGAAGCACATCCGGCGAGGTGCGTACCGACTTCACCCGCAGCGTCTATACGGCAGCCGTTACCCGGGAGTTGGGACGCGCCCTGCTGTTCGCCCGTGCCGGTGCAGATACACGCGACTTCGGGGCCTTCCACTACTACACGCCGTTCGCATCGGACACGGCACGCGAGGCCACCGGCACGCTGTGGGCTCAGGTACGGCTGAGTGGCGGAGATGCGCGGTCTCCGTGGCAGGTGCAGGCTGCCGCGAAGCAGCACAAAGATGAGTACGTCTACAACCCGGTAACCCCCGCCAACCGGCACACCAGCAGGCTATTCACCACCCAGGCACACCTGACGCGGCACCTGGCGCCTGGCGTCTCCCTCACCGGTGGGGTTGCCGCCATGTTCCGCTCCATCGAGAGCAATAGCCTCGGCAATCATGCCGACCCTTCAGCCGGCGCCTTCGTACTCGCCCGGTGGCACCCGATTCCGAACCTCCTCATCAGTGCAGGCGGACGCTTCGATTACGACCCCTCCTACGGCCTCGAACCGACACCTCAACTGAGCGCCGCCTATACACGGGGCATCATCTCGGCCTATGTGGGAACCGGACGCGCCGTACGCGCTCCAAACTATCTGGAGCGGTACTACAATACCCTGGTAGAGCAACCGCAGGGGAATCTCGGAAACCCGGACCTGGACGTCGAAACGGCCTGGACGCATGAAGCGGGACTGAGCCTTTACCCGGCTTCCGGCATCTCCCTGCATGCATCCGTGTTCACCCGCACGACCTGGGACCTCATCGACTACGCGCGGTTCGATGCCGCCGATCCGATCTTTCTGGCTCGTAACCTGCACCAGGTCCGTACGCGCGGCCTGGAGTTCGACCTGGAGACGACCCGGAGCTTCGAGGCGGGACGTGTACGGGCCGCGCTCTCACTCACCGTTTTCGACAGCACCAAACTGGGCGATCTGCCGGATGGAGTCCAGTACAAATATGCCCTCACGAACGCGCGGCACCTGCTGCAGGGCATGACTGCCGTTGACCTCGGCCCGGTATCCGTCGGCCTGCAAGGCCTCTGGAAAGATCCCGTCGCCAGTGCATCCTATGCGGTCCTCAACGCTCAACTGGGCTACCGCTTCCACCTGGGACGCCAGCGACTTACTCTCCGCGGTGAAATCCGCAACCTGTTCGACAAACAGTATTCCGACGTATTCGATGCCCCCATGCCGGGACGCTGGTGGATCTTCGGCGTGCAGCTAGTGCGGTAATACGGCAAGTGGGGGGCCATGCCGGGACTTCGAAATACCTTGCACACCACGACGGCGCCGCAGATCATACGGCAAACCGCCCCGTCCATCTCGCAACCCGTTAGACGCATGTCCCGATTTCCGCCCCTCTTACTCGCCTGCCTCCTGATGCCCATAGCGAGTTGCAAGCTCTTCGGCCCGGATTCGGACGACGAGTTTTCGAGCGCGCTCCTCATCCCGAGTTGCGGCCCTACGGACGGCCCCGCGCTCGATATCTACCTGGCGTCCGGCGAGCACCAGGTAACCTGTTCGCGCTTGCCACACGTGCCCTTTGGCCAGCCGCCGGAGGAGTCCTTCATCTCGATCAAATTGCTCGGAATAGATGAACCGGAGAAGGGCATTTTCGAACTGGGTGATGGCTCAGAGAGTACCCCTCCCTACCAGGAAGGCGGCCAGGCTCACAGATGTGTGGCCCGTGAAGCGTGTACCAGGAGCGAAAGAGGCACCGTCATCATGGGTGCCGCAGCTGAGGACGGGCGCGTCCCGATCACCATCAACATTCGATTCGAGGATGGGGAGCGGGTGGCCGGCAGCTTCGTGGCGGAGCAGTGCGAGCGCTGGATGATGTGCGGCTAAACGATCCGAAACCAGAAATCCCCCGGCACAGGGTGAGGTGCCGGGGAATTCACAGTCAAGTTAGGACCCCTGTTCAGCCGACGAGCTTCGCCTGAAGCGTGATCTCGGCTCCGGTGAGCAGCTTTGATACCGGGCAGTTCTTCTTCGCATCCTCCGCGTGCTGCAGAAACTCCTGTTCCTGGATGCCGGGCACCTCGCCCTCCGTGATCAGGTCGATACGCGTGATGGCAAAGCCGCCATCGACCTTGTCCAGGTGAACCTTGGCCGTCGTATGAACGCGTGTCGGCGTATGGCCCGCCTTCGCGAGAACGTTGGAGAAGGCCATCGAGAAACAGCCGGCATGTGCGGCGGCGATCAGTTCTTCCGGGTTCGTGCCCTGCCCGTTTTCAAAACGGGAAGAGAAGGAATACTGGCCGTCAAAGGCGCCGCCTCCAAAAGACATATGGCCGCTTCCTTTCGGGAGGTCGCCTTTCCATTCGGCATCTGCAGTACGTACAGGCATGGTCGTTCAGGGTGATGGTGAAAGATTGAGTTCGCGTATGAAAGGACGAAATCGTCCCGCCTTATTTACGGCCTTTCTCGACAAAAAGCCAGTGTGATCCCTGTGGAGAACGATGCGGCAGCAAGCATCCTCTTGCGGAAAACCGTGCCGCCCTGCACGCAAAAAACCGGCCTTTAACCCCGCTCGGAGCCGCCCGGCCTTCTGGCACGCTTTTGACTCCTATCGAGAAGTCATTTAACAACGGCCGTTCTGTGCCGATGCTGAACAGGCATGGGCCTGTTCATATACCCCCGAGGGCTTTCCTGGCTTAGCCTCCCACTCATGACATCCCACGAGATCAGTAAACACCTCCAGAGCCTCCTGGATGCGACGGGCGCCGACCGGGCGCTCACAAAGTATCTGTTCGTCCTCGCAAAGGGGCACGACAAAGTATCCAATGAGCTCACAGCGGTCCTGCAAGCCAAGAGTCGCAGTTTCTTCTTCATGCACCAGCAGACCACGCAGGAGAAGTTTGCCGAGCTGCGCCGTCATGCAGACACCTTCCCGCTGGGCCAGATCTTCCACGACATCATCGAACTGCAGAACCTGCTGAAGTCGCTCGCTACAGCGTTCGAGGCGAACGAGTCGCACGTATTCCGCGAGATGAGCCGCCATGTGGCCAGCTTCTATGAAGTATTCGAACAGCTCGTCCGCGCCCCCTCCCGCGAAACCTTCGTAAACCTGCTGCCTGAAGCGCATCACCTCTATACGGTCATCGTCACGTCGCGGCAGTTCATAACTGCCATGATCCAGGTGCTGCAACAGCAAAGCCCCATGCTGCCGTCGAAAGCACGGCTCTCGCTCATGTTCGAGACGACGAGCGCCTTCTCCGGCATCATCCGCAAGCTGAGTGCGCTCGAAACGAGCTACCAGGAGATCTGCAGAGTCACGGACGTATCCACCCAGGAACACCCGCTGACGGTCGTCAAACTGGAAGCCGCCAGCCTCTGGGCGTGCGTCGAAGGAGAAAAAGGCGCGATCGAGGTGCTGACCTCCCTCATCGAAAGTTTCGCCCTGTTCTGGTATCACCGGTTCACGAGCGAGGACCGCGCCGTGGACTGCTCCGATCGCGTGAGCGCCACGCAAACACTCGTCAGCCTGGCGGACCTGCTGGAGCGGGCCGGCATCATGAATGTATCCGTGGACGCCGTGGAGATACGTGACGCAGCGCTGGTTCTGCGCAAGACACTGCTGGAGTTACTGGAAAACGAACCGATGATCCGCGTAAACGATAAGCCGTACTCCGTAGACGTGTCGCTTCGAAAGCACTACCTTGACGTAAGCGCGAACCTCAGCCAGGAGCCGATAGGCGTCAGTCAGGCCACAGTCACCTGAACCTTTCTCTGCCCGGCACCGGCCTGAGCGCCCTATCGATCACCACACAGGATCTATTGCAGTGGTCAATGGAAACAGCATGTGAGACCAGCTACTGCAGGACCGTGTCCGATTCCGAGGAGACTACCGAGGCCTTCATTGCCCTGGGTTCTAACCTGGGTGACCGATTGTCTCACCTCCGGGCGTCTATTCAGGCGTTGAAAGCCCATCCCGGCATTCAGGTCATCCAGGTCTCTCCGGTATACCGGACCCACGCCCATACGCTCTCCCCCGATGAACGGCAACCAGACTACCTGAACGCAGTCGTGCGGATTCGCACGCGCCTCTCCCCCGAGGATCTGCTCTCCGTGTGCCATCGCATTGAGCGTGGGGAAGGAAGAAACCGCACGACCGAACCTCGCTGGGCGCCGCGCACGCTTGACCTCGACCTGCTGCTCTACGACCGGCTCAGCTTCTCGACCGAGCGCATCACCCTCCCCCATCCCCGCATGGGCAAGCGCCGCTTCGTGCTGTGCCCCCTGAACGACCTGGCCCCGAACCTGCACGTCCCCGCACCCTATGATCACACAGTCGCCGAACTGCTGGCATCCTGCCCCGACCCCGACCGGCCCGAGCGCATAGCCGAAAACCTGGAATGAACTGCCGCCTTTCAGCGGCGTTAGACTGATGTGTGTATGAATGCGCCATCCGCTGGTTTCGTTCAAGACGACTACGAACGGCTGCAAACACCACCTGATTATTACAAGTATTCGTAGCGGATAGATACTGTATACTACGTGGCTGCGTTGCTATACTGCTGGCAGCCTCTCGCATATAGACATGCTGAAATTCCTTTTTTTCATCATCCTCCTGTATTTCATTTTCGTCGCGGTGCGCAACCTCGCCCGTGCGGTCATAGCAGATTCCTACGAAGCCCGCCGTATCCAGCAAGAACGGGCACAGTATTACCAACCACCTCGCTCATCGTCGGAATCCTACCAGAAGACCGCCACGCCGCCCCGTCCGAAGACGACGATCCACATCCGCCAGCAACCCGTGCGCCGGGTACACTGGGACGAGAACGTAGAAGACGCCAAATTCACCGACCTGTGAGCAAGAGGTATTTAGGTGCTCGTGGGTTTGTACCCATAAGCACCTAAATACATGCCCCCAATACGTCCTACAATATCCTTCTGAATAAGACTACGCGCTCGCTTTCCTCAAAACCGAGGCGGCTATGAATCTGCTGGCTTAGCTCGTTATCCAGTTCCGTATCAGAGAGGAGTTCCACGCACGCCTGCTCCCGCGCCCAGTCTTCTGCGGCCCGCATGAGCAGGCGTCCGATCCCCTGCCCTCTCCCCTCCATCCGTACATACCACCCTTCTACACAGGCCACCATCACGAACCGGGTCCCGTTAAACCGGCTGGACAGGGTGACTTCAATGAAACCATCCACGCTGCCTGGCTGCCCGCCCGCTACAAAGACGGCGGCACGCCTCTTCTCCCGCAACATCGCGTCCATCTCGAGGACGTGCTGACGCACGGACACATCCGGCCACAGTGCACGGCGCAGATGCAACCACTCGTTCATATCGAGATTCGAGGCATGCCGCAAGGTCATGGTTCTGTACCGGGTTACGAGGTGAAGCAGTCGGTGGAAGGGAAATGATACGGGGTGGCGTCGATAAGCGACCCTGATGATCTACAGGCATGCTCGCGCGCACAGGGCACGCGCTGTTCACGAAGCCAGGTAATTCGCCCGGATGAGTTCCATATGGTGGCGTTCATGGCCGGCAGTGATCCAGACGAGGGCGCGAACCGTCACTTCGTTATTGCTCGCTACCCCCCGCATTTCCAGCATTTCCCGCGTAAAGCCTCGGAAGAGATCGAGCGTGGAAGCCCGAAGTCGCGCGAACTGGTCCACGAGGTCCGGCAAGTCATAGCGGACGTTCGCCACGCGCTCGATATAAGCATCCTGGTCAAAACTGGGAAGCGGGGAGCGATCCCCTCGGCTGAAACGAAATGCACGATGCGAAAAAACACGCTCGGTATCCATTATATGGACGAGCACCTCATTCAGCGCCCATTTCCCTGGTGCATAACGATAATGCCCTTTCACAGGGTCTAAGCCCCGAAGCATCTGCAAGGACTCCGCAGCCTGCCGCTCAAGAGTCGCAATCACATCGCCATCCGGCACGAGATCGACATATCGCTGAAAATACGGGGCGTATTCGGACACCCCCGGACGTTGGGAGAAAGCATGCATGGCACTCTAAAGTCCATTGATGAATAGAAGTAGGGTCGAACGCGAGGCACGCTCGATGAAACGGGCAAGCGGTTCACGTGAAGTCAAGCTACTATCTCCCGAAGTAGGTATCTAGGTGCGGACGCATAAATGCCGGAAGGCGTGAAGATCTGTATGCAAGCGGGCAAACCGAGGGACACGGGCGTGCATCTCCGGCTTGTTTTTCGTAGGTTGACAGGAGTGGGTTCTTCCGCGTAGACTATCCACAGCCCTTCTCCTACCTGTCAAGGTGAACCCGGCCACTCCTATGTTGACTGCCTCTTCCCCCCGCTCACATGCTGTGTTGGCCCCACGCGATATCGCCCGCTACCGGGGCTGCCTGCTCGGCGGCGCCGTTGGAGATGCCCTCGGCGCGCCGGTCGAATTCCATTCACCGGAAGAAATCCGTAAGCAGTACGGACCAGACGGCATCACGGACATGGTGGAGGCATTCGGACGTATCGGCGCCATCACCGACGATACGCAGATGAGCCTCTTCACGGCGGAGGGCATGCTGCGTGCGGGTGTCCGGCGCAAACGGCTCGGGCACTACGACCCCGTCACCGTGCTCCACAACGCCTATATGCGCTGGCTGTACACGCAAGGCGAACGCGCCGACAATCCGGACTTCGACCGGGTACAGGACGGGTGGCTCATTACGGTAAAGGAGCTTCACGCGCAACGTGCTCCCGGCAAAAGCGTCATGGAGGCGCTGAAAAGCGGACGTGTTGGCACCATCAGCAACCCCATCAACGAAAGCAAGGGTGCAGGCGGCATCATGCGTGCTGCTCCGGCCGGGCTAGCCATGCTCCCCTCCGGCCCCTTCGAACTCGGAAGGGACAGCGCCGCCATCACACACGGCGACCCGACAGCAAACCTCGCCGCCGGTTGTCTCAGCAAGATCGTCGGCTATCTCCGCGATGCATGGTCTCTGGACCGGGCCATTCAGGAAACCGTTCGCGTCCTACAACTCGAACGGAACCACGAGGAAACCCTGAATGCCATCAAGAAGGCTCAGGAATTGGCTTGGGAAAACGTGGAGCCCCGCGAAGCATTGCGGGCCTTCGGGAAAGGCTGGGTAGCTGACGAGGCTCTGGGCATAGCCCTGTACTGCGCGCTCGTAGCTGACGATAGCTTCGAACGGGGCGTCTTGCTGGCCGTCAATCACGGAAGTGATGCGGACACCCTCGGCGCCATTACCGGTAATATCCTCGGCACGATGCTGGGAGACGGTGCCATTCCCCGGCACTGGCTCGAAAACCTCGAACTCCGCGATGTCATCACGACCATGGCGGACGATCTATACAAGGGATTCGAGAACACGGAAGAGTGGGCTCAGAAGTACCCGCCCTCCTGACCTGTTCTGACCGCCGTAGGATTCATACGGCAATGGCACTCCGGACCTGTGCTACAGGCTCGGACCGGGTTTTCTCCCGGAGCGCAACCTGCTTCTTCACCGTATTGGCGAAGCGCTGAATCCGTCCGCCATCAGCTGACGTGAGCACAAGCTTCCCGGTGCTGTGCATAACGTGCATCGTCGAAACGTGCCGCTGGCGAATGAGATGGGTGCTCGTCACCTCCTCCAGGGGCACACTGCCCATACGGTAACCAATCTGCTCGACACCGACGTAGAGGATCCGGCCTTGCGTGACCATGAAAAAAGCGGGACGGGGAGAATGAACACGTAGCTCGGCGAGACTTGATTCGCCTGGCAAAAGCATGCGGTTTGCACGCGCTTTGAGGTCGTCTGTCGCACTTCCGATGATCAACATACGCTTATCAGGCAAGGTGAAGCAGGCCATAACATGGTGACAACATCAGAGCACGCGCTCACGCGGCGGCTGGTAATCAGCACCCGTGGCATCACGGTGGCTGCGCGCTTGCTCATATACACGCACCAGAAAGTCTAGCTGGCGGCTCTGAGCCTCTAGCGTCGCACAAACCGGTTCCCTGAACAGTTTGCTCTCCCCTACATAGATCTCCAGCTCATCAAGGTAGGCCCGCATCGTGCGAAACGCGAAGTAGACACGTTCCCGTGCAAGACTCTCATTAGCATCGTCAATAAGCATTCCAATCCCTGGGACTTTCATGGCTACTCTGCAGTCCCGGTTAGCGACTGGAACCGCTACCAACATCTTCTACAAACCACGTGCCCCGGGCAGCCCATGGCCCGGCTGGTGACAAGCTCGTTACAAACCCCGCGGTATCATTGCAAACGCAGTGGCACGAGCGAAGCGACCGACTACAGGTAAACTATTTCGTAAGGAATACCTGAACCCGGAGAGCTTGCTTCCCCGCTTTCGCAGGGACCGCCTTTGGCTCCTCACAAAAACATGATGCTGTTGAGGTAAGCAGGCTCCTATTCGTGCTTCGAACGACCAGGCATCCGGGTAGCACAACCTGCAGGACTACCTATCCGCAGGCGCGAGCACTCCTGAAAAGGCCGAAATCAGTCTGTACCAGGGCTCTGACTCTTTCTTGGCACAAATGCGCAAAGCGATAAAGCCATTTCGCAAGACCCAACTGGGCCCTGCGAAATAGCGCTGCGCTTTGCATGCACCGACATCGCTACGTAAGAGAAGCTCAGGCTATACGCTCAACAAGAAAGGAGAGGCATTGATCGCGATGAGCCTGCTACGTGCCCCTGAGCTAGCCCTCGAATATCAAAAACATATGGGCTCTTACACCCGCCTGTGCTCGATTTTGCACACGTCCCGGCAGATCATGCGCGCACTTCGAGTTCCGCCGGCTCATCTTCGGGTTCAACGATGGAGAGAAACTCTGTCCGCTGTGGCCTCCGGTCTACGAGCCGGTGAACGTGTACGTCGATGAGTTGAGCCATCCACCGCTGATACCAGTGTACCTCGATCAACTGGTCCGCATCGGCGCCGTAGGCCTGAAGGAGTTCATTATAGATCATGGCATCCAGAACCTGCCTGACCGGTGGCTCATCGGCCTGGATGTCCAATCGTTCAGCCTCCCAGTGCCGGATATCCAGCGCATTCGGGTGCAGCTTGCCGATGATTCGCTTCTCTAGCCCGATGTAACGCCGCGCAAGATCATGGTGCAGGCGCACTTTCGCAGACGTACCGAGAACCAGATCGAGAGCGGATACAACCGTAACCACGGCCGCTGCACTTGCTGCCAGGTATGGACCGGCATTGAACAGAAGCGCAAACGTGGTCACCGTTCCAAAGGTGACACAGAGAGCAGCCGTCATGTTGTGGAGCCGCTCGAAAAACTGCCGCCTCACATTATGGTAGCGGATCGATTTGCGGATTGTAAACAGGAGTTGCTGGCGATGGGCCACATCATCACGCATCGGGTACGCACGGCTACGGGAGAACGGCTTCGGATCTCGGGGCTGTGCACAGGGGCAGGTCGATGCCTGCACGGTAGAATACGCCCGGAACCGAAGCTGTTCTACAACTCAGAGGGAAAGGCAGTGGAACAAATAACGCAAACCCTATGCCCATCCGCAAGTTTGCGTGCATTCCGAACCGATCGGGTGCGTGAGCCCTCTGCACGTTTACTCATCCAGCTCCGAGAGAAGCCTGTAACCGGCAGCGGCGGCCGCGTCATCCGGTGGGAAAAAATCCAGATTCAGACGATAACCACCGACGACCAGGCCGAACCCGTTTTCGACATTAGACATGACGTTGGGCATACCGAGGACCTCCGGATCGAACACACCTCCCGGTGGCATCCAGTCCTCACTGGCAACCAGCATTCGGACGGATACACCCAGAATCGCGAGGCCAAACGTTGGCTTCCACTTCATCTCACTCGCGAGAATCGTCCTCATCCGAGCGTAATCGGCAGAAAGGTTGATAGGGAGTTTCCACCCGTCGGGCGACGAACTGATCGTGCCTTCGTAAGCAAGAATGAGCTTCTCGGTCGATGTAGAAGAAGGCGGACCCGGAAAATAGTCGTAGATGACGTGGTACTCCATCTCTATTTTCATCAGGTGGTCCGCCGTACCACGCAGAAGAAAAGGGAGAACGACGTCCGGACGGCGCTCGAACGGCTGCATCTCGGCCTCAAGGCGGCCGGGCACCGTCGTCTGCCCGCTGGTCGTCCGACCGTCCGAGCGCTGCACGTCCAGCCTGTACTCATGACCGAACGCGGCCCGGAATGGAGACCAGAAGGCGTGCTCGTAACCTCCGTTGGGCTGGAGAAGTAAGGAATCCCGCCATACCACTTTCTCCCCCGTGGTAAGGTCGGTCGACGTCACGACGGCATCCAGTGCCGTCGTATCCCGCAGCCGAAGCGTTCCTTCTATTGGAAACACGCGCACCCACTGTGTATCCAGTTCGGGCGTGAAAATGCCATAGATGGAATAGGCCATGTCCGTGCCCAGCACCGGGTTCACCTCATCGCTGCAACCCGCCAGCAGGCCGGCCGCCGCAACCATCACTCCCAGTGTCCATCTATGCATTTTTGGTAGCTGTTGCATGGTTAGAACTCCACCTTGACACCGAATGAAGGGACAATGGGAAGCTGGTCTACACGCTGCAGCGTGAACACGTCCAGGTAAAAGATGTTATTGCGGTCGTACAGATTGATGATGCTGCCCTGAACTGTAATGCGCGCGGGCTCGAGGTCAAACGACCGGTCAACGGAAAGGTCCAGACGATGGTAGGTCGGCAGGAGCCCATTGTAGGGCCGCTCGTAGATGACGCGCCGGGTGCTCGGCGACTTGGAGAGGTCGCGCACGTCATCCAGAAACACGAAGCCGTCGAAACCGATAGCCCGGCTGAATGGAAGCCCGGAACCGAACGCCCAGCGCGCGCTCACGTCGAATCCGGCAAGCCTCGTACTGATCAGGGTGTTCACTTGATGTCGGCGGTCGTGGGCCGGCCGGTAGCGGATGCGCTCTTCGCCGTACCAGAAGATCAACTCTTCCTGCTCCGCATTGTAGATGGTGCGCGCGTATCCATAGGTGACGAACCCATAGAATCGCCCCGGTCGAAACTCAGCCCGTACATCGAAGCCACTGCTGTGCCCGCTGGCGGGCTGAACGCGTGTAGTAAGGCGCGGAAATGGCGTCCATTCTCCCACGAAGAGATTGTCCATCTCCTTATGAAAGCCCTCGATGGAAAGATCGAGCCAGGGTGTAGGGCTGATACGATAGCCCAGAATCGCATGCACGGCCCGTGAGAGCCGCCCCGCACGTACATCCTGGGTGCGGGATTCCTGCCTGGGAATGTTGGCCCATACCGTAAACACGCTCGCTGCATCACGGCGATCGCTCAGCCCGACGACCTCCTGGTAGTAAAGTCCGGTCGCCGCACTGAAATGGTGCATGCCCCGATCCCATGTCACCCGCACACGCGGCTCTACGTAGGGATCGAACCGTACCTGATAGAACTGCATTCGAAGACCAGGGCGAATGCGTAGCCCACCGCCCACCCGAAACTCCGGCTCGAGGTACATGGCTGCCGCGGTAAACTCCGATGCGCGCAGGTCCAATCCCTGAAACAGCCCGCTGATCCGGCTATCCAGATCGATGGCTTCCACGGTGAGGCCGGTGTCCGTGTTGATACGCTTCCCGACGAAACTGGCATCGATGCCCACCTTCGTCGTCTGCACGCTGGACATACGGTACGACGCTCCGGGGGGCCCCTGCTCCGACGTGAGTCGTGAGTGTGTCACGTTCACGACGGCGGTCAGCGGAAGGATCTTGGGAAGAACGACATACCGAAAACCGATCCCTTGATTTTCCCAGCGCACCTCGTCGGGCGGTACGCCGCCGGTATCCTCTCCGATAATCCCCCGATCGAACGTCTTGATGCCGGAGATGGAGATGCGGCTGCGGGACGTAAGACGTCCCTGGATCTTGAAGAAACCATCGCCAAACTTGAACGGAAGCCGGCGCCCGGTGAGCGGTTCCGCACCCTCCTCCAAAAAGGACTGGCGTATGGACCCGAGAAAGGAAAAACGCCCCGGCACGATCGGCCCTTCGATGCTGGCCGCACTGACGAACGGCGACGCGGCGAACGTACCTGCAAACCGGTGTTCATTTCCACTACGCGAGATCACGTCGAGCACGGAGGACACCCGCCCGCCGAAACGACTCCCGAATCCGCCGGCATAAATATCAGCCCGGTTCATGATCTCAGCCGGGAACGCGGAATAAAAGCCGAGCACATGGAACGGTTGGTAGAGCGGAATACCATCCAGGAGAACGAGGTTCTGCGAGGGCTCGCCGCCCCGGATGTAGAGCTGTCCACCTCGATCACCGGTCGTTACCACACCGGGCATCGTCGTCAGGTAGTTCACGAGGTCGGCGGACACGTCGGGTGAGGGCACCATCTCCAGGTCCGCCGGAGTAACCGTCTGCTGACCTGCAATGACCCGCGCAGCACCGCTGGTCCGCTCGGACTCCACCACGACTTCTTCCAGTTGCCGGTCCGCCGGCGCGAGGCGAATGTCAATCGTGCGCCGCTCACCTGCCGCGAGAACGAGTGTGTCTGCAAATGCCGTATACCCGATGTACGTCGCATTCAGCACATACCGTCCGGGCGTGATCCCCGATATCACATATGACCCATCCCGACCACTGGTAACGACCCGAGCCGTGCCGCCTTCAGCAGTGAACACGACGTTTACGAACTCCAGAGGCTGTCCACTGGATGCATCCGTTACGAATCCACCTATGGATGCGTTCTGGGCACGCGCATCCCATGCGGTGAGACCGAGGATAAGAACGAACAGCAGACACCACGCGCGTGCTGAAACGACCATGCCGGATTCGTATCGAGAGATCGTGACGTGGATGTCCCGCAGGAAGGACGACAGTCCGCAGGAAGAATGCCCGAAACGTGCCGGACGGCCTTCGCAGCCCCTGTACCCATATAGCCGAAAAGATAGGAGTTCCGAGCAGAATGACAACGCTCGGTCATAGAGGGACAAAATTATACCTGCCCTCCATGAACGAACTCGGCTGAGACCTCCCCGAATGCCACAGACAGGACACCGGGCGACCTGTGGCGAACGTGGTGGGGGATTAGCCCCTGGTCAGGCCCTTCCCTACTGGAAGTTCATTCCCTGAACGATCCCGCAGGCTATGCGTCTCGACGCCCGGGCTGTGCCGGAACATCTCCTTCAGAAAGGCCTCTGCTCGGCAGCCATCAGGTTGTGACGCGGATCTCCCGTCACGATGACAATGGCTTCTTGCTTTTTCCTGTACCTGCCGATGTGCCGGTTTCCCATACTCCAGGGCAGTACAAGAATTCGCTATCCCCTCGCCAAAAACCCACAAGGCTGCCCACAATCCGTGTACTCGCTCACTCCGGAGACTCACGTTCCAGATCGAGATCGAGCGTGCCGAACTCCGGTGAGGAAACCGTGCCTTCGATCCGGGTGCCTTCTGAATCGAGAAAACCACTGAACTCCGCTGTGCCGCTCGTGCTCAACGTCGGGATAGGTCCTTTGATAGTAAACACCACGTTCGGGTAGTCGTATGAGCCCTCGATTTCCACCGTGTATGTCGATTCAGGCGGCGCACCCTCGGCGGCATAGACGGAAATTCCTCCGCTCCCGATAATGTCCTCATTGACCTGATCCAGCTTGAAGGTGTAGTAAAACCCGGTGCCGCGTTCCGTATCGGCCACCCCTGACCACTCACCCTCGATTTCGGGCTCCTGACGGCATCCCCCGAACACCAGGAGAATCAGCAAGAAAGGCGCCCGCCCCCATTGTGTCATTACAACCAGAACAGATCGAAGTGATAATCAGGGCGAATGCGATAACGACCGCCCGAGCGTTCACGATAGAGGGCAATGACCGCTGATGCAACGCGAGAGGTTCAGGCTCGCAGGTCCTACCTTGTCCTCACCATACCTACTCCTGTGTATCGTGAATGCGCTACATACCGTCCTCTACTTCCAACGCGGGAATCGGCTCAAAATGTTTCACGATAAGTTCCTACTAACGTTACATGTGGTAAGCGCCGGCAATCAGGGTGCGACCAGTAACGGGTGCAGCCAGCCATTGAGCACGCGTGCCCGCTTTCTCAGGCTCCTGACATCCTTTCCTCTTTCTCGTTGCGCCCATGCCCGCTCACCCTGCCCCCCTCTGCCTCACTACACACACCCCTCATCTTGGAATCAAATTTGTTACAACAACGGCAACGCGGAGCGCATGCATTTTCACCGTGTACTATATTAGCCGACCTCACCGAACGATTGGCCCGATAGAGTATGATGCAATGATACGTGCTGTGATCATGAGACCCTCTCTCGTCGCTACTACCTACACCGCACTCTCCCTGCTCTGGGTCATGTCCGCATCAGCCCAGACGTTCATCGATCAAAAGGCAGTAGAGGAAGTCCTTGCAATTCGCTACGACCGGCTGGAAGATATTCCCGAGGTTTACTACGACTACTACGACATCTACGCCGAGGACTCCTCCGGCGTGATGGCACGCAACAGCTTCTACAATGCCCTCGGCATGGGAGACTCCGAGAAAGGCAAACGCCGGGCTCGTGCTGTCGAGCTCCTGAACCGCATCGACCTGGCGTTCCTGAAGCCTGGAGACATCATCGTTGTACCAGATACCTTCGACATCGACTTCCGTGCCTACTCACCGTTTCCCCGGTACTACGAAGGTGCTCGCGAGTACGACAAGCTCTTCATCATTCACAAGTCGATCCAGGCCTGGGCCGCCTACGAGTACGGCGAACTGGCCCGATGGGGCCTCGTAAGTACCGGCTCGCCGGACAAGACACCGACACCGACGGGACGCTTCAGCTTCACCTGGAAGGAACCCTACCGCGTCTCGTCGCTGAGCCCGGAAGGCGAGCCCTGGGAAATGTACTGGGTGTTCAACTTCTACGTAGAGCGTGGCATCCACATCCATCAGTATGACATGCCGACCGATGGTCCGACCAGCCACGGCTGCGTCCGCCTCGTAGACTCCGACGCACGCTGGATCTTCGACTGGGCCGACCCCTGGCAGACGGCAGACGGCTCGGTAGGCTATTCGTCCATCGGCAAGAAGATTCTCAAACAGGGTACGATGGTTCTCGTACTCGGTGAAGATCCTCCCGGAAAAGCGGACCTGTTCGATCACAACGGCGAATACCCCACCATGAAGCAGGTCGAACTCCCGGATGACCCGATGTCCATCCCCGCAGTGAGCGACCAGCAGAAGTACTTCGACCGCCTCAGCCGTCAATCCGCCTCCCGGTAAGGCACAAATTCAATATTTACAGCACATGACAGAGCGGGCGACCCCTCGATGGGTCGCCCGCTTCGTTTCTGGCCGGTACCCATCCGGCGACTGCATCAAAACTGTGCATTCTGTGCCATCCATGCACAGTTCTCAAGACACTTCACCTCACCGTCCTGTCTAAGAAGAGGCTTCACGCGTACAGGGCACGTCCCTTGCATAGGCGCAACGATACAGCCCATCGGTCGCCACCCCGTCAGAACGGCATAAGTCCCTCCTCTGCAGCTTCATCGGAGTGTGCAGGATGTAAATAAGCTGTTCAGCGTGCTCCCATTCCCGGCGTGCGGCGTACGAGGGCAATCGTGACACCCTATCACGTACAGGCCGGTCCGAACCGGACCAATGAGGATACTCATGAAACAGAGGATACTACGAAACCACATGGCGTCCGCCGTGCTCACGCTCCTGCTCGTCACCGGCATTCTCGCCGGATGCGCGACGAGCGGCGTGAACCGGGGCGACGTGAACCTGATTTCTGTACAGGAAGAGTGGCGGCTCGGCCAGCAACTGGAGGCCGAGGTCGCCCGGCAGATGCAGCTCGTCAATGACCCGCAGGCACTCGCCTACATCAATCAGATGGGCCGGGCCATCGTAGCACAGACGGAGATGCGCAATCTGCCCTGGGAATTCCACATCGTGCGCGATCCCGCCATCAACGCGTTCAACATCCCAGGCGGGCACGTCTACGTGAACACCGGACTGATCCAGGCCGCCGACAACGCCGCCGAACTGGCCGGCGTTATGGCCCACGAGATCGCGCACGGCGTCGCGCGCCACGGCACGGAGCGCATCTCGAGAGCGTACGGCTTGAACATCGTGGCGAGCCTCGTCCTCGGACAGAACCCGAGCCTGGTCGAGCAGATCGTCGGCCAGATCGTTGCCGGTGGCGCCATGGCGAAATTCTCGCGCGACGATGAACGAGAGGCAGACCGGCTCGGCGTGCGGTACATGGCGGCTGCGGGCTACAACCCCATGGGCATGGCCAACATGTTCGAGAAGCTCCTGAGCACGCGGGGCCGCCAGCCCAGCCGGGTCAGCCAGTTCTTCTCGACCCACCCGCTCACAGAGGAGCGCATCCGTGAAGTGACCCGGCTGGCAAGTCAGATAAATACCGCCGGCCTGCGCATGAATGACTCCGGCTTCGCGACGCTGAAAAGCCGTACGCGATGAGCCGGGTAAAGGATGACACGGCATTCTTCCGAAAGACGGCGCCGGGCCATTAGCCCGGCGCCATGCCTGTATCCGAAGCTGGAACCTGGCAGGGATTTCTCCTACACAGCATTTCAAAGAATCCGCACCTGTTCTCACAGAGAGCATGTATACCTTATACGTGCGGCGTGATAGGTGACGCGAAACCTTCACACAGGTAGCGCCGTACGTGCCCGCATCAGACATGCTCACCACCCTTCGTACATACCGCCTACCTGCCGCCCTCGTCGCTCTGACGATGGTGTTCGGCGTACTCGTGCCGCTCGTGCAGCACGCGTGTGCCTGGGCAAACATGAGCGGTATGGCGGCGAGCATGGAACTGCCCTGTCATGATGTGGCGGAAGCCGTACCGGTCTCGCACGACACAGGCATGCCCTGTCACGATACAGGGACAGACGGCGTTCACATTGCCCCTGGAACGCCGGTTGGGCCGGGATGCTGTCTCATCACAACCGAGCAACCGGTGGTCGAGGGCGCGCGAATTTCGGCGCCTGTCATGGAGCACATCGTTGTGCTCGTCCCGGCCTACATCCTCACGCTTCCAGACACAGAGCCACGCGCCTCCCTCCGTATGCGTGATGCCAGTCTGGAATCTGCTCCTCTTCCCTCTCCGCTCCACATCCTCCACGCGTCGCTTCTGATCTGAGGCGCTCTGCGGTGGCCGTCTCGGCCCTACTCCCGCCCACCCGCGCCTATCCGCCGGTGGGATTCGCCTCCATGATCATCGTTCAGAAGCACCCATGCGTTCCCTTGTATGGATGTGCCTCGTCGCAGGCACACTGGGGCTGTTTGCCGGGGACTCCTACGCCCGTGCGACCAGCCCTCCCGACTCCGTCCTATCCATCAATCTGGATTCCTTGCTCGCGCAGGTAGAGCGGAATCCCACCCTGCGCGCCATGCGGCTCGAGGCCGCGGCGCTGGCAACTCGTCCCGAACAGGTCGGCGCCCTGCCCGATCCGGACGTGATGGCAGGCTATCGCCCCTTCGCGATCCGATCGGTCGGCGGCATAGCACCGGCCGAGGTCATGGCCCGGCAGATGCTGCCTTACCCCGGCAAGCGAAAGCTCGCTGCGGAAACAGCGGCCCTCGGGGCCGAAGCCGCCGAACGTAATGCCGATGCCGCTGCACTGGACCTGGCCCTCGACGTGCAACACACCTACTACGAGCTGTACCGCATCCAGCAGCAGGATCGGCTCGCCGAAGAATTCGCCCGCCGACTACGAGACTTCGAAGAGGTCGCTGCCGTCCGGTATGAAGTCGGTCAGGGGCCACAACAATCCATCCTCAAGGCCCAGGTAGAGCGCCTCGCCCTGGAACGCCGCCGCCTGGAATACGACGCCGCGCGCCGGGCCCAACTGGAACGGCTCGCCCGCCTTACGAACCGGCCGGACCTGGCTTCTCCGCAGTACGAAGTCGTCCTGACGGCACCGACTATCACCCTCCCTGCTGATACGGGTTCGACAGAACGCGCACTGGACCGGCTTCCCGAAGCCGAGGCCCTGCGGCTGATACGAGAGCAGGCGGAGAAGGAGATCGACAGGGCCCGCCTGGAGTACCGTCCCGACTTCATGATCGGCGCCGGTCTCATGGACATGATGCCCATGGACGGGACCACCCGGCCCCTCTCCGACCTGGATAAACGCTTTACCATCCAGTTCGGCGTCACCATCCCGCTCCAAAAGGACAAACGGCGCGCCGCAGTCCGCGAAGCCGAACTCCGGCGGGAGCAGGTCGATGCCCGCCTGGAAGCGCTGGAGACAGAGATCAAGACGAAAACACAGGATCTCCTCGCCAGCCTGGAAGCGGACGAGCAAGCGCTGACGCTCTACCGGGATGCCCTCATCCCACAGGCCGAAACCACCGTCGCCTCTACGCTGAGTGCCTATTCAGCCGGAACGATCGGGTTTCTGGACCTCCTCGACGCCGAGCGCATGCTGTATGACCTCCGCATGAGCTACGAAGAAACGCTGGCTCGCTACGCACAGACCCGTGCCGCGCTCCGCCGCACACTCGGGATCTCCCCCTCCCTTATCGCTGGAAACCGATCTGAGCCATGAAAACGCTGAATATACCGGGACCATCAGGCCGCATCTTCGCCGCCGCGCTCGTCCTGCTTGCAGTAACGGTCGGCATCTCCTATGCGCTATTCCGACCTGATAGAGCCACACCGGAAGACCACTCCCCTGTGGCGGATGCCTCCGATACTACCGCGAAGGGCCATAATGCTCTTGCCGCCGCCGACCGCAACGGTGACGGTGTGGTCTACCGCTCCGGCATGCACCCGTGGATCATTGAAGATGAACCCGGCCAGTGCCCCATCTGTGGCATGGACCTCGTCCCCACACCCGTGAACGCCTCTGCCGACGGTATCGTGGAAATCGATCCCGGCACAATCCAGAACATCGGTGTGCGGACGGCCCTCGTGATGATCGAGCCGCTCGGCCGCTCGGTGCGGACGACGGGGCGCTTCGAAGCCAACCAGCAGTTACAGACTGCTGTTTCCCCCAAGATCAGCGGCTGGATCGAGAAACTCCACGTCGACTATGACGGTGCACGCGTCCGGCGCGGCCAGCCGCTTCTCGAAATCTACAGCCCCGAACTTGTCTCGACTCAGGAAGAGTACCTGCTGGCCCTCCGCAACGCGCAGCGGCTGGCGGGAACTCCCGCTGCGGCTGATGCAGAGCGGCTCGTCGAAGCTGCACGCAGAAGGCTCAGCTACTGGGACATCTCCGAGGAGCAGGTCCGGCGGCTTGAAGAGACCGGAAAGCCGCAGAAAACGCTCACCCTGTATGCGCCTGCTTCGGGCACGGTTACCGGCAAATACGTCATCCAGGGCCAGCAGGTCACTGCCGGACAGACCCTCATCGAACTAGCCGACCTTTCCCGAATCTGGCTCATGGTGGATGTCCATGAGCAGGACCTCCCCTGGGTCAGACCGGGCGCGCGGGCCTCCATCGAACTGCCTTATGACCCCGGAACGACCCTCACCGGCACGGTCGATTACATCTACGACACGATCAACCCCGAAACCCGCACCGTCCAGGCCCGAATCACTCTGCCGAACCCCGGCCTCCGGCTCAAGCCAGGGATGTACGCCACGGTCAACCTGACCAGCGGGGGTGCCATGCCGCTGCCCGTCGTACCGGAAGAGGCCGTCATCCGCACCGGTACGCGCGACCTCGTCATTCTCGCTCTCGGTGGCGGGCGTTTCCGACCCGTCGAGGTCACCCTCGGCACGCAGGCTGACGGCGTCGTACAGGTCCTGCACGGGCTGTCCGGCGGCGAAGAGATCGTTACCAGCGCGCAGTTCCTCATCGACTCCGAAGCACGCCTCAAGAGTGCCGTAGGCGCGATGGCCGCGGGACACACGCACGGATCAACCACCGGCCAGCATCCGCCTGTAGCCACGGAGGAGGGAGGCATCCAGACGGTAGAAATCACGATCGGTGCGGCCGGATACACGCCCGAACAATTTCAATTGAAAGCCGGCATACCGGCCCGGCTCGTCTTCACGCGAATATCCGAGGCAGGTTGCGGTGACCGGTTGGATATCCCGGCGCTGGGCGTAAAGGACCTGCCGCTTCCTCTCCATGAGCCAGTCCCTGTCGAGTTCACGCCTGATAGGGCGGGCAGCTTCTCCTTCGCATGCGGTATGGACATGCTGAAGGGTTCCATCATCGTAACCTCATGATCTACCGATGACACTCGATCCACGTACACTCGCCGCCCTCGCGCTCATTGCGAGCCTACTGTCCATTCCAGTCGCCCTGCCCGCGTGGGCACAACACCACCCACACGGCGCCGCCCCCGCTTCACCCTATACGGGATTGCAGGACCGGGCCATCAAGGCCCTCTCCGAACAAGACGTGCAGAATTACCTCTCCGGCGCCGGGATGGGCTATGCCCTGGCGGCGGAACTGAACGGCTATCCCGGCCCGAAGCATGTCCTCGAACTCAAGGATCATCTCGGCCTTTCCGCCGACCAGGAAGCCAGGATTCAGGCAGCATTCGACGCCATGCAAACAGCAGCTGCTGCAATCGGCAACCGGCTCGTGGAGCAGGAACGCCTCCTGGACCGGCTGTTTGCAGGCGGCCATGCTGATTCTGCATCCGTGGCAAGTCTCGCGGGGCGCATCGCTACACTCGAGGGTGAGCTACGTGCCGTCCACCTGAACGCACACGTGACGACACGCTCGATACTCACTCCCGAGCAGACCCGGCGCTATAACGAACTCCGAGGTTACACGGGCGGCAACCACCAGCACCAGCACTGATTCCGCCTCGTACGGGCATGGTGTGCCATGCCCTTGAATCCCTTCGTCCGGTAGATCCCATGATCGAGAATCTTATCGAATGGAGCGCAAAGAACAGGCTGCTTGTCATCCTGATCACACTCCTCATTGCCGTAGCAGGCATGTGGGCTGCGCTCAACACGCCGGTGGATGCCCTCCCGGACCTCTCCGACGTGCAGGTCATCATCAAGACCGAATACCCGGGGCAGGCCCCACAGATCATCGAGGAGCAGATCACCTATCCGCTCGCCACGGCCATGCTCTCCGTACCGCACGCCAAAACGGTGCGGGGCTATTCCATGTTCGGCGACTCGTATGTGTATGTCATCTTCGACGACGGCACCGACATGTACTGGGCGCGCAGCCGTGTGCTGGAATACCTGAACTACGTGTCCGACCAGCTCCCATCCGGCGTAAAGCCCGCCATCGGGCCCGATGCGACCGGCGTCGGCTGGGTGTACCAGTACTCCCTCGTGGATACCACGGGAAACCTTGATCTCGCGCAACTTCGTTCTCTCCAGGATTTCTTCCTGAAGTACGAGCTTCAGGCCATCGAAGGGGTATCCGAAGTCGCCACCATCGGCGGGTTCGAGAAGCAGTACCAGGTGACCGTAGACCCGCAGAAACTCGCAGCGTACGGCATCTCGCTCATGGATGTCCGCACCGCCCTCGAACGCTCGAACCAGGACGTCGGCGGACGGCTCGTAGAGATGGGTGAACGGGAGTATGTAGTCCGTGGCAAAGGGTATTTGCGAGGGGTAGAGGACATCCGGAGCATCCCCCTCCGCGCCTCCATGGGCGGCACACCCGTTACCGTGGGAGACGTAGCCTACGTGGGCATCGGCCCCGAGATCCGGCGTGGCATCGCCGACAAGAACGGCGAAGGCGAGGTCGTGGGCGGCATCGTCGTGATGCGCTACGGCGAGAACGCGCAGAAGGTGATCGACGGGGTAAAGGCCCGCCTGGCCGAACTCGAACCGGGTCTCCCGGAAGGCGTCCAGATCGTAACGGAGTACGACCGTTCCGAGTTGATCCAGGCTGCCATACACGCGCTCACGGGTAAAATCTGGGAGGAACTGGCGGTCGTAGCGCTCATCGTCATCGTGTTCCTCTTGCACGTCCGCAGCGCTTTCGTCGCTCTCGTAACCGTACCGGTCGGCATCCTCATCTCACTTCTCGTGATGTACCTGCTGGACGTCAACGCCAACGTGATGAGCCTCGGCGGCATCGCTATTGCAATCGGCGTGATGGTGGATGCGTCCCTCGTGATGGTCGAGAACGCACACAAGCACCTGGAACGCCTCCCAGCAAAGAAAAAATCGGTAGGGGCGCAGCACGCTGCGCCCCTACACAACAATGATCCTTCCGACATCACCGCAAACGACCGCGCCCAGGCGATCCTTGCCGCGGCGAAGGAGGTCGGCCCCAGCCTCTTCTTCTCGCTCCTCATCGTCACCGTGAGCTTCCTGCCCGTCTTCACCTTGGAGCAGGTAGAAGGGCGCATGTTCCGGCCGCTGGCGCTGACCAAAACCTTTGCCATGGCATCGGCCTCCATCCTGGCCGTCACGCTCATACCCGCTCTGATGATGATCTTCATCCGGGGCAGGATTCGCCCGGAAGACAGAAACCCCGTCGCGCAGTTCTTCATCCGCGGCTACCGTCCCATCGTCCATTGGGTCTTGAACCACGCGCGGCTGGTACTCGTCGTAGGCTTCGGCGTGCTGCTTCTGACGGTACTCCCCGTCCAGCGGCTGCTCCTGGGAACGACGCTGGTACCCTTCCCGCAGATCGGCAGCGAGTTCATGCCGCCCTTCAATGAGGGCGACCTGCTCTACATGCCCACGACCCTGCCGGGCATTTCTCCGCAAAAAGCGAAAGAGATCCTCCAGCAGACGGACCGCATCATCGCCTCATTCCCCGAAGTGGAGCGTGTCTTCGGCAAGGTCGGACGCGCAGAAACCGCCACGGACCCCGCCCCGCTCGATATGATCGAAACGACGATCGTGCTCAAGCCCGAGCACGAGTGGCGTGAGGGGATGACCATGGCGAAGCTCATCGAGGAGATGAACGCCGCCATCCGGATTCCCGGCCTAACGAATGCGTGGACCATGCCCATCAGCGCCCGTACCGACATGCTGGCGACGGGCATCAAGACGCCTGTAGGCGTGAAGATTGCAGGACCGAACCTGACCACCCTACAGCACCTCGGGCAGCAGGTGGAGATGGCACTCCGCGGTTTGGACGGCACGGCCTCGATCTACGCCGAACGTGTGATGAGCGGCTCCTACCTCGATTTCGAGATTGACCGCGCAACGGCAGCCCGGTACGGGCTCACTACGGGCGACGTGCAGGACGTAATCATGTCAGCCATCGGCGGCATAGAGGCAACCACGACGGTGGAGGGGTTGGAGCGCTACTCGGTAATCGTGCGCTACCCACGCGAATTGCGCGACGACCTCAACAGCCTGCGCAACGTACTCGTCCCGACCCGGACCGGCGCCCAGGTGCCGCTCGGCCAGCTTACCGAACTCCGCATCACAGAAGGACCGTCGATGATCAAAAGCGAGAACGCCCGTCCGAACGCATGGGTGTACGTCGACCTGGATCAGGGCACGGATATCGGATCATACGTGGACCGCGCACGGGAGATCGTTGACGAACATGTAGAACTCCCCCCGGGCTACTCGATCAAGTGGAGCGGACAGTTCGAGTATATGGAACGCGCCAACCGGCGGCTCCAGATACTCATCCCGCTCACGCTCGCCATCATCTTCATCTTGCTCTTCCTCCACTTCAAGAGTGCCACGGAAGCCCTGCTACTCATGATTCCCCTACCCTTTGCGGTCGTCGGGGCCGTGTGGCTGATGGTGCTACTCGACTACGAGATGAGCATCGCGGTCGGCGTAGGCCTGATCGCCGTGACCGGACTTGCCGCTGAGACGGGCATTGTCATGCACGTCTACCTCGATGAGGCCATCAAACGTTATCGGCGCACGGGGAGGCTTACCTCCCATGCCAGCCTGTTGCGTGCGCTGGAGGAAGGCGCCGTGGACCGGGTCCGCCCCAAGCTGATGACAGTGCTCACAACCATCATCGGCCTGCTACCGGTCATGTTCGGCACGGAGGTGGGTATCGAAGTCACACAACGCATCGCCACGCCAATGGTGGGCGGACTCGTCACCTCCACCATCCACACGCTCGTCATGATTCCTGCCATCTATGCCGTCGTCCACAGAATTCGAATGCGCAAGGAGCAGGAAGCCGGGCGAAATGGCAGTCAAATAAACGACATACTGGAACCGGCATCAGCCGGTGCAGTCACCATCGGCTGATACCGGCTCAACTGTCCTAACGCTCAGAAAAACCACCAGACAAACCATCGGAGTCATGCATACCCTACGTACGCTCATCGGAATCCTTGCTGTTTGTGTCGCCGTAGCCGCTTGTCAGGAAACCCCTCCTAACGAAACGGCAGCTAGCGACATACCGGCGGAGAAAGCAGAAGTCGTGGATGGCGTTCAGGTCGTACGGATCGAGGTCACGGCCTCCGGGTATCGCCCACAGCGTATCCAGCTTCAGGAAGGCGTACCGGCCCGGCTGATCTTCCACCGTACGGTAGAGGGCGAGTGTACTGAACAAGTACAGATTCCGGATTGGGGTATTGAAAAAACTACTCTTCCCCTCAATGAAGACTACGCCATCGAGTTCACCCCAACGATGGATGGTACGTTCACCTTCGCATGCGGCATGGATATGTTGAAGGGGACTCTGGTCGTAGGGTCCTGATAGAAACGATCAGGACAGCATCCCCACAGCCAATGGGCCTTCGGGAGCAGCGCACCACGCCCGAAGGCCCATTACCGTTTTATCCGTTGTATCTCGCCGATCTCTTCCCTGCCCCTCCGGCAATCTGCTCATCATACGGCTGCCATGTGGCCGATCTCCGAAAGTAGGCGGCTGCACGCGTAGTCACACGCACGACAGCACTCCACACAGATGCGGCAATGCTCCATAGTGCCCGCGTGCCGGTCGCATTCGTCGCCGCAGATCTGGCAGGCAAGTACGCAGCTGTCCACCTGTGCCCTTAGAAGCGTCCAGTTCGGCGTCGTCTGCCGGGAAAGCATGCTACCCGTCGCGGCACAGGCATCCGCGCAATCCAGGTTCAACCGGATACAACGGGAGAGCCCGGCCACGTTGTCCTCTCCCAGGCAGGCATCGGCACAGGCCGTGCAACACTGCGCGCATTCGTAGCAGGCCTGAATGCAGGCGGCGAGAATGTCCGCATCGACCTGGATCTCCTGAGAATGGGCTTGCAACATCTGCTGGGCACGGCTCATCTGATCTTCCTCCCTGAAATGAACTGGTGCTCACCTGTTCCGAGCCTCAAAGCGAGACCCTGTGCTGACACCATGCTATAACGTGGCAGGTTGTCATAGCCGGGAAACGAGGTTGTGAAGACTCCGGTGCACCCGGCACAAAATCCACTGGGAGGGCATGATATCTCCGCCGATCCACTGGCAGGAGATATGCCATGCGTGATGCCATGCAGTGCGACTGTTTGAAGCACCCTCCTCCGCACATCGTATTGAAACGAGCTGCGGTGCAGGTACTACTGCTTGCTGTACTGTGCGGCACGCTTTCAGGCTGTTATGAGCTGAGCACGTCGAACGGCGGCGCGGAGACGCGCTTCACTCCACCCCGGCAGGTTGATCCATCTGACATCGCGCTGCCGGACGGCTACCGGATCGAAGTGGTTGCGACGGGGCTCACGTTCCCCACCGGGATTGCCTTCAATGAGCATGGCGGCATCTACGTGACGGAGGCAGGATATTCCTACGGCGAGTACTTCGGCACGCCCCGTCTGCTCCGGCTGGAGCCCGGCGGCGGAACTACCATCGTAGCGGAAGGCAGCAATCCACCATGGAACGGGCTGGACTACCACGCCGGCTCCTTCTTTGTAGCAGGTGGTACCGTCTATCCGGGACAGATCCTGCGGATCGATCCAGACGGACTGATCACGGTGCTCGCTAACGGCCTTCCTTCCCTGGGCGACCACCACACGAACGGCCCTCTCGTCAGTAAAGATGGGTGGGTCTACTTCGGGCAGGGCACTGCGACCAACTCCGGCGTCGTCGGATTGGACAACTACGACTTCGGCTGGTTGAAACGGCACCCCGGCTTTCACGACGTACCCTGCGAGGACGTCATCCTCACCGGCCTGAACTATACCACGTCCAACCCGTTCACGTCCCTCGACGACCGGATATCTACCGGCGCCTTCGTACCCTTCGGCACACCAACCGAATCAGGGCAGATCATTCCGGGAGGAATACCCTGCAGCGGCGCCATCATGCGCGTTCGGGCCGAGGGCGGACCGCTGGAGGTCGTGGCCTGGGGACTCCGCAACCCCTTCGCGCTGGCGTGGTCACCGGACGGAAACCTCTATGCAACCGATAACCAGTACGACGAGCGAGGCAGCCGTCCTGTGTTCGGAACAGGCGACCTGCTCTGGCGAATCGAGCCGGGAGCCTGGTACGGCTGGCCGGACTACTATGGCTCCATCCCGTTCACCGGTGGATTCGGCGTGCCCGATGGGGCCACGCCCTATGAGCAGTTCCGGGATGGTCCGGATGAATCCCCGCTCCAACTGCTGCGCGATCATCCGTCCGAACCGCCCCACCCCGCCGCCCATCTCGGCGTCCACTCCTCCTCGAATGGCTTCGACTTCTCGCGTAACCCGGCATTTGGACACGAAGGACAGGCATTCATCGCACAGTTCGGCGACCAGGCCCCGGAAGTCGGTAAGGTGCTTGCCCCCGTCGGCTTCAAGGTCGTCCGCGTAGACGTGGATACAGGTGTGATCGAGGACTTCGCCGTAAACAAGGGCAAAACGAACGGGCCGGCCTCGTGGCTCAAGGCCGGAGGACTGGAACGTCCCATTGCGGTCCGGTTCGATCCTTCCGGTACGGCCCTCTACATAGTAGACTTCGGTGTCATGACCGTCAACGACGGGCAGACGACACCTTACCCCGGAACCGGCGTCATCTGGAAAATAACCCGGACGGGGGGTGCGAGATGAACAGGTCCTCACTTCGCCCTATCCTGCTACTCTGCGCGCTCACCTTCGCGACCGCCTGCGGCACGGCCCGGCGTGGCGAGCCGATCATCGGCGATCACGAGCCGCCGAACGAGGATGTAGCCCGGGGCCTGGTGGCGTTCAACACGTATTGCACCACGTGCCACCCCGGCGGTGAGGCAGGGCTCGGGCCGGCGCTCAACAACAAACCCCTACCCGAGTCCGCCATCAAGTTCCAGGTCCGCCACGGCCTCGGCGCCATGCCTGCTTTCCCCGAACGAGTTATAAGCAAGGAAGACCTGGACGATATATCGGCCTATCTGATCTGGCTCCGGCACACGCCGTGAGAGATTGCCTGCAATCCCCCGCTGCAGCCCGGAAGCATAGTACACAGCATCTCCTCAGGTTCAACACACCTATACGCGCGATCGATGGTACTTCAATAGGGTGCTAACCGAGATGCCACCAGCACAGCCTCCCAAGCTCACTCGCATTGCTAAGAGAGCAACCGTCATTGAGGACAGGATCTACTCCTGACCGGAAGATCCATTGCCATTCCACGCCGTTCACGATACTACCGGCATCTCACCCACTCCTATGATCGCCAGCGTTCGTTTCGCCGTGGCTGCCGAGATCATGGAAACGAGGCGTGTAATGGCGAGCATAGCGAGAAAACGCCCCCACAGGGATGCAAACACTGCGACCACCTGTGGCCGGTTCGCCTCTAGATGACAGTATCCAACCTCCGCGCTCTGCCAGAACTGCATGGACCTATCTGTTTGAATAAAGAGATGCGCGCAATTTCATCCGCTTCGGCTGACTGCATTGACCCCAATCGTGAACAATCTGTAAACCACAGAACCCTGTACCGTGGTACATACCGTATCTGGTGCAAACCTCTCAACACAGGAGTTCGGGGAAGATGAGCAATCATGACCGTGCGCGGCGCGACACGCATACGCATCACCATACAGGCCACAACGACGGACACCGCCGTGAACCGGTCGCCGACAGGCTGGACGTGGAACAGGAAATGCTTGAAGAAGCGGCGGAAGTCCAGCCCGCAACGCACGATGGACGGGATCATACGGGTCACGGCGAGTACGCCGGGCATGGGCACCCTGCCGGTCACGAGGGGCACGTCGGCCATGAAGGGCATAACCATGAAGGCATGGTCGCCGACTTCCGCCGACGCTTCTTCATCTCGCTCATCGCGACCATCCCGATCCTGCTGCTCACGCCGATGGTGCGTGACTGGCTCGGCATCGGCAATGTGCTGTCGTTTCCCGGCGATGTGTACGCATTGCTAGCGCTGGGCACATTCGTCTACCTGTACGGCGGCTGGCCTTTCCTCAAAGGCTTCGTGGAGGAGGTCCGGGTATTGCGACCGGGGATGATGACGCTGGTCGCCCTCGCGATTACGGTGGCGTACATATACAGCGTCGCCGTGGTGTTCGGCCTTCCGGGCATGCTCTTTTTCTGGGAAACGGCAACGCTGATCGACCTGATGCTGCTGGGACACTGGATCGAGATGCGGTCCGTCATGGGGGCCAGCCGGGCACTGGAAGAACTGGCCCGCCTTCTCCCAGGTGAGGCGCACCATGTACAGGAGGACGGCTCCGTACACGACGTGCCCGTCCAGCACCTCCGGCCCGGCCACCGCATCCGCATCCTGCCCGGCGAGAAGGTCCCTGCCGACGGCCGCATCCTCGAAGGCCGGTCCAGCCTGAACGAAAGCATGCTGACGGGCGAGAGCATCCCTGTTGAGAAGCAACCCGGTGACGAAATCATCGCCGGATCGATCAATGGAACCGGAGCGCTGCTCGCCGAGGTGGAAAGAACCGGTGAGGACAGTTTCCTGAACCAGGTCATCGCCCTCATACGCGAGGCGCAGCAGTCGAAGAGCCGGACGCAGGACCTGGCGAACCGGGCAGCGTTCTACCTCACGCTCGTCGCTATCGGTGCCGGCATGCTCACGTTCGTAGCCTGGTACTTCCTCGCGGATGCGGTCCTGCCGTTCGCACTCGAACGAACCATCACGGTCATGGTCATCGCGTGTCCACACGCACTGGGCCTGGCTATACCACTCGTCGTCGCCGTTTCCACGAGCCTGAGCGCGCGCCGGGGTTTGCTCATCCGTAGCCGCCCCGCCTTCGAGGCCGCCCGCAACCTCGATACCATCGTGTTCGACAAGACCGGCACGCTCACACGCGGCGAGTTCGGCGTGACGGACGTGCTCACCTTCGGAGCACTATCCGAGGAAGACATCCTCGCAACGGCTGCAGCCGTGGAAGCGGGCAGCGAGCACCCGATAGCCGCAGGCATCATTCAGAGCGCGCGGGAACGCAATCTCTCGATACCCCCGGCAACAGACGTCGAGGCCATACCGGGGCGCGGCATACGTGCCCGTATAGACGGAGCCATGTACCGCATCCTCAGCCCGGGAGCGTTAGAAGCTGAATCCCTGCAAGCGCCTGTGGATAGCGCCAGTGAGCTCGGACGGCAGGGAAAGACCGTCGTGTTCCTCGTTCGCGAACAGGACGTTATCGGCGCACTGGCACTGGCAGACGCCATCCGCCCCGAGTCGAAAGAAGCCGTGCGCACGTTGCACGAGATGAACGTGGACGTCGTGATGCTCACCGGCGACAAGCGCGAAGTGGCGGAGCACGTCGCGGCCGAACTCGAGCTGGATCGGGTCATTGCCGAGGTGCTCCCCGAAGAGAAGAGCAACCAGATCCGTGCGCTCCAGGCCGAAGGGCGGACGGTCGCCATGACCGGCGATGGCGTAAACGACGCGCCCGCTCTCGCAGCGGCAGATGTAGGCATCGCTATCGGTGCAGGCACCGATGTGGCTATTGAAACAGCAGATGTCATCCTCACGCAGAGTGATCCGCGCGATGCGGCTGCTGTCATCGGAATCTCACGCGCGACCTACCGCAAGATGGTACAGAATCTCTGGTACGCCGCTGGATACAACGTCGTGGCGTTGCCCCTGGCTGCCGGTGTGCTAGCATGGGCTGGCATCATTCTCAGCCCGGCCGTCGGCGCCATCCTCATGAGCCTCAGCACGGTCGTCGTAGCCATCAACGCCCGCTTCCTGCGTGTATAGCTCCGGCTGGGCCGAGATGCACGCAGGCATGAAGAGTGCGTGAAGCACAGAACCTTATACCATGGTACAGGGCGTATGAGTTCGCGAACCACGACACGAAAGGCTAACGACATGGCAACCTTCACCACGAGCGAAGTTGCAGAGCACGCAGGAGTCAATGTGCAGACGATCAGGTACTACGAGCGCCGGGGGCTTCTTCCCGAGCCGCCCCGCCGCCCTTCGGGCTACCGGAACTACAGCCAGGACGACATCACCCGCATCCGTTTCATCAAGCGCGCCCAGGAAATCGGCTTCACGCTGGCTGAGATCCAGGACATGCTCTCGCTACGAGCAGATCCCGAAGCCGCCGCTGAGATGAAACAGCGTTCAGAAGCAAAGATTCAGGAGATCGACGAGAAGATCCGGGATCTGGAGCAGGTGAAACGACGACTCGAGGAACTTGCCAATATCTGCAGCGGGCACGGTCCAGCCCACGAATGCGCCATCTGGCGCGCTCTGGAAGACTGAGTATCTGCCGCTGCGGCGCTCCCCTCAAGGCCGTTCCCGGCTTCGGGTGAATGCACGCATCCTGTCGGTTACACTGAAAAGCGAGCCTTCGCTGCGCGTGACATCATAGCTTCTAACGTTCCTACCATCCACCAGTACAAAGCCACTATACCAGGAGGAGAAGCTCCATGAAAAAGACGGAAACCATCAAGATCCAAGGTATGAGTTGCGGGCACTGCGTCATGTCGGTGCGCGAAGCACTCGAAGAGACCGAAGGCGTTGAGATCGAGGACATCGAGATCGGCTCCGCACGGATCAGCTATGACACGGAAAAAACGAGCCGTGAGCAGATCGAGGAGGTCATCGAAGACGCAGGCTATAAAGTAGTGTGATCCTCAGTTTCTCCAGAGGCCGGATGAGGCGTATGGCATCTCATCCGGCCTCCCGGGGTCGACCCGCAGGCCTTCATGTTTGTACGAATAGCAGCCGTCGGCATGCTCGTTCTGGGAGTGGCCGCAGTTCCGGTGCGGGCTCAGCATGGGCACGGTGGACATGCCCGTCAGGATACAACCTGCACGGACCCGCATGCGACAGAGGAGAGCGAGCAGGCCCATCATGAAGGCCTGCACGTGAACGATGAAGCCATGCCGGATCACGCTATGTCCGGCACGTTGCTCCCGGATCTGCCCATGCAGCGATCGGCATCCGGGACGAGCTGGCAACCAGATGCTACCCCGATGGAGGCCGTACACGCACAGGCAGGCGACTGGAACTTTATGTTTCACGGTACGGCGTTCCCCCGCTTCACGAGCCAGGATGTGTTCGGCAGCGGCGAGCGGGGGGACAGCCAGTTCGATGCGCCGAACTGGTTCATGGGCATGGCGAGCCGCCCGTTCGGTAAGAACGTAGTCACCCTGCGAGCCATGCTTTCGGCGGATGCCTTCATCACGGGTGGAAGAGGCTATCCCCTGCTCTTCCAGTCGGGTGAAACGTTCGAGGGGGAACCGCTCATCGACCGGCAACACCCCCATGACCTCTTCTCCGAACTATCCGTCAGCTATGGCCGGAGCATCGGCGATAAAGCCGGTGTATTCGCATACTTCGGCCTGCCGGGTGAACCGGCACTCGGGCCGCCCGCCTTCATGCACCGGGCTTCGGCCGCCCACAACCCGGATTCCCCTATCGGCCACCACTGGCAGGACGCCACCCACATCATCTTCGGTGTGGCGACGCTCGGCGCTCGCTATGGCATCTTCAAGATGGACGGGTCGATCTTCACTGGACGCGAGCCGGACGAAGAGCGTTTTGGCATCGACAGGCCGCTCTTCGACTCATACAGCCTGCGCCTCTCGGCAAACCCGGGCGAACGGTGGGCGCTCCAGGTTTCCCGTGCCTTCCTGACCAGCCCCGAGGCCATCAGCCCTGATGAGGATGCCTGGCGCACCACGGCCTCCGTCCTGTACAACGTCCCGTTCCGCGCCAGAGGCGCCTGGTCCAACACGCTCCTGTGGGGATTGAACCAGAGTGCAACAGGGGACGATGAATCCGATAGCCACGGATCCCTCCACTCCCTCCTGCTCGAGTCCGACCTGGATTTCGGAAAGATTGCCGTCTACACGCGAGTGGACTGGACGCAGAAGAACACGCACGAACTCGGCCTGGATCACCATGGCGAAGCCAATCCGGAAGGGGGTCTCTTCGATGAGCATGACGTGTTCAACATCGGGACGTGGACGCTAGGCGCAGCCCGGGACGTTGCCACTTTCGGTGATCTGCGCGTAATGATCGGTGCACAGGGCACGCTGTATCGCGTGCCGGAGGATCTACGCCCTATCTACGGCGACTTCCCCGTATCCGCACAAGTCTACCTCCGACTCAGCCCCATTCGCATGCTCATGCAGCATGGCGATCAGAACGGAATGCCCCACATGGAGCATTGACAGGTAACCCTCCGGGAACTCAGAGCCACGGGAAGGCTCATGCTACCCTGACCTGATTGACGGCTGCGTTCGTACATACCAGAAAAGCCCCGAAGCGTGTCGCCTCGGGGCTTTTCTCATTCGGTGCAGTGACAAACTCCTTAGTCCGCCGGAGGCGGCGTTACAGCGGTCGTATCAATCGTGGCGGCTGTCGTATCGACTGGGAGCGGCTGGCTGTTGACAACCAGCGAAAGCGGCTTGATCACCGGCTTGAAGATATACTTGCCGGAGTTACCTGCCTTCACGAACGAACGGTTCAAGTCGAAGTCAATGAGCACCTCTACGACGTCCTCGTTCTCGTTGATCTCAAACTTTGGAAGGTTGATCTTGATACCGCTCGTACTGCCACTCGGGATCTTCAACGTCTCTGTGGTGCTGTCGGCCAGGTACCGCACGACCGCGTCTTCGTCCACAATGACGCGCAGCTGCGAGTAGGAACCCACGGGCACCTCATCCCGCACCAGCAGGGTGTCGATGCCGTTCTGGAGATCCAGCAGGTTGGCCGTAAAGCTCCCGTCAAAGAGCACATAGCCTTCACCCAGACCGGTCTCCTCATCACCTACGAGCACGATGCGGTTGATCGTGATATTCGCCTCCGAAAATTCGTCGATGGGCGCATCCGTCAGTTTGACCTGAACGGTTCCATATGTAGCAGAATCGTTGCTATCACACCCTGCAAGGCTGATTATGCCGAGCAGCGCAGCGGCGGCAATGCCAGCCAGTTTACGGTTGTAGCTCATTGTGCAAGGGCACTCCGTACTGTGAGTGAATCGTACATCGACCCGAGCAAGCCACAACTGGTGTGCCGATTGGACAGCCACTTTCGTGCGAATACACAGAAGCAACCTCCAGCTTGCCGGACCGCCCAGTTCGATTCCCTTGAATGAGGCAGGCTCACGAGTGGGCAGTACGTTCTCACCAGGTATGCATCATTTTTACACGCCGAGCAGATGCGCAGGCACTCCCTGCGAAAGCCTGACGGGTTACTTCGGCTGACGTGTATGCGGCTAGGAGTGCAGGCATGGCTTTTGTCAGCAGTCCTGTATCACCCCTGCCTGCAGGCACTGGATCATTCCGGCCTTGCGGCATAACCCACGTTGCACTACGATGAATAGATCTCTCGCTACCAGAGTCCTTCCCTGCCTGCTCCTTCTGCTGTCCCTGCTTACCGGGTGTGACAGCAACGCTCCTGAAGAGAACGATACGCCCCCGCCGGTAATACCATCCGAGGCGTTTACAATCCAGACCGAGCTGTTTGCGGGTAGCGCCTCCAAAGCAGCAGGCGCTCATTTCATAAATGCCGCCCTGCGCGTCTGGCCCGCTTCCCTTGCCCTAAGTGCGCACCTGATCGTCCCGGCGGTCGTAACCGCCGCCGCACTCGATGCCGGTGAGCCTGCGCTGGAGAATGGCACGTTCATCTGGACTTCCACTGCACAGACTGAGCAGAACAACCTGAGCTTCTCGCTCTCGGGTAAACCAGAGGGTAGCTACATCGACTGGACCATGCGCATCCGGTGGACCAATCCGGATACGGATGAAACCGAGGAGTTCACGTTGTTCACGGCACAGACCGACCCTAATTCGAAATCCGGCAGTTGGTCGCTCTATTACCCGTTCGATGGTACTCCTGTGAACGTGCTCAATGCGGAGTACGCCATCACGAGCGAAACGAAGAAAGAAATCGAGTTCAGTATTCCCGAGGGAGTTGAGACCTACGCAGGCTCCACCGTTCGTTATTCGCAAGACGGCGACGTGCGCACGTTCTACTGGTTCCAGTCCGACGAGAACCAGACCCATACGATCTCCTGGAACCAGGAAACGAAGGTAGGTTCGATCATCTCCACAAACTACAACGACGGCGAAAAGGCCTGCTGGGGTCCCTCGCTCGAAGATATCCCCTGCACACCGTAATCGACCGGCTATCAGCCCGTCTCGAATAGACGGACCCAAACGATCACGCCCCTGGTTTCTTCAAGTGAGAAACCAGGGGCGTTGTTTATTGGTGCGTACGGATCCGGAGGGTTATTGATTCTCGGGAACGAGAACAGGCCAACACCTCATCACCCCGTGCTCGTCCCTTCACCCGTACCTACGTCCTCGCACCGGCAGCAGGCTCACGGCCGGATGAGCAGGGCGCGAGCACATCTGTTGAGCGTGGACACGGTACCGATCAAGACCTGCTCAGAAAGTACACCCCTGCGCCGATCAGGGCGAGCAGGCCCAGGGTTTTGAGGAACGTATTCTCGAGCGGTGGGGCGGGCACGTAGGTGACGCCGTGCTCGTCGGCACGGGCCGGGTGGCCTACATAACGTCCGTGCGCCGGTACCGCTTCACGGTCGAAGTACATCGCGAGGTCGGCCAGCCCTTCTCGGAGTTCCCATCCCCGCATCGTTTTGCCGTGTCCTGTCGCGGCGATCATCGGTTCCAGTGCGGCGAGCTTCTTCACGGAGCGCTTTGCTTCCGGCCAGTCTGGCGTAAAGTAAGCAGGGGGGCCGTGCACTTCGGGAATCTGATTAACTACCGCATAAAGCGATTCCTGCTTCGTCGTAACGAACGCATCGCCCGCGATCAGGCAACGATCGGAATTCCGGAAGAATGACACGTGGCCCGGTGTATGCCCGGGTGTATGGATCCACCGCCAGCCATCCATGAAGGGCATGGTTCCATCTTCTGGCAGCGGCCGAACGCGAGACCCGAGGTTGATTCCCTCATTGGGGTACATAAACGACATCAGCGCCATCGCGCCCTTGCCTACGGTTGGATCAGGAGGTGGGTAATCCGACTGCCCCGTCAGGTACGGCAGTTCGAGCCGGTGCGCATAAACGGGAACATTCCAGTGTTCCAGCAGCCCCGGGAAGGCGCCCACGTGGTCAAAGTGACCATGCGTCAGCAGGATAGCCTCCGGCCTTGTTCTCTCTCCGAACCGTTCCTCGGCAACCCGGATGATGTGGTTCGCTGACCCCGCGAGTCCGGCATCGATGAGTACCCAGGAGTCCGGCGTGCCGTACAGGTACACATTGACGAACAGAATCCTGAGCCGGGCCAGGTCGGATGCGACCTCCTCAACGCTGCTACTTTCCTTGATCTGCGTCTCCATTCCCTTACGCCGCTGTTTTCGGGGATGCACATGCTGTATACGGAGCGCAGGGACGGGAAGGTCACACGCAGATACGACGATCACGAAATATGTAATCACATGATCGAAGCGACCCGGTCACGTTATCGGCTGTGTGGGCGACGCGATTTCTTCTCCCGGGTTGATGAAACGATCCTCCTCCCATTCATATTGCCGGTCGTGGAGCTCGCGGTAGCGGCCGCCGAGTGCCATGAGTTCGGCGTGGGTGCCGCGCTCAACGATGTTTCCTTCCTCCAGCACCAGGATCTGGTCCGCACTGCGGATCGTGGAGAGACGGTGGGCGATGACGAACGTCGTGCGCCCCTGGCGAAGGCGGCGCAGTCCTTCCTGAATCATGGCTTCGCTCTCGCTGTCAAGGCTGGAGGTGGCTTCATCGAGAATGAGGATGCGCGGGTCGGCCAGCAAGGCGCGGGCAATGGCGATGCGCTGGCGCTGCCCACCCGAGAGCTTCACCCCGCGTTCCCCGACTACTGTGTCGTATCCGTCGGGAAACTCCCGCACGAATGGGTCGCAATACGCGATACGGCCTACCCGCTCGATCTCCTCACGGGTAGCGTTCGGCCGTGCGAATGCGATGTTCTCTGCGATCGTGCCGTCGAACAGGAAGTTATCCTGAAGCACGACGCCGAGCCTGGATCGATAATCGGCAAGGCGGAGGTCGTTCAGATCCCGTCCATCCACGAGCACTCGGCCGCTGTCCGGGCGATTGAAAGCCATCACCAGGCTTACCAGCGTGCTCTTGCCCGAACCACTGGACCCGACCAGAGCCGTCGTGCTACCAGCCGGTGCTTCGAGATGGATATGCTTCAGGACCGGTATGCCTTCCTTGTAAGAAAACGTCACGTCCTCGAAGACAATGTGACCTACCACGTCTGAGACTGGCTGCCGTGTTGCATCCTCCGCATCTTCCGTCGTCATCCCCAGGATCTCGCGGATCCGGTCGAGACCGGCAAATGCCTCGCTCAGCTGGGTACTGATGTTGGCAATCGTAAAGACAGGCGCCGCCAGGAGCCCTACAAAGACGACGTACTGTATGAGGCTACCCGGCGTCATATCCTGCCGCAGGACAGCCTGCCCTCCAGCGAGAATTACAAGCAAGCCGGTGACACCGACGATGACCGTAGAGGATGCGCTCACGGCAGAAACGCCGGTGATGCTCTTCGCCACATTGTTGAACAGCTTCAGCACACCATCCGCGAATACCTGTTGTTCGCGTGGCTCAGTGCCGTACGCTTTTACCACGCGGATACCACCAAGCGTCTCATTCAGCCTTCCTGTAACTTCGGCGTTGATCTTACCGCGCTCACGGAAGATCGGCCTCAGCCGTTTGAACGCCAGTGACATCAGGCTTCCAAAGACGGCCAGAATCAGGATGATTGCGAGGGTCAAGCGCCAGTTCGAATACAACAGGACGGTAAGCGCCAGCAGGGCCGTTACGATGCTTCCGGCCAGCTGAATGATGCCGGTACCTACGAGATTACGAATGCCTTCGGCATCCGTCATGATACGCGAGATGAGTTCACCGGACTTCGTTCCGTCGAAGTAGCTCACCGGAAGACGCGTGACTTGCTGCTGCACTCGCCGCCGCATATTCATGATGGCCCGCTGAGCGGTGATCGAGATCACCTGCGAGAGGGAGAACGAAGTGACCGCCTGTACCAGGGTCGCCCCCGCCACCGCGAGCGCGAGGGGCATCAGCAGGTCTGCCCTACCCGCACCGAGAATATCGTCGATGAATGTTTTCGTGCTATACGGCAGTACGAGCCCTGCCAGACGGCTGATAAGCATGAGCACCATCCCGAGAGCCAGCTTGCCCCGGTGCTCCCAGATCAGATCCCGTGCTTCCCGCCGAACGACGGCCAGGGATACCTTCCGTTTCTCGTCCTGAGGCCTCCCGCGGCTCCCCCGCCGCACAGACTCCCTATGCCACACCCTTGCCATATATCTTCAACAAATTGATATCCCGAAGTAGCCCGGAAGTAAAGCGGCTACCCCATGCTTCTCCTCCGATGCCATTGCGGTACGGAAGCTATCCGGATAAGTTGCCCGGCGCATCCGCGAATGGTAACAGCACCTGCTACAAATTCGTCGCGGCGAAGCGGGTCTGTAGCTAAGCCATACGGTGATCGATATGACTCATGTATGTAGCCGACCGCCGCATTAATTCGCGGGTCAAGTCGGCAACCGTCACGGTCGCCAGCTTGCGTTTGAGTGCCTCCTCTGCCTCTCCGTAGACCTGCCGCAGGTAGTCTTCGATGTTCACGGCAGCGCTACACGAGCGGCTCGGCGGGTTGGGGTGGAGCGCGAGCAACTCCGTGTCCGCTTCTACAGCCTCGTACACGTCGCGTAGTGAGATCGCCTCCGGCTTCCGTGCCAGCCACACACCACCCCCTACCCCTCGCTTCGTCTCTACGAGACCGGCATCGCGCAGATCGCTCAGGATGCGGCGCACCACGACCGGATTCGTATTGATTCGCTCGGCCATCTGCTCCGACGTGGCGGGTTCGCCACAGCGCAGTTCGTGATCCGCGATGACGCCCAGCATATGTACGGCAAGTGTGAAACGTCTATTCACGGCCTTCCCATTCGGTTTACATCCACCCGAATTGTGATCATGCGGGTTACAATTCAGGCAGGGTCAGGTTCCACTACATTCACGACGAACCATTCGGAACCCATCCTAAAACAATCCCATCGCATCCACATCGATAGCGATGCGGTATCCTTTCGGAGGCGAGCCGTATATGAGGTTCGTGTGGCGGATCAGATTCTGGAGATCAGCAGCGCCATTCCGGGGGGCCTTGATGATCGTATGGTAGCGGTACTGGCGCTTGATGCGACCCACGAAGGCTGCTTCGGGGCCGAGGACCTGCAACCCTGCCGCGTGCTTGCGGAGTTCATCCGTCCAACCTCGGGCGAGATCGCGAACCGTCCCCTGTTCGGGGCCGCGAAATTCCACACCAACAACCCGGCCAAAGGGCGGATAGCCGAACGTCTTCCTATCCGGCAGTACGGCATCCACGAAACCCATATAGTCGTGCTCGCGAGCGTAGCGGAGCACA
Source organism: Rhodothermales bacterium (assembly GCA_041690215.1). Classification (GTDB taxonomy): domain Bacteria; phylum Bacteroidota; class Rhodothermia; order Rhodothermales; family DASSAV01; genus DASSAV01. The sequence goes on from JAWLHQ010000001.1 coordinate 378,657, forward strand.
ACATGGCCGGGGTTGCGGGTCTGCAGAATGACCTCGCCCCGGAGGTCGGCGCGGCCTGCCCTGCCTGCGACCTGCGTAAGGAGCTGGAATGTGCGCTCTTCTGCCCGGAAATCCGGGAGTAACATGCCGGCATCGGCGTTGATGACGCCGACGAGCGTGACACGGGGAAAGTCCAGCCCCTTGGCAACCATCTGCGTCCCGATAAGAATATCCGCCTCGCCTCTGCCGAATTTCGAGAGGAGCCTGTGATGGGCATCTTTGCGGCCCGTCGTATCCAGGTCCATGCGGATGATGGTGGCATCTGGAAACAACACCGTAAGCTCCTCCTCGACGCGCTGCGTTCCGGTACCAAGCAACTCCAACTCCGGCTCACCACACTTAGGGCAGGCACTGGGGAGGCGCTGGGTACGCCCGCAATAGTGGCACCGGAGGTGCCTCTTTGCCTTGTGGTAAGTGAGCGTGACGGAGCAGTCGTAGCAGTAGGGGGTCCAGCCGCAGGAATAACACTCGATGATCGGCGCATAGCCGCGCCGGTTCTGCAGCAGGATGACCTGCTCCTTGCGAGCCAGCCGCAAGCGAATGGCCTCACGCAACTCCGCGGACAGAGCTCCTTCGAGCTGGTGTTTCTTCCGCTCCAGGCCAAGGTCTATGACCTTCACGGGTGGAAGGGGCGCGGCTTTCTTCCCGGCGACAGGCACGCGCTCCGGCATGCGAAGCAGCTCGTATTTGCCCGTATGGGCGTTCACGTAGCTTTCCAGACTGGGCGTGGCGGAACCGAGCACGCAGACGGCCTCGTTCATCTGCGCCCGCACGACCGCCACATCCCGGGCGTGGTAACGCGGCGCCGGGTCGAACTGTTTGTACGAGCTTTCGTGCTCCTCATCCACTACGATCAGGCCAACGTTGGCGAGCGGAGCAAAGATGGCGGACCGTGGACCGATGACGACGGAGAACCGCCCACTGCGGAGCATCCGCCAGGTATCATAGCGCTCGCCGAGGCTCATGCGCGAATGAAGCACGGCAATGCGGTCTCCGAAGTGCGCCTGAAAGCGGCGCACGGTCTGCGGCGTGAGGGCGATCTCCGGAACGAGAATGATACCCGTTTTACCCTGTGCCAGTACGTGCTTGAGGGCCGCGATGTAGACTTCCGTCTTGCCGCTGCCCGTCACGCCATGCAGCAGGAACGTCTGGAAACGGCCTTTGTCCAGTGCCTTATGGATCTTATCCAGCGCATACTTCTGGCCCTCGTGAAGTTCATGCGAGGGTGCGTGGTGCGGAGCGCGGGCTGAACTTCCGAACGGAGCGCGCACGACTTCCCGCTCGAGGATCTCGATGATTCCGCGAGATACCAGACCCCGAAGGGTGGCCGCGCTGGCGTTTGCACGGGCCAGCACATCAGGCTGACTCAGCGTGGTTTCTCCTCGGGCGGCGGCGTCCGCCAGCGCCTCGAGCACGGCTACTTGCTTTACCCCTTTCGCCTGCGCTTTCAGTTGCTCCTTGTCGAGCGTGCGGTATGCTGGTGCAAGCCGGACTGCCTTCTCATACTTGATGCGCACCCTGGCCCGGCTCATCTCCAACTCAATGGTGACCAGCCCCTGCTGCTCCAACCGGCGCAGTTGCGCCAGGGTAATCCCCTTCACAGCCTTGCGCAGGCCGCTCAAGGCGGCTTCTTCATGGGTGGACAGGTAGTGTAGCACGCGACGCGCGAGCTTGTCGGTGGGCGCACCGTCAAGTGGCAGGGAAGCAAAGCGAACGACGTATTCACTCTCCACGTCCGTGCCCGTAGGCAGCGCAGCTTTGACGACCTCGCCCCAGCCGCAGACATAGTACTCGGCGATCCACTTCGTCAGGCGGAGCAGTTCGGAAGAAAGCGACGGCACCTCATCCAACACATCCTCGATCGACTTGAGGTTTTCCGCCTCATGGTCCGCCTGACGCATTTCGGTGATGACACCGGTGAGCCGGCGGTTTCCGAACGGGACGAGGACGCGGCATCCGACACGGGCGTGCTCTTCGAGCGCATCCGGCACCAGATACGTGTACGTCTGGTCGAGCGGTAAGGGAAGAATGACCTCGGCGAGAACCAACCGATTCTGGATTTTAGATCTGGAGTAGAACGTAGCATGCTACGTCTCTACCAGGACGTACATGTTCACCCACTGCCCTCGGAGCGCCGATGAATCAGATGCTCACAGTAAGCGCCTGGCGGAAGGCCTGAACGTTCTCCTCTACGGATCGCGGGCCGCCGAAGATGGCGCTCCCGGCGACGAGAACGTTAGCGCCTGCTTTCGATACGAGCGCGGCATTCTCCGGCTTGATACCGCCGTCCACCTCCAGATAAGGGTGGAGTCCCTGGGCGTTCAACATCCGGCGGGCACGCTGGATCTTGTCTGTGCTCAGAGGGATGTATGCCTGTCCTCCAAAGCCGGGGTTTACCGTCATGATGAGAACGAGATCTACATCCGGCAGGATCTCCTCCAGGCTGACGAGCGGCGTGGCGGGGTTCAGGGCCACCCCGGCTTTCACACCCTGTTCCTTGATGTGCTGTATGGTCCGGTGCAGGTGGGTACATGCCTCCACGTGAACCGTGATGATATCCGCCCCGGCTTTTGCGAAATCATCTACGTACCGGTCCGGCGATTCAATCATCAGGTGCACGTCCAGCACCGACTGCATCTCATCACGCAGGGGGCGAAGGGCCTCCACTACAATGGGACCCATCGTGATGTTCGGGACGAAGTGCCCATCCATCACGTCGACGTGAATCCAATCGGCGCCGGCCTGCAACGCTTCGCGGGTGTGGTCTTCCAGACGCGCGAAATCGGCGGAGAGAATGGAGGGAGCGAGGTTGACCAATGTTGGATTCTAGATTTGGATGTTGGATTCGAAGGGCTGAATCCGGTATCCGGGGTTTGGCTTTTGTCTAATTGAATATAAGGCCGGGTAGCCCCTATGACAGACTGACGCCGTCATGAAGAGGCATGAATAAAAAGGGGCAACCCGGTGTGGGCTGCCCCTGGATGCCTGTTGCTATCGCATGCGGCTCAGAAGATGTTCTTGAAGAGAATGACACCGAGCGCGATGACGACGGCGTTGACGAGCGCGATGGGGAGCAGGTACTTCCAGCCGAGCGTCATCAGCTGGACATACTTGAACCGGGGCAGGGTCCACCGCACCCAGATGAACAGGAACGCGAAGAACGCGGCCTTCAGAAGCAGGCAGAGGATCTGCAGGACAACGAGCAGCCAGCCCAGGCCGTTCGACACGAACCAGCCCTCGAAGAGCGGCTGGAAGGGGATGAGGTAGCCGCCGAAGAAGAGCGTGGAAATGACGAAGGAGGCGACGAAGAAGTTGACGTACTCGGCCAGGAAGAACATGCCGAACTTCATGCCGCTGTATTCCGTGTGGTAACCGCCAACGAGCTCCTGCTCCGCCTCTGGCAGGTCGAACGGAGTACGGTTCGTCTCAGCGAATGCCGTGATGATGAAGATGATGGCACCGATCGGGTTGCGGAAGACGTTCCACCCGAGGACGGCAAGACCGGACGACTGATGCTCCACGATTTCGGTGAGGTTGAGCGACCCTGCGATGAGTACGACCGACAGAGCGGCCAGCCCCATCGACAGTTCGTATGAGATCATCTGCGCCGCCGAACGCAGGCCTCCCAATAGAGAAAACTTACTGTTGGAGCTCCAGCCGGCCAGCGTGACCCCGTAAACACTGATAGATGTGAGCGCAAGCAGAACCAGCAGCCCAACTCCCACGTCCGCGATGACGACACCATTCGCGATCGGAATGACCGCGAACGTGCTCATCGCGATGACGACCATGAGGACGGGCGCCAGCGAGTGGATGAATTTGTTTGATGCCGCGGGAGGAATCTCTTCCTTGAAGAGGAGCTTTACCACATCGGCGAACGGCTGCAGGAAACCGGCCGGCCCGACCCGGTTGGGTCCGGGACGATTCTGGATGAAGCCGGATACCTTGCGCTCGGCGTAGACCAGAACGGATGCCGAAACGAGCAGGAAGTTGATGATGATGAACGCGATGAGCGCGATCCAGTACAGCGCAATATCCATGACGTCGGTTAGTTTACTCCCTTCCGGCACGACGAGACGCCCCGGCATGCCTAAACTCTGAAACTACGTTCCGGGCCATACTGGCTGCAAGTTTTTGCACGCAACCTCGATACGAAGAAGGTAGTGCCCGCCCTTCTCCGCAAAGAGTTCACGGTACATCCCGGCGGCCGGGTTCTCACCTTCGCACAGTGCACCTGCCTCACTCCGGTGACGATTCCACTTCCGGCGGGATTTCGCAGCCGTCTCCGCGGCGGGTGTCGGTCAAGCCGATGATCTTCCAACCCTCCACACCGCGGAAGAGGTGAAACGCATTTACGCCGCAGTGACTGAGGTTGCTTCCAAGATAGAAGGCATAGTCCATCCAGGCAGCGGCGAGGTCGCCATCCACCCTGACCTCAATGTTCCAGACACGCTCATCCCAGATTTCTTCGTGAGGCGTACCGACGGCCCGCACGAATTTATCCACGCTTCCCTGAAGAAGTACCGGCTGGCCGTCTCGCACACCGACTGAATACATATGCGCATTCCGGTGGAACACAGAGCGGACGGCGGTACTGTCCCCCGCTCTCATCCCATCGAACAGGCGTTCTATGACGACCCGAACTTCCTCATCAGTGGATTGCGCGCGGGCAGGGAGCGCCGCACCATACAGCAAGACGACAGCCGGGAGGAAAGCGCCCCATCTCATGTTTAGCCCGCAGCACCAGCCGGAATGCAGGGAGCACATGGCCGCCCTGCCCGGCCGGCATTACATGTTCTCCCAGTACTGCTCGGGCATATCCTGGGCTAGAGCGAGTGCTCCGTCGGCACCGGCGAAGAGCGGATCGTCTACGGTACGGACGCGGTACTGACCGTACTCGCGAAGGTTCTGCTCCAGCGCTTCGGCGATGCCTTTGATCTGGCTGCCGCCCCCCGCGACGAAGATATTGCGGGCTACGAGTTCCTGAAACTCCGGTTCGTAGTGCGAGATGAGATCGATGGCCGTCTCGGTCACGGCAGGCAGGATACGCTCACAGGCAGCCTGCAAATCTTCCGTGATATCAATCTCGGTAAACTTGCCTTCGATGGGAACGCGGACGCGGACGCGTCCACTGGGCGCGCCGACGAAGCCGTGCTGTTCCTTGAAATGGCGTACGGATACTTCGCTGAACTTCGCATGCGGATAGCGCTCCGTCAGCATGCGGTAGAACTGCTCGTCGATATAATCGCCGGCCTGATTGAGCGTGCGCTGGTCTTCCTCGCCCGGCATGGTGCCATGCATTACGCAGAAATCGGTCGTACCCGCACCGATATCGATGATCATGGCATTGTTGAGGGTACCGAGACCGTATGCGACTGCGAATGGCTCCGAGACGACCATGAGAGCGTCCGCGTATTCTTTCACCGCATCGCGAATCGCCAGTTTGTTGACCTTCAGCGCTTCGGCGGGCACACCAACGGCGGCGTAGATCTCCTGCCCTTCCGCGGGCCCCGCCATTTCGATAAGGTGGTGAATCAGTTCCCTGACTGCCTCCTGATCGCGTTCGGTCCCTTCTCGGATGACACCGTATTCCAGCGGACGGACCAGGTTGAGCGAGAGCCGGTTGTTGAGGGCATCCTCCCCGAAAAGCACCCGCTGCCCGAGCATTTTGCGTGCGACAAAATCCTTGGGCCAGCCTACATAGCTATGAACCCATTCTCGTTTTCCATTGCTGGCTGAAACGGCACTGCGCGATGTACCGAGATCTATTCCGATGTGTAGTACGTTATCTGCAGACTTACCTTTTTTTCGTGGCGGCATGTTCGGGGTCTCCATCCCTGGTTACGATTACAACGGCGGTTGCTGTAGATAATTGATAATGCCCTCTTCGAGGAATATCGCCAAATTCTCTCTGTACTCGTCGGTATTCAGCTTAATTTCGTCCTCTCTGTTGCTCAAGCACGCGATCTCTGCGAGGATGCTGGGCGCCCGAGAACCAAGCAGAACGACGAACGGAGCCCGCTTCACTCCCCAGTTTTCTACCGACCTGTCGATCCGGCTCACATTGCCGTACAGGCTCTTCTGAACGGATTCGGCGAGCCGTTTCGATTCCTGAATCTTCATGGTGTGGCTTACGGAACTCAGCATCTGGTTGAATTCCGCCACCGAGTATTCAGAATCCTCGTTCTCGCGATGTGCGATCTGTAGCTCACGTTCACCGGCATCCGGGCTGAAGTAGTAGGTTTCGACGGCGGATACCGGCTCTTCCGGCAGCCAGTTGACGTGGATGGACACAAACAGGTCAGCGCCGTGGGAATTGGCGAATTCCGCACGGTCCCGGAGGGAAACTCTGGTGTCTTCATCACGCGTCAACAGAATGCGGTAACCATAGTTGCGTTCGAGGCGGGCTTTCAGCCGGCGGGCCACATCCAGCGTGACATCCTTCTCCTTCGTACCCAACTGCCCCACGGTACCGCCATCGATGCCGCCGTGCCCCGGATCGATCACGATGGTCCGAACTTTCAGGCCGTAGAGTGATGCAATGTTTATCGGAGAATCTTTTCCCTTATCACGGGCCCGAACAACCGTCTGGACCTCAGGCACCGCGGCGTTCTGCTGCACAATCTGCGAAGCAGTTGCCGGCGGCATGGCATTTCTGGCGCTCGATTGCTGGCTGGCCTGCAGTACACCGTAGGCGAAACCGGCCATGACGAGCAGCCCCATCACGAAGAACGCTCCCACTCTGGGCTGGCGTTTCGGCACAGGTGTACCACCCCGCCGGTCACGCTTTGGAGCCGGCTGGTTGGTTACGGTCCTCAGGTTGTCTTCGTAGACACCCCGGAGGATCTGCTGCCGATCTATCTTTTCACCCGCACGGTGCGTGGTTGCCATTGCGCTACGTACTCGCCCAAGTTGCCGTTTTTTTCTGGCCGTACCACCCGGCAGTATCTCAGAACGCCACCTTGCCGGTGCCCCATAGTAGGAGGTATGTAACAAATCAGCAAACTCTTTGCCTGATTTTACAGGAATATGTGTAAATACCGCCAGTAGGGGTAAATCCGGCACGGGGGTTATTTCGTCACAAAATACCGCACCCTGTCACCCGAAATCAAAAAGTCAGAGATCGATACCGTGCAATCTTTTCCGGTTCGCAGCTGATCCTTCCCTCCGTCCAGGGATTCTATCGACCGGTCCGGTCACGGTTTTAATATCGAAGGGAGGCCGAACCCGGCCTCCCCGATTCCATTAGCCGAAAAAGAACGTGGTCAGACGGCCTGCACAACCTCGGCGAGGCGGTACCCGCTGAGGCCCATCGCTTCGTAGGTTGCCCCCTGGAAGGCGGCCACGGTCTCCGAGACCTCCTGCATGATGGCTTTCGGATTCTTGTAGCGGAGTTCGTGCCCGAGCCCGGCGGCGATCATGGGCAGCAGATCCCATCCCGGACGGCAATCCACCTGATGCTCCTCGTTGTGCCAGCGGTCGAACGGTGTGCCGTGCTGATCCTGGCGCGTATTGGACATCTCCATCATGAGTGGGCGGAGCATGCCCCGGATGGCCTTGGCGGGACGCACGCGTTGAGCGTGGCCGTCCTCATTGACGTACGTTCCGATCGTCTCGACTACTGTAGCGGCGGGCAGAGCCACGTCCGCGACGGGGAGCGTCTGGTTGGTCGTGTTGTAGTAGTGCAGAATGACGGGGACGTCGCGCAATTCTTCCGCAGTGAAGAGGCCGGAGGCAACCGGATCGTCATCGAGGACATAGACAGCCCGATAGGCTCCGGAAGCGAGCTTGCCGCGCACGACCTGCTCATCGACCGGCATGATGCCGAGGCGCTGGCAGCCCTGTGCGTTCGGGGTCTTGTCGTCGGTCACGAGCCACCCATCGCCTGCTCCCGGCACGATGTGCGGGATGTAGCGCGGTGTTTCGGCGCCGAGTGCCTGTGCGAGCCGTAGCAATAGGTAGTTGTCCTCCACGGTGGCGTATGCCGAGCCGAGGAAGAGGATCTCGTCTCCCTTCACACCCCGGAGCAATTCGACGGCGCGGCTGACGGCATCCTCCCAGGACGTGCGAACGCGGCGGCCTTCGATAGCGACTTCCGGACCTTCCGGACGATCCTCGTTGAATTGCTTGTACGCCAGACGGTCCTCGTCCGGCAGCCAGTATTCGTTCACGTCCAGGTTCTGCCGGGCGGATATCGCAATGACGATGTTATCCCGAACGAGGTATGTGCAGTTGGAGCCCTTGGCGTTGGTTACCGTGATGGAAGGCGTCTGGGAGCACTCCCAGATACGTGCCTTGAACCGGGCGTCGATGGAGGTAAGCGCACCTACGGGGCAGATGTCGATCACGTTCATCGAATACGGATCGTCGAACGTGACGCCCGGCGGAGTCATCGGATAATTCTTGACGCCCCGGGAGATGATCGTAAGCTGGTGGCTCTTCGAAATCTCATCCGTGAAGCGGACGCACCGCGTGCAGTTGATGCAGCGCTCGGCGTCCAGCATGACACGAGGCCCGAGTTGAACGCGCTTTGGCTTATGCACCTTCTCGAACTCGAAGCGAGAACCTTCAGGGCCGTACTTGTACGCCTGGATCTGGAGCGGGCAGTGGCCGGCCTGGTCGCAGATCGGGCAGTCGAGCGGGTGGTTGATGAGGAGGAACTCCAGCGTATCCCGCTGTGCACGAGCGACGAGGTCGCTCGTCCGGTGGGTACGAATGACCATGCCGTCTGCCAGATCGAGGGAGCAGCTCGTCTGCAGCTTCGGCATGAACTGGATGACGGGCTGGCCGTTTTCATCCAGCTTCGGCTGCTTCGTCTCCCGATCGATTACCGGCATACCGACCTCTACGAGGCACTCACGACAGTTGGCCGGGACGGACATGGCCGGGTGATAGCAGAAGTGCGGCAGTTCGATCCCCGTGTTCAGGCAGAACTGGAGCGCCTTCGGACGTCCTTCGAACTCGTAAACAATATTATCTATCGTGACGGTAGGCATAGCATTACACTGGGACTGCCGGTGATTGCGACCGGCTGCCGCTGTACGTTAACTCCTCAGCTATAGACGGCTACACGCGCCGCATTGCCATCTCCACCAGTGGTGAAGACGCTCGGGCGGCACTTCGCCTCAAACTCTTCGCGGAAACGGATGATGGTGTTGCGAACAGGCCAGGCGGCGGCGTCAGCAAGGGCACAGACCGTGCGCCCTTCCATCTGATCGCACAGCTGAAGGAGGAGGTCGAGATCGCGCAGGTTGCCCTCTCCTTCGTCGATGCGGGTGACGAGGTTTTCCAGCCAGCCGGTTCCTTCACGGCACGGCGTGCACTGGCCGCAGCTCTCGTGCGCATAGAAGTGCGTGATGCGCCGGAGAAAGGCCACCATGTCCGTATCCTCGTCCAGGATCAGCATGCCCGCCGTACCCAGCATGGATCCTGCCTCGCGCAGCGAGTCAGAGTCCATCGTAACGCCCTCGATCATGTCGGCGCGCAGGACCGGCACCGAGGAACCACCGGGCACGACGGCTTTCAGCTTCTTCCCGTTCCGCATGCCGCCGGCCACCTTGTAGATGAGGTCGGTCATGAGCATGCCGGACGGGTACTCGTAGACGCCAGGCTTGTTGACGTGGCCCGAGATGCCGTAGAGGATCGGCCCGGGGTGTTTCTCGGCACCGATCCCGGCGAACCACTGCGCCCCGTTGTTCACGATGAGCGGCGCGCAGGCCAGTGTCTCGACGTTGTTGATGGTGGTGGGCTGTCCGAAAACACCTTTCTGAGCCGGGAAGGGAGGCTTGATACGCGGGTAGGCACGCTTGCCCTCGATGCTCTCCATGAGGCTCGTCTCCTCGCCGCAGATGTAGGCCCCGGCTCCCTTGTGGATGACGAGATCGCACGAGAACCCACTCCCCATGATGTTCTTGCCGACGTACCCTTTCCGGTAGAGCTCTTCCAGCTCCCGCTCCATGTGGTTGATCCACTCGGCGTACTCACCGCGGACGTAGAGGTAGGCCGTCGTCGCAGAGATGGCGTAGCTAGCCAGGAGGATCCCTTCGAATACGAGGTGGGGATTGTACTCCATGAGCTGGCGATCCTTGAAGGTGCCCGGCTCGCTTTCATCCCCGTTGCAGCAAAGATATCGGGCCTGGCCTTCCACGACCGGCGGCATGAAGCTCCACTTCAAGCCGGTCAAGAAGCCTGCGCCTCCGCGCCCACGGAGGCCGCTGTTCTTGACCTCCTCGATGAGTTTCTTCTGATCCCAGTCTCCACCCGTGAGCACCTTACGGAGGGCCGTGTAGCCACCGTTCTGTTCGTATACGCTCAGTTTGTGGAGGTCCTTAATGGGAGGCAGGAGAACTCGCTTATAGTTCTGCCAGTCGCCGGCCTTGGATACAGCCTTAGGTGCTTCCATCTTTATCTGGTCATCATTGCGGGAGTACGGCAGGCCACACCCCCGCGCATCATATCATCGGATCGTCTCAGAGACGGGCGGCGTGACGTACGTCTCTGTATGTGGAGCGTCGGTACGGCGGTTGCCGCCGAGTTCGGTTTCGTCCTGCGGAAGCGTGACCGACGTGAAAACCGGGGGCTTGCCAGCACGGAGGTTATCGATCAGTTCGTCGATCTTCTCGCGCGTGAGGTTGTGCAGGTAAGGGCCGTTCGTGACCTGCATTACCGGCGCCGAACCACACGCACCCAGGCACTCGACTTCCTGCAGGGTGAACATGCCATCCGGCGTCGTCTCCCCCTTGTGGATACCGAGCTTTTCCTCGAGGTAGTGCAGCATGTCGTATCCGCCACAGAACTGGCAGGAGAAGCAGGTGCATACGTCCAGGACAAACCGGCCTACCTCCTGCTTATAGTACTGCGAATAGAACGTCGCGACGCCGTAGGCGACGGAATAGGGAATCTCCAGCTCATCGGCGACGAGGCGGATCACTTCAGGAGGCAACCAGCCGAACTTCTCCTGAGCCAGCCAGAGCGTCTTCATGACCGCACCCTGCGAGGTGGCGTACTGCTGTTTGTACCGGTCGATGAGCGCACGCTCCTCTGCCGTAAACACCAGCTGATCCGGCGGGATCACCGGTTTCGGATCCTGATCGGGAAGGGGAACGACGGGGTTCTTTATGAAATCAGCCATTCTTTCAGGAATGAGTAATGAGTAATTCGTAATGCGTAATTCGTAATGAGTAATACAGGTCGTTTCAGCGCTCGTGATCAGGTCCCATTACTCATTAATCATTACCCCATTATTCATTACCGATTGCTACTTATCCGCCTCGCCCATGACGGGATCGACGGAGCCGATGATAACGACGGTGTCGGCAACCAAGGTACCCTCCATCATGTACTCGAGCCCTTGCAGGTTGTCGAAGCTGGGTGAGTTGATCTTGACACGCCAGGGGCGACCGGTACCGTCGGATTTGATATAGAAGCCGAGTTCTCCCTTCGGGTTCTCTACCGCATGGTAGATTTCCGTTCCGGCCGGCGGGCACACACCCACGTCCGTGTACAGGAAGTCGTGGATCATGCCCTCCATGGAGTAATAGACTTCATCCTTGGAAGGATAGGCCAGCTTCGCATTGTCTGCGCGGATGGGGCCTTCGGGCATCCGGTCCAGGCACTGCTTGATGATCTTGATGCTCTCCTTCATCTCGTCCATGCGGACGAAGTACCGCGCCAGGCAGTCACCTTCGGTACGGATCGGGATGTTGAAATCCACCTCTTCATATTTGAGGTAGGGCTCGAAGCGCCGGACGTCGTACGGGACGCCAGAACCTCGGAGCATGGGCCCGGTCACGCCGAGTTCAATGACCTCCTCCGCCGTCACGACGCCCACGTCCTTGATGCGGTCGATCCAGACGCGGTTGCGGTTCAGAAACTTCTCCCAGCCCGCAATGATATCCGGATAGCGGTCCACGAAATCCCGGATAAGCGCGATGGCGGCCGGGTTGAGATCGGAGTACACGCCGCCGATGCGGGGATGTGTCTGGTGCATCCGCTGACCGGCCAGTTCGTCGAAAATCCTGTAGATATCCTCCCTGCCCTGGAAGGCCCAGAGGAAGACGGAGACGGCCCCGGCATCCATGAGGTGCACGCCAAGCCAGAGCAAGTGCGAGGAGATGCGGGCGAGTTCACACCCGATCATGCGGATCCACTGCGCGCGCTCCGGCACCTCGATTCCCGCCGCTTTCTCCACGGCAAGACACCAGGCAACGTTGTTGGAGTACGGCGCGAGGTAGTCCATACGGTCCGTATAGGGCAGGAACTCGTGGAACGTCTTGTGTTCCGCGATCTTCTCGATGCCGCGGTGGAGATATCCGACATCGAGCACCGCCCGTTCAATGATCTCACCATCGAGCTTGACGACGCAGCGGAGCACGCCGTGGGTAGCCGGGTGCTGCGGCCCCATGTTCAGGATCATCTCGTTTTCGAGAGGATCCGGCCGCTCTTCCTCAATCTCCGGATGGTGGCGTTCTTCCAGCCAGGCGTGCTTGCTCAGCAGCCGCTTATAGAGCGCCTCATTGTGCTTTGGCCAGAACCTGAAATGCCCTCCAAAGTCGATAGACGTGCCCAGGATGCCCTGGTTCGACGTAGGAGCCGCTGGTGTTAGTGCATCAGCCATAATATCGAAAGCTATCTGGTCTTCGTATCGAACCCCACTCAGTGCGCCGAGGCATCTTCATCTTCCGGGGCCGGTTCCTGGTAGCTCTTGACAGGTTTCGAACCATGAGCGGCCGGGAACGGATCGAGCACGAGCGGGCCTTCGGGATACTGTGCCGGAAGCGGTAGCGAGCCAGGGATGCCGAGCAGCGGAAACTCCTTGCGGAGCGGGTAATATTCGAAGTCTTCCGGCATGTAGATCCGGCGCGGATCGGGGTTGCCCTCGAACCGAATCCCGAACATGTCGATGGCTTCCCGTTCGTGCCAGTTGGCAGCGCGATACACGGACGTGATCGAGGGCACTACGAGGTCGTCTTCATCGACGCGTACCTTGATGCGAATGCGCTTGCCGCCGTAGATGTTGACGAGGTTGTAGATGACCTCGAAGCGATCTTCATCCGTGAAGCGGTCGGCTCCTCCGAGATCAGCCAGATACGTAAACCCCTGTTCCTCTTTCAGGAACCGGCACACCTCCACGATCCGATCCTTGCGGACCGTAACGGAGTGCTCGTTGGCATACTCCTCTACCCCCAGAACATCCTCACCGAAGCGTGCCCTGAGCGCGTCCACCACATCGGGCACCCACGTGGTGCTCTTGGCATGCGGGTTCTTGTTCCTGTCGTCTACCGGGCGCGGCGCATCGACCGGCGTAAAGAAGAACTTGAGAGCCTCGGGCGAGCGCCCCTGCTCCGTCTTTGTCTCAGCGTTCTTGGTGGCGTCCCTTGACATGCTATACTAATAGAATGACCGGGTAGGCTCCGGGGCCTACCCGACCGAAATCAGACGTTGTACGGAGCGACGATCCGGCTACTCTCCGGCGCCGCAACGGACTTGACCGGCTCTCCAAACTCGTAGTCGTTCACGAGCGAGTAATTGTTCCGGATGTTCTCCTGAATATCCATGAGGGCATGCAGGACCGCTTCGGGGCGCGGCGGGCACCCGGGCACATAGACGTCGACCGGGAGGAAGTTATCCACGCCCTGAACGACGCCGTAGCAGCGGTGCGGTCCGCCAGACGAGGCGCACACGCCCATCGCGATGCACCACTTCGGGTCGGCCATCTGGTCCCACACACGGCGGATGGCGTGTGCCATCTTGTAGGTAACCCATCCGGCAACGATCATGAGGTCGGCCTGACGGGGAGAGAAGCGCATGGCTTCGCTACCGAAGCGAGCAACATCGTACTTCGGGCCTGCAAAGGCCATCATTTCGATGGCGCAGCAGGAGAGGCCCATTGGCATCGGCATCAGCGAGTTCGACCGGGCCCAGTTGACGACGGCGTCAACCTTGGTGGTCATGAACCCTTCTTTGAATACTGTTTCGAGTCCCATAGGGTTATTGTCTGTTGTTCGTGATCCGTCGTCCGAAGCGCTCAACCAACGAGATCACCCATTACGGATCACCGATACTGACTACGGACAATCAACGGCTTGTGTTTCTTCTTCTTACGAGAACTCCAGGCCGCCTTTCTTGATGTCGTAGACGAGGCCGATGGCCAGGATCACGATGAAGAAGAGCACGACGCCGAACACGCCCAAGCCGACGCCCATATCCAGAAAATCGCGGAAGGCAACCGCCCAGGGGTACATGAAGACCACTTCTACGTCGAACACGATGAAGATCATGGCGACGAGGTAGAACTTCACGGAGTAGCGTTCCCGGGCCGTGCCGATGGGATCCATACCGCTCTCGTAAGCACTGAGCTTAATGGGGTTCGGGCGGCGCGGCCCCAAGTATTTCACTCCCGCGAGGAGCGTGAGCGAGAGCCCCGTCGCGATGAGCATCATCAGAATGAGCGGAATGAATTCAGCCAGCATAGCTTACACACTTCGGTACGTACGTGAGCGGAGATACGGATCGGCATGGACACACCATGCCCACATAACCTTCCATATCCAGCCTGTCAAGCTACCCAAAGATGCCACCGCAGTCAATGTTGCTGGACAATGAAGAAAGGGCAAAGGCTCCGGGGTGTGAAGCGAGGGACCGAATGGGCGTGCATTGCAACGAAACTTACAACGTTGAGGACGGCTGAAGCTGCGGATTGCGGAGTCATGAATAATGCGTAATGAATGATGAATAATGCGGGGTGAGGGGAGCGGCTGGATGGCACAACGGAAGTACGAAGTGCGAATGACAAAGTACGAGTGACGAGTGGATGGCACACATTGCACACGGAAGTATGTGTATGCGGCTGGGCGTGAGACCTGGCAGGTTTTGGAAGCCTCTCAGGTCAGAGTAGGGGGCCGTCGGTACTGCTCATGGCACAAATGGCACACGAAATGCGGGTTTTATGTGGGTAGCGGCTGGTGCAGGTTGCATGGTGAGCAGGGCTGGTGAAAAAGAGGGAAGATGGACGGGGCCTGGTGAAATGGGGTAGTGAATGGGGCTCGATGAATCAACCCCCTACGGGTGGGGAGCAAATCTGAACGGTCGGGATTCTGTGTGCTGGGTGCGGGGAGGCGGGGGATCAACCGGGGAGTGTACGGAAGAAGGGGAGATCTGTCGAGGTTATTTTTATAACCCTGGGCGGTCAGCGGTCGGCTTTCGGGAAGGACAAACGACGAAGCCTCCGGGCCGATGGGGCCCGGAGGCTTCGTCGTGATTGCGGCCCGGCCGTGAGGGTTGCGGGCTGGCTTTTGGGATTGCGCCTGACCTTAGAGGGAGTAGGTCAGGCGAGCGAGAGCGAGGCGGCCAATCTGAGGGGCGCCGATGAACTCGCGGTGCTCGTTGTTGAGCACGTTCTGCACCGTTATATCGAAGCGGAGACCGGGCACATAGCGGTCGAAGTCGTACCCGGCGCCCAGATCGAGGAGGAAGTAGCTTTCCACGTCGCCGACGTAGGGGCCGGAGCGGACCGGATAGCCTTCCGTGTAGCGGCCGGACGCGTTGAAGGAGAGGCCGCGCGGGATCGAGTAGGCGAAGCCGCCTTTGACCTTCAAGGCCGGAGCGTTGAGCGCAACGGCGAGGTCGGCTCCCTCCTCCTCCAGCTCCTCGTTATCGAAGAAGTCGTCGCTTACCCAGGAGACGTTGCCGAAAAAGTCCAGCCGGTCGGTCGCCGCGAAATGGGCGGCGATATCCGCGCCGTAGTACTGGATGCGCCCGAAGTTGCGGTAGGAGAGCAGCAGCTCAGGCAATGTACCGGGGCCCGGATTGTTCTCGACCGGCTGCACGATGGCGACGGGCAGATCGTTTTCCGTGCCGGGCTTGTCCGGGAAGCTGGCGTTCTGCTGGGCCATGCCCGTGATGATCGCTGCGACCTGCTCGGGCGAGAGCCCCATCTGCGCGAGGGCGCCGGCGAACAGCTGGTTGCCCTGGATACCCGCCGTGACGGCTGCGGAGAAGTCTTGTGCCAGCGTGGGTACGTAGACGAACGGTGTCTCCACAGCGAGCGGCCCGACGAAGTTCTCCTTCTCCGTGTAGTAAACGTCCACAGCAACCAGCAGTCTGTTCGCAACGAGGCCCTTGTAGCCGAGTTCGAAAGTCTGGCTGGTCGTCGGCTTCAGGGGCTTCACGTCCACGAGATCGGAGATCGGCTCGACTTCACGCGTGGTCGGGTTCAGGAGCATGAGCTGGCCCTTCGAGAAGCCCTCCACCTGCGTTGCATCCGGATGGAGCAGCTGCTTCATAATGGCAACTTGCTCCGCCGTCACATTCTGCTGTAACTGCTGTGAAAGCAGGAGGGCGAGATCTCCATCGTCGATAGCAGCAAGGGCGCTGTAAACCGATTTGTAGGTATCCGTAAGCGGGAGACCGACCGGCGTGTCCGCGCCCCGCATGGCCGGATTGAGGCTCGATGCAACGAGATCCGTCCCGGCGATGGCGCTGTAGGCAGCATCGCGATCGAAGGTGAAGCCATGTGCTGCGCCCCGGCCTCGGATCAGGATCGGGGGATCTGTGTTTGGAATCTGTCCGGCGACGATGTCCAGGAAGAGCGAGTTGGTGCCGGGCGTGGCGAAGGCACGGTTGAACGTGGCCCGCAGGGAATGCTCGGGGGTAATCTTGTACACGAGCGCCGCACGCGGCGAGAAGTTCACCTCTTCGATGACGTTGTCGTAGTCCGCGCGGGCTGCGAGGGTAAGGTCGAATTGCGGGGAAAGCTGCGTCGTGGACTGGAGGTACGCCCCGTACTGGCGAATGACCTCGTCCTCGTTCCGGCCCAGAATCGTACCATCGGTCTTTGGGTTCGTGATGTCGATATCGCCGCCGACCGTAAACCGCTGGCGCCCGCCCCAGGTGCTGAGGTCGTACTGCGCCTGGGTGACGTACTGGATGGAGTTATCGACCACGTTATCGCCGGTTCCGTAGACGAAGGAGTCCCCGACGTCGTTGCGGTTCACGTAGGTCTGCGCGAAGAAGTTGCCAGCCTGGAGGCGAAGCTGGCCGTAGGTGCTGCCGAATCCGTCTGCCTGGAGCGTACCGATGCCGGAGAGCACGGTGGCATCGAGGCTCGAGTAGCCGCCGGTCGCCGTGAGGGACACGCGGGGGCTGAACCGGTACTGGAGCAGGAGGTTGCCGTTGAACTTCCGGTAGTCATAGTTACGCGTCACGTCATCGGCGTCCGCATCGAGCTGCACCTGATCGAGCGGATCGCTGGGATCGAGTTTCCAGTCTTCCGCCCGGGCGTACGAGGCTGTGATCTTGTAGCCGAGCTTCTCGCTGATCAGCCCGGCCTGCCGCAGGTCGCCGGCGAAGGTCGACCGCTCGCCACCCGCAATCGAGAAGGAGGTGCCGGGATGGCTGAATGGATCTTTCGTCATGAAGTGGACGACACCGGCATCCACGCCCGCACCATAGAGCGCCGAACCGGGGCCGCGCACGACCTCAACCCGTTCGAGATCGAGGGACGAGATCGGCATGACACTGTACATGTTGACACCGAGCGATGGGACAGCGGCCTGGCGATAATCCGTCATCACGTACGTGGCGCCGGAGAACGCATTATTGAAACCGCGCAGCACCATCTCGCGCCGGTCCACACCAGTCTGTGCGAAGTCCACGCCCGCGGTATTACGTAGAATGGCATCGGAGGATATGCCGCTGCTCTGTTGCTGGATCTCTTCCGCTTCCAGGATGGACACGGAAGCCGGAGCGTCCAGCACCTTTTCGGGCTGGCGGGACGCGCTGACGATGACGGCGTCCAGCCCGACGACGCTGGCGCTGAGCGCCACATCGACCCGCTCCGTCTCGCCTGCCGTGAGGGTCAGGTTGCGCCGGGCGTCTGTATAGCCTACCAGGCTCACGGTGAGTACGTACTGACCCGGCGCAATGCCTTGCAGCGTGAAGCTTCCATCAACACCGGCTGCGGTTGCCGAGATGGTTGCATGAGAACCGGGCCGGGCCAATACAACGGTCGCACCGGCGAGCGGCTCGCCGGAGTCCGCATCGGAGACCGTACCGGTCACCGTCGCCGTTTGCTGAGCCCGAACGGCAGGAACTGCCGCAAACAGAAGAAGCACGACGAGCGTGCACCATTTCGTAGCAAATCTCATAACACTACCATCAGGAAATGGGATGAGGGGTAGCAAGCCTACGTAGAGGGAGGCACGCGGCCATACGGCCGCGCGATGTCAACAGGTTTTGGTGAAGCAGGCAGGGGACCGGGCTAGGACTTGCCGCCCGGCTATGGAAAAGGCGCTTCAGGTATGCAATTGGCGCTATGATACGAACCTGTAACGTCATTCGCGAGAGTCCTCTAAAGAAAGTCTCGTACAACACGTGGCGGCCGTATAATGAAACAGGCTGCCGGATTATGCCTGGCAGCCTGTTTCGTTACACAGATGGCGGATTTGCGGCACGTGCCTTACCCCAGTCCGACCCGCTCGAAAATGAGATCGACGTTGCGGAGGTGATAGCGAGGATCGAAGGCCTCTTCAACTTCTTCCTGTGAGAGATGGCTCGTGATGGCGGGATCTTCGAGCACGATATCACGGAAGGAGCGTCCTTCCTCCCACGCCTGCATCGCACGGGGTTGTACGGTGTCGTAGGCGGATTCCCGGCTGAGGCCCTTATCTACGAGTTTCAGCAGGAGCCGCTGGCTATTGTAGAGGCCGTACGTCCGCTCCATGTTGCGGGCCATGTTCTCCGGGTATACGACGAGGTTCTGGATGATCGTGGCGAACCGGTGCAGGGCATAGTGCAGAACGGTCGTGGCATCCGGCAGGATGACGCGCTCGACGGCGGAATGCGAGATGTCCCGCTCGTGCCAGAGGGCCACGTTTTCGTAGGCGGATACCATGTAGCCGCGCAGCAGACGCGCGCAGCCGGTGATGTTCTCCGATCCCACGGGGTTGCGCTTGTGGGGCATCGCGGAAGACCCCTTCTGCCCTTTCCCGAAGGCTTCCTCCACCTCGCGCACCTCACTCTTCTGGAGTCCGCGCACTTCCACTGCCATCTTCTCCAGCGAAGCCCCGATGAGCGCCAGCACGCTCATATAAAAGGCGTGGCGATCGCGTTGGAGCACCTGTGTCGAGATCGGCGCGGGTTTGAGTCCCAGCCGCTCGCAGGTGATACGTTCCACTTCGGGTGGAATGTGGGCGAACGTGCCGACGGCCCCGGAGAGCTTGCCTACCCGCACGTCTTCAGCGGCTTCGTCGAACCGGGTAAGGTTGCGCTGCATTTCGGCATAATAGAGCGCCAGCTTGAGCCCGAAGGTGGTGGGCTCTGCGTGAACCCCGTGGGTACGCCCCATCATGAGGGTATACTTGTGCTCGCGTGCCCGTGTAGCAAGCACATCGATCAGCCGCACGAGGGCCTCCCGCAGCAGCTCGTTAGCCTGCTTGAGCCGGTATGACAGGGCCGTATCGACTACGTCCGAAGACGTGAGACCGTAGTGGACCCATTTCTTCTCTTCCCCCAGCGACTCACTGACAGCTCGCGTGAACGCCACCACATCGTGATGGGTGGTCTGCTCGATCTCATGGATGCGCCGGATATCGAAACGAGCGTGCTGATACAGCCGCTCAACGTCTTCTTTCGGGATGACACCGATTTCCGACCAAGCGGCGCAAGCGGCAAGCTCGACATCGAGCCAGGACTGGAATTGCTGTTCTTCACTCCAGAGGTGCGCCATTTCAGGGCGCGTATAGCGGGCAATCATAGGTTTCTGTGCCGGGCGTGATACAGGTACGCGGTGAAGCTACATCGTTAACCCGCGCCGAGGGCAACGACCTTCCTGAATATGGGATTAATTGTATCCCAAAACGCTCCGGAGGCAATTCTAGAAAATTTTGGCAGCACAACCGTTCCTCAGTGCAGAATTGCTTGCATAGGTATATGGCGAAAGATATACTTGATGATGTCGCCTGAGAGGTCCCCATTTTTACTCCAGTTTACCTGTGTACTCGGACACATCTTCTGCTACGTTTAGCAGTTCAGCGGATCGGTACAACGGATCGAAAGAGGCCGCCCCGATGGCATCGCACCCCTTCAGCCGAGACGACGAACCGAGTATGCCGATAAGCGATCCTGCGTCACTTTCTCTGCAGCACAGGCCATTGCGATCGTTGATGGGGTGGTTTATCTCGACCGATATCCTCAACGACGATCCGGATCGATCACGTCGGGGCTATTTCCTGGTCATCACCACACTCGTCTTCATCCCGTTTGCGCTGCTTTTCGTCATTCAGGGGGTATGGCTGACCAGCAAAGTCGATCCGTCCTGGATCATCCTGCTGTTGTGTTGTGCGGCCTCCGCGATCAACCTGCTCATCTTTCGCTACACCGGGTCCACGCGCCTTGCCGGCTGGCTACTCATCGGCGAGATGTTCATCAGTATGGCGCTCATCTCCTTCATGGGGAATGCCATTCTCGACTCGGCCTTTCTGATCAACCTGATCCTACCTTGGCTCGCATCGGCCATCATCGGACCACGGGCCAGCATGGTAGTCGGCATCGCAATCATCGCCGAAGCGCTCCTGGGGTTCAGGGTGCTGGATACGAATCCGAGGTGGGCCAACCTCTTCTCCAGCCAGATTTCGGCCTGGTTCTGGACGCTGGGGTATACGCTGGTGGCCGCAGCGATGGCGGTGCTGGCCTGGGTATACGAAGGCCTCACGTTCCGGCAGCTCAACCAGAAAACCAGGGAACTGGAACTCGCGCATCGCGAGCTTGCGCGGGGCGAAGCGCGGTTCCGCTCACTCGTCCAGAAAAGCTCCGACATGATCACGCTGCTGGATCACCGCGGCGTTATCATCTACCAGAGCCCGTCGTCGGCGCGCACAACCGGGTTCTCCCAACTGGACCTCATCGGTCACAACCTCTTCGAGTACGTACATCCCGAGGATGCCGAGCGTGTCCGAGCCGCATTCGACATGCTGCGGGAGCAAGGCGATTCCCCGAGTGAGGCCAGCATCGAGCCCTACCGTTTCCGCACAGCTTCCGGAGACTGGATCTGGCTGGAATCGAGCGCCACGAATCAACTCAACGATCCGAACGTGGACGCCATCGTCGTACATACGCACGACTTCACTCCGCATCGGTTGGTCCAGGAGGAATTGATGCGGGCGAAGCAGGAAGCCGAGCGGCTCGTCCACACCCGCACAACCTTCCTCGCCAGCCTCAGCCACGAGGTGCGCACGCCGCTCACGAGCATCATCGGTTTCTCGAACGTGCTTGCAGGCGAGGTGACCGGCACGGCACACGAGTTCGCGACCCTGATCGCCAAAGCCGGCGCGCGACTGCTGGCCACGCTTAACTCCATCCTCGACTTCGCCCGGCTGGAGGCGACGTCGATTGAGCCGTCCTGGGCCTACGTGGATCTCGTGACAGAAACGCGAGAAGCGCTGGTGCTGCTCAAGCCCCTGGCTACAGAAAAAGGGTTAAAGCTGGACCTGCACGCCGCGTCCGATCCTCTGCATGCGTGGGTGGATGTGACCTTCTACCACCGCATCCTGAACAACCTCATCGGAAACGCCATCAAGTTTACGGACCGGGGCGGCGTCACGGTGCGACTATCCGTAGATGAACCGAATGTTCGAATCGATATCGAGGACACCGGTCCCGGCATCAGTGAGACCTTCCTGCCTCGTCTCTTCGAGGAGTTCACGCGACACCGGAAACCCGGTGAAATGCCGAAGGAGGGTACCGGTCTCGGACTTCCCATCACGAAGCGCCTCGTGAGCCTGATGGGCGGAGAGATTTCCGTGGAAAGCAAACCCGGAACTGGGAGTACATTCACGGTGGTCTTCCCGCTCGAACCCGCCGGTGGAGCGCTCTACGACCCCGAGGAGCTCGAGGCGCTGTAAACCAGGTCCGGGAGTATCGTCGCACGTAGCCGAGATCGGGCAGGACGTGTTGGCAAGGCTGTTCTTCAGGGGAGACGCAGCATGCTGCGTCTCTACACGATCTCGGGGCGCCCTACTCTTGATCCTTGCCTGGAATGGAGCGTGTATCATGGAGGGCACACCGACGGTGTGCCCCTACGATGTGGGGTGGGATGTAAGGGCTCCTTCAGGTCGTGCTGCCTGGATGCTCGGTCGGGGCCGGGCATGACGTTGGTGGGGGGAGTTTGTGTTTTGAAGTAAGCCGTATCGCTCTGTTTGAGGGCGCTAACGTGCTTCCTTGACGCCAATGCGGTCGGGGCCGGGTAGGACTTTAGGGGCTAGGGTTCGGGGATGAATGCGACGGCTTCGATTTCGACGAGCATGTCGGGGTCGATCAACCGGCTGACTTCTACCATGCTCGTGGCCGGGCGTATGGAGCCGAAGAACTCCCCGTGCGCCCGTCCGACCTGCTCCCAGTTCGCAATGTCCGTCACGTAGATGCGCGTACGGACGACGTGCTCCAGGCCGGCGCCGGCCTGCTCCAGGGCCGAAGCGATATTTTTTAGGGTTTGAATCGACTGGGCATACAGATCCCCTTTTCCGACCAGGCGGCCATCCGGACCGGTTGCGGTCGTCCCGGAGACGTACACGTGCGGCCCGATGCGTACCGCCCGGGAGTAACCTACGACGGGTTCCCAGGGGGTTCCGGTGGAGACGAGCTTGCGTTCGAATGTGGTTTGCATAGGATGGCCTGGATGATCACATCGAACTGGACATGGCGACCGCCGCGGACGAAGGCACTGAAATTACCGCGTCTGCGGCGAAGCAGGGCGTTGAACCCGCAGGCGGTCATCTCGCCTGCACCGAGTCTCCGGAGGCCGCCTGTGCGGGCGGAGCGGGCGCCTGCGCCGGGGCGGCAGGGGGAGTCGTGCCAGTCTGTTCGATGCGGATATTGCCGACCTGAGTCCGTAGCCGTATCGCCGCATTTCCCCCGCCCATCCGCGCGACGAACGTATTCCCTGCCCCCATCGGCTGCAGGCTCTGGTTGGTGAAACGCAGTTCCTGCCCCACCTGGATGTTGCCCACTTTGGTTTCGGCCTCGATCCGAGCGTCGGTATTCGCGGGCACGGCGAGCGTGACATTGCCGCTGGTCGCGCTCAGCTGAACGCTGGCATCCGGGGGCACCACCTGAAACCCGACGTCTACCGTACCCGTCTGTGTGATCGCCTGTACATCCCCGGCAGCCGCCTCGATACGAATGCTGCCGTTCTGCTGCTGAATCGAGATGGGACCGGTAATACCCGCAAGGTCCACGCTCCCGTTCTGCAATTCGATCCGCAGGTCGGTTCCGGCAGGTACCTCCCCTCGCACGTCCACCTGTGTCCGAGATGGTTCGTCCGACGTCATCACATAGCGGTACGCCTGCGTATCGCCGGACTCCTTGATCTGGATCCGGTTCAGCAACGCACGGGCATTCTCGTCATCACGGCCACGCGCTTTCTTGACGAGCTGCAGAGTGGCTGTCTGGCCCGCGACGCCTCGTAACTGGATGGCTCCACTGAACCCGTCTAGCACGAGCGGACGGGTGCCCGGATTCACCCCGCGCGTAAGGGTCTCCTCCACTTCCGTACCGCCCAACACGAGATTACCCTCCTCATCCCTGCCCACCTCCTGTTCACGGCACGCGCCGAGTAATGCGACCGTTGTGAGAACGAGCAGGACCTGGTTCAGCCTGAGACCGTAGCACATGTGATGCACCCTCCGGAGCAGGTTGGCGTGTTCCGTGTATGGAGGCAGCGGCTACAAAATGTCCACCTCCGCGAGTACAGGCAAGTGATCGGACGGGAAACGCCCATCTTCCGTTATTTCAGACAGTATACCGTGGCGCAGCACACGTACGCCGTCATTGACGAAGATGAAGTCGATTCGCTGCCCCGGCGAGATCTCCTCGAATCCGTTCCAGGTAGCCGTGGGCCCGTGGTGCGGCAAGATCGAGACTTCCATCGCGTCGCGCAGCGTGATCGACGCTCCTTCGGCGCCGGAGGTCAGGACTCGATAGGGCGCAGAGTCCGGGCCGGTGTTGAAGTCCCCTGTGACGACGACCGGAGCGGATCCGGCAATCTCGGCCAGCTTGCGTTGCAGCAGACGGGCGCTCTCGGCGCGGGCCTGCTTGCCCATGTGGTCAAAGTGCGTATTGAGGTGGAAGAAGATCTCTCCCGTGGACCGGTCTCTGAACTTGCCCCACGTGGCATTGCGCGGCAGGGCGGCATCCCAGCCCTTACTTGCACGCACGTCTGGCGTTTCAGAAAGCCAGAAGGCGCCCTGGTCGAGCAGTTCCAGCCGGTCGGTCCGGTACAGAATGGCCGTGTACTCGTCGCCGGCATCGCCGGTCGAACGGGGCGGGCCGAACCAGTCGAAGCCGGGTAGCAGGCTGTCCAGTTGTGCCAGCATGCCTTTCTGGGCCTCTTGGAGACCGACGAGGTCGGCCTCGTGAAATCGGATCACGCTCGCGACGGTCTCCTTGCGGTGCGGCCAGGCGTTCGGGCCATCGCCCGGGTTATTGTAACGAATATTGAAGGACATCACCCGTAGCGTCGAGTCCTCCGCTACTTCGACTGAGGATACCGGCTTGCCGGGAAACAGGTGAACGACCAGGATGGATACGATGAACAGTATGCCGTTGGGAAGCATTCTCGTGCAGGATCATTACCGGCCCGGCACAGGGTATGGAGCCTGTCTGCCGGACGTGTTATATGGAACGAATCGCCTGTGGCGCGATGGGTCTAGTATACGAAAGTCCTGCCTGATTCAGGGAGGTATCTGGTGCTGAAAAGAGGGCCGCATTCGCAGCCAGCATAGCGCACCCTTTCGGTAGAGACGCAGCATGCTGCGCCTCTACAGGAGCATGGTAGTCAACCTTTGGAGACGCGAAACCGACTATTTCCGTACCGGGCCGGAGTGCGGATCCACCCGAGGAACGGAATGATCCCGTCCTACTCAGCCGTGCGCCTTGCTACACGGTCAGAACGGAATGGCCGCGCGGATGCGGTAGTAGATCTCGTATGCCTCGTCCGTGCCCAGGAACTCGGCGGGCTGGGCGATGCCGAGGGCGTGGCTCAGTTCGAATACGTTGAAGATCTGCAGCGCATTCTTGAGCTCTAACCCGACGCCGAGCCGCCTGACGGCGTCTTCGTAGTCTGCGCCGGTCCAGACGAGGCCGCCGTCTGCAAAGGCCGCGAGGCTGGTGCCGCCGAGCGAGAGCATGCCGAACAGGTTCGTCTGGAGGTCCGGCACGAGCGGCACCCGGTATTCGACTGAGCCGAAGAGCATGCGGTCGCCGAGGGCATAGCTGCGGTAGCCACGTACCCGCTCCGTATCGCCAAGCTGGAAGGGCAGGAAACCGGGAATGCCGATCTGGATGTCATCGTACCGGGAGAGCCCGACATAATCCTGCGCGAAGGCGCTCCCCTCCTGCACCTGCGCCCGTCCGTACAGGTACAGGCGCTGTAGTCCGAACGTCTTCAGAATGCCGAAGCCGGAGAGATCGCCCCGCACGAAGCGGCTATCGGCGCCGAGCACCGGCGCGGCGCCCCGGATCTCCGCCCTCACGCCGAATCCATCGAG
The DNA here is from genome assembly GCA_041690215.1 of Rhodothermales bacterium. Classification (GTDB taxonomy): domain Bacteria; phylum Bacteroidota; class Rhodothermia; order Rhodothermales; family DASSAV01; genus DASSAV01. Next base: position 404,237 of record JAWLHQ010000001.1, read on the forward strand.
CGGATGGATCACCGCAAGGCGGTAGGGCCGCTGGCGCTTGTAGGTCAGCGCGAGTTGAAGGTCCGCCTGCTGGCCGGACTCCGGAGCGGGGAGGTCGTCCGACGTGCTTTCGAAGGCTTCGATTTCGAGCGGGTCTATGTCCACGTAGCGGAGGCGCGACTCGAACGTGGTGGAGGTATACGGTCGGTCCGACCAGTCCAGCGGCCAGATCGCCGTCACGTCGCCCCCACCGAAGTTCTCGACGAGCAGGTCGTTTCCATAAAACCGCGTGTTCGTGGGCATGCGGTACACGCTGAAGATGAGGCTCGGGTACCACTGGTTGTTCGTATACGACGCAGCGAACAGGCTGCGCTCCCAGGGCTGGGTGAACGACACGCCGCCAACGAAGGCCAGGATGTGCTTCGCCAGGGGCTCGGTCCAGACACTTGCGCCCGCAATGCCGAAATCGTCCATACTATCGTAATACGGAAGCAGGAGTGTGGCTGCATGGGTGATATTGCGCCATGAATCATACTTGTAGCGGCGCTGGATGAGCGAAGGATCGGGCGGGATCACAGCCGGAATCTCGTTGGGCGGCCGCTGCGTCGTCCAGGCCGCGTACGCTTCCGGTACTTCTACGTGCACGTCGGGGGCCGTGCGATCTGCGTCGATCCGGTAAGCCTTGTCGTTGGATTTCGAGATGCTGGAGACGACGATCAGGTTTTCGGGCGCGCCGAGGGAATCCGCCACGTACCAGTCGGTTGCCGTGGCACCCGTGGCGAGGTGGGTCACCCGCCGATGCGTGTCCGTGGCGCGATCATAGATGAATACGTTGGGCACCTCGTCCCGCAGCGACGTATAGGCGATCTGGCTGCCATCGGGGCTCCAGACCGGCATGCGGTCATCGGCCTCTCCAGGCGTGATCGGCGTCAGCTCGTTCGTGGTGAGATCGAGGAGCACGATATCGCGCGTGCCGTCGGCATCGAACCGTGAAAAGACCAGCTGCTCATCCGTGGGATGCCAGCGCAGCCCTGAGAGCTGGACATCCCCGGTGAACCGGGTAAGCTGTGTCTCCTTCCCCGTGCGGAGATCCAGCACGAAGATGTTGCCCGTGCCCCTCTCCGAACCGATGAAGGCGAGCCGCTGCCCATCCGGGGCAAAGGCAGGCGCGAAGGCGCGGCGACTATGCGTGAGGCGGCGGCGATTGCGTCCGTCCGCATCGACCAGGTACAGGTCGTTGAGAATCGAGCCGTGTGCGCCGCGTGTGGAGCGGGAGTAGGCGATGCGCCTGCTATCCGGACTCCAGGAGATCGGCGCATTGATGGAACCCTCCGCGATGATCTCCTGCTCCTTCGTCGTCCGGTTGACGACGTACAGCCGCCGGATGGGGCGATCCAGCGAGGCGACCGAGAGCACTGCGACCCGGGATGTATCCGGGCTGTACTGGAGATCGTAGATGTAGGCACCCGGCGCGGCGAGCGGCTTCACGCCGAGCGAGTCCGGTAGCTCTAACTGGCCCGCGATCGTGTTGTAGTAGACATTTACGTGACGCCGCCAGTCATCGTAAAACTGCCTGTAGGGTTTGTCCACCGTCGCCTGGAAGGCATCATAGAAATCGTGGACCCTCCCGATGCCAAGCAGGGTTTTCTTCCGATGCGCGAGGAGCTTTGCCAGCGTCGAATCGCCATATTGCCCGGCGAAGTAGCGGACCTGGGAGTTGCCGACGGCATAAAGCAGGCGACCGTTCCAGAGGGAACGCCCGTCGCTGTAGGAGAGCCGGTCGTCCAGCACGGCGGTACGGAGCCAGCGGTCGCCGCGCATGGCGTCCCAGTTCTCGGTCTCATACTGGGCAAGCCCCTCCGTCCAGAAACGGGGCAGTGGATTGGCGAAGAGGTTGCCGAACCAGCCGAGGTTGGAGCGCGTGGCCCGGTAATGGAAGATGTGCGTGAGTTCGTGTGCGAGCACCTTCCGCAGCCACTTCTCCTCCCCCGTCCACACGTCTGCCACTTCGTTGAGATGAACCCAGATATTGGTGTACGGATCATCGACAGCGACAGCAAATCCGTTCACGATCTCGTCTTCGTCCGAGAGGTAGATGCGGATTTTCTTGTCGAAGGTGACCTTCAGGTTCTGGGAGAGCGTCTCGTAAGTGGCCTCTGCAATGGGCGCAGCCTGCGCCTCGATGCCCGCGAGGTGGGCGGGGTACATGATCTTGAAGTGGGGTGTCTCAGCGACCTGCCAGTCCAGTTCGGGGTGATTGCGCCCGTTGAACGTATTGAATCCCTGTGCGAATGCGGCGGTACTGACCCCGAGCGCCGCGATCAGGCAAAGAAGAAAACGCATATAGGAATGACTACCCCTGCATACGGTCCGGTACAGCACTGTCCAGTCCACCCCTCGACGCATTCCGGCGTGATCCCCTGCATGAAGAACAACCGGGCAGGACAGACGCCCTAGAATACACGGAGAGCCGGACCGGAACAACCTGTCTCATTCCGAGCAAAAACGGCTCCAAATTTCACATATGAAGCACATACACGGTACTGCCTTAACGTGCGGAGGCCAGCAACTTGAATGGCACAGAATGTACAGGTTTGTACGTGTATCGTGTTGCGGGGGGGCTAGACCTGACAGGTTTCCAAAACCTGTCAGGTCTGGTGCCAAGTATCGCCCTGTTTGAAGAAGCTAACGGGCTTCCTTGACGCGAATGTGGTCTGGAGCCGGGTATGACGTTGGTGGGGTGGTATGAGGCGGAAATCGGGGTCGAGTTCCCGCAGATGCCGTCGCACGTTCGTTACTTTCCTCGACAACCCTATGACATTTAGTTGTCACCCATCCTGCATATCTTACTTGAAAACAAGACAATACACCTGTATTCGAGGGCACCGGTATGCAGGAGCAATTCAACATTCGCCAGCGCCCGTCAACGGGCCGTTCCGAAGGGGTACAGCTTCATCACCCCCTGATGGAGCCCACCTTATTCTATGACCCGCCGTACGAGCGCCCGCTGGAGGACGAATTCGCATGGCACCTGGTCAAGTACCTTACGCCGGTGTGCTCGCTCGCGTATCAGCATCGCGTCAAGACGCCCGGCGGAACGTTCTGGATCGATTTCGTCGTGGAGTTCAGGTCACGCCGGTTCGGATTCGAGATCGGAGACCTGAGCGAGGTGGGCGACGAGGAGCAGGAGCGCCTGCGCGACGCCCTGATCGTGGGCACCGGTGCCGTAGACGTACTGTACCGGTTCCGGGGGGCCGACGTGCTGCACCGGCTCCACGATTGCCTGACCCTCATTGCCCGGTGGGAGCCCGAACTGTTCAGCACGCGAGGTCATGTCAATCTGAACACGCTGGCCACATCCGAAGCGTACTCCAGCAAGCCCAAGCCATCGGATACCGAGTACCGGATCACCTACAGCAGACCCTCCTTCGAAGACGAGTATGAGGGCGAGTCCTTCGAATGGCCCGAGCGAGACGCAGAACCCGAACTCGTCGTCCGCCGCTTTGCACGGGAGTACCCGGCCGGATGGATCAGAACGTACGATCGCGCCCTGGCGCACTTCGGTGTCGATGCCAACGACCTGAACGCCTCATGGGCAAAGAGCGCATGAGCCGTGCGCGGTACGGTATAACGCACGAAGGGCACTGCACGTGCGTGCAGTGCCCTTCGGCGACCCCCATCACCCGAACTCCCCGTTCAGGCCATGACTACCGGTGTAACGGCAGCTGTATCCTCCTCTCCCGTACGAATCCGGTAGATCTTTTCGACGGGCATGACGAAGATCTTTCCGTCGCCGACCTCACCCGTACGCGCGGAACTCAGGATTGCTCGCACGGTCAGTTCCACGAAGGGCTCCGACACTGCGACATCCAGTTGCACCTTCTCGGTCAGTTCCATTCTGACCGTCGTGCCCCGGTATGTCTCGACTTCTTCCGTTTCGCCTCCGTGCCCCTGTACCCGGGTAACCGTGAGGCCGGTCACCTCGGCCTGGAATAATGCTTTGAGCACGTCGCCCAGCTTTTCGGGCCGGATGATGGCGCGTATGATTTTCATGGCGGTATCTGTTCAGACGTTGTAAGACGTTTTCCGCAGAGCGGCTCATGCATGGGCAAGCTGCTGCTTCGTCGCGGCAGTGCGGACTCTAACCGGCTTCATCTCGTCGTCGAGCAGAAGCACGGCGCCTTCGCCTTCGGTATAGGCTTCTTCGCCATGGTTGACGACGTCCATGCCGATGCCTTCCCGCTTGAGATCCGGCCGGAGCCCCATCACGACACCGAGCACCTTCAGAATCACAAAGGTCAATGCGCCGCTGTAGGCGAATACCGCAGCTACCGTGATGACCTGCGTTACGACCTGCCCGGGATTGCCGAACAGCAGACCGCTTGCCGCCGGATTCCAGGCCGCCTCCGCAAAGACGCCTGTCAGAACAGCACCGACGAGCCCCCCGACGCCGTGCGCCGCAAAGACGTCCAGCGAGTCGTCCAGTTTGGTCTTCGCACGCCAGACGATGAGGAAGTAGCTCGGGAATGCGGCGATGGCACCGAGCGCAAGGGCGGACATGGGTGAGATGAAACCTGCGGCGGGCGTGATGGCGACGAGCCCCACGACGATGCCGGTGGCAGCACCGACCGCGGTGACCTTCTTGCTGCGCGCGAAATCGAGCAAGCTCCATACGAGCAGCGTTGCCATCGGAGCGAGGAGGGTATTCACAAACGCGACCGTAGAGAGCTCGCCGGCAGCCAGCGCACTACCGCCATTGAAGCCGAACCAGCCGAACCAGAGGAGCCCGGCTCCCAGCAACACGAAGGGCACGTTGTGCGGCAGGATCGCCTGACGGCCGTAGTCTTTACGCGGCCCGAGCACCAGCGCGGCCACGAGCGCAGCGGCGCCGGCGTTCACGTGGACGACCGCGCCCCCCGCGAAGTCAAGCGCTCCCATCTGGAAAATCCAGCCGCCCGACTGCCAGACCCAGTGGCAGACGGGTGCATAGACGAACACGCCCCAGAGGCAGATGAACGCGAGGTACGCGCTGAACTTCATCCGCTCCACGATGGCACCGGATATGAGCGCTGCCGTGATGACGAAGAACGTGCCCTGAAACGCCATGAAGAGAATGTGCGGAATGGTGCCGCTCGCTTCCAGCCCCACGCCGTTCAGGAAGGCAAAATCGAAGCCACCAATGAATCCGGTCCCCTCACTGAATGCGAGCGAGTAGCCGACAATCGCCCAGAGTACGCCCGAGAACCCGAATGCGATGAAGCTCATCATCATCGTATTGAGTGCATTCTTCGACCGCACGAGCCCACCGTAGAAAAAGGCAAGGGCCGGGGTCATCAACAGCACCAGGGCCGTAGCCATCATCACCCAGGACGTGTCCGCTCCCGATATGGCGGATTCTGAAGCGGCATCCTGCGCCATGACCGCACGTGTCCCTGTAGCAGCCAGTAGCAGAAGGAGAAGCGAAAGTCGGCGTTTCATTGATTTACCACATTATTGTTAAGCGATTCGCCTTGTCTGCCTAACATTTTAATGATACATGCCAGCCAGATCAAGTCGCCGGATAAAAAATTTTTGCAGTCTAGCAGGTTTGCTTAACAAGGGATGTAGCTATTCAACATATCCCTACACAACTAAGGATCACGCTGCCCGGGTCGACACACACGAGGTTCCCATCAGCCTCGCATCCTGGAACCGACCTGCAATCCATGCCGGGAGCCGCCCGGGCATACCGAGCGGCTCCCGGTTCATGCAACGAACCCGGCTACCTTAGAAACCGACCGTAAGGCCGCCATAGAAGAAGGTGTCACCGAAGCTCTCCTTATACACATCCGCAAGGCTCGCCTGGAAGCCGGCCAGCGGACTAATGGAGATCGAGCCGGCCTCGAACGCCGTGCTCGCCGTGAGGGCAAGGTGACTGAGGCGCGTCTCATCGCCGGGAAGCAGGTAACCACCGTCCAGACCGAGCGCTGCTCCCAGGCCATACTCGTGCCCGCCTACACTGAACGGGACGCCGACCTTCGCCTCAGCGTACACGCCTTTCAGGCTGTTCTGCACGTTCTCATCGAAATCATAGGCGACGAAGATGGAGGGCTGTACGGGACCACTCGTAAGACCTGCCGACACAAAGAATTCCTGCGTGTTCAGCAACTGAACCTCATCGTCAACCGGAGTGGGGAAGTTATAGAATGTGTATCCCGCACTGAGTGCAACGTTGCTCAACGAGGTTCCATAGGCGAGCGTAACGTCCGCCTCCTGGAGGTGAACGTTGTCGTTCGCCCACATACTGTTCGGATCGATGTTACCGAAGATCGTCGCCGAGAGTCCGCTGTATGAGACCGTAATAGCAGGCTGAAAGACCCACCCGGAGGAGAGCACCTCGCCTCGCCACACGTACGGACTACCGAAGAAGACGGACGATGAGAGATCAACCTGTGCCTGTGCGGCCGGAGCAGCAATGAACAGGAGCATCAGGGTGGCAAACACCTGTTTGAGATGTGGTTTCATGGTGCGTTGGGGACGTGATTGGTGTAGTGAATACGGTTGAATCGTGCAGTTCTCCTTGCGCTCATGTTCACCAGCTGCGACAGGGGACCAGTACCGGCGCACTGCTACTTTAACATGTCTATTTAATATTTACCCATATTTACTAAGGCAATTCGCCAATGTCAATGACATTATTTAATGAAAACGCTTCCGATAAGCAAAGAATTACAAAATCGAACCATTCCCGCCGATATTTATTGGACTAATAGGGACCACATGTTCAAAATGTTAGGACCACACCCCGTATCAACAAACAAAGGCCGACAGCATAGTGCTATCGGCCTGACAAACCACCTTCCGAGTTACAAAACCGGGCTATGATCCCTTCTCTGCGAATAGCCCGAGATGATCGCGCAGGAAGTGGAGGAGTGCGTTTTCTTCGGGCTGGAGATGTTCCGGCGCTTCCCGGCCCAAATACTCCGGCCAACGGTCGAGCAGCCATCCTTCCTGGTAGGCATCCATGATGGCCGGGTGGATGTAGTACGACCGGCACACCGCGGCGGTATTGCCCAGTTCCTCCGCCACGTGTTTTACCATGCGGACGATGTTCTTCCGGGCCATCTTCTCCCCTTCTGCGGGACCGATCTCGGTCAAGGCGACCGCCGCGTGGACGGTGCCGGCCCAGGTGCGGAAATCCTTTGCCGTGAAGTCCTGCCCCGTGACATCGCGTAGATAGGCATTCACGTCCTGCGAGCTGATGACGCCGCGCCCTCCCTCCTCGTCGTAATACTGAAAGAGTTCGTATCCGGGGATGTCCCGGCATTCCCGCACGATACGCACGAGGCGCGGGTCGTCCAGTTCGACGCAGTGCTCTTTTCCGCTCTTGCCTCTGAAGCTGAATACACACTTCGACCCGTTGAACCGCACGTGCTCGTCTCGCATCGTCGTGAGGCCGTAGGATGCATTTTCTCTGGCGTATGCATCGTTGCCTATACGAATGTGCGTGGCGTCGAGCAGGCTTGCGACCGCTGCGAGCACCTTATCCCGGGTCAGGTTGCGCTTTCGAAGGTCGTGTTCGATGCGCTCGCGAACGGCAGGCAGGGATTCCCCGAAAGGAACGATGCGGCCGAATTTCGTCTCGTTGCGGATCTTCGACCATTTCGGGTGATAGATGTATTGCTTGCGCCCCTTCTCGTCCCGTCCCGTGGCTTGCAGATGCCCCCTTGGATGCTTGCAGATCCACACTTCGGTCCACGCAGGCGGTATGACCAGCCGCTCGAACCGCTTGCGCAGCGCTTCGTCCCGGACGGTGTTTCCGTCCGGACCGACGTATGCAAACCCGCTTCCACGCCGGATGCGCCGGTAGCCCGGGTCGGTGTCACTCACGTAGCGGAGACCCGCGTACCGCGCGGACGCCTCCGGATTCCCTGCGAGATCGAGCGGCATCAATGCGTCTGGCTCATCTACTCCCCCGTTCATCAAACCTGTAGCACGCCTCTTCCGGACGATTCAAACTCCCCTCAACAAGCAACGTGGTATCCGCCTGTGAAACAGAAGGCTCGGCGTGTCTTGTTCACGATCTCGTACCAGGGCAAGGCGCGCCGAACCTCATTGCGGAGACACACACTCCGGAGCCGATCATTGGGGCGACCTGCCGCCGTCCGGGTGGAGGACGGTGCCCGTCATATAGGCAGCGTCCTCCGATGCCAGGAAGACGTAGGACGGCGCCACATCCGCCGGCTGCCCCACACGCCCGAGCGGCACATCCTGACCGAATTTATCTACCGCTTCGGCCGGGTATGAGGCGGGAATGAGTGGCGTCCAGATGGGTCCCGGCGCCACCCCGTTCACACGGATCTTCTTATCGGCCAGGCTGGATGCAAGCGCGCGCGTAAACGCCAGGATAGCGCCTTTGGTAGCCGAGTAGTCGATCAATCGCTCATTGCCCTCGAAAGCCGTTATCGACGTCGTGTTGATGATGGCGCTGCCACCCTCCAGGTGATCGAGTGCGGCCTGTGTCATGAAGAACTGGCCGAAGATGTTCGTGCGGAACGTCCGGACGAGTTGCTCTTCGGTGATATCGCGAAGGTCCTGTGCTACGTGCTGCTCCCCGGCATTGTTAACGAGGATATCCAGCTTTCCGAAGGTCTCGATGGTTCGCTGAACGGCCCGCTGGCAGAAGGACCTATCTCCCACATCACCGGGGATCGTGACACATCGGCGTCCCTCCTGCTCGACGAGCTCTTTCGTCCGGGAGGCATCGTCATGCTCATTGAGGTAGACGATGGCTACGTCAGCGCCCTCCCGTGCAAAGTGCACGGCTACGGCTCTACCGATGCCGCTGTCGCCACCGGTGATGAGCGCAACCTGATCCTGGAGCTTACCGCTCCCCCGGTAGGTATCCCGGATATAGATCGGTTCCGGTGTCATTTCCGACTCGATCCCCGGCTGCCGATCCTGATGCTGAGCCGGCACGGTCTTGATCTGCTCTGGATGCATGGGTGTCCTCTACACGATGGCATTGATGAGTGCTGTTTCCCGTGAACGATCTGCACGCCGACCGAGCGATCCGCATACAGGCCGTCCTTGTATCGCATCCCCGCAGGACGCGTTCTCCGGGTTACGGCGTTTTCACCACCACCTTCTCTCCTTCGGACCCGGCAGGTTATACAGCGGTGAGCAATCTGTCTCGTAACCAGATATCACCCGTAGCAGGTATGACAAGAGGCTGTCACTCGCACAGTCTATCTTATTGCCAACCTACCACTTGAAGCTCGAGACTGGTGACTGTGATGGAGAAAACGATAGATCTCAAACGCCTCAGCGATTTCTTCCCGGCTGAGGATGTCGAATGGAAACCGATCACGATTTCGAAGAAGACGGGCAAGGGACTCGCTGCGGCCTACATTACGAATCGTGCGATCATGGACCGGCTGGACGACGTGGTCGGCCCCGAGAACTGGCGCAACGAGTTCACGACCGGCCCCGGCGGCGGCATCCTCTGCGGGATCTCGATCCGGATTGGAAACGAGTGGGTGACGAAGTGGGATGGTGCCGAGAATACGGATATCGAACCCGTAAAAGGCGGCCTCTCGAATGCGATGCGCCGCGCGGCGGTGCAGTGGGGCATCGGGCGGTATCTCTACGATCTCCCGCAGCAGTGGGTGCCTGTGGACGAGCGGGGCCGTTTCGTCCAGCCGCCCCGCATCGCCCCGCAGTTCCTCCCCTCGCGCTCGCATGATGGTGCCGAGACGGCGGTACAGCAGCCGCCCGTCCCGGCGCGCCCTAGGCGGCGTCCCGCAACGGCTCGTACCGCGCAGGAAGATACTCCGGCGCATGTCGAGGACGCGGCTGCCGAGTATTTCATGCCCGGCAAATCCGACCGGTAGCGAACGCCTCGCAAGAGACTGGAAATACGGAAGGCTGCGGGAAACTGCAGCCTTCTGCATGTTTGTGGCCGATCCCGGTGTTACCGGAGCACTCGGGTACGTTCGCGCTGCCCGATGGATGAAATGCGCCGCATTTCATCCTCGCTCAGTTCGAAATCGAAAATATCGAAGTTGCTCCGGCGATGTTCGGGACGGGCCGCCTTCGGTATGGCCGCGACGTTTTCCTGCTGCAACAGCCACCGAAGCACCACCTGAGCGGGGTTTTTCCCGTGCCTCGCCCCGATCTCCCGGAGTGTGGGTTCGGAGAGCACCTCCCCTCTGGCGAGCGGCCGGTACGCGGTCAGCAACGCGTCCTCGAGCCGGGCCAGTTCCAGCAAGGCCTGCTGCGGCACGAACGGGTTGTACTCGACCTGGTTGCAGAAGATGGGTGCGTGTGCGACCGCTTGACGAAAAAGATCCGGCGAGAAGTTACTGACACCGATGTGGTGCGTTTTGCCTTCGCGCTGGAGCTCCATCATGGCATCGAGCGTCTCTTCGAGCGGCACACGCTCGTTGGGCCAGTGGATGAGCAGCAGATCCACGTAGTTCGTTTTGAGACGGCGCAAGCTCTCCTCCGACGTACGCCGTACGTCCTCCGCGGCTAGGTTGTCGGGCCAGATCTTCGTCGTGAGAAAGACTTCTCGCCGGTCCACGCCCGCGGCCTGGATGGCTGCACCTACTTCCGCCTCGTTTCCATACATCTGGGCCGTATCGATGTGACGGTAACCGATGCTGAGCGCATCCTCGACAGCCTCCCGGCATGCCTCTCCGCTCAACCGCCATGTACCAAACCCAAGTGCCGGTACCCGTTCGCCTTTCACCGAGACGTAAATCATAACCCACCTGCACGTGCCTTGTGAAACGTCCAATGGCGGACACGCCGCCGCGAAAAGTCCGCACGACGACGGCCTCGCCTCACCAGCGAACCACCTGCCCTCGCACGTCTACGTGGATGAAGGGCCCGCGGTGCGGGACCGGACCGTAGATACCCAGCCCGCCCGTCAACGTACTGTATAGCGTATCCTCGCGCAACGATTCTACCAGATCGGCCAGCACCCGGGCGTCTGCACTCGTAATCTCACCGTCGCCATCCAGATCATCCATATAGCCGTCCTCGTCCATATCCACAAAGACATCGGCGGCGGCACCATAGAAATGGGGGCTGTCTTCCGTCTCTACGGTGCCGACCAGGGCATCAACGTGCGGGGTACGGTAGCCACTCATTATGTGGAGCGTATTGGCGTGGATACCACGCTCATTCAGTTTCTCCAAGATGGCTTCCAGCTTCAGCAGCAGCTTTTCCTGCAAGAGGAGATACGCCGGATATTGCGCCGACTGTTTGCTGACGAACTGGCCGAGCGTAAAGTGCGGTGAGACAAGTACGTCCTCATTGTACTCCGTAACCTGAACGAAGCCCTTCGGACGTGCAAAAACCGGGTTATTCCGGCGCGCGCGAGCCGGATAGCGGCCGATATGGAACGTGCCAACCGACTCGCTCGATGGATCGTAGGGCTCCATGACGAACACGTTTAGGCGAATGATCTCCCCTGTCAGTTGATCCGTAATGGTGATCGGGTACCAGCCCGTCACCCGAGGCGCCGTCCAGGTCCACCGGCCCTCTCCCGTTTCCTCGAGCCTCCCTGCCACCACCTGCGCCCTCGCGGCGCGCCCATCGGAGTCGAAGACGGCCTCCAGGCTGACCGTCTCGCCGGGCATCACAAACACACCGAAAACACGGTAGGGTATGCTGAGGCCTTTGACCCGCACAGCGAACGAGACCTTCTCCGGCCGGTAGGTGGCCGGGATGGCCGCAAGCACGTCGGGAGAAAAACGGGCCGAGTCCGAGACGATTCCGGAGGGGACGAGCAACCACAGCGCCACGAACGCGATCAGTATCAGAATTACGATGGCGGCGATCTTTTTGCTCCGAGCCTCGACCAGCATGTTACCGTTCTATCCCGATCCAGAGAGGTCATGCACAAACGCAGTGGTGTGGGCACGCCCGCTCGATACAACCAGAGAGCGAGGCCCCGCCACATTCCCGTCCAGAGCTTCCTCCTGATTCAGAGAACACTCCGGCCGGAATTCCGCATTCCCTCCTTACGCCCGTTCACCGCCCCGGGTCCATTGCATTGGGATCTTCCGGCATCCTTTGATCCCCTGTGCGTGGCTGTCCATCGCCCTGCAGGTTGTACACGTCTTCAAAGAAATGCACCTTGCCCTCATTATCCACAAACGCGGTCAGGTACACGATATGTATGGGGGTGGGACGGGACAGATCAACGCGCGTCTGCTCTCCCCCATGCATCGCCTGTTCGATCCTCTCGCGACTCCAATCCGGTTGATCCAACAGCAAGAATTGCGCGAGTTCCACCGGCTTTTCCACCCGGATACAGCCGTGGCTGAATGCTCGAGTCTGCTCTCCAAAAAGGTAATCCGCAGGCGTGCCGTGCAGATACACGTCATATGGATTGGGGAACATGAATTTGACGAGCCCGAGTGCATTCTCTTCGCCCGGCTTCTGGCGGATTTTCAGCGTGCCTGCCTCCACCAGGTCGAGATTTTCCGGCGTCACCTCCATGACCTCCGCATCCGGGCCCCAGTCACTGGTGATCTCATAATTATTCGCGCTCAGATACGTGGGATCCAGGCGCGCTTCCGGAACGATCTCTTCAGCAGCAATCCGCTCCGGTACGTTCCAGTACGGCCGAAAGATGATGTATTCCATCTCATCGCTGAAACGCGGCGTCTGCTGATCTTCATAGGTCTCTCCAACGATGACCGCCATCTCCTGAACGGCCGCGTCGTTCTCGTAGGCGCGGAGCTTGTACTCGGGGATATTGACGAGCACGAAGCGCTGTCCCATCGAATCGGGCAGTTCCTGGAGGCGATTTAGATTGATCCGGAGTTGCTCCAGTCGCTGCTCGACGGGGGTGTTCATCGCGGCGAGCGTCGTCGAACCGATCCTCCCGTCCGCCTCCAGGCCATGCCGTGCCTGAAACTGCATGACAGCCTGCACGAGCGTCGGGGTATATATCCTGCCGCTCTCCTGTGTGGCTGTACCGGTTAGATCGCCTGTTTTCGTGAGCAACTCGCGGAGCAGAATGATGCGGGCGGAGCTGTCACCCGGCTCTATGGTTTCGCCATACGGGATGGCCGGCCAGCCGCCCAGGCCCTCGACCCGCTCATACTGCACGATGGCTTGCTGCATGCGGGCTATCGCCTGCTGCTTCATTCCGTTGCCCACCGCAGCGGACGCGGGGCCTGTCAGCGAGTCCCCCTGTCGTCCACCCGTTGAAGGGAAGCCTATCTCGCCCTTCCTCGCATCATCGGTACACGAGGCCAGGAGGAACGCGGCAAGCAGGCACAACAGCGCGCAACCGTACGCGCGCAGACAGCTCACATATGTCACCATTGTACAACCGGTTTATTTCACCTGCACCGGGGTGCGGAAAACCTCGTACATGAGACAGCGCGCACCGTTTCAACCGAACCGCAACGTGTCTGATACACCCATACGCCTCGTGCATGGAACCGGTAACAAACGCTTCAACCGCCCACTAGAGTACCGGCGACGCGAGCATCGCTTACAAAAGCTCACCCGGACCAACTGTTACAAACATGTGAACCTTTCGGCCCTTTGTGTGTTGAGGTACGGAATCGACGCCTCCCAGAGGCCCGTTCCACCCGTAAATCACACATGACCGTGCTGAATACTTCCATTGATCGATATACGTTGAAGCGGGAAGCCTGGGCACGTCGCGATGCAGAGGCTTCATCCGAGCAGCTCATGGAAGCCCGCAATCTGGAAGCTTCTTTCCGATATGCCAAGGTGCTCCTCTCCAAGTCGCGCCTCCGGGCCGAGGTGTATCTACAGCAGAATTGATTCTCGACTTTCCCGGCGCACATTCCTTCACACACGGCGAGACGAGACGGACGAAATACGCAGCGAGCTCGTGCCTAGCAAGCCCGCCGATTCAGACATTTGAAACACGAAGGCCCGGCCAAAAAGCCGGGCCTTCGTTTCTATGGCCTCTATTCTTCGTCCTCGTCTTCGTCGTCCTCACCACTTTCATACTCATCCAGCATCACGTCACGCGTGCGGTCCTTGGTAAAGTCAGGCTGGACCCAGGCGGCACCCGTGACGATGTGCATGGCCGCCTCGATGAGATCTGGTAGATGGCCGGTTTCCGAGAACTGGGTCGGCGCGTCGAACTGGTTGATCAGAAACTCCTCAGCAGCGTGCTGAAGCCGCTCGCTGTACCTGTGACGGGCAACTCGCATGTAGTCGTACTCCGTATTAGGTGGCGCGTGAGGGCAACTCGACATCCGAGGCGAGTTGTCTTCCGCGCACCGCCGCAACCGGCGGCCTGCATGCAAACGCCTTGTAAACGGAAAAGATGCCGCTCCCGGCCCGTTAGTTATCCACAAGGCCGATCCTAATTGACCTCCAGTACGATTTTGCCCGTGTTCAGGTTGGCTTCCATCCGCTCGTGAGCGGCAGCAACGTCTTCCCAGGGATAGGTGCTGTCGATCACCGGCCGGAGGACGCCCCGTTCGAACAGGGGCATGGCATACTCCGCAAACTCACGGGTGAGCCGTCTCTTGTACGCTTCGCTACGGGTGCGCAACGTGCTCGTGATGAGCTGACCGCGCTTGCGAAACAGCGTGCGCAGGTCGAAGTTTTCCACGAGGGCCCCTCCCATCGTTGCCAGCAGAATGAGCCTGCCATCGAGAGCGAGTGTCTCGATGTTCCGAGCAAAGTAGGGTGCACCGATGAAATCGAGGATGATATCGGCCCCGTACCCCTGGGTGTGCGCCTTCACCGCCTGCACGAAATCCTCGTTGTGGTAGTCTATTGCCAACTCGGCGCCCAGCCGGCGGCAGATATCGAGCTTTCCTCCGGATGCCGTCACGTACGGGTACGCACCTGCCGTGCGGACGAGTTGAATGGCCGCCGTACCGACCCCGCTGGCCCCCGCGTGAATCAGCACGTGGCGGTCCTGCTCCAGTCCGCCATACCAGTACAACGCCTGATAGGCCGTCAGAAAAACCTCCGGAATCGCCGCCGCTTCATTGAATGAAAGCCCGGAAGGAATACGCATGGCCATCTCGTGCGGAATGGTTACGTATTGCGCATAACCTCCACCGGACAACAAGGCACATACGCGGTCTCCCACTTTCCACCCGCTCACCTCCTCCCCCATCGCCTCGACCGTGCCGGCCATCTCGAGCCCGAGAATCGGGCTGGCACCCGGAGGAGGGGGATATTTTCCCCTCCGCTGCATGATATCCGCCCGGTTCAACGCTGTGGCTCGGACGCGAACGAGCAGTTCGCCCGGACCAGGTACGGGACGAGGGACTTCGCCGATAAACAGCTGGCCAGCATCTCCGGGGGACCGCACGAGGATCGCTTGCATGGACTCCATCACGCGTCAGGGCTCTATGTCAAAGGAAAAGCTTCGGACCTCGGAAGCCGGTGCACCGGGAAGCCTCGTTTGCTCCACAAACCGGACGTGCCCGGACCGTTCGATCAGGAGCACGGTAGAGGACCGGGTTCCGTAGGAGGGTGATGCGATGAATCTCGCAGAGAGCACCCGTTCCCATTCGAGTCCGACACCGGTTTCGGGCAGCATTTCATCCGGTGCGGGAGCCTCATTTGCCAGAATCGGAAACAGATCGTCCGGTGAAAGCGGTCCGCCGCCGTACAGTGCGGCTTCCAGTTCCGCCTTTCCCTGCTCTACCTTGAACCAGGGCGTGTCCAGGAGATGGTTGCTGAGCCCGTACAGACCTGGCGCAAGTGGGCGGACGATATCCTCCCGATTGGAGTAATAGTAAAGATGCTCGCGGTCGCCCACGAGCAGGTTGAAGCCATTGTACCTGGCACCCTGCGACCGCAATCGTTCCATGTAGGCCTCCGGAGAGGCATTCCCCAGGAGGTATCCGGCAACGAGCGCGCCCCTCGAAGGCGCGGCGCTGCCCTCGCGGGGCGCTTCCCGGTAATTCGTCACCGCCGCGTAGCGCCCCTGGCGTGTAATTCCCATCCACGTTCCGCCGGCTCTGAGATCACGGCCTGCCAGCACGTTCGGCTGATCCTCCCAGAACTCCGCCGGACTCGTAGGCCGGTCGTAAAATTCATCCCGGTTCGCCAGCAACACGAGATCGTACAGGGGATGATGCTTGTATGCGATCAGGACGAGACACATGGGCGATTGGCTATCGGCTGCCAAGGGCCTTTGGCCGGCAGCCGCTTATCGACAGCGTATTTGAGCGTTCAACGTTCGCGAATCCAACGATACACATCCGGTTCGTCGAGGACGCAGAGGCCATCACAGGCAGGTTCCGGGCTGCGATGGCCTTCCGGCTCCGGAATCCATGAACGCAGCGCAAGCAGCAACGTTGCGTTCTTTTATCGCCGCAACTAACGGACGGGCAACTGATGGCCTGCAACCTTCTCCAGTATGACCAGCCGGGGAGCAGGCCGGAGGGTGTTCAGCGGAGCGTACGTGTACGCCCTGCACCTATCGCGAGGGCGTGTTACCGCCCACTGGTCCACTGCTTCCGCTTCCTCCCGCCCCCCTTCGTGGGCAGGATACACGACCGCCGTAATGACGCCCCCCGGCGTGAGAAGGTCCAATGCCGCATCCAGCGCGGCGAGGGTCGTCTCCGGGCGCGTCATCACCGTCTTTTCAGGCGCTCCCGGGAGATAGCCCAGATTGAACATGACCGCACGAATCCGGCCCTGTACGTCGGGCGGCAGTGCATCCCGCATCCGTTCGTGACCGCCGTGGTGGAGGTGGACGCGCTCCGCCAGCGCCCGCTCACGCAGCCGGAGTTGTGTGGCCGCAATCGCCGCCTCCTGGACGTCAAATCCGTATACCTGTCCGGACGGCCCGACGCACTCTGCCAGAAACAGGGTATCGTGTCCGTTGCCAACAGTCGCATCCACGACGGTATCTCCCTGACGCACTGCCTGCGCTACGATGGTCCGGGCAAGCTCGAGTACGGACGGCACACTCACCGGGGTATCAGCCATTTGATGGACGAAACTGAAACACTGAAAGTTAGCACGCCGGGTACGGCGTGCGCCGAGTCCGCGCACCGCTTTACGCACAACCTTCACCGTCCAACACCTCAGCGCTCGAAGATACGCGGAAACCCTGCGTTATATATTGCCCGAAGTAGGGCATCGGGCTATGTTACCATGTTTTAATGAGGACAAGTCCATGCCGCAGATAGACGTTTCGCAGCCGCTCCGCATCACGCTGGAGGGCGGGCGAGGTTACCCGATCTTCTTCCATCCCCTGTCCGACGTCCCTGCTCTCATGGAGCAGTGCGGCCTGCGACGAGGCCGCTGCCTGGTCGTGACGGACGAACACGTCGCACACAGCTACTTGCCCGGACTCGAACGTGCACTATTCGGGGCGGGCTGGACCGCACGGGCCGTTACTCTTCCTCCCGGCGAGACAACGAAATCGTACGAATACTTGCACGCGATCTATGATGCCGCGCTGGAGTGGGGCATCGACCGAAAAACGCCCGTGCTCGCACTCGGCGGCGGCGTCATCGGAGATCTGGCCGGGTTTGCGGCGGCCACGCTTCTGCGCGGCCTCCCCCTGGTCCAGCTTCCCACGACGCTCATCGCCCAGGTGGATAGCGCACTGGGGGGAAAAACCGGCATCAACCACAAGGCGGGCAAGAACCTCATCGGCGCATTCCACCAGCCTGCTTTCGTGTGCGTAGACCGGGAGGCGCTCTTGACGCTGCCACGCCGTGAGTGGACGAGCGGGTTGGCTGAGGTGGTCAAGCACGGGCTCATTGCCGATGCGGACCTGTACACGTTCCTGGAAGCAAACTGGCCCGCCGTCCTGGAACGCGATCCCTCCATCATCGACGAAATGGTTTACCGCGCCGCACGCGTGAAAGTGAACGTGGTCAGCCAGGACGAGCGGGAATCCGGACTGCGAGCCATTCTCAACTTCGGCCATACGTTCGGCCACGCCATCGAGAAAGCGGCCGGCTACGGCGAGTTTACCCACGGCGAGGCGGTCGCACTCGGTATGCGGTCAGCCCTCTACCTCTCTCACCTTTACCATCCGGACCTGCCCATCGAGCGCATCGACAGTCTCCTGCGGCAGATCCCGGTAGGTGGGCGCCTCAGTGATTACCGGGTACAGAACCTCATGGATGCCATGCGCGGGGATAAAAAAGCGGAAGCGGGCGCGCTTCGTTTCGTGCTGCTCCGGCGTATCGGTGAAGCCTACGTCACGGACCGCCCGTCACCCACAGAAGTCGAAGCAGCCTTGCAGTTTGCGATGAACAGCCCGGGGGTGTAATTCGTGCGAAACCGTTCGATCCCGCAATGGTCCAAGTACCAAATCTGTAACAACCAGCCACCACAGCGCCGGCATTCCGTCAGACGGCAGATTTCATATCCCGACTTCCAGGTTTCTACTTGACTTAAACCACCTGATCGGGCATCGAATTTGCACGTACCTGACGCTACGAATACACGCCGCGAACGCCGTACCTGCCCGCTCACCAGCCACGCCAGCGTCCTCTGAACGCGCTCACTCACATAGCCTCCCGTGCCATGAGGGCCGTCGTGGCTGTCGCGTTCGGCCTCGCCCTGATTTTCCTGGCGCTCACCCGCACCCAGGTCGGACGTGACGAGCTCCGCAAGGAAATCGAGCGACAGTTCGCCGATCAACTCCAGGGACGGATCGAAATCGGCCAGCTCAAGGGCAATCTGCTCAACGACCTCTACGCCAGCCAGGTACGCATCTTCGATCCGTTCGGCACAGTCGTACTCCAGGCCGACTCCGTTGTAATGCGCCCGCGCTGGCGGGATCTCTTCCGCCGCACGGTTTCGGTCGGCAGTGTAACACTGTACCGGCCTGTAGTGAACCTGGTACGGCAGGAGAGCGGATCCTGGACAATTGCCGATGCCTTCCGCCCTCGTATCGCCTCCGGCCGGGGGCCCTCCTCATGGACCCTGAACTCATCCGATATCCGTATCGTCGACGGGGTGTTCGAGACCAGCCGCCTGGGGCCAGCCCCCGCACCGGTAGCGAACGGACAGGTCTTCGATTTTACCAACACCCGCTTGCAAGACATCGATGCCGCCGCAACGGTGGAATGGGGGCCGCACTTCAAGCTCGTCGAGGTACAGCGCCTCTCGGGAGACTGGTCCAGCCTGGGCCTGCCTCTGGATCTCGTGCAGGGACAGATCGTGCTGGAAAAAGATCGTCTCGAAGTCAACCAGCTGGAGGTGAGAGCCGGTGCCACGACGCTCGGCCTGAGTGGAACGATCGACTCCTTACGGGCGCTCCGCTCGGAGACACCGGAACGCGTTACCGTTCAACTCAATGTCCAGCCCAGCCGCATCCATAGCAAAGATGTACGGCACTTCGCCCCCTCCCTGCCGCTGGGCGACGTCATTGAGGTAGAAGGCCGGGTCTATGGCCCGCTCTCCGCATTGAACGTGGACAGGCTGCGGGTGGAACGCGGCCAGAGCCGGCTGCTTGCCAACGGAAGCCTGTCCCTGCTTCCGGACAGCATCCGCTTCGATGTCCGGCTCCACCCGTCTACCCTCACGGCGCGCGACATTGCGGCCGTGCTTCCGGCTGCCAGGCTGCCGGACCTCCAGCACCTCGGCGTACTCCATTTCGAGTTATCCTCAGAGGGCGCCGTATCGCTTTCCGAGAAAGGGTCAGATGCCATCCGCAGGCTCGCCTCCTCGTTCAACGTACGGGGGACGGCAGGTTCGGCCGAGGGGCGGATCACCTATGCCCCGGACCGCAGCGACGTAGCCTATTCGGCGGATATCCGCCTGGAGGAGGTAGACCTGGGCCGGATAATGAGGAAGGGTTCACTCCAGAGCCGGCTCAATGGCGCGATCGTTGTGGCAGGCGCGGGCCTACCGGCAGACGACCTGAACGGCCGGATGCACGTCAACCTCAGCCCTTCTTTCTTTTCGGGACACTGGATCGACACGCTGAGCATCACCGCAGACGCGCAAGACGGCGTCGTTGCGACGAGAAGCTATTATGCCGGGAGTGATGGTGTCCTTTTCGCGACGGGCGATATCGACATGTCCGGCAATATACCGGCCTACTCCTTCAACATCACCGGCCGGCAGATCGACCTCGGCCCCCTCCTCCGGACAGACTCCATCGACACGGCATTGAACGGGAGTGCGGTCATCAGCGGGCATGGGCTCTCCGTGGAGGACCTCGGCGGCCGCTTCGAAATCGCCCTCGACTCCTCTCTCGTCCGGTACGGCGACCTGGAACACGTGATCCCTCCGGTCTGGAGCATGCTGGAGATCGTCCACCCCTCGACCGGCGACCCACTACTGCTCCTCTCGGGTGACGTCGCAACGGTGCGCTTCAACGGCGATGTGGCACTGGATCCCCTGCTGGCCCTGACGCGCCTCTGGGGTACGGAAGCCCTCCGCATGATCGATCGTGAATTCGACAAACCCTTGCGAGGGCCGCAAACCGACCTGGCCGCCGAACTCGATTCCATCCGGATCTCTCTGGAAACAGCGGTCGCAGCCAATGAATCCGCTCTGCTTCGCAGTGAAGCGCGGACCAGCCTGGAGCGAGCCGGATTCGAAGAGGGACTCTCCACGACCATGCAGGTAGAGCTGCACCGGCCGGACCTCCTCGCGGCACTCCTGCCCATGTTGCCGCCTTTCGAGGCAAACCTCCGCAGCACACTTCGCTTCTACGGTGACGCCGACACACTTACCGTATCAGGCAGCGTATTTGCGGATTCCATCGGTATCGGGTCCGTCCGGACCGGCGCGTTCCGTACTACCCTTGATCTGGCGGCCAGCCTGAATGCCCCGCTCGATGAGAGCCTCGTACTAACCCTCGATGCTTCGACGGACACGGTGCATGTATCCGGCTTCACGACCGCTCATCCCAGCCTCAGCGTCCACTACCGGCAACGCTCCGGTGAGCTGAGTTTCACGACGCGTGGCAGCCGCAGCACGGGTCCGATGCAACTTGCCGCCGCGCTCGACCTGCTCCCCGACCGGAACCGGCTCACCCTGTTCAACCTGCTCCTCTCCGCAGGCAGTTACCAGTGGACGAATACGGATGACTACCCCATCGACCTCTACTCTGATGCCGTGGTTATCCCGGGCCTCACCCTGCAAAGTTGGACATCCGATTCCGGCCCCGCACAACGGGTCTATATCCACGGCACCCTCTCCGGATCGCCCTCGGACAAGCTCTCGGCGGACATCCGGAACATCTCGCTTCGTCAGATCTCCGAAGCGCTCAAGATGAAGCACCCCATCGCGGGACTCGTGCATGGTGAACTGGACCTGACAGGCGGTCTCACTCGACCCGAGCTCACGGGCCGAATCGACGTACCGGTGTTCGTATTCGACAACCGTGTGCTGGGTACGCTCAACCTGACCAGCCAGTACCTCCCGGGCTCGCCCGATGTGGCCCTGTATGTAAATCTCGAGCCCGTGGCATCGCTCCAGTACGCCATAAACCAGCAGGCCGAAGAACTCCTCGGCGGGCGCGGGCTCGTGGCTAAGGAAAACACCGTGCACCTGGGAGGCACCTTCCGACTGCCTCGCCTCCGAAATGGCCTGTTCACCGAAGATTCAGGCGAGCTCGATCTGAAGCTTGATGCCTCGCGGGTGGACCTTTTCTTCTTTGAACTCCTCTTCCCCAGTGAACTCGCCAACGTGGAAGGTTACGCCACAGCGCGAGGCAGCATTACCGGTTCCTTCAGCGATCCCGTACCCGACATACAGGCCGAAGTGCGGGATGCCCGCTTCAACGTCCCGGAGTTCCGCCTGACGTATACGGCGGAGGGCCCCGTTTCCATCGACGAAGAGGGCATTCACATACACGGAGCCCGAGTGGGCGATCCGACCGGAGGCACCGCCGTCCTTACCGGAGGCATTCTCTTTAACGACTACCGCTACTTCTCCTTCGACGTGCAGGGCGAGTTGGATGAGTTGCAGATCATGAACGTCATGCAGTCCCAGGAGCTTCCGTTTTATGGACGGATCTGGACTTCCGGGACGGCCAGGTTGACGGGACCGGTCTACAGCGCCATGCTACGCTCCACCAACGCGATTGCGAGTGCCAGAAGCGAGGTATTCATCCCACTCGTGGAGACAGATGTCAGTGTGGACCCGGGCTTTATCGTATTCGCGGATTCCACAGGCAAGGTGCCGGACCTGCAGCAGATCTCTCGTCGCAAGAACCTGCTCTCTCGCCGCCCCACCGGCGAGCGCACGTTCATCGATGGGCTAGAGATGGACCTGAACATCTTCGCCCAGTCGGGATCGACGGTCCACCTCGTTATCGACCCGCTCCTCGGCGACGTGATCAACGCCGTCGGCAGCGGACGCATTCAACTTCAGCTCCTCGAGGGCGAGTTCTCCACGTTCGGCACCCTGAATGTGACCTCGGGCGACTACCTCTTCACGGCAGGCGACGTCTTCATGCGCCGCTTCCTCATCGATAATGGGACCATCACCTGGGACGGCGACCCCATCAACGCCCAGATGAACATCCAGGCGTCGTATCGGACCCGTGCCTCCACACAGGGCATCGAAGACCCGGCCCGAACGGTACCCCTGATCGTCCGGCTCGGCCTGACCGGGCGCGTATCTACGCCAGAAATCGGCCTGAGCCTCGCCATCGACCGACGCGACCGCGACCTCATCGGTAATGTGAGCGGCATGGAAGCCCGCCTGAATCAGCCGGATAAAGCAACCGAATACGCGACCAGCGTACTGCTCACGAACTCGTTCCTCCTCACCACGAGCGACCAGGGCAGCTTCGCGAACAATACTGCCCGAGACGGCACGAGCCAGTTCGCCTTCACCAGCCTCTCCCAACTCGTCACCAGCCAGATCAACCGGTACCTCAGCCAGGCTATCCCGAATCTCGACGTCAACTTCGGCCTCCAGACGAACCGGGTGCAGGATCTCGATATCTCCTACGGGGTCGCCGTGCGCCTGCTGGATGAGCGGCTCGTCATCCGGGGGCAGGGCGTCTATCTCTCCGAAGAGAATGCAGAACGGCTACGTGGCGAGTTCGTGGTGGAAGTCCGCCTCAATCCGAACGTCTCGGTCGAGGTGTTTTATCGGAAAGAAGGCGACCAGATCTCGGATGCCACGGCCACCAACACGACCGGAGCCGGACTTTCCTATCAGACACAGTTTTCCACCTGGCGTCGCCTCACCCGGAAGCTATTCGGCTGGATTCGTCCCGATGACACCGGACACGAAAACACCGCCGAAGACGAGCGCAACGAGACCGGTACCGGCCTACCCGACACAACCGCCAGCACAGAATAACGCTCACGATCTCAAGGCGTCACGGGGAGCGGAATGAACTCGGGCGCGTGCGTAGCATAGACGTAGTCCTCCGCCCGCGCTGAAGCAAGCCCGAGGCTACCGAACTTATCGAGGTTTGCTCCCCCGTGATGGCGCGCGAAGAAGGCGCAATTCCGGCAGGGACTCGGGAAATCCGTCTCGGCAGGAACGTTCCCCTTGCTGAAGAGCATGCGCGCACGCTGCTGGCTGGGCGAGTTGTATACCTCCATCAGCGTGTGATCCCGCACGCTCCCAAACTCACTGACGTTCTGGTAGATCAGGCAACGTGCCAGCTTCGTGTTCGAGTTCAGCGTAACCGCGCGCCAGAGAAAATAGCAGGGGAAATCCGCGGCTCTCCCACCGTAGGGTACGTCACCCGCCCGCCACGATGGCTCTTCCGGAAGCCAGTAGGACTGCAACTCGGGATCGAACTCCATACCCCGCAGCGGTGAAGGGCGAAAGAAAATCCCCAGGTCCGCGGCTATCTTACGCGCCTGCTCCAACTCATGGACGTTGCCACGGTGGACAAGGTACTGCCACTCGATCGTCATCCGGCTGCGGTGGCGTTTTCTGGCCTCAACGAGATACCGGAGCCCTTCGAAGCACGTTTCCACGTTCGAAACCTTTCCTTTCCGGTATATCTCATACGCTTCCTGGCTGACACCGTCGATCGCTGCCACCCAGTGATCGAGCCCACTCGTTGCCACATCCTCGGCAATCTCCGGGGTGACCAGCGTCATGTTCGACGAGAGCAGGGTGAACACCTTCCGGTCATGAAAACGCTGGATGATCTGGCGGGTCAGGGGCCAGTTGATCAGCGGCTCGCCCTGCCCGAAGATCTGGCACTGGTAGAGGTAGTCGCCGACTTCGTCCAGGAGTTTGTCAACGGTTTCCAGCGGCAGGTGGCCGGCGGTTTTTTTCGTTGCACGAACATGGGGAAACACCTGCCGATCACAGAGCGGGCACTCCAGATTGCAGTAGTAGAGGGGCTCCAACATCAAGATGTAGGGCGCACTCCGTACGTCGACCTGACGTTTCCGATACGCGTACTCCGTCCGCAAAGCGTTCAGCACCTTCTTTGGTGTCGAATAGCGTACGAGCGAACGGCCGTAGACTTTCCATAAACGACCGAAATTCCGGTAGTTGAGCATCTGTTCCTCAGCAGGGATGATTCACAGTAGCAACGTTACCCGGGAGCACGAACAAGCAGGGTCTGTCTATCCTGCCTGACCTGGTTTCAAATGAATTCCTTTCATGCTGTTACGCTGCAAAGGGGTAAAGCAATACAGAGAGGGTCTTACGGCTGCTGCCTACCGGGATCGAAAAACAGTGTACGAACGAAAGAATCAGACGGTAGAAAAGGATGCTCCGGAGGCAGCCGGAGTGTAAGACCAGCCGTTCCTCATCGCAAGCGCTCATGGCCGCAGACGGCACTGTAGCTTGCAACATGCACGTAACGGTTTACATATCTTGATATCGATGCAGCAAGCGATACCGGAAACACCCATGTGATCAGACGTTACCGTACCTTAGCCACGATCGCAGCATCACAAACGGAATCCCGGCGTCGCGGGGCCGGAATGCAACGAGTTTATGCATGGCCTTGACGCGAGACGCCGTTGCCGGTTTATTCCCGATGCCGACACGACGCATCTCTACTTACGAAGCAGTACCTCCTTGGCGAAGAAACTCACCTCTCAAGATGTCCGGCGCGATATACTCCGTTTGCTGAAGAACAACGGCAAGAAAGAGTACCGCCCAAAAGAAATCGCCCGGCAACTCAACTATAAGAGCCAGGTTGCCTACCGGCTCTTCCTGGACGTTCTGGGCGAGATGGACGAGCAAAAGCTGATTGCGCGCGTGCGAGGTGGCAAATACACCTATAAACCCCGTTCCACGACGGTAGAGGGCACCCTGAGCGTCAACCCGAATGGGTTCGGCTTCGTGACCGTGGAAGGCATGGAGCAGGATCTCTACGTCAGCGAACACAACATGGATACGGCGCTCGACGGCGACCGGGTACTCGTGCAAGTTGCTGCCGCCACCCGCGGAGATCACCGGCGCGAATGCGAGGTGATCCGCGTCATCGAGCGCAAACGGACGCAGATCGTCGGTACGTTCCGGCACATAGGACGCATCCGGTACGTCGTGCCGGACGACAAACGCATCCTGCATGATGTGCTCGTAGACGAAGAACACGTCAATGGAGCGAACGATATGGACAAAGTCGTCGTCTCCATCGACCGTTTCGTGGACCGGAAGGCCTCTCCGGAAGGGCGCATCCTCCAGGTCATCGGGCCGGCCTCTGATCCTGCGGCGCGCGTGCTCTCGGTAGCCATGAGCCTGGACGTACGGGCGGAATTCCCAGAGGACGTCATCCGCGAAGCACAGGCCATTCCCGAAATCATTCCAGCGGCGGAGATCGCCAGGCGTCTGGACCTGCGCCATAAGATGATCTACACCATCGACCCGGTGGACGCAAACGACTTCGACGATGCGATCCACCTGGAAGAGCTCGAAGACGGCACGTTCGAACTCGGTGTGCATGTGGCCGATGTGAGCGCCTACGTGCGCCCGGGAACGCCGCTGGACGACGAAGCCTTTGCGCGCGGCACGAGCGTCTACCTCGTGGATCGCGTCATACCCATGCTCCCGGAGAAGCTCTCGAATCTCGTCTGCTCGCTACGTCCGAATGAAGAAAAGCTGGCGTACTCGTGCATCATGAACGTGACGCCTCAGGGCAAGGTGAATCGCTACGAGATCCGGGAAACGGTGATCCTCTCGAAGCACCGGCTCACCTATGAAGAAGCCCAGGCCTTGATCGATGCCACTGATTCCAAGCACCCGATGGCGGAACACGTCCAGCGGGCCGCGAAGCTGGCGCGAGCCCTCACGAAGAAGCGCATGCGGGAAGGATCCGTCGATTTCGACCTGCCGGAGGTCCGCGTGAGGCTGAACGAAAAAGGAGAGGCGGTGGACATCATCCGGAAGGACCGCACGGAAGCCACCCGCCTGATCGAAGAGTTCATGCTGCTGGCGAATCGGACCGTAGCCGCCGAGATCGGCAAACGGCGTAACCCGCCCCCGTTCGTCTACCGGGTTCACGACAAGCCGGACGCAGAGAAGATCTTCAACCTGGCTCAGTACGTCGCCGCCTTCGGCTACGAGTTGCCCCTGATTGCCGGCAACGTGCAATCCAAGACGCTGAACACCTTCCTGCAGCGTATCCAGGGCAGACCGGAAGAACCCGTCATCGAGGAGGCCGCCCTGCGGGCGATGGCCAAAGCGAAGTATTCGGTGAACAACATCGGCCACTACGGGCTGGGCTTTACCTACTACACCCACTTCACGAGCCCGATCCGCCGCTATCCCGACCTGATGGCCCACCGCTTGCTAAAACACTACCTGCAGGGCGGAGCGCCGGTGGAAGCCGAAGAGCTGGAGAGCAGATGCCAGCATAGCTCCGAGCGAGAAAAGGCCGCCACGGAAGCCGAGCGCGAATCCGTCAAGCTGAAACAGGTGGAGTACATCCGCCAGCACGTAGGCGAACAATTCGAAGGGGTGATCAGCGGCGTCACGAAGTTCGGCGTGTTCGTCGAACTCAGCGAGATCCTCGTCGAAGGCATGGTCCACGTCCGCGACCTGG
The DNA here is from genome assembly GCA_041690215.1 of Rhodothermales bacterium. Taxonomy (GTDB): domain Bacteria; phylum Bacteroidota; class Rhodothermia; order Rhodothermales; family DASSAV01; genus DASSAV01. The sequence goes on from JAWLHQ010000001.1 coordinate 431,133, forward strand.
ACGACGACTACTACGAGTACGACGAGCGTACGTACCGGCTCATCGGGCGATATACGGGCAAGGTCTACAAGCTCGGCGATCCCGTAGAGGTCATCGTAGCGGCCGCGAACATCGAAAAGCGAGAGGTCGACTTCGTGTTCGCGGAATAAGGATGATCCCCTCCCACCCCGCCACGGGATAAGCTGCACCTTACTATACGTACTGCTGCAGGAACTCCTCGCTCGGCGGAACAACCTGGATCACGTCGATGAGGACGCCGTTGGGATCGGAGGTTATGAAGTGACGCTGGCCGAAATCCTCCGTCCGAATATCGACGTGCACGGGCAGACCCGCAGAACACAACCTGTCGTATTCCGCATCCACATCCTCGACCTCAAAATTGATGAGCAGACCGGAGGTAAAGGGTTTCCGGAAGGCCTCTGGCAGGGTCGGATGCGTATGATCCAGAATCGCGAATTCGAAAGAGGGCTCCTGGTCGAGGCGGAGGCTCACGTACCAGTCCGAGTCGAACGTCAGCGTGAACGGGAAGTGTGCCAGGTAAAACGCTTTCGTTTCCGCCACCTTATCTGTAGCGATGACGGGATACATACTGTTGACCTTCATTGACCCCTCTCCTGGTTTTGCTATTATGTTATGAAACAGCCGATCATGGTTACTTTGACTATATAAACATACATACTGTATGTATGCAAGAAGGTAGCTCAAAAAATACAGGAACACGAAGGACAAAGGCACAACAGACACGCGAAACGACCGACTTGCTGCTCGCCATAGCTGCCCGTCACTTCGGCGCGTACGGGTATGGAGGCGTATCTATGGAAGCCATCGTGCAGGAAGCGGGCGTAACGCGGGGCGCGCTCTACCACCACTTCGACGGCAAGCAAGGCCTTTTCGAGGCCGTAGTCGCGCGAAAACAGGCGGAGGCGGGGGCATACATCCGCGAGCAGGCCGGCACGGCGGCCACACCCTGGGATGGGTTCATCGCAGGATGCTATGCCTGGCTGGCAGCATCGGCCGATCCGGAGTTCCAGCGCATCGTCATCATGGATGCTCCGGCAGTGCTCGGGTGGAAACGCTGGCTCCAGATTGATGCCGAATATGGCGCTGTATCGCTCAGAGAAGGTCTCGACGAACTCGCAGATGGGGGGATCATAGCGCCGCCGTCCATCGAGGCGCTGGCCAATCTGCTGAATGGCGCTCTGAACCAGGCTGCACTCTGGATTGCCCAGTCGAGCAATCCTCAATCAGCCCTGCGCGAGGCGGAATCCACACTGCTCGTGCTGCTGGAAGGAGTCCGCACCCACTGATGCGAACTCTTCGGACGAATATTACCGCTCCTTTGTCGAAACAGATATCCGTCCTGCAATACTGGCGATGGCCTCCATCAGCCAGGTGCGACACATCCAGCCTATGCCCGTAATACACAACACCTTACGAGCACGTTATGACATAACGTAGTCATATCTTACACCTATATTACACCTGGTTGAACGAGTAGGAAACTGTGATGAATGACAACACCCAGGTTTTGCAAGAACTACGCGCGGCGGAACGCCATTTGAACCGGGCGCTGCAAGCGGCCGGTATGGCACGGGGCCGGCGCGGTTACATGGCACCGGCCATCGCCGAGGCACTGGAAAACGTCCGCCATGCCATCAGCAACGTGGACGTCCCCGTCGCCAGGCGGCGCAGCTGGCCCCGCCTCGCCCGAACGGCATGACGGCTCCGATCCTTTCATCGAGAACGCCGGCCCGTTCACGCCCGTCGCCTCGAACCCACTCAAGCGGCGCTGCGCAGACTCCGTGAGCGACGGGTTGCGCCATCTCCTGCCCCCACCTCTTCATAGCATTCGCAAAGAAGAAGTATGTTAAGGCGTGCTATTCCGTACGAGAAGCTTCGTCGGCCAGGGCCTCCTCGAAATGGCACCTTCTTGTCATCCAGCTACTGTAGAGGCGTGGCGGTGCCACGCCCTGTCTGAACAAATCCCTCCTTCGAAGCAAGCGTACGCGACTGGACGAAGGTGAAGAGGAATCAGAAGGTCCACACTCAGTGACCCGCTCCACTCAAAGCTCTTCCCGGGTCACCATGTCCTCTCGGGGCGGCTCATCCAGTTCGGGGTGGGACTCTCCGAGTTCCTGGTTCGGCTGTTCAACGGCCTCTTTCACCGCTCGGATGTGCTCGGGAGTGTCCTCCTGGCTGTACTCCTCCTGAAACATACCCCAGAGGACCAGGAACAGCGCCGCTACAACCGGTCCGATGATGAATCCGGAGATGCCGAACACCGTGAGCCCGCCCAGCGTGGCCAGCAGGATCATGTAGTCCGGCATCTTCGTGTCCCGCCCGACCAGGATGGGCCGGAGGATGTTGTCTACGAGCCCGATGACGAGGGTGCCGAAAGCAATCAGGACGATGCCCTTCACGATCTCCCCCGTGGCGATAAGGATGATGGCCGCCGGAAGCCACACCACGGCAGACCCGATCGCCGGCAGGATCGAAAGGACGGTCATGACGACGCCCCAGAACACGGGCGCGGTAATTCCCAGAATCCAGAACATCAGCCCACCCAGTGCACCCTGCACGACCGCAACCACGAGCGTGCCCTTGATCGTGGCGCGTGCGACTTCCGCGAACTTGGCGAACAGCCTCCGTTCCCGTTCATCGCCAAGCGGCAACACCCGGATGATGCCCTCTACGATCTCGTTACCATCCCGTACGAAAAAGAACAGGAGGTAGAGCATCAGAAAAAAAAGCGCGGTCGTCTGAATCGCGCTCTGGCCGAACGAAACCGCCTGGGTTGCAAGGTACTGGCTGGCGGTTACCGCAAATTCGGAGATCCGCTGGTTGAGTTGCGCGACGTCTACACCGAACTGCTGCACGAACTCGACCACCTGCGGCATGACACGCTCGATGTAGGATAGGGCCGTACTCGGGTCGATCTCCCCGGCCTGATACATGGCGTACAGGTTCGTCACCTCGTTCACCATGGCAATGCCGACGGCGGTTACCGGAAGCACGACCGTAAGCACCACGGTAATCACCGTAAGCAGTGCTGCGAGCGAATACCAGCCGGGCATGAGTTCCAGCCACCGCTTCCGTACCGGACGGAACAGGACAGCCAGAACGGCCGCCCAGAACAGGGGCATGACCAGCCCCTCGATCAGGTTCCAGAACACCAGCGTTGTCAGCAGCAACAACGCGAAGAAAAAGATGTGTTGTACGGGATTGCGTCGCATGCCGGAATATACACCCGGCATCGCACTTCGTATCAATGAGCCTGCATCTTGCTCAGTTCGTCAAACACACATTCTGACTCCTCGGCACACACCTGGATACGCGTTTTCTCACGACGGGAGACACGATCGGCTCAACCTCGACCGCATCGGTATCCTTCGTATTCACCTCCCGCGTTCTTCATGCGCCGCCACCACTCCTCTCCCATGCTCTTACCCTACCCTTGCTCAATTCATCGCGCCGGGCCTGAGCCAGGCCTCCAGACGGAGCGCGTTCATGATGAGCACCGACACAGCTTCGTCCGTCAAACGATCCTCTAGCGCCAGGATGCGCGCATGTTCTGCCAGGGCGTTCATGTGCGCGTTGAGCAGGCGAAGATCATTCTCGATCTCGTCAGCTACCTTTGCGAAGGCCTGGGCGGCAATGGCCTGGGTAGACGTATGTTTCGTCATAAACCGGTACGAATGGTTGAACAGCGAACCAGTTGAGGTATCGGTCATCCCGATCCCTGAGTTAATATGACACCTCCGAGAGTTATCCACATCGATTGGCGCGTTTGCGCCATTTAAGTTGGCACCATTCCCGGTCGATAGCAAAGAGATACAGGATTGCCTGTGTATGTACCAGGCCGTCGCCTGGTAGTGCGGCCTCGCAGCATACACGCAATTTACCCCTTGGCCGGCCCCTGCGCGTCCAATGCTCCGGCTACGCTTAGCACGTAAGCGGATGAACGTTATCCGTACGACACGGCTCCAGGATGCGCTCGTGCTGATTGCTAGAGTGATGGTTTGGGTGCATGTGATGCTGTCTGGCATTGCCTTGCCGGTCAACGCGCAGATTGCTCCCGCCCTTGATCCCTCCAAAGCACTCACTCAGTACCAGTTCGACCGCTGGACGGAGGATGACGGCCTGCCGCAACTCTCCGTCTCGACCATCCTCCAGACGCGCGATGGATTTCTCTGGCTCGGCACGCAGGAAGGGCTCGCCCGCTTCGATGGCCTGACCTTCCACATCTATGACAAACGTGGCTCGGCCTTGCGTAGAAACGACATTACGGCGTTGTACGAGGACCGCAGCGGCGCACTCTGGATTGCCACGCGTGGCGGAGGTCTCGCCCGGCTCAAGGACGGCAAGATGCAGACCTTCACCGAGCAGGACGGACTGCCGAGCAACAGGATCACAGCTATCGCCGAGGACGCGGCAGGCGTCCTGTGGATCGGTACCCAGAATGCGGGTATTAGTCGCCTGGACGGAAACCGCTTCCAGGCTCCACCGGATACGGTTCTGCGTGAGAGCCGCATCAGTGCGCTTGCCGCGGATCTCCTTGGCAACCTCTGGATCGGCACCCGTGACATCGGTCTCTTGCGTTACCGCGGCGGACGGTACACGGTCTACACCACAGCCGAAGGCCTGCCCTCCAACAACATTTCCCGGCTCTATGTAGATCGTAGCGGCGCACTCTGGATCGGAACACGAGCCGGACTCGGCTACCTCCGCCACGGGAAGGTGACCACCTACACGACGGAGAACGGCCTGCCCGCCAACAGCATCACCGCCATCCATCAGGATGCGGCTGGCACGCTCTGGATTGGAACGGGGAGAACGGGACTCACGCGGTTTCGGAATGGCCGGTTCTCTACGCTTTCAGCCGAACATGGTCTGGCCGGAGAAAGCATCCTTGCCCTGCTTTCTGATCGCGAGGGAAGCCTATGGATCGGGAGTAGTAACGGTGGTTTGGGACGGCTCCGCGAAGGCAAATTTACCCCTTTTACCACGACGGAAGGCCTCGGCAGCAACACCGCTTACGTTACCTACGAAGATGCCGAAGGTGCTCTGTGGGTAGGCACAGACGGAGGCGGCGCCACACGCCTCAAAGACGGAACGGCCCGGACTTTTACCACCGCAGACGGTCTCGGCAGCAATTCCGTCTTCAGCATCTGGAGCACGCGCGACGGGGCGGTCTGGTTTGGTACGCTCCACGGTGGCCTTTCGCGCTACTACAACGGACGTTTCACCACTTATACGACGAAACAGGGCCTTCCGGACAACAGCATCTTCGCCCTCTATGAAGATGCGGAGGGCGTACTCTGGATCGGCACCAATCACGGGCTGAGCCGTTACGAGAATGGCCGATTCACCACCCTTACGAAAGAAGATGGCCTGCCGGATAACGCGATCACCGCCATCTCGTCGGACTGGAAAGGCCGCCTCGCCGTGGGCACGTATAGCGATGGACTCGCCCTCCTCGAAGACGGCCGCGTTACCGCACGCTATTCGACGGAACATGGCCTGCCTTCCGACTTCGTCCTTTCATTTTACAAGGACCCGGACAGCGTACTCTGGTTTGGCCTCTACGAGGGTGGACTGGCTCGGCTCAAGGATGGTGAAGTGAACGTAGTCACCTCCAAGAACGGCCTGTTCAACGACAACGTCTTCCAGATCCTCGAAGACAACCGTGGCTATCTCTGGATGAGTTGCAACCAGGGCTTATTCAGAGCAAGTAAACAGCAACTCAACGACTTTCTGGACGGGAAGACAGACACCGTCCAGTCCATATCCTATGGCAAGAGCGACGGCCTGCGCAGCAAAGAGTTCAACGGCGGCACACAGCCGGCGGGCTGGAAGAGCCGCGATGGCCGGCTGTGGTTTCCCTCGGTAGCCGGTGTCGTTTCCATCAACCCGGAGTACATTCGCCTGAATACGCAACCTCCGCCTGTCGTTCTTCAAGAGGTGCTCGTCAATGGCGTACCTGTATCCCTGGATGGCCCATTGAATCTCCCTCCCGGCCGATTACGGCTCGAGTTCCATTATGTCGGATTGAGCTTCATGGCCCCGGAACAAGTCCGTTACCAGTACCGCCTTATCGGGGCAGACCAGGACTGGATCGACGCAGGGACGCGGCGCGAAGCATTCTACACGAACCTCCCCCCCGGCGAGTACACGTTTGAAGTCCGGGCCATGAACAACGACGGTGTCTGGAGCACCACCCCCGCCTCCATTTCGCTGTACCTGGAACCATTCTTCTGGCAAACGGCCTGGTTCTATTTCTTCAGCGCCCTCACGCTGGGTGCTGCGACCATGGGAGCCTACCACCTGCGTACCCGGCAGCTCACCCGCCGCCAACGCGTACTCCAGAACCTCGTCGATGAGCGGACGCGGGAACTGCGCGAGGAAATGCATAAGACCGAACAGGCCCGGGCCATCATCGAGGAACAAGCAGAACGGCTCCGGGAGATGGACCGCGTCAGGACCCGTTTCTTCAACAACCTCTCCCACGAGTTCCGCACCCCGCTTACCCTCAATATCGGTCCTCTGGAGAACGTTCTATCCGGCGTCTACGGCCCCATCAGCAGCACGATGCGGAAGCAGGTCGAGATCATGCTGCGCAACTCCCGCCGCCTCCTCCGCCTCATCAACCAGCTCCTCGATCTTTCCAAGCTGGAAGCCGGGAAGATGCAACTCCACATGCGCTCGTGTGACCTCGCCGAGCTTGCCGAGGGTGTCGTGCTTTCGTTCACGGCCTTCGCCGAAAAGAGGAGCATCACCCTGCACTTTGAGACGAACCCGGAACGGCTTCCGATGGTCTTCGACCCGGCAAACATGGAGAAAGTCCTCTTCAATCTCCTCTCCAATGCCGTCAAGTTCACACCTCCGGGCGGCTCTATCCGGGTTACCCTTCAGGAGTTGCCTTTCGAAAAGGCGGTCGAACTCAGAGTCAAAGACACCGGTGCAGGCATTCCCCAGACGGAACTCCCCTACATCTTCGACCGCTTCCACCAGGTCGATGGTGCCGTTTCACGCGTTCAGGAAGGCACCGGTCTCGGTCTCGCCCTCACCAAAGAACTCGTCGAACTGCACGGCGGGTGCATTCAGGTTGAAAGCACAATCGGCGTCGGCACCGAGTTCATCATCTCGCTGCCTCAGGGAAACGAACCCTCCGGGGAATCCCGGAATGCCGCAGATGGGCTGGAAAGTGAAGAGCCACACGTCTCTCGCGGCCCCGAAGTGGAGCTTGCGCTGTTTGAGGAGGAGGATCTGTTCTCCGGAGACGGAGTCAGCGCATATCCGGAACCCACCCACGCGGATGGCTCGCGCGAACTCATCCTCGCCGTGGACGACAACCCCGATATCCGCGCCTTCGTCGCGAGTTGCCTCCAGATCGAGTACCGCGTCATCACCGCCGTGGACGGGCAGGAAGCCCTTGTCCTGGCCCATGAATACAAGCCGGACCTCATCGTTTCAGATGTGACGATGCCCAACATGAACGGGTACGACCTGTGCCGTATTCTGAAGGAGGATACAACGCTCTGCCACATCCCCGTCATCCTACTCACCTCCCGCACCTCGCTCGAAGATAAGATCGAAGGCTTCGAAGCCGGTGCCGACGATTACGTCGAGAAGCCATTCAATGCGCGTGAGTTGCTCGCCCGCGTCCAGAACCTCCTCGCACTGCGTGCGCAGCAGAACAAGCTCAAAGACCTGAACACCGAACTCCAGCAGGCCAACGAGGCCCTCCACACGCTCACCGAGCACAAATCCCAGGTGCTCCGCCTCGTTGCGCACGACCTCAAGAATCCGCTCAACGGCGTGCGCGAACTCGCACGAACCCTCTATGAGGATACCGTACGAGACGAAAAGGCCCGCGAGATGTTAGGGCTCATCCAGGACGCCTCGGACCAGATGCTTCATCTGGTCACGCAGCTTCTGGAATCCGAAGCATTGGAAAACGGCGCATTCGTGCTTCAGCGCGAAGACATCAGCCTCACCGATCTCGCCGCCGAGGTCGTCCGGTCCAATCAACGTCAGGCCTCACGTAAGGAGCAGCAGATCGCGTTCACAAGTGAGCGTGAACAGCCATGCATCGTCAACGCCGACAGGGATTTGCTCAAGGCAGCGCTCGATAACCTCGTGAACAATGCCGTCAAATACTCCCCTGCAGGCAGCCCCATCGATGTCCGTGTCCGCGAGCACGAAGACGTTATCCGGTTCGAGGTACAGGACAAGGGCCCCGGCCTTACGGAAGCTGACAAGGAGCGACTTTTCCGCAAGTTCCAGCGCCTCTCGGCCACTCCCACCGGCGGCGAATCCTCTACCGGCCTGGGGCTCTCCATCGTCAAGCAGATCGTCGAACTGCACGGCGGCCGCGTCTGGGCCGAAAGCCGCGCCGGTGCAGGCAGCACCTTCATCATCGAACTGGCTCGCAGGCAGAGCCTTACCCCCTCCGAACCGGTATTGAACTAGCCTGCAAGCTCTTCGTGTGACGGAGTGCAGGTCCCGCCCGTGTGCCCCCGCCCCATACGGCGTGAAGGATCACGGCCGTGCCGCCGTGTGGTGGTACATGTTCGGACTGGGGGGATGAAACAGGCCGACAGTGTTATAGGGCTCGATCAACGCTTCCACCCGTTGCGCATAGGCCTGGATGTTTTCCTCTGTGGGACGGCCTTCCTGGCGCAGTCGTGTCAGCATCCCGTAGGCCTCATCGAGAACCGAAACGAGATGCGTATCGTCCGCCCGCAGAAATCGCTGTGTCGTCACCTCCCCATTACCGGCCAGACGCGATTGTTCGTAGCTCACCGTAGCGGCGAAGTAGAGCAGCACGCTCGCGGAAAAGAGCCGGAAATCCGCACCGGCATCGTAACAGAGCCCCACGAGGGTATCGATCATGCTCAACTCACCGAGCACGGACGCGCTGTAACCGTCCAGCGCCTCTTCCAGGGTTGACCGCCCCCAGTGCTGCTCCAGAATACCCATGAGCCGCTCCATGCCGGAGAGCGTATGCGCGATACCCGTACTGTGCAGAGCATCTACGAAGCCGGCCGTAAAGGGCAGCAGCGCCCAGTTTGGCCCCGCAGCCCGTGTGACGCGCCGCTGCATTCGCCCGGTCCGGATGAGCCTTCCCGGCGTATCGGCCAGGCGCGCCATGCTGAATTGTTCCTCCAGGGCCGGATACCTGCGGATCAAACCGGCCCACTCTGCCTCGGGCGAAACGGACTGATCCAGAGGGTGGCGGCGCGTATCGAGCATGAATCCCGCACTGACCCTGTCGCTGTCGAACCGGAGCATCCACATCCACCCACCGTCGAACACGTGGTGTAGTGCGGCGGCATCACAATAGAACGGATGGTCAGACGTAGCGCCACCCCATGCCTCCAGGAGATCGTGCCAGCGCTTCACCCCCGTGAAATGCGAAAAGAGGGCGCGTGAATGCGTCCGCGGCAGACCGCTCGCGTCTGTCAGACCAAGGGTGCGCGGCAGAACGCCGCCCGCACCCGTCGCGTCGATGATGAACCGAGCGGACACGGCCACCGGGGTCTCTTTCTGCCGCCCGTGCAGCACCCAGCCGTTTCCGTCCTGTTGGACCTCGACCTCCGTGTTCTCGAGGAGCGGCGTACCGCTCCGGCGCACTTCATCCGCGAAAAAAGCATCCACGTCGGCGCGGAGCCAGTGGGTATCGCAATGATAGTCACCCGAACTGGCGGCTACCAGCAGTTCGTTTCCGTGCTCCGGGTCCGGACGAAAGGCCTGCCCCGGTTCGTGGTAAAAGTAGCTGAACCCGCGCTTGCGCCCGACCCCGAGGTGGGGGTAGTGCTCCCGCCAGGGGCCATAAGCCGAGAGCGGCTTCAGGCGTGGCAGGTCGTACCGCTCCGAAAGGTCGCGCAGGATCATGTCCGCTATCGGCGTGGAGGATTCTCCAATGGCGAACCGGGGGTGCGCGGCGCGGTCGATCACCACCGGGCGCAGCCCGATCCTCTCGAGAATCAACGCGCACAGGCTACCCCCGAATCCGGAACCCAGAACGGCTACATCGGCATCGAGCTTGATCATAGGAAGTACGGATCCGAAAAAACGAACCGGCTAAGAAGGCGTCAACGCGGCACCGACTTGGACAGCAGGTTGATAACGACTACGCCGGCCAGAATGAGGGCAATACCGATGATCGTCGGCACATCCAGGGACTGGCGGTAGACGATCCAGCCGATAAGCGAAATGAGCACGATGCCGATGCCCGACCAGACGGCGTAGGCTACCCCGACCGGGATGGTTCTGAGCGTCAGGGATAGAAAGTAGAACGCTGCACCATACCCCAGCCGACGATGGCCGACGGCCAGAGCCGCGTGAACCCTTCCGACGCTTTCAGCGCGGAGGTGGCGGCCACTTCGGCCAGAATGGCGATCATCAGGTACACCCAGTGCATAGCTCCTCTCGTTCATCACGTCATGGATCGTTCCAGAAATCAATCCGGGCAAGCTGACTCAGCTGATACTTGGCAGCTACGTCCCGCAGGCTGCGCACGGCACGGGAGGTAGTATGGTCTGTGTGTGATTCATGCGCTCCATGCGCTGTTTGCGAAGGGGTCCGCACCAGGTGCACTCGTAGAACCGTTCGGCATCCCACAAATCCATGAATACCCGGCCCCGGCCCATGCCTACGCCCGCATCAAGCACGCGCTCCATCGAAGACAGGCGCGGAGGCGAGAAGTGCCCCTCCTGTTCCAGACGGTCCAGTATGCCGTTCCCGCTCCTCGTCGGGATGACCGAACAGCACTCTACGCCCCTGTCGAACGCCCATTCGATGCTGCGGATGGCCCACTCGACGCCCTCCTCCTCGGTCATGAACGGTGGCCGAAGCAGTATGAACGCTCGCACGCTGATGCCATGCTCCAGGAGAAACGCAACCGCACGTTCGAACCCGTCCAGCGTCATGCGCTTATTGAGCCGGTCCAACACGACCGGGTGTACCGTCTCCAGGCCCATCGCCACCTCGAATGGCCCTTCCAGCAGATCGCGAAACCGCAGGCACGCTTCGCCGCACAGGCTCGGATGGTTCTCGACGATCACCGTCGAGAACCCCTTTACCCGGCTCGCGATGGCGGCGTAGTCTCCCGGCGGAATCGCCTTCCGATCGAAGAAGTTGCCCCCATTGTAGAGCTTTACGTGGCGGGCAGGCGGCAGCCGTTCGAGCGCATAGTCGATCTGAGCCGGAATGGCACCGGGCGGAACGGTATGCTCGGTCGTATGCCGCCACAGGTCGCACATCAGGCAGCGAAACGGGCACTCCCGGTTCGTGAGAAAGATGGTGGCGACGTCCTCGAGGCGGCCCTGTAGCGAGACTTCCGGTTCTATCAGGTAGGCGTACGGTCGCCACACATCCGTCTCAAGCCGGGGCGGACGTGCCGCCACGATCTCCGCATCGGAGAATCGCGGCAAAGATGAATGCTGCATAACAGGACCGGTTGCGCCACGCGCTCACGCGTACAGCGCCGCGAATGCCTTGCGGTAGTCCATCTCACTCTTTGGGAACAGCCGCTTGAACGCCTGCTCATCCACGGCGCCATGCTGGAATCGCCGCTTTTCGAATACGGGCATATCGATCCCGGTGACCGACTTGATGCCCCGGCGAACTACCTCACCCTTGAGCGCATAGAGCCGCTGGTGATCCCAGCCCGTCAACTCGATGAACGGAATGCCCTCCGCAACCTCGATGACACTCGGCACACTATACGGGCTGAACGGTTTGAACCCCAGCATCCGGGGCGGCGCATACGACCGGACGTGGCCGCGGCTCTGGCCGCCCGAGTACGCGAGCGAGTGCTTGATGGCATTGACCCCCCATCCTTCCTGGTAGAGCATGAGGTTGTTCAGCACGCTCCGGATCGTCAGCTCCGGGTTCTCTTCGATGGGATAATCTTTCAGGTTCTCATCCCCGCCTTCCCCATCGGCTAGATAGATCCAATCGGGATAACGCGCACGGATTCCTTTGCAGAGCGCGAGGCACATCGTGGCCGCCTGGATGTCGAGCGGCTTGTAGTCCTCCACGATGCGAATGGCCTCTCTGTAATCCAGGTCCTCGAGTGCTACGTCGATGGCTTCGAGAAACAGCGATAGACCGAGGGTGTCCAGGAAACGGTGCGCCTGCTCCACCTCCTTCCCACCCGGGACGGAAAGGCAGAACGCCTTGAGCCGGGCCGGAGACTCGCCCCGGCGAAGCAGCAGGTGGTACAGCATCAGGAAAACGGAACCGCTGTCGATGCCACCCGAGAACAGCACGCCGATCGGTTCGCGCGGACCGATCCGGTCCAGCCATCGGTCACACACCTCGGCCAGCGCGCTGATATAAGCATGGCCGATTTCGTCGAGATCCGGAGGCAGCACGTTCTGCCGGGGCGTGAAGAACCGCTTGTAATCCGGGTTGGGATCCGGGCAGCCGACCAGCTTGATCTCAACGATGTGGTGGGCCGGGACCATGCGCGTATACGACGGATGAAACTGATCCTCGAGCCCTTCCGCCTCGAGTTGCCGGTACAATTCATCGATCCGTTCCGCAACGATCAGGCAAGGGCCTTCCTGACGCTTCGCCAGAAAATAGCGCATGGGCCGTCCAATGGAGCGTGCCATACGAACGGTGATGCCATCCTTGTGGACGATGGCGAAGTGTCCCTCTATCGCACGTACACGCTCCGGATCCCCGGAAGCCACAGCCGCGACAGCGTCCTCATACGTCGAGTTTAACAGAACATTGCCCGCCGGGTCGATCAGGTTGACCAGGCGCTCCACGTAGGCGGTGTGATTCATACGAGTAGAAACGAGTAGGACTAAGGGTGATGCGGAAAGCTCTTCCTGCTTATGGCTAAGATAAGACACGCGGCTCTTCCGGTAGACACCGGACCGGCTGCTATCGGTAGAGACTGGCAAACCGCTTCCGCTGCTCGGCATTGCCCATCATGACCAGTTCTGCCCCCGGCTCCAGCACCGCCGAGGCCGGCGGATTGCCGATGAACGATCCATTCTCCTGGATGCCGATGACGATCAGCCCCGTTTCCGCACCGATACCGCTGCGGGCCAGCGTCTCACCTTTGAGCGGCTCCGGCACGGGAACGGAAAACAGATCGAGCCCCTCTCCGAGTACGACCAGTTCCTTGCCACGTAAAATGGACATTACCGTAGCCACGGCAAGCGTCGCATAACTCAATACGAAGTCGGCCCCCGCCCGGTGGATGGACTCGATATTCCGCTCGTGCGAGATCCGGCTGACGATCCGCAGTTCCGGGTTTAGACGGCGGCAGTACGAGGCCAGAAAGATGTTCATCGAGTCGTCGTGTGTCGTAAGCAGAACAGACGGCGCCTCCATGAGCCCTGCCCGGGTCAACACCTCCAGATCGGAAGCATCCCCGGTTACCACGGTATCGGCAGCCCCTTCCGCGCGCCGGCTGACCACCGGATCGCGCTCGATGATCGTTACCGGCACCTCCTTCTGCCTGAGCGCCCGGGCGGCGGACCGGCCCACCCGCCCGCCTCCGATCACGATAACAGGATTCGGGTTGATGTCATAGATGAACAGCAGGCTGTCCACCTCTTCCAGCTGCTCCTCGGTGCCGGTGATGACAGGAACAGAGTCCTCGGTCAGCAGCAGATCCGGACTTGCCGGAATGAGACGGCCACGCTCCCAGACCGCCACGATATTCACGCCGGCGATTTCCCGGAGGCGGGTCTCCCGGATGGTCTTGTCGGCTAGCGGCGTATTGTGAACGGGCAGCTCCGCAAGGAGCAGATTGCGGTAGCGTCCGATCACGTTCGCATGCGCGTGCATGGAGCGCACCCGGTTTGCAAGCTGCTCTCCGAGCCACTTCTTCAGCGGCAGCACATGCGTAGCGCCGCTACGCTCCAGCACGTCTACGAACTCATCGCCGTCCGTGATCGTGACGATCGGTATCGACGCAGCCACCTCTCGCACGGTGATGGTGATGCTGGTATTGACAGTATCCTCCCGGTTCGCCACGAGGAGCCGGGCTCTATCGACATTCAGGGCGCGGTACGCCTCGGGACTGTCTACCTCACCGACCACGACCGAAATATCATTTTTGAGAAGGTTTGCAGCACGCGTATGGTCGGGCTCCAGGATATAGTACGGCATTTCATCGTTCTTCAGCCGCTCCACGAGCCCCTCGGCCACAGTGTCGTAATTGCACAGAATGACGTGGTCGTGCATGTCGGGCGGCACTTTGCGGGGCGCCCGAAAATGCATCTGAGACTCCAGCCAGGGTGCGTAGAAATACCGGATGAACGCGAAGGGGAGCACGATTAGCAGGAGCACGATGCCCGACAGCAAGACCACGACGCTGAAAAGTCGCCCGATATCGCTCTCGAACGTGATGTCCCCGAATCCGAGCGTGCTCATGACTGTGAGCGTCCAATAAATGCCCGTGATCCAGGAGTAGCTCCGCCCCTCTACGTAAAGCATGATGAGGTGGAACACGATCGAGAATACGGCGATGACGAACAGCAGGAACGCCAGGTACTTCATCAACGCCCGCACATTGCGCTGAGCGTCTTTATCACTTAGATAAAACGTAAGATGGCTGCCGAGCGTCTTCATACCTGTGTCGTACCCTGATGAGATCGGAACGATCTACGTCGTGCCGATACCTGCGTTTCCTCCAGCACCTGCCGGCCTGCCGAGATAACACCTCGGTAGCGGCTGCCATACCTCAACTCCCGTAGTAAGGCATGGCGGACGAAGATAGGGCAAGATCCCTCGAAAGAAGTCACCCACGATTCGCAGCACGAATCTGCAATCCTCCGCATAGCTTGATTGTAGCCGCCAGGCGGCTACAGAATAAATCCCACAAATAGAGTCCCACAGCCGGGATAAATCGCTCCTCTCGCACACGTCGTACCGATCCAGCCCGGATCACCCGAACACGCCCTGTCGACTCCTCTCTGACAAAATCTAGAAACCACACACAGCCAATGGGGGTATCCACAGTGCGAGGTTGGGAAACGGGGTACGACTGGAAGCAAGCGGATACCACTGCAATCCACCCGGGAATGCAATGAGATCCGTCCACCGATTATACCATGCCGGGAGCGGACGACCATGCCCACGGAAATGGACAGAAAAGCCCGCGCTCGACATTACCGAACTCTGCCCCATGCGTCGTCACAACGGATTGATTTTTATCAATTAAAATCAAATACCTCATCACGCCCCCTCTCTGGTTCATCGCGGTAACGGCGCTGCATCGCGGAAAACGACGATCGCCGGTACGCTCCCTGTATAGACCACCTCTGCCTGCCGGCGTTTCTCCGGCCACTTGCTACGTACTGCTGCTGCCCACCAGCACGAAAGGCATGGTTCATGCAGACCAGCCAGTACAACAACACAACATACTGTGTTTAAATAACTTGACACCAACACAAACCTGTGCCAGGTGGCGTACAGCACCGACCCGGAACTATGCGCCTGGTCCGTAAGGCCGTGCCGGAGACACGCTCCCACACCCGGAGTGCATCGAACACCCGAACCATAGCTCTGTCCATGACAGAACAGAAGCCCGCCGGCCGCGCCAGACGCATGAAGAGCCGCGCTGCAACCCTCATCAGACAGATTCCCGCCCCGGCGTTCACCATCGCCATCATCACGTTGAGTCTCACCCTGGCACTCTCCGGGAGTATCGATCTCATCGCGCGAGGTCTCACGGTAACCTTCCTGCCTGACGGTGAACGTGCCCCGCAGGACACGGTGAAGAAAGCATCTCCTCCACCTGCACCGGACAGTTCGAATCTGGTTGCCGTCCCGGAGCTCGAGAAGCTTCAACCCTTGCCCCCATCAAAAGTCGATTCGGAGGTCCTGTGGCTGGCCCGTGTAATCTACTCCGAAACCAAACGGCCGCAGGAGCAGGAACTGGTGGCGTGGGTCGTCCGCAACCGGGTCGAAACCAGGTACAGGGGCAAATCGACGTACCAGGGCGTCGTGCTGGACCGGTTGCAGTTCAGCGCCTTCAATGGAGGGCGTACACGCCAGTTCTACTCCAGCCTTACCCCCTACTCCCGGACACCCGGATGGCAGACGGCGCTCAGCATTGCCTATACCGTCAAACACGCTCCGCCCCAGATGCGGCCCTTCTCCCTCACGACGCGCCACTTCTACAGCGAACAATCAATGGTCGGACGCAGGCACCCGACCTGGGCAGCCGATAAACGTCCCGTCAAACCCCTCCGCCCCTACGACATCGACCCCAAACGCTTCCGGTTCTACGCAGGCGTCTACTAATCAGGTTCGGGTAGGTATCCCCACATTCGCTCCCTCTGCAAACGCGCATGCCGGTCAATAAACGTGTACAACTCTTGAACTGAGCAGCAAGACTCCTTTTCACCCCAAACCGCCCCCACAACGTCATGCCCGGCCCCGACCGCATGCACATCAGGGAAGCATAGTAGGATCCTCACAAGCAGCAATCCGGCTCCCTTTTACCTCACACCTCCCCCCCTGAGTCATTCCCGCGAAAGCGGACGCGAGCGAAGCGACCGACAAAGTAAATCCAGGCAGCACAACCTCCTGGACTAACTACCCACTAGCGTACGCACTCCCCTAAAGGCCGAAAGCAGATCCCACCGAGGCCATGCACTATTCCCGTGACGCCCATGCAGCCCCGGCCGGGCATCCAGGCAGCACGACCTGAAGGCCTTCTACCTGACTCACCACGAGCACTTCTGCCCGCACATTCAAGCCTGCCTCGAGTAAGAACACACCAGCGGTGTGTCCTCCACAACAACGTGGCACCACGCCATCGTAGAGAGGCAGCATGCTGCCTCTCTACGCAACGGCCCTGCAATCGCACAACAACGATGTCCCAGACTAAAAATCCTCCTTCGAAGGAGGACAGCCTTACGAACACGTCCAGCGGAGCAAGGCAGGAGGATGTTGCACCCGGTTAGGAATACCGAATGGCCTGAATCAATCAGAATCCTCCCAATCACGTCATGCCCGGCCCTGACCGGGTATCCAGGCAGCAAAACCGTAATTTCCTGATCCGGACCA
Organism: Rhodothermales bacterium; assembly: GCA_041690215.1. Lineage (GTDB taxonomy): Bacteria > Bacteroidota > Rhodothermia > Rhodothermales > DASSAV01 > DASSAV01. The sequence continues at coordinate 448,182 of JAWLHQ010000001.1, forward strand.
TTGGCCGGAGAAGACGTGAGAACGTGCGTCAGCCCCCTCGCACCAGTTTGCATCGGCTGAAAGCAAAAATGAAAACCTCCCGTCGGTCAGGTGCCAACGGGAGGTCGATGGGCTCCGAATAGCAGAACCCCTTACAGGCTTGCAGCGGCAGCCTTTTTGCGCTCTCTGATCCGCTTCAAAATCTCACCCACACCGGTCGACCGGCGTTCCCGCACGTTCAAATCTTCGATCTCACCCGCGCGGGTCGATACCCACTTATGCGGTGGAGCCGGTGTAAAGGTCGCCTCCGGCGATAGAAAGTTGCCCTCCATGCTGCGCGCCTGCCGGTAAAATGCTCCAACGGTGTGCAGGGCGTTGTGCGCCCCCTGCCCCCAGTAGGATGTGCGGAACGTCACCTTCGGGCTGTAAAAACCCATCCATGAGCCGATGACCAGTTCTGGATGCAGGAGCATAAACCACCCGTCCGCACCATTCTGCGTGGTACCGGTCTTGCCCGCCAGGTCGCCCCGGGCACCGAACATGGTGCGGAGTCGCACCGCCGTCCCGTACTGAACGCCCCCCCGCATCATGTCGAGCACGGCGTACGCCGTATGCGGAGGAATGGCCTGCCGGGCTTCCGGCTCGAATTGTGCGAGTACCTCACCGTTGCGGTCCTCGATCCGCGTGACCAGCACGGGCTCCCGGTGTACACCCAGATTGGCCAGCGTCGTGTAGGCGGACGTCAGTTCCAGCAATGAAACCTCGCTGGTGCCGAGCCCCAGCGAGGGCACGGCCAGCAGGGGACTCTTAATGCCCATCCGATGCGCGATGTCCACGACGGCCTGTGGCCCGATCGACGTGATGAGCTTGGCCGTGATGGTGTTCTTGGAATACGCGAGCGCCTGCCCGAGCGTCAGAAAAGCGCCCGTCGTACTGCCAAAGTTTTGTGGCGTCCACGCCTGCCCTGTATTCGGATCCACAAACGTATTGGCCACATCCGTCAGCTGGTTATACGGCGTATACCCGTTCTCCAACGCAGCTGCGTAAACGAACGGCTTGAACGTGGATCCCGGCTGCCGCTTCGCCTGAGCGACGTGGTCGTATTCGCGGTGACCGAAATCGCGGCCGCCCACCCACGCCTTCACGTGGCCGTTCCGCGGATCGATGGCCACGAAACCGGCTTCGAGGCGCTGCTGCGTCCGTTTGAGTGAATCCACGAGCGTCGTGTCGGCTTTGAGCTGTTCCACGGCCGCTGCGCGTGTGGCACCTTCCCCGATAAGATTCTGGTAAGCAGACGTCTGCGTGAGCAGTTCTTCCAGAAATTCGGGATGCGTGTCCCAGAAGTACGCGAAAGGATCCACGTCTTTCGCGCGTGCCGCATAGGCTTTCGAGTCCTGTGAGAAGAAGGGAGCCGCGCGACTCCACTCCACGTCCACGACGTTTTGCATCTCGTCGGTCACAGACTCCACCGCCGCTTCGGCTGCGTGCTGCAGACGCGAGTCGATGGTGGTATAGACACGGAGACCGTCCGTGTAGAGATTATAGCCGTTACGCTCGGCCCAGTCATCGAGCCACTGCCGGATGTATTCTGCAAAGAAGGGCGCCTTATTGTTCTGCCGCGTGATGCGGTGAAAGTTCAGCTTCGTCGGGCGGTCACGTAGCTGTTCATACTCGGCCTGCTCCAGGTCGCCGAACCGAACCATCTGCTGGAGCACCGTATTGCGCCGCAGGTGGGCCCGCTCGGGATGCCGGACCGGGTTATAGTAGGCCGTCCCCTTCAGCATACCGATAAGCATGGCGCTTTCGTCGAGGCTGAGTTCGGCCGCCGTCTTCTGAAAGTAGGTTCGAGACGCCGCCTCCACACCGGCCGTCTCATAAAGAAACGGCACTACATTCAGGTACATCTCCAGAATCTCATCCTTGGTATAGAGGTCTTCGATCCGGACCGCCAGGAACCATTCCTTCACCTTCCGAAGGAGCATGTGCTGCTCCTTGAGCTGCGGAAAGATGTTGCGGGCGAGCTGCATCGTGATGGTCGAGCCCCCCTGAGTATCCCCACCCGCCGTACCGGCTATTGCGCCGAACACGCGCGCAAGATCTACGCCGCTGTGATCGAAAAACCTCCGGTCTTCCGTAGCAATGAGCGCTTCGATCAGCGACGGCGCCATCTGGTCCAGGCCCACCCACGTGCGGTTCTCGATATGATACCGCGCCAGCTCCTGCCCGTCTGCCGAGTATGCGATCGTCGCCTCGGCAAAGGGCATCGCGCGGATATTGCTTACGTTCGGCAGGCTCACCATGAAGATGAGAAGGCTCAACCCGGCCAGCGCGACACACGCTGCCGTCGCCAGGAGTGCAAGCGTTACCGGGCGCGTCGCCCTGTCATCGAGGCGCGCACGAACGTCCTGGATGCGCTCGCGCGCGTAGGCATCGACATCCTCGCGAAACTGCTTGAAGACCACAGCGAATGAGGCCATCGCTGCTTTTACGTGTTCGTTACCAGAGTAGCGGTGGGACATATGAATCTGGTCTTGCCGTACGTCGCTGCCGGGGTGGACGGCGCTACGATGGCATCCGGACAGGGTAGGGATCTCTGCGCGGATGGGGGGTGAATTTCCGGAAACGAGTCAGCGTCCGCCTCAAGAAAACATCAATGTGTAACTCATTGTAAAACAATACCATATATTGTGTGTTCCGGTCTTCAGATTCCCCCGTCCCTTATCCTCCCTGACACATCGACGCACGGACATGGGCCGGAGCTCACTGTAGACAGCTGCTACCCGGGTTTCCGCGCAAAAACTACGCCTGTCACCCCACCCTGCAGAGCAGCCCACGCCGCAGCACACCGACCAGATCCGCCCGATTACGGCCACATCGATGCCTGCAGGCATTTCTAGAACGCCCCGGTGCCCCTCCGGAGCACCTCTGGCGTGCTGTCAACCAGACCGGTGAGCTGCTCAATACGTACGGCCATGCGCAACCTGTGCACACCCGTGTGCGATCTACTCTCGATGGGAAACGAAGTGGCCCGATCCCTCGGCCTGAAAACCGGCTCAGGATACCAAAACACGCACATCCAGATCTCCCGGGAAGGTTGGGTACGAAATTGGGGGGCAGGATGAGCAGACGGTGTGAGCACGGGTTATGCCTTGCTGCCCGTTCATCTGTTCACACGGTCATTGCAGCAACCTATCGAGGCTCTCCCATGGATCTGGCCTTCATCGCCCCTACGCATATCCGTATCATCCACGACGCGTCACTCCTGCAAACACTCATCGCATACCGGGAAGCGCTCAGCATACTGCGCGACCATAATCACCCGACGGGGCTGGCACTCAAAGCACAGTTTACACAGGCAGTCGAGCACATCGAGCACGAATTGCGTAGCCGGGCCCGGCGCATCCGGGCCTGATACCTGAACGAGATCGCGCCACGGGCACCCCTCGTTCAAACGGGCGCTACAAACACCCCATATCCCGTACAGGCCCGCCTTACTCCGGAGGGCTCTTACTCCGGAAGGACCTGATGCGCGTACTCACATGCCGTCCTGAGGCGCAAAGGCACCCGTCCTCTAGGTCTCATTACCATCCCACCACGAACACCGAAGCCCCCGCATTCCAACCCGCTGTGTAGGGCACATCGCCGATGTGCCCTACATACCCACATGGCACTATGTTATCGTAGAGACGCAGCAGGCTGCGTCTCATACGCGAAGGCCCTCCAATCGTACAATGTGGACGCCACCCGAGCAGGTCTAAGAGCGTCCTACACTGAAGAAGGGACAGCCATGCCCGCACATCCAGCCGCGCAGGGCAGATCCATTCCGAAGAAAAACAGGCTGTTCTTCCCTATCCTGCTCCCACAGCACGCCCCTTCCGACGCTCGGAGAACGATCCGAAATAAAAAACGGGGATGACGTGAAACCCTGTACCATGGTACAGGGCGTAGAAGTCCTCAAACGGATTCAACCTCCCGGGAATCAAGAAACTCTTGCCCCGGTGAGGACTTACCGAATGGGGATTTGTCATGCAAGCGTCATATATGGACACGGTAGAAACCAGTACCGGCGTAGAGACACCGGTCCGGGAGCGGATCTCGCTCCCGGTCGAAGGCATGGAGTGCGCGGCCTGCGCCGCCCGCATCGAGCGTAAGCTGTCCAGACAGGACGGCGTGCAACAGGTCGCAGTTAACTACGCGACCGCCGAAGCCGTCGTTGAGTACGATCCGCGCCAGACCGGTGTGGATGCGCTCGTCCGTACGGTCGAGCGTACCGGCTACGCCGTGCGGACGGAAACGCTATCGCTCCCCCTGCGTGAGGACGCCCCCGTTCCATCCGAAGCAGACCTGGAGGCCCTCTTCGCTCGCACGAACGGCGTACTCCGCACCCGGGTGGATGAAGAGCATGCGCCGGCCACGCTGAACGTCGAATACATCCCGGTCGTGGCCGATCCCGCCGGGATCGCCGCCGTACTGGAAGACCATGGCTATACGGAAGCCACGGCTGCAGAAGCCGGGCAGCCGTCAGGCGGTGTGCAGGCGGAGCACGAGGCCGCTTATCGGCGGCTCAAGCGGCGCTTCATCCTTGCCGCCCTGCTGAGCCTGCCCGTTGCCGTCATCTCGATGGCGCACGGCGCGCTGGATTTTCCGGGGGCGAACCTCCTGATGCTCGCGCTCACGACGCCCGTCGTCGTGTGGGCCGGCGGCTCGTTCTTCTCCGGCGCCTGGCGGGCCTTCCGGCACCACGCCGCGGATATGAACACGCTGGTCGCCATCGGTGTGGGCAGCGCCTACGTATACAGCACGATAGCCACCCTCTTCCCGAGCCTGTTCCATGCGGCGGGACGCCACGCCGATGTCTACTTCGAGGCGGCAGCCGTGATCGTCACGCTAATCCTCATGGGTCGGCTGCTCGAGGCGCGGGCCCGCAGCCGCACCAGCGCCGCCATCGAGAAGCTGCTCGGCCTGCAGCCCCGGACCGCCCGCGTCGTGCACGGCGGCGAGACCGTCGAGGTGCCCGTAGAGCAGGTACGCATCGGAGATCGGGTGCTGGTCCGTCCGGGCGAGAAAATCCCTATCGATGGTATCATCCTCGAAGGTGCTTCGGCAGTGGACGAGAGCATGATCACCGGAGAACCGCTCCCGGTCGAGAAGCAGGAGGGCGAAACCGTCATCGGCGGCACCATCAACCGGACCGGCTCCTTCATCTTCCAGGTATCCCGAACGGGCCGCGATACCACGCTCCAGCAGATCGTACGCCTCGTGCAGGAAGCGCAGGGCCGGAAAGCCCCGATCCAGCGCCTCGCCGATAAGGTCGCCGGCATCTTCGTGCCCGCCGTGCTGCTGATCGCCATCGCCACCTTCGTCGTGTGGTTCGACTTCGGTCCGGAGCCCCGCCTGGCGAGTGCGCTCCTGGCGTTTGTCTCGGTGCTCATCATCGCCTGCCCGTGCGCACTCGGCCTGGCGACACCCACGGCCATCATGGTCGCAACCGGCAAGGCGGCGGAGAATGGCATCCTGTTCAAAGGCGGCGATGCGGTGGAGCGCATGCAGGCCGTGACGCTCGTGGCGCTCGACAAGACCGGCACCATCACGGCAGGGAAACCGCGTCTCGATACCGTCGCTACCCTGAACGGCTATGCGGAAGCGGACCTCCTCCGCCTCGTCGCCACAGCCGAAACGCACTCGGAGCACCCGATCGGGGAAGCCATCGTCGCGGCGGCGCAGGATCGCGGCCTGGCCCTCGGCAAGGTGGAAACGTTCACCTCGCGGACCGGCCTCGGCATCCAGGCCCGCGTCGACGGCCATGACCTGCTCATCGGCAACGGGGCCTTCCTTGCGGAAAACGGCCTGCCCGATGCGGCGTGGGACGGCATTGAGCGCCACCTTTCCGGTCGGGAACAGACCCTTGTGCAGGCCGCGGTGGATGGCAAGCCGGCCGGTGTGCTCGCCATCGCAGACACCGTACGCCCCACGTCGAAGGCCGCCGTCAAAACCCTGCACGACCTCGGTATCCGCGTCGCCATGATCACGGGTGACACGGAAGAAGCCGCCCGCGCTATCGCAGCCGACGTAGGCATCGACGAGATACGTGCCGGCGTCCGGCCCGAAGGCAAGGCACAGGCCATTCGCGACTTCCAGGACCAGGGCTACGTCGTAGCAATGGTCGGCGACGGTATCAATGACGCGCCCGCACTCGCACAGGCAGACGTCGGCGTCGCCATCGGCACCGGAACGGACGTGGCCGTCGAAACGAGCGACGTGACGCTGATGCGGGACGACCTCACGGCCGTAGCAGCCGCATTCCGGATCTCGGGCCGTACAATGCGGACCATCAAGCAGAACCTGTTCTTTGCCTTCATCTACAACATCATCGGCATTCCGGTGGCTGCCGGACTGCTCTATCCGTTCTTCGGCCTGCTCCTGAGCCCGATGATCGCCTCGGCAGCCATGGCGCTCTCCAGCGTGTCCGTCGTCACCAACAGCCTCCGTCTGCGCTCGATGAGAGTGGCATGAACACACGAACCCGACACCACCATTATGGATACAATAGCATGGATCGTTACGCTGGCCGGTATCGCACTGGCGATCTGGGTCGTCTGGTACTTCTGGCTCTATGAAGAGCCCGCCGACTGACCCGGCAAGTCGAACCAGCACCGTTTCTCCCGGACACGACCAGCTTCCGGGAGAAACGGCGTAACCGAGTGGACATTTCTGTCGCCCGGCATTTCGGATCCAAACATTATTACCTTTCGGTACACGTCACTACGCTAGCTTGGCACTTCGATCCAGGCACGTCCATTTCAACCCAGTCCATCCGCGGTACCGCCCGCATGATGAATACTCGTCCGTTCCCGGCACGCGCCGGCTCAAGCCGGCCCTCGATCAGGTACGACGGCAGGAAAGGTCTCGCTCGTCTGGCCGGCCTTTTCGTCCAGGCCACCGTGCTGAGCCTGCTTCTGCTCTATGCTGCGGCATGCAATGAACCGGTGCGCATTCCGAAGGCGCATGCCATCGATAGCTCCGATACACGCACCAGAAACGTCATCGAACTCGCGCATCAGATAGACAGCCTGAGCCGATTCGTCGCCATCATGGAGCAGGTAGGCATCGCGGAGGACCTGAAAGGGTATGGCCCGTGGACAGTCTTTGCACCTGTCGATCGCGCCTTCGGCCGCGCAGTGGCCCGCCTCGATACGATCCGCCGCGGAGGCCTCACGGATTCCCTCCGGATGATCCTGCAGTACCACGTCGTCCGCGGCCGGGTCGATACGAGCGAGGTAAGCCGTTCGTTCGGGGACTCGCTGTCAATGGCAACCGTAGCCGACAAGCCGGTCACGATGTACCTGCGGGAAGGAGGCATTCTCACCATAGGCAACGATCAACTCAGAGGGCGCCTGCTGGGTATGGTGGAAGCACAGAACGGCATCCTCTACATCCTTAACGAGGTGCTGATGCTGCCAAAGCCCGACACGACCTTGCAGACCGAGCTCCTTTTCTTCTGACGCATCCGGCTATATATCAGGCACGTCCACTGTACAGATCCGCATAGAACGCCATGCCGATCATTGGCCGTATCCTGTCCTTTGCCATAACCGTGGCCCTGGCTGCCGGCATCAGCGCCTGCTCAGGTGGCGAGGAGCGGCCGGCCCGGGCCAACGCCGATACCTCTGGCATAGCCGGCGACACCCTCAACCCGCTCGGCCGGCTTTCCGTCGTAGACGTCCTCCACAGCGATGAGCGGTTCAGTGCGTTCAGGTCCGCACTGGATACGGTAGGGCTCACATCCGACCTCGCGCAAGGCGGGCCGTATACCGTCTTTGTGCCGACCAACCAGTTCTTCCGCGGAACGGCGCAGGCCCTGTACGGCGCGCAGGATCAAAGCCGCTTGCTGAACGTGCTGCAATACCACATTGTCCCTGGTAACCTGACGGCGGCAGACCTCCGCAACCGCGATTCATTGCGCGCCGGTACGCTGGAAGGCACGCCCGTGAATATTTACAGGGCGAACGGCCGCTTCGTCGTGAACGGCATCCCGCTGGTCAATACCTCGGTTACGGTCCGGAACGGCACCGTATACGTCCTTCACGGAACCCTCAGCCCACCCGGCGCGGCACCTACCCGGACACCTGAAGCAAGCGTCCGCCGGCCTCCCTCTCAACCTACTTTCCAGAACACACCCCAGCGTCCTGCCCGGAACTTGCCCCGCCGCTTCACCCGGCCTTCACCCCAGGAAACACCTGAGTCCCCGCCCCAGGAAACACCTGAGCCTTCGCCCCAGGAAACACCCGAACCCACCCCCCAACCCTGACACCGCCGTGCAGTACGGAATCAAAGGTATCGATACTAAAACCGGTTCTCCCTAGATTCGGGTCGTGAGAGCGGTTTGTGATGGAAACCCGGATCCACACAGCCAGATCGTTCGAATCAGGAATCTAGAACCTGCAATAAGATCGAAGGATGCCCACCCTGACCGCCCGCTCACGTATCGATGCACCTGCCAATGTGGTGTTCGACTGGCACAAGCGCCCCGGCGCACTCCAGCGCCTGACGCCGCCGTGGGCCCGCGTAACGGTAAAGGAAGCAGGCGGCATCCAGGAGGGAGACCGGGCCGTGGTCCGTATTGGCATCGGCCCGGGAAACATGGAGTGGATCCTGGAACACCGCGGCTACGTCGAGGGGCGGCAATTCGTGGATGTGCAGGTGAAGGGACCGTTCCACCGGTGGGAGCATACCCACCGGTTCGAGCCAGACGGACCGGACGCCTGCACCTTGATCGACCGCGTCGAGTTTGAATACCCGCTGGGCAAACCGGTCGAAGAACTGGTCCAGTACCGGGTGGAAGACCAGTTGGAACGGCAGTTTGCGTACCGGCACCGCATCGTGAAGCATGACCTGGAGCGACACCGGACGTACAGCCGGCGGCCGCTTCGCGTGGCCGTCACCGGCTCCCACGGCCTCATCGGGTCCGCCCTGACGTACTTCCTCGAGACAGGAGGACACGAGGTCATCCGGCTGGTGCGATCCACGCCCTCCCCCGGAGAGGCATACTGGAATCCTCGGGAGGGGATCATCGAGACCGAAAAGCTGGAAGGCCTGGATGCCGTCGTCCACCTGGCCGGGGAGAACGTGTTCGCGCTCCGGTGGACGGAAGAAAAGAAGAAACGCATCCTCCAGAGCCGCATCGACGGAAGCAGCCTGCTTGCCGAGACGCTGGCCCGGCTGAAAAACCCGCCCGCCGTGCTCATCTCCGCCTCCGGCATCGGCTATTACGGGGACCGGGGAAGCGAGGTCCTCACGGAAGACTCCCCTCTCGGTGAGACCGGCTTCATCACGGCGGTAGCGCACGAGTGGGAGGCCGCAGCCCGACCCGCCGCCGATGCAGGCATCCGGCTGGTAAACGCGCGCATGGGCGTGGTGCTCTCCCCCGCAGGCGGAGCGCTTCAGGTCATGCTGCCCATCTTCAAGGTCGGCCTGGGCGGGCAGGTGGGCGATCGCGACCAGTACCTGAGCTGGATCGCGCTCGACGATGCGATCTATGGCCTGTATCACACCATCTGGACGGACAACCTGCAGGGTCCGGTCAATTTCACCGCACCCAATCCCGTCACAATGGACGTGTTCACGCGAATGGTCGCGCGCGTGCTCCGGCGGCCTTCGCTCTTTACCATCCCTTCCCCCCTCCTCCGGTTCATCTCCGGGGAAGCCGCCGAAGACATGATCCTCACCAGCACCCGCGCACAGCCCACGCGGCTCCTCGAAACCGGCTATACCTTCGCCTACCCCGATCTCGAAGGTGCCCTCCGGCACCAACTCGGATATACCCGGAAAGCAGCATAAACCAGGGTAGGTCTATCGTGAGAGGCCGTGCGGAGCCTGGGATCGCGTGTACACTGCTCCGCACCAATGTGTCATCCTGAGCACAGGCCGGAGTCGAAGGATCCCACAATACAGCACCGCCGTGCCCGTACGTGGGATTTCTTCGTCAGTTGACTTCGACGCGCGCCCTCTAGCCGCTCGCGTGGCATCCTCATCGTATGGTTGCAAGGCCGTCGCGTGAGGCGCGGCATGCTGTGTCTCTACCGGAGCACGGCACTATGCTACCCCGACGTGGCACTATGCTGCTGTAGAGACGCGAGATCTCGCGTCTACCCCGATGTAACGGTAACCCTGATCCACAACAAGAGTGTTCTCCTCAACCCGCCTGCCTCCCGAATAATACACAACCGTAACGCCCCGCAACGAACCGGCGTATCCGGTAGCTCGTTAGCTCTCTTTGCTACGATTCCTTGCGAAATAACGAGCTATATACATACCGCCATGGCAACCAAGCAGCGTGCGATCCACGATACGAACTGGCAGCAGGTGATGGACGCCGGCGATGAAACCGCCTTCCGCGAACTCGTCCGGCCTTACATAGACACGCTGATCGATGCCGCCAAACACGACCTCGACTACTACATCGATCAGGGCTACATCCAGGTCGACGACTTCACGCCGGAAGAGGTGGTGGGCGAAGCACTCATCCAGGCGTGGACCCACCGGCAGAGCCGCCCGGACAAGATGTCACTTAAAGGGTGGCTCCTCGGTAACATGTACCGCACGCTTCGCCTCATGGTGGAGCAGGAACACCAGTACGAGCAAGACAAGGCCATCTCGCTCGATACGCCGGTGGTCTCGGATGGCGACGAGAATGCCGTCGGAGAGCAGTTCTGGGAGTGGTACCAGCCGGACGCCGTACTCGAATGGGAAGACGTGATTCCGGGAAGCGATCCGGTGGATATCGAGGTACCGCTATACGCCACCCGCGAGTCGTTCAAGCTCAACCCAGACTCCCGCCACGTCCTCATCATGCACGATGAGTTCGAGATGGACGTCACCGAGGTCGCCGCTGTCATGAACCGGCAGGTCCAGGAGATCAAGGAGCTACTGGACGAGGCGCGGGCAAACCTGCGGGAAATGATCGGGAGCGGGCCGGAAATCGAGGAAGTCGATCAGCCCGCTCCACCGGAAGGAAGCGACGAGTGAAGCAAAATCGGATACACCGAGCGCCCCGCATCTCACCGGACACGCCGGCGGAATAAGGCGTCGAGCGAATAGCGTCCGGCCCCAGCAAGAAGACAAAACAGCGCGATCGCGCCGAACAGGACGGCCTTTTCGCGACCACTGAAGGGATCGCCTGCATGCGCCATCAGGGCGACGATGACCATGTTTCCGACGACGAGGAACGCCGCGGGCCGGGTGAACAGACCGAGCGCGAGCAGGAGCCCGCCGCCGAACTCGGCCGTCGCCGACAACCACGCGAACAGCTCCGGCATCGGAAAGCCCATTCCGGTCACGCGGCCGATGAAGCCGTCGGAAGGAGGCACCTTCCCCAGCCCATGCGCAAATGCCAGGGATAGTCCACCGATTACACGCAAGAGAAGGAATCCGACGTGGGCAGCCGGTGTACCGGCCGTAGTGCCGCCGAACAGGATGTTCTTCATTCCACCGGTCGAAGCCGGATCGCGCTCGAGGACGGTCGACGAGGTAAAGCGTGGCATATTCGATATCCGTGGTATCCAGGTGACTCCTGATTGAGGAAGAACGGCTCGCGTAATATACACCCGCAACACGTACCCGGCCAGACAGGGCTAAAATGAACAGGGCCTGCGAGAGTATTCCCGCAGGCCCTGTCGTTTACGGCGCAAACACTCCGTCACAGCCCGACGCCGAGGCGGATCATAAAGGCATTCAGCTTCGAGGTGTCTTCGGCATCGACATTGACACCAAAGATTTCCGCGTCATCCTTGATGAAGCTGTTGAGGCCGAAGGCGTAGCGAACCTCCGGGAAAAGCCGGATGCCGACCACCGGCACCGCTACTTCCAGGCCGGCACCGATGCTGCCGGAGACGTAGATGCTCTCCAGGCTTTCATCGAACACATCATCGTCGCTGGACGGGAAACTGAACACAGGGCCCGCCAGCAGGTACGGCTTCACGACCGGCGTCGCCATGCGGAAGCGCAGGTCGATCGGAACCTCGATGAGGCTGAGGTCGAAGTCATTCGGCAGATCGACATCCGCACCGCCTTCCTGCGAGTAATCAATGTTGCCCGCATCCCGGTAGAAGACGCCGGGACGTATGGCGAGGGGGCCTACGGCGAAATCGTAGAAGACCCCGACGTGGAAGCCGGTCGAATTACCGAACGTCCCCTCGACACCGTCCGCGATATTGACGTCGCCCGGGTTTTCAAAGTTGAGCCCGGCGGCAACGCCGAACTGCGCATGAGCCTCCTGAGTGATGCCCGCATGCAGACCGATAGCGAGCGTCAGTACGGCAAGGAGTGATAGTTTGGCTTTCATGTTCATGTAGGTATGGATGATGCAGGGTCCAAATACCAGGGCAGAAGGTAAGGCTCCATCTCTGCTTTCCTGCAAACGTTACGTTGTCGTTATACTATTTCTGCCCTTATTAAGGGATTTATTTATACACATTTAGCAACCCAAACTCACAAAAGCCCCACCGAGGATTCACAGAGAATCAAAATTCCCTGCGACGCCGTATTCACCGGCAACAAAAACACCGCGCTTCACGGTGTCGTGATGCGGCCGGCGGCCATTCCTCCGTGCAACTTCGCTCGGAAGGGTGTGCCTCCTTCTTGGAGCCCACTATCTTGCCGCCCCCGCCGGACAGAAGGTAACAGACGAACCGTAACTGCAACGTAATGAAGCCATGGCGGTCATTATGCATGTAGCGGTACGGCATCTCCAGATCATGACCTCGGAAGATAGCCGTGCCGCTGGCTCATGTCGCCATAACAACGCAAAGGGATGCACGTTCTATGTGTGAGTACAGCACACATCCACCGGGGGTCAACCTCCTGCATGTGCAGGAGGCCCTTGCTTGCGTGTATTACCCCGTACCAACTCCATTCATCCTCATCGCACTTCCTGAATGAACATCGGAATCACCTGCTACCCCGTCTACGGCGGGAGCGGCGTCGTGGCTACGGAACTGGGAAAGGCCCTCGCGGCACGCGGGCACTCCATCCACTTCATCACCTACTCGATGCCGTTCCGGCTCGGCCACATTACGGAGAACATTTACTACCACGAGGTATCGGTCAACAGCTATCCCCTGTTCGAGTACCCGCCCTACGAGTCCGCGCTGACGAGCAAGATGGTGGACGTGGCGAAGTACGAGAAGCTGGATCTGCTGCACGTCCACTACGCCATCCCGCACGCCACCAGCGCCGTGCTGGCCCGACATATCCTGGCCCAGCAAGGCCTGTGCGTTCCGGTCGTGACGACCCTCCACGGGACAGACATCACGATCGTGGGGCAAGACCCCTCGTTCACGCCGGTCGTGACCTACTCCATCAATGAATCGGACGGGGTAACAGCCGTATCGAATTACCTGCGGAACGAAACGTTCGAGAAGTTCGAGATCACCAACGAAATCGAGGTCGTCCACAACTTCGTGGATACGCACCGCTTCAGGCCGCAGAACAAGGCCCATTTCAAACAGGCCCTGTGCCCCAACGGGGAAAAGGTGATCGCACACGTCTCTAACTTCCGCCCGGTGAAGCGGGTGAGCGACGTCATTGAGGTGTTTCACCGCCTGCGGCAGGAGGGCATGGCGCTGAAGCTCCTGCTGGTGGGTGACGGGCCGGACCGCGTGCCGGTAGAACACCTGGCCCGAAAACTCGGCGTGTTCGAGGACGTGCGGTTCCTCGGAAAGCAGGACCCGGTGGAAGAGATCCTCTCCATCGCAGACGTGTTTATGATCCCGAGCGGGTCCGAGACGTTCGGGCTGGCCGCACTGGAGGCGATGTCGTGCGGCGTGCCGGTCGTGGCAAGTGCTATCGGCGGGCTACCGGAACTGGTCACGGAAGGCGAATCCGGCTTCCTGTGCCCGCTCGGCGATATCGACGCCTTCACGGCACGGGTCCGGCAGATCCTCTCGGACCAGGAATTGCACCGCCGGATGGCGCACGCCGCACGCCAGCGTGCGCTGGAGTTTAACGTGGAAAAGATCGTCGTGCAGTATGAGTCGTACTACGAACGCGTCCGGGAACGGCGCCTTGCCGCAACCTGTGCTCCCAACGGGGTCCCGGCTGTCTAACAGCGGACGCCACCTGATCAGCCGGAAAAAAGAGGTCTACCCGATCAGCGACTACTTCCTGTCGTACCTGAACCGGTACGGGCGTATCGAAGAAGCAGGCATCCGGTACGACGATCTCCTGCGGTACGACAATTACGTTGCCCTGTACGACGAATACGGAAACGACACGCTCTGGGCGACGGTCTATTACCCCGCGCTGGAGCAGCAGGACATCCATGACGCGCTCTGCCTGAGCTACGCCATCCTGAAGGCGGACGGCGACGTGACCATCACGGAATACCTCTCCGTGGACCGGGTGGACATGTGCCTGTACGGCAATACCCTCCCCTTCCGTATCCGCATCGTCAACAAGCTCAACGATAACCACGACTATTACTACGTGAAACGGGTGGACGCAAACCGCGTCTACGGCCTCGAACTCGAACACATCCTCTCGCCGAACCGGATCAACTACTTCATCAACGGCGATACGATCATCGAGGAGCACATCATCGGCATTCCCGCGGACGATTTCTTCCGGAGCAGCCTGCCGGAAAACCGGTTCGATCAGGTGCGGCTCGCCAAGGAATTCGTCAAGTTCAACGAACGGTGCTTCGTGCGGCTGCTCGGAGACATGCACGCGGGCAACTTCGTCGTCGACGTGCAGCGGGACTTCGAGAAATGGCACTACCGGCTCCGCCCCATCGACTTCGACCAGCAGAGCCACCACTGGCGCAAACAGGTCTACGTACCGCAACTCTACCGGCAGAACATGCCGCTCATGCTCCTGTGCGTCAACACGCTGGCCCCGCAAAACGTCATCCAGTACCAGAAGGAGGAACGCGCACTCATCGCCCAACGCGTCCGCGTCTCACACGGGCGTTTCGGTGAATTGATGGATGTCATGAGCGAGGACCTCATCTCCTCCGATGAGTACGTGAAGCGGCTCCGCGACCAGCTGGCCGAACACTACCACGACGACGCCTTCCATTCTTGCCTGACGATGGGCGACCTCGTGCAGACGTCCATCAAACTGATCTCGGCCCGAAACCAACCGGCCATACCATGGACTCAGGAAGAATCGGGGAGCTAGAACACTAGCTCCCCGCCCACCCATCCAAACATAACAACCGCCTCCGTCGCCCCCAGAGCCTCCCCCGCCACGCCCCTCCCCACCTGTAGGGACACGATACATCGGGTCCCCTCCTCCCCGGCTGACCACCAACCGCCTTCTGGTTTTTGCCGACTGCTGACCGCTGACTGCTGACCGCCCCACCCCACATATGTAGGTTATAAGAATAACCTCGACACGCTGCCCCTCACCGGTTACCTTCCCCTCCAGACCACGAAGAAACCACCCCGGCAGCCATGGAAACACCCACCTTCTCTCCCCGGCAACAGGCCATCCTCGCCAGCCTCGCCCGAGGCACCTCTCGCACTGCCGCCTGCCACAGCGCCCGCGTAGGACGACGCACCCTCTACAACTGGATCAAGGCCGATCCCACCTTCGCACAGGCCGTCGAAGAAGCCGAATCCGGAGCCATCGCCCAAGCCGAAGACCTCGCCTATGCATGCGCCATGAAAGCAGCAGACGATCCCCGCTACCTGCGTGCCCTCTTCTTCTGGCTCAAACACAGAGCCGGATGGACCCAGGCCAGAGCCGACCGTCCACCCCTGCCACCACAGAGCCATGCCGCTCATGCCGCACAGATCACCCATGTCGTAGGGGCGCAGCGTGCTGCGCCCTCCACCCTCGATCCAGACTCACCCCCGCACATCGTGCCCTCCCTCTCACCCGGCACTCCGCCCATCGACACCAGCGACCTCGCCTCCGTGATGCAGCTCGTCCGAGACCACCAGCGCTTCGAGCGAGAGTACGAGGAGTTCATGCGAGGCTACGAGATCTGGAAAGCGCTCCCGCAGGAAGAGCGAGAGACGATCACCGATGAAGAACTCGACCGCCTCATCTCCGGATACGCCCACACGGCTCCTTCGGCTGGCAACCCGGACCTCGTCACGGATGGTGAAGCCCTCACCCCCGAAGAGAACCCCGGGATCGGTGTGCCATTTGTGCCATCAGGCGATGAAGCCGATGAGCAGAAGGCCACCTGTAGGGACACACCGCCGGGGTGTCCTCCCCCGGAGCCGGTCTCAAGAGAAAACCCCGTAATCGGTGTGCCATCTGTGCCATCCCGCAAACGTGACCGGATGCGCCGGCCACCATTCAAAAAGAAAAAACGCCGGTGATCCTACCGGATCATCCCGTATCGCCGCTAGCAGACTGCATCGCGCCGGACGCTAGAACCCGAGTACGTCATCGAGCGAGATCTGAGCACGGGCCGCTTCGAGATCGGCCTTGAGTCGTTGCATGAGCTTTTCGATCTCTTTCCGCTTACTCCGGTCGAGACCCTCGGTGAGAAGTTGCGCCAGGTAGACGTGATAGGCCGTCTGGAGATCGGCGTAGCGCTGGCGCGCAGACTGATGTTCGCTGGCAGAGTGCATACAGGGTACCCTCGCAAGGATAGGCACCCAAGTGTATACACAGAACGCGCCCTTTTCAAGAGCGCCATGTTAAGGTCAGGTAATGAAAAAAGGACCCTCTCGAAGCATAACCCGTTCATCACGCATGCATCGGCCCGAGCGGTTCCCATTCGATTACCTCATCCGTCAGGTCCTCGTAAGTACCATCATCGTCAGGATCAATGAACAGCCCATTGCTCATGAAGCGAAGTTCCTTGATCGTGCCGTCCCGGAGGTATCCCAGTACACTGGTATCGGCGGGAGGGAGGCAGTCGGAGCACTTGAACGTAGTCATGACACAGCCCCGGATTTCTCAGGTTCATCTGAGGAATCCGGCCCTCCACTTACATACCGGAATGCTTTGACACAGCTCGCCCCTGCATAAGATTACCTCCATGTCACAGCAACCGCGTTCCAGGACACCGGGGCAGCGCATCGCCCATCGAAGAGCCGGCAGCCGATGAACGTACCGCACCGCATCACGCCCTGACGGCTAGAGCATGGTTTGCACAGCATCTACCCGAAGCAGGTGCAGCATCGGTTCATCCTCGAAACCTCACGTTCCCAAAGCTACCGGCGCGATGCGCCATAAGTAGATGACGAGCCGCCCGCCACCACTGTACGTTTGCAGCCGAGTTTCCTTGTGGTAGGGGAAATACCAGGCGGGCTTCGGCATCCTTGCTGAAGCCCGCTTTTTCATTGTACCCTGCGCCACCTGACGCAGGTCTCAGAAAGACAACGCAGCCGAAGGCCCATCCCCTCCATCTACATCCCCCGAAGAGGTGCGGCATGCCGCCGTCAACGTCACACCTGCCCCCGGTCGCATTACCATCAAAGAACCATGTTGGGATCCTCACACGAAGCCCTCATCACTCGTACTTCGTACGTACCTTCCCATCGGCATCAGACAGCGCACCCGCAGAACCACTACCAGACTACCGCACCCCAGACGTATGAACCGCCGGACATTCGCCAGGCATGTGGGCGCCGGAATGGCCGTACTCGCGGCAAGCGGTACCGCCGGAATCCGGCTTCTGGATAACCGGACTCAGATCGCCGTTACCATAAACGACTTCCTCGTCTCCGACGACCCGCTCCTCTCCGGCACACGGCGGAACGAGGCCATGCTGGATGCCCTTCAAGCCCGTGGCAATCTCAAAGCCGCCGTCTTCGTCACCGGGCAGTACGTTGACGACCCGGTAACCTGGCCCTTACTCGCCCGCTGGGATGAGGCAGGCCACCTCATCGGCAATCACACCTACTCCCGCTACGTGTACCCACATACCGACTTCGGCACGTTCACACGGGATCTCCTGCGCAACGAAGGGCTGCTGCACGAATTCCCGATGTACCGGCGGATCTTTCGCTTCCCCTGCCTCAAAGAGGGCGCAACCGTAGAACAACGCGACCGCATGCGTGCGTTCCTGCGGGATCATGGCTACCGCAATGGCCACGCCACCATCGATGCGGCAGATGAATACATTGACGGCCGCCTGCGAAAACGGCTGGAACGAGACCCGGACGCGGACCTCTCACCCTACCGCGAGTACTACCTCCGGCACCTCTGGGACCGCGCACAACATTACGACACGCTCTCACGCAAAGTGCTGGGACGCAGTATCAGGCATACTCTCCTGCTCCACCACAACGTCCTGAACGGCCTCTTTCTCGCGAATGTGTTCGACATGTTCGCCCGGAACGGCTGGGATCTCATCGATGCCGCCGACGCCTTCGAGGATCCGGCGTACCGAGCCGAGCCTGACATCATCCCGGCAGGCGGAAGCCTGCTCCGGCAGCTTGCCAGCGCATCCGGGCGCCATGAACGAGAACTGCCGCCCCCGGTCGGAGACGGCAGCCTCGAACAATCTCACATGGATGCGCTGGGCCTCTGATACCGCACCGGGCCTACTTGACCTGGAACGGGCTCGTTGATAGCGTCAGGGCTTGCCCGGGCGGCTCGTTCGCATGCTCGAGTCCCTGCACCCCGGTGCTATAGCGATACGTCCCCGCTGCCAGCGACTCGGGCAGCGTTACCGAAAACGTATCGACCTTGCCCGGATCGAGAACATTGAGCTGCATCGTACACATCCGGTCCTCTGCTACCCGCTCCCAGGTGTCGTTCACGCTGCGCTGGAGTTCGCTCGTGCAGAGGTTGTACCCGATCGGCTGGTCGTACAGGTTGCGCAGCGTAAGCAGCACGGCCTCGCCCGGAGCGTACGAGAGGTCGTTCGTCATGAACGCCTCGCCATCCGCAACCGCGCGCGAGCCGTCGGTCGTACTGCACCCGGCCCACAGAACACCGAGCACGAGGGCAAAGCCTGTGAAACGAAATGCTCCTGATACCATAGCTGGAGTCTGATGAATACCTGCATATCGGTCACACCCGCTCATGAACCCGATGCAGGCACTTCCGTTGCTCTTGCAACGACACCGTTCCCGAACGGTTGCAACCGGTCCGGCTCTTAACGGCCTTCCGCCGACCGTGTAGCAGGACGGCAATCCGGCCAGGCTGCCGCCTGCTGCCCACTGCCTGCGCTGGCCTGTGCGTCCGAAATACGAGCACGCGGGACGCGCTCCGGCTCCTCCGAAGCCAGATAGGCCAGCATGGCCGTCAGCACCGCATTACTCTGCACGTCGTCGAAGGAGATCTTGTCGAACGTATCCCGTGTCGTATGCCACGTGTAATCCCGGTAGTCCCAGTAATCCGACCCGAGCCGGATCGCAGGTGCTCCGTGGCACTGGAAGGACGCGTGATCAGACCCGCCCGATGCCGGCGCACCCGGATCTTCCATCTCAATGTGTTGCGTGATCTCCGTCGGAATCTGATCCAGCCACCGCGAGAAAAAGCGCCCCGCCTCGGTGAACCCGCTCATCGAAAGCGAGCCGACCCGCCCCGTACCGTTGTCCTGATTCAGCAGGACTTGCATGTTCTCCACGATCTCGGGATGATCTTCCGAGAACGCCCGCGAGCCATTCAGCCCCTGCTCCTCGCCGTTCCAGTGTGCCACGATGATGGTGCGTTTCGGATTCGGATAGACCTCCTTCAGGATCCGCATGGCCTCCATCATGATGATGGTGCCCGTTCCGTTGTCCGTAGCACCTGAGGCACCGTCCCACGTATCCAGGTGCGCGGAGAGGACGACGTACTCGTCGGGCTTCTCCGTACCCTTTATCTCACCGATGGTATTCGACACGGGCACCTCTCCAAGGAACCGGGCCTCCGTCTCGACCCGCAATACCGGGTTCTGGTTGTTCTCGGCCAGCCGGTAGACCAGGCCGTAATCCTCACAACTTAAGCCGACAGCCGGAGCGCGCTTGTTCGTCGTGCCGAACAGCCGGGTAGCGCCCCACCCTCCGGTCCACGACGACGACAGGACCCCTGCTGCCCCGGCCTCATCCAGGCGTTTCGAGAGTTCCTGGGTGGTCAGACCTGTTCTCCGGAGATTCCGTACCCAGGCCTCGTAGGCATCCGCTCGCTCCGCCCGAAGCCGCCGGACGGTCTCAGGGGTGGCATACTCCTCCCAGGCCGCATCGGGCCGGCAGGTCGGTTCCGGAAACGAGATCAGCACGAACGCCCCTCGTACCTGTGGCAACCAGGCCTGAAAGGCCTCTGCGTCGGTAAATTCCGGCATCGCAATGACCGGCCCTTCAACGGGTCCGTTCGTGCCCGGACTCCAGGCGAGCATCATACCTTCGAGCGACCGCACCCTCGGCTCGATGAGATCGACGTGTGTGATGCCGCGCTCCCATCCTATCCATGTCCCGTACGGCTCATGCCGGGCCGATATCCCCCAGCTTTCGTACGTGGAGGCGATCCACTCCTGAGACGCTTCCATGGCGGGCGAACCGACCAGGCGCGGACCGATGGAATCCATCAAAACCTGGCCCAGTCGGTACAGTTGCGACTTCTCCATGCCTTCGGTCCATATCCGTTGCAGGACCGGGTCTTGTAAAGCCGTAGTCTGGGCAGCAGCAGGCACACCGGCCAGAACCAGCCCGGCAGCTAACACCACACCAATGAGCGAACGACGTATCATGAGCTTGAGAGAGATAGATCGGAAGGTCTGGTAACAAACGGCGGAAGGTGCCGCAAAGAGATGCGCAGAAAGGTAGCCCCGTAAGCGCCCATATGCAATACATATCCTGCCGGGCAGGATCATGCGGGAGTACGCAGCCAACCCGTCAGGCTGAACCGCTCCCGTGTAGCCGGAAGCACCTCGTGGTAAACGGAATCACTGCGAAAGCAGACGAACGTCCCGAACTGAGGCAGTACGTCTAGATACGATTCTTGCTCACCGCTTCCCTCGTAGATCCTGAGATGACCACCCGCATCATCCGTCCAGTCCCTGTTCAGGTATAGAATGCAGGAGATCGTCCGTTGCCGGACGTGCTGATGCCGGTCCAGGTGCCGCTTATAGAACGATCCCGGCGGATACACGGCGAAATGAGCCTCGAAATCCCGTAACCCCAGAAAGAACTCCCGATTCAACCGGATACGCAACGCATCGATGACCTGCCAGTAGGCGACCACATGTGGCGTCAGGTTGTCCGGATCCAGCCACAGAATCCGGTCGCTCCGAATTTCAGGCCGCACCATGGTGGCCGCCCCGGCTCCGATCCCGGCCTGCCGGAACAAGCCCTCTTCCCAGAGCGCGTGTTCTTCCTCGATCAATGCATTCAACATGTCCGCCGGCAGGAAATCCGGCGTAACAGACCATCCTCGTTCCGCTACTTGATTCAGGATCGACTCAAATTTGTCATCCATCTGAGGCCAAATTCGCTGACCGACACGAATCCGGCATAACCGGACGACCTACGAAGGAAATCGAAAACCGGCAATCTGCAATCCTAAAGCCCTAGACAGGCCACTCTTGCACTTCCCAGGCCTGCTGCCAGAACATCCACTCGTACCGCGAACTCACGGCAAATGCCTCGCGCGCTCGTACACGTGCCTCCTCGTCGTGTGCGTCGGCAAACCGTTGCAGCCGCCCGAGCAAGGTGTTCGTATACTCGATGAAGCCGGGGTCAGCATACGTACGAAGCCAGTCGGCGTACGGGTGATCGTCCGAAACCTCCCCGAGTTCCGCCTTCAGCTGCATGCCCAGTTCCGTATAGAGCCACGGACAGGGTGTCAGCGCAGCTACTGCTTCGACGAGGCTACCACGCGCGGCCGCTGAAATCATGTGGTTCTGGTACGCACGGTTGTTCGGTGTGAGCGTGATCGCAGCAATGTCTTTTGCCGTATACCCCAGTCGAGCGCCATACCCCTCGTGCAACTGGGTCTCCACGACGAGCGCCAGCCGCGCCGCCTCGATGAACCACAACTTATCATCGGGATCGGGGCACCGGGTTGAGATCAGTGAGCACGCGTCCGCGAATGCCTCCAGATACCGGGCATCCTGCATCTGGTAGAACTTGAACAGCGTCGGGTCGAGCGATCCATCTGCCAGCGCCCGCACGAATGGATGGTTGAACGAGGCACCCCAGGCCTCTCCGGCCGCTGTCTTACACTGCTCGGCAAACGGCGTTGTTATCAGGGTCAGCGTGAGCACCTCCTCACGCTCCGCACTGGACGTCATCTCTTCCGGCATGATCAACCTCGATCTATTGGTCCACGTGGATGCTTGAAAGGCAACAGGCCATCCACAGAAAGCTAAACCGGCGCCCCGCCCTATGCCAACAGGATCTCAAAAAAATCGAAACACATCCTCCTCACCCTCTCTCCCGGCCATTCGCCTTCACCTCCTCCACGAGAGGCAGCTTTACCTGGAACGTTGTCCCCTGCCCCTCTTCCGTTTCGAATCCGATCTCACCCTTCATTTCCTCCACACCTTTCCGCGCGATCGCCAGACCCAGCCCCGTCCCGCTCGTCTTCGTCGAAAAGTTCGGCTGAAAGATCTTGTCGCGCAGGTCTGCAGGAATGCCACTCCCATTGTCGCGGACGGCGCAGACAGCCCAGTGCAAACCGTCCGAGAAACCGTCCGGAGCCGTCTCGACTTCGACGTGGCCTTCCCGGTCCTCCGGAATCGACTGGAATGCATTCTTGAGTAGATTGATGTAGATCCGCCGCAACTCCTCCCGATCTGCCTCGACGATCAGCGGTTCTTTATGCAGGCGCAACTCGATCTCTGCGCCCTCTTCTTCCTGCATGAGTGACACCGCCTCCTGTACGACGGAGTTCAGATCCAGCCGTTCCATGACGCGCGTCGGCATCCGGGCGAAGGAGTGGAATTCGTTTGCGATCCGCGCCAGCGCATCGATTTGTTCGATGAGCGTGTTGGTGATCCGATCGAACAACCCCGCAAACCGGCGGAACTGCTGTTCATCCATGCCATCCGTACCCTTCCGGGCCATGTCGTAAAAAGCCCGGCGAAGATGTTGCACGGAAAGCTTCATCGGTGTGAGCGGGTTTTTGATCTCGTGTGCGACCTGCCGGGCCATTTCGCGCCATGCAAGTTGCCGCTCGTGTTGCGCCAGTTCCCGCCGGCTCTCTGCAAGCTGCTCCTGCATCTCGTTGAACGTCCGCACGAGGTCGCCCACCTCATCCCGCGTCACCACCGGAATCTTCTGCTCGAACTGTCCCTTCGCTACAGCTTCAAGTCCCACCCGAAGCCGCCCTACGGGCCGCGCCAGCGCATCCGCCACGATGGCTGCCGTAGACATGACGACGAGCAGGAGCAGAAGCAAAGCGCCGAAGAGGTATGCCGTCGTCCGTGTGCGTTCTTCTTCGATACGCTCCTGCTCCGGCAGTGTCGGAATGGAAACGACGAAATGCGGCTCTCCTCGCTCGTCCAGCAACGCATGGTACCCTGCCCGGTATACGAACGACCCGATGTTCTCCTGGACGAAAGCCGTCCGCTGACCCTTCAGAAAAACAGCTTCGTAGGCCCCGATTGGCATGCGATCGCTGATGAGCCGGTCCCGTACGAGTTGCGGACGTGTCGTCGCGACAAGGGAAGGTCCTTTGTATACATTGACATCCGCTCCAATTACGGCGGACAGCGAGTCGATATCCGTTCGTGCCAGGACACGGTACGGCAATTCGCCGGTTTGTGCCCGCAGAGCAAGAATCTGTTCGATTTGCTCCAGGTGGCGCCGCAGGCCCTCCCGCTCTGCCCCCACCGTCTCCTCCTCTACGACCTCCTGCCCGACGATGCCTATGGCGAGCACGGTCACCAGGCCCACACCCAGAAATGCGTTGAGCACTTTATCCTTGAACCGGACACGCGCTGCAGGAAGCAGCCCGATCCGCCACCGGCCATAGGCGCCTACGGCGTAGAGCGGAAGCCCCAGCAGCAGACCCGCTACGGTCAACCGCAGCAGATAGTACAGGTGGTCGAACGTGTTGACGGCGGGCACGCGCACCGCCAGAATGGAACCGGTCGCCTGCGGAAGCACATCCGAGAATACGGTAGAGCGATCGGGTTCTTCGCGCCGGTAGTACGTCAGGAACAGCCTCCCATCGCCCCGCTCCTGCTGCCAGAATTCGGAATGCGTGACGAGAGCGCGCCGGACCTCCGTGCTGAGCGCATAACGCCCATAGTCTTGGCCAAGGCTCCGCACGAGAACGCCGTTCCTGAACTCGGAAAGGGCCAGTTCGTCCTGCAGGCTTCGCGAAGCGCCTGACGGCAGAAGAACGCGCGGAAATGGCGTCTCCTTGTACTGAAAGAGGGTCTGCGATTCGGCTCGGGCCATGACCCAGCCCTGTATGATCCCCCGCTCGTTTTCTAGCGGAACGATGCCGACGTACTGGAATCGGTCCCGCTGCAAGCGCCCGGTGATCTGCTCCACCATCACGCCCGAACTCCCGCTTTCCCGATACATCTGCTGAAGGATATCGAACTCCTCCGTATCGAATGCATCCAGGGATGCCGGGCCCGGCGCCTGCTGCGCCTCGTAGTAGCGCCCCACGGGCCGGCCCGCACGGTCGAGCACCGTCAGGCTCACGTCGTACAGTCCGAGCGATGATAGAAACGAACCGCTCATGGCCGAAGCCGCCAGGGAATCGAGCTCTAGTCGCTTCGTAACGGAGTCCCCGCGTGACGTCAGCAGCTGCTCGATCTGTGCCCCTCGGCCACTGCTCTGTACCTCCTCCAGAAGCTGCTCCAACGCAAAGATGACACGCGGGTCGCGCCGTTCACTGAAGGTTTCCGCTGCATCCGTCATCTGCATTCGAAGCCGTGCATCCATGCCCTGAAAGCAGATCGGATATAGCAGCACGCTCACGACGAAAATCGAAAGCGAAATGCCGCGCAGGCTCAACAGCTCCATGCCTTGATCTCGCCGTATCCGCCCGAACACGGCAAGCCACGCCCCCAGCATGACGAACACGATGACGACCGGGAACGGTACGATCCGGCCCATGCCGGTCAGCAGGTGTAGCGGCACGGAGATCCCTATCACCAGCACCAGAAAGTATCCGGCTATCGTCCGGGGCGACCACCCCTTTGGATGATGTCTGACCAGCAGCGTTATCGTCCCCCACATGATGCCCACCACGATTGTGATCACGGCAACCGTGAGAATGAGCAATCCGCAGAAGATGACCAGCAGCAAACGCTCCGGTGGATCTGGTATCAGTCCACTCCGTACGAAGTAATCCAGTGTGCTGTCGAGAATGGCATGCCGGGTGATGACGCCGAGCAACACGATCACGCCGATGGCCAGCAAGATCGCAGCCGAGATCAGGGCAAGGCAAACCGCTGTCCCTCGGCGTATCCGATCTGTCCCCGGATCTTCCCCCGCCAGAAACGCCCGCCCCCGGTAGCGATCTCGAAAGCGAGCTGCCAGTTCCAGCCAGGTTACCGCGAACACGAGTGCGAAAATCGCGGTGATGAGCAGATCTCCCGTAGACCGGAACAAACCACCCCCGAACGCCGAAGCGAGGTGCGTCGGGTCGAACAGGGGGGCCAGGGGGGCCCGGTCTTCCTGCCACCGTGCCGGTACATGCAGAGCGAGTAGCGAAAAACGGAGCCCCCACCATGCCGTCGCGAATACGGCGAAACGGCAGAATGCAGCCAGCCATGCCCGCTGCTCCGTAATGTCGGAAACCTGTGTCGGGCGGCTGCCTGGCCGGCTATACCACAACCACAGACCGGCCACGAGCCAGAACAGCAACAGTGTGGTCCAGAAAACGAGTACGTCGTTGAATCGGGCTCGGACCTCGCCAAGCAATTGCTCTATGGTGGGCGGCTGAACGTAGACACGCGCCAGCAGCGTGCCATCTATACCGTGCAGGGGACGCATTCGGGCGTTCGGCAGCGGTGCTTCCGCGGGTCCTCCTTCCCATTGTACGACGACCTGGAGGTCCGTCGCTCGCTCCCATGTTTCCGCCAGGCTATAGCTCCGCAAAAACTGATTCTGCACCGGTGTCCGTACGCGCACGAGCCGCATTCCGCGTACCATCCCGAGGAAGCGCCCGCCATCCCGCACCGGCCACCAGACCGTAAACCCGAGCCGCTGATCGCCATCCGGCGCCACGTCCATCTGACGGGCCTCCATGAATCCCGGCCTCTCGAGTGCATGCCCCGTAGGCAGGGTGAACCCGTTCCAGGCCTGAAGCTGCAAATCCGCATCATAGATCTCGATGGCCGTCCGGTCCGGTAAATCCAGGTTAGCAGCGTGCTCTACGAGATCCTCTCGCGCTACGTCCCCCATGCCACGCCCCAGTTCGCTGAGGCCCGACACAACGGCATCAGATCCGGCCAGATCCGCTACCGTACTCCAGAGTTCGGCTTGTATGGCCGCAAACTGTCGCTCGATCAGGTCGAACGCATCGGCAACGGCTTCGGCCTGCTGCTGCTCTCCATGACGGAGTACATGCGCTTCACGCCAGATCCGTAGGCCAAGCGTCAGTGGCAGCATCAATATCAAAAAGACGGCGATACCACCGTACCGCCGTCTCAGATGCCGTCCTTCCTGTGTGTCTGACCAACGCAAAGCCATGCCGGTATTAGCGTATTCGGGTGTCAGCATGTATAGATATCACGATGTTCGGTGCCTCTTTGATCTGAACACCTGAATACGTGCACATGCTGATACGCACATCTATTCCTCCACTCGGATTTCGCGAAGCTCCCATTGTTCCCCTTTTTGCCGAAGAACTATGTATAGCCGAAGGGGATTCCCCGCCGTTTCGTACCAGTACTCTCCGGGAGCAAACCAGCTATCGTCGGTCTGTGTAGACTTCTTGAAAGCACACTTCCGGGGTGGATACTGCCGGAAGAAATCCTCCAGCACATACACGGCCTGCCCCCGACTAAACCATGTACTTGAACCGAACAGCCTGATCTCCACCCGATCCGCCGCCGCGTCCGCCAGCACACGGCTGTCCCCGTTGCTGAACGCTGTCTCGATCTGCTGAAGCGCTCGCTCCGCCCCATCCTGTGCAAGGGCTCGTTCCGGGAGAACGGCCCCACACAACACTACGCCGAGAATGAGGGCTCGCACGAGGCTACGCCCGCCCGAATTTTCCGCTTTCATCGATCCCGATGAGATATAGACTGGCACAGAGAACTTGTTCGCCCTGGATAGCAAATAGCGAACCACCTCCCCTCATCCCTTTTTCTACCCGCTTTCTGTAGAGTAGTGTCATCAATACTGAACGATGTCGTCTCTTCCTCACACCAGACCGATTCATCATTACACTCGGCCTCCCGCAACACGCTCCATGTAACGTCGTCCCAATCTCGTATGACACAACCTCGTCACACAAGCCATTTATTTTACTTGATATACAAGGCCCGATACGGCAACGCACCGTTACGCCCCCCAACGGATCCAAATATAGGGGCACTCTTGAAGGGCTTGACGCGACCTGTTCGAGACGTCGAACTGCATTTCCGAACCATGTGAAAGGTGCCCCGAGATCTCCAGTGGCCGAAAATAACCGGTGCTCTCCGCTTGAACATAGATTAGTGATTGCCATGGCAATATCGAATAGTGCGATCGCAGAAGCGCTGGAGCGACTCGCGAAGATGCTCATCGAACGCGAGGCCAATCCACATCGCATCCAGGCCTACCTTAACGCCGCACAGACCGTACGGCGCTCCGAGCGCCCATTGACGGAAATACTGGAGCAGGGTGGGCGCGAGGCTCTCGAAGAACTTCCCGGTATCGGAACGAGCCTCTCCGCTCGCATCATGGAATTCATCGAAACCGGTGAGATGAGTCTCGTCCGCAGGCTCCGAGAAGAGCACACGCCGGAAGATCTCTTTGCCCGGGTGCCCGGCATTGGCCGCGGACTCGCAGCACGCCTCCACCGCGAATTGGGTGTCGAGACCCTTGAGGAGCTTGAGATGGCCGCGTACGATGGTCGCCTTGCACAGGTCGAAGGATTCGGCGCTCGCCGGATCCAACTGCTGCGTACGCATCTGAACGCCATGCTAAACCGTGCCACGCGCGAGCAGATGCGCAGAGCACGCAACGCTGCCCTCCCCGGGCGGGCGATGCGCCCCACCATTCATACCCTCCTCAACGTCGACCTGGAATACCGACTGCGGAGCGAGCGAGGTGAACTTCCCCTGATTGCCCCCAGGCGGTTCAATCCCTCTGGTAAAGCTATACTACCTGTCCTCCACACGGAACGAGGTCCCTGGTCCTTCACGGCGGTTTTCTCCAATACGGCCCGCGCGCATGAGGCCGGCAAGATCGGCAACTGGGTTGTGCTCTATTACGAACGCGACGGCCGTGAGGGTCAATGTACCGTTGTAACAGAATCACGAGGGGAATTGAGCGGCAAGCGAGTCGTCCGTGGACGTGAAGCCGAGTGCAGAGACTTCTATGCGGCCCCGCAACTCCAGAGAGCCGCCTGAGTAGCTTCCCAGGCGGCATGCAGCGTCACCTCGAACGAAACGAGCGCGGGTGCAATGTGTTTTCCCTTGCACCCGTGCTCTCATTGCGTGATCTGTCATTTCATCCGAGGCACGATACGCCTCAGGTTCCGAGGGGGATCTGCCAGGTATTGGACAACCGTTTGATCATTTCTTGCTCTGTATCCAGTGTGACACCGTCTGCATCGGCAATGAAGCGCAAATCCGCAAGCAATGCCGCTCGTTGATGCTCAGGCACCGCCGTTTTCAAGGCTTCAACCGATTCGCTGAAGAGGCGCTTGTCCTGTCCCTGCACGTACACGGACAACACCTCGGTCACAACGTTCAGGACCTCCTCCTCACTGGCGTCGGGCACCCATTCCCTCAGCTTATCCGTGATTGCCTGGACCTCCCTCGTGCTGAGGTCGTCGTCCGTCTCATGCGCGAGCGATACGTAGATGAGTGCCAGATGGTGCAGGGCCGTCCAGTTCCCTGCCTGTGCCCCATCGTTGAGCACGCTCCACCACGTATGTCCGTTCACTTTCTGCCCATCCGATTCGTGTACGTCCCATGCATGGGCCAGCCCGCCGATGAATGAGCTCTCGCCATGTGTAAACTTGCCGTCAGCGATGGCGATCTCCATGAGATCGTCCAGTATCTGCTGGCGCTGGTGCTGCGGGATGTGGTCTCGGACTGTAAGGATGGCGGCGTTTACCCGCTCCTGGGCCTCTTCTTTTACGTAATCGTCCAGCGCCTCTTTCAATGCGCTGAGCACGGTTTTAGATGTTCCGTTCTGCCAGCCGCGCAGCCGCTCGGCTATGGCATTGACCTCGGAATCGGACAGGTGGTGGTCCGCGGTATGCGCCAGAGCGATGTAGATCAATGCCAGGTTCTCTATAAGATCGGATGCTTGTTTCTGAGTTTCCATTGCGGTCGTTCTCCTTTCAGGAGAGATGCTTCCTTACGGTGATCAGGCTCACCACGACAGCCTGTTTGTCAGTCAGGTGAGGATGAGCCCCGTTATGCTCACCGTTAATCCCGAGAGCTCCCCGTTTGATTCTCGCGCACATATATCATACCCATATTGTAACACGGACAAGGAGCCGGAGGGATCGGATATCCAGGATGCTCAGCCGCCTGGCGCAGCACTGCCGAGCATCCCGAAGCTGCATTTCCGCCCAGCAGTATCCTTACAGATCGGGTGCTTTAACATCCTGCCCCACCGCAAGAACAGGATATAGCCACCTTACTGAAATACTACGATTCTCCTGCCGAATGCTTACGCTTTTGGCCACCATGACCGCCCGCCATCAGCAGGCCCATCGACGAGCACGCGCGCATAGGATCCAGGAAAACGCGACTTCAACTGGCGAGCGACCACCTGTTTATGATGCTCGCAGGCCCGGTCCTCCGCGACGATCCGCCGCCGTTTCGAAATGTGAGGCTCCAGCCGTGCAAAAACGCGGTACGTGCCATCAGATTGACAGATCACGCACTTCTTCAATGGAGACATCATGGTAATCGACGTTCATGCTGGTTATACAAAAACCGGGACCGCTCGGTCATCATCCGGCTATACGACTTTGAACGCGACCCCAGAAACTCCCTGTAGTCCCGGTACCCCGGCGTTCGGCATTACGTAAGAAGCTCGCGCCTACCGGCCGAGAACCGTACGCGAGTGCGCTGTGGGGAAAGCGATACTTACTAAACTCGATATAGTCTCTGGATCCGTCACGACGAATCACGATCACTCTTTCCACACTCCCTTTTGCCTTTATGGCAGCCCAGATCATGTCCGGATCTTCGATGATGTGATCAAAGCCGTCGAGCAACACCTGCAAGGTGTTCGTTTCCGGATCATAGCTGATCTGCTCGAATTCCAGCCAGGCCGCCACATCCCGTGTACTCGTCAATTCGGGAGCGGAGACCCGGATCATCACGTACCGCTGGGTGCTGTCTTGACTCAATTCTTCCGTGAGCTCATGGAAGAATTGCTGCCACTCATGGGGATGAAACCTCCTATTCAGCATTTTTCGTACCTCTCTGAATCTATGGAAAGCCGTGCCGACTCGTATCGCTTCCCTTGCGGGAAGTACGGTAATCCCGGCGAACGGGCACGAGCTGCACGATACTGATCTGCTGGCTCGACCCGCATGGATCGGAGTCGATAACACGGTGACTATATTTCATCGGGGATCTATTACGATTGATTTCGTGTCACTCAGGCGGGTATGCCACGCCGGAGCATCGGGGTATACTGGTCCTTCTGGCTGCCCTGCTGCTCTCCACGTACAGGTATGGGGCTGGCGCCCCTAACGGTCAGGACTGGACACGGAGCCTGCCTCATGATGTCCTCTGCCACACTACCGTGCCTGAACGCTTCTGTGTCTGTATCCTCCCGGTTACCCTGCACGATCAGATGCGCGTCATGCTGCTTTGCAGTCGAGATGATTTGCTGAGCAGGCCTTCCCTGGACGACGTGGTAGCGATGGGACACATCAGGGCCTCTGGCGTACCGGTAGAACTGCTCTAAATCGGTGTAGGCGTTTCGAACGGATCTCCTTGCCGAGAAGATGAAACTACCAGGCCGGGGCCCCAGATACAGCGAAGGCTCGATCACGTGAAGCAAGGTGAGTTGAGCCCTGGTCTTCCGTGCAATCAGTTTGGCAAGAGTAAGGGCATGCGCGTTCCGCTCCGAAAAGTCCACGGGCACGAGAATGCGCTTCATAAGGCCCGGGAGGAAAAGGTTGTCCACACCTACCGTCAGTACGGAGCACAAGGCGCGCCGCACGACTCTGGTCGCCGTGCTGCCTGCGACAGACCGCCTCGCCTCCCGGCGTCCCCGTGTACCCATGACGATCAGGTCGATCTTATAGTCAGCTGCGTAATCCAGAATACCCTGCGCGGCTTCCACGTGACGCCTGACCGCATACCGGTCGAGGATACCGTGCACATGACCAGAGCTTGCTACCAGATGCTGATACTGCCGGACAGCCTGCTTCATGCGGCTGCACAACTCTTCCATTGCTACGAAGCTGAGCACGCCTCGGTCCTCATGCAACGGTCCGACTACGATATGGAGTACGTGCAATTCCGCTTTGAATTCAGCAGCCAACACGACGGCATGTCGTAACGCCTGCTCTCCTCCCCATTCGAAATCTGTCGCAACAAGTATTCGCTTGATATTGAGCATGGCTGGTCATGCAAATGGCTAGTCAGATAGAAACATCCGGTGCATTGGCGTTCTTACGAAGCTCTCCTGACCCGCAACGGCTCCTCTGGCCCGAGAGCGGCCCGGAGCGGTAGTCCGTCTGATCGTCCTCGGCTTGCGTGCATGTGCGTCGTACGCCGGACGTAGCGGAGTAGCCCGCTTCTTGATGGGGCGAAACGTCCTTTCTCGCAGCCATACTCCAAGGCTGAGCACGGCCAGGGCAATCATGATCGCGCCTATATCCACGAGGATATGGAGGCCGCCAAAACCGTATGCAACACTCAGAATGGCCCCGGCGGTGAGTACGACCATGGCTGTAGTAGACATTCTCCGATTCATATCCATGCACCTCCTATCTGATAATGCTTGCAATCCTTCGTGCTACGGTGGTCCGTATTCCACCCTGCGCCTTCTTACACGCTCTGCGGACGCAATCAGGTGAATGCTGAATGCGTCATGGAGCAGTTTCATGCGTCCCCGATCGCTCTCCTCATCTGACGCCACGAATTGCCGCCGTCTTCCTTGCTGCCGCTCTGTAAGGCGGAATAACGATGGCGTCAGGTGTCCGAGTTCATGCTCGAGACATTCCGCAAAAAAGATCATGTCCATGCTCTCCTGATCTCCCGGGATGACGATCGTGGCCGGTGAGCCGTCAATTGAAGTCGTACTGATCCAGTTCTGCCGCTGCACCATCTCTCCAGTCGGCTTCAGACTGAACTCCACGCGCGACTCCGGCTCGACACATCCGTTGCGAACGGCAGGGAGATCAATATTCCCCTCCGCATTGATGGCCGCTGCGAGAAGCAACTCGGGCGCCATCGCATGCTTGTATCGTGTCGCCAGGACACGTGCGCGAGTGGCCGATTCGGTTATCACGAGTCTTACGCCTCGGCTCCTTCAGGCTGATACAGGATGGCTTCTACCCGCAGTTGCTTGATGCCTGATGGCGTCATTACGGAGATGGTTTCATGCTCCCGCGCCCCGATGAGCGCAGCCCCGATCGGAGCGAGGATGGAGATCTTTCCCTGGCCTTTGTTGGCTCTTCCTGGAAAAACGAGCGTGTACTCGCCCTCCTCGGACGTGTCGAGATCCTTCAGCCGGAACCGGCTGTTCATCGTGATGACGTTAGGAACGACCTTCTGGGCAGAGACCACAACGGCTCGCTTCAGATCCGCAGCCAGGTCAAGCAGTTGTTCCTTGCCAGGCCTTTTGAGATCCCCTTGTGAACGGAGAAGCATGCTCAACCGGTGGAGATCGTAATCAGTGATGTATACGCGTCGAGAACGTGCTTCCATGTTGCCTCTTACTTTTTGAGGCTCGGCAGAACCAACGTAACGGATCTGTCAAGCCTCAGTTATTCAGTACACGTGTCCGGGCCTAGGGTAGGCCTTGCACATCGCGATACGACCTCGATCACCGCCCACCCTCCGACCCACTGCCACCTGGAGACTAATCCCCCATCGTCCCCGATGGTCTAAGTTCACTGTATTATTCGCCCCTGAACAAGATCAGTTTCATCTAATGTTTTGATCAAAATATTGTTTTTTTCTATAGTAGTGGACGCACACAGTCCGGGTAAGATCCCATTCTCAAGGGTATAATTTCACAGGACATGGAGCACCCCGGACCGTGCTGCGATCTGGCGTAGCAAACCCGTTGAGCTTTTCAGGAGGGGACCAGGAAAACTTAAGACAACAACGTCGACTCGCGGTCCCGTCCAAGAAAACCGCAGCTACATGATCAACGCAAGCTGAGTTGCCCAGGAGTATCGGCTCTATTCTACCGGCCTAGCCGATAAACTTATACCCGATCCCGTACACAGTTTCGATGAACTGCGGAACCGTCGGGTTGGGCTCGATCTTTTTGCGAAGCGAGGCTACGTGCCGATCGATGGTCCGAGTCGTGATGTCACCGCTTATGCCCCAGACATCGCGCAGAAGCTGCTTACGACTGACGGTCCGACCTCGATGCTCGATGAAGTATCTCAGGATATCGAACTCCAGCGCTGTAAACTGGATTTCCGAGTTCGTAGCCTGGGCAGTGTGATTGCTGAAGTTCACCTCCACATCACCGAACTTATACACGTCCATGGGCGCTTCGGAGGGAGGACTGCTCCGGCGTAATACCGCCTTTACACGGGCAGCGAGCTCATCCGCGCTGAACGGCTTCGTGACGTAGTCGTCGGCGCCGAGCCCGAACCCCTGAATTTTGTCCTCCTCCTGCCCTTTTACCGTCAGCATGAGAACGGGCGACGTCACCCCTGCCTTGCGTGCCTCCCGCAGCACATCGAATCCATTCTTCTTGGGCAACATGACGTCCAGCAAGATGATGTCGTAGGGAGGCAGCATCGTCATGAGTTGCAGCGCCTTATCCCCCTCCACTACCCGACTCACCTGGTACCCTTTCAAGCTGAAGAAATCCTCAAGGCCCAACCCGACCTCGGGGTCATCCTCGACGATCAGCATTCGGGCCTCACTCGTGTTCGTGTTCATCAGCATAATCGTTCACCTTTACGGTGTTACGACGACCACGGAGTCTCCCCGGCGCCGTCCTGCAACATAGTAACAATGGTTTATGCGTAACATCACTCCCGTACGCAGCCATCTCTGAATGAAGTGCGGCTGCACCGTTCATAGGAGTTATAAAGTGCGGTGTGAACAACTATATAAGATCTGGCAAATTCACTGCACTTCCCCTCGGCGCAGAGAGAGGTAACCAGATCGTAAAAACATATTTGAACACATATAACTCTCCTGTAAACCATGCGTGCTGGCGCCTATCCTCGACCAACAGGGGAGCTACGCAACCGGACTGTCCGCCCGGAGTACAAGACCGAAGCAGTCTCGCCTTCATTCGATCTCGGTGCGCCATGGACGGCTATACGCTCATCATCCTCGTTACCCTCGTTGCCTTCATCCTGCTGGCTATCCTCTTGCTGACGCCGGTCTACATGTTTCTGGACCGAGAGGAGAAACTGAGCCAGCAATGGACGGAAGAAGCTGTCGCCCGGCGTGCTCAGTCCGATTCCCCCACCGAACCGTAACGCGGACTGGTTCTTATCGCTCGTTGCCCACGTAGATCAACCCTTCCAATCGCGACAAGGTTTTGTCGCCAATTCCGCTGACACGTGTGAGATCCTGCACACGCTTGAATGGTCCGTTCGCTTCACGATAGGCGATGATCCGGGCCGCCAGTTTGGGCCCGATCCGGGGCAATCGCTCCAGATCCCCGGCCGTCGCCGTATTCAGGTCGATTCTGATCGTGGACGGCACAGGACTCTGAGGCAGCAGAACCCTACTATCCGTATGGGGTCGGTCTGTGCTGGATGCATGCGCTGCCTGCTGTTGAACGGATCCCTGCCGCAGTAATGAATCCGCATCCGCGTATGCATCAGCGGGGATGACTCGCATAGTGCGATGCATATACCGGAATCCCATTCCGACCAGGAGCAATCCCGATAGAACCAGAACGGCCATGCATTCGCTCTGTGTTATCGCAAGATGGCGCTGTACCCGATGAAGCCAGCTCATGGCAGAATATGAGAAGGGTCGATGTTACTGCTCGTAGCCTAGACACGAAAGTCACCACATTGCACCCTCTCTCTTTCAACGATCCTATTGCCTCTCCCTGACGAGTTGCGGCCTCACACAACTAAGGAATGCTGCTCACACCGATCGCGGAAAAAGAGGGGCCGGTGCTGTCGAGCACCGGCCCCTCTTTTTCCTACTCCCTGGACTGCCCTTTCATGGCAGCACCACCGACGCCAGTACGGGCGTGTGATCGGAAGGGAATCTCCCATCATAGCGGTCGTCCACGATCCGGTGCGTGAGTACGCGGACGCCCTCGCGAGCGAAAATGTAGTCGATCCGCGATTCAGGCGTGTTGCGCAACTCTACCCAGTTCGTTGTGCTGGCTGTTGGCCCCTCATGGCCACTCTCCGATACATACCGCGCATCGCGTATGGTCGGAGCGCTCGTCAGGATGGTATACGGCTCCGACGCTTCCCGCGTATTGAAGTCACCCGTGATGATGAACGGCACTCCGTCTGGCAGTTCTGCAATTCTGGCTGCGAGAATCCTGGCACTCTCGACACGAGATGCCTCTCCGCGATGATCGAAGTGCGTGTTGAAGAAATAGAACTCTCGCCCGGTCTCGATCTCTTTGAAACGGCCCCACGTCACGATACGCGTGATGGCAGCATCCCATGATTTGCTACCCGGAACGTCTGGCGTTTCGGAAAGCCAGAAGGTGTCTCCTTCGAGAAGCTCCAGCCGATCCTTCCGGTAAAAGATTGGGGTAAACTCCCCCGCTTCTGCTCCGTCGTCCCGGCCAACCCCGAACCAGGCATACTCCGGCAGACGCTCCTGCAGATCATCGATCTGCCCTTTCAGCGCCTCCTGCAATCCGGCAATGTCGACCTGATATTTCCGGCCAATGACATCTGCGACATGGTCCTTACGGTAAGGCCACGCATTGAGGCTGTCGCTCGGTGTGTTGTACCGGATGTTGAAAGACATGACGCTCAGAGGCGATGCGGCGGGAACGGAATTATCCGCTCTGTCACCACACGCCGAACTGGATACCAGCAGAAAAACTGCGGCCAAAAAGAATGAAAAGTACCGTGCCATCATATTGTGGATCTTCATTATGAGCATGCACGCCCATCACAACCCCTCTTCTCCCAGCCTCACCTCCCCGGTGCGGTGTACCGCACCGGGGAGTTCAGGCTCGCCAGCTTGCTCCGATAGATCAATGAGGATTTGTGGGCTACTCCCACCCCGGATTCTGGCCGAGCGCGGGATTCTTCAGCAGGTGTACCTCCGGAATGGGGTACAGATAATGCCGGTCCTCCCACACTCTGGGAATGGTATTTAGAATCGTAATCTCGCCACTCGTGCCGTTAGCGAGCCTATCCTCCGGACCTGTGACGTCAATATAAACCACCCCGTCTATCCGTTCTTCCGGCATCACTGTCGCGAAGTACACGTCGGGCGTACCATCCTCATTCAGATCCATGTACTGGTTCACGGAGGGCACGTACATCCCGTTCCACTGCATTTCCATCAAGTCGCCACGCTTCCAGCGGACGAGGTCGTAGAAGCGAAAGCCTTCCAGAACCAGTTCGATGGCCCGCTCTCGCCGGATTTCGAGGATTACCGGATTCGCGATATCCGGAAAGTACACTTGTTGCAGGTAAGGATCTACCTGGGTCGGAAGGCTGTTCAGGCCCCCGGTGATTCCAGCCCGCCTGCGTAATGCGCCAACCGTTTCTGCCCAGTCGGCATCCGTGATCGTGCCGAGTTCCGCCTTCGCCTCCGCATAGTTCAACAGCACTTCGGCATAGCGGAAGATGGACACAGCGTTCGTATTACGAGAGCCACCGTCTATGGCGATCTCGTCCAGGGTCCACTTGATAGGCTGATAACCCGTCCATGTGTACGTGAATGCCGGCGGAGCAGGCACGCTGATGCCCGAATTTGTCCGGGTGTAGTCTCCCATTCGGATCGTCTGCTGCAGCCGCTTGTCCCGTCCCTTCACCTCTTCCATGAACGTCATGGTCTCATAGCCTTCCCGGTCCGTAAACGGAGTGCCATCGATGTTGAGGTACGTGTTCATGAACGTGCGGATGAAGCTATACCGCACCCAGAAGGTACCGCTGGTATACGTCCAGTTCGCCGTATGCGTCACACCCAGACCTAGATCGCTGACCACAGCGAGCATGATCTCGGACGCGACCGGGTCGTCGCTCGTGAAGAGCCTCCGGTACGACATGTCTTCGCCTGCCCCTTCGTAGAGGCTGTAGCGACCTGAGTCCATGATCTCCCGGGCGGCCGATACCGCCTCGTTCAACCACTCGTCAGCCGTATCGCTCAGGCCCCATTCCGGATGGTATTTCCGGAAGGTCCCTTCGAAGAGCGCTATTCTCGACTTGAATGCCAGCGCTACGTCCCGAGAGATCATGGTACGGGAAGCATCATTCGTCATCGCGATGTTGTCGATGGCGAAATTGATGTCCTCCAGCACATGCTGCATGACCACCTCCCGCGGGTCGCGCCCGGCATACAGCGATGGATCATCGACGTCCAGCGGTTTGTCGATCCACGGCACATCGCCATAGCGCTTCACCTTCTCGAAGTAGAACCATGCTCTGAAGAAACGCGCCAGGCCGTTGTAATGCTGCCTGACGGCCTCCGGAACGGCCGGATCGACGTTATTCGCCAGGAAGTAGTTGATATTGCGAAGAGCCGACCACGACCAGCCGCCATCGCTCGACCGGGCATCGTAGGCACCCGCTACAATGAAATCCGGCGCGGGCTTTCGGGCGCCATAATCGGAAATGCCGTCCCCTCTCGTGATGTCGTCGGCGCTGGGCAGCATATTGTAAAACGAGTTCGTATAGAGCGCGAGCCCGTTTTCGTTGTTGAATACGGCCTCGCGAGACGTTTCGGCGACCGGATTCTGTTCGAGATCACATCCCGCGAGGAGCACGCAGCAGGAAACGAGAAGCAAAAAAGAGGTTCTCATAATCGCAGATCAGATGGTAGTAGCACTTACAGGGTGATCGACACGCCGATACTGGCGCTCTTCAGCATCGGATAGTTGTATCCATCGCCGGCGTTCGAGCCGGTGAACAACTGATCCGATGGCGCCGTGATGTTCTCGACGTCGACGTTGTCTGCGATTTTGTAAAGCGGCGACCAGGTCCAGATGTTATCCGCTGCTACATACACGCGCGCTGCCCGGATGCCCATCCGCGACGTCAGGTTGGCCGGCAGATTGTATCCCACCTGAACGTTCTTGAGCCGGATGTACGCCGCGTTCATGAGATATTTCGTCTGCTTCTGCCAGAGAATCCCACCCGAGTTGTGGGCGATCCGGCTGACGTACCGCGGGAAGAACGAGTCCGGATTCTCCTCCGACCAGATCATGCCCTCTTTGAGGTGCCACTTCGGAATGTCGTTATATGGCCGGTTGTACTGACCCCAGAAGTGATTGGCCTCGGGACTGGGATACCAGTCCTGCTTGCCCACACCCTGGAAGAAGGTCGACACGGAGAAGTTGCTCCAGTTCGCGCCCAGCTGCACGCCGAAGGAATACCTCGGTGTCGTGTTGCCGATGATCTTCCGGTCCCCTGGATCGTCTACCGTATTGAGTCCCTGATCGATCACGCCATCGCCGTTCAGGTCTCTGAGTTTGATGTCGCCCGGGTGATAGATCCGGTTGTTGGTGGACCGTAAGAACGACTGGTCGGCATGGTTGTCGATATCCTCTTGCGAGGTGAAGAAGCCTTCCGTGACATATCCCCATATCTCACCGACCTTCATGCCCACGTAGTAGTCATCGAGAAACTTCTCAGGGTTGTTATACCGCAGAATCTCCGACTGGTAATCTGACAACGTTACGCGCGCATCGTAGCTCAACGGCTTCCCACCTACGTTGAATGCGTCGCGCCAGGTCAGGGCGATCTCCCATCCGGTCGTCTTGAGGTCGGCATAGTTCCCCCGAGGCGCTTCAGCACCGAATACGGCCGGCAGACTGAGTCCCCTCGTGTACATGTCCGTTGTCTTGCGGACGTAGGCATCTCCGGTGAACTGCAACCTTCCGGAAATCATCTCCAGATCTATACCGATATTCCGCGTCGTGGACGACTCCCACGTGAGCCCGGCCGGGAGCACCGATGGAGCTTGCGTCAACTGAGGCCGAATCCCGTTGATGATCCGTCCGGATTGAGACAGGACAAGCCGCTCCTCGAATGCATACGGGCTGATGTTGCCGTTCCCGAGCGTACCGTACGAGGCACGGATTTTCAGATCCGAGATGAACGACTCCGGAAGCTTCCAGAAGGACTCCTGAGACACCCTCCAGCCCAGAGAAACCGAGGGGAAGAAAGCAAATCGCTCGTTCTCCGGAAACTTCGACGAGCCGTCGTACCTGCCGTTGAACTCAAGGAGATACCGATCGTCGTAGATGTAATTGAGCCGATAGAAACCGCCCAGAACGTTCCATGCCTGGTATCCGCCCGACGTGGCGATGGACTGTCCCAGTGCCAGGTTGATATTCTTGGCATCGGGAAACACGAGTCCGTTCCGGGATACTACCAACCGCTCGAAGGCGGACTGCTCGTAGTTCGTGCCGATCGTAGCGCTGACGTAATGGTTGTTTCCCAGTATGTTTTCGTACTCGCCGTACAGGTTTGCGGTGTAATAGTTGATCCGGTCGGTGACTTGCTGAAGGTCGTTCGTCGTTTCACCGACGAACTCGATCACGCCCGGTGCCCGGCTATAGGGTACGGGAACGCGCCGCCTGGTCTGATCACCGAACGTGAACTGGAATGATGCATCGCCCTTGATCCTGAAGTTATCCGTCACGTCCGCCTGGAAACCGGCCGTGTTCTTCAGCACACTCCGCTTCGTATCGATGCCGTTCTTGCCGTAGTAGAAGTCGCCCACTGTATAGGCCGCCGAGTACGTGAGCGTCCCGTCCGGATTGAGCATCGGCGCCAACGGGTGCCCTTCGTCGGCGATATTTCGCCAGATACCACCGCCCTCTCCTACGTTGAGCGGGTTGTGGTATTCACGCGACGAAAAGTCGAAGCTGTTTTCGACCCGCAGCCAGGGATAAAGCTCGACAGTGCCCAGCGCCCGTACGTTGTACATGGCGTAGTCGTCGGAATTGTATCGGAATAACCCACCCTGCCCCAGGTAGCGGCCCGACACCATGAAACTGGTCGTCTCATTGCCTCTCGAAATGGAGAGGTTGTGTTCCATGGCGTTCGTGTACGATTTGTACAGATGCTCATACCAGTCCGTGCTGCCATAATACACGTACTGGCCATCGGGACCGACCTCGATATCGGGCAGGCTCGGGTCCTTGGATCGCCGCTCCAACTCGGCCAGGTACTGCTGGGAGAAGGGTAGCGTCTTGTTGACGTTCTGAGGATACGAACCCTGCCAGTTGTAGAAGGACTCGTTGAACATCTTGGCCCACGTATAACCGTCCGTAACGAAATCCGGAACGGCAATGGGCCGTTTGAGGCTGTAGCTGCTTCCGTAGGTAATCGAAAATCCGTCTGTCCTGGGCCGCTTCGTCGTGATCAGCACGACGCCGAAAGCTCCTCGCGCTCCGTAGATCGCAGCTGAGGAGGCATCCTTCAACACCGAGATGGATTCGATGTCGTTCGGATTCAACATGCTCGGATCCCCTTCTACCCCGTCGATCAAAACGAGCGCACTGCCGCCCTGCCCGATAGATGTCGTACCGCGTATGTTGATCGCCGGCGCTTCGACCGGCTTCCCATCGAGCAACCTGATGTTCACGTTGGGCATGACACCCTGAAGGCCCTGCGTAAGGTTGGCCATGGGCCGGTTCTCCAGTATTTCGCTGGTTACCTGGTCCACGGCTCCCGTCAGGTTCACTTTGCGTTGCGTGCCATACCCTACGACGACGATCTCTTCGAGCATGGCAACATCTTCTTGTAGCACGAAATCCAGATTCGTACTCTCTCCAGAGGCTACCGGCACGTCGGTCACCTCCTGCGCATTGTATCCGACGAGACTGGCTCGAACGGTATAAACGCCGGGTTCGAGTCCGGAAATTGTGTAACTGCCATCCATACCGGTAGCAGTCCCGTGAGTGGTTCCCGGTATCGTGACGTTGACGCCGGGAAGCGGGTCACCGCTGGTTGCATCGGTGACGGTTCCTGCGATCTGTCCTGACTGGGCAAAGGCGAGCGATGCCGGACAGAATAACGCAAGGATGCAGAGGATTCTGGCTAAACTCATGGGATCCTTGGTGGTCCGTTTAGGGGTGATAGGAATGAAACCACTGTGCGACCCGGGGCTGCCGTAATCCAGCTAACCTATCTCCTCTGTCCCCTCGCTCAGCCGTTAGCACATACCCTATTCAGAGATGTGCATCTTCAGCAGAAAGGGCTTTTCCTGACCTTTGAGCGACCTTCCCGCCGGAATGCTTAGCCCCATGCAGCGCAATATATGAGATGCGCCAACAACATAATCCCTTCCTGTTAGCTAAATATGAAGCGCAATTTCGACCGCAAGAACGCCCCAAATCGGTCCTCATAAATGCAGGATGCGCTGCAGGGGACAGCGCATCCCTGTTGACAGATGCGAATCATCCGTGCTCCCAGCAGGACACACGTATCGATATCTGCAACGGGGAAACCGGACTACATGAGGGACCTATCGGAAAGGCTTGCCGGTTCGGGTTTATAGCATTGGGTCCGAAATCGAACTTCAGAGATACTTCCTCTACCCGGGGTGTTCACTCGTCATCCATTCTGCATAGCATGACGCCGGTCGTAGAGGATGAGAGTCATGGCGCTCCAGGCACTTTTAGACGCAAATCAGCGTACAATCAGCGTTTATATACCAGAGATTCTGCCTCATGATTGTACGCACCGAAGCGGTCGTCCTCCGCGCGATGAACTACGGCGAGACGAGCCAGATCGTCACTCTCTTTACCCGAGACAGGGGGAAGGTGAGTGTGCTCGCCCGTGGCGCACGGGTACCGAAAAGCCGCTACGGCTCGACCCTTCAACCGGGCTCATACATTCAGGCCGTTCTCTACTACAAGCCGGGACGTGACCTCCAGAACCTCAGTGAAACCTCACACGTCCGTGCTTTCCTGAATACCGCGCAGAATCTGGAACACATCACGCTCGCGCTCCGCATCGTCGAGCTTACCAATACCCTGATGCAGCAGGAACAGTACCACCCCATGGTGTTCAACCTGCTCGTCCAGACACTGGAGCGGCTGAACGACGCGGATGCACGCACGGGTAACTTGCTCCCGTACTTCCAGCTCCGCCTGGCTTCCATTCTGGGTTTCTCCCCCGCCATCGACCGGGAAAGCGTCCAGGCCCTCCCCGAAGAAGGCGGCTTGCTTCTGCTCGATAGCGGCACCATCATGGGTTTCGGCACGGCCTACAGTGCATGGCGCAGGGCCTCTCGCGCCGCTCTCCGCGCATTCGCCATCTGCGCTCGCGCCAGCCTTGACGACGTGATGCGTATGAATCTCCAGCCCGACGTTCGTACCGAACTGGACCGCCTCGTCGAAGATTATCTCCGCTTCCACTTCGAAGAAGCCTACCCCTCCCGGAGCGCCAGAATCATCCGACAGATCGTGAGTTGAGCTTCTTTTTTTCTACTCGCCTTCGCCCTATATACTTTACCTGCAACATCTGATTTAAAACTTTCGTCTAGACTTGACCTTCTTCTCGCATCACCCTATCATGCCACATGTCTCACATATGGCGCCCACCGACACCCGGCGCTAAGGGTGGCGCCACTATATGGGCGGAAAGCCCTGCATGTTCGGCCATATCCACTGGTTGACATTCAGGCGCGATTCTCCCATACTAAGCCGTTCACCCTTTCCCGCGCCGACCAGCTCTCGCCCATATGAGCCGCCGTCAACTCACTGCGAAGCAGTACGAATTCCTGAAATACCTCCAGCAATACGTGCGCAAGCATGGAGTCTGGCCCACGTATCGGGAAATTGTGGACCACTTCGACTACCGGTCCCCCAACAGCGTCACGCAAAACCTTCAAGCCCTCGAGAAAAAGGGCCACCTGGTGCGTGATGCCGACGGGTACCAGCTCGTCGACCGTAGCCCGACCCAGCGTGAGCCCGTAGGTATTCCGATCAAGGGCATCATTACAGCCGGCCAGCTCCAGGAGGCCGTTGAGGAGAACCTCGGTACTATTTCGCTGGAGACCCTCTTTCCCAACCTTGACCGCATCTTCGCGATCCGCGTCTCCGGTCAGTCCATGCAGGGTGCCGACATCAACGATGGGGACTACGTCCTTCTCATCGACGACGATATCCCCAACGGGGGTATCGGTGCGATCCTCTACAACGGCGAGACGTCC
Source organism: Rhodothermales bacterium (assembly GCA_041690215.1). Lineage (GTDB taxonomy): Bacteria > Bacteroidota > Rhodothermia > Rhodothermales > DASSAV01 > DASSAV01. The sequence goes on from JAWLHQ010000001.1 coordinate 491,674, forward strand.
CTCAAACGCGTCTACTACGACGAACACGGCCTCCGCCTCGAACCTGCTAACGAGGAATACTCCAATATTTATATCAAGCCGGATGTGTTCGAGGAAGTCCGCATTCTGGGGCGTTATGTCGGCCACGTGAACAAGAGCGGAATCTTCAAGCGCACTACCACCCGGGCTCCTCAGCCGCAGATCGTACAGTATGATGCGTGACGGCTGTTTGTCCGTGGTCCGTCGTCCATTGACGTCTCCTCACACGGACCTGTCACGAACAACGGACTACGGACAACCGACTTATGCCAATACCTAGCTGGCGTCAGAATCTGCTGCGGCGAGGAGGCTTCTGGAAGAGCGGGCGCTGGTACGACCTCCACGTGGAGCGCCGGATGCCGCTCGCTATTCCTATGCTCGAGGAAATGGTGGTCGCGCTACCCCCGCTCGACCAGGGTACCGCAGTCTGCGACCTTGGATGCGGCACGGGCAATGCAGCGTTTGCGGTCCTCTCGGCCTATCCCTTCGTCCGCCTTACGCTTCTGGATGAGGATCCGAATCTCCTCACCGTTGCCTCCGAAAAAATCGGCGAATACACTCGCGATTTCGAAACGATCCAGGCCACCATCAGGACGGATGGCGAACCGATCCCGGGCGGCCCTTATGACATCATCGTCGCCTCTCTCTCGCTCCACGCCATCATTGGCCACGATGTGGAAGGCGCTGAAGCGGAGTCTCGCTACGAACTCCTTTTCCGGGGCATACACGAAAGCCTCGCACCGGGCGGGCACCTCATGGTCGCCGATCACGTTGGCACACTCGGGCTCTATCGTCAGATGAAGGCTATGGAACTGGCCGGCTTTACCGACGTGGACTGCGCCTGGCGCCAGGACGATTTCTTTGTTTGTGGCGGTCGCATTGCGGAATGATTCCGCACGCGGCAACGTATCGCCGCGTGCGGCGTATAGACCGGTTGTTTCTATGTGAACCGCACGCTGTACTATGCGCCTCGTCTGGCTTTTCCTCGGCCTTGCTCTCCTCGTCCTCATTCCGTTCTTCATCTGGGGATCCGCTCTCGAAAGTGCCTTCACACAAACAGGCACAGTCATGTGGCTGAATGAGTATGGAAGTTGGGCCTGGCTGGCCGGTATCCTGCTCCTCATGTCCGACCTGGTGCTTCCCATCCCAGGCACGGTCATCATGTCGTCGCTCGGATACGTGTATGGCATTTTTTGGGGCGGATTATTGAGCGGGCTCGGATCATTTCTGGCAGGATCACTGGCGTACCTGCTCTGTCGTTCTTTCGGCACCGGCGCGGCGCGGCGCATCCTTGGTGAGCGCGATTTCGAACGGGGACACCGCATCTTCGAACACCTGGGCGGGTGGATCGTCGCCCTCTCACGGTGGCTTCCCGTCCTTCCAGAAATCACGACCTGCATGGCGGGACTCACGCGTATGCCCGCCGGTCTATTCTTCATCTCACTCGCCTGCGGCTCCCTGCCTGTAGGCTTTGCCTTCGCGCTCATCGGCCACACGGGTGTAGAACACCCCTACATAGCGATCGGCCTCAGCGCACTCGTACCCGCTCTCCTCTGGCTTGTCGCGCGGCCCCTCGTATTCCGCCGTCTGCGGCTCGATTAGCATAAAGAGTAGCGGGCACACGACTGTGGCGTGCCCGCTGCCACCGGCATATACCTCGACCATAGAACGCCGTATCCCCGATCCCTAGAACCTCACGCGGACTCCCGCCGTTGGCATGATGAGGTCCGTACGGGTGTCGTTCACGTCCAGCAGGAATTGCCCGTCGTCCAGGCGGCGAATGTCGTCCTGACTGATGAATTTCGCTTCCGTGCCGAACAGGTACCGTACACCGAGATTGAACGCCACACTTCCCGGTTCCCCGTCGAATCCTATCGGGCCGGAAAAGAGGGCGATATCGAGCCCCACCCCGCCTCCTACACTGAAGGCCCAATCGTTAACTCTCGCGACCGCGTCGAAGTTATTGTCCGCATCATGGCGGCCATTAAGGACGAAACCCTCTTCATAATCGACGTGATCGATGATGAAGTCTCCTTCAACAGCGGTCCGGGTGCTCAAGTATTTCAGCCCCGCCAATCCTTCAATATAGGGTAGGAATATGCCGCTGGTCGGCTGCAGCCGAGCCACCAGATGGCCCAGGAAGATGTTCGCGCTGGTCGCAATATCCAGCACTTCGACCGGGACGTCTATGAGGCTGAAAACCTGGAGTTGCTCTGCTCTTCCATAGTTGAGCATGCCGAGCTCCGTGCCCAACGTGATTGGAGAATTCGGAATGCGCCCGCCGAACAACGCGGTCACCCCGACGCCCAGGGCATCCACATCATCTGCAAACTCCCCCAGAGGCACACCGAATGCCAGATTCAATTCCGCACGCGCGTGATCGCGCACCTGTGCGAAAGATTCTGCCGTGCATGCAATACACAACAGGACGATTCCCCACCGTATGGCCTGTTTCATAACCGCACCTCGTGCATCCGTTGACGTTTCGGACGAGACATGTGCGAAGGTACACGAACAACTATTACCCCCTTGTGAAGCCAGACCGCTACCACCGCTCGTTACACGATGATTGCATGTTCTAGAGCGCGATCAACAGGGCTCGGATCAGAAATCACGTAAAGGGGATACCCGAACGAGAACGAAGGCCATGAGCAGCACAGCAGACGCAAGATGCAGGTGAAATAGGAGTGAAGCTGCCCCACGTATCGCTTTCAACTGCGTTCATTGCCGCTCTGGGGCATTCTTGCGTATATTGTTGTAACACTTTCGTGGAACCCGTACCGGTAGTATGCGTGGAAGCGCATCACTCGGGGCTATAGCTCAGTTGGTAGAGCGCTGCAATCGCACTGCAGAGGTCAGCGGTTCGAATCCGCTTAGCTCCACTCCTTCAAAAAGGCTCAAATCTGAATGGTTTGAGCCTTTTTTGTATCTGTACGTGACAGGTGAATACATGAAGAGCTCTGTCTGACCGAGTAATTCAGCCCGAGTGACGGAGCAGCAGACCCCTTCGGCGACCAACCGTGCAGCTTGACTCTTCCTCCTCTTGAATTGGCGCGGGACACGTTGAACGGGTGAGTCTGTCGCCAGCATACAGGCTTAATGTTGCCCGTACTATGCTCATTCCGGATGATGTGCAGCCTGTATCTGGTATGGATAGAAAATAGCCCGTTGCACCCGCACTTTGACACACGGGGTACTGGAAAACCGGGCCCTATGTTACCTGTACCCTCCTACCCTGTCATTCTACCGTGATATCGGCATACCCTTCACTTCCGAATCCAGCTAACATCAATGTGAGGACCTCCATCGAGCGCTCCTGAAACAGCCTAGGCCGTACCCGCTTTAATAATCTTGCTACCAAAAACCCAACTGATGGTGGCGCGAGCCTGCACGCATGGATGAGTCGTTCTCCTCTACGCCTTCCTTGTTTTTCGGCGGTCCACCGGAATGGGTAGAGCGTTGGCTTGGCCTCATCAAGCCCGATGCGCGACACACCGCGTGGAGGGCGTTCCTTACCATGGTGGTCGGATGGGCCCCACTGGCTGTGCTGGCGTTTGCCGACGGGCATCTGCTACGTGAGGGAGACCCTCGGGGGTCCTTCTTGCTTGACCTGGCCGCGTACGCGCGGTTTCTCATCGCAGCACCGCTCTTCATCATCTGCGAAGCGTTGTGCCTGCCGCGGCTGAATCAGATCGCACAGCACTTTCTCAAGGCCGGTCTCGTAATGGCTGCCGATCGCGCGCGTTATGACGAAGCCGTCAATTCTACGAGGCGATACCTCAACGCGAAGTGGGCAGAGATAGGAGCTATCGTGCTCTCCTATGCGATCATCCTGTACTCTGTCTATGTCTTGCCAGACGTTGCGGCGTGGCAGGCGTCGGCTCTCCACGGCCGGCGCACCTTATCCCTGGCAGGGTGGTGGTACATCGGAGTGAGCGGCCCGCTGTTCCTCGTGCTTCTGCTGGGTTGGCTGTGGCGGGTGCTCTTATGGGGACGGTTCCTGTGGCTGATGTCGCGCCTAAACCTGAAGTTGCTTCCGAGCCACCCTGATCTGGTCGGTGGCCTGAGGTTTGTGGGAACATCGATCGGCGCCTTCGTTCCTCTCGCCTTCGCAATGGGAACGACGTTGGCCGGACCGATTGCTAATCAGGTAGTGTACGAGGGGCATTCGCTACTCACCTTCAGATACTCCGTCGCAGTGTTGGTCGTAGTCGTGCTGTTCCTCTTCGTGGGGCCGGTCATGGTCTTCAACGGCCCGCTCGTCCGGGCCCGGCGAGTAGGCATCTTTAACTACGGAGCCCTGGCAGGTAGCCTGGGACAGCAGTTTGAGCAAAAGTGGCTCAGTCCGGACAAGAAGATCGACAAGGAGGCATTGCAGGTGCAGGACTTCTCGGCCACGGTGGATCTGTACGGAGTGGTTTCCAATGTGCGTCAGATGAAGATCACTCCCATTGACCGGTCTGGCTTGATCGTCCTGGCCTTGGCAGTGCTCTTACCGTTCTTGCCGGTAGTACTCACAGTTCTGCCTCTTCGTGACCTGCTAAAGGAGGTAGCGACTCTGCTACTCTAAAATCCAATGATCAACACACCTTAGTCCGGCAGATGGCGGAGGTGAATATGGCGGAGGGCAGCGGTGGTTCTCCAGGTAGCGAAGCCGAGCGGCAGAGAAGGGGTCACGTCAGGGCGGATAGAGAACCTGTGGCCAGTGGTGGGAATGTCGAGGACTTGCTCCCCGTCAATCCAGGCACGGACGGCGTCGGACGTGACGCGGAGACGGATGTGATACCAGCGGTCGTTCTCGAAGCGCTGGAGAGTGGACCAGTCATTTTCGGAGGCATCTAGACCGTCGATGCTGCTGAGGCCGACAACGACACCGGCCCAACCGCCGACGATCAGGGTGGCGTGAGCGTCGGCGATGGGGAAGGTAAGGCCGACGAAGAAGTCTCCCCCAAGCTGGCGCTGCGCCTCCAGGGAGATCTCATAGTTCATGCGGGGATAGTCGCCGGTCCAGGTGACGCCGGAAAGGCCGTCCGCCATACCGATGACCAGGGTACTGTCGCGTACTTCGATGAGGTTCGGGAAGCCATACTCGCTGTCCTTCCACTGACCAAGCGTCGCGCCATCGAACAGGATGATGGTGCTGTCGGATGGCGGGGGCTGGGCTGCCGCTGCGAGGGGCAGTAGGAGCATCAGAGTTAACAAAACGCCACTGACGGGTCGAAATGCCAGGGAGAGATTCATCAGGGAAGGGCGTATGAAGAGCATGCTGTTACAGGCGCACGTGTCGTCGGCATGGAAGCCATCAGTACCGTATGTCGAACAGCCGAACGGATTATCGTTGGATTGCGATGGAATCTACACTCCAAACGTGGCTCGACAAGTCTCCCCGTTGAAGATCAATCCGGGTCTCATAGGAGACCTCATCTCGCTACGGTGCCAACCGGCTCTGGGCGCAGAATGACGAATGGGAAAATCCGATTCCTGATCCGAATAATATAGTCGCCCGGACCGTAGAGGCCGTCCAGTGTCATGTAGTATCGGAAGGGGCGCTCCACACGAATGCAGGAAGCACCGCGCGGGCGGCGCATCTGCACGTCCAGATAAATGAGGTGACCTGCCCGTCGCTGCTCGACGGCGTGCAACTCTGAACAATCATCCGGTAGGGCGCCTTTAACGAGCACTTCGACAGGTACCTGTGCAGCAGGGCCCGCGCTGGAATCGAACGGCGCCGATCTGATGTGCAGCGAATCTACGTAGACGGGATAATAGAAATAGGCAATGGTCGTATCCACCGGCGTGATGGTAACGGTCCGCCGCCTTCCTTCATACCCTTCGTATCGATGTCCGAACTGATCGTCCGGAGCAAGCGCGCGGCTAGCGGGTCCAGCACACGCGCCGAGCAGGCACGTAAGCAGGAGCACGAACCCGCTGCCGGCGATAGCGCGATCGGACGGCAGGGTACAGCTCCCCTCCCGTTCACCCGGCATTCGGGCGATGCTCCTTCGCATGGCCCTCCTGCAAGATCTTCACGCTCGCACCCGAACCATCTTCCGACACCTGTTCGGAAGGGGCATCTCCCCAGAGGCGTTCCAACCCGTAGAACGCCCGCTTCTCCTGCGAGAAGATGTGAACGACGAGATCCACATAATCAAGCAGGACCCACTGCAGATGTTCGTATCCCTCCCGATGCCAGGGACGCTCGCCCAGTTCCGTGCGGAGATTCTCTTCGACCGCGTCGGCAATAGCCCTGATCTGAAGATCAGAGTCACCCGTGCACATCACGAAATAGTCTGCAACGCCGCTGACGCTCCGCATGTCCATCACGGTGACGTCGTGTGCTTTTTTGGATAGTACAGCGTCGACGGCATGAATAGCCAATACGCGGGCGGGGTGCCTCGAAATTCGCTTCGGTTTCGTTTCCCGGGTCTGTACAGCCGGGTCTGATGGAGTCATATATAATGTTTTTACTGGAGGTTACACCAGGATAGGCTCGTTCGAACCGCTGGCGGCGAAGACCCACATTCACGTTGCGGAAGCCTATAGCTCTCTTGCACTAACGTGTGTGGTCGTCGCGTGGTCCAAGCGTTCCGATGGAACACGTTCTACCCTTCTATTCGTTTCCGAATGGTTTCAGATCCTTGTAGTCTTGCCCAATAATCACAGAAGCGTCCAGGTACAGGTCCGGCTTGATCTCTTGGGCGACGCGATCCTCGGGGATGCCCAGTGCTGCGGCAACTCGTCTGGCCGCTTCCAGGTTACCGACTCGGTCGATCACGATAGAATTCGGTCCATCGAAGGAACTGAGATTTCCCACCTCGACTACATCGAAACCCTGTCTGCGCAGATAGTGAGTGACCTCTCCGGCCAGTCCGGATACCCCGACTCCGTTGCGGACTTCCACCTGGATGATGTCACCGGCAGGAGCTGCGGGATCCGACCGCGGTCCAGAAGACTTCGCCGGAGCTACATACTGGCTCACCAGCCCGTAGAGCAATACGGCTACGAGAATCCCGCCAGCGACCAGCGCCGCGTTCAGCAATCTCCCCGTCAAGCGCGTTGGCCGTTTACTCATAGCGTAGGATGCCGGCCCTGTTCAACCTTGATGAGACAACAAGGGCGCGGCAACCATGCTGAAAGGAAGCCGCGCCCATCAGATTGGTCATATTCCGAGCCTACCAGCGGCCTCGGTCCCAGAAAAATGGATCGGAATGCCGCATACCAAAGTAGTCATAGCCCATTCCATAGTAGCCGAAGGGGCTCATATAGGCCCCGTACGGCGACTGACGAACGGAGATGTTGAATTGCACGTTCTCCGTCGGGCGGTATGCTACTTCTGCGTTGCGAAGGAACACCTGTGGCCCCTGCCGTTGCTGAAACGCCAGTCCGTTGAAGGAGGTGACATTATCCCCGCCAAAGAGATTCTGGGCCACGGCAATATCCACCCGTGCAGCCAGTTTGTTATTGAACTGCCACTGCATGGTGTTCGTGTACATCCCCAGCGAAGAGGTGTGTCCGCCGAAGGAGCCCATCGACATCTCGAACGAGTGGCTCATCCGGAAGTGCTCCGGGCTGAACAGCTTGTTCAGCGTAAAGCCAGGACCACCCTGATCGAATAAACGAACACCGGCGCGTTGGACAGGAAGATTCGCGCGGTGCTGCGCTTGCGCAGGAACAGCCAGGCTGAGAATCGCTAAGAGACACAGCAGTGGAAACACTTTGCGCATGGCAGTCCTCTCGAGATGTGCGGTATTAACCGTATTATCAGTAGAAGTATAGAGCGGGAGACCTCGCTTGTCAATAACAAAACGAATCTCCGCTTTGTTCTCGTACGTAGCTACCTTTGGGCGGGAAGTTTTTTAACGGTCACTGGTTTACGTTCACCTGCTTCGCCGCCCCTGCAGGTGCCGACGCAGATGTCGTAACCACTGGCCCAATCTCATAGATGTGTCGACCGAAATCATTTACCCTGTAATCCTCGGCATCGAAAGTTCGTGTGACGATACGGCTGCAGCCGTCGTTGCGGGTGGCAGCCTCCGATCCAACATCGTATCATCTCAACACGTCCATACCGGCTTTGGCGGAGTGGTCCCCGAACTGGCATCGCGCGCACACCAGCGGCTGATCGTCCCGATCGTCGAAGCGGCATTGGACGAGGCCGGCGTGACGAAACATGATCTGGACGCAGTAGCGGTCACGTATGGCCCAGGGCTCGCCGGCTCTCTGCTCGTCGGGCTGAGCTTCGCGAAAGCGTTTGCCTTCGGGCTGGACCGCCCCCTCATCGGCATCAACCACCTCGAGGGACACATTTACTCGGTGTTCATCGAACCCCCCTCTCCACCGTTCCCTTTTCTGTGTCTCGTCGTGTCAGGCGGGCATACCCAGTTGATGCTGGTCGAAGAAGGGTTCAAGCACGCGGTGCTCGGAAAAACGCGGGACGATGCGGCGGGCGAGGCATTCGACAAAGTAGCCAAGCTGCTGGACCTCGGCTATCCAGGCGGCCCCAGGATCGATGCGCTGGCTCGTGAGGGGGATCCTGCTTTCGAGTCATTTCCCCGCTCCCGCCCCGGCGGATACGACTTCTCGTTCAGCGGCATCAAAACGGCTGTACTTTATTACCTCAACAAGTTTACAGAAGAAGAGCGCGCCCGATTGCTGGAGAAGCACCTGGCTGACCTCTGCGCCTCGTTCCAGGCGGCAATCGTAGATGTCCTGGTGGATGCAGCGGTTCGAGCCGTTCGAGAAACGGAGGTCAGGCACGTTGCCGTCTCGGGAGGCGTCTCGGCGAATACCGCCTTACGCGCGGCGATGCTGTCCGCCGCTGAACGGGAAGGCTTTGCACTCTATGTGCCGCCGCTGCGCTATAGCACCGACAACGCTGCCATGATCGCTACAACAGCCCATTACAAGCTCGCAGCCGGGTATACAAGCCCGCTCACGCTTACTGCGGAACCGGGCCTTGCTCTTCATTAGTCGTACGCCGTTCCCCATCGGATCAGATGCTAACCAAATCACTCAACGACCTCATCGCACTCCTTGAATCCGACATGCCCGACATGCCGGATCATCCAACGCAGGAAGATATCGCTCCCTGGCGGGATCGGATCGATGCGCTCGACCGGGCCATCATCCAGTTGCTGAACGAGCGCGCCATCTGCGCCAATGCGATTGGCCACATCAAGAAAAAGGTCGGATTGCCTGTCTACGTACCGAGCCGCGAGCAGGACGTCCTTCGAAACGTAACCGCAGCGAACAAGGGCCCGCTCTCCGATGAAGCCGTAAAGCGGCTTTTCGAGCGGGTTATAGATGAGACGCGGTCGTTGGAACGGCAATTGTATCAGGAGGCGCCGGAACCTCCCCGGGAGCGGTCCTAGTAAGCGAACTGTAACCCTGAAACGTCGCACATAGAAGGTACACGGGGTAGTGCCTACCCCCTTTCCTTGCAATACTCCTGCGGCGCTACACTACCAGGTACATGCGTAAGAAATGGATCATAGCTCTGCTCATTCCGCTCGTTCTGATTGTCGTAGCGGGCCTGGCAGGCTACTGGGTCGTATTCGGCCCTAATACGAAACTGTATACAGGAAAGCGGAGCGTGTACATCCCCCGGGGGGCCGGATTCGAAGAGGTAACCGACTCACTGATGGCAAGCGACGTACTGGCCTCGCGTGCTACGTTCGAGTGGTTCGGCAAGCTGACGGGATGGGCAAGCCAGGTGAAGGCCGGGCACTACACGTTCGAAGCCGGAGCCTCCAATCACCGAATACTCGACGTCATCCGGAAAGGCCTGCAGTCACCCGTGAAACTGACGGTGCCGCCGGGCACCCGGCCAGAGGTGATCGCAGCCGTGGCAGGCCGGGACATGGAGTTTGAACCGGAAGCGTTTCTGGAGGCGCTTCAAGATACGAGCTTGGCCCGTGAGCTGGGCACGAGCGTAGACCACCTGTTTGCGTTCATGATGCCGGAGACCTACCACTTCTACTGGCTCAACGACGCGCGAACAGTCGTCAAGAAGGTGAAAGAGAGTTTCGACGCCTTCTATTCCAGAGAGATCGCTGCCCGAGCCGACAGCTTGGGTCTGACGAAGAATGAGGTCTTGATACTGGCGTCCATTGTGGAATGGGAGACATCCATCGACGCAGAGAAACCCCGGGTTGCCGGTGTTTATCTGAATCGGCTGCGAAAGAACTGGCCGCTCCAGGCCGACCCTACGGTCCAATACGCTGTCATCGCAAAGGAAGGCCGTAAGCGCAGGCTCCTGTATCAGGATTACGAAATCCAGCACCCATACAACACGTACAAGATCGCAGGCCTGCCGCCGGGCCCCATTACGAACCCCTCACCCTCCTCGATCCGTGCCGTCGCAAACGTGGAAAAACATGACTACATGTATTTCGTAGCGCGAGGAGACGGAAGTCATACGTTCAGCCGGACCCTGGCCGAGCACAACCGCGCGGCGCAGGAGTACTACCGGCTGATGCGTGAACGCAGGCTGCAACAGGCCAAGTAGGCCACCGTAACGATATAGCAGCCGGAGCAACCTGAAGCACGGTATGTCATTCTTCGTATGGGCACGGGCTTTGTAAGCACTGAGATTAGGGACTTGCAGAGCCCCTAATCCCACAACCCATTTGAAAACAATTACTTACAATACCATGAAACAGTGCTTCAACGTTGTTCGGCTTGCTCTTCTACTACTGGCCGTCCTCGTTATTGGACAGCAAAGCGCACAGGCCCAGAGTGCTTCTCAGGTGGTCAGCCGCCTGCAGGCGAAGTACCGGGATGTGAAGGCCATCGAAGCCGACTTCACTCAGACGATGTCATCATCGTACGGAGGCGGGCAGCAAACGCTTTCGGGCAAACTCTATCTCCAGGGAAACAAGTATCGGGTGGAATCGCCAAGCCAGACCTATGTTACCGACGGGAATCTCGTCTGGATCTATAACGCAAACGAGAATCAAGTGCTCGTCAACAACAACATAAATGACGAGACGACCTTCAATCCGAACGATTTCATCTTCAACTTCGACCAGCACTACAGTGCGACGGGTGTAAAAACAGTTACCGTTAGTGGCCGGCAACATTACATGCTCAGCCTGAAGCCGAAACAGGATAACTCGCTCTACCGCGACGTTACGCTCTGGATCAATAGCAGCGACATGCTCATAACGCGGCTCGATGTCATTGACGTGAACGATGCGAAGGTGACGATCAATATGCGGAACATCAAACTCAACCCGAAGCTGAGCGCCGACCTGTTTACCTTCCGTGCACCCAGCAATGCTGAAGTGGTCGATCTACGTTCCTGACGAAACCTTATCAGCACGTTAGACATTTGCAGGCGGGGGGACGGAGATCGTCCCCCCGCTTTTGTTCGATGTATACCAATCCTGAAAAGTAAAGGTTAATGGAACGGGGTGTTCGGGTGCGCAGGTGTTCTCGTACTACATTCAGCCACTCCTTCGACAACGTGCCACCTGCATCAGGCCGCAGTCAACGGACAAATGACTTGGACACCGGACCCATGACACCGAATACCCTGAATCGGGACACTTGAAGATCTGAACACTTGACTACGCGGGTTCGTACACTACTGACTCAGATCGGCAGCTTCATACTGGCCGGGGTGCTCCTGTACGCCGCACTACGTGGCGTGGACCTCAGCGAGATCGGCACTGCCCTGAAGGAGTCCGATTACACCTGGCTCATTCCCCTTATCGGGATCGTATTGCTCAGCCACTGGCTACGGGCATGGCGCTGGCGTATTCTGCTGGAGGCCTTGCCTGAGGAAACGTCTGAGAAACCGCGCAGGACGATTTCCACGGGTGCGACGTTCAATTCCGTGATGATCGGGTACATGGTCAATTATGCGGCGCCCCGGCTCGGGGAGGTCGCGCGCACCGCCAACCTCGCCACCCGGGAAAAGCTACAATTCAGCAGCGTATTGGGCACCGTCGTCGTGGAGCGCATCCTGGACATGATCGTGCTCCTCATAGCGCTCGTCTCGATCCCGATCCTGTTTCTCGATCACCTTTCAGGCCTCAATGCGCTTTTCATTGCCCCGCTTGTAGAGCGACTGGGTCATATTTCCGTCCTCACCCTCCTGGGGTTGACGACGTGCACAGGAGCTCTCGTGTTCGTCACTTATCGTCATCTGGTTCGCCGGGAGTCCGCCCTGCAGCGGTTCTGGCTGAACCGTATCCAACCGGTGATGCTCTCGTTCCGAACGGGCGTGTTTACCCTGCTACGGACACGACGCAGACTGGCTCTGACCGTAAGCACCTGCGCAATGTGGTTCTGTTACCTGCTCATGGCCTATCTGCCGCTGGAGATCCTGGGCATGGTCAGCCGCTACAACCTCTCACTGCTCGATGCCTGGGGCATCATGGTCATGGGCTCCCTGGGAATCGTCGTTCCTTCTCCGGGTGGGACTGGATCCTACCACTACATTACACGGGAAACCCTGACCCTTCTCTTCGGCGTGGATCCGACGCCTGCCACCACCTATGCCATTCTTACGCACGGAGCCCAGCTCATCCTGTACGTCGTAACCGGATTCATTTGCCTGCTCGTACAAGGCAGCAGCATTCGAAGCCTGGCGCCGCGCAAACCGTCCACGAACACCGGCGATGAGGAGACATCCACCGATGATTCGCCGACCGAACCCGGTCCTACGCCGCCATCTTCACGGCCAAACCTCCTGGTGACCCGGCCTGCGAAATAGCGAAAGACGGCTAAATTTGGAGAATGCGAGAATTTGGCTGACGATTCGTCTCCAAGTTTCAACGGCTCAAAGCGCTACCGATACCATTCGCACCACTAGGATTGATGATCACCATTCTGTTTCCTACTCTTAGAATGGAACTGACCAGAACGGCTGCTGATCGCACCAGGGCCCCTGCGCAGCCTGGCACCAAACCGGACGTGATGATGCAAGTTACGCTGGAACAGGCAACAGTAAACCCGCTACAGGATCTGATTAGCGACGACGTGTTCCAGATCCTGGAGCAACACGACCTCCTCAGTGAGAAGGGCATCCGCGATTACCAGATCCGGCAGCGCTTCCGTGCATTGAGGAGCCAAGATGTGCCCGCCTTCGATGCCATTGAGCAACTGCGGACAGAATACCCCTATCTCCAGTTCGACACCATTCGAAAAATCGTCTACAAGATGAACGTGCGTCATTAATGGGGTGCCTTCCCTGACCAACTTGCTATGGGCCATCCGGGCCGGAAGACCTCCGGCCCTTTTTTGTCCCCATAGCCACGCACGGTCCCGTCGATGTGAGACACGAGATCTTGCACCTCAGCAGGCTACCACCGGTCTAGCGACACGGGTTCACGAGCGAACGCGAGCGGCAGCGAAGAGGAAAATGCCGGCAGCCACGGAGGCGTTCAGCGACTCAATGGGACCGCGTATCGGTATAGATACGAGGTAATCGCATGACTCGGCAACGCGCGGCCGGAGTCCTTTTCCTTCGTTCCCTATTACGATGGCCACTGGACGATCCCAGTCCATGTCCCATACGGAAGTAGTCCCCTCCCCCGCCGCTCCCGCAATCCAATAGCCGCGTTCCTTTAATTGCTGGATGGCGTCGGCCAGGTTTATCGTCCGAGCAATGGGAATGCGGAGGGCGGCTCCGGCACTGGCCTTGACGGCAGCAGCATTCAGCGGCGCCATGTGATGCTTCGGCACGACCACACCCGAAGCACCTGCCGCTACGGCGCTGCGCAGCATCGCACCGAAATTGTGCGGGTCTTCGATCTGGTCGAGGAGGAGCAGGATGGGCTTCGTACGCTGCACGTCTTCCAGGCGCGGCGCAAACGAGGCCAGCATGTCTTCCAGTTCCAGATACGCGACGGGCGCCATAAAAGCTGCCACACCCTGGTGGTTGCCTCCACCCGTCAGATGATCCAGACGAGCAGGCGGCACCAGTTGAACGGGCACCCCCGCCTTCGCCGCGGCCCGGCGGATCTCGTCGATCGGCCTGCCTCCCGCCCCTTTCTGAAGGAGCACCTTTTCCACTTGTGTGTCGCCGCCTTCCAGTGCTTCGCGGACTGGATTGCGACCGATCAACAGTGTGTTATCCTGCTGTTGCTTCCCCATGCAAACGAACGCTCACGATCAGAAATGGACTACACGTTCTGCGCCAGTGCCGAAAGCCGCTCATGCAGGCGGGTCGTCACGTACGCATGTTCCGGCTTCATCAGCACGCTCCGCAGCACGCGCGCGTAGGGCTGGTCCGCGATGAATCCGTTTATGTGTGCTGCCAGCCGGTCGCTCTCCTCCCGGAGCAGGCTCAGGAAAATCGGATCCTGCGGATCGTTCATGGCAAGCTCGAATAGCCGGGATGAGGCCGCATCCAGCGTGCCGGCCGATATCACATCGGGAAGGGGGTAGTATGTCAGAATGTCGAGTTCTGGCAGCATATAGAGCCGCAGTTTCTCGCCATCGGTAAGCAACTCCGCCCATTGCCGCGCGGCCCGGAGGCAAGCCGACAAGATCGGCCCCAACCCATGCCCGGCTTCCAGCGGCATGAGTTGCAAGGTGAGCCAGAGCGCTCCGGCCGCGGCCCCGGCTCGCGAGCATTCGAGGCTGATTTCTCCCAGATGTAGCTCGTCCGAGGTAAAGTACGTATAGGGAGAATCGTGCTTGTAAAATACACCGACCGACGGATCCCGGAACAGGATACACCCACATCCATACGGCTGCAGCCCGTGTTTATGCGGATCGACCACGACAGAATCGCATTCAGAAACGGCCTGCAAATGCCGTTTTACATAGGACGAGAGCAGATCAGACTCCGCCCATGCGAGGATCGTGAAGAATCCACCATAGGCCGCATCCACATGCACCCGGCATCCATACCGGTGCGCCAGCGCCACAATATCAGCGATCGGGTCAACGGCGCCGAGACCTGTCGTACCTGCCGTGGCCACTACGGTGCCGATCCGTCCGGAACGTAGCACCTGCTCCAGTTCGTCCAGATCCATGTGTCCCTGCGCGTCAGCAGGGATCACGTCGGCGGAGAGCCGGAGCACGTGGCTCATGCGGCTGTGCGTATAGTGCGCATCGGCGCTGAACACAATACCCTTGTCCGGATGAATCTCCCGCGCTACCCACAGGGCTTCCAGGTTGGCAATGGTGCCGCCGCCAGTCAGGTGGCCCAGTGTAGCCTCCGGGAATCGAAACATGGCGGCCAGCTGCGCCACGACCTCCTTCTCCATCTGTCCCGTCGGCGGGCCGCCATCGAGGGCGTGGTTATTCGGGTTGATGAGCATGGCGGCAACATAGCCGACCATAGCCGCCGGGTGCGGCGGCTTGAGCATCTGTCCCGCGTACCGTGGGTGGAAGAATGGGTAATTACCCCGAAGCCGATCCGTATACGCAGCCAGCGCTGAACGGAATGCTTCCGGATCTACTTCCATCGAGGGGTGCGATTCATAAGGCCCCCACGTATGCTCCCACTGCCGTACTGCCTCCAGTACCTGATCCAGATAATCTTGCAGATCTGTCATTCCACGTGGCCGTCAGACTATGACGTTCGAAAAAGTACGGGTGGCCGAACCAGCCACCCGCAGATTCAAACGCAATGATTGCTGGCAGGCGGGCCATCGTCAGGCATGTGAAGAAGCCACCCTCGGGCGAGCAACAACCTCGACCTCCGTCTCAACCCGCTTTCGCGACGTGAATGCCAGCCCCACAAGACCCGCGACAATCATCAGCACGGAGATGAACTCTGCCTGTGTTGCATCGATACCGAAGAAGTTCAGAACGTTGTTGACCCGGATCTGCTCGATCAGGAAACGTTCGATACCGGCAAAGACAAGATAGAGCGAAAAGAGCCATCCCGGCTTGAACGGGTGCTTGCGGAACCCCCATAGCACGCCGAACAGCGCTGTAGCCATCAAGAACTCGTAGATGGAGGTAGGATAGACACCTGGCTCCGGAATGTGCACACCGAGAATGTTGTTCGGATACGTCTCCGCCCAGAGCCAGGTCGGGATCCAACCCGGCTTGGCGCTCAGATCGGCTGCAATACCCCAGTCGCCATCGCCCGCCAGGTGGCAGCCGAGGCGGCCGATACCATAGCCAAGCATGAGGCTGGGTGCGACGGCATCAGCAGAAATCGGCACGCTCAACTTTTTATTCCGCAGATACCAGGCGATAGCGACCGCCGCCACGAGCAGACCACCGTAGAACGTGAATCCGCCACTCGAAAAGATCATTGCGCCAGGGTTGGCGAAGAAGTCCGGCAGATTCTCCAGGATATGGAACAGCTTCGCCCCGGCAAAGCCAAAAACGACCACCAGGACTACCAGCGTACCCACGAGCGCCGATGGACTCACCACCTGCATCGTGTTCCTGCGCCGTCCTTTATCCTTCGCCTCTACTGGCAGGCGCACCCCTTTGAGACGCCCGGCCGCATAGAGCCGGTCGAACTCACGGCCCGTCAGCCACGCCGCTGCGAGCACAGCCAGCGCCACCATCGCACCGAATGAATGGATCGTGAGCGACTCGATCCCGCCTATGCTGAATGGTAGAGGAATTTCTAGAATGCGGGGATACATGCAAACGTTTGTCAGGTCACTGTATTGAGGTGGTTGTGCAGGGATTCCGAATGTACGAGCCTGCACATCCTCCCCTCCAACGCATCACCTTCCCATTGGTTTGCTTGCAGCGCAACTACAACCCCTTCAGGTATGCGATGAGATCCTGAATGGCGATCTCCACTTGCTCACCAGAGGCCATGATCTTTACCTGAGCGCGTTCGGAGGCCAGTTCATCCTTGCCGACGATCACGGTCACCGGAGCGTTCTGCCGGTTCGCTTCCCGCATCTGGGCCTTCATGGAGCGGCCTTTCAGATCGTAGGCCACACGTAACCCTGCCTCCCGAAGCCGCTGGGCCTCGGAGAACGTCCACCGAACCGCCTCATCCCCGAGCGCAACGAGGAACACGTCCGGCGCCTTGGGCTGCGGCAGCGGGGTACCCTCTGCCGCAAGAGCCAGGAAAAGTCGTTCCATGCCGGCCGCAAAGCCCACCGACGGCACAGGTTCCTTGCTGCCGATCTCCTGGGCAAGCAGATCGTATCGGCCTCCTCCCGCGAGCGCGCTCTGCGCGCCGACGTGGGCGCTCTCTAGTTCAAATGCCGTGCGAGTATAGTAATCCAGGCCGCGCACGAGGAACGGATCTTCCTCGTACCGAATATCCAGATCGGAGAGAAGCGCCTTCAGTTCTTCGTACTGCGCACGGCTCGCCTCATCGATGTAATCGATGAGGATCGGTGCTCCTTCCAGCAGCCGGCGCTCCTTTTCATCCTTGGTGTCCAGGATACGGAGCGGATTGGCTTCGAGCCGCTGGCGACTGGTCGGCGATAGTTCATTCACGTATGGGGCCAGGTAGGCACGGAGGGCTTCCCGGTAGCGGGGACGGCTCTGTTCATCGCCCAACGTATTCAGCCGCAGCTTCGTATCGACGATCCCGAAGGCCCGGTAGATGGCTGTCATGAGCGCGATGACCTCCGCATCCGCGCGCACGTCCCCGCTGCCGATGACCTCGCACCCGAACTGGTGAAACTGGCGGTAGCGGCCCTTCTGCGGGCGTTCCGCCCGAAAGCAGGGTCCGATGTAGAACAGCTTCTGTACGCCGCCCTTCTGACCGAGGTGGTGCTGCAGGTAGGCTCGCATCACAGGAGCCGTCACTTCTGGGCGCAGCACGTAGTGCGTATCACCCCGCTCGAAGGCGAACATCTCTTTGGAGACGATGTCCGTCAGCTGGCCTACCCCCCGCGCGATGAGCTCCGTCGGCTCCAGAATGGGCGTGCGGATCTCCTGAAAGTTGAACCGGCCCATCACCTCGCGGATGGTAGACTCTACGAACAGCCACGCCTCCGTCCCCGCAATGGTGGTCCCGTCCGACACCGTTTCTTCGGGCAAGATGTCGAACGTTCCTTTTATGTTCTGGAAGGAGGTCTTCACGAATGGTCTTTAATCGACAGTCTGTTGTCAGTCGTTTTTGTTCTCAGGTCCGAGTCGTGCTTGAACCTGCAGCACAGAACCCGAAACAGCCAGCAACGAACCCCTGACAACCTACAGGTAACAATTTACTTCTCCAGGAGCTCCGACTCGCCCTCGGCAAAGGCGGCCAGCACATCTTCCGGACTCTGCGCCTGGAGCAGGCGTTCCCGGAACGACTCGCGGTTCATCAGCCGTGAGATCCGGCTGAGGAGCTTGATGTGCTGGGACTTCGCCTGTTCGCTCCCTACGAGCAGGAAAAGCAACCGAACCGGCTTGTTATCGATGGCTCCGAACTCGATCGGCTGCTGAGAAATGGCAAATGCAGCCACGGTGTCGTCTACGGCCGAGGTTTTGGCGTGAGGAAGCCCCAACCCCTTCCCAACACCGGTAGACATGATCGCTTCACGGTCGAAGACGGCCTTGCGGACGCCCTCCAGATCCCGTACGCCGGGTTGCCCCCGCAACAAGTCAACGAGCGCGTTGATGGCCTCATCTTTCGTTTGACCCGGTAGCCCAACCCGGATCGTACTGGGCGTCAAGAGCTGATAGATTTCCGTCACGGTATCACCGGAATGCATCGACGAAGCGAACCGGAGCGCAGAAACATTGAAGGCGCCTCTCACCGGTTCACACCTCGCCTGTGCGTATGGATCTCGTTCGTTCAGGTAGTCCTGCACTTAGCAAGGGCATTGACGGGCCTAATATACACACGGCCAGAACCTCTTGTAGAGCAGCACGATGAATCGGCGGCTAATGCATACAATGGGGGCACGATGCGCGTACAATCCGTAAGTCGCTATCCCTTTATCGTTCCGGCTCCACGGTACGGAGCCGCTGGATCACATATTGCATATCCTCCGGAAGATCCGACGTGAAGTACATGTCCGCGCCCGTTACCGGATGTATAAAACCGAGCGTCTGCGCGTGGAGTGCCTGCCGGTGCAACACTTCGAACAAATTATTGAAGAACGCACGACGCTTCGCCGTGTGAGGTCCGTAGCGAAGCGTATCTCCACCGTACGTCGCATCCCCGAGCAGCGGATGGCCTATGTGGAGGGCGTGAACCCGAATCTGGTGCGTCCTGCCCGTTTCCAGCCGAAACTGAAGCAGCGCCGCGTAGGCAAACCGCTCCAGCGTAACATAATGTGTAACGGCATGCTTACCCTTTCCGGACGGCACGACTGCCATACGTTTGCGATCTCTGGGGTCCCGTGCGATGTCCCCCTCGATCCGTCCTTCCATGGGCTCCGGTATGCCCCACACGATCCCGGCGTATCGTCGCTGTATGGTCCGCCGCTCGAATTGTCGTGCGAGCCTCCGGTGCGTCACATCATCCTTGGCTACAACCATCAGGCCCGACGTGTCCTTATCCAGACGGTGAACGATCCCGGGCCGGATGGAGACGTCGCCCGGCCTGGTGGGTGCCGCGTTGATCATGGAGAGACCGACTTCATCCTCGTCCAGTTCATCGAGTTCACCCAGCGTGACCGCCTGCCCTCCTACGTGGTACAGTAACGCGTTCACGAGCGTGCCGGTCAGGTTGCCGTAGGCCGGATGTACGACCATTCCGGCCGGCTTGTTCAGTACAATCAGGTACTTGTCCTCGTAAACGATATCGAGCGGAATGGGCTCGGGCTTCGCCTCCACCGGAGGTGGCCGGCGTAATCGACACAGGATGTAGTCGCCCGCCTGGACCCTGTATGAGACTTTATCGACAACAACGCCATTCACTGTGACGCGACCTTCCTTGATGCCGGCCTGCACCTTGGCTCGCGAGGCATTCGGAAGGAAACGGGTCAGGTAGACGTCCAGCCGGGCATCCTCCTTGTACCCGGGAGGCACGTCCAGGGTGATCTCCCACTCCTCCTGTTCTGATTCTGCTAGATCGTTCACCACGAATTCAAGGGTAGCCGGCTGAAGGGCAACCAGCTACCGGCCGGTTACTTTTCAGACCTTCAAGCCTTCTAACATTCAACTTGAGACGATTCCCTACCCAGCCCGTTCAGCTTGCCGGAACGGTGAGCCTGCCCAACTCGGATACGGCTTCGAGGGTAGCCTCGACTTCCTGCGAGGTGTTGTAATAGGTAGGCGAGAAGCGGAGCATGCGGTTACGGACGGAAACTTCGATACCGCGCTCTTTGAGGGCTTTTTGGAGCACATCCGCCTCCGGATGTTTCACCGTGACGATTCCTGATCCATGCTCCGGATCCGGCGTTCCATACCGCTCGAGACCCAGTTCCGCCAGCCCCTGCGCCAGTTGCTCCGCACGAGCGAGGACCTGCTCCTGGCACCACTCCGGCCCTGCCTCAAAATACAATCCCAGGGCGGCATGCAGCGCCGCGATTCCGATGTTGTTGAGGGTACCAACCCGAAAGCGGGACGCATCCGGGTGGAATGCGAGTTCGTACGCGAAGAAGTTATCCCAGTCTACCGGCCCGTGAAGCCACCCTGCCGTCGGTGGAGTCATCTGCTCCTGAAGCTGTTCGGACACATACAGAAAGCCCGAACCCTGACTCGCCATGAGCCACTTATGAGCACCGGATGCGAGAAAATCGATCTGGCAGGCCTCTACATCCATCTGGAGAGCGCCGAGTCCCTGAATGGCGTCCACGCAGAAGATGATGTCTCGCTCGCGGCAGAGCTGCCCTACGGCCTTCAGATCCGTCTGGAAGCCGGAGAGGAACTGGACCCAGCTGAGGGATAGAAGCCGCGTTTCGGGTGTGAGGGTTCTCTCGATATCCTCAATGGTAAACGTCCCGTTCCGATGCGGAATGAAATCGACCTCGACGCCATGCCGTTGCAGGTTCAGGAACGGGTATACGTTTGCCGGGAACTCGCAGCCGGGAATCGCAATCCGGTCGCCGGGTCGCCATGTCAGGCCATTCGCGATAATGTTGAGTCCGGTAGACGTGTTGGGTACGAATTCGACCCGTTCTGGCCCAACGCCCAGCAAGCGCCCGATGCGTGCCTTCGTTTCCTCAACGACAGGCTGAAAATCGACGTAGTTGTCGATGTTGGAGATGTGGCGTTGCTCCAAAAACCGGTTGATCGCCTGAATGACGGGTACGCTGAGCGGGCCGGTAGCGGCGTGGTTCAGGTAAATGGAGCGCTCCGTGTGTGGGAAGTAACTCCGAAGTCGTTCTTGTGTCATGTGCACGTGAGCCAATCCGCCGGATCTGCCGGCGGAGTGAACCGGCCCGTCAAGACTACCTCAGCAGGTCCTCGATATCACCCAACCCGTTCAGGATGTCATCCACGTCCGCATGCGAGCGCACGAGCGCGAGAATGGCGGAATGATGTACGATGAGATACTTCTTCTCCTTGAACGTGATCTCCACACTCTCCTTGCGGAGGAAGAACGCGTGGTCGCCCGACTCGGCCTGAAGCGGCAGGTAGCGTACGGCGCTACGATCCTGGGCCCAGGGCTCACCCTCGGAATATTCCGGATTCGGGAGAATATAACCCGGACCGACCTTCACGACCCGTCCGCTTCCGACGCGGTCGCTTTCCGCCACACTGGCGGGCAGATACAATCCGGCTTTGGTCTGTTTCTCGGCGTCGTCGGGCTCGATGAGCACCCGGTCGCCAACGATAATCAGTTCATCCATATACCTAACTATCTGACAGTAATCACGCTTACATTCAGACAATATGCTGACGAATCGACAGAAATGCAGGATGTTCCGTCAGTTCACGCGTGTTCACCGGGACCTGTTCGTACCCCTGGTTGTTCCGCAAAGACCACACCACTTTCGTGCCGGTTCAGGTCCTTCCAGAGGTATGCTGCCGCAGCAGCTGCGACCACGAGGCAGATGATGCCCGCCAGCGTCCGCTGAAAGATGAGATAACCGACCCCGAAGAGCGTACTGTAGACAAGCACGACTCCAATGAGCCAGTCTACAGCCAGCCTGCCCAGACCGGAGTCCGGCACCACGCCGACATTGCGGGCCGCTACCGGCTTCCAGCCCGGCCCTCCCGGTCGAACCCGCTGGTAGAAATGATCGAGCGTGGCATCGTCCGTCGGCCTGGTCACGAACGTAGCAATCAGCCAGAGCCCGGTTGTGAACGCCGTAAAGATAAACAGATTCTCAGGGAACGTGTTGATGAATGCAGGAATCTCGACTCCAAACGCCTGCAGCACCAGAAGGATTGCAACGAACAGGATGGGCGAGACCGTCGCAACGAGTTCGCTGTACGCATTAACGCGCCACCAGTACCACCGGAGAATCAGTACGAGACCGAGACCAGCGGAAGCCGACAGGATGAGTCCCCATGCACCACTTATCGACTCCAGCTTGGCCGTGACGAATACACCAACGATGGCAAGCACGAACGTCATCACGCGAGATACTCCTACGTAATACTTCTCATCCCCGTCCTTCCGGACGAAACGACGCCAGAAATCGTTGACGAGGTACGATGTACCCCAGTTGAGTTGGGTCGAAATCGTACTCATGAAGGCGGCGAGGAAGGCTGCGAAAAGAAGCCCGATCAGGCCGGCGGGGAGAACATCCCGCATGACGAGCACGAATCCTTCACGAGGGGCCTCCAGGCCCGGATAGAGGATGAGCGAGGCAAGCGCGACGAGAATCCAGGGCCACGGGCGCAAGCAATAGTGGGCCATCGTGAACCAGAGCGCCGCAAACATCGCGTTCCGCTCGTCCTTGGCACTCATCATGCGCTGTGCCACGTAGCCGCCTCCACCCGGCTCGGAACCGGGATACCAGCTCGACCACCACTGCACGCCGATGTAGGCCACGAACGCGGCTGTGCTGAGGGACAGGACGGCGACACCTTCGGCGGCATCCCCTATCGTTGGCAGCATGCGGAAGGTGGTTTCGGGCAATTGATCGAGTAGCCCGCTCACCCCCCCTACTGCCGGAACATCCAGCACATAGAAGACCAGCACGATCGTGCCCGCCATGGCGATAAAAAACTGGAAGGCATCCGTAACCGTGACACCCCACAATCCGGACATCAGCGAGTACACAGCCACCACCAGCACCAGCAACCCCACGATGGCGAGGGCAGCACTGAACTCGAAGCCCAGGATATTGAAGGACGACTGCCCGAAGAATGTGAGATCGGGAAAGAGAACGGTCAGGACAGTCTCCATGGCCAGTGATACCCAGCCGATGATGATGCAGTTGAGGACAAGACCGAAGTAGATGGCCTTGATACCCCGGAGGACAGCAGCGGCCTTGCCGCTATAGCGGAGTTCTATGAACTCTACATCCGTCAGCACACCGCTCCGACGCCACAACCGGGCAAAGAAGAACACGGTGAGCATGCCGCCGAATGCCATGTTCCACCAGAGCCAGTTCCCGGCGATGCCGTTCTGGGCTACCAGTTCCGTTACGGCGAGTGGGGTGTCAGCGGCAAAGGTCGTAGCGACCATACTCGTACCGGCCAGCCACCAGGGCATATTGCGCCCGCCCAAGAAAAATTCGGAGGTGTTCTTCCCGGCTCGCCGAGTATAATAGATGGCGATCCCGAATGAGATGACGAAATAGAGGCCAACGAGCAGCCAATCGAGCGGCGCTAGATACATACGAGTGCGTCTGGCACGAGGCCCTGGTTACAGAAATCAGTGAAATGGTACAGACCAGACGCAATGAACGGATTCGCCCGACTAAAGTCCACACCGCCTCCATGAGAGCAGCAAGGATGACTGCCGTTTCAGGATGCGGTATGGACTTACCTTGGTCGGATACAGAGATGCGGGTACGAACGAGAATCCGTCTGCAGAAATCAGAAGATCTGAATGGCGATCAGAACGAGACCTACAATACCCGCTCCCAGAGCAGCTGTACGAATAGCGAGTTCGACAGGGTTGTACATGAGACTTGTACGACTACGCGATGGACGGAGGACAGCAGCCAGAACAAATCGTTACAACTGGCTGCTACATTCTAAAGGGGTCTGCACACATATAGGTTCCAAGTTTCGCCCAGATGTAATGATTCTTTAACCAGAACGGCCATTATTGAGCACAAAAAGAACTCTTTCAACGGATATTCCCCACATATTCACATACAGTCAAAAGCCATGCCGGAGTAGATATATGTGGAGTACAGATGCACCCTCAGGAACCTGGCGGTTACAATCGGGTCCTGTTTCCGCCCTGCGTTCACTCTGCTCGCGCGAGCCACGAATAGGCCCGGCTTCGTGACAGGGAGTACACCGTCGGAAGATCATTTCCGGTCTCTATGGCCGAGGGTCAAGTTCGCCGGGCACTGACGTACAATTCGGATTATGCCAAGAACGTTTTTCTTTCGATTCGGACGGACCGTTTCCCTCCTCGTCGGCTCCGTGTTGCTCCTGACACAGATTTCGTGCTCGTGGCGACAACCGCAACCGCCGGCCACAGCATCCTCGAATGGAGAGCCGCTGCGCGCCAGGAACGGAATGGTCGTCTCTGCCCACGTACTCGCCTCGCAAGCCGGTGTAGAGATCCTCAAGAAAGGCGGAAACGCCATCGATGCCGCCGTGGCCACCGGATTTGCGCTTGCCGTCGTCTACCCTGTAGCTGGCAACCTGGGGGGAGGCGGATTCCTCGTAGCGCGTTTCGCCGATGGAACAGCGACGACCATCGACTATCGAGAGAAGGCGCCGCTGGCCGCCACGCGAGATATGTTCCTCGATTCTACCGGCACCTTCGTCCCGGAGCGGAGCCAGCGCGGGTACCTGGCATCCGGGGTGCCGGGTAGCCCGGCCGGCCTCCTCATGGCGCACCAGAAGTACGGCTGCCTGCCGCTCCAGGTGGTGCTCGCCCCGGCGATCAGGTTGGCCGAGGAGGGCTTCCCGCTCTCGCGTGACGAAGCCAACCGCCTTAACGCCTACCGCAATGCGTTCCTTCGCTACCCTGGTACGGCCAGGTATTTCACGAAAGAGGACCCCGCCGACCGGTACGAGGAGGGCGAACGGTTCGTGCAGCGGGACTTGGCCCAGGTGCTCAAACGCATTCGGAACGAAGGCCGGAGCGGTTTCTACAGAGGACGGACCGCCGACCTGATCGTTGCTGAAATGCGCCGAGGAGGCGGGCTTATCACGCATGAGGATCTCCTTCGCTATCAACCCGTCGAGCGCCCTCCCGTCATTGGCATGTACCGCGGCCACCGGGTGATTTCCATGGGACCACCATCCTCGGGGGGCATCGCGCTCATCCAGCTTCTCAATGCCGTGGAGCCCTATGATATTCGTGAGATGGGCTACCACTCCAGCGAGACGATCCATCTCATGGGCGAAGCCATGCGCCGGGTCTATGCCGACCGGGCGTACTGGCTCGGCGACCCCGACTATTCGCCCGTACCCATCGAGGAGCTAACCAGCAAAGACTACATGCGTCGCCGTATGGCGGACTTCGACCCACACCGGGCCGACTCCAGCGTTGCGATAGAATACGGCGACCCGTTCGCCCTGGAATCCTCGGAGACGACCCACTACTCCGTCGTCGACAAAGACGGCAACGCCGTCAGCGTTACCACGACCATCAACGGCGGATATGGCTCGCACGTGGTGGTAGACGGTGCCGGATTCTTCCTCAACAACGAGATGGACGATTTCAGTGCCAAACCAGGCACACCGAACATGTTCGGGCTGGTTGGCGCCGAGGCCAATGCCATCGAACCCGGCAAGCGCATGCTCTCCTCCATGACCCCGACCATCGTGGAAAACCCGGACGGAGACGTCTTTATGGTCATCGGCACACCGGGCGGGTCAACCATCATCACCACGGTCTTCCAGACGATCCTCAATGTGATCGACTACGGCATGAATATCCAGCAGGCTGTGGCCGCGCCGCGCGTCCACCACCAGTGGTTGCCCGACGTGTTGCGGTTCGAGCGGATGGGGCTACCCAGGGATGTCGTACGCAATCTCGAAGCGCGCGGCTGGGAGGTCGAAGAAGGTGGCCGGTGGGGTGCCGCAGACGGCATCATCGTGGAACACGACCCGACAGAAGAACGCGTGGAGCCATCCGGACTTGAACGTATCAAGGGGAAATCAACCGGGCGTATCCTGTTCGGTGGCGCAGATCCACGCGGCGAGGACGCGGCGGTCGGGTATTGATCCCGACCGCAAGCACAGCCGGACGCATATGGAAGACATTTACCTGAGCATAGCCGGGCGCGAAATCCGAGAGACGAGGGAGAAGGGCTCGCGTTTCATCGCCGAGGCGATTCCGGTTCATAGCCAAGCTGAGGTCGCGGCAGAGGTGGAGGCTATCCGCAAGCGGGAGTTCAAGGCGACCCACCACTGTTACGCATTCCGTCTGGCACCCGAAGGAGAAACGTTCGGCTACAGTGATGCCCGGGAGCCGGCCGGCACGGCAGGACCGCCCATCCTCAGGCAAATCGAAGGGCGGCAATTGGTAGACACCCTGGTCGTCGTCACTCGATACTTCGGCGGCACGAAACTCGGAACGGGCGGGCTTATCCGCGCCTACGGGGATGCTGCAGCGGAGGTGCTGGACACCTGCAAGATCGAGGAACACATCATCCGAACACCGCTACGGCTCCGGTTCGCCTATACCGATACATCCCCCGTCATGCACCTCCTCGGTCAGTTCGATACGGAGATCCAGGATACGCGCTACGCCGAGGGTACAGAGCTGATCGTTGGCGTTCGCAGATCACAGGTGCCCTCGTTTCAAGAAGCCTACCGCGAAGCCCTCGCCGGACGTAGCGAGGCAGAAGTCCTGTCAGCACATTGATCTGGGCGTCGCGCTACGGCTAGGCCTTTTCCCGCTTCGCAGGCATGACCGCCTGCATGGCCTCCACCGCCAGCCGGTCCACGCGGTTATTGCGCTCGTCGTCTGCGTGGCCCTTTACTTTGACAAAGTCGACCTGGTGTTTGGCCGTCTCGGCCAGGAGCGCCTCCCACAGATCCCGGTTCTCGACCGGCTGCCTGGACGCCGTCTTCCACCCGTTCTTCTGCCATCGCTTCAACCAACCTTCCGTGAACGCCCGTTGGAGGTACGCGCTGTCGGTATGGATCGTGACACGGCAGGGCTCCTTCAGCGACCTCAGCGCCTCGAGCGCCGCAGTCAACTCCATCCGGTTGTTCGTAGTGGATGGCTCCGCACCGGTAAGCACACGCTCGTGTGGGCCATATTCCAGCAAGGCGGCCCATCCACCTGGCCCTGGATTGCCGCTACATGCTCCGTCCGTATAAATATTGACGTGTTTCAAAAAGATCGATTCGTTATCAGTAAAGGTTGTCTGTTGATTGAATGCACAACGAACAAGGTGACAGACCACCATGGATTCGTCTCCACAAAACTAGAACGCGGGAGCGAACGTTGTAGATTGAGAACTCGTCAATTAGCACGCCGGTCCTTCAGGAGCATCAACGGACCACTGACCAACGGACAACTGCAGCATGAAATTCGTCGATTACGTGACCATCACCGTTCGGAGCGGTAAGGGAGGGCCGGGCGCCGTTGCGTTCCGCCGGGAGAAGTACGAGCCGAAAGGAGGTCCCTCGGGCGGCGACGGCGGGAACGGCGGGTCCGTCATCCTGGAGGCCGACGCGCACCTGTATACTCTCCTGGACCTACGATACAACCGCCATCATTTTGCTCCAAACGGAAAGCCGGGCTCTGGCGGGCTGAAGACGGGTAAAGACGGCGAAGATATCATCATCCGCGTGCCCGTGGGTACGGTCGCCAAGCTTTCCGGTACCGATGAAGTCATCGGAGAGTTGCTTCATCCGGGAGAACGCCTCGTGCTGGCAAAAGGCGGGCGGGGCGGCAAGGGCAATGCGTTCTTCAAGACTGCCACGCACCAGTCGCCCCGCTTCGCACAGCCGGGCGAGCCGGGTGAGGAGAAAGAGATCACGCTGGAATTGAAGCTCCTGGCTGACGTCGGGCTCGTCGGTTTCCCGAACGCGGGCAAGAGCACCCTTGTCTCGGCGCTCTCCGCCGCTCGTCCGAAGATTGCCGACTACCCGTTCACTACGCTCGAACCCGCCCTGGGAGTCGTCTATGTAGGTGAATACCAGTCGTTCGTCATTGCCGACCTGCCGGGTATCATCGAAGGCGCTCATGAGGGTAAGGGCCTCGGCACGCGCTTTCTCAAGCACATCGAACGCAACGCCGTACTCCTGTTCGTGATTCCCGTGACCTCGGAGGATCCTGGTGCGGAGTACGATATCCTGATCAACGAACTCCGCCAGTTCAGCCCGGAATTGCTGGACAAGCCCCGGCTCGTCGCGCTCTCGAAGATCGATCTGCTTCCCGAAAGCGAGCGAAGGGAGTTGCCCGAATCCGTACTGGGCCAGTTCCCGAATGACATCCAAATCTTTCCCATAAGCGCTGTCGCGCAGATCGGCCTTGAGCCGCTTCGCCGGGCGCTGTGGGCGTATGTACAGGAGGGGCGAGAGCAGGAGGTCTTGTAAGGCAGGCCTCGCGCCGTTATGTTGGCATACCTGAACTCGACGACCTGATCCCTCCGAGCGGTGCACCTCCTATGGAGTTGAGCTTTCCTGAAGCTGACATCCGCGATTTTCCTGATGACCGGGAGGAAGTGCGCGCGCTCATCGCCCTCTCGCTCGTTCCGGGTATCGGGCCTGGGCGCATTCGGGCACTCATCGGGCGATGCGGCTCTGCGGCTGCCGCGCTCGTGGCCTCCCGGTCCGTGCTGGCAGGCGTTCCGGGCATCGGCCCGCAAACGGCGGAGGCCATCGCAGCATTCGATGGGCACGCGCTCGTGGATGCACAACTAACCCGGGCGGAGAAAGTCGGGGCGAAACTCATCACGGCGTGGGACCCACGTTTTCCCCGCCTACTCCGGCAGATCTATGATCCACCTGTGTACGTCTGGGTACGTGGTGAGATCAACGACCGGGACGACCGCGCCATCGCTATCGTGGGCACCCGAAAACCGACCGACTATGGACGGCAAGTAGCAGCGGACCTCGCCGCCGGTCTGGCAGAACGGGGCTTCACCATCGTGAGCGGACTGGCCTACGGCATCGACGGAGTGGCCCACCGCGCGGCGCTCGAAGCCGGCGGTCGGACCCTGGCCGTGCTAGGTTCAGGCGTGGATCGCATCTACCCCTCCAGCCATGCCCAGTTGGCACGCTCCATCACGGCAGATGGCGCGCTCCTTTCGGAATACGCCCTCGGCGCCGCACCGGACGCTCCGAATTTCCCCCGTCGCAACCGTATCGTAAGCGGTCTGGCACTCGGCACGTTGATCATAGAAGCCTATGAAGACGGCGGCGCCCTCATCACGGCCCGCCTGGCCCTTGAACAAAACCGGGAGGTGTTCGCCGTCCCGAGCCCGATACGTAGCAAGGCGGGAGCAGGGACGAACAGGCTCATCCAGCAGGGCCACGCCAAGCTCGTCATGTCCGTGGACGACATCCTCGCTGAACTGAGCGCGGCGGAGCCTGCCGTATCGCCTCAACCTGCCGAGGCTACGCCTCCACCGGACCTGAATGGGATCGAGAAACAGCTCTATGATGCCTTGAGCGACGAACCCATGCACATCGACACCCTCTGTATACGAACGAACCTGGATACCTCCACGGCGCTCGTCTACCTGCTGGCTCTGGAATTCAAGGGGCTGGTGCGCCAGATGGCCGGCAAGCAGTTTTTCCGGTCCTGATCTCAGGATAGCGATAAAAACTCGACCGCTCATACATACGCTCCTTCCACTGAACATGCTGCCTATCGATGGCCGTTGATGTTGTCGTCGGGATTCTGTCGGTAGTATTCATTGCCACGACGGCGTTACCCCTGATCCGGTACGATGCGTGGTGGATCCGCATTTTCGACTTTCCCCGTGCCCAGATCACGATCGGCGGTATGCTCCTGCTCGCCCTGTCGATCTACCTCGGAATGGGTTCATCGCCAGCCGGGTACACACTGCTGATCCTGCTGAGCCTCAGTGTAGTCTATCAGATCATCCGCATGCTTCCCTATACGCCACTGGCTCCGAAGCAGGTGAAAACGGCGGACCCGAGCGCATCACGAGGCACCTTTTCACTCCTCATTGCCAACGTACTCATGACGAACCGGGAGTACCAGCGCTTCATCGACCTGGTCGAAGCCAATTCCCCGGATATCGTACTGGCCGTCGAAACCGACACGTGGTGGGAAGAACACCTCCGGGTACTAGAGGACCGGTACCCGAACCCGGTCAAACGCCCCCTCGAGAATACGTACGGCATGCTTTTGTATTCCCGACTGGCCCTCATCGACCCGGAGGTAAAATATCTTGTCGAGAACAACGTCCCCTCCATTCATACGGAAGTCGAACTCGCGTCAGGCAGGCGTATCCAGCTACGGTGCATCCACCCCAAGCCGCCTTATCCCAGAGAGGCAGAGCAGACTACCGAGCGAGACGCCGAACTGTTGCTCGTAGGAAAGGCGGTGAAAGACCTGGGCGAGCCAATCGTGGTGGCCGGTGATCTCAATGATGTGGCCTGGTCTCACACAACGCACCTCTTCCAGAAAATCAGCGGTCTGCTGGATCCCCGGCGCGGCAGAGGGATCTACAACACCTTCCATGCACAAAATCCGATCCTGCGCTGGCCTCTCGACCACATCTTCCACTCAGACCACTTCACGCTCATCGAGTTGAAGCGGCTGCCCTCGTTCGGCTCAGACCACTTCCCGGTCTTCGTTAAGCTTAGTCTCGAAGCGGGAGCCCCACTCGAACAGGAGGAACCGCACGCGGACTTGGAGGAGCAGATAGAGGCGACCGAAAAGATCCGGAAGGCCACGGTATCTTAGCTCTGCCGCCACCACGGCGTATCGTCGCTGTGATGAACCGGCACTGCCCGGGCTCGTGCGATGTGATCCGGAGATGACAGGACCGGTCTCGGCGGCAACGGCTGGGACGACGGCAACCGTCCCAACCCCAGCAGATAGCGCAGGTAGCCCCCAAAGGTAAGCTGCGGCAATCCAGCCTGCCGTTCCAACACCTCCGCGCGTTCACGTTCCTGAACCTGGCGCTTTGCCATTACACGCTCTATCTCTGCGCGCAACGTGTCGGCACGCTGGCGGACGTACCGCTCGAGGCGGCGCTCTTCCGCGGGTGAGAGCCGTTCAGGTAGTTCGGCTGCATACCGACTCACCAGATCCGCACGCCACCGGGAGACCCGGGCCCGGCTCTCGTCCCCGACTTCCGTTACCGTAGCCAGACGGTCGTCGGTGGCGTGATAGGCGGTGCGGATCCCGTGCATCTTGAGGCGGACGACGAGCCGGTGAGGCACACCGGGCAGCTGGCCTACTTCCCCGATGAAATGGTGCTTGAGCCGCTCTTCGAGAGCCCGCTCCCGCAAGGTGGCAAGATGCTCGGCCATCAGCTTATCCATGTTCGCGAAGGTACTCCGATGCTCGGCTTCCAGCCGGTTAGCCTCGAGCCGCAACCGTTCCACGGCACGTTCGAAGAAGCGCGCCTCCTGCCGGAGGCGTTTCCTGCGGCGAACGACCGGCTGGCTCATGTAACCCCATGCAGCCAGTGAACCAAAACCAGCCACTCCGCCCAGCACCAGTAGCGTGGCGGCAAGTGATGTACCCGCTATCGCAAGGGCGATGGCTACGACAGCTAACACGAACAGACCTGGCAAGAACGCCCGTTCGAGCAGCGTGCGAGGTTCATCGCCTCTCTCCTGCTTCCGCCCCAGCCCACGGACGGAGTGGACGGCCGCGTGAATCGTCCTGTTCACACGAACTCCGCTACGAATCTCAGCAAGTGAGGGCACGGCATGAGGATCAATGAGACAGGCCGTATGGAGCGCCTCCACGAGCGTGCGCACCTCATCCAGTTCGGCCAGTTCCTTGAACACGTGTGATCCGGCCGGTTCGTAAAAGTCGGCAGCACGGAACAGGATGTTCTCTCCGGTATCGTACCGCTCCCAGAGGTCCGGTTTGCGGGCACATGCGCGGAGCCCGATATAGATAATAAGCCCGGCGAAACGATCCAGCCAGGGACCGAAGTCGCGTTCATCCCGATCCGGATGCGCGTAATTGCGGTGACCGGCCTCGGCGCTCCTGCGCCGCTTCAGCTGTGGGACATACAGCGTATCGTAGTCGACGAGAACCAGCCGAAAACCGTTGTCCTGCGGGGCCACGAGCACATTGCCATGCTGGAGATCGCCGTGGGCGATACCTGCTGCTTCGAGATCTTCCAGCATCTGCGCCCTTTGATCTGCACGCCCGCGGCCCACCGCGGGTTCGTCGAGGTGCCCCGCGACGAACCGGTTCAGGGTAATGCCATGCGCCCATCCCATTTTCAGGAGCGGGTAGGTCTCCTCATTGACCCGCACGCCCTCGGGCTGGTAATCGAATGGGACGAAATACCGCTGCGCCGGAGCAGCCTGTTCGGAAGCCAGATAGCGCGCAATGGCCCGGTATCGTGCCTGCAGGCCCGGCGCTTCGGTCAAAAAGCACTTCACGGCATGCCGGCCCGAAGCGGTGTAAACCGGAAATACCGCTGCGAACGCTCCCGTTATGGCCTGCGGCAACCCCAGCGCGTTGCAATCCGGCTCACACGCCTTCAGCTCCGGATCCGTGAATGCCGTGGATGGAAATTGAAGGGCCTCCTGGTACTCTCCCGGCGTGGGATAACGCGGCATACTCCGTTTACTCGTTGTTCGTTGTCAGTCGTTCGTGCTCCACAGACCGGCCCATTCGTAAAACGATGATCGTCACGTCGTCGTTTCGGAGATTTCCGTCCTCGCGAGCCCGGGCGATGCGGCCTGGAAAATCCTCTGGAGTCAGGCCCAGCGCCGTTTCCGGCCCTACCCGCATGAGCCATGCGGCGGCGGCGTCGGTTGCCAGAACGAGTGCATCGCGCTCATTCCAGGCACCGCTCAGGACACGTATGTCCGCAGCCATCCGGTCAGGAAGGCTCGGGACCAGGGCGGGGGTGCTGGTAAAGGCTTCCGGCGCGTCGAGCGGCCACGACGTTACTCCATCCTCCCGGAAATGAAACAAACAACAGTCTCCGACGGCGAGGGCCTGCCACGTCCCCTCTCTATCGATGGAGAGGCCGAGGAAGGTAGCGAAGGCCCCCTCCTCCACCTTCGCCGCTGCATACCACGGAAGGTTGTCAGCCTTTGAAGTGACCTGAGCCATCCATCGCTGCTGCCACTCCGGCAACGCGCGTACAAAGGCCCGTTCGTCCACGACGCCCGACGCAACCCAGGCCGAAACGAGTGTTTCGGCCCAGATACGAGCAAATGCCGATTCCGTCGCACCGTCCGCCATCGCAGCCCGGTAGGGGAATGTACCGGGGCACGACAGGGCGAACCCGTCCTCATACTCGGAATCCCGATGGCCCGCTTTAGCGAGGTGAAATACCCTGCTCTGCATCTCTACCGTTCCCACACCGGTCATCATCAGCGCAGGTTACTCGGGCGCGTGCCAATCTCCAGGAAGCGGACGAGCGAGCCGGGATCTGCATTGAAGATGAATCCCCGCGTATCGAGGTTCACCACGTAGCCCTCCTGCTCCGCTGCCGCACGCATGGAGAACGGGAGCAGGCTGGACATCGCATAGAGTACACCGGCAAACTCATCAGGCAGACCCTCCGTCGTATGCGGCAACTCGATGGCGGGTTCGTCCGACTCCGAGAGGTGGACGTTAAACAGGAGCACCTCACCGTCATCGGTCGCGTACATCTTGAGAGCCTGCGCATACCGGAGCGGGTCCCCGTCGGTGGCTTCGCCGTCGGTGATGTTGACGACGATGGGTGGGAAGCCGTGCGGGTGGACGTCGATCCAGCGGCGCACCATGACGGCGGCCTGATCCAGTGCCTGGCACATGGGGGTACCGTTCTTCGCCTGCGGATCGAACCAGACCGGGACCTTTACCCGCCGCTCTACAAACCCGCCGTTACCATCGGGCACCTGCTTGAGCCGCTCATCCAGGCGAAGCGGACGCTCGGCGATGTGACTGATCGGAATGAGATCGTTCGGGGTACCATAGTCGGGCGCGGGCTGAATGAGCGGCTGCACTCGCTCGCCATAGCCGATGACGCCGATATGAAAGTAATCGCGGACGCCGTCCTCTTTCGCGCAGCGAAGGACCAAGTTCTGCAGGAGCCGGTTCACGACATCGGCCAGGACACGCGCCTTGCTCGGAGCCGCATCGCCTTTTTGCTCCGCTCCACCGAAGCTGTCCTGCATGGAAGCGGACTGGTCGAGCAAAAAGATGAATGCGGCGGGTGAGGTACGGCTGATCTCGGCGGAATAGGGCATCTACCGATTTGTGATTTTTAAATTTTGGTTTTTTGGTTGTTATACGCGGTAACAGACTGATAGTCGCAAGTACGTACGACCCACACTGAAAGACCTTCTAAAGGGAAATTCTAAGGGACGTAGCGTTCATCATTGCTACAAGCTGCGTGCTGGCAAGGCTTCGAATCCGGAGGTACCTGGCTGGTATTGTCATTTTTCATAACGCATACAGGCAACTCCAGATCGGAGCGACACCTACTTGATGCGCTTCAACAACTCCCAGGCTTCCTCCTTGTACTGGTCGTCATTCGGGTCGGCGTTGGGGGTATCGAGGGCGCGCTGGAGGGCCGTTCGGGCTTCCTCGACTTCCTTCATTCGGAGGAGGGTACGCCCGAGTTCGAGATGGTTGACCACGCGATCCTCCAGGCGAGCCGCTAGCTCATAATCTTGCGCTGCCTGCTCGAATGAGGCGGCGGGTATACGACCGTAGACCAGCTTGAGAACGGCACGCTCGAAAAAGCCGAGGTCCGCGATAATGTAGTTCCATCGGCCACGGACATGATACGCCAGCGCATTCGCGGGGTCTAGCTCGATAGCACGATCCACATGCTCTTTCACAGCACGGGAAATCTCGATCTTTTCCCGTGTGCCAACATCCAGTGCAATCCGGCCCAGAGCGATGGCATAGGAGAGGTGTGCGTTGGAACTGACAGAATCGGCCTCTATCGCCTGCTGCGCCGCTTCGCGCCCGAGCTGGAGCAGCCGGGAACGCTCGCTGCTCGACTCCTCTACATCGCCCAGTTCCACGTACGTACGCGCGAGGCGCCACCATGCCTCCGTGTTGTTCGGCTCCTTCCGGACGATACGTTCGAGTGCCTGCCTGGCCTCCTCGAACTTCCCTGCCATGCGTAACTCGTCGATCCAGGCGAGCTTCGGCCCCGCAGCCTGTGCCTGAGCCTCCGCACAGATCGATAGCGCCAGCATCAGACAGATGATGCCATACCGCCCATACATGGACTGCATGTACATCGACGGTGATATAGCATGAGTACTTCCGAACATCTGCGTTCACGACTCCCCATCCGGCCCGCGCCGCCGCTTTGGACGAGGCCTGTTACGCCGTCTGGCTTGCTGGTTGGCGGCACTGGTCTCGTCCTCGGCATCTTCGTCATCCATACCGAGCAGTTCACGCACCGCCTCCAGCGGTTTCTCTTCCAGTGTACCATCCGTATGGCTGATCCAGACGGTACTCTGGAAGATGTCGAGCTTCTGAATGACACCCGTGCCGAGGTCCGTCGTCAGGGGCGTATCGACGGCAGGGAAGGCTTCCAGCGCCGACATGTACTGCTCCAGTTCGTAATTGAGACAGCACTTGAGACGGCCGCATTGTCCGCTGAGCCGGACCGGGTTCAACGGGAGGTTCTGAACCTTGGCGGCCTGAGTGGAAACGGGTTTGAACTCCTGAAGCCACGTGGAGCAACAGAGTTCGCGTCCACAGGAGCCGATACCGCCGATGCGCGCTGCTTCATCCCGTGCACCGATCTGGCGCAGTTCCACACGGGTACGGAAGCGGCTGGCGAGCTCGCGAACGAGCTGGCGGAAATCAACCCGGTGCTCGGCGGTGAAGTAGAACGTGACCTTACTGTGGTCGAACTGCCACTCGACGTCCACCAGCTTCATCGGCAGGTTCATCTTGTCGATGGAGCGGCGGCCTATGAGGAAGGTTTCGGACTCTTTCTCTTTATTGGCCTCCCACTTCTCGATATCCTGCAGCGAGGCGAGCCGGATGACGTTCGGGAACTGCATGCCTTCCTCGAAGCCCATCGACTTGACGCGCAGGCGGACAAGCTCGCCCGTCATGTGGACGGTACCGAAATCGACACCCCGGTCGGCTTCTACGATGACGTAATCGCCGGTCTGGAGATCGAGATTGCCGGCATTCTGGTAGAACCCTTTCCGCCCGCCTTTGAACGTGACCTCAACGATGTCGTAAATGACCGGCGGAGCGGTGATACCAATTTCGTTAAGCCAGTCGAAGACGTGCATGGCCGGGCAGGCGGCCGTACCCTGCCGGCCGCTCTTCGACCCACAGCCGCCATTCCCGCCGCAGCCGGCCCCGCAGCCACCACCGGTCCCGCATGAACCACAACCCATGTTTCTCTCTATCTATGACTCGCACCGTGCGCAGTGGAGGCCTGCTATCTCCCTTTTAGCGACAGCATGCCTCATGCCCGGCATGTCCGTGGTCTACCCTGGACCATGCCGTAGCACGCAACGCGAGTGATCGAACGTTAGTGAAGGATCCGCACTCTATTGCCCCCGTGTTTCCTACTTATCGACCAAGTATCGGGTTTCTATGGATCTATGTAGGAAGAGCCACAGACAAGCGCAAGCCCGTTCTTCCCACGCCAATAACGGATGGCACAGATTGCACAGTTTTGATCCATTCTGTGCCGCGCAAGGCAGGTCAGGGATGGAGGCCATTCGCCTCAACCAGTGGGATGTAGAGGCGAGAAACCGGGGTACCGCGCATG
Source organism: Rhodothermales bacterium (assembly GCA_041690215.1). Lineage (GTDB taxonomy): Bacteria > Bacteroidota > Rhodothermia > Rhodothermales > DASSAV01 > DASSAV01. The sequence continues at coordinate 528,435 of JAWLHQ010000001.1, forward strand.
GTCTGGTGGAGGCGCTGGGCGAGGGTCGTGACGATGAGCCCCTGGTGAACGTTACGCTCAACGAGTTCCATCGCCTGCTCGACCAGGAGGATCATGGCTTCTATGTCGACGCCGGGGATGTTCTTGCAAAAGCGCTCGATGACATCCTGCTGGTCCACATTGACGAGCGGAGCGTCGGCACCCATCGTGCGGTAGAGGAGCAGGTCACGAATCCAGCGTAGCATGAGCGAGAACGTGCCCTTCAGACGCTCGCGTCCCATGCCCGCCATCTGATCGGCCAGATCTGCCAGTTTATCTACATTGTTGGCGTAGGCAGCCCGCAGATAATCGAGGACGAGTTGACGTCCGGCGAGCAGGTCCTCGTTGCCGGCGAGGTCCAGGGCGCGGGCATACGAGCCGTCGGCCATCCGGGCGAGGACGGCAGCCTGGGTGGGTTCGATACCTTCCCGCTCATGAAGCGCCTGCGCGATGGCGTCGGTGGAAAGCAGATCGAAGCGGAGCCGCTGGCACCGGGAGAGGATGGTAGGCAGGAGACGCTCGGGGCGGCTCGTCGTGAGAACAAAGACGGTCTGCGGAGGTGGCTCTTCCAGGAGCTTCAGGAACGCATTGGCCGTCTCATTGCGGAGGAGGTCCGCATCGGTGATGATCGCGATTTTGTAGCGACCCTCGAGAGGTTTGAACCCCATCTGGCGACGCATGTCCTCCTGAAACTCTTCGATCCGGTAAAGCGCCTGCTTGTTGGACTCCTTCGATGGATCCGACAGGACGGGCCGGCGCACGTAATCGACCGTGGCGTACGGGTTGCCGGCAAGGAGTTGGAGGCGTTCCGCAATATCCTCGGGGGACGTGTCCTTCGGGCTGGGCAGGAGCACCTGCACGTCGGGATGGATCAGCCGGTTCACCTTGCTGCACGACGTGCAGACGTCACACGGATCGGGCCCTCCCCGCTCACACTGGAGTGCCTTCGCGAAGGCAAGGGCGGCGGCCCGTTTACCGACCCCGTCGGGGCCGAAGAACAGGTACGCATGGGCGACGCGCTTGCGCTCGATGGCGCGTCGAAGAGCGTCTACGACGCGGGGTTGATCGATGATCTGCTGGAAGGACAAGGGAACTGACTGTCGGCTCTCGGCTGTTCAAAGGAACGCTACTTCGCGGCGGCTGTCCACGGATCGCTGATGAAAACCGGATCGCCGTCCGCCATCCGGTTTCACATCTCCGGCCAGGCCATGATAGCAGACCGCCGACAGCCCCGTTCTAGAACCCTCGATGAAGGTGATGGGTTCGCTTCGGATGAAGAAACAAATCGGGAGGATCCGGCGAATAAGTTAATCTTGATTCGGGGGGTGTAGCGACCGTATCTTGGCGCCCCTCGACATACTCTCTGGCGCGGTAGCTCAGCTGGTTAGAGCGTCGGATTCATAACCCGGAGGTCGAGAGTTCAAGTCTCTCCCGCGCCACTTCGTAGCCCTTCTCAGAGCAATCTGGGGAGGGTTTTTTGTTGGGCAAGACTCTACCCATCATGGCATCCGGCGGCTTCGGGCCAACTTGGTGTCAATTTCGGTTCAATCTGATTCTGCCCTGCTCGTGGGACGCCATCGCTAAATCGCATTGAACGATAGCATCTCTCGCTAACCGGAACGGCATCTACTACGCTCAATTCTGCGACCTTTCTCGTACACCTAGACGGGTTCGCCCCTGCCCCAGTTGACTCCCACGCGTGTGGGGAGTCGTTAGTGTTTATTACCAGCAGAACTCGGGTTACCAAAACCCGAGTTCTGCTGGTAATAAAATCAGCGTAACGTATAATACTTAGATAGGGTGGATGATGCGATGGACTCAAATACTGCCTGATCCTCAGGTGATAATTCTGTTCTCCAGCGTTCTACTGTGGCAGGTGTTATGTTTTCGGCCAACCTGGTATGAACAGATCTTGTTTTCATAGTGCCTCGGCTGCGTACATAGGGGTCTCTTTGCATGGGATGAAACTCCATCTCGATGCGCTCCATGAGATGCTTTATGACCTGTTCAGGGTCGTCACATAGATCCTCATATCTGATCGTAGTGGTGCGTTTCGATGGAAGAATGCTGGCTTCCTTTATGCAACGAGTCCAGTATTCAGCATATAGCTTGGCGCTGCGTCCTTGAGGTACGTTAGGATGATTGCGAGCAGAGCAGAAGGCATCACGTCCGTCGCGGATCACATGTATCCAGTACGCATTCGGCGCGATGAGGGGAACCCATCGGAAGCGACCGAACCCCGGCCACACCTTGTCTACAAACCGCCCAGACCTACCGTGAAAGGCCATCGTGGCGTCTGTGAATCGGTCATAGAACTCTGCGAGAGTAGAAGAGGATTGGACTAGTCTATCGACCTCGGATCTCGGTACCTCGCCACTGCAGAAACGAGACAGGTCACGCGGCTTGAAGATACCAGTGGATTCATAGTCGCCACCTCCGATCTCAGGGTGAGCGCAGAGTATAGACTTGACGAGTGTGGTGCCGCTGCGGGGCGCTCCCGTGATGAAGATGTAAGGGCGACTCGTACGTCCAGGACGCATCCAGAGTCGAATAGTACTATACGGAATGTGCATGTCGGCAGCAAAAAGGTTGGGCAAGCAAACGATACGCTCGCGCTATCAAATGCAGAGACGTATTTCGCAGCAGGTCTATGCGCTTTAGGCGCATGGTAGAACTGACATCATTTGCATACATAGACCTGACCTAGCTGATACCGCCATGCCCGAAGTCACTAAAAGCGATATCCCAAAAGAGATATCTCGCCTGAGAGAAGCCGCCGAGTGCCCTATCCCCACACGCGTGGGGGTGAACCGGTCGATCTAGGAATACACGTAGACGAACTCAACCTATCCCCACACGCGTGGGGTGAACCGAGGATGGTCGCGTGTGTTACAGATTTGCGACCGATCCTTCCGTTTTCTAGATAGGATCGGCTCTGTATGTGCCACAAGGTGGTATTGTCTATTTCACAATGCGCCAAATATACCGATACCAAATGAGCCATTTATACCAAAAATACACGAACGATGAAACGACTACTACCGCTGCTTTTGCTCATTACCCTTGCGTCAACTGCATCTGCCCAAGCAATCCAACGAAAGCCGGTCTTCACGCTCGGCGCGGGCTACGGCTGGGCAGACGATGAAGCGTTGGGTGGTGGATTTGGCGACATCACGGCTGGCGGTGTAGTTTCGCCGGGTCCCTTCGTGTTCAATGGCGACCTGCACATCAACCTCGCTCCCGGGGATGGGGGTGGTCGCTACTATCACGACAGTAGTGTGGATCGGTGCCGGGACTCTGAAACAGGACAGTTTGCAAAGAGCAGCCTGTGCAGCGATACGGTTATGCGGATCCTTGGAACGCTTGATGCCAACATATCTATTCCCAGTACGGACTTTTTTGCTGGAGCCGGTTTTCGTGGCGGCGCCCACAGTGGCCCGTACGTGTCGGCCGGGTACGTCTTTTTGCCAGAGACCCCTTATGCCGGTCTGTTCCGCGGGTACTTCTGGAAAGACTATGTGACCATCTCTGCCGTCGTCGCGTTCGGCCAGTGGCGATAGGGGAAGCGAGGCGACGGCAGGGTATTAGCGCCCCTGCCTATCCCCACACGCGTGGGGGTGAACCGACCTCCCGACGACGGTCAGCGTTGACCGCGACCCTATCCCCACACGCGTGGGGGTGAACCAACTTGGAGGCACTCGCGTGAGAATGCTTGATTTCTGCGGCTGAAGTGGATACCTGCTTTATTACCATTTCGGCGCCCCCGAAACGGTCACAGTGTCAGATTCGAGCCATGTCAGGCATCGGCCCCCATGCGACCTCGCAAACGATGAGCACTTCTGGACTTCGAGGAAGCGCGACACTCTCCCAGGATTCGGATTCATAACCCGGAGGTCGAGAGTTCAAGTCTCTCCCGCGCCACTTCGTAACCCTTCTCAGAGCGATCTGGGGAGGGTTTTTCTTTTGCCTGGATGCCTCGCTCGACGTGATCGCCTGCACGAACGACTATGCTCGTTTCAGTTTCGTTTCAGCCCTGTTCTGCGCTCCTCAATGCACGCACAGGCTTCTCGTCAAACGTGAGTGCGGCGGGAGGATGCAAAAAGAAGGGCCGGAGCGGTGCTGCTCCAGCCCTTCGGGTTGGTCGTTGGTAGGTCTGACGTGTATCGGCGTTCCGGTTACCTCGTCAGGACCATGCGGTTGCTAAACGAACCTTCTGCCGTTTCCAGGCGGTAGAGGTACACGCCGCTCGGCAGGTCGTGGGCCTGCAGGTCCACGCTATGATAACCGGCGTCTACGAGGTCATCCACCAGTACGCGTACCTCCTGCCCGAGCAGGTTATAGACTGCCAGCCGGACATGCTGCGCTTCCGGAAGGCCGTACCGAATCGTCGTCGAGCTACTGAACGGGTTGGGGCTGTTTCCGGAGAGTTCGACCTCTTGCGGAAGCTCCGAAGCGGAAGCGTTCGCAAAGCCAGCTGTAGCGAGGTCGAACAGACCTCCCGCTCCGCAAAGACGGGGTACGCTAACCCATCTGGCCCGCTCACCGGGAGGAAGCACGCTGTTCAGGGCGGCCAGCGCATTCAGAAGGCCTCCCTCGTTTCTCCGCCCGGGGCGTATCACGCTTCCCACCAGGCGAGAGGATGAGGCCTGAAGGGCAGCACGAGCCTCTTCTGGCGTCAGGTCGGGTTTCGCAGCCCGCATGAGTGCAACTGCCGCTACCACGTGTGGCGCGGCAAACGAGGTCCCGGTGCCTTTGTACCAGGTATTTCCTGGTCCGCCTACGATGACGTCTTCTCCAGGTGCAGCGATGTCATATCCCTGGTTCGCTGCCGTCTTACTGAGCCGTCCATAGCGGTCGGTGGAGGTGACCGCTATGACGCCCTCGATGTTGGCCGGGAACGAAGTCGGCTTCTGGCGGGCATTCGCGTGGTAATTGCCTGCGGCAGCCACAACAATGATGTTGGCGTCGAGCGCGGCCTGGATAGCCGCGGCAATGCTTGGCGATTCCGCCGTGCGAAGGCTCAGGTTGATTACATCCACCCCGTCCTCGATGCTCTGATAGATGGCCCGGGCCACTTCGACAGAGATCGGCCCCCAGTCACCAACGTTGTACGAGTAGAGCTCGACCTGTATCCGGTCCAGTAGCGACGATTGCCCCCTCCAGCACTCACTCTCGCTCCAGTTGCCCACGAGACCGACGACGCCGTCGCCATCGTTGGCGGCATCGGCCAGCAGAGTCGTCACGGCGAGCCCGTGGCGGAGTGCGTAGCCGGTGGTCGGGGCAATGGCAACGTGGTGGACGGCCCGCACGCCATCGAGGCCCGCTGCAGCACGGTCCTGCTCATTGATACCGCTGTCGATCACGCCGATGCGAACCGGCCGGTTCAGCTTCGGTGTAAAAGGGTGCCAGGCCGCCTCGGACAGTTTCGTCACATCGATGTTCCACTGCAGCGGGAAGTAAGGATCGCTGGGGAATGCCCTTCCCGGCCTGGCCGGAGGAGCCGGCAGGTAGTCCGCGTCGGATGCCCCGATGCTCGCCACTTCGAGCATCCGGAAAAAATGAAGGAGCGGTTGCCCGTGCACGGAGTCCGAGACGATGATGTCGAAGAACGCACCGATGGGGTCCTCAAACCCCGGCAGGGAAAGAATGTCGGCCTTCAAAAGCTCGTCATATCGTACTTCCGCTCCGTAGACCTCCTGCATATGCCGTAAGGCATCCTGGTAGCCTCCCACCACGATGATCGGCCCTTCTCCACCGGAGTCGCGCCCCGTGGCCGATACGTCTTCCTGATACCCACCCACGACGATGATCGGCCCCTCACCGCCGGAGTCGCGACCGCCGGTAGCCATCGTGGTCACTCTACCCATCGGTGCCACATCCGCCGTCGTGTATCCGGCCAGCGCATAGGTATGACCGGCCTCATCCACCACGGACCACGTGTGCCCAGCTGCGCCGACACCGCGCGAGAGCCGCTGGGCAAGCCTCTCTGCTCGTTTGACGACTACCTCATCCCTGTGGCGCTCGATGTTGACCTGAGCGCTGGCAAACTTGACCGGTAAACCTACCGCGAAGAAAACTAGAGTCATGACCCACACTCCCCCCATCATCCGCAAGCGCCTCCCCTGTGTGGCCCTCGCAAGTACAGTCATCATGTATCCTCTCTGGTAACCTGAGTTAATGCTGACAATTGAGTCTTGACTACGCTATAGTGGGTCTCCGATCACCGTGAAAGCGGCCCAGTAGAACGGATGCCGCGTCTGCGCGTCCTGAATGAACAAGCGCTGCATCTGCGCTAATGCCGTTGCTTTTCCATCGGAATCGAGCAAGCGACGATAAAAGCCGCTCATGAAACGGCTGCTCACACGGTCGTCGATAGGCCACAGGCTCGCCATGACGGTTGGAGAACCTGCTGCCAGAAAAGCCTGGTTCAGGCCGATCCATTCGTCACCGGCCGGAATGTCTGATGTGATTCCCCCACTTAGCGCTGTCTCACAAGCACTCAGGGTAACGAGATAGGCGTTCAGGTGAAGCTGGCCGATCTCCTCGACGCTCAACACGTCGTTGTGGAGTTCCAGATGTGAGTACCAGGGGGACCGGCTGTTAAAGTTGCCGTGGGTGGCGAAGTGCAAAATATCGTACTGCTCGGCAAACGCTTCGAGGTTGGCCTGCGTGGCGTCATCTCCCACGAGCCGAAGAGGTCTGACCGAAGGCAGGGCCGCGATGGCTGCAGCCTCGCTTCGCGCGCCAGGTAGCCGACCGCTAGGATCAGCCACCATCAGAATGGACCGCCACAACCGGGGGTTGCGCTCGCGGCACAGCTTGAGGATGCTCGCGGAAGGAGCTACGGACAGCGTGTACTTCTCGACCAGGAACTGCCCGTCATCGCCGAGCAACGCAGCAAACGGAATGTAGTGAAGCGATCCCTCCGGCACGATGTGCAAATGCCGCACGCTCTCCGGCAGCTGCGCCAGTGCCGGTCCCATGAGTTGCCGGTATAATTGGCGGCTCACTTCTTCCCAGCCTTCTCCATGTCCCCGGGGCAAGGCACTAATCCGATCCCGGAGAAACCGTACAGACTCACTCAGATCGGCAGCATCCACCGTGAGCGGATAGGACCGGATGGAATCGGGCGTGATGACGTACACGCTGGATCGCGGCGCGGAGACGCCCTCCCCTCCCACGTTGAAAAAGAGCATGGCTTCATCCGGCCTGAGAACCGACTGCGCTTCGGCAGCGCCGAGAGGAGCCGCCGTAAACAGGGCGGACGACAGGCGGCTGTCAGGCAGGAGGTGTACGGCGGCACTGTAAATCGAATCCGCTCGCACATATTCCCGGCGAAGCTGCCCTACCCGGGTTTGTGTGGGAGTGAGTATACCGGCCGGAGCAGCCTGATCCTGCGCCTCACTCTCTTGAAGGGCATGAGCGAGCGCGCGTCGGCGGCGTTCTGCCTCGATGAGTTCATCTTCCACATCCTCCTCCCGCAGGTCGCGCCCCAGTTGGGTCGTATACAACAGGTCTACGAGGCTGCGGCTGCGGACACGCTCTGTGAAACTGAAGGCCTCTCTGCTTCGCCCCTGCTCCTGGAGAAACGCGGCGTAATCTTTATACAGATCCACTTTATCCTGTACAAAGACCGCCCTGCTCTCCCGCGAATACAGGTTGTCACGCATGGCCTCCGCCGTCATGACCGCCTCGCGGAAGTAACGCTCCGCGTGCTCGTCATCCTGAAGCCGCCAGTGCGCCAGCGCCAGGTTATACAGCACGTACCACTGGAGAACCGGACGGCGAAGTTCATGATCGGCCTCGATCGCGCGGTTGGAATAACGAACGGCCTCCTCGTATCGCCCGAGATCGAGATTCAACTTGCCCAGGGCCACGTCTATGCGGTAACGCATATCCGCATCGGCCTGTGAAATGCTCGCCTGCGTTTCTAGCAGAAGCCGCTCCGCCTCGCCGTACGCCTTCTTTCCGATGAGGGCCCACGCTTTCTGAATGCGCACCTCCACAAGGGCTCGCCCGTCGTCCGGTAACTCCTTTAGTAGAGCAATGGCTTCATCGAAATAGGCGACGGCTTCCGTAAAGTTGCCGAACAGGTGATATACCTGGCCCACACCTGCATAAAAAGCGCTCATCCCGGCTGCATCGGACGACTTGGCGATGGCAGCCTGCATCTGTTCGTAGTAGGCTCTGGCTTCGTGCGGATCGCCGATATCCAGTGCGGTACGCGCAAGCCGACCGTACAGATCGGCTTGCCGAGGGTGGTGTCCACTCTTCTTCGCCAGTTCGAGGCCCTGCTGCAGATGTGCTCTGGCCGCCTCGAGATTGCCCCAGAACCGTTCCACGTCACCGAGCAGCATACGGGCCGCAATCTCATAGTCGACCTGACGGTATCGCTGTGCCAGTTCCAGCGCATGCAATCCGGATTGTCGGGCGGCTTCATACCGACCCATCCGGTACTGCAACTGTCCCTGTGCGATGGACGCCTGCACCTCGATGAGTACGTTCCGCTGCGTCCTGGCGCTCTCAATCGCACTGCCCAACACGTGCTCTGCCTCACTAAAGCGATAGATGTCGCTGAGCACAGTACCGCGCAGGACGAGCACCTCCGGCAGCTGGCGCGGCGCATGTTCGGCGTAGCGGACCTCAGCAGAATCGAGAAGGGCCAGAGCCTCATCGTACCGATACTGTTTGAGTCGCACGAACGCGAGCCGGTACAGATTGAATCCCTCCGTCTCTTCATCAGCAAGAAGATGGCTGCGCTCCAGCGCTTCCTCGATCAGCCGGGAGGCCCGGTCCAGGTCACGGCTTCGCTGAATCATGCCCCAGCCCAGGTTGCCGCGTAAGATCAGTTCCTGCTCCAGGTCGTACTGATGCACTGCGGCCTCGATGCCTGCCGTGAGGACCCGGTCGAACGCATCCGGCTGCCCCATCGTGAAATAGATACGGCCCAGTTCACGGAAGGCCTGTGGATCGTCCGGCAGCAGCCTCGTGACCCGCTGCATCATACGCTCCGCCGTTGGCCAGTCACTACGGAGAATGGCCGCGTAACCGAACCCGAATGCGGCGCCTGCTGCCGTGGAATCCCTTTTCAGCCGCTCGGACCATACGCTCGTGAAAACACTCAGCAAGGAGTCTCCACCAAGGTGCTGCGCCTGTTCCACGGCCAGGCGAGCCAGTGTAGGATCGAGTCGCTCCGAACGCACGAGTTCGCTCCAGCGCGAAATGGCCGCACTGGTATCGTCTGCCTGTACGAGCAGGGCGAGTGCCGCATCCCGGTACGACGCGACGGCTCCATTCGGAGAAACCTGATTGAACCGGTCCCAGCACACGGCCTTAGCCTTTGCGTCGACGCAAACCATGGCGAGCTTGAGGTACAACAGGCGCAGGTGCGGACTGTCGCTGAGAAGGGCTAGACCGCTCTCCAGTGCGTTCTGCGGATCGCTGTTCGTCAGCGACACCCAGTTCCAGAAGGCCCGCTGGTCAGGTGGTAGCCCCGGATATGCCTCAGAAGGAAGATTCCGCAACGCAATGACACCTGCAATAGCCGTCGCCGCCGCAGCCATCCAGATACCGATCCGTAACGTCCATCCGCGTCCGTTCCGAGACATAGGTGGTCGGGGTTAATGAATACACGTCCGATCCGCAGAGAAACTCCACCGCTCTTTAAGTACGTTATGGATTCTCAAATTTGCGTTACGATTACATTTTTTTAAGCTACCCTATGAGGTGCCTCACATATCAACCGGCCGCACGATTCAACCTATAGTATTGGAAATAAAAAACCGGGGAGTACGGCATGCCGTACTCCCCGGTTGATAGCTCGTTCAGGTTGTCGTGTGCTTAAAAACCGGTGCGCTCCAGTTCCAGCAGGCGCGCCACGCGATCCTCCGTGGGCGGGTGCGTCGAAAACAGGTTACGCAAACCGCCCATAGCGCCCGCAAACGGGTTTACGATGAACATGTGGGCCGTGCTGGGATTGGCCTCCATGGCGATGTGCTCCGCCCCCGCTTCGAGCCGCTGCAAGGCGCTTGCCAACGCGCGCGGCTTGCCGCAGATCCTGGCCCCATCCCGGTCGGCCGCAAACTCGCGGGAGCGGGAGATGGCCATCTGGATCAGCATGGCCGCGATAGGCGCCAGGATCAGCATGAGAAGCGAACTGAGCACACTACCCCGATCGTCCCGATCTCCGCCGAAGAACAGTGCGAACCGGGACAGCATCGTAATGGCGGAAGCAATCGTAGCAGCAATGGACGAGGTGAGGATATCACGGTTCTGGATATGAGCCAGTTCGTGCGCGATCACACCCTCCAGTTCCTCCCTGCTGAGCATTCGGACGATGCCGTTCGTAACCGCAACCGCCGAGTGTGACGGGTTACGTCCCGTCGCAAACGCGTTCGGCTGGTCGGAGGGAATGATGTAGACGCGCGGCATCGGCAGGTTGGCATTCTGGCGAAGCCGGTCTACCATGCGGTAGAGCTCCGGAGCCTCGTCCGGCCCGACTTCCTTCGCCCTGTACATCGTCAGCACGATCTTGTCGCTGAACCAGTAGCTGCCGAAGTTCATCGCGACGGCGAACAGGAATGCCATGACCAGACCCTGCTGGCCGCCGAGCGCCTGTCCGATCAATGCAAAGAGCGTGATGAGCACGGCCATCAACGCCGCCGTCCGTAGTGTGTTGTGCATATATCTATTTCAATCGGTATGGTTCGGATTCATGGGAGCCGATTGCCCCTGAATCCCGCGAGTGTGCGTGTTATTCCAATCACACACTCCTCGATTCACAAAGCACGTCTATCTATAGACTCGTATATCTCGGTCCGTAACTTAAACGACACATCCGTGTCGCGGTTCGAACCGGGCGAGCGAGATCAGCGGAAGAAGTCCGTCACGACCATGATGTCGTACAGGGCGTGCGTCCAGGCTGCTACCGCGAAGCCGCGTGCGAGAAACAATCCGTTCAGCATGAGGCCGAACAGAAACCGGAAGGTGAAAGAAGGGAGCGTGAAGGTATCGCCGAGTGCACCGATATAATGGACGGCACTAAAGAGCAGCGCTCCGACGACCGCAGCGGCGAAGTACGCCGCGCGCTCCCGGACGAACAGGCGCCGCATCAGAACGAAGAGCCCTCCGACCAGGATTACTCGAAAGAGCAGTTCCTCATAGAGCCCCGCCCCGATGGACAGGGCGATCTTCATCTGGATGCTCTGCCGCATCAAACCGCCGGACTGGAAGAGCAGCGGTTCGGCAACGGGATAGATGGTAAAGATGGTCCCGACGACCGTCGATACGGCGATGGCTACCGCCACGGCATAGACGGCGCTCTCCCCGACAATCCACCCGAAATACCGGGGACGGATCGGGATGCTCTTTTTGCGCTCATACAGGAAGATGCCGATTCCGACAAGCAGCACGACGACGCTGAGCACGAGCATGCCTGTTCCGCCCACGAGCGCCAGGAGCTGCTTCATCCACACCTCCGCGCCGACGCGCACCTGAGCTGCCCGGCCGCCATTGGCGAACAGGATCAATCCCTCGTACAGGAGGAGCAGCGGCAACGACGCCAGAAAACCGTACGTCGCCGTACGTGTGATGCGAAAATATGCCTTCCAGTTGATGCCGGACACAGTAGAAACGGCTGGTTCGATACTGCACGTACCGGGTAGCAAGATACGTTACACGAACCGGAAAGATGCGACGCGCTACCCCGCCTCATTCGAACTCGTCGTCCTCGAACCCCACGCCCTCCGCTTTCATGAGCGCGTCCTGCAGTTCCGCGCGGGCGTGGAAATCTCGCAGCCGCTGCGCCACGTCGATACCCGTGCGGTATGTGGCGAGCGCCTGTTCCTTCCGCCCCAGTGCTTCGTACAGCTTGCCGAGGTGATAGTACGTTCCGGTGTAGTCCGGGTGATCTATCGTCAGTTTCTCGTAAAACGCAAGCGCCTTCTCAGATTCTCCGCGTTTCACGTACTCCTGCGCGATTGCGAACTGTGTAAACGGGTCGCCCGGGTCCTCCTCGTGGAACTGTAAAAGAAGTGCAAGCCTATCCTGGGACATGCTGCTACCTTTGGGAAAGCGCAGGGGTATGCCATGCCCCTGCCGATCGAAACCTACCAGTTTCCACTGGCGCCGCCGCCGCCGAAGCTGCCGCCGCCAAAACCTCCGAAACCGCCTCCGCCCCCTCCGCCGAAGCCACCGCCTCCCCAGCCGCCACCACCACCGAAGCCGCCGCCCCAGATGATGACGGGCGGTCCGCCTCTGTGGCGGTAATGGCGCCTGCGCCGGCCACGCCCCCTACCGCCCCCGCCAAAGGATGAGAAGATGAAGAAGGCGATGATGAGCAGGATGAAGATCGTCGCCGCATCGATCCCGCCGCCCTCTCCCGGGCTCTGGTCACGGTCCGCCGTAAACTCACCGGCAGCCGCCTGAATGAGGGCGTCCACACCCGCCGAGATCCCTTCATAGTACTGCCCCTGCCGGAAGTACGGCACCATGACGTTCCGGCGAATGCGGTCCGCGAGCGCGTCCGGAATGGCGCCCTCCAACCCGTAGCCAACCGCTATCGTGATCGTCCGGTCATCCCGGGAAACGAGAAGAACCACGCCGTTATCCTTTCCCGCCTGACCTACCCCCCACCGGCGCCCCAGTTCGACGGCATACTGGATGGGATCCTGGCCCTCCAGGCTCGGGATGGTGACTACCGCGATCTGGTTGGAGGTACTGTCCTCATACGAGACGAGCTTCTGCGTCAGGATCTGCTCTTCGGTCGGTGTCAGCATATCCCCGGCATCGACGACGGGCCGGCCCTGTGCGGGCAAGGCGCCCGTACCCTGAGCACGGGCGCTGCCCGCCAGCACGATCACACAGACGAGCCAGAGAATCCAGCGTTGAAAAGAAAGCAACGTACGGTTCGGCTTAGAAATTGAATTGGACCTCGGGCGCATTCTCCGCTCCTGCCTCCGCCTCGAACGGCGTGCGCCGCTCGAAGCCGGCGATACCCGCGACGATGTTGGCCGGGAAGCGGCGGATGGACGTGTTGTACTGGCTCACGGCCTGGTTATAATCCCGCCGTGCCACGGCGATGCGATTCTCCGTCCCCTCCAGTTGCACCTGCAGGTCGCGAAATGCCTCCGTAGCCTGGAGCTGCGGATAGTTCTCCGAGACGGCGAGCAGGCGACCGAGCGACCGGCTCAGCTCGCTCTGCGCCTCCTGGAACTGGCGGATCCGCTCGGGATCATCCAGATCATCCGCCGATACGGTGATTGAGGTCGCGCGGGCGCGAGCGTCCACGACGGCCTGGAGCGTCTGCTGTTCGAAGTTTGCCGCTCCACGGACCGTGTTGACGAGATTCGGAACGAGGTCGGAGCGGCGCTGGTATTGCGTCTCGACGTCCGCCCACGCCCGCTCGACTTGCTCCTCCTGCGCGACGAGATCATTGTACGTCCCGCATCCGGCACACCCGGCGAATCCTAGCACGAGAAGTAGTACGACAAGAACAATGGCACCAGTGCTGCGCATGTGGCTATTCAAATGATTGGTTCCGTTAGAAAGGATTCCGCAACATCTCCTGTGCCTCCCTGCTCTTCCGCGTGCGGATGTCGTGCCTTACGATAGGTCCGTTGCGTCGGTTTCGATACCGTGCTACCTTTTGCGCTCCTTTGGAGCAGATAAATGGATTGGAGATGCCGGATTCACATTCGCCGCGCCGCCTCGTCCTGTTGACGGAAGGCAGTCTGGACCCCTACAACGCCAAGACTGCCGTGGGCGTGCTACGCTATCGCCCCGAACACGTCGCCTGTGTGCTCGACTCGCTGCGGGCCGGTGAAGACTTGGAGAAACTGGTTGGGACGGGCCGGGGCATCCCCATCGTGGGTACACTGGAGGAAGCGCTGGCCACCCATCCGACCGGACTCCTCCTCGGTACCGTAGCGCCGGGCGGGCGCATCCCGCAGAGCTGGCGTACCCTGATTATCGCATTCCTCGAACGAGGGCTGGATGTAATCAGCGGCCTGCACCAGTTTCTCACGGAGGACCCGACATTGATGGCCATCGCCGCTCGCACCGGTGCGACGATCCAGGATCTGCGCCGCCCCCCGGCCGACCTTGGCGTCGCCACCAATATTGCGAAAGACCAGCCGGGCCTTCGCGTCCTGACGGTTGGGACCGACTGCAACCTCGGCAAGAAAGTGACATCGCTGGAGATGGCACGTGCCGCTCGGGCCGCCGGATGGGATGCGGCATTCGTGGCGACAGGCCAGACAGGCATCGCCATCGACGGAAAGGGCATCGCCATCGATGCGGTAATCAGCGACTTCGTGGCGGGCGCGGCGGAACGGCTCGTGGTCGAGAACGCAAACCACGAAGTGCTTTTCATCGAGGGCCAGGGCGCCATCACACACCCCGGCTTCAGCGGCGTCACGCTCGGCCTCCTGCACGGCTCGGCCCCCCAGGCGATGGTGCTCTGCCACCATGCGACGCGGCAATACATGCGCGCGTGCCCTACTCCCACGCCGGTCCCTTCCCCCGCCCAGGTCCTTCCGCTCTACGAAAAGCTGGCAAACGTGCTCTTCCCGAGCAAGGTCGTCGCCGTGAGCATCAATACGCTCGAGTTGCCTGAGGATGAGGCCCGAGCCGTCATCGCGCAGACGGAATCCGAACTGGGCTTACCGGCAACCGACCCGGTCCGTTTCGGGGTCGAAAAGCTGCTGAACGCGCTGGAGCCGCTGCGACGCGAACACGCATGACGCGCCCGAGTAGGAAATCATGCAAGATGCAGCCTTAGAACCATTGCATGTCGTTCAAGCCTGGCACCAGGCACTGAATCAACGGGATTTCGAACGGGTCCTCGAGATGTCGGATCCAGCTATTGAGATCGTCGGCCCCCGGGGATCCGGACACGGGCGCGAACTTCTGAATGATTGGCTCCGGCACGCGCGGGTCAGCCTCCTCCCCCTTCGAACCTTCGGCCGTGGTGAAGCAGTGGTCGTGGCCCAGCACGGCACCTGGCATTCCCTCGAAACCGGCGATGTGATCGGCGAAGCCGATGTCGCTTCTTATTTCCTCGTGCACAACGGACGTATCACCCGGTATGCCCGATTCGATACCCTGGAAACAGCCCTGTCAGCCGCCGGGCTCACCGAAGCCGATGAAGTCGGCTAAACCCGAACACTCCACCTTCCCCCTTTTTTCCCTTTAATCCCCGGCCAGTCCCGACCAGTCAAATCCCTCCTCCTGTATCGCGCGCTCCAGCAGGCGACCGAGGTGGCCTCGGAGGCGAACCAGCACCAACTCCTGCTCGTCCAGTACAAACACGTACATATCGCGGATCGTGTCGCCCGCTTCGCGGTAGAGTACCCACACCGCCTCGTCCGCCTCGACGGTCTTGGCGGCGGTCTCCCACCCCTGCCGCTTTAGCCGGTCCAGGCTGGACAGTTCCAGCCCGGACGGGTCCGGAAGGTTCTCCACCTCGTACACACCGATTTTCACCCGGCTGATATCCCGCAGGTACGCGCGTGCTTGCTCGGCATCCTCATCATTGGAAACACCCGCAAGCCACCCCACCAGCCCCAGCGTATTCGGCCCCAGGTTCAGGACCATCTGCCGGTCAAGCTGCACATCGGGATACTGCCGTTCGATGGCCCGCCGCGTCCGGGCAATTTCACGCGAATAGAAACAGCCGGAAAAGAGCGTACAGGCTGCAAGAAGAATGGCGATGCCCGTGAGTCGGTTTACCATAGGTGCACGTCCTCAGGTTGGCGTGGTCCGGCAACGGCTGCCCATGCTACAGGGCCTGCGCGTATACGGAGGAAATACTCTGTCAGTTATTGCCCCTTCTCTCGAGTGGCCCGATGTCGAACTTGCGACCGATCCGCCCGATTTCTTCCGGATTGATATCCCCGACGATGTTCACGAACATGGTCTCGTTCTCACCCGGCGATACCACCATCACGACCAGACCTGCTATCGCGTCGTCGGTCGCCTTCACGTACATGTGAATGTCTTCCCCATCTTCCCGCACGCGCGCTACCGTATCCCAGCCGGAGCGGGCCAGGCGCCGTCCAAGCTCTGCCGTTCGCTGGTTGATGCCTTGCAGTTGCGACGGCGTAAGCGTGTACCCGCGTACCTGGATGGCTTTCAGGTTCGTCAGCAGGTCCGCCAGTTCAGGGTCTTCGTGCCGGGATGCTTCCGAGACGAGTTTCAGAAGCGCCCCTTTGATATTGACCTCTAGCGTGGCCTCGGAGCCAAACCACGATTCGATGTCTGCCAGGTCGATGTAGCCGGGATCACGCTCCACGGTATTCTGTGCCTTCGCCGTACCCGCCAACAGGGCAACGACAAGGAAGGCCAGACAAATACGGAACTGTTTCATATCTCGTCACCTATTTGAGTTCTGTCTCGGATCGTTCGTCGAGTACCGCGCCGAGGGCGTGGCGGACGGGTCGAACGACATGTGCCTCTAACACCTCGTTTCGCACCGACGAGCCGGTCTCCCGGCTCACGTGCGAGACATATGCGAGCGCCCACCGGACCTCGGCGAGCGCCCGTTCCACGTCCGCCTGCGAGATCGCTTCCTGCGGGTGTACGGGCGGACGCCCAATGAGCACTGCCAAAACGACGGCGACCAGCAGAACGGCCATCGTCAGAGCCGGACGGAGCAGACTCGCCCATTCACGCTCCACGAACTGCCGCAGCCAGCCACGCCGCGATGCCCGAACCTCCGCGCGGGCCTGTTCCAGAACGAACCGGCTGATTTCAGGCCGGAGAGCCGGCCTCGGCAGGGCATGCAGGCCGTCGCGGATGCGTCGCGCCAGCTCGACATCCGCCTCCCCGATACCTGCGGCCAGCAACGCTTCGAACCGTTCCTTTTCATCCGACGAAAGCGCATCGTCCACGAAGGCTTCCACGTGTTCGTTGGCCCACTCCCGATTCGGATTGCGCTCAGGTTGTCTCACGTTCCAGTACCTCGCTCAGCTGTTCACGAAGCATCTTGCGCCCTCGGTGCAGGTATACCTTTACCGTATTGAGCGGCAGGCCCAGGGCATCCCCGATGTCCTCGTATTTCATATCCTGAATCTCGCGTAAGATGACGATGCTCCGGTACGGCTCGGCCACCTGATTCAAAGCTCGTTGCAGCCTTCTCTGAAAGTCGGCCTGTTCCGTCTCGACATCCGGTGCAAGCCCCCCGGCCATGGCATGATCCACCCGCTCGCTGTCCACATCCACCAGGTTGTGATAGGTCATCCGCTTGCGAAGCTCGTCCATGCAGGCGTTGCGCGTCACACGCAGGAGCCAGGCGAGCACCCGATCTTCATCCACACCGTCCCGGTGCTTCCATAGCCGGAGCAACACCTCCTGCGTGACGTCTTCCGCCCCCTCCCGGTCGCCCAGCAGGTAGAACGCAAACCCGTACACGCGATGCTGGTAGCCAAGCACCAGCTTCTCGTAACGCTTGTACTCACTACCCGGCGTATGCCCGTTGTTGAAGAGGAATCCCACGCGGCGATCTTCGGAACGGTGTGTGGATGACTGCATCGTCGTCTCGGGATACAAGACGGATGCGACCTCAGAAAGGTTACTCGGGGATCTGGCTCACGGCAAAAAAGAATCCCGAAAATCGTTTGGGCATACGTGAACGGAGTCCGTGCAACACGAAAAAGCCGCTCTATCCATCACGTGCGATAGAGCGGCCCATGCATGATCCTCGCGTGCAAATCGCGAGTTACACCGTCCACTTCTTGCTGAGATAGAAGAGAACGATGAGTAACACGGCGGGTACCACGATGCTGAAAATCACCATCCATTCGCGGCCCGTTCCGTGTTCAACGACTCCTTGGGCTTGCAAAAGCGTGCTCAGAAATATCAAGGCCATGGCATTGTAGTGGTTTCGTACAGGTCGGGCTACAATCTACGAACCGGAAGCATACCGGGTTCTATCACCCTGTACCCGTGCCGGAACGAAAAACGAGCAACCAGCACAGAACTACCCTCTCACTCACCGGACCACGACTACCGTGCGCGTCCGAACCGTACGCCCGTCGTCCAGCCGGAGCAGGTACAACCCTGCCGGCACCAACGCGCCGGCATCGTCGCGGCCATCCCACGTCACGTCGAACGTTCCTTCTTCCCGCTCGCCCTCATACAGTAATGCGATGCGCCGCCCCAGTATGTCGAACAGCGTCAGGCACACCCCTCCCGACTCCGGCAAGCCAGCAGGAATGGAAAGCCCACCGCCCGATGCCGCACGGAAGGGATTCGGATAGGGCGCTCCGAGTTCCAGCGTGGATGGCACGGCGGGTAGACCCGGGGTATCCGGATGCGCGAGACCGCTGACGTCGACCGCAAGGCGCACTCGCCCCGTATCGACGGCCGTTGCATAGAGCACGTCCCATCCGGACGAACCTGTCTGAGATGCGAGTGTAGCGAGCGCGTATTCACCGGGCGCAATGGGTTCACCGCCCGTACTGTACAGCAGAAGCCGTACGTTCCCCGAGCCGTTCTCTTGCCGGAGCAATAATGTAGCGCCTGCGACAGGTAAAGCCTCGACGCCAACCGCACCTTCTTGCTTCAAAATGACCTGAAGCGCCCGTAGAGGTGCACCATGCCGTACGTATAGCCGCACCTCGCCATCCGACTGCACGGCCCGCAACGCAACCTCGCCCCGAGCATGTCCGGTCTTTCCGAATGCACCCACGTCCGGAACTTCCTCGATGGGCAAACCCACCCCATCCGGCCAGCGCCCGTTTGCGATGGCGTGTGAAACCACGGTGGCATCGTGTACGGTCAGTTGCCCGTCACCGGAAGGGAACGGATAGAGATCCAGCGCGCTTTGCTGTGCCGGTGCCGGAATGCCCCGCCCGAGCAAAAAATCGATGA
This sequence comes from Rhodothermales bacterium, assembly GCA_041690215.1. Taxonomy (GTDB): domain Bacteria; phylum Bacteroidota; class Rhodothermia; order Rhodothermales; family DASSAV01; genus DASSAV01. The sequence continues at coordinate 547,323 of JAWLHQ010000001.1, forward strand.
GATGGACCAGATCCATCGCTTCGACCATGCCGTCCTTGTACCCGTCGCCGCGCCCGCCCTGTCCAAGCCCGCTCACCTGAACCTCTGCCGGACCGCCTTCTGCATTGTGGGTCAGGGTGAGGCGTGCCGTCTGCCGGCCGAATCGCTCTCTGGTAGGCGAAAAGGTTACCGTGAACACCTGCTGTTTCTCCGGTGCCACCCTGGCCGAAGCCGGGGTGATCGTAAAAAGGGCATTGGATACCGTATCGGCCTCCACGCGTAGCGTATCGGTTCCACCCGTATTGGCCACCGTGAACGCCGCAGAAGCAGACTGCCCCGCATCAGCCGCGCCCAGATCGACGGATGGCGAGGATAGTTCAAAAACGACCCGCCGCTTGCGCAACATCAGCACGTGCCTGTCCGGCGTCGCCGTGATTCCGGCGGCATCTCCCGTTGCAACCGCCAGCGACCCGGCCACATCTCCGAGCGCAAAGGTAATGGGGACCGCATCTACCCCCTGTGGGACAGACCCGGAAAAGCGCAAGGTGAGAAAAGCATCATGCAGGCCCGCCGGAATACCCGCCGATCCGGCACCCAGGAGAACGACACGCGCACTCCGCATACCTGGCTCGTAGGAGAGTACCCAGTCCTCTGTATCGCGAACGGCATTTCCCCGAACGATTTCAATCAGACGAACGGCATCGCTGTCCCACGAAACGGAAAATGCCAGTCCCTGTAGAGGTGTCGCATTCTCGTACTGGAGCCGGAGCGGAATGGCAATGGTAGCCTCCCCTTCCACGGATGTAGCCGATTCCTGCGAGAAACCCAACGAATTGGTACCCACGATCCCCGAGAGCGGGATCGTGTGCGCCCCGAAATCGTGCTCGAACACGACCGCTCCGCTATACGCATCGCTTACCTGCGGTGCGAAAGCAACGGTGTAGGACCGTGTCTGACCCGGCTCCAGCACAGCTGCATCGCCGGGAGTGATGGAGAACGCAGCATTGATAAGCCGGGGAGCCGAGATCCGAACGCTCCGCGGCAATGTGTTCTCTACCACTAAGACCCGCTCCTGGTACGTTCCCACATGTGCCGCAAACGTGAGCCGGTCCGGCGCAAACACAACCCCACCCGCTTCACCGTACACCAGCACGTCGTCGACACGCATGTTGGCGCCTCCATTATCCCCACCCAGCGCCTCAAACCGGATCACAACACCGGGTACCCCGAGCAACGCGGCAGGCAGCGAAGCCGAGATGCGCGTATAGACGCCGTCTGCTTGCGGCAATGCCGCTCCGGCGGGCAGGAGCGTAATCGGGAACGTCACCCCGCCATCCGTAGAGGCACGCACGACGAGCCGGTCCTGCCGGTACGCACTCGTCCGCCGCGCGAGATAGGTGATCGTCGCCGATGTCATACGGGAAAGATCGACCGGAGGAAGCAGAGCGTAGCCCGCCACGATACCCGTATGCATCAGATTGTTATGCCCGGATCCGCTGGAGGGTACCGCGTCGCTGGTGCTCCAGCCCGTTCCGGAGCTACGCCACCCTCGCGGCAGATCGGGAAAGACGACGCTGTCGAAATCTTCCGCCAGGACGGCCGTCGAGTCCTGCGCGGCAGCAACGCAAACACCGAAGAAGAGAAAAACAACCAGAAGCCAGAGCGACTTTATGCGAGGCAACATAGCGCGTAGCGGGAAGATGATGCTTCCCTGACACGCGGCCGCACACAGTGCAACCTGTACGCGCTGTTTTCCTGACCGGCCAGAAAGCCGCTACGCCGATAACGTCAGACTTCTTAGCCGCTCTGGCGTCGAACGTAGACGCGCCTCACTTCACGCCGGAAATCCCGGCCACCTCCACACTCGCGCCGTCCGAGGATGCTACCGCTGCTTCTACCGGAATGAACGCAATGTGGAAGGAACGGCAGTCCACTCCGATCCGGTTACACTCCATGCAGATGCGGAAACGCCGCTCATCGGTCATGCGAAAGGCCGTGATGAGTACTTCCTCCACGGCGTACGCCTGGCATATCCGTTCCAGATCTTCGAATCCACCGGCTACGGGTAGGCCCTGCACACGCCGCCCTCGCTTATCCGGATCGTCATCGGCAAAAGCCACCGGTATCAGATCCAGATCCGGGTTCTGCCGGATCTCCCGGAGAGAGAGCAGTCCCGCGTCGCCTGCTCCGTACAAGAGCACCCGGCGACCTTCCGCGGGCTTCGATGAGATATAATGCCGCAGTCCCCGGAATCCGAGACGCACGCCTGTAACCGAAATCGTGACGATCATCCAGTCGATGAGGGCGACACCCCTCGACAGCGAGTCGAACCCCAGCAGCAATCCCAGAGCCACGAAGCTCAGCAACGACGCGAGCATCGAAACGACGCCGATCCGGACGACCTCCGGCGTACCCGCGTGCCGCCAGACGGCACGGTACAGTCCACCCCAGTAAAACACCACCATCTTGACGGCTACGAGCACCGGGAGCGCCAGCATGAGGTGCTCCTCATGAGCCGGAGAAATCCCGCTCTCGAACCGCAGGTGGTAGGCCAGGATGAACGCCGAGATGATGAGGAGCAAATCCGCAAGGATGGCGCCGATGTGCTTCCAGTTGTTCACGCCGAAAAAGGCATGCAACACCAGGAACAGTTTCTGCAACCCGCTGATGGGAAGGAGGGCCTGCGTATTCCCGCCGTACACCTGGGCTTCACTGAGATGCACGCCGAAGACGACGAGTGCTACCCCCATCATGGCCAGCACCGCAAAAAACAGGGTCACCTCGGCAACCTGGAAGAACAGCGCCAGCAACCCGAAGAGCGCGCTGATTCCGTACAGCGTCAGCACCGCCTGGCGCTCGGATAGACCGAGGAAGACGAGTCGGTGAGAACTGTGGTCGCGCCCTCCTTGCGCCACGGATCGCCCGGATAGCGTGCGAAGGATGATCACGAGCGTCGTGTCGAAGATGGGAACCGCCAGCACCGCCGCTGAAACCAGGTATACAGCGAATCCTCCCGCTCCCTCGGGCTGAGACTGGATCGCGACGGCAAGCGACGCAACGGAAAAGCCCAGAAAAAGGCTCCCGCAATCGCCCATGAAGATCCTGGCAGGTTTGAAATTGAATACGAGAAATCCGGCCGCGGCTCCGGCCACCGCTACCGCGACTACGGCCGTACCGATGCTTCCGGCCAGCATGGCATAGATCGCGAGCACGAACGCTGCAATCGCCGAGATCCCGGCCGCCAGTCCGTCCATGTTGTCCAGGAGGTTGATGGCGTTCGTGATCCCGATGATCCACAAGAACGTAATGGGAATCGAGATCCAGGGCGACCACTCCGGCCCGAAGACATATCCTCCGTACAGCAATACGCCCGTCGCCGCGACCTGCGGAATGAGCTTCGCGAAGGGCTTCACGTTCTTGAGGTCGTCGACAAGCCCCGCTGCGAACATGATGCTGGCGCCTGCCCAGATAGGCCAGGGACTCCCTTCCGCCGCAAACAACAGGATGGCCAGCGAAACGGCCAGATAGATGGCTATTCCCCCCATCAGCGCAGTCGGGCGATTGTGCCAGCGATCCGCTTTCGGGTATGCCAGCCACCCTTTATGGTACGCCAACCGAATTATAAAAGGCGTGATAAGCAGCGTCGATATGAACGCCGCGGGTCCGCTCAACCATTGCCACCAGTATCCTCCCACGAAATTAAACATAACGGTAGCAGATATGTCGGGAACGACGTGTGGATGTTCGTGACAGGAGGCCCACAAGCACTGTGCCGGTGAGGCTACTGGACCAGGATGTGATTGGATACATCCTTCGTAGGGAATTGCACTACGAGTTGATCTTTACGCCGGAAGTAATCGATGACCTCGCGCAGGATGTCGTCCGTCGTGTACGTAGGTCGGTAGCCGATTACCCGCTGCAACTTGCCAATATTAGGCGTTCTCCGGCGCATATCCTCAAACCCAGGCCCGAATACCTGGTCATAAGGCAGGTGGACGATTTCGGACGTGCTCTTGGCGAGCGTTCGGATGCGCTCCGCCAGGTCATTGATCGTGATCTCCTCGTTACTCCCCACATTGAACACCTGTCCTTCAGCCTCCGGTGTCTCGATCAATGCTGTAATGGCGCGCACGGCATCTCCCACGTACGTGAAACACCGTGACTGCTTCCCGTCACCGTATACGTGAATAGGTTCGTTCATGATCGCCCGCTGGACGAAGCTGGGAATGACCATCCCGTATCGTCCTGTCTGCCGCGGGCCTACCGTATTGAAAAATCGAGCTACGACGACTGGCAATCTCTTCTCCTCGTAATAGGCCAGCGCGAGAAACTCATCGATTGCCTTCGAGCATGCGTAGGCCCACCGCCGCTTCGTCGTCGGCCCGAGTGTCCAGTCGTCATCCTCGGCCAGGTGCGTAATCGTACCATTGCCGTCCATGGATTTACCGTACACCTCCGAAGTGGAGGCCACGAGCACCTTCTTCCGGTGATAGTTCGCCAGCTTGAGCACATTCTCCGTGCCCTGCACGTTCGTGACGATCGTCTCGACCGGTCGGTCCATAATCAACTTCACCCCTACCGCCGCGGCCAGATGAAAAATGCGGTCGCAACCCTCGATGGCACCCTCCAGCGTGTGGTAATCGAGGATGTTGCCGATCGTATAGGAAAACCGCTCATTTTCCATCAGGTGCTCGATATTCTCTAGCCGTCCCGTGGACAGGTTATCTACGATATGAACCTCGTGCCCTTGAGCGAGCAGATGATCCGCGAGATGGCTCCCTATGAATCCGGCACCGCCAGTAATCAGGTAACGCATTCTGATGTATCGATTTACCGGACTATGCATACGCCAGCCGTCCGGCACACGTGTACTACCGCAAAGGAGGTGAAAATAGAGCTTTTATAACACGCACGCCATCATCGACACTTTTATAACAGACGCCCAGAAAAGGCAACGAAAAATCTGGCGTTCTACGTGGTGTAATTTCGAACGGATTTCGGCATAAGCTGTTACGAAATTAACTGATCACCGGCATGAACAGAGGCCGCCTCGCGGGCACCCCAGATGCCATCCTCCCGGTCTGTCGCTGCCGTCAGGCCGACCCGTGCCTTACCCGATCGCCGGAGCAACTCGTCGTAGAGGGTCAGGGTACGGTCGATCACCATCTCGATGGAGAACTCTGCCTCCGCCATGTGCCGTCCTGCTACACCCATCCGCTGTCGTAGCGCCCGATCGCCCAGTAGGCGCTCGAGGGCACCTGCCAGCGAACCGCCGTCGCGCGCGGGCACGAGCAGGCCGTTGTGGCCGTCCCGGACGATCTCCCGGCATCCGGGCACGTCCGTCGTCACGATGGGCCGGCCGGCGGCTGCCGCCTCGATGAGTACCCGGGGTAAACCTTCCCGATAGGACGGCAGGCAGACCACGTGCGCCTTTCGGAACACCTCCGGCATATCGGTGCGATGCCCCCACCACTCCACGTCGCCCTCACGCTGCCACGCCTCCAGCTCCGCTCGGGTCAGGGATGCCGGATTATTGGCATCGATATCACCGACGAGTGCCATACGAACCACAACACCGTTCTTTCGGAGGGTACGCGCCGCCTCAACGAACTCGCCTACCCCCTTGTCCCACAACATCCGGGACGGGAGCACGACGAGTAGCGGCTCCTCGGGCTCCGGTGACGGAGTAAATTCGTTGAGATCGACGCCGGAACCCTTGATCAGCACGATCCGCCCCTTCTCCACGATGCGACGGGTAACAAAATCCGATGCGTCATCGGGATTCTGGAGGATCAGCACGGCATTGTGGTGCCCCAGGGCATACCGCATCACCCGCTGAATACCGGCACGCAACATACGCCCTTTGAGCCCTCCCACCAGGAACACGTACCCGAGTCCGGAAAGGGCGTTGACAACAGCAGGTACGGACGTCAGGCGTGCGGCCAGCCCACCGTACAGCACCGGCTTGATCGTGACGTGATGCACCACATCCGGGCGCAGTTGCTTGTAGAGCCTGCACAGATGCCGTAGCAGGACGAGGTCCCGCAACGGGTTCAGGCTGCGCACCTCCAGAGGCAGCTCGTGCCAGGGCAGCCCATAATCCGCGAGCCGACCGGCAGCCGGAGTCGGCATCGTCGCCACATGCACGTCGTAACCGCGCTCCCTCGCCGCCAGCGCAATGGGAAGCCGGTGCGACAGGAAAAAGTCCGCGTGGTTTACGACGAACAGAAGCCGGGGAATCCGTCCAGCCATGTAGGTTATCGGCAGCTAAGGTTACCGTCCCCCGGGGGAGGGACGCGACTGCGCCACCGGGGTCGATCCCGGTCGCGTCTAGCCCGCGCGAAAATAGAAGTGATCCGGAAACCACCCCACAGGTTCCTGCCTAACCGGAAACGAACTTTGGGGCAATGGTCGAAAAGCTGCCCTCAGCCGTTCACAACGGCTTCGGCCGGCACACTGCTCTCGGTGTGCGCGAGCCAGGCCTGAAACATGAGCACGCTCCACAGCTCATGCTGCCAGTTCCGCTTTCCGGATAGATGCTCCTTCCATTTCCTGCGAATGGGCTCCGGATGCAGATATCCTTCGGCACGAAGTCGTTCCTCATTCAGATGATCCTCAGCCCATGCCCGCAGCGGACCACGCAGCCAGGCATCAATCGGGATGCCAAACCCCATCTTGGGACGTTCGATGAGCGGGCGCGGAACATACCGGTCCAGGAGTTGCCGGAGTAACCATTTCGTTTCGTCGCCTCGGACCTTCATGGTGGCAGGCAGCCGCCATGCGAAGGCAGCTACCCGGTGATCCAGCATCGGCACCCGGGCTTCCAGGCTGACGGCCATCGTCGCCCGGTCCACTTTAGTCAGGATGTCGTCCGGCAGGTACGTCAACGCGTCCAGATACATCATCCGCTCGCTCTCCTCGAGTCCTCCTCCCCGCAGTTCCGTACCGGTACGCGGAGGCACAGTTGCACCCCCTCCGATGACGGCCTCCTCCGGCGCGCTCCACACCGATACCAGCCGGTCGTACATCTCCTCCTGGGACTCGACATCCATGAGTCCCGCTATCTTCAGGGCTTTCTCAGCAGGCAGCCGCACGCGGTACCGGGCCGGTACGACCTGATTCAGCCGGTCCATCCACACGCCGTCACCGACGGATGCCGCCCGCTCGATCACGTGCGCGCCCGCGCGGCGGAGCGGCAGCGGCCAGCCCCGAAGCACCTGCCAGAGCCGGGGAGCACGCACATGGCGATTGTATCCTCCGAACAGTTCATCCCCACCGTCGCCCGATAGACTTACTGTGACGTGACGCCTCGCGAGTTCCGAAACGAGATACGTGGGAATCTGCGAAGAGTCGGCGAACGGCTCATCGTAGTAATGAGGCAAGAGCGGCACGACCCCGAGAACATCGTCCTGAGTGACGTATAACTCCGTGTGATCCGTCCCGAGATGTTCTGCTACAGCCTTCGCGTGGGGCGCTTCATCGTAGCGGGGGTCCGTGAAACCGATGGTAAACGTGCGCACAGGCCGGTTACTCTGTGCCTGCATCAGAGCTACGACGAGGGAAGAATCCACACCGCCCGATAGGAACGCGCCCAGCGGAACATCCGCCACCATCCGGAGCCGGACTGCCTCACCCAGCACTGATTCGAGCGCATCGACGGCCTCTGAATCGGAACCCGTGAAGGGAGCGATTCTCCCCTCTGCCACTACATCGGCCAGCCGCCAGTACGGGACCAGTTCCGTATGCATTGCTGCCCCTGACTCGCGCACGGTAAGAAAACAGCCAGGCGGCAACTTGCATATGCCTTCATAAATGGTCCGTGGCGCAGGGACGTAACCGTAGCGCAAAAATTGCACGAGCGCATCCCGATCGACCTGCGAATCCAGGGCCGGATGGGCCCGGAGCGGCTTCAACTCGGAGCCAAACACAAACACCTCGTTCGCTTCGGCATAGTAGAGCGGCTTGATACCGAACCGATCGCGGACGAGATACAGCACCCGCTCCTGCCGGTCCCACAGGCCGAAGGCAAACATACCGACGAACTGCTCCACCGAACGCTGCACGCCCCATGCCTCGAACGCTGCCAGCATCACCTCCGTATCGGAGTGCCCGCGAAAAGAGTAGCCACTCGCCTCGAGCCGCGCCCGCAGTTCCGCAAAATTGTAGACCTCACCGTTAAAAACGATGACATACCGGCCACTCGCCGAAACCATCGGCTGATGCCCGTCCGGAGATAGATCCAGAATGGAAAGCCGGCGGTGACCCAGCCCTACTCCCATCTCCGAATCCACCCACGTCCCTTCATCGTCCGGCCCCCGGTGAGCGAGGGTATCCGTAAGGCGCCGCAACAGTGCCTCGAATGAAACACCCCTGTCCGCGCCCCTATCGATGAAACCGGTTATTCCACACATGATGAACGTACTCCGGTCTTTACCAGGCAGCTTCCCGCAGCAGGTGTAACATCCGTGGCGCCGTAACCTGCAGACTGTACCGCTCTTCAACCCGCTTTCGCCCTGCTTCTCCCATCCGGCGTGCAGCAATCCGATTTTCCCCGAGTACCGCCAGTGCACGCAGCCAGGCCTCCGGCGTATCGGCCAGATACCCGTTCACACCATCCGTCACGATCTCCCGATTCACCCCCACCGGCGAAGCCACGACGGGAACGCCGCACCCCATATACTGAATGAGCTTGTAACCGCACTTCCCTCGCATCCATGGCGTATCGGGAAGCGGCATGATGCCGACGTCGAAGCGCCGGATCTCGTCTACTTCCGTCTCCTCACTCCAGGGCTTCGTCTCGAACCGTATACCGTCGAGATACGTCCCGGCTGCCCCCACCAGACGAAGCGTGACCGGTGAGGTTTCCGTCAGTCTCGCCAGAACGTCACGCAGCACCCCCAGCACAACTTCCGAACCGGGAGACCCGATCCACCCCACGACCAGCCCTTCACCGTGTTCCTCCTCCGCGCGGACGGTATACCGCTCCAGGTCGACCACACTCGGCAACACCTCGATGCGGCGCGCGCCGGCCTCTCGCGCCCGCGCAGCCAGGTACGGGTTTCCTACCGTCACGAGGGCCGCCCCCCGCATGATCCGGTCGATCCGGCGGCCCAGCCCCAGGCGCACAAGCGCGTTCCGATGCTGGTCATACGCATGGAACGTCGCGTCGTCGTAATCCACCACGTACGGCACACCGGCAAGCAATGCCCGCTCCACGCTCGCCGGAAGCCACGGCAACGCCTCCTTCTCCACCCAGATGAGATCGTACTCCCGAACGCGCAACATCGTACGCACCCGTTCCCCATACCGGCGCACCAGATAAGACCACCCCACAGGCGCGTTCCCGTACAACCCGTTCAGGTACGCATCGTCGAGCAGCATCTGATGCGCCACCTCGACCCCGTTCGCCTCCAGGTACGGGAAAAACTGATAGGCGCGCACGCGGCTGCTGGCGCCGAGCGCCCCGTAGCGTGTCAGAAATAGTACCCTCATACGGAGAGCCGGTCCGCACGCCCGGTAAGCAACGCAGGCGCTTCAGCCCACAACCTCCTGAACCCGCCCAGTGTCTCTGAAAGGCCCCGCCTGTCCCGCTGCACAGCAAGGGCAACGGACCGCGCCACAGGCTCCAGCACCAGCGTGCCCGCAGCCAGCACCAACGCTACGGCTGAATGAAAATGTTTGTATCCGTACAAGATGCGACTGCGAAGGCTGTAATACAGGCGGGCAGCCTTTGCTTGCTCCGACGTACCTCCACCTTTGTGGAAGGCCTCTATGTCAGCGAGGTACTGCACCACAAAACCTGCCTGCTGCACCCGCAGAGAGAGATCCAGATCTTCGAGATACACGAAGAATCGCTCGTCGAACCCGCCGAGTTGCTCGAAGAGCCGTCGGCGTATGCAATAAAAGGCTCCGATGACGTGATCGACCTCCCGGCTTTCTTCGTGGTCCCACTCACGCATGAAGTGCGTACGAAACAACCTCGGAAACAGTTTATCTAACCCCAGCATGGCAACCAGCACGTCGCCGGGTTGCATCAGCCGGGTGCTTCCTCGCGCTACACGTCCGGTATCATCACGCAACTTGACACCACAGACACCTGTTCGCTGGCGATCCGGATCATTCATAAAGTCCACGACGGCCTCGATGGTATTCGGATAGACTTCGGCATCCGGATTGAGAAACAGCAGGTACTCGGCCTGGCTTCCTTTCGCGCCCTGATTACATGCAGCTGCAAAACCGCGATTACGGTCATTCCGAATCACGCTAAGTGGCAATGGTAAAATATCCAGGTTATCCGCAGATCCGTCCGTAGAGGCATTGTCGACGACAACCACGTGGGAAACGAGCTTCGTCACGTTATGCGACGCCGCGACCGATTTAAGACAGGACAGGAGCTGCTCCCCAGCGTTCCAGTTCACTATTATGATGTCTAGCATCAGCGCTTTGCTTTCTCGACAACGTGCCAGAAAGAGCAGCCGTAGTCGCCACCATCATGATGGGCAGAATTTTGGCCCGGTGCCGGATCCCGGTTCCATATCCCGGTGTCCCCATCGCCATGACCAGCATCATCAGAACCAACGCAATCAGAACCGGCTGCGTCTTCACATCCGCCTTTCGAAAATCCGCGCGGTAAAACAGTGTCAACAGCATGCCGCCCCATAGGAGCGCGTCGAAACACGCAAAGGCATCAACGGCCGTCGAAACTACCCACGGGAACGGCATCAGCAGGAAAAACACCACTCGCAACGGAACCTGCCAGAAATAATCGTACCAGGCATCGATGGAAATCCCGGTCAGGTACGCCGTACGTGCATCGGCAGACCGCTCGTAGAATGCATCGAATCCATGTGCAAGCAGACCGAGCTTGTCGAACCCGATGTTTGTAATGTACATCAGGTATAGAACCCCTCCCGCAATCGCTGCAGCAAGGAGAAGCACGACTGGTCGTGCGGCAATCTCACGTGTCCGGTTGCGCCGGTAAAGTACATAGCCGACCGCGGCATATACGACCACGAGAGAGGAGTGAAGAACGGCACCCGGCATGATGCTGATACCGGCTATGACTAACCGTATGAACCGCTTCGTTTCGGCATATACGACCGTATTGTACACGGCGAACACGAAGAAGAACGTAAAGAAGGCTTCGCGAAGCGGAATTACGGAATACAGTGCGAGCGTGGGGTGAATACATAACGCAAGGCCGAGCCATATCATATGCTTCCTTCGGACTACAGCAAGCATCTGTGCTATCCGAAGCGCATAAATGACCGTGAGCATACTGACGAAACTGTTGATCAGCATGATCACGTAAATATTCGTGCCCAGCACCGAGTAGACGATCCCGATGAACCACGCGTACGAATAAGCCCCTGGCTGGACGTTCCGTACAGCCTCTTCGAACCCGTTATGGGCCAATCCGATACCAACGCGTTCGAAGTCCAACGCATCGTTTTGCGTATCGGGCAGCGGAGCATAATAGGCGTGCGTGAGGGCGAGAACCAGACGTATGGCAAACCCGGCCAGCAATAGCTGGCTGAGCCTGTATCGGTACAGGATCAACGAAAGAAGCACTATTGCGGTCAGTGTCAGCGATACGTTGACGAATATCATGTAGTAACCCGCTACTGTGCTGCCTGTCGATCACCGGATGCTCGAGCAATGCCACGGTTTGGTATGCGGGCGCCTGCGAGATCGCGCGCCGCACTAAACGCACCGTATGAGTACTTTGAATAACGGCCTGAGATCATCTCCTTGAAGATCGGAATGGTTCGTCTCAAACGGCCCTGGGGTAAGGAAAGCCTGGACTCTAGGTGCTGAATCTTGGACACCAGCAACTCCTGCTTGCGCGCGTCGTGAAATTGGTACCTCGATTCCTGCAGTCTCTGTAATGCCAGCCTGCTCAGCTGCAGTTCCTTCTGCAAATAGGCCCGCTTGGCTCCGGCGCTGTCAGGGTCCGCCGCATCAGCCACCTGGTCCCAGACCGTGTGCTTCGCGGCTCCGATCTGGTTGCGGCCATGCTGGCGGTACAGCACCAGCGGAACCTCCAGAAAGGCGATCTCTCCGACAGCCGCCAGCATGAGCGCAATCCAGGCATCGTGCACGGCCTGCTCTGGAAAGGGCAAGATCAGGTCTCGACAGGCTGCTCGAAACGTGAACGTCGTCCCGGTTACGACCGTCCGCTGCAGCAGTACGGAAAATGCCTGTCCGTTCCGGAAACGCCGCCTCCGTCCTGTATCGAAGCTTACTGCATCCCAGAGCAACACGTTTGAAGGTCGTAACGATTCATCTGTCACGTGAGCGTCCGAGAATACGCCCAGCATCTCCGGACGTTGAGCCAGCATCTGTTCTGCGCGTTCCAGCTTCTCGGGTAGCCACACGTCATCCTGATCGGATAGCGCGATCAGATCGCCCGTACACAGGCTGATCGCCCGCTCAAAATTCTTCGTCGACCCGAGGTTCACCGGATTGATATGGATCCGCACGGGGAAGGGCGCACGCTCTGCAAAAGCCGACAGAATATCGGCTGTCGCATCGCTTGAACCGTCATCACACACGACCAGTTCATCCGGTAGCCGGGTCTGGCGCAGGAGGCTTTCCAGTTGCTCATCTAGATACCGGCCGCCGTTGTAGGTACACATCGCAATGGACAACGTCATGGCGCTCCTGTTTTTCGGGTTGTACAGAGCACGACAGCGGGTCGATTCCATGGCCATCCTGCAGTTCCTCATCATAGTTTGGAGGATGCTGGAATGGCGAGCATCCGATACCGTAAAGCGACGGCAGCCACCATTAACAGAATTCCCGTACAGGTCAGGGCAAGGCCTGGTGCATACCCGGCATACGCCTCCACGACGGTCCGGGCCTGGTGGCTCACGACAATAAATGCCGCACAGATACCCAGGCCTCCCAACGGCCGTTTCCACGGTATGCGCCAGGCCATGAAACGATTACCCAGTCTGTAGGCGAACACACCATATGTCGCATAGGCAGCTAGTGTCGTATAGGCAGCGGCCGCATACCCGAATCTCGGAACCAGAAGTACGTTCAGGATGATATTCAGGACGGCTGCTACTACGGCTATCCCGAGCAGAAGCCGCGTCTTTCCGGCAAATTCGAGCGGTTTATGCGCGTAAATGCTCCAGTGCCATACCACGAGACCGGCTAGCACGACCGGAATGATGATATGGCCCGAATGGAATGAGGGCCCTAGTAAGAACCGGGCAATGTCCTTCGAAAGGAGAAAGCACGCGCCCACCAGAATGGACCCGCAGACGAAATACCACTCGGTTATTCGCTCGAGCCAGCGACCGGCCGTCTTGGTGTCGCCCTCGTTATGGGCCTTCATGAGTAGCGTGTGAACGGCGAAAAGAAGCGGGGCGTTGATCAGCGACGCCGCCCCATAAATCACGGAGTAGTTTGCGGCGTAAATACCCACCTCCCCCGAGCCTCGGAAAATCTGAATGATGTACCTGTCGCTGGTATCCAGCAACGCTGATGCAGCGATCCAGCCCATCATCGGCACGCCGTACACGGCAAAATCCTTGACCCGCTTTGTCACATCATGCCGGTGCCGCAGCATCGAGGATGGCGAAGGAAATCGAACATCCTTGATGAGCGGCGGCAGCACAAGCACCATTGCAGCGGCGTTTGCCCATACCAGAGCAGCCGGATGAGTATACGAAACAACCAGCGTCAGTACGACCGCCAGCAGTAGCCGAAGCACGCTATTGCTTACCGTATACACACTGTAGCGCCCGGACCGCAATTCCGCTTGCAAAAGGGTTGACAAACCCGAATAAACCACATTGACCAGAATGAGAACGAACGCCGGCCACATCATGCTGGCCAATCCCGGCTCCAGCAAACCAGACGCGAGCGGAAGAACGGCCAGCCCTACTATGGCCACGAATGCGGTCATGCCGAGTAATCCGATCAGATATCCGCCCTTCAAATGATCCAGATTGTCGCCATCCGTAACCCCCGGCACGAAGCGTGTGATGGCCTGCTGAAGCCAGCTGCATAGCACGGAAGCAGCGGCGTAGGATGTGCTTAATACGAGGGTGTAGTATCCGTACGCCGAAGCATCGAACACACGCGTAAACACGGCCGTGAAGATCGTTGCCATGACTGCCGGCACGGCAACGGAGGGAGCATACCGCAGCACATGGCTCCTGATCTCCCGGGCACCTAGGGCTCCCTCACGCGGCATTTCCACAGCACCTGCATCCCGCATGCCGTCTGACAAGAGATCTCGCATTCGATTCATGGAAAGCTGCACCCGTACACCCTGCTTTTCCCACAGGCACCAGGAAGACGCAACACACCACGTCGCCTAATCAGAATGATGCCACAGCTCTCATCTGAAACTGTACCGAATAGCGATTGTCGTACAAACATAGACTGTTCTCAGCATGAACCTGCGCAGCTTCTCGTCATCACTCGCTGCATAATGGGTCAGGAATGGAGCAGATGTTGACAGATCAACTCGCAGCCTTCCGCATTAAATCCTGAACGTACCACTGTACCGTCTCGACGAGCCCCTCCCGGGCCTTCGTGACTGGCACGTACCCCAGCAGCTTCCGTGCCTTGCTCGTATCGGCCAGCGAGTGGAGAATGTCCCCCGATCGGAACTCCCGGTATGAAGGGCGAACCGTCTCCACCTCCGGCCTGAACGCCTTCAGCCCCGCCTTGATAGCGTCGAAAAGCTCCTCCAGCGTCATCTGCTCGCCGCAGGCAATGTTGAACACGTGCCCGGCTGCCTCCGAAGGAGCCACGGCAGCCAGAATATTCGCGGCTACTACGTTTGAAACGTGGCAGAAATCTCGGCTCGTCTTACCGTCTCCGTTGATATAGCAGGGTTCGCCGTGATACATCCCGCTGATCCACTTGGGAATCACGGCCGCATAGGCGCCGTTGGGGTCCTGACGCCGTCCGAATACGTTGAAATACCGCAGCCCGACCGTCTCCAGTCCGTAGTGCCGGTGAAACGTCTGCGCGTAGTGCTCGGACGCCCGCTTCGCTATCGCATACGGCGATAGCGGCGTACCCACCACATCCTCGACCTTCGGCAGGTCCGGGTGATCGCCGTAAACAGAACTCGACGAGGCGAAAACGAACCGGCCGACCCTCGCTTCCCGCGCTGCCAGCAGCATATGGAGCGTGCCGTCCGCGTTGATCTGGTGCGTCGTCAGGGGGTCGTTGATCGAGCGCGGCACGGAGCCGAGCGCGGCCTGGTGCAACACCACATCGACATCCTTGCATGCCTTCCGGCATGTATCGATATCCCGAATATCCCCCTCGATGAACGTGAAACGATTCGCCCCCTCCACACTTGCCAGCACGCTGTCGAGATTGTGCGGGTACCCCGTCAGGAAGTTGTCCAGCCCGATCACCCGCTGCCCCAGAGAAAGCAGGGCCTCCACGATATTCGAGCCGATGAATCCTGCCGCACCAGTCACGAGCCACGTCTTCGGACGGGCCGCTAGCTCCTCTTTCACTCTGGTAAACGTATCCATGATGGTTTCTGACGGTTGTTGCCGGAATCATGCGCCGCTATGCCCGGCGGCATCACTCCGTGCAGCCTCCTTGTAGCCGCCTGGTTGAGCAACCGGAATGCCGTACTGCACCACGCACTCCGACGTGCCTGGGTGACGACCTCGCCTAACGTGACAGAGCGATGATCTGGAGCGCAAGCGCGGCAACCGAGGTCACAACCGACGTGATCGTGCTCGCGTCCCGCCAGCTGATTGGCGCCCGTACGACCGTCTCAACGGATACGACGTCTTCCGACTGAAGTACGGGGTCCGTGGCAAATGCTTCTACCCCTCCCGTCATCGTTTCATCGAACACGATGCGTCTACCGGTGCTCCCTTCTCCCTGCAGACGCGTGACCTGGACGCGGATGTTCCGCACCTCATTCCGGCGCCGCTCATTGAGGGTCGGGCCGCCGGCCAGCGAAAACAATTCGCTCAACCGCGTCCCCTCGGGCACCTCGTACAATCCGGGGTTTCGGACCGTACCCCACACGTTGACTTGTATGGTAATATCCCCCGGCTCGGAATAGCTGTAGTAGGAAGCTGTATTGTAGCTGGACCGATCCAGGCCCAACACCTCCTGCGACCATGCAGATCTGTACCCGATCAGACAAAAAAGAAGAAGTAAGAGGGGCTTTACTGCGCTCATAGAGGGAATTATTCCAGGATGCTCACCTGATATTCCAGACATCGGGCCACGGAACCGCTAGGCCTCCTGTTTCTGTTGCACGTCTGCACCGTAGTATTCGTAGTATCCGTACCCGTAGCTGGCGTCCGCTGCTTTCGGGGTATAGCGGTTCAGCACGACACCCGTTATCGAAGTACCCACATCCCGAAGCGTTTCGTCGGCGCGCTCCAGCATCTGCCACGTCGTCTCATCGGCCGTGCAGACGAGCACGACGGCGTCGCACTGCGGGGATACCAGCATCGCGTCCGTAACGGCCAGCACGGGCGGCGTATCGATCACCACCACGTCGAACTCCTCCCGAAGGCGAGCGATGAGGTCGCGCATGCGCTTGGATCCGAGCATCTCGGCCGGGTTCGGCACCGATGCCCCGGCAGGTATGACGTACAGATCGTCTACATCCGTCGTGAACCGCTGAAAGTCGGCCCGCTCTGAATCGAAAAGCACGTCCGAGAGGCCCGGCTCGCGGGAAAGCCCCATCATGTGGTGCCCCGTCGGGCGGCGAAGGTCTGCGTCCACATACACCGTCCGGCGCCCCGCCTGCGCCATCGTCACCGCCAGGTTCATCGCCGTGATCGACTTACCCTCGCCCGGGCTCGAACTCGTGACGAGGATCGTCTGCACTGCCACGTCCGGACGGCTGAACTGGATGTTCGTGCGCAACCGCCGGTACGACTCGGAAATGGGCGTCATCGGATTGAGCAGCGTCATCAAGCGCGTGTCATACCGCCGCCCTTCCACGGTGATGTACGACTTGCCTCCGAAGTCCGAACGAAGCACGCGCTGCATGTCCGGAATCACACCAACCACCGTATACCCGTGCTTACGCAGATCCTCGGGACCGTGAATTTTGTTATCCAGGCTTCCCCGTAGCAGCGCTAACCCGATGCCCAGCATCAACCCCAGAACGCCTCCGAGAACCAGATTGAGGGCGGGGCGAGGCCGCACGGGCTCCTCGGGCAGAAACGCCCGGTCGATGATCTCGATGTAGCCGAGTTCGGATTGCTCTGCGATGCGGGCCTCCTGCATCTTCTCCAACACCGTCAGGTAGATCTCTTCCTGGATCTCCTGCGCCCGCTCGAGCCGCCTCATGATGATCGTCTTGCTCGGAAGCTCCTGCAGCCGCGCCATGTACGAGGCGAGTTCCTGATCCACGATCTCGATACCCGCTTCGAGGTTGCTCACTTTGATCGTCGCCATCGTAAGCTGCCCGCGAAGCGCCTGGACCTGCGCCAGCTTGCTCGATATGCCTCCTCGGGGATCGATCTGGATCTCTGCCATTCCCGGCATGAGCAGTCCTCCCTCCTCCAGCGTGCCCTGAACGACTTGCGCGACGTGCTGGTCCAGTTCGGCGGCTAGCGACGCAATCTCTGCGTCGATCTCGGCCACCCGCCCCTGCGGCACCTCCGCGTCTCGTAGAGCAGGATTGCGCGCATACAGGCGCTGTTTCTCCAGTTGGAGCGTAGCAATGGCCTCTTTTAGCCGGTCCGCTACCAGATCCTCGCCCGACGCCAGGCGGTCGGCAAGCCCCGGCATGATACGGTTCACCTCGTTTTCCAGCCCGCGCAGCTCCGCCCGCGCGACCCCGAGTTCGAGCGAGGTCTCGTACCGCAGCCGCTGGAGGTCGGAAACCAGCTGAAGGAGCTGCTTGGCCTCCTCCTCCGGTACCACGATGCGTTCCTGGCTCAGGTAGGCCGCTACATCCTGCTCCGCCCGCCGCAGCTCCTCATTGTAGTGCTCCGACACTTCGTCGAGGAACTCCCTCGACGCCGTCATCCGAGCGCGGCTGGACGTCCGGTTGAACTCCACGAACGTGTCCGCATACAGGTTCGCGATCAGTTCAGCCTCTCGAGGGTCCGGGCTCGTAACGACGACCCGGATCAGGTCCACGTCTCGACCCGCCGGATGTACGGATACGTAATCCTTGGACAGCCTGTGAATGATGTCGTCCTCATCGAGCGGCGGCTTGCCTTCGGGCGCCTCGAGAATCGGCAGCGGGGTGTTCGTCCCCGGAATCCGGCCCAGCGCTAATAACTGCTTCGCGACCCGCCCCGCAATCGTGCGCGACTTGAGAATCTCGATCTCGTTCAGCACGTTCCGCCCGGAACCTTCGATCCCGAGCAAATCGCTCAGCTGCGGGCCCGATTGCTGGTTGTTGACGTACAGCACGCTCGTGGTCTCGTATCCCGGCTCGGATAGCAACGTGTACACCGTCGCGATCCCGACCATCAGCACGAACGTGCCGAGGATCATCCACTTCCCCTTGAGCACGAGATCGAGCACGTAACGAACGGATAGCTCCTCGTCTTTTTGCCGCGCCGAAACCCGAAAGGCATACTCGCCCTTCCCGGCACCATTGACGGAAGCCTTGGCCACGTGATGCTCCGATGTTGTTCCGTTGACCATACGGGGTCTGACGTTTCGAGCCGGATCCGGCTCGAAGCGGCTACTACGATGTGGTTAGGACCGGGCTGAGAACAACCACGCTACTGTCGGCAGGCAGGTGCTTCACCGGCCGCTCTGCGCGAGGATGCTCTCCCAGATACAATGTCACAGCCTTGTTGAACGAGGCACGTACTATTCCTTCCACAGATGTGATGGACGAACCACCCGGCGCCCGCTCACCCGGACTCCGGCAGGTGCGCATCACCCCTGGAACTGAATTCATGTCAGGATAGCGTAGGCACTAGCCCCCACCTGCATCATCACCAACCCCATCACCACGAGCGTCTGCACGTCGTTGAAGTGCCGAGCCGGCTCATATGCACGGCGAATCTGGCTCGACTTCACGAATCCCTCCCTGTCACTCTTCAACATGCTCCATACGTTGAACGCCACCGATGCCCCCACTACTACCAGGAATAACTCGCCACCGGCGTACGTCAGTGCAACGCTGGTAACAGACAGCAAAACGGCTGTCCAGAATACAATTTGCGTGGCATGCTTCGAAATCATATCTATCCGAATGCTTACCGTCCGTTCCCAAACCGGCAAAGTACCAAATGTACGCCACACGTGTTTGAAGATTCAAAGACCTTGCCCCGGCGAGCCGGCAGCGACACCTGGCCCGGTTGGACCGCACCGCCATGATCCGGGCAATGCGCTCATTCTCCTACTTCCAGGCGTTTCGCGAGGGATACGGGTAACCCCGCACTGCGAATCTTCGCCGCAGCCGACCCGATGTCGTACGGCACCCGGACGAGTTCGTACTGGAACGTAACGCTGTCGAAAAAAGCCACACATGCTCTCGGATTTTTGTCGCGCGGCTGCCCGACGCTGCCAACGTTGATGAGGTACCGATTCCCGGGCCTGACACTCAGAACACCGATCTTCTCCGCCACCACGCCGGGGACGTGGGTATGCCCGACGAAACACACCGGAGCCTGAAAGTGCTTGAACTGCTCGCTCACCGTGGCATACGAATGCATCCGTATCCATGCCTCCGGCCGGTGGGGCGTCGCGTGTGCTAGCGCGCATCCGTCCACTTCAAGACGCATCGGCAACCCTCTCAGGTAGTCCAGTTGCTCGTCCGAAAGCTGCGCACGGTTGTGCAGGGCAGCCTCCTGCCCGTCCCGCGGCAACTTGTTCAGATCCCGGTCCAGCGCCACTGCCGCATCGTGATTCCCCATCACCACAGCCGTGCAACGCTCGCGTACGAGATCCACGCAGGCAGCCGCATCCGCCCCGTAGCCGACAATGTCGCCCATACAAAAAATCGCATCGACGCCGCGCTCATCGATCACCTTCAGTACGGCGGTCAACGCTTCGAGATTGGAATGTGTGTCCGATATGCAGGCAATCCTCACGGTTTCTGTACCAGAAATAACAAGATGTATACGGAGTGCGCCGGTCCCTCACGCACGGCGCCCGAAGATAAGGTCATTATCAAAAACCTGTCCAAACGTAACCCTTCCGCCTGAGTTGCGCCCCGCCGCCACCAGTCCCGGGCATCATGAGCAATTCATGCCTCACCGGACGTCGATATGAGGCAAAAGCCCTACTTTTCTCCTCGCTCGCCGGCCGTCGCGCTCCCGCCCCGCCCACCCCGGGCCACCGGCAAAAACGACGGAGCATGGCGGAATGAAAAACGAAAAAGGTATGCATGTTGCGTACCGAAGAACAGCTAACAGCCTTCACACCTCCTGACCCTCGCATCACTCGTACTTCAAACGCCCCGCCCCGCTCCGTTCGTATGCGCCGCTCGTTACGTCTATTTTTCTTCGCCCTGCTCCTCGCTCCCGTTTCCGACGTCCTGGCGCAACATGAGGGCCTCCTCCAGATCGGCGATCCCGTGCACCGGTTCCTCCTGGAGCAACAGACCGCCGGCCACCTGCCCGGTGCCCACCTGAGCCATCTGCCGCTCTCCGCCTACGAAGCCCGCCAGTATCTGGATGAACTCGATGCCCGTCGCGAAGACCTCACCCACCGCGAACGCCTGGACCTGGACTACTACATCGGGCGCATCCCGCACCCGCTGGCCGCGCAGATCACAAAACGCATTCCGTTCCTTTACCGGGAAAGCCGCTCCTTCTATACCTTCTCGGGTGAGGATTTCACCTTCGAGGTTAACCCGCTCCTCTACCTCACCTACGGCCGGGCCGCGATCTCGGACCGCGACCTGGGATCTTCCTCTGTATCGGTCTGGCAGAACACGCGCGGAGTCCGCGCCGCTGGCCACATCGGCCGCCACGTCTTCTTCGAAACGCGCCTCGAAGAAGTGCAGCGGCGCGATGCCCGCCCCCTCTTCGTCAAGCGGACCTCCCCCCGCCTGCCCTTCACCCGGTACAACGCGGAGACGGGGGTATACGACTACCAGATCGCCACAGGAATCGCCGGCCTCCGCACCCGGCACTTCGAAGTTCGCTTCGGGCGGGATCGCAACCGCTGGGGACCGGGCATCGGGAGCGTCCTCCTCTCGAACTTCGCACCGGCGTACGACCAGCTTCAGATTCGAACGACCGTCTGGCGCCTCCAGTAC
This sequence comes from Rhodothermales bacterium, assembly GCA_041690215.1. GTDB lineage: Bacteria > Bacteroidota > Rhodothermia > Rhodothermales > DASSAV01 > DASSAV01. The sequence continues at coordinate 568,498 of JAWLHQ010000001.1, forward strand.
ACGAACCTCTTTGCCGCGCTCACGGACCTCTCCCCGTTTCCGGACGACACGTACGGCGACCAGATCCTTCCCCGCAAGTACGCTGCGATGCACCGGCTGGAAATCAACCTCCCGGCCCGTATCCAGCTCGGCCTCTTCGAATCCATCATCTTCGCTTCAGACACCACGGACGAACGCCGCCGCTCACGCTTCGACATCTCCTACCTCAACCCCGTCATCTTCTATCGCGCGGCGGAATACGACCGGGGTAGCCCCGATAACGTGCTCCTCGGCTTCGATGTCGCCTGGACGGCCCTCCCCGGCCTCCGGCTCTACTCCCAGTTCATGCTGGATGAACTCGTGGCGGGCAAGATCGGCCGAAAGTCCTGGGTAAATAAGTGGGGATGGCTGGCCGGCGTGCACGTGGTGCCCCGCGTACCGGGCCTGTCCGTCCGCGCCGAGTATGCACGCCTGCGCCCCTACCTGTACAGCCACGGGCGCCCCGTCAACGCCTACGTCCACTTCAACGACATCCTCGGCCACCCGGCCGGCCCGAACGCGGAAGACTTCGCCCTCTTCGTAGACTACCGGCCCAAGCAACGCATCGAAACTGCACTCGCGCTGGCCTACACGCGCCGCGGCCGCAATACGGACGACCTGAACTATGGCTCCGATCCCACCCTGTCCTACGATACCCGCGTCTCGGACGACGGCATCACCCTCCTGCAGGGCGTCCGCCAGAACCTGCTCCTCGCCGAAGCACGCGCCACCTACGAGTTGCTGCCCGATCTCTTCCTCGGCGGCGCCCTCATCGTCCACTCCATCGACGACGAGATCGACGGCCTCGACCGCTTCATCGCCCCCACCATCCTCCTCCACTGGGGTCTCCCCTTCCAGAGCATCCGATATTGAGTGTTGGATATTCCGATGTTAATGTGTCCAGGTTCAACGCACATTAACACCGGAACCCCCGAACACCTGACCACTTCATTGGTAGCTTAGACCGCCTACCACAACATCAGTCGCACTCAACAGCGCTAATCTAGACGTGTCCATGCTTTATACCGTCATCATGGCCGGCGGAATCGGTAGCCGGTTCTGGCCTGCCAGCCGTCAACAGCACCCCAAACAGTTCCTGAACGTCTTCGGCGACGGGACACTCATCCAGAACACCGTCGCCCGTATGCAGGGCCTGATCCCGCCCGAGCGCACGTATATCGTCACCCACGAGCGTTACGTCGAGAATACCCGGGAACAGCTCCCGGCCATCCCTACCGACAATATCCTCGCGGAGCCGGTAAGCCGGAACACGGCTCCGTGCATTGCCTACGCCGCCATCAAGCTCCTCCAGCAGGATCCCGACGCCACCATGATCGTCCTCCCGGCTGACCACGTCATTCAGAACGTCCGGCGCTTCCACGAGGTACTGCAGGCTGCCGTCGAGAAAGCACAAGAACCCGGCGCGCTCGTCACCATCGGCATCACCCCGACGCATCCCGAAACCGGCTACGGCTATATCCAGTACGAAGCCCCGCCCAACCACGACCTGCTCGGCACGCCGGAAGCCTACCCCGTCCGCACCTTCGCCGAAAAACCGGACCTCGCCACCGCAGAACGCTTCCTCGACTCCGGTGACTTCCTCTGGAACAGCGGCATGTTCGTCTGGCGGGCCGATACCATCCTGGACCAGATACACCAGCACCTCCCCGAAGCCTTCGACGCCTTCTCACCCGTCCGCGAATTCGTCGGTACCGACCGCGAACCCGAAGCCGTCGAACAAGCCTACCAGAACAGCCCCCGCATCTCCATCGACTACGGTGTCATGGAACGCGCCCGAAACGTCTACGTCGTCCCCGGCTCCTTCGGCTGGAACGACGTCGGCGACTGGCGCGCCGTCTTCGAACTCAGCGAAAAAGATCAGGTCGGCAACGCCCTCCACGGCAACGTCATCGTCCACGACTCCAGCCGTTGCTACGTCAAGGCCGGAGATCGCCTCGTCGTCCTCGTGGGCATCCACGATGCTATCGTCGTGGACACCAACGACGCCATCCTCATCTGCCACCGCGATAGCGCCCAGCAAGTCAAGAACGTCGTGGATTACCTCCACGCCCACCAGCTCGAAGAATATTCCTGATTCCACCGCCTGACCTCCAACTCTTGCGTAAGGCACCCTGATGATCTTGCTTTTCATCGGGCAGACCGTGCGACGGAACCCCCTCCCTCGAGGAAGGTGGCTGCGAAGCAGACGGAGGGTGTTCAATACGCTAGTCCGTAGCAGTCCCTATCCGAACCTCCCCCGGCGTACCGGCACATAGATGCCGGAATCGTGGAAAAACGACGGAATGCGAATTGTATAAAAGTCGGAAAATAGGTATCATAGGGGCTGCACTTCTCACTAATTCATGTCTGTGATGACGCAACGAGCCAATATCTCGGCTTCCCGTCGGTCTTTCATCAAGAAGGCCGCCCTCGGGAGCACCTTTTTCATCGTCCCGAGGCACGTGCTTGGAGGAGTAGGCTACACCCCCCCGAGCGATCAGTTGAACCTCGCCGCAATCGGCGCGGGTGGTAAAGGAGCAAGCGACATTTTCAACGCCTCCGTCAACGGGCGCGAGCGCGTATCCGCCCTCGCCGACGTGGACTTCTCCGGCTCGGCCGCTCGCACCGTCGAGCGCTTCCCCAATGCCAAGCGCTATGCCGACTACCGGGTGATGCTCGATGAGATGAAAGACATCGACGCCGTCACGATCTCCACGCCCGACCACGTACACGCTCCCGCCGCCAAGTTCGCGATGGAACGGGGAATACACGTGTACGTGCAGAAACCCATGACCCACAACATCCGGGAGGCGCGAATCCTCACCCAGATGGCCCGCGATCACAAGATCGTCACCCAGATGGGCAACCAGGGCGCATCGAACCCGCTCCTGGGCTTGGTCCAGAAGTGGGTGGACTCGGGCGTCCTCGGTCGCATCGAGAAAATCCAGATCTGGACGAACCGTCCCGTCTGGCCGCAGGGCTTCGCCATGCCGGAACCCGCACCGAGCCAGAAGCCGGATGCGCTGGACTGGGATCTCTGGCTGGGACCGGCCGAATACCGGCCCTATACACCTAAGCTGCATCCCTTCAACTGGCGCGGCTGGTGGGACTTCGGCACGGGCGCCCTCGGCGACGTGGGCTGCCACCTGATCGACATCCCCTTCCGCACGCTCGGCCTGAAGTACCCCACCGATGCCGAGTGCAGCGTCGGCGCGATGTACACGGAGATGTGGACACCCGACTATCACCCGGAAGGCGCCCCACCCTCGTCGTTCATCACGCTGCACTTCGACCCCACCCCGAAATCGAAAGGCGGACCGATCGAGATGACCTGGAGCGACGGCGGCATCCGTCCCGCCCACCCGGCCGTCATCCCCGCCGACCACGATATCGGCGGCCACAACAGCCAGAACGGTGTGCTCATCATCGGTGAGAACGGCGTCATCTCCACGAACATCAACGACAGCTCGCCGCTGATGCCGAAGCTCTACCTGAACGACGGCACCACGGAGTTCGGCCCGGAAACAGGACCGCAGGACGAGCCGGAGTACGGCCACCAGCGCCGGTGGGTCGATGCTGTCAAAGCCGGCTACGGCAGCCCGGAGCACAAGGCCCTGACCTCCTCCTTCGACTACGCCGGCCCGATGACGGAGACCGTCCTCATGGGCAACCTCGCCATCCGCAGCTACATGCTCCGCAAAGACGTTGGCGACGGACGCACCGAGTTCTTCGCCCGCCGCAAGCTCCTCTGGGATGGCGAGAACATGCGCATCACGAACGTTGAGGAGGCCAACCAGTTCGTCGGCCGGACCTACCGCGAAGGCTGGGAAGTCTGACCCCTCCTCGAGAATACCTCGTACAGAAAAGCCCGCGTCCACCCCGGACGCGGGCTTTTCTGTTCTACGCACGTGTCCACACCAGCCCGCACCACACCTCCCTCGTCCCTCCAATCCACTCCCCCCGGAAACCGACTGCCGACCGCCGCCCCTTACTGGTTTTGCCGACCGCCGACCGCTGATCGCCGACCGCCCCGACACATATGCAGGTTACCAGAATAACCTCGACACGACGCCTCCCACGACCTACCTTCTAGAACGCCGACTCGGCCCCGAGACCGCGTTGCAGGGATACACCGCCGGTGTGTCCTCCACACCCACACGGCACCATACTATTCCCACATGACACCATGCTATTGTAGAGACACAGCATGCTGCCTCTCCGCGCGACGACCCTGCAATCGTACACGCCCCTGCAATCGCACAACGACGATGTCCCCAGACTAAAAATCCTCCTTGGATACGAACCGCTAAAACAAAATCCTCCTTGTAAAACAAATCCTCCTTGGAAGGAGGACAGCCTTGCGAACGCGTCCAGCGGAGCAAGGCAGGGGGATGTTCGCACACGATCAGCAATAGCAAACTGTCTGGACGAAAGAACCTGCAACATCATGCCCGCCCGCCCGGAATCCAGGTACCGGTGGCGCCACCGTGCCACCGGCGCTCCTGTTTCAACACCCGCCTGCACCAGACCACCTAGAGGCGTGTGGCCGCACGCCCCTACACAACCCCACTACGAACACCAATGTCCCCGAACCTCCGAACACACCCGCCCCGCCGTAGGGGCGCAGCGCGCTGCGCCCTCTTCGCCCCATACCCCTACGCCCTCTTCGCTCCACCCCTGTTCAATTTTGTAAAGTTCGTTACACCCCCGTTACAACCACCCTTAAATCCGCAATCCGAAATGCCCTCTGCCATCTTGTCAGTCTCGCCCCGATGGTACGCTTTTCTCAACCCCTCATCCATAGAATTCACCACGAGCATATCTGACAAATATTCAATAGACAGTTTCAAAGCATGTAGTACGGCGTTCGGCTAGCGGCTGCGTATTGCCGCCCTCCAGCCGACAGCCGATAGCCAGTAGCCGACAGACAGATTCAATATGAACCTACAGAAATTCACCCTCAAAGCGCAGGAGGCCATCCAGCAGGCCTTGGAGATCGCGGCCGGCCGCAATCACCAGGGCATCGAGCCGCCCCACCTCATGCGTGCCTTCCTGAATGACGAGGCCGGCGTCGTCAACACCCTGCTCCAGAAGCTCGGCGCCAACCGCGAGACCCTGAGCCGCAAAGTCGATATGGCGCTCGATAAGCTCCCTGTCGTCACCGGCGCCAGCGTCTCCGGCCAGTACCTCGGTTCAGAACTCAAGAAAACGTTCGACCGCGCCCTAGCCGAAGCCGAACTGCTCAAGGACGAGTACGTGTCCAGTGAGCACCTCCTGATTGCCCTCGCGGAGGCAAAGGACGATGTCGGCGGTGCCTTGAGAGATCAGGGCGTCGATAAGGAGAAGATTCTCGCCGTTCTGAAAGACGTACGCGGCAGCCAGCGCGTCACCGACCCGCACGCCGAAGATCGCTACCAGGCCCTCCAGCGCTTCACGCGCGACTTGTGCGACCTCGCCCGCCGCGGCAAGATCGACCCGGTCATCGGCCGCGACGAGGAAATCCGCCGCGTCCTCCAGATCCTCTCCCGTCGCACGAAGAACAACCCGGTCCTCGTCGGAGAACCGGGCGTGGGTAAAACGGCCATCGCCGAAGGCCTCGCCACGCGCATCGTGCAGGGGGATGTTCCGGAAGGGCTGAAAGACAAAAGAGTCCACACGCTCGACATGGGCGCCCTCATTGCCGGTGCCAAGTACCGCGGTGAGTTTGAGGACCGCCTGAAGGCCGTCGTCAAGGAAGTACAGGAGTCCGATGGCGAAATCATCCTCTTCATCGACGAGATCCATACCCTCGTAGGCGCCGGTGCCGCCGAAGGCGCCATGGACGCCGCCAACATCCTCAAGCCCGCCCTCGCCCGCGGAGAGCTCCGCGCCATCGGAGCCACCACCCTGGACGAGTACCGGAAGTACTTCGAGAAGGACAAGGCCCTCGAACGCCGCTTCCAGATGGTCCTCGTCGATGAGCCGAGCGTGGAGGACACCATCTCCATCCTGCGTGGCATCAAGGACAAGTACGAGGTGCACCACGGCGTACGCATCCAGGACAGCGCCATCGTCGCCGCGGCAGAACTCAGCCATCGTTATATCACGGACCGCTTCCTCCCGGATAAGGCCATCGACCTCATCGACGAGGCCGCTGCCCGCCTTCGCATCGAGATCGACTCCATGCCGGAGGACCTGGACAACCTGGAGCGCCAGATTCGCCAGCTGGAGATCGAGCGTGAAGCCGTCAAGCGCGACAGCAACAACGAGGAAAAGCTCGCCCGCATCGCCGAGCAACTCGCCAACCTGGAAGAACAGCGTACCCAGCTCCGCACCCGCTGGCAGCAGGAAAAAGAACTGATCCAGGCTATCCGTACCGCGAAAGAGGAAATTGAAAGCCTGCGCGTCGAGGCTGAAAACCTGGAGCGCCAGGGCGACTACGGACGCGTCGCCGAGATCCGCTATGGCCGCATCCCCGCGCTCGAACGGGAGGTCGCGGAAACCAACGCCAGGCTCGCCGAGATCCAGAAGAACGGCTCTCTTCTGAAGGAAGAAATTGACAGCGAAGACATCGCCGCTATCGTTTCCCGCTGGACGGGCATCCCCGTCTCGCGCATGCTGGAGAGCGAGCGTGCCAAGCTCCTGCGCATCGAAGAAGTGCTGGAGCAGCGCGTCGTCGGCCAGCCCGAAGCCCTCTCCGCTGTGGCGAACGCCGTCCGCCGGGGCCGCGCGGGACTCCAGGAAGAAACGCGCCCCATCGGCTCCTTCATCTTCCTCGGCACCACCGGCGTCGGTAAGACCGAACTCGCCAAGGCCCTCGCTGCCTTCCTCTTCAACGACGAGCATGCTCTGGTCCGCATCGATATGAGCGAGTACCAGGAACGCCATACCGTCAGCCGCCTCATCGGCGCGCCACCGGGCTACGTCGGCTACGAAGAAGGCGGCCAGCTCACCGAGGCCGTACGCCGCAAGCCCTACTCGGTCGTCCTCCTCGATGAGATCGAGAAGGCCCACCCGGAGGTCTTCAATATCCTCCTCCAGGTCCTCGACGACGGGCGCCTCACGGACAACCAGGGCCGCACGGTGGACTTCCGCAACACCATCATCATTATGACGAGCAACCTGGGCTCGGAGATCATCCGCGAGCGCATGGAAGCCCTCGATGGGGAACTGTCTCCCCAGGCGGAAGACCGCCTGCGCGACGATCTCATGAACCTGCTCAAACAGCGGCTCCGCCCCGAGTTCCTCAACCGCATCGACGAGATCGTCATGTTCCGGCCGCTGGGCCGCGAGCAGATCCGGCGCATCGTCGAGATCCAGTTCGAACACATCCGGCGCATGGCCGAGAAAAACCACGACGTCACGCTCCAGCTCACGGACGACGCCAAGGACTGGCTTGCCGACAAGGGCTTCGATCCCGTCTTCGGTGCCCGCCCCTTGAAACGCGTCCTCCAGCGCGAGATCGCCAATAAACTCGCCGAGGAGATCCTCTCCGGCTGGATCCAGGACGGCGAAACCGTCCGCATCGACCTGGCACCGGACGGCTCCGGCCTCACCTTCGAAACCATCGCCGAAGCCGCCCCGGCCGAAACCTGAACCAACCGCGCGGTACCCCCGCGCGTTTAGATAGATCGACGAAGCCCGCCACACCCCACCGGTGTGGCGGGCTTCTCATTTTTGAACCTTTGTTGGGTTTAGCTCCGCAGGTGGCGTTACGCCGCCCGGGGCTCCTACATTGATGTCCCGGGAAACCAGGTCATCCCGTCACCAGAGAAACGAGTATGAACACCGCCCCGGCTTCCTTCCGAGGCCGGTTCATCACCGTAACCCGAACTTCGCCGGTCACGTACACGTATAGCACGACCCATCCATCTCCAACACGCGAGCCTCTCCCACATGGATGCATCGTCTCTATCCGACTGGCTTCGCATAGCCCATATTCTGGGCGCCGTGCAGGGAGTCTTCCTTGCAGCCGTTCTGGCAAGCCGCCAGCACAACGCACTGCCCAACAAGCTGCTCGCCGTGCTGATGCTATCCTTCTCCATAGACCAGGCAATGGCCGTCTACAGCGTAAGCGGTGCATACAGAACGTTTCCCGCCATCATCGGCATCGATGTCCCTCTGACGCTCCTGTACGGCCCGGTCGTGTACCTCTACGCCAGAACCCTCACCAGCAGAGAGCCCGCACTACGCCGTAGCGATCTGATACACGGACTGCCGTTTCTGGTCATGCTGGTCATCATGCTGCCCTTTTACGCCAGGAGCGGAGCGGACAAATTGGCTTTCCAGCAGGCTCCGGAGGCATTCGCACTGGGGCGTTTCCTTGCCATCGTAACCCCGTTCAAGATCATACAGGCGCTCCTCTACGTCGCCCTCACGCTCCGTCTTGTTCAGCGTCACCAGAAGCGCATGAAGGAGACCTCCTCGGCGGCCGAACGCCTTAACCTTGCCTGGCTGCACAAACTGGTCGTGGGCATCGTCCTCCTCGCCGGAGTAGCGATTACCTTTTACCTCCTGGATGCAAGGAATAGGTCTACGCATATCGGGATGAACCCCGATACACTTTACGACGACCTGACCCTCTTCAGCACGACGGTATTCGTCTACGCCATCGGTTATCTCGGACTGCGGCAGCCGGAAATCTTCTACCCCGCCTCACTGGAACACCTGCAGGCAGATACCGAAACGAGCGCGTCGCGTAAAACTGCCGACCCGGCAGACAAACCCCGCTATGCCAAATCCGGCATGAACCCCGAGTCGGCGCAGATCCATATGCAAACGCTCATCCAGGTAATGGACGAGCAGAAACTCTACCGGCGCGGCGACCTCACCCTGCAGGACCTCGCCGACGTTCTCGGCATCTCACCCCACAACCTCACGGAGGTCATCAATACACAGGCCGGTCAGAACTTCTATGACTTCGTGAATGGGTATCGCGTCCGCGAGGTGCAGGAGCGCCTGCAAGATCCCCGGTCCGCCAACCTCACGCTCCTTGCCATCGGCCTGGAAGCCGGATTCAAGTCCAAGTCTTCCTTCAACGCCGTCTTCAAACGCCATACGGGCATGACACCCTCCGAGTACCGCCAGCAGATCGGTACCGAAGTGTAAGGCCCGCCGGATAAAGGGGTTTGGGCGCTCTGATCCACGTCCAATCCCGCGGGATTGGACAGCTACGACACGTCTCATCCCACCGGCTCAGGCGAATCGCCGGCTGGAATCCGGTACCCTGCGGCTCTGACATACGCACGCCCCCGCTCCACTGCCGAGCACAGCCACACGGGCGGCCAACATCACATCAGAGTCCATGCAATCACCTCATCGTACCCGTAACCTGCGCTATCGGGGTTCGCTCCTGCTCGCCCTGTTCATCCCCACCCTGCTCGCCTCTGCTCAACCTGAACCGCTCCGTACTACGGAACCCACCGGACAGACCATACGCGGGCGAGTCATTGACTCGGACACACAGGCACCGCTCCCCGGCGCCAGCGTCTTCATCCTCGGCGTGGAGCCTTTTCGTGGAACCACGACGGACGCCGAAGGCGCATTCGTTTTAGCCGAAGTCCCCCTGGGGAGGCAGACGCTCCAGGTGAGCTACGTCGGGTATGAGACGCTCGTATGGCCGAACGTACTCGTCACCTCCGGTAAAGAAGTCGTACTCACCGTAGAATTGCGCGAAGAGGTGATACAGGGGGCTGGGATCACGGTCGTCGCAGAGTTTGCTAAGGAACGCCCCCTCAATGACATGGCCCTCGTGAGCGCACGCTCCTTCTCCGTCGAAGAGACCCGCCGGTACGCTGGCGGCGTGGACGACCCCGCACGCATGGCATCTGCCTTCGCAGGTGTCGCGTCCACGGGAGGAGTCCAGCAGAACGCCCTCTCTATCCGAGGGAATGCCCCGAAAGGCGTGCTCTGGCGTCTGGAGGGTGTCGAGATCCCCAATCCGAACCACTTCGCCGGACTTTCCGTAGCGGGCGGAGGCGGTCTCACCCTCTTCAGCAGTCAGCTCCTTGCGGACTCCGACTTCTTCACGGGTGCTTTCCCCGCCGAGTACGGGAACGCCCTCTCCGGCGTGTTCGATATGAACTTCCGTTCCGGCAATGCAGCCACCCGCGAACACACGGTCCAGGTCGGCCTCATCGGCGTCGATGTAGCGTCTGAAGGTCCGTTTGTACGGGGGAAACCATCGTCCTATCTCTTCAACTACCGCTACTCGACCCTGGCCCTCCTCATGCCGCTGCTGCCTACCGATGCAGGCACGAGCTACCAGGATCTCTCCTTCAAGCTGAGCTTCCCTACCCGAAAGGCGGGCCGGTTCGAGGTATGGGGGATCGGCGGACTCGATCACCAGAACCTCCAGGCAAACCCGGACTCATCCGAATGGCAGTACGAATTATGGGACAGAACCCGCTTTGAAATGAACCTGGGAGTAGGGGCCGCAGGCATTTCTCACGACCTCCTCCTAAGCGATCGCAGCGCCCTGGAAACGAGAATCGCCGCAACCATCAACCGGACACAGTGGGATCAGGAGCGCATCGGAACCGACCTCGTGCTTCACCCCAACCTGTACATCAACAGCACCACGAGCCGGATCATCTTCGGCTCCACATTGAACCACAAGTTCGGCCCTCGGCACGTCAACCGGACCGGCTTCTCCGTACAGCACCTCCTGTACGACCTGAACCTGATGGCGGCGCCTGACGACGTACCTCCCGTCGTGCCGGTTGCAGCCGGCGAGGGAAGCGGCACCTTGCTACAGCTTTCGACGCAATCGCGTTTGAACCTGCTGCCCGTTCTGGCACTGAACCTGGGCATCCATGCGCAATACTTCGAACTCACCGGACACCACACGCTGGAGCCTCGCGTGGGCTTGCGCTGGAATGTCGCGCCTCGTCAGGCCCTCAGTCTCGGCTACGGGCTCCACAGCCAGATCGAGGAACTGCGCTTCTACCTCGTTCAGCATACGACCCCGAGCGGCCCCGTTTACCCCAACCGCAGCCTCGACTTCACCAAAGCCCATCATGCGGTCATCGGCTACGACCGTGCCATAGGAGAAGCAAGCCGCCTCAAGCTGGAAGGCTACTACCAGTACCTGTTCGATGTACCCGTCATCCCGGACAGTTCCTTCAGCATGCTGAACCTTGAACAGGACTGGACCTTCGATGAGCCGCTCGTCAATGACGGGCTGGGCAAGAATTACGGCCTGGAACTCACGGCGGAGCGTTTCCTGCAGGATGGCTACTACTGGCTCGCCACCGGCTCGCTCTTCCGCTCGAGCTACCGTGGCGGCGACGGCATCTGGCGTCGCACCCGCTTCGATCAGGGCTACGCAGCCAACCTGCTCTTCGGAAAGGAGTTCTCGATAGGCAGCCGGAACAACCTCCTGGGCCTCAACGGCCGCGTTATCGCCGTGGGCGGCAAACGGCATAGCCCGGTCGATCTGGACGCCTCCAGGATACAGGAAACGGTAGTCTACGATGAGTACCGCGCCTTCGAAGCCCGCTATCCGCACACCGTCTTACTCGACCTGACGGTGACGTACCGTCTCAACCGCCGTCGCTTCGCCGAGACCTGGGCACTCCAGGTGAAGAATGCCCTGGCTGCAAAGGACGTTACCCTGGACTACAACTATGCCCTGGATACTGTAGAGTTGGTAAAGGAAGGATACCCGCTTCCGGTGTTGAGCTATAAAATCGAATTCTGATACCCTGAGCCGGCATACAAACGCAAAAGGCCGCCGGGAGCCTGCGTGTCCCGGCGGCCTTTGCCTGTACTCATGCGGCTGGCACGATCAATCCTGCGGCACGTAGTCCACGACGAACGCGTCTTCCAGAATACCCGTGCTCCCCAGAAGCTTCCCGAACTCCTTGTGCTGCGGATGCGGCAGGTAGGCATCCCTCGCCGCCGCGCTCTCGAAGGTCATCTGGTATATATGGGTGAATCCCTGGTTCTTCCCCTCCGGGCTGTTGTTGACCCCGTGCTCGAAGGAGATAATGCCCGGAATCTTATCCTTCAGAGCGCGGAAAGCATCCGTGACCTGCTGGATCTTCTCCGGCGAGGCATCCGGCTTGTACTTGAATACCACGATGTGCCGGACGGGCTCTGCCGCATCCGGCGCGAGGGCGGTCATCAACATGAGGGCAACGGCAGCTAGAGAGATGGAGAACAGAACACGCTTCATGAGTAATGCGGATTATGAAGTGGCTGGATCGAGAACGAGAAGATAGCTCAAAGTAAGGGGATCGTGGAACGCGGTACCGACTACGGTCTTCCTCACGACCTTCCCTTGGCCGCTCTTCGCCTCCGGGACCGGCGAATGATAACCGTATACAGAACCGCGTTGATCACGAGAACCCCGATCCCGAGCGCGATCTGGATGCCCGGCGTGAGCCCCGCCGGATACAGGATCGAAAGAATATACTGCTCGATGAAGCTGCCTTCATACCCCGCCTCGCCACCGAGCCGCCGGAACCTGTTCTCCAGCGGCGTCAGCGGACAGGTCCACCCCCCGAATTCGATCAAGGTACCCCATATGGCCGCCGGCCCGTGCACCCACGCCAGCTTCGGCCAGCGAAGCACCAGGAATCCACCCAGCACGACGAATAGCACGAACGCAAAGTGGATCACAACGACGATATCGGCCAGTACACGGTATAGCATGGGGATCGTGCGTAATGTGCGCCGGGAGCATCTAGTCGAAATGCATGAGCCCGGCAACGGATTCAGCCGGAGTCAATTTTACCATCTTGTGAATCCGAAGTAACACAGATGCATACAAGTGCCCCGTTGCCATGCCGTAATGGGTATAGTTCTCCTCACAGATGTACCTCAGCAAACTCGAAGTCCACGGTTTCAAAAGCTTCGCCGAACGCACGACGCTTCAGTTCGACCCGGGCGTGACCGCCATCGTCGGCCCGAACGGGTGCGGCAAGTCGAACATCGTTGATGCCGTCCGGTGGGTCATCGGCGAGCAGCGGGCACGCGTGTTGCGGTCCGACAAGATGGATAATGTCATCTTCAACGGGACCTCCAAAAAGCGCCCGCTCGGCATGGCCGAGGTGATGCTGACCGTCGAGAACACACGGGGCGTATTGCCCGTCGAGTACACCGAGGTCACGCTGGGCCGCCGCCTCTTCCGTAGCGGCGAATCCGAATACCTTCTCAACGGGGTCAAATGCCGCCTCCAGGACATCCTCGACCTGTTCATGGATACGGGCATGGGAGCGGGCGCCTACTCGGTCATCGAATTGAAGATGATCGAGGAGATCCTGTCGGAAAATGCCCAGGACAGGCGCCGGCTGTTCGAAGAAGCCGCCGGCATCACGAAATACAAGATTCGCCGCAAGCAGGCGCTCGGAAAGCTCGAAGAAACCCGTGGCGACCTCAGCCGCCTCAACGACCTCACCGAAGAGATCGGAAAACAGGTCCGCACCCTCAAGCGACAGGCAGAGAAGGCGGCGAAGTATCGGGAGTATGAAACTCGCCTCCACGAGTTGGAACTGGCGCTGGCTCAGGCCGAGTGCAACCGGCTCGATGAACAGCAACGTGCGCTCCGCGCTGAGATCGAAGCGCTGCAAAACCGGTCCGAGCAAACAACCGGGCGGCTGTCCGAGCAGGAGACACAGCAGGAACAGCTACGGGCCGAGTTGAACGCACGCGAGCAGACGCTCACCGAGCGCCGCCGCCGGCTCGGAGCGCACCGGGAGCAGGTGCGAAGCCTGGAATCGGACCTCCGTATCGAGCGGGAACGCCTGGACGCCTACCGCCGCGACCTGGAACGCATTGAGCGGGAACGGGCCGAAGCGGACGCACGGCAAACCGCGCTGGAAGAAACGGCCGCCCGCCTCACCGCCGACCTCGCAGCGGCTGAGCCACAACTGGCAGCGGCCGATGAAGCCCTCTCGGCTGCCCGGACCGTACGAGACCAGGCCCGCGTTGCCGCGGAATCGCAGCAGCGACAGGCGCAGGAACTGCGCCGCCGCCTCGAAAACGCCGAGCAGGAATTCAATGCTGCCCGCCGCAACCTGGACCGGCTGACGAACCGGCTCGATCTGCTGGAACAGGACCGCGCCCGTCACGAACGGCAGACGTCAGAAGCTGCCGAGAGTCTGGAACAGTTGGAAGCCCGGGTGAACCTCGCCGCGCGCACGGTCGAAGAGAGCCGGGCACAGCGGGACGCGGCCCATGCGACGCTCGATCAGGCCGCCGCCCGCCGTAAAGAAATCGTTGCCGAACTGGAAGCCGCACAGGAAGCATTGCAGCAGGTGCAGCGCCGCCGTGAGGCCGTCGCCGCCGAACTCAACCTGCTCGAAAGCCTCGTCTCCTCCTATGAGGAGTTCTCGGATGCCGTGCAGTTTCTCGCTACGGCTCCGGGCTGGTCGGCGTCCGACCTCCGCACCGTCTCCGACGTGCTGACCTCGCATGAAGACGCGCAACTCGCCCTCGAAGCCGCACTCGGGGAGTTTGCATCGTGCATCGTCGTAGCATCCGATGCGGAGGCGCGACAGGCGCTTGCCCTGCTCCGGAACGAGGAACGCGGCCAGGCCGGGTTCATCATCCTCGACCGGATCCCGGCATCGCCCACCCGCTCCACGCCGTCTCCGACGCCATCGGGTACGGTGCCCCTCATCGACCTCGTCCGCCTCTCTGATCCTACGTACGAGCGCCTCGCATCGATCCTCCTCGAGAACGTGTACCTCGCCGACGATCTGGATGCGGCGACGGAAGCAGCGCAGGCAGCGGAGTACGGTGCCCGCCTAGTAACCCGCTCCGGCGAGTGGATCGATACGCGGGGCCTGTTGAAGGGCGGCAGCCGGAAGACGGGGCCGTCACCGCTCACCAGCCGTATGACCCGTCGCGAGCAGCGGGACGCCACCCGGGTGCTGCTCACCGAACTAGATGCGGAGCTGGCGGAGAGGACGCAGGCCGTCCAGCGTCTGCAGGAGGAACGCGATGCCGTTCCGTTCGAGGCATCCCGGCAGGCCGCCGCTCAGGCCGACAAAGCCCTCTCGGATGCCGAGCGGGCACACGAGCGGGCGGTATACGAGCGGGATGCGCTCCTGCGGCGGCAGTCGGAGGTGGCGGGCCGCACCGAATCCATCGAGGCCGAAATGGCCCAGGTGCGCACCGAATCCTCCGAGCAGACCGAACAGGTTCGGAGGCAGGAAGAAGCGCTGAACGAACTGCGCCGGCAGCGGCGGGCCGCGGAAGAGACCTTCCAGCAGGCCGACGCAGAGAGCCGTGGAGCGGTCGCCCGGTATAACGAAGCCAACATCGCCGCCGTCCAGGCCCGCAACCGCCGCGACAACATCAAAGCGGACCTCGACCGCACCATGCAGGCTCTGAAGGATCTCGCCGATCGGGCCGGTACGCGTGAACAGGATCTGGCCGCCCTCATGGAACGGATCCGCGCCACCCAGGGCCGGGCCAACGAGATTCAGGAGCAACTGGACGGCATTCGCGGCCAGAGCGCCGATCTGGAACGCGCCGTCACGTCGGCAGACGAAGCGGTCACGCAGGTACGCCAAGCCATATCGGACCTGGAGGGCCGCCTCCGGCAGGTTCGGCAGGAGCGCGAAACCCTGATCCGTGACGAACACGGGCGCGAGGTGCGCCTCACAGAGATCCACACGCGCCTCGAAGACCTCCTCGCCCACGTTCAGGAAAACTTCGGGCGAGACCTCCGTACGGAGCCCGTGACCCTCCCTCCCGATCTCGATGAACAGACCGTACGAGCGGAAGTGCTGGATCTCCGGAACAAGATCAAGGCCCTCGGTACCATCAACGCCCTGGCGCTCGAGACCTACGACGAGGAAGCGCAACGATACGAGTTCCTCATCGCCCAGCAGGCAGACCTCCGGCAGGCCGAGCAAACGCTCGTCAGCACCATCGAGGAGATCAACACCACGGCAGCCGAGCGCTTCCAGACGACCTATGATCTCATCCGCGGTCACTTCATCCGCATCTTCGCCCACCTCTTCGGGGACGATGCGCAAGCAGACCTCGAGCTCGCCAACCCGGACGACCTCCTGGAATCCCCCATCGAGATCATGGCAAAGCCACGTGGTAAGCGCCCCAGCACCATCGCACAGCTCTCCGGTGGAGAAAAAACGCTGACAGCCATCGCCCTGCTCTTCGCTATCTACCTCGTCAAACCGAGCCCCTTCTGTATCCTGGACGAGGTGGATGCTCCGCTGGACGATGCCAACGTGACCCGGTTCATGGACCTCATCCGCCAGTTCTCGGAATCGACGCAGTTCATCCTTGTCACGCACAACAAACGCACGATGGAACTCGCCGACCGCATGTACGGCATCACCATGCAGGAACAGGGCGTCTCCAAGCTCGTCGCCGTAGACTTCACCAGCACCGCTGAAACCGACGCGGCCTGATCCGCTTGGTTTCAGCGTGCTCCCCTCTCTCCGGCGCCAGAAGTCGTACAGGCATGGCGAGCCATGCCCTCCACCTACGCTCCCTTCCCAATGCGCCCCAGATGGGTGTCCTGAAATCCTGTCGGTAGCTTCAATCCATAGCCAAACATCCGGTCCAGGCCGATGTGCGCCGTCCAGATGAGCGCGAGGGCCATCACGAGCGCGCTCCCGGTGAGCACGCCGAGCCCGGCCAGCACGATGGGCGTCGCATAGGTGTGCACAACGTTGTAGGCGATTGCGCCGACGCGCGGCCCGCCCAGATACCCGAGCATCGAGAGGTCCGACACGAGAAGCAGAAGAATGAAAAGAAGCCACCCCTCGCCCGTACGGGTATATAAGAGGACAGAAAGAGCCAGCATTGCAGCGCCTTCGGCGCGGAGCCAGACCGTAGTGGGAAGAGCCATGCGATACTACGAAGAAGGGACAGGATAAAAACAAAAATAGGCCCTCCCGCTGAAACCCCATCTACTTTGCGTCGTAAAGTGCCTCAAATCACAACGAATGCATCATATGTCCATCGACCGTCCAGCCGTACGACGGCATGCCATCGAGAAGCCGCCGCCGGAGATCGGCGCGGCGGAACACCTGCGCTACATTCGGGACATGATGGAGCGCTCGGGTTCGTTTACCGCTGTGCCGGGATATGGCGCGATAGCCATGGGAACGACCGCGCTGGCAGCCGCCTTGATTGCGGCGCAGCAATCCTCTGAGAGTATGTGGCTGGCCGTCTGGCTCGGCGAAGCAGCGGTCGCGTTCGTAATAGGCATTGCAGCACTCACCCGGAAGTCCAGACGTGTGGGCGTATCATTGCACTCGGGACCGGCGCGGAAATACTTCCTGAGTCTCGTCCCCCCGTTCCTGGCAGGCGCTCTGCTGACCTCAGCGCTCTGGCAAAGCAATGAGGTCGATCTCCTGCCCGCCCTCTGGCTACTTCTGTATGGAGCCGGTACGATCACTGGCGGAGCCCATTCGGTCAAAATCATCCCGATCATGGGAGTGTTGTTCATGGTGATCGGCACCGTCGCCCTGTTCGCCCCTGCGGTGTGGGCCGACGCGCTACTTGCGGCAGGCTTTGGAGGACTCCACATCGTCTGTGGATGGATCATCGCACGTAATCATGGGGGCTGATATGGCAAGAACGGCGGATGGGACGAGAGAACGCAAAAACGAACGAGAAAGAGCGACCGCCTTTCCGGTGGAGCTGGACCGGCTCGTGCATGAGCGCATACGCCTGGGCATCCTGAGCGCCCTCGCGGCGACAGACCAGTTGAGTTTCAACGATCTGAAACGGCTGCTGGCGACAACGGATGGCAACCTGAGCGTCCATGCACGAAAGCTGGAAGAGGCCGGATACATTGCCTGCACGAAGTCCTTCGAGGACCGCACTCCGCGAACGGAATATCAGTTGACCTCCCTGGGACGCCATGCCCTGAGTTCCTACCTGGACCAGATGGAGCAGATCATCGAAATGGCTCGCAGGTGACGCTATTTTTTTGCCCATTCACTTTACAACATAAAGTACAAGATAACGCCAATGACAGCAGACACGGGTGCTTCGATGTCAGAGGCAGGGTTCGATGAAACCCTCCGCGCCGCGATAAATGACCCAACCGAATTGGAACGGCTGTACCGCCAGAATCCGGTCCGCTTTTCACATGCGTTGCCGGATCTTCTGCAGATCAGGCCCGACTCCCTTCTCCTGCAAGCCTGGAGCGTCCGGCTCGCATACGACGAATCCGCACACCCGGCGGAAAGCAAGCCCCGCCTGCTGGAAGCGGCCGTCATAATAGGACTGGCGTTGGTGGCTGGCACGTACGCGAGACTGCCCGCTTTTTTCAGCGGAATCGATGAGGATCCGTTCACGCTACGGAACCTCGGCCTCTTCTTCTTTCCGTTTGCCGCGGCCTACTTCGCCTTCAAGCAACGTATTCCGGGGCGTATCGCCGCCTGGCTGGGCGTGCTGTTCATGGGTGCCCTCGCCTACATCAACATGCTACCTCACCCCGAACGCTCGGATACCATCCTCCTGGCCGCCATCCACCTCCCCATCGTACTGTGGCTCCTTGCAGGGCTGGCTTACGGTGGCGGCTTCGCTTTGAATGTCCGGACCGAGTACATCAGACGAACCGGAGAAGCAGTCACCTATGCCGCGCTCATCTTGATTGGTGGAGCCGCACTCACCGGCATTACCATCCTGCTCTTCCAGGTCATCGGCCTCGGTATAGAAGAGTGGTACATGACGTACATCGCCGTGTACGGCGCGGTAGCCGCCCCACTCGTCGCCACAGCTATTACCTACAACCAGCCACGTACCCGCATCGCCCCCCTGCTCGCCCGCGTATTCGCCCCGCTCGTCTTGATCACCCTCCTGGTATACCTGGGCACTATGGGCGCGCTACGAAAGAGCCCGTACACGGATCGCGAGTTCCTCCTTGCCTTTAACCTGATGCTCTTTGGCGTCCTCGCCCTCGTCACACTCAGCATAGCAGAGCGGACGGGCACCCGGACGAAGTCCCTCACGGACTATGTAAACGTCGGCATGGTCGCGGTCGGCCTCGTTCTGGACCTCGTAGCGCTCTCCGCCATCCTGTTCCGCCTGGCCTCCTACGGATTCACCCCGAATCGCATTGCAGTGCTGGGCGCGAACCTGCTCATCTTCATCCACCTCACCGGCATCCTGATACAGTACGTCCTCATGCTGCGAGGCCGCACCGCCCTCCACTCGGTCGATACCTACACGGCGCGCTATATCGTGGTCTACGGCATCTGGGCTGCCTTCATCACGTTTCTCTTCCCCCTCCTGTACCACTTCGCATGAAGCATGCGGCATCACCACAGTGCACACAGCAGAGCACACCACACGCGGTAAGTACGTATGAACGATAGCAAGATCCACGTCGCCATCATCATGGACGGGAATGGGCGCTGGGCGCAGCAGCGAGGTCTGCCGCGTGCGGCGGGGCACCGCCAGGGTGTCCGCGCCGTACGGCGCATCGTGGAAGCGGCACCCGCACTGGACATCGGCATACTCACCCTGTATGCCTTCTCGTCAGATAACTGGAAGCGCCCATCAGACGAAGTCCGTACCTTGATGCGGCTATTTCGGATGCATCTGGCATCCGAAGCAAGCAAGCTGCGAGACAGCGGAGTACGGCTCCAGATTATCGGACGGCGCGACCGGCTGCCGGAAGCACTGCGCCGGGCGATCGAGCACGCCGAATCCATCACGGCCAAAGGCGATCGGCTCCTCCTCCGGCTCGCCATAGACTATTCCGCTCGCGACGCGATCCTCCATGCTGCTGCCCTGCCGGGTGCCTCCTCGAACCGGCAGGCCTTCGCAGAAGCACTGGGTGCGGTCTACCACACGGACTGCGCCACGCCCGATGTCGATCTGCTCATCCGAACCGGCGGCGAGCAACGCCTGAGCGACTTCCTGCTGTGGGAATGTGCCTATGCTGAGCTTTACTTCACGCCTACGTCATGGCCGGACTACGACGGCGACGACCTTCGGGAAGCCATAGCGGAATTCCGGCGCCGCGACCGCCGGTACGGCAGCATCAGCTATAATGAGAGCGCGGATTGCAAGCACGCCATCCTTCCCCTTCACGCAATACCGTGAGCAGCACCTCGCAGATCATACCAGGACGCACCGGAATCGGCCCGAGCCGTCCCGCTACCATCCGCCAATACCGGGAGTGCTTAAGCGGTCACGGCGCCTTCGCTGCTCGTGACTTCCCAGACGCCTAGATCCAGAAGACGGACGAAATCACACTTCTTAAACCATTTGTAGCGGATTTCCGGCGGATACGTCACCGGTACGCCGTCCTCTGTGAGCCACTCAAAATAGACGTTCAGGGTATCCTCGAAGAGCACACCCAGCGTGCAGCCTTTTCCTGAAACGTAATACTTGTACGACTGACCGGCCCGGGGCTGTTCAAAAATGCTAAAGCCGACAGGGCAGGCCTTGATGAACTCGTCGAGCATGCTCATGGACAGGATCACAATTTAGAATGAGTCTAAATTAAACCCGCCTGTCTGATAAGTAAAGAAGAGCTCGCGTGAATTGCGTTTCAAGTTTCTCACAAGAGCGACGAATAGAAACGAAATGCGCCATCCGTACCTTCCGAACTGACGGGATCTCCTGTCCCGCAAGGCCGAGATATGCCGCCCGCAAACCCCACCACTACGTGCCACCTGTGCCATCCACTCCCACACCACATCATGCGCTACGGGACATGCTCCGAACTGTCGGGGCTACTCGTTTTTCGAAACCTCGTGCCGCCCATGCGCCGCACAGTTGTCAGCCCCTGGCAATCTAGACTAGGTTTAAATATTGAAATTGCTGTATTTAGACTGGTTACAAATTTGAACACATCTGAATCTTGATAGGCAGCAACCAGTAGGATGGGATATACAGAAAACGGTTCACCAACACGATAGAGGAGGCAACGTATGGCTTACCCAGTTCAGACCATGTGCCTGGCCTGCAAACACCTTGACCGGGAGCAAGAGACCCAGCACGTCTGCAACGCCTTCCCTGAAGGTATTCCGGACGAGATCTGGATGAACCGGCACGACCACCACAACCCCTATCCGGGTGATAACGGCATCCGTTTCGAGATCATGGCCATCACGGAGCATGAGCCAGTCCGCCAGCGGGAACGGGTATCGTAAACACCGATATCAGGCCACAAGCTGTCATAACGGTAGGGGCACACCAACGCGGTGTGCCCCTACCGTTTCAAAACCTTTCTGGCTGATAACTGACCGCCAACGACCTCTTACAACGAATGCCGCTTGTCCCGGAGATACTTGTTGAGTAGCTCGCGGGCGCGGAAGATGTGAGCCTTGACCGTGCCGAGGGGTAAATCCAGTTCTTCGGCGATCTCCTCATAGGATTTCTCTTGCTGGTGCCGCATCACGATCACACGGTGATACTTCTCCGGCAGGGCGTCGATAGCCTCTTGGATGAGTTGCCGCCGCTGGTCCTCCACGATATGCCGATCGGGACGGTACGTCGTGTCCGGCACTTCGTACTCTAACTCCCCCTCTTTCGTGCGGATGGGCTTATCGATGGAGAACGTCGGGAGTTTCTTCTTGCGAAGGTAGTCAATCGTGTGATTCGTGGCGATCTTATAGAGCCACGTGGAGAAGGCGAACTGCGTGGAGTAGGAATCCAGCGCGGAAAAAGCCTTGATGAAACTCTCCTGAACGAGGTCATCCAGTTCCGCCTTGTCCCGCACCATCCGGTTGATGTGATGGTACAGCGCCTTGCGGTATTTCTCGACGAGTCCCTGGAAAGCATGTTCCTCCCCCGCCAAGGCACGCTCGACGAGAATGCGATCCTGCTCACTGGACTGGGAAGGGGCCGTGCCCGGCGTGGGCTCGATCATGGGACTAGGTACTACGAACGGAAAAGCAAGGCCGGACGGCCACTCTCCCAAGATATGCACGAAGAGGCATTCAGATCCAATCCAGCTGGCATTGATCTGGACGCACGGCGTGGGATTGTGGTCTTCACCAGTCCCACGCCGTGCGTCGCAGACCCGAGTCGTTTCTACGCAGCCAGGGATTGTCGGGCGTACCCGACGGTGGCAAGCTCTACGCCTTGCGCCTCGTAGAGGGCCGGGTCGTCCGGTGCCCACGTCGCGAGGCCGTCCACGTAGCGGTTGAACATGCAGAATGCCGCAGCGACGAGAACGGTGTCGTGGATATCCTTATCCGTGGCGCCCTGCGCGCGAGCGGCAGCGACGTCAACGTCCGTCACACGGCGCCCGCCCATCTGCACCTTCTTTGCGATCCGCAGGAGCGCCCTCATTTTCTCACTCACGGGTGCGGAATCGAGGTCCTTGATCACCGCTTCGACGAGATGTGCGTCCGCGCCGAGGTGATACCGGGCCACAGCGCTATGCGATTGGCAGCAAAAGTAACAGTCGTTCTCGGAAGAGACGTACGCCGCGATGAGCTCCCGCTCGCCGGGCGTCAGCGGTGAAGGGCCTCGAAGTACGGCCTCGGCCAGTGCATTGAGCGGTATACCGGTTTCAGGATACTGTGTGAGCGGGCCGACAATGCCGGGAAGGCCATCCGGGAGGGCGATGTGTGCCATGAGTCTACTTTGTTTGGATGGGGAAATGATTCGTGCAGGATGCGAATGGAAAACTTATATTTATATTCAACAATTCACAAGCCCGTCATAAATAATCAGGGCTATACATGTGACCCACCCGCTCAGGTTCGCGCCCTCCTGCACACGCCACCCTGAGCCCTTCAACACGAAAGGTATGATGCAGTCACGGGTAGGCAGAATCATCCTGGCCGTATGTTTCGGGGGCCTTCTCGCAGCGCCGCTCGTGCTCAAGCAACAACCCGTCTCCAGGGCACCGGTGGACGCAGAAGCGGCCCTGGCACGCTACGGATTCTTCATGGAAGAGGTCTCCGCCGCCTCGGGGATCCGGTTCACGCACGAAGCCCCGTCGCTTGACCCGAAGCTGGACCACATCATGCCGCAGATTGCCGTCGTTGGCGCAGCAGTATCAGTCGTGGACTTCGACCGGGACGGCTGGCAAGATCTGTATGTGACGAATAGCGGAGAGAATAGCCGGAACGCCCTCTACCGCAACCTTGGCAACGGTCAGTTCGTGGACGTAGCGGAAGATCTGGGCGTGGCCGACCTGAACCGCGACGGCACTGGCGTCTCGATGGGGAGCGTCTGGGGCGACTACGACAACGACGGCTACGAAGACCTCTTCCTCTACAAATGGGGCCGTCCGGAACTCTTCCACAACGACGCGGGCACCGGATTCACACGGGTCACGGAAAAGGCCGGCTTCCCCGAATGGACGAACGTGAATGCCGCCGTCTGGCTGGACTACGACCGGGATGGTATCCTGGACCTCTTCTTCGCCAGCTACTACCCACCGGACCTGAACCTCTGGGATCTGCCCAGCACGCGCATGATGCCGGAAAGCTTCGAATACGCGCGGAACGGAGGCCGGAAGTACCTCTTCCGGGGACGCGGCGACGGAACGTTCGAGGATAAGACCGACCTGCTCGGCCCGCAATCGAATCGCTGGACGTTCGCCGTAGGCGCCGCCGACCTGCGCGGCACCGGCTATCCCGACCTGTTCGTAGCGAATGACTACGGCATCAATGAGATCTTTTTCAACAACGAAGGCAAAGGATTCACCGAAGCGACGAATGACACCCGCATCGGAGCAGTTCCGAAGAGTGGAATGAACGTGTCGTTCGGCGACATATTGAACCAGGGTGAGTACGCGGTATACGTCTCGAATATCTCGGAAGAAGGCATTCTTCTCCAGGGTAATAACCTCTGGGTTCCCAGCCGGAAAAATGGTAAGCTGACGTACCAGAACATGGCCAGCGCTATGGGAGTGGAGTCGGGTGGCTGGAGCTGGGGAGCCCAGTTCGGCGACCTCAACAATGACGGCGCGATGGACCTTTTCGTGACGAATGGCTACATCTCCGCCGACCGCCAGGAAAGCTACTGGTACGATTTTTCCAAAGTTGCCGGAGCCCACAGCGCGATCATCTCTGACGCAAAAAACTGGCCCGCCATGCATGGCCGCAGCCTCGCGGGATACCAGCAGAAACGCCTCTGGCTGGGTGATGGACTGGGCCGGTTCCGAGAGGTAGCACAGGCCGTAGGCGTAACGGAGCAGTACGACGGGCGCGCCATAGCCCTCGCCGACTTCTGGAATCGCGGCGTGCTGGATATAGCGGCTGCGCACCAGAAAGGCCCTCTTCTCCTCTACAAGAACACCACGACGCCGGAAAACACCTGGATCGCCTTCGACCTGGAAGGCACGAAGAGCAACCGTAGCGCTATCGGGGCGCGGGTCGAGCTCTACTGGAACGGTAAAATGCAGATCCAGGAAGTTATGGGGGGAAGCGGGTTCTCAGCGCAAAACCAGCGGCGGCTGCACTTCGGGCTGGGCCGCGACCCTCAGGTCGAAAAAGCCGTCATCCGGTGGCCTTCCGGCACCGTGCAGACGATTGAATCTCCGGAACCAGGCAAAATCCACAGGATTCGAGAAGTATCATGAACGAACAGACGCTGGAAGCGCCCGCCGCGCGCATGCCGTTCCGGTTTAAATACGACCACCGGTTCACCGCTCCCCTCTTCATCACGGCCATCCTGCTGACCGGGCACGTCACGTTCGGCATCCTGGAGAGCTACGAAAAGACGTTGCTGGCCATCGGCACGGCCGTCGTGGCTGAAATGACGCTAAGCCGGCTGATCCGGGGTACGTGGCCCCACCTGGCGAGTGCCTACATCAGCGGCATCAGCGTAGGCATCCTGGTCCGCTCGCCGTTCTTCTGGCCCTTCGCCATCACGAGCCTGCTCTCGATCTCGTCCAAGTATGTGCTCCGGCACAGAGGCCGGCACATCTGGAATCCATCCAACTTCGGCATCTGCGCCATGCTCTTCCTCGCTCCGGAGGCCGTGGCGCATTTGAGCATCCAGTGGGGTAATAACCTCTGGCCGATGCTCATCATCTGGACACTCGGCTCCATCATCATCTGGCGCCTGCGCCGCTTTCACATCTGCGCAACGTACGTGGTCGCCTTCCTGGCCTTCGCGCTCGTCCGCACCTTCTTTACGGGCGATAACTTCTGGGCGGAAGTCGCCCCACTCACCGGCCCGATGTACCAGCTCTTCGTCTTCTTCATGATCACAGATCCGAAGACGACCGTACAATCCCGATCCGGTCAGATGGTGGTAGTCGTCTTCGTGGCACTGGTAGAAACGATCCTGCGGCTATTCGAGGTCGTCCACGCACCCTTCTACGCCCTCTTCCTCGTCGGCCCGGTAGCGCTACTGATCGAAGCAGGGTGGAAATCGAAGCACGAACAGCCGGAACACGCCGCACTGGCAACGGCCTAGCACAGCCACCCCTCAGTTGAACCGGAGAGGCAATTACCCCGATCCGAACGTTAGCTCCACCCATCCCCTGTCTATAACAACCCGGCCCAACTCCAGTCCCAATCCGCCTCTGCAAGGCCACAGGTACGGGCAGGGCCTGCCCTGCCCGTACCTGTGGCCTTGCCCGCCCCATCGACAGCCGACAGCCACCCCCACCCCTTAACGCTTTCTTAACAAACACGGCGCATCTTTGCCTGCATCCTGACGTACGGGTCGCAATATGACCGGCTGGTCACTTTCCGGCTCACCTTCTACTGGCCTGTACGCAGTTATGGAATTCACACTATCCCGGCGCGAGCGCGAACGTATGCTTCGCCGACAGGCCATGCTCGAAGCCGCGCGTGCCGTCTTCGCGGAAAAAGGGTTCGCTAATGCAACGATAGAAGAAGTCGCCCACCGCGCTGAGTTCGGCAAAGGCACCGTCTACAACTACTTCGAAAAGAAAGAAGACCTTCTCTTTGCCATCATAGATGAGCTGTATGACGAGATCTGCGTGCTCATCGAAACCTCGTTCGCACGTGGCTGCGACGCTGGCGACCCCTTTCGGGACACATTCAGAGCTTTTCTGGAGGCCTTCTTCGGTTTCTTCGCCGAGCGGCAGGACCTGTTCGTTATCGCAATGAAAGAGGTACAGGCACTGCTGTTCAGCGATGAACATGAAAAAGCTGCTTACTTGATGCAGCAAAGTAACCGTGCCGTGAAGGCGCTCGTAACCCCTCTCCAGCATGCCATCCACGCCGGGCACCTGAAACCACTCAATCCCGTGTCTATGGCATACACCATTCTGGGCAATCTCCAGGGCTTCCAGATGCACGCATGTGCTGCCGCCCGGATGAACCCGGAATGCAGGAATCACCTGCCAACCCCGCGCGATGCCGCAGATTTCCTCTGCACCATACTCCTGGATGGGCTTGCCGCCCATCCGGAACCATACCACGCCAACCCCGCTGCCGCCCGACATGAAACCTCGCTTTGATCATAGCATCTCCGGCATTCGTCGGACCTTCTTTGCCGGACTGGCCGCGTTGCTCACTCTGCCCACCCCTGCGGTGCAGGCCCAGAGTGTACGGCCGGCCGCTACGGAAACACAGCCGCAGGTTCTCACCCTATCGCTCGAAGATGCCATCCAGATTGCACGCGTCCAGAACTATGCGCTCCGCAACCTTCAACTGAACGTTGAAAATGCGGCCGCGCAGGTGAAGGAAGCGTGGGGCACCGTGATGCCCCAAGTCAACCTGAACACCAGCTATACCCGCAACATCGTCAGCGCCAACCCGTTCGCGGGTAGTAGCGCCGGAGGACTCTTCCAGTCGCTCGGTTTCCTGGATTGGCTTTCCTACAACGAGCGGGTTCGCATGGACGATGATGCCAACACCCAGCCCATGGACTACCTCGACTTCCTCGAGCGCCAGCAACAGGGCATGGAGGAAGCGGGAATCGTACTGAACCAGAGCGATAACCCGTTCGCAGTAGATAACCAGTTCTCGGCCAGCATCAGCGTGGAGCAGACGCTGTTTAACAAGAGCGCCTTCGCGGCCATCCGTGGCGCGGAAGCACTCAAAAACATCAACGCCCGTGCCGCTGACCGGCAGGAGCAACTTCTGATCGGTCAGGTACGGGAGGCGTTCTACGGCGCGCTCCTTGCTCAGGAACAGGCCAACGTCTCCCGGCAGAGCGTGGCCCGCACGATGCAAACCGTTCAGGAAGTCAGTAAGCAGGTTGCCCAGGGTGTCGCACCGAAGTTTCAGCGGCTCAGCGCCGAAGTTGAGCTCGCCAACCTTCAGACAGCCTACGTACAGGTCCAAAACCAGGCCTCTCTCGCACTGGACAACCTCAAGCTCCTGCTCGGAATCCCCATCGAACAGCCAATCTCGCTCCGGGGCAACCTGGAGGCAGAGAATATCAACACGTTCAGAACGGTCTCGGTGGACGACGCCGTAGCCATGGCGCTGGCGAACCGGCCCGACCTGGAGCAGGCCCGCCTTGCCGTCGAGCTTCGCCGGATCGATAAGAACATCACGCGAGCGCAGTACTTTCCCTCCGTGAGCGCCTTCCTGGGCTTCGGCTACCTCGGCAACGTACCGGATTACCGGGGCATCATCATTACCGACCAGAACGACCCCTTCCGGTTCTCTCAGGAAAATCTGCGCTTCTTCCACAACAGCTACTGGAACCCGTCCCTGAACGGCGGCATCCGGCTCTCGTGGACCATCTTCAATGGATTCCAGACTTCCGCCCAAGCCCAGCAGCGGCAGATCGCGATTGACCAGGCGGAGAACGACGCCGAGCAGTTGCTACAGACGGTAACACTTGAAGTGGAGCGCGCAATCAAAAACCTGGAAGCCGCCCGGCAACGCATAAGCGCACAGGAGCAGAACATCCAGCGCGCCGAACTGAATTACCAGTATGCCCGGGCACGCCTGGCTGAAGGTGTCGCCACCCAGCTCGAGGAACGAGAGGCATCCGAACAACTGGATCAGAGCCGCCTCAACTACCTCCAGGCCGTCTACGACTACCTGGTTGCGGAGAGCGCCTTCGAAACCGCTGTCGGGGAGCCCCTCCCCCCACGCGGCACGTTCCGCCTTACGAGCACGCAATGATGTTGAATGCGAGGCCTGAAATTGTCAGGTCTGAATCCGCCCCACTCTGCCCGAACCTCACCCGCTAGAAACAACCATGAACGTCTATAAACGCATCACGCACACGATCGCACTGCCGGGCCTTACCGCTGCCATGCTCATCATCGCCGGATGCTCCGGCGCCGATGGAGCCGGCGACGCGGAAGCCGCTGCGGCGAACGCCCCCGGCACCCGCACCGTCCGCGTGGAAACGCTCGTCCTGCAGCCGTCCGAGTTCGAAGATAGGATCGAACTCACCGGCACGGTCGAGGCCGATAACGACGCGATACTTTCGGCCCAGACGGCGGGCACCGTCGTCAACCTCGCCGAGCGGGGCCACCGCGTGCAGGCCGGTCAGGTTGTCGCTCAACTCGATCCGGCTATCGCCCGCGCCGCCGTCGAGCAGGCCGAGGCGTCCGTAGCCGCCGCACAGGCCCAGTTCGACCTGGCAGCGGACAACCTCAAACGCCAGGAACCGCTCTATCGAGACTCCGTGATCAGCGCACTCGAGTTCGAGAATGTACGCGCCGGACACAACCAGGCACAGGCTCAACTGAGCCAGGCGAAAGCCGCCCTTGCCCAGGCCCAGCAACAGCTTCGGAATACGTCCGTCACGGCGCCGTTCTCGGGCGTAGTGGAAGAACGCCTCGTGGAGAAAGGCGAGCAGGTGATGCCGGGAACACCCGTCGTACGCATCGTCAACACCAATCTCGTGAAAATCACGGCCGGGGTTCCCGAACGCTACGCCGGAGATATCGAGATCGGTACGCCCGTACAGGTCGACCTCGCCAGTGCGGGAATCGGCAAACGAAACGGCCGGGTGTCCTTCGTAGGCAGCGCCATCGACCCGCAGAGCCGGACGTTCCCCATCGAAATCTCGTTGGAGAACGTCGATGCGCGCCTCAAACCGCAGATGGTAGCCAGGCTCTACGTTACGCGGCAACGGGTGGAAGACGCTATCGTCGTCCCGCGAACAGCCGTTCTTGCCGACGAAAACGGCACGAGCGTGTTCGTCGCCACCCGTGCGGGTGATGTCGTCACGGCGGAGCGGCGCGAAGTCGTCCTGGGGGCCGCATACGGAGGCCAGGCTGTCGTTCAGACCGGCCTGACAGCCGGTGACGAAGTCATCATTCTCGGCCAGAGCAATGTCACGCAGGGCGATGCCCTCGAAGTCGTAGAACGGCACGATTCCGCCGGCGCGCTGGCGGACCCGCTTGCCACCCGTTGAGAAGGTCCACACTCCAAAAATCATCCGTGAGGGGTGTGGTGCCTCCACCAATCCCTCTATTCTGCCCGAAAGATCGCTGCAGTGAAGTCTCGACCCGGAGCGGCATACGCCCGGATTGTGGCCTCAGATCGGTCTGTTCACCTGGCCGAATTACGGCCATAACAGGTAGATCCTGATGAAAATCACAGACCTGTCCATAAAACACCGAACGAGCATCCTCGTCCTGACCGCCATCCTGGCATTCGGCGGTTTGCTGAGCTATCTCACGATCCCGAAGGAATCTTCTCCCTCGATCGAGATTCCGAACATCGTAGTGACGACGCTCTATCCGGGAGCCAGTCCCGACGATATCGAGTCGCTCATTACGCAGCCCATCGAGGAGGAAATCCAGAGCATCAACGGCATCAAGGAAATCCGGTCGATCTCAACGGAGGGTGTCTCTACGGTCATCATCGAATTCAACCCCGACGTGGAAATCGACGACGCCTACCAGAAGGTGCGGGATAAAGTCGACATCGCCAAACCGGACTTACCGTCCGACGTCGAAGAACCCATCGTCAGTGAGATCGACCTCTCGGAGTTCCCGATCATGACGGTGAACCTCGCTGCGGACTACTCCCTCACCCGCTTGAAGGAGATCGGCGAGGATCTTCAGGATGAGATCGAGCAGATCCCCAGCGTGCTCGAAGTAGATCTCGTCGGCGGCCTGGAACGGGAGGTACAGATCAATGTCGATCTGAACGCGCTGAAAGGGTACAACCTCACCTTCGACGATGTCATCCAGACCATCCAGCGGGAAAACACCAACATTCCCGGCGGCTCCGTCGACGTAGACCGGCTGAACTACCTGGTTCGCGTAGACGGGCAGTTCAAAAGCCCGAATGAAATCGAAAATCTGGTCGTCACGGCGCCCGGCGGTACGCCCGTATACGTGCGCGATCTCGCAGACGTAGTGTTCGGCTACAAGGACCGCACCTCGTATGCCCGCCTGCAGATCTTCCAGAAGGAGAACGAAGACGGCGAACTCGTACCGAACGAGAATCCGCAGACCCTCCAGGTCATCAGCCTCAACGTCAAAAAGCGCTCCGGCGACAACATTCTCGAAACCGCCGCCGCCGTCGAGGAGGTCCTTGCCGACTTTCCCTTCCCGCCCGGCACGCAGGTGGAGATCACCGGCGATCAGAGCGTGTACATCGAAACGATGGTCCGCGACCTGGAGAACAACATCATCAGCGGCCTCATCTTCGTCGTAGCCGTGCTCCTGTTCTTCATGGGCGTGCGCAATGCCACGCTGGTAGGCATCGCCATTCCCCTGTCGATGTTCATCACGTTCATCGTCTTCTCCGTCATGGGGCAGACGCTCAACTTCATCATCCTCTTCTCACTCATCATCGCCCTCGGCATGCTCGTCGATAACGCGATCGTGATCGTCGAGAACATCTACCGCTTTCGCGAAGAAGGGCACTCGAGATGGGAAGCGGCACGCCTCGGAACGAAGGAGGTCGCCATGCCGGTCGTCGCCTCTACAGCGACGACCGTGGCCGCCTTCGCGCCCATGCTCTTCTGGCCGGGAATCATGGGTGAGTTCATGGGCTTCCTGCCCCTGACGCTCATCATCTCGCTCACGTGCTCGTTGTTCGTGGCACTGGTCATCAACCCGGTCGTCACGGGCATGTTCGTGAAGCTGGACAGCGAGCCCCGAAAGCCGATCTCGAAGAACACGCGGATTGCGGCGGCCGTCGTGGTCGGACTGTTCGGTCTCATGATCGGATTCGCCAACTGGAGAACGCTCGTCGTCCTGATCATCGCGATTCCGCTGCTGTACTTCCTCCACGTCCGCATCTTCAAACCCATCGCTGACCGGTTCGTGGCGGTCGGCTTTCCGAAAATCATGGAGCGCTACCGGGCCTTCCTGACCTGGATGCTGGAGCACGACTACACGCCAAAGCGCGCCATGCTGCGGAACACCTTCGCGCTCGGTGCCCTCACGATCGGAACCCTGCTCGCCATCCTCGGCAACATCCTGTCCTCGATCTCCGGACCGATAGGCAGCGCCATCTTGCTTGTACCGGCTGGAATCCTCGCCGTGCTCGGCCTGATCGGGATCATCCTGCATACGCTGGAATCCATCTACCTGGGTGGCCGGTCCAGCGTCAAGGCGGGCCTGATCTTCGGTGCCGTCATGGCGGCCATTCTGTTCGTCATGTATCTCAGCCCGCGTGAAGTAGCCATCGGTGAGATCCTGAAGCTGCTGATCCTGCCCGGCATCATCGTCGCCGTCGGAGCGCTCGGCATGATCTTCAATCGCCGCGGCCGCAAATACCTGATCCTGACTGACAACCGGGCGCGCCTGATGACGGCGACACTATGCAGCCTCTTCGCTATTATGGCCATGTTCGCCTTGGCTCCGACCGGCGTCGCGTTCTTCCCGGATACCGACCCGAACATGATCATGGTTACCGCCAAGGCGCCGCTGGGTACCAACATCGAAGCCAGCAACCAGATCGCCCAGACCGTCCAGGACCGCATCAATGCCCTGCTGGACGGACATTCGGAGTCCAAAGCCAACGTGAAGAATGTCCAGATCAACGTGGGTGTCGGCGGCGACGTCATGTTCGGCGGCGGTGCGGCGAGCCCGGAGCAGTCGTCTATCACGATCAACCTTGCCGACTACGAGGACCGCGCCGAATCCAGCGCGGAAACGATGACACGGCTCCGCGAGCAGCTCCAGGGTATCCCCGGTGCCGAACTGGAGTTCACGAAGGACGAGAACGGCCCACCAGTAGGAGCTCCCGTCAACATCGAGGTCTCGGGCGAAGACTTCAATCAGATCGTGCAGATCGTGCAGGAGATCAAGCAACGCCTGGTTGAAGCCTCCACGACGGGTGCCATCCCCGGTCTGGTGGATATCACCGACAACCTGAATACCGGACGCCCCGAAATGCGCGTCCATATCGATCGCGAGCGCGCGGCACAGTACGGCCTCAACACGAGCCAGATCGCCATGACCATCCGCTCCGCCATCAACGGCACGGAGGCGGGCAAGTACCGCGATGGCGAAGACGAGTACGACATCACCGTACGCCTCAAAGAGGTAGACCGCCAGAGCCTGGAAAGCCTGAGCAACCTCACCATCCTCCACGAAGGCCGGCAGATTCCGCTCGTCTCCATAGCCGACTTCGAGGTCGGCGGCGGCCTCGGGTCCATTACGCGCCTGGATCTCCAGCGCGTGGCCACGGTCTCTGCCGACGCCGAGGAGGGCTACAACGCACAGGCTGTGCTGGCACAGGTACGGCAATACCTGAGCGAATACGAGCAGTCCCTTCCGCCGGGCTATGCCATGTCCTACACGGGTGAGAACGAAGAGATGGACAATGCCTTCGGCTTCCTCACGAATGCACTCCTCATCGCCCTCGCCCTGATCTTCCTGATCATGGTAAGCCAGTTCAACAGCATGAGCACGCCGTTCATCCTTATGATCGGCGTGGGCCTTAGCCTCATCGGCGTACTCCTGGGCCTCATCCTGACGCGGACGCCCTTCGGCCTGTTCACCTTCATCGGCGTCATCAGCCTCGCCGGTATCGTGGTGAACAACGGCATCGTGCTGCTCGACTACACGCTGCAGCTCCGCGAGCGCGGCATGGGTAAAACGGAAGCCATCATCGAAGCGGGCGCCACGCGCCTCCGCCCGGTGATCCTCACCGCCCTTACCACCGTCATCGGCCTCATCCCGCTGACGTTCGGCATCAACATCGACTTCGTAGGCCTGCTCACGGCGTGGGAGCCCAACTTCCAGTTCGGCTCGCCGAACACGCAGTTCTGGGGTCCGATGGGCACCGCCATCATCGCCGGCCTCACCTTCAGCACATTCCTCACCCTCATCATCGTCCCGGTCATGTACTCCACCTTCGACTCGGTGGCCCTCCGCCTCTCCGGCCTGTTCGCCTCTCCGTCGCACACGTACGACGCCGGCAGCCTCATCGCCGCAGGCCCCCCCGCCATCTTCTCCGATGAAGACCCCGGCGGCAACGGCCTGGGCGGCGACGGCTTCCCCTCCGAAGAAGAACAAGACTACCGCCCCGGAACCACCCGGCCATCCTGACGCAATCACCTTGCCGGAATTAGCCCCCGTGACCCCAGCTTAATCTATGCAAGCAGCAACGGCTTGATTCCGCTGTCATACGGAAGGGCATAAATAATTAACCCCATAAGCAGCGCCCCTGTGGAAATCGACCGCAGGGGCGCTGCTGCATTTTAGAGCGAACAAAAACGTTTTCTCTCCGCTGCGCAATTCGACGTTTTACCTCGTTCTAATTATCTACACCTCTCGGTCGAACCGACATATAAGCCCGTCTTACAAGTTTGCATACATACTTTACGATTATAAAGATGGCAAAACATGGACATATCTAGATCGTGCAAGCTGCTTGACAAATACTATGAGCATCATCTATGTTCTTTGTAGATGTAGTTCTACTCCTTGCCGTATATCAGTAGTATGCTGAAGCATCCCCCTGCCCTCTGTTCCAAGCCGAATCCTATCTTTCCACGTGCCATTCTAGCATGTGTCGCGCTGCTGGCGGCGTGTGGCGACGACCCGTTTACTTCGAGCGATTGCGGCGATACGACGGGCCGACCGGTCTTCGAACTCGTTGGGGAATTCTTCTATGCAGACTGGGGGCCCGATGATCGCCTGGCCGTCGTACACGTCCCTGTAGATTCGAGTGGCGAGTACCTCCACGATCAGGGCGGCATCTTCACTATGCGGACCGACGGTTCCGACCTCCGCAGGGTGCTGCTCGTAGAGGGTGCCGTGGCGGCCGTACTGAGCCTCGACTGGTCTCCTGATGGAAAGTGGATTGCCTTCGATAGCGGGGGACAACTCTTCAAAGTCTCCGCAGATGGCGACTCCCTTGTCCAACTCACGCACGACGAGCGGTCCAAGTATTCTCCCTCCTGGAGCCCCGATGGGCGCTGGATCGCGTATCAGGTGCCCTACGGGGAGTTCAAGTACCGTGGACTGTGGGCCGTAAGCGCCGACGGATCCGAGCAGTTCCAGTTCACCAGGCCCCCTCCTGAACAGATGTGCCTCGAATGCGGCACGGGAGGACCGGGTTCTCCGTATGGGGAAGGTCCATCTTGGGAAGTGCAAGACCCGGCGTGGTCTCCAAGAGGTAAAGAGGTCGCCTACGCCGCTTTTGAGAACCGAGTCGGGACTGCTCACTTGGCCATATATGATACGACTACTGCCCGCGTGCAGTTCATCCACGAAGCCGAGAGTACGATCTACGCCCCACGTTTCTCGCCGGACGGCTCCACGATTCTCTTCGTCACATCTTCCCGGGACATTTGGGTAGTGAACCGGGATGGAACGGCGCCCCGACGGATCGGCGCGGAGGGCGAAAACCCGAACTGGAGCCCAGATGGAAGGCAAGTCGTGTACCGGCGCTACACCTTCGAGTACTGCCGCTACCAGGACCCGGGCTACGGGGAACTCTGGATGATGAACGCCGACGGCTCCGGTCAGCGGCAGATCACCTTCTCGAAAGACAACCGGCAGGAGGTAACACCATGACGTAGCTCCAAAACAAACCCCCCAATAGCACCGGACAGAGTAAACAGCGCCGCCTCCAGCCAAAGAGTAAGGCGCTGCAGCTGACCGGCTATCGAGGGTCCCCAGCCTCACGCACGACCCATCAAACCCTATCACGAGGTAAGAAAGCCATGCGCACGCTTGGTATTGTTTTACTAACGATGATTCAACTACTTGGTTTCTCCCGCCATGTGGCAGCCCAGGCAATTAGCGAAGACCTGGTTGAACGACAGGTCATCGTCATGTTCAACCAGGATCGATTAACGTTACCGAACGCCACAGATAGGTCGGCACCCGCACAGGCCAACATGCCGGCCGAGATCCGGGCTCTCCTTCTGAGCTTCGACACAGAGGAGATCAAGAGGGGTGTCCCGGAATTCGAGCGCCGGGATACCCTCAGGGTGCTGGAAGATGGACGTCTTCACCGGGTGCCTGATTATACGAATCTGTTCGTCCTCACGCTTCCGGGTAGCGTCAACCGTGATTCGTTGATTGCCCGGCTCAACCGGTCGCCGCACGTGGAGTACGCAGAGGAGAACCAGATGGTTTATCCGCGTAAGGGCAAGGCGATTAACCCCCTCCTGATCTCTACCCGCCGCTCGCTTTTGCCGCCCGGCCAACATCGCCTGCTGCGATTGCCGAGGTGATTCCAGTCAATGAGCCGGGGTTCGGTAGTCAGTGGGGGCTGCGGAACCTATCCGGCCCGGACATCGAGGCGACCCACGCGTGGAGCATCACGCGGGGCAGCAGCAGCATAAAGATCGGCATCGTGGATACGGGAATCGGATCGAACAACCCCGATCTTTCCGGCAAGGTAACCGTAGTGGGCACGACGGTTATAGACAACCACGGCACACATGTGGCGGGCATCGCAGCAGCTAGAGGAGAGAATTCTGGCGGACGGGTAGTAGGCGTGGACTGGAACGCCCAGATCGTATCGGGCCAGCTCAGCGACGCGGTGGGTACAACGAACGCGATTAACGCCGTCGTAGCTGCTGGGGCACGCGTGGTGAACAACAGCTGGGGAACTGCCACTCGCAGCACGACCTTGACTAACTCCTTGACGTCCGCCTACCAGGGCGGCGTGTTGCTCGTACATGCTAACCCGTACGATAATACCACTGACCCAGACCTCATTTCTAACTACCCCAACGATGTTGGCCCGTGGATTCTAAATGTAGGGGCCATGACGCAAGCGGGTAACGCCTATATTATATTAATACCGGCAGCCGCTTTTTCACCGACGTTGGTGCACCGGGGGACAATGTCTATTCTACATACCCCGGCAGCAACTGGGGCTCTCAGCCGGGCACCTCCATGGCTGCGCCTTTCGTTACGGGTACGGCCAGCTTGATGCTAGCCGCAAATGGAAACCTCCGCAACTATGATTTGGAGCACATCCTGAAGCGGACCGCGCAACGATACCATTTAGGTTGGGACTCGCGGATCGGCTACGGCATGATCAATGCCTATGCCGCCTTGCAAAAGGTGACGGCTCCGAACACCGTAACGCACGGCAACGCCTCATTCATCAGGCGGTACACGAACACGAGCACCTCCTTCGTCAACGGGCCTCTTCCCGGTCTAGCGGCGGGGACATACTACAGTGACATCTACGAACTAAGCGCCACGGCGAGCTATTCCTATAACGGAACGCCATGGGCGTGGCTCGCCGTGACGGACAAGGGGTACTCCGCCGCCAACCCGAACGACGCGAGCCGATGGATGCAGGAGTCCGTCACGAGCACGTCGATGTCGCTCAAGACGTTCTTCTACTACATCCGCACGAACTCTGCCGGGCAAACCATCAACCAATGGGCGCCGTTCGATCCCACGCCGTACCAGCGCAACGGATCCTACGAGTATACTGTGGTGGGTACGCCCACCACAACGAATCCCCCCGCCGCTCCCACGAACCTCCGACAGGTCAACAGTGCGGGCAGCCTGCCGAGGCTGGTCTGGAACGCCAGCGCCACCCCGGACGTGACGTATCAGCTCTACCGCGCGAAGGACACGAACCCTTACGCGCTCCTCTACACCACCCCTGCCACGGACTACACCGACTCCCAGATCACGCTCGCTCCCCCCTCCGAGGCCGAGTCCGCCTACCGGTACAAGGTGCGTGCCGCGAAGGGCGGGCTGTATTCGTCCTACTCGAACGAGATAACCGTCTACGCGAAGAACTGCACGCCGTGGAACTGCTCCGGCTCCGCGAGCACCCTGGCGAGTGGCCTCGACGCCGCCGCCAAGGCCGCGCTCGCACTCCCGACGGACTACGCCCTCCACGCAAGCACGCCCAACCCGTTCAGCCACTCCACCGAGATCCGCTACGAACTCCCCGAAGCCGCCCACGTCCGGCTCGCCGTCTACAACCTGCTCGGACAGGAAGTCCGCCGCCTCGTGGACGGCGAAGTAGGCGCGGGCTTCCACACCGCCACCTTCGAGGCAGGCGACCTCCCCAGCGGCGTGTACCTCTACCGCATCACCGCCGGTGACTTCACGCAGACCCACCGGATGGTCCTCACGAAATAGAAAACCAACCCTGCACCGATAACCAACGAGAGCGGGCAGCCCTGTGTGGGGCCGCCCGCTCCACGTTCCAGCCCACCCCTCCATAAAAAACCCCGTCCCTATGCCACACACGTGTCATTCCCCGGTCATCATCTTTTAACAGAAACCGTCCCGGCCTCCCCGCCACAGTCAGGTAAGCCCCGGCCTCGTTCATCCCGGAGCCTGCCCCGACCTGTCCGGGTACTTCCCCTGCGCCAACTACCCACGCCTCCCTGCATCCAACACACAGAACCCCAACCGTTCAGGCTTGCCTCCCACCTGTAGGGGCTTGATTCATCAAGCCCCGTTGCATCAAACCCGTTTCATCACCCCCATTTCACCAGCCCCCGATTCACACCCTCTCCAATCCGAAATCCGACACGAGTCCGGCGTAGCCGGGCGACTGACGAAGTAAATCCGAAATTTCCTGTGCCATCCATTCGCCCCAGAGCCTGCCCCGACCCGACGGGGTACGTCGAATGTGCCATCAGAACGAGGCGAAGGACACGGCACAGACCTGACAGGTTTTTGAAAACCTGTCAGGTCTAACCCACAACCGCATACACATACATCCGTGTGCAATCTGTGCCATGAGATCCCCTCATTCATCACTCGTCCCAGAGCCTGCCCTGACTTGTCGGGTCACTCATTCGTCAACTGCTCCACCACAAACCCGGTCGTGGGGGCGCAACGCGCTGCGCCCACGTCCATTCCGTTACAATTCACCACGCCTCACCACACACGTCACCCTCAAATCCCCCACATGCCCCGAAATCACCCGAACACCCGAACACATGAACACCCGAAAACCCTGTTCAGTTTTGTAAACTTCGTTACACCCCCGTCACAATCAGCCCGCAAACCCGCAATCCGATCATACTTTCTCCGTACAATGAGGCGTATTTCCATCACGGGCCGAACTTGTCCCGGCTTCCGGGGTACCTCCCCTTTTTTCAGTGAATATGCCCGAAGCATTCACCCTGTATAGAATTAACCGTGTTGTTGGATGAAGAGTCTTCACGAGCTACCCGACGCTGAGCTGCGCATCTTTGATCGCCCCCTGGTCCCGCCCCGGGATCAGATCCGTACCGTCTACCTGATCGGCATCTGTGGAACGGGAATGGGCTCCCTGGCCGGACTCCTCCAGCAGGCCGGGTATGAAGTGACCGGCTCCGATGAAGCAGCCTACCCGCCCATGAGCACGCGGCTGCGCGAGATGGGCATCCGGTTCCACGAAGGCTTCGACGCGGCGCACCTCGACCCGGCGCCCGACCTCGTCATCATCGGCAACGCGTGCACGCCCACCCACGTAGAGGCCGCCTACGCCCGCGAGAACGGGCTGCCCCAGCTCTCCATGCCGGAGGCCCTGGCGCACTTCTTCATGCGGGACCGCCGCACCCTCGTCGTCGCCGGAACGCACGGGAAGACCACCACCACCGGCATGCTCGTCCACGTCATGCGGCATGCGGGCCTGAATCCCGGCTTCCTCGTCGGCGGCATCATGGCCAACGGCAACGTCAGCTACGATGCGGGCGGAGACAGGTACTTCGTCATCGAGGGCGATGAGTACGACAGCGCGTACTTCGACAAACGCCCCAAATTCATGCACTACGCCCCCACGAGTGCCATCATCACCTCGATGGAGTTCGACCACGCCGACATCTACGACGATTGGGACGATTACCGGGAGGCGTTCCGTGCGTTCGCAAACACCGTTTCGTCGGAAGGCATCCTCGCCCTCTACGGCGATGATCCGGAAGTCCGCGACCTGCAGAATCACACCGCTGCCCCCATCCAGTTCTACGGGATCGAAGGGCACGACGACCAGGTCACGGCCGAAGACGTGCAGCGGGTAAGCGGGGGCCAGGAGTTCACGCTCGTCGTCGATGGCAAGCGCCTCACCCGGATCTTCCTGCCGATGAGCGGGCGGCATAACCTCCGCAACGCCCTCGCCGTCTGCGCCATTGCCCTGAACGAAGGCGTCTCCCCTGAAGCCCTCGCCACGGGTTTCGCCGACTTCAAAGGGCTGAAACGCCGTCAGGAGGTGCGCGGCGAAGCAGGTGGGGTCATCGTAGTGGACGACTTCGCCCACCACCCCACGGCCGTGAAGGAAACCATTCGCGCCGTAGCAGACCGCTGGCCGGACCGGCGCCTCATCGCCGTCTTCGAGCCGCGCTCCAACTCCAGCCGGCGCAAGGTCTTCGAAACGGCCTATGCCGAGAGCTTCGACGAGGCCGCAGCCGTCTTTCTGAGCGCCCCTCCACTCCGCCACAACGACCGCGCCGACGACCTGATGGACCCGGACGTCGTCATCCGGAAAGCACGCGAGCAGGGCATCCATGCCGCAGCCTACCAGAGCGCCGATGAACTCCTGCCGCCCCTGCTCGACCTGCTCGAACCCGGCGACGTAGCCCTCGTCATGAGCAACGGCAGCTTCGGCGGCATCCATGACAGACTCCTCAGCGCCCTCCGCGAACGAGAAACCGCCGAAAGCACCTGATGTGAAAGGGAGCGTGGACGATCACGCGGGCGTACGCTCTCCCCCTTTCCTCCACATGCGACCCATGCCCTTCACGGATGCACGCAGCCGGACGATCGACCTGCCACACCCGCCCCGGCGGATCGTCTCGCTCGTGCCCAGCCAGACGGAACTCCTCGCCGATCTCGGCCTGGATGACGAGGTCGTGGGCATTACCCGGTTTTGTGTGCACCCGGAAGGCTGGAAAGATCGCAAGCAGATCGTCGGTGGAACGAAGAACGTCAACCTGCACCGCGTCCGTGACCTCGTGCCGGACCTCATCCTCGCCAATCTGGAAGAGAACACCCGCGAGGACGTCGAGGCGCTGGACGAGGTTGCGCCCGTATACGTCACCGACGTTCAGGACGTACGCGGTGCGCTGGAGATGATCCGCACGCTCGGCGCACTCGTACACCGGGCAGAACAGGCCGCCGAACTGGCGGCACGTATCGAGGCAGGATTCTCGAACCTGTCCCCGGCTTCTCCCCTTCGAGCCGCATACCTCATCTGGCGCGCCCCTTTCATGACGGTGGGGAGCGATACCTTCATTCACGATGTGATGCACCGCGCCGGGCTCGTCAACCCCTTCGGCCACCGCACACGGTATCCGATTCTATCCCCGGAAGAACTTGCAGCTGCCTCCCCCGATGTCGTACTCCTTTCGACGGAGCCCTACCCGTTCCAGGAGAAACACATCCCCGAGATTCGAGCCCTGCTCCCGGATGCCGGAGTATGCCTGGTGGACGGCGAACTGTTTTCCTGGTACGGCAGCCGCATGCTGAAGGCCCCGGCCTACCTTACCGAACTGCATCAACGTTTGTGTGTGGCACGATCGCACGACACCCCGACCTTGCCTCTTGCACGCCCCTGAACACCTATCGTGATGACTCCGGAGCAAAAGAAGCTCCTCGAACGCCTGTGCCGGAACCAGGCCTCTTTCGAACAGGCCCTCGAGCTGTTCGAAACGATAGCGGCAGACCTGCGCAATGAAGTAGCGTTCCTCACCGGTATCCTCGCCCGTATCAACGACGCCGTAGTGGCCCTGGACACAGAGGGGCGAGTGACGTTCTGGAATCGCGCCGCCGAAAAGCTCTTCGGCCATACTCGTGAAGAAGCCCTCGGCCGCCCCTTCGATGCCGTAGTACGGTTGGACTGGTCCGAACGCGACCGGGCCACCATACGCGAGCTGCTACACCGGCTGGGCGACTGGAAAGATGAACTCATCCTTCACCGCCCACAGC
Source organism: Rhodothermales bacterium (assembly GCA_041690215.1). Taxonomy (GTDB): domain Bacteria; phylum Bacteroidota; class Rhodothermia; order Rhodothermales; family DASSAV01; genus DASSAV01. The sequence goes on from JAWLHQ010000001.1 coordinate 609,614, forward strand.
AGGAAGACGACCGGCACGTTGCGCTATCCTTCGTCCTGCTGCGCGACCAAAATGGCGAGCATACAGGAGAGCTAATCATCGCCCGCGATGTCACGCACCGGGTCCGCCACGAAGAACGGCTCCTCTTCAACGCCATGCACGATGCATTGACGGGTCTTGCGAACCGGAGTCTGTTCCTGAGCCGCCTCTGGAAAGCCATCTCGGAAGCACAGGCAGATCCACAGCGGAACTTCGCCGTCCTCTTCCTCGACCTCGACCGTTTCAAACTGATCAACGACAGTTTCGGGCACCAGACCGGCGACCGTCTGCTCATGCAGGTCGCCCGGCGGTTCAAGGAATGCCTCCGGCCTGAGGATGTCGTGGCGCGTATGGGAGGCGACGAGTTTGCCTTCCTCCTGTACCCCGTGCAAAACCTCACGGAAGCGCAGCGGATGGCAGATAGGATCCTCGACACACTCGCAGCTCCGTTCGCCCTCGATAAGCACGAGGTATTCATCACGGGCAGCATCGGCATCGTCTTCGGAAGCGCCGGCTACACGCGTCCCGAAGATATCCTCCGTGATGCGGATACAGCGATGTATCGATCGAAAGACGCGGGCACGGGCACACACCGCGCCTTTGAACCCTCAATGCAGACCCGCGCACGTTTCATGCTCCAGCTTGAGACGGACCTCCATCATGCAATCGAACGGGAGGAGTTCGTGACGTACTACCAGCCCATTCTGGATATGGCCGACGGGAGCATTGCCGGATTCGAGGCACTCGTCCGGTGGCACCATCCCGAACGAGGTCTCCTGAAACCGTCGCAGTTCGTCCCCTATGCCGAGGAAACGGGACTCATCGTTCCGATTGAACGCCGCGTCCTTCGGCAAGCCTGCCGCCAGACCCGACACTGGCAGAAGGAATATCCCGGAGCAGAACGCACCCTCATCAGTGTGAACGTGTCGATCAAGCAGCTCCAGCGGGCGGATTTCGTCGATTATGTTCGCACCGTGCTGGATGAAACCGGCCTCGCCCCGCAACAGCTCATGCTGGAGATCACCGAACGCGTGTTCATGGACGAGTCCGACGTCAAATCGACCGACCTGTCTCAACTGAACGACATGCCGGTGAACATCTGCATGGACGACTTCGGAACGGGCTACTCATCCCTGAGCAAATTGTACGGCTTGCCGGTCAGCACCCTCAAGCTCGATCGCTCCTTTACGGCTCGTATCGTGGATCATGCCCGTGGGCTGGAGATGGTCCGTGCTATCGTTAACATGGCGCACAACCTCGGTATACAGATCATTGCCGAAGGGATCGAGACGCCGGCCCAGTTGGCGCTCGTACGGCAACTGGGCTGCCGTTACGGGCAGGGCTTCCTCTTCACTCCGCCCATCGATGCCGCGGCCACGACAGATCTCTTGGGGAGCACCTACCCCTGGCAGAGTTACTGGTAATCGCAGAAGGTTACCAGAATAACCTTTCGGGTAAACCGGCCCATCCCTACATTCAGCATACACTCACCGCTCGTACGGCACGGTCCTCTCTATTCCGGTTTCCGCCATGCGCATCAGGATAGGTCTACGGCTTCTGGCCGCTACGTTGTCGATTGGCGCTGCCGCTCTCCTCGCAGCCGCCCTTACACGCGACACGTCCTCTACCACCAGCGTAGAGCCGGGACACGCGGCAATGCGCGACGCCGCGCAACACTTCCTGAGCCTGCTGGACGACAGCACACGGGCAAAGACGGTTTTCCCCTTCGAAGCCGAAGAACGATACAACTGGCACTTCGTCCCTCGCGACCGTGAAGGGCTTCCGTTCGAGGAAATGACACTGGAGCAACGCCGAGCCGCACACGACCTCATGCGCTCAGCGTTAAGCTCGCAGGGCTATCTCAAGGCCACCAGTATCATGCGTCTGGAAAGCATTTTGCGCGAGCTGGAGAACGATCCCGTCCGCCGCAATCCGGAACGGTACTACTTCACCTTCTTCGGCACGCCGGCCTCCGATCAGCCTTGGGGGTGGCGACTGGAGGGACATCACCTCTCCCTGAACTACTCATCCATTACAGGTGACCTGCTCGCCGTAACACCTGCCTTCATGGGCACAAACCCCGCTGAAGTACGAACCGGACCCTATGCGGGGCTCCGCGTCCTCGGTGCGGAGGAAGATCTGGGGCGTAAACTCATGCACAGTCTGACCGCCGCACAGCAAAGGAAAGCCCTCATCACTGCCGAAGCCCCGCATGAGATCCTCACAGGCAATCAGCGCAAAGCCATCCTCGAGACCTACGAGGGTCTCCCGGCTTCAGAAATGACACCGGACCAGCGCGATCTCCTCCTGCGTATCATAGAGGAATACGCCCACAACATGCGCCACGACATCGCCCATGAACAGATGGACAAGATCCGCAACGCTGGCATCGAGAGGCTCTACTTCGCCTGGGCAGGTGACCTGGAACTCGGAGAGCCGCATTACTACCGCATTCACGGCCCCACAGTCCTCTTCGAGTACGACAACACGCAGAACAACGCCAACCATGCCCACTCGGTCTGGCGCGATCTCGAAGGCGACTTCGGCGAGGATCTCTTACGCGAACACTACGAACAAGCCAGTGCCGATCATGGCCACGACCACTGAGTAACTGCCTCCCGGAAACGCCATCTCCGGGAAACCACACGCAGTCTGGCGACTGGCTCACCCTTCCCGCTTCCAGGTACGAACCTTGTCGAAGATGTACGTGGCAACGTTATCCTTCGGTATGCGGATCTGCGCCATCGTGTCCCGGTCGCGAACGGTAACCGTGCCGTCCTCCAGCGTCTGACCGTCTACCGTGATGCAGAACGGCGTACCGATCTCGTCCATGCGGCGGTAGCGGCGCCCCACGGCACCCTTCTCATCGTAGAACACGTTGTGGTGGCGGCGCAGGTCTTCCTCGATGGCGTGCGCGATGTCCGGCATACCGTCTTTCTTGACGAGCGGGAATACGGCTGCCTTGACCGGCGCGATACGCGGGTGAAACCGCAAAACGACCCGCTTCTCCCCATCTACCTCGTCCTCATCATACGCCTCGCTGAGCAGCATGAGGATCGTCCGGTCAAGCCCGGCGGACGTCTCGACGACGTAGGGGATGTAACGCTCGTTCGTCTGCGGGTCGAAGTACTCCATCTTCTTACCGGAGAACTCCTGATGCCGCCGCAGATCGTAGTCGGTCCGGGAGTGGATACCCTCTACCTCCTGCCAGCCAATGGGGTACTGGTACTGGATGTCCATCGCCGCATCAGCATAGTGGGCCAGCTTCTCGTGGACGTGCCAGCGGAGTTTCGATGGACGGATGCCGTTATCGATATGCCACTGCATCCGTTTCTCCCGCCACTGCTCGAACGCCTCCATCTGCGTACCCGGCTTGACGAAGTATTGCATCTCCATCTGTTCAAACTCACGCATGCGGAAGATGAACTGCCGCGCCACGATCTCATTCCGGAACGCCTTCCCGATCTGTGCAATCCCGAAGGGTATCTGGAGGCGGGCCGTCTCGCGCACGTTATGGAAGTTGACGAAGATGCCCTGCGCCGTCTCGGGACGGAGATAGATCTTGTGCTCTTCCTCCTGAACGGGTCCGACGTAGGTAGAGAACATAAGATTGAACTGCCGCACCTCCGTCCAGTCGAACGCGCCGGAATCAGGAGAACGGATCTCCTCATCCATGATGATGGCGTGGAGAGCCTTCGGCATGTCTGCCGCATGGAGTGCCTCTACCAGACGTTTCTGAACGGCGTCGGCGCGGTCCTCCTTCCCCTGCCGCCGGAGCCGTTCGATGTGCCCCTCGATGAGTTGATCGGCCCGGTAGCGCATCTTCGACGCCTTGTCGTCAATGAGTGGATCATTGAATGCCTCCACGTGACCGGATGCCTTCCACACCGTGGGGTGCATCAAGATGGCCGCATCGATGCCCTCGACATTCTCATGCTGGTACACCATCGCCTCCCACCAGCGAGACTGCACGTTCCGCTTCAGCTCGACACCGAGCGGACCGTAGTCGTACGTCGCACTGAGACCACCGTAGATCTCTGAAGAGGGGAAGATGAAACCGCGCCGCTTACACAGGGAAACGATTTTCTCAAATACGTCGCTCATGGGCTCTGTCGAGGGGTCAATTGTCCGTAGTCAGTAGCCAGTCGTTCTTGAATGTCGCCATCGAGTTCACTGCAAAACGCCCCATGATCAACGGCCAACCAACAACTGACAATCGGCGAAACTACTACCCGCAGCCGTGCAACAGCAACGTACTGCCTTGAAGAGTAGGTGATTTACCCCGAGATAGGCGATGCTCCGCAGTACGACCCTCTGACAGAGTATGCCCTATCGGCATCGAAATTTCAAGTTCGATGCATCGCCGGTGAAACGTCAGAAACCAGGACAGATACAAGCATGAGCCCTTGAGAAAGGCGTCCCGGCAAGCCGCTTCGATGGTGGGTAATATTCGTGTTATATGCTCAAACACGAACATCGCCCCTGGAACACCTCCTCAAGGACAAGTTAGACCTGTGCGAAACTCGACAGATATAGAATCAGCTTGTGGTGTGCCGAACCTTAGTTGCTAAAGACATCCAATGCTAGCACGCCAGCTCGCCTTTCACATAGATGCACGCATGAAGTTCGACAATTTGACCTCCATGCTGGAAGAACGGTATGGGCCGAATGCGCGGCAAGTAGAACCCGGGCACTGGGTGTTTGAGGTCTTGACGGGCGACCAGCGGTCGCAAGTCGTACATCTCCTTTTGAAAGAGTTCAATGCGGAAGGGACCGATATATCACGTATCGTGGTGGACAGCCCGATTGGTCCGATGCCGCAGCGATTTGACCTGGAATCCCTGCTGCGCAGGAATGCCGAGCTGGATGTGGGCGCGATCTGCATTGAGGACTTCCGCAACGAAGAGAACGAACTCGTCACGTATTTCACGCTTCGCGCGTCTCACATGGTATCGACGGCAGATTTTGAGGAGGTGCGCGAAATGATCGAAAAGGTTGCACGAGCTGCCGATCTCCTGGAAAAGGACATCTACGCCAGCGATCTCTACTAACCCCCTTCTCTATACACCCATGTTCCGAAGCCTATACTTCAGGACCAACCAGCGCCAGTACATGCGCAACGCGAATGGCACCAAACATTTCGCGGAGAAGTGCATGGGGCAACTCATTCGCGGCGTGACGAAGAAATCGGGGGTCTACCGCGAGATGAACGAAAACCTGCTTGTGGAGAAAGCCAATCTCCGCATGCGCGCCGTTGAACTGCACGAACAGCCGATGCTGGATGCAGGCGAGTTCTTCAGCGTACGCCGCAGGTTGTGGGTAAACAATCTCATTACCTCAGCGGTAGTGGTTTCGGGCATCTTTCTGACGTTCCTTGCGCTTTCCGCCTTCATCAATCAAGAAGGCGGCGTAAGCGCAACCCTGAGTTGGATCGTATCGGTCGTGCTATCGGTCGTGCTGATGGTCGGCGGCTTTGTTGCCACGGAACGACTCATTGAGGCACTCATCCCGAGACAATCGACCCGCACAGCCGAGCTCAGGGAAGCCAGCCGTTCGGTAGCACCGCTATGGCTCGTGCTGCTCGTCGCCATTGAACTGGCACTGCTCGGCATCTCCGGAGTCCGTGCCTCCATCCTGTCGCAGAATTTTGATAATGGCTTGGTATACTACGGCTTCATTATCATGACGATGATGCTGCCCATCATTGCCGGTGCGATCCGCTGGGATGCCATGCAGTACCTGGAGATCTTTAAAACGACCCAGACTGCCCGGGCAATAGACAGTCGCCTCGCCCAGATCGACTCGATTCTGCGCCAGAACGAGGAGTACGAGAGCAACTACTATAAGATGAAAAGCATAGCCTATTGGGACCTGCTGAACGAGTTCAAAACGTACAAGTCCAACTATAACGAGCGGAAGGGCATCGATGAGGATATCGAAAATCACTTCTCCAACTCATACGACTCATTCCAGGCCGAGGCTAACAAGCGCTATCAGTCGGACATCCGCGACTTCAGTTCTGCATCCATGCGCAAACTAAACCTCGTTGAAGCAACCACGCAGCCGGTGGGCAGCAAAATCGGCCAGTTCAAAGGCCGCCCCCAGCGAACGATCAGCGAGGGTGGCGCAACGACGGACGGGCGAGACACGTACATGAGTCCACAGCCGATTCGATAAGCGTAGACGGTCAGATGCCCGGACTTCCCCTGCACAGGGTATCTATGCTATATAACTGTGCACTGGACGTGCGGTGCTGGGGTATTGAAGCTTACCTTTTGGAAGCACCACACGTTCCTAACCTCGTGCTGCATCATGAAGCTGCGTCATTTCGCCCTGTTGCTGTTGTGCGGCATCTATATCACCGCCTGCGCCAGCAGCTACAAATCCGCAAAACCCGGAACCGTACAGGATTCGAAATCCCTCGTCGGCTTTCTGGAAGATGAGGGCGTCATTCTCATCTCCTCCGGCCCAGTCTTGCAATCTCCTTTTACCGAATCAGGTACGGAATACGAGGTCCGAGACGGAGGCAAACTCCAGATTTTCCAGTACGGCGATCCTGCCCGCGCAGCAGAAGAAGCCAGAAGCGGCGGTGTCGGACTCCATGCACACGTTTACCAGAATGGTCCGCTCGTTGCGGTCTACCTCGGCAACGAGATCCTGGTCCAGCGCGCACTTTCGCGAGCCATGGGACCGCGGGCCTATTAATAACGCATTCATGCACGGAGAATAGAACGGCACATGGCGATATGCCTGTTCTCCTTACCCGCTCATTAGCCCCCGTTCGGCTAACGACGTATAGGTCTTCCCCGCGATGATCAGATGGTCGTGAACGGGAATGCCGACAAGCTTGCCCGCCTCTACGAGTTGACGGGTCACACGGATATCCTCACGGCTGGGCTCCGGGTTGCCGGACGGATGATTGTGCAGGCAGATGATGGCCGCGGCATTTTCCACGATAGCCTTGGCGAACACACCGCGTGGCTCCACAATACTGGCGGCCAGCCCGCCTTCACTCGCCGTGTAATCTCCCATGATATAGTTGGCGGTGTTGAGCAGGACGACCTTGAAGATTTCCTTCTTCAGGTCACGCATGGCTGGCCCATATACCCTTGCCACATCTTCGGGCGAGCAAACCTGCACGCGCTCCCCCTCCTGCCGCGTCTCCATCCGCCGCCCGATCTCGAATGCCGCCACGAGTTGCACGGCTTTCGCTGGTCCGACACCGGCTACGCGCATCAACTCTTTGAGATCGCGTTTCGAAAGATCGTGCAGACTGCCGTACGCCCTCGCAAGCGCCTGCCCCAGTTGCACGGCGGAGACGGGGCCTTGCTTGGTGCGCGTACCTGATCCGAAGATGAGAGCGATAAGCTCGGCATCCGATAATACGGACGGGCCATGCCGCATCAGCTTCTCACGCGGGCGGTCATGGACATTCCACTCGCGAATCGGAGCATGATAGATGATCTCAGGCTCAGCGGCCGGATCAGAATGATTGAGAGAAGGACGGACAGGCATAAACAGGCTGCATGATTGAGGGCCGACTACGTGAAGACAATCAGCGTAGCAACATGTAACCTGTTGTCATCAAATAAGGCTGCTCGCGGTGATGAAGGGACCGCGGTCTACCGCGATGGCCTCTTGAAGCCACTCGCCCATCAGTAATCCGACAATGAGTTCGCCGGGATGAGTTCGTTCAGCAGGTCATCATTGGAAGGCGTCTGCTGAAGATGACGGACAAGAGCCTGCATGGCTTCAATGGGTGGGCGGCTGTTTAGGGCCCGGAAGAGCTTGTGATGCTGGTGGACCTTATTTCCCAGCAGAATCTCTTCATTTCGAGTACCACTCTTGCGCAGGTTCACCGCCGGCCAGACGCGTTTGTTCGCCATTTCGCGATCTAGAACGATCTCGGCATTGCCGGTGCCTTTAAACTCCTCGAAGATGACCTCATCCATCCGGCTACCCGTCTCAACCAGGGCCGTCGCAATGATCGTCAGCGAGCCGCCTCCTTCGATATTGCGGGCCGAACCAAAAATCTTGCGCGGGATCTGCATGGCTCGCGAATCGAGTCCGCCAGAGAGGGTACGCCCGCTCCCTTCCGCATAGAGGTTGAAGGTCCGGCCGAGCCGCGTAAGCGAGTCGAGCAGAATAACGACATCCTTTTTTAACTCCACGAGCCGCCGTGCATATTCGAGTGCGAGCGTAGAGACTCGGACGTGATTATCCTCCTCGCGGTCATTCGAGGACGCGAAGACGGTTGCCTGGGTAGAACGGCGGAAATCCGTTACTTCCTCCGGGCGCTCGTCCACCAGGAGAGCTACCAGTTCGACTTCGGGGTGGTTCTTGGAAATAGCCGCCGCTATTTGCTTGAGCAGAATCGTCTTCCCCGTACGCGGCGGTGCGACGATGAGAGCCCGCTGCCCCTTACCAATGGGACATGCCAGGTCGATGACCCGCATTGAAATATCCCGGGGGCCGGTTACGAGTTGAAGCTTTTCGTCGGGATAGATGGTCTGGCCGGACTCAAAATCCTTCGTCTTGAGCCATGTCTCCGGATCCACACCCATGATCCGGTTGATCTGGTGGACCTGCATGGCACCTTTGCGCCCCCGGCGCAGTGTGCCTTCCAACACGACACCGTCGCGCAGCTTGTATTTCTTGATGAGCGGTGGCGGGACGAATGCATCATTCTCTCCCTTCGGCAGATCCTGGCGAAACTCGCGGATAAACCCAAATTTCTTGTCGCCGATCAGTTCCAAAATGCCACGAAAGCTCGTTTCTGCCATAAATAAAAAGAAATAGTGTGATACACAGGATGTAGCCGCATCTTTCGGAACATGCAAAAGCATGCCGCTGCATCCGCTTATCCTTTACAGGTTACGTGTATGAATGACCGGTATCGTGAATCGTTCTATCTATCCCCGTGGTGCCCGCCCGATCCGGGGAAATGTTGCTCGATCTCAATGGAACGTATATTCCTTGCGCCTTCTCGGAGGTGCTGAAGTTTACTGCATCGTAGTTCTGGCCCTCACACAGCCAGAACCGAAGATTGGAAAGAGCGGCCGCATGCTCGGGCGGAACCGGCTGGACGCTTCTGCACAGGGACGAAGCTGTACCTGGCGAAAGGTTAGATCCGCTTACGTCAGCATGTACTGGAGGAACGGTTCTTCTTAGCCTTGAAACAGGCTAACGGACTACCATACATCAGGAACCGTTGCGGTTGGAGCAGCCGGGGCGACGCGTAGCAGAGAGGCGGACGCCTAACCAGACAACAGGCTAGTGTGCGAATGAAGGGGGACAATCGCGTTACCGCTTCCCTGGAACGAGGGGTAAGATAGATGGTTTCCCGCTCTGCATCAAGGTATACACATTAACGTTTACGTCCTTTCCCGCCTTCTATGGCTCAAATGCCTTTCGGATACGAACAACTGAACATCGAGATCAGTGGCCCAGAAACAGGGGCGCCGCTTCTCCTCCTGCATGGTTGGGGTAGTAGCGCACAACTCATGGGTGTGCTTGCCGACGCCCTGTCGGACGAATTCCGGGTCTACAACTTCGATCTCCCGGGACACGGTTCCTCCCCGCCGCCGCCGGAACCGTGGGGCGTACCGGAGCACGCAGAACTCATTTTCCGTTTCATCAAGGAACGAATCGGCAAACCCGTCGATATCATTGGGCATTCCAATGGAGGCCGGATCTCGCTCTATATGGCCAGCGAACCGGAGATGGCGCCGTTCATAAAACATCTCGTCCTGATCAGCCCCTCCGGGATTCCTCGGCAGCGTACGTGGAAATATTATCTTCGGTCGAACCTGGCAAAGGCGCTCAAAACTCCCTTTCAGCTATTGCCTGAACCGTTCCGTGAGTTCGGGCTGGACTGGCTCCGCCACTCGCTCGTATGGAAGCTCCTGGGGTCATCCGACTATAGCCGGCTCGAAGGGGTGATGCGCGGTACGTTCGTGAAAACCGTCAACTTTTACGTGCAAGATCGCCTGCAACGGATCAAAGCACCGACGCTCCTCTTCTGGGGGAACCGTGATGAAGCGATCACGATTGCCCAGATGCATACGCTCGAACAGGACATCCCTGATGCCGGATTGATCATCCTGGAAAATGCCGGGCATTACGGCCACCTGGACGATCCCGATACGGTGATTGCCGCGACCCGATATTTCCTGACGGAAGAGCAGCCGGAGACGGTAGCGGCTTCGTAATCAACATCTCGCAACGTGTGGCTCAACCGGGCAACAGCTCCTCCCTCGATTCAGACTGTTTTAGAATAAAAAGAATGTTCTTCATCTATTTCTTCGGCGCCATTGCCTCCGCATTCGCCGGGTGGCGTGTATGGCGGCGGTTACGCTACTTCCTCCATCTGTATCAGCTGGAAGGATACAAGGCCAATGAGTACGACCACTGGCTCCGGAAGAATTTCTCCCATGTCGGCTTCCGGCTCTCACATAAAATCGGACTGGGTATCCTGACGGTTGCATCGCTGGGATTCTTCCTAATTTCTCCGTTCTGGACAGCCCTCTTTGCCCTGCCGGCCTGGAGTGTGGCATTTGCCTCATCACGCATCTATCGCAGCACCAAGACGAAAAAGCCGCTCAAGTACACGAACCGGATGAAGCGCCTGCTGGCCACGGCGGTTGCACTTGCCCTGGCCCCCATCCTGCTGGGCGCAACCGGCATCATCCGGCGAGGCGTTCAGGGTGTCTTCGGCCTGCTCCTGGGCTTCTTCATCGCCGATCTCCTTGCTCCATTCTGGGTCGGCTTGGCTGGGCGTATCAACAAACCGCTGGAAGACCGCTTTCAGGAAGGGTTTAAGCGGAAAGCGCGTACGGCCCTCCGCAACCGCCCGAACTTGAAGATCGTCGGGATTACCGGCTCGTATGGAAAGACGAGTGTCAAGTTCATCATTACCGAGATCCTCAAGCAGCGCTATAACGCGCTGGCGACTCCCGGATCCTACAATACCCCGATGGGGATTACCCTCGTCGTCAACGAAAAACTCCGGCCCGAACACCAGGTCCTCGTCCTAGAGATGGGCATGCGTTACCCGGGAGATATCAAAGAGTTGTGCGAGATCGCCCCACCAGACATTTCTGTAGTAACATCTGTGGGCGTGGCCCACCTCGAAACGATGGGCTCCATCGAGGCGATTGCACAAGAGAAAGGCAGCATACTCCAGTGCATGAAGCCGGGAGGCATCTCAGTCCTCAATGCTGACGACCCACATGTGGCCGCGATGAAGGACCGTGCACCCGGCAAGGTATGGCTGGTGTCCGTAGCCGGTAATCCGGCTGATATCACAGCGCGTGACATTACCTACGGCCCGGAAGGTGCTACCTTCATCGTGCGGGATGATACCGGTGCCGAGGAGAGGTTTCAGACGACACTCCTGGGGCAGCATAATGTGCTCAACATTCTGCTCGGTGTGGCAGTCGGCCGTGAACTGGGCCTTCGGCTACGACAGATCGCTCATGCCCTCAGGCGCGTCCAGCCGGTAGAACACCGCCTCGCACTCCGCAAGGAAGGCCACATCACAATTATCGACGATGCATTCAACTCCAACCCGGTCGGTGCGCGAAATGCCGTAGAGATTCTGGGCCAGTTCAACCAGGGGCGCCGGGTGATTGTGACTCCGGGCATGGTGGAGTTGGGCGAGCGTCAGTACGAAGAAAACAAGCGGTTCGGTGAAGCGATCTCGCAAAACGTCGATCTCGCGGTCTTGATCGGTAAGGAGCAAACACGTCCCATTCAGGATGGCCTGAACGCTGCGGGTTTCCCGCAGGATCGGCTCAAAATATTCAACTCTCTGTTCGATGCGCAGAGCTTTCTGAAAGGCTATCTACGACCCGGCGATACCGTGCTTTACGAAAACGACCTGCCAGACCAGTACAACGAACGCACTTCTTGATGCCCTGAGTACAACCACGATCGGTTTGCCGGTTACCCCTCCCCTGAGTTAAAATCTCGGAGGCCAAGTCCACCAATCCGGAAAAACTCTGTGTTTGTACGTGGCCCCGTATCACGCCCTGTCGAACGTAGTAGACCGCAATGGAGTGTTCGTCCGCGTCCCCGCTCGTCCTCGAAAAATCCCTCTGGGAATGTGGTTATACCCATGTCGCGGGTGTAGATGAGGCCGGGCGCGGATGCCTGGCAGGCCCGGTCGTGGCAGCCGCCGTGATCCTACCCCAGGGACTTCAAATTGAGGGCGTAAGGGACAGCAAAAAACTATCGGCTAGGGCGCGAGAAGAAGTATGCGAGCGCATACATGCCTCCGCTATCTCCATCGGCGTAGGCATCTGCACCCCGGGAGAGATCGATCAGTTGAACATTCTCTGGGCGGCGATGGAAGCCATGCGCCGGGCCGTCTCACAACTCCTCCCCCCTCCCGACTACCTGCTCATCGACGGTAACACCTCCATTCCCGACTCGCAGTGGCCCGCCAAGACGGTGATTCAGGGAGATGGCCGGTGTCACACGATAGCTGCCGCCTCTATCATAGCAAAGACGACGCGTGACCAGATCATGCGCGAACTACACGCCAAATACCCGGCATACGGCTGGGAGCGGAACGTGGGCTATCCTACGAAGGACCACTACAACGCTCTGGCGCAATACGGTCCTACGCCCTACCACCGCGCCTCCTTCAGGCTGGCTTAACGCGCCGGATGTATTCCGGACCCATACCGACGAACTGCACGGAGCACCGCATCTACCGTCTCGCCGAAATCCATCCCCCCCGTCTCTATGGTCACGTGCGCCTGGCTGTAGAAAGGTTCCCGTACTCCGATCATCATGTCGACCCGCTGCCGGAGGGCCTCATCCGAAAGCGTAGAACCCTCGCTTCCCATGATGAGAGGGCGTCCCGTTCGCCCGCGAAGCCGCCGCACCAGATGCTCCGTGGGGACCTTGAGATACACTACCAGTCCACTGCTCAACGCCACATGGAGGTTTTCTTCGAACGTTAAAGCTCCGCCTCCCAGTGCGACAACCGTATGCTCGCGTTGCGCTACCTCTCGAAGCATATCTGCTTCCAGCTTTCGAAAGGCCGGTTCGCCCTCCGTGGAAAAGATCACCGGAATGGGTTTACCCGCCCTCTGTTCGATCTCCTGGTCCAGATCCAGGAATTCATATCCCAGCGTCCGTGCAAGCTCCGGTCCGACGGTGCTCTTTCCGCTCCCCATAAAACCGGTCAAAAAAATGCGCGTTGGAAGCATACTTTTTGCTACTGATCCGCTACTCAGGGTTTGTAACAAATAACAACGACTCGGGGACCGCAAACAACCGACAACATAAATTCATGCCCACATACCGGATGCTGATTGAATATGACGGGACGACGTTCCACGGCTGGCAGGTTCAACCCGGCCGTCCAACCGTACAGGAGGCCCTGGAGGATGCGCTTGAAATCGTGCTCCGCGTAAGGCCCTCCGTCGTTGGATCAGGGCGTACGGATGCGGGCGTGCATGCTCGCGGGCAGGTAGCGCACTTCGTTACGGAACACCCGGTCGATACATACCGGCTCTTCCGCTCGCTCAACGGCATTCTGCCGAGCCAGATTGCGGTACTCCGTCTGGAATCTGCTCCGGAAGGCTTCCACGCCCGGTACAGTGCCCGGTTGCGGCGTTACCACTACTATGTGAGCACGACGCCACGCGCCATAGACCGGCACGTTCGCAGTCTCGTGCTCCCCGCTCCGGATTTTGGAGCAATGAATGAGGCCGCGGCCTACCTCATTGGCACACATGATTTCGATGCATTCTGCCGGGTACAATCTGAAACCACCAACCGTGTATGCACCATTAGCCACGCCACGTGGGTAGCAGAGGAACGAGAAGGCGACTGGCGCTTTGAAATAGTAGCGGATCGATTCCTACACGGGATGGTTCGCGCTATCGTGGGCACGCTCATCGAAGTAGGACACGGAAAGCGCCTACCGGACGATTTGCCCCGCATCATTGCCTCCAGAGATCGGCGCCAGGCGGGAGCGGCCGCTCCCGCGCACGGGCTTGTTCTGGAGCACGTCTCCTACGAGGAACCGCATCAGGAGGTCTGGTATCGCCGCTGATCTGTGATGGACCCGGCATTTCGACCGGGTTGCCCTGAACGGACTGTGCGACTATCTTGTCGAATGCGTCTCGTATTCGGATTACATGTGGACGAATCCCCGGCTTTGCAGATGAGATCGGGATAAACATTCGCCCATGATGGTGCGGTATTATCTTTTTGGCAACGCAGCGCAACAAAATCGCCGTCACAACGAATACTGATGCGGGGCGAATTCGAAGTGGGCGAGGTTAGCTACTTCGAATTGAAGTACCTCGTACTGAAGTCTGAATAGCCTGTTTGAGAGCCGGTATGGACGTTCAGCAGATCTTACGTTGGATCATCATGGCCATCGTGCTGCTTGTCGCGGTGTCACTGCTCACAGTGCTCCTGAAGTTCGGCTTCGTGCTTCTTAAGATCGCCATCAAGATTCTGCTCGTCCTCCTTATCGTCGCCATCATCCTCCGTTTCTTCAGCGCACTTCAGCAGCGGCGGCGATATTGACATCGCTTTGTGTCTCTCCTCTTCCCCCTACACATCGGTCTTGCACATTTACGGGCGTTAGGCTGCATCTCTCTGTGCCCTCGCGCGTTCAACTGTACCTGAAGACCGACAGGAGAACTAGCCTGTCGTATGGTGACGAACGTTTCAGAGATACGAAAGCAAAGGACCGACCTCCCGATTAACCCTGCCCTATTGTCGTTATGCTAAAGACGCTGACGCCGCAGCGTAGCAACTATCTGAATACGAGATTCTCACTGGACGTTGCATCCGAGACCGGATTGCTCCAACAGGTCATCGTGCATACTCCCGGTATCGAGATGGAGCTCGTTACCCCGGAGACGCGAGCCGACCTCCTCTTCGAGGATATTCTCTTCGTCGGACACGCACGGAAAGAGCACTTGCTCATGTGCGGCGTATTTGAAAAGGTCATAGGCCGTTCGGATGGAATCATCCAGATGTCCTCCTTACTGCGAGATGCTTTCGACCAGGAAGATGCCCGCAACGCGTTCATCGATCAGCTCTGCGCCCTGTCTCCCGAAGCCAACCTCCGCGCATTTGAGGGCGAGTTAAAACGGCTCTCGCAAGAAGAACTGCACCGGTTTGCCCTGACAGGACAGTCGCCGCTCCCGGCGCATGTACATCCCGTTCCCAACCTGCTGTTCACACGAGACATTGCATCTGTCGTACAGGATCACATCATTCTGAGTCATCCGGCCAAATCCGTCCGAGCGAGGGAGAGTGTCATCATGGATGTGATCCTACGCTTTCACCCCGGCTTCGAGGCGTATCGCGACCGTATCATCAGACTCCCTGCCGGTGTAACATTCGAAGGCGGTGACCTCATCGTAGCCGCTCCGAATGTCGTGTTGATCGGCCATTCGGAGCGGACGTCGTTCGGCGGCATCATGGCGATCGCCCAGGCGTTATTCGACCGTACGAGCGTCGAACATGTCCTCATGGTAGATCTGCCAAAGAACCGGGCGTACATGCACCTGGATACCATCCTGACGTTCTGCACTCCGAACGAATGCGTGGTATTCCCCCCCCTCTTCGAAGACACGCAGGGAAATGTCGTCCGCCTGACGCGTAGCGACCAACCGGGGCGCTTCTACAGCGAGCTTCGCCCCAACCTGATGGTTGCTCTGGATGAAGTTCTGGATTACCCCATCACCTTCATTCCATGCGGCGGTAATGATCCGGTTAGCCAGCGTCGCGAGCAGTGGACAGATGGAGCGAACTTCTTTGCCGTCGCTCCCGGAGTCGTCGTAGGTTACGAACGCAATAGGGCCACCTTCGACGCCATGCGAAAACATGGCTATCGCGTGGTAACGGCCGAGGGCTTCCTGTCTTACCACGAAGAGAGTGAGTACGAACCCGGCAACAAGATCGCGATCAAGCTGGAGGGTATGGAACTCTCACGGGGACGCGGCGGCCCGCGGTGTATGGCCCTCCCGCTCTTGCGTCAGCCAGTAAACTAAAAAGATATGTTCAGGTTTTTGCGTGTTCGGGTGTACAGGTCTCAAACATTTGGGGCTCGAAATTTGTAATCGAGACATGCCTGCTTACGTTGTACACGGCACGCTCGAACATGCCATCCCTCTAACCGGCGGACATTAAACCTGCCGCCCGACCGCATTAACCTCTGCACCTATCCAGATGAGTTTCCCTTCCCTCCTCGATACTGACCGGCGCTGGATGGCCCTCGCCCTGAAAGAAGCCGAAAAAGCCTTCGATATGGGAGAAGTGCCTGTCGGAGCGGTCGTGATACGCGGCAACGAGATTGTCGGGCGCGGTCATAACATGGTCGAGCAACTTCAGGACCCTACCGCCCATGCGGAGATCATTGCGATCACGGCAGCGTGCCAGACGCTCGGGACAAAGGTGCTGAACGGATGTACGCTTTACGTGACCCTGGAGCCCTGCCCGATGTGCGCCGGTGCCATCGTATGGTCTAAACTAACCCGGCTGGTCTTTGGCGCCTTCGACGAAAAAGCCGGGAGCGCCTCCACGCTCTACAATATTCCACAGGATCCGAGGCTCAATCACCGAGTCGAAATCATCTCCGGGCTGGAAGCCGACCGCTCGGCCGCCCTGCTTCAGGCGTTCTTCCGGAAACGGCGCGAGAAAACCGGCGCTGCATCGCCCATCTCCGGACCCGGCGCCGGCGGCGATGGGGTTCCTTACTCCTGATTTCCCGAAACCCCCGGCAAACCTGGCGGTTCGATATCCCGTTGTATCGGACAGGCCATTGTTGACCATACATGCTGGACGTCATCGTCATCGGCGCAGGTCCCATCGGGCTGGCCTGCGGTATCGCAGCCAAACGAAGGGGCCTCGACGCGCTTCTGATCGAAAAAGGGGCACTCGTCAATTCGCTCACCGGCTACCCCACCAACATGGAGTTCTTCTCCACGCCGGACCTTCTTGAGATCGGTGGCCATCCTCTGCCTACCGCTGGCTACAAGCCGATCCGTGAAGAAGCGCTCGATTACTACCGGCGCGTAGCCGCTGCCGAGCAACTCAAGATCAACCTCTACGAACGGGTTCTCGGGCTCGAGGGAGAGGATGGCAACTTCATCGTGGTCACGAACCGGGATCGATATGCCTGTCGCAAGGTCGTGGCAGCAACCGGCTTCTTCGACGTGCCGAACCTCATGGGCATTCCCGGGGAAGATTTGCCGAAGGTGACACACTACTACAAGGAACCGTATGCGTACGTTGGGCAGGAAGTAGCCGTCATCGGCGCGAAGAACTCGGCCGCCAAAGCAGCGCTGGATTGCGCCCGGCATGGAGCACACGTCACACTGATCGTACGTGGCAGCGAGATCTCTCCGAGCGTCAAATACTGGATCAAACCCGATCTGGAGAACCGGATCAAAGAAGGCAAGATCCGAGCCTTCTTCAACACGTGTGTGGAAGAGATCACACCAACCTCGCTGCACCTGGCGACTGCCGACGGTCCAACCGAGATCGCAAACGACTGGGTGCTTGCACTCACCGGCTATCGGCCCGATTACACGTTTCTCACGGCTCTCGGCGTCACGTTCGCGGACGATCCGGCCAGGAGCCCCCTGCATGATGAAACCACTTTCGAAACCGAACGCGCCGGACTCTACCTGGCCGGCACGGTCAATGGTGGATTGAATACGAGCAAGTGGTTCATCGAAAACGCCCGCTTCCATGCAGACCATATCATGGATGATATCGCCCAAAAAGTAGGAACGGGCACGGCCATAGTGAACTGATCGGCTGGCAACCATTCCCCGGGCCACCACAACGGCCATCCATCTCCGGTACCGATCTACGGTCCCCCTGGCCACGCACTCTCAAAGCAGGCCGCGGGAAAGGTCTATCCTGAACAGGCTGGTACGAATCACCCTGAAGTTCGATAGAGAAATTGTATGGCTGGTTATAAGGGGCATATCGCGGGTGCAATCGTTTTCTTCGTCATCTACTTCTTCGGCCTCCTCTTTGCTTTTTCTGCCGGCGCCACGTTTGCGCAGTTTGATTCACTGGAGCACCTGGCATATCCCGCTGCTCTCTTCTGCCTGTGCATCATGTTCGGGCTGTGGCCGGATGTCGATACGAATTCGAAGGCACAAGATATTTTCTACGTCCTGTTCTTTCTCGTGGATATCGTTCTCATCGCGACGAAGCGGATCGAAGCAGCGGCATACCTTGGCCTCTTTGCCATCCTGCCGGTACTGGGTAAGCACCGGGGATGGACACATACTTGGTGGGCTATGCTGCTCATTCCCGCCCCGTTGCTGCTCATTCCGGGGCTAGTATTTCCGGATCGCCCCTTCGCCGCGCTCCCAATATACGGTGCTGCGGTGGTCGGCTACTTCAGCCACCTCTTCATGGATGGATTGATCGTTCCCTTCAACAAACGAAAATAGGGGACTCGGCACGCCGCGTCCCCTATCCCACCACAAAACCAGGTGGGTACGTTACAGGCTCACGACCCGTACACTCTCCACACCTTCCACACCCGCGATTCTCTGCTCCACGGCTTCTGGAATATCCTCATCTACACTGATGGCGGTGAGAGCCATAGAGCCCTTGCCGGAACGTCCCAGAGCCAGAGCACCGATATTGATGTTGTTCTCGGCGAGAACGGAGCCTACAGCGGCCAGCATACCGGGGCGGTCTACGTTCCGATAGAAAAGCAGATTTCCTTCGGGACGGACTTCGAGCCAGAAATCGTCTAGGCGTACGAGACGCAGGTCCTGATTCTCAAACACTGTCCCGGCAACCTCGTGGCTGCCGTCGGGGCCTTCCAGGGTAATCTCGATGAGGTTCGTGTAGTGGCCCTTCGCAGTGCCCCGTTGTTCCTCGATGCGGAGGCCCATTTCCTCAGCCAGGAAAGGCGCGTTAATGAGATTAACCGGTTCGTTAGTCCAGCGGCCCATGACACCCTTGACGGCCGCGATGGAAAGTACATCCGTATACCGACGCGGTATATCGCCAACGCAACGGATGCTGATCCGCTCCAGAGGGCCACTGCTGAGTTGCCCCACGATCTGGCCGAGCTTATCGGCCAGCGTCAGGTAGGGTTGCACCTCTGGACTGGCCGCCATTTTGATCTCCATACGGTTCACTGGGGAGCTGACGGGCTGGCCGTTGAGCGCCAGAATGACCTGCTCCGTAATCTGGATGGCAACCTTCTCCTGAGCCTCCGCCGTCGATGCGGCGATATGGGGCGTCGCAATGAGATTCGGATGCTTCAGCAAAGCTTCCAATTCGGGTGGGGGCGGCTCTTTGGAAAAAACGTCGAGCGCAGCGCCGCCAACCTGCCCGCTCTCGAGCGCCTCAAGCAATGCCGCTTCGTCGATGATGCCACCACGAGCACAGTTGACAAGGCGAACTCCCTTCTTACACTTCTTCAATGTTTCCCGGTTGAACAGCCCACGCGTCGCCTCGTTGAGCGGTGTATGCATCGTGATGAAGTCGCTCTCAGCGAAGATCTCATCCATGGTCACGAGCTTCACCCCGATCCGCTCGGCCACTTCTGGCGAGAGGAGCGGGTCAAAGCCGATGAGCCGCATACCGAAGCCCTTCATTCGCTCAGCAACGGCCTGCCCGATCTTGCCAAGGCCCACGATGCCGAGTGTCTTCTCGTACAGCTCGGATCCAGTAAACCGTTTCTTATCCCACTTTCCCTCGCGCATGGAAGCGCTCGCCTGAGGAATGTGGCGTGCAAGCGCCATGAGCATGGCACAGGTGTGCTCGGCGGTCGAAATGGTGTTGCCGTCCGGAGCGTTGATGACCAGCACACCTTTCCGTGTAGCGGTCGTAAGATCTACGTTATCTACTCCGACTCCGGCTCTGCCGATCACCTTGAGGTTCTTTGCCGCTTCGATGAGGTCCCCCGTGATGGTAGTACCGCTCCGAATGATCCAGCCATCGGCCGTCTTCGCCAATTCCTTGAGTTCATCATGAGACTTCTTGAGCTGAACGTTGGCCTCAATGCCATTCTCCTTCAGCATGTCGATGCACACGGGATCGACCGAATCAGTAATCAGAACGCTATATGCCATACGAGTAGAAACAAGAATAAAAAAGTGGTCGACAGAGCAGCGGTCCGATTGAACCTACATAACAGGCTGCCTGCGCAGTAAAGGAGCGTGATGAATTCGTAGGGAAAATCCGATCAGGTTAGCAATCCATCGATCCAGTCCCATACCTCATCCCGGCCGCGCTTGTCCTGAGACGAAGTAAGAATGACTGGGACCTCCATGCCGGCTGCGGCAAGCAGCTTCTGGACTCGTGCCTTGCTTTGTGCACGCCCGTTACCCGAAAGCTTGTCCGTTTTGGTCAGCAGAATGACATACGGAACCGGAGCACCTTTCATCAGGGCCATCACATCCTTGTCTTGAGCTGTCGGCTCATGACGGCTATCCACCAAGTGGAAAACGATACGGAGCGTTTCTCGCTCTGTTACGTAGCGGCCAATGAGGCGCCCCCAACGCGCCCGTTCTCGCTGAGCAGTCTTCGCGTACCCGAAGCCGGGGAGATCAACGAAGTAGAACGCGTCATTGACGAGGTAAAAGTTGAACTCCCGTGTTTTGCCCGGTGTACTGCTCGTGCGAGCCAGCGCACGCCGCCCGAGGAGCATGTTGATGAGCGAGCTTTTCCCGACGTTGGACCTACCGATGAACGCTACCTCCGGTCGGCCGTCATCGGGAAGCTGCTCCCAGGTAGCTGCACCTTTTACAAATTCCGCCTCTTTTACGTCCATATCGGGAAGTGGAGAGCGTGGGGGGATGGAGAGCAAGAGGCGTTAAGGCTCCGCTCTCCTCCCGGTCACGCTACACTCGCCAGGTGCTGCTTAACGGTCTCACCGATGAGGGCGGGATTCTCGATGACGACGGCACCGGCCGCTTCCAGGGCGGCGAACTTATCCGCAGCTGTGCCCTTTCCGCCAGAAATAATTGCACCGGCATGTCCCATGCGCCGCCCTGGAGGAGCGGTTCGTCCGGCGATGAAGGCGAATACGGGCTTCGTCATATGCTCCTTGATGTACAGAGCAGCCTCTTCCTCAGCCGTACCGCCAATCTCACCGATCATCACGACGGCCTCGGTCTGCTCGTCTTCCTGGAAGAGCATGAGCGCGTCCGTGAAGCGTGTACCGATGATAGGATCACCTCCTATGCCAACAGCCGTGCTCTGCCCGAGCCCCTGTCGCGTGAGTTGGTCGACGGCTTCATAGGTAAGGGTGCCGGAACGAGAGACGACGCCAATGGAACCTTCGGAGAAGATCATTCCCGGCATGATACCGACCTTTGCCTGCCCCGGCGTAATGACACCCGGACAGTTCGGACCGATGAGACGGACGCCCTTCTTCTGAACATAGTGGTACACAGGAATCATGTCGTTGACAGGAATCCCCTCGGTGATGCAGATGACCACTTTGATACCGGCATCGGCGGCCTCCAACACCGCATCGGCGGCAAATGCCGGAGGTACGAAGATGATAGACGTGTTGGCACCCTCCTGCTCCACGGCTTCAGCAACCGTGTTGAATACCGGGCGATCCAGATGTTTCTGCCCTCCCTTGCCCGGAGTAACACCCCCGACTACCTGAGTGCCATATTCAATCATCTGATGTGCGTGAAAGGATCCTTCCTTGCCTGTAAAACCCTGCACGACGAGCCGCGTGTGCCTATCAACCAGTATGCTCATGCCTGTGTCTCTTGTCCATGGTTCGTGGCCCATAGCGCATGCTTCCGGACCACCTGGAAATCGATCTCGGAACCTAAGATAAGCACGTGGCGCAACGCGTTCAGGCTAATCTGTGTCTGGTCCCGCACGAATTGTGACGGAATGTAATGATTCACGCAAAGATGGCAACCACCAGACAGAATCCCGACGGGGAGAACCCTTGGCAGCGGCCCAACCGGGAACGATGAGTCCATTCCTGCCTGCACAAGAACCGAGATCGCGCGAACCGACGAAATGAGCAGGCTGAAAATGACCTGCTAGTCTATATGCTCACGATGGAGCCGAAGGAGTGGCACCCTGCAGGAGATGCCAGATCGCACTTACGAGATTGGAAATACCAGTACACTTGTCCACGTACGCTGTCACCGGGAACCGACTGACTTCCCGCCGTACATACAGATCGGCACGTGAGGAGAGCATTACGAAAGGGATGGTTGCCG
This sequence comes from Rhodothermales bacterium, assembly GCA_041690215.1. Classification (GTDB taxonomy): domain Bacteria; phylum Bacteroidota; class Rhodothermia; order Rhodothermales; family DASSAV01; genus DASSAV01. Next base: position 631,849 of record JAWLHQ010000001.1, read on the forward strand.
TCATTGTTGCCCTGCGGAGAACGCGGAGCAGAGATAGGCCATCCAGATCCGGCATAGCATAATCGCAGACCACGACGTCCGGCCTCGACCGGAATACGAGATCAAGCCCTTCACGCCCCGACAGCGTAGACACGACGTGAAACCCCACTTCCCGGAGGTACTCCACCAGGCCCTCCAGAACGATCGGATTGTCGTCTACAGCGAGGACTGTTGCCGTTGTATTCATCTATATCCATGCTTGTATGCGCAATGACCCTTCCCAAACGTCGTCCTGTACTACACGTTGCGCTTGGCCGTTTGCTGTAACCGGAAAGTAACCGGAGCAACTCTGACGCACGCTTGTTTCCAGACATGCGTATAATGGAGAAAACCATCCCGACTACGTCGAGCAAAAAAGAGTGCGGAGAGCCAAATACATCATGATACGTTTTGTACTATAGTATCAGGCCGCCGAAAGGTAGCGGCATTCCCGTATGACACGCTACGTCGCCCTGGGCAGTTTGCTAATACGTTCAGCCAGATCAGGATGGTGTCGTTGAATCTGCTGGATCGTTCCCCGTACTGCCCGTTACACCGGTTATGAATGAAGTTGTGAAAACATGTGTACTTCGAGGCCATGCAGGCAAACCGGGTTCAAGTGTGATATGAATGGCCCGAGATAGTTACAGGTTCAGCATAAACATGCGGGTGCTCGTTGCGTCAGTTCCCAATCCACAATGTGCCACGAACGTACCCGCTTGCCATGACAAAGCATCTAGGACCTATTGCTCTGGTCGCCCTACTAACCCTGGCCGCTTGCGACTCAAACGACAACTCTCCCGTCGACCTCGACCCACCTGTACTCACGGCACCTGACAATGAGGCCGTGATGGATACAACGGAGACGACGCTGGCGTGGATGCACGTTCAAAATGCCGGCTTCTACTACGTAGAACTCGCTCCCGACTCAACATTTACTACCGGGCTGCTTTCGGCGCAAACACCCAATAACAGTATCAGGACAGGTACCCGATCATTGGGCACATACTACTGGCGTGTATACGCTGTCGATCGGAATGCAAACCTCGGCCCCGCGAGCGAAGTGCGCAAGTTCGAATTCAGGTAAGCACCACGCGCATAATGCCTGGGCTCAGCCTTCAGACACGTTGATCAGGTCTGGAAGATCGTTTTCACGACAAGCCCTGTACGGCGGCAGACCCGAGTGGCACCTTGCAGTTTGGCGAGCCCAGCAACACGATGCCGGTTGATTAAAAAAGAAGAGGGCCTCATTTGAGGCCCTCTTCACGTATCCAGGAACGGCGATAAGCCCGCCCATGGATACCTGTTCATATGCAGGGGGTTATGTCAAGCTATTGATGGAAAACGATCACGCTTCCGTCGTCGAGCACATTAACAGCAAGGACATCCTGCGTAGATACATTCTCGCCCAATGCTTCCTGGATCACCGGATTCGCTCCCAGTGCCGACTGTAGTGCCATAACCTTCTCACCGTTGGCTGTGAGCACTTCATTTACTGCATTCGCTTCTTCCTGACTCGTGAGGATATCCTGTACGCTGACAAGTTGAATGCGATCAACCGTCAGGTCGGTGATCTCTCCTAGCGCTGTCGACTGGGCCTCGGTATCCTGGATCGCCCCGATGAGTTGATCCACGCCCGTTCCGCCAGTAGCCGGCATCTCCTGAGGAGCCGTGCTCGTCGTATCCTGCGCGACGGCGCTCGTTGAGACAGCGAATCCGAGCAGCAGAACTGCCGCTGCTGCAAGCATGGTTCGAGTCATCCCTTTCACCTTTTTCATATGGCACCTTGTGATGAATTAAACACAAGGCCCACACTGCCAACTACCGTTCCAGTGTCGCTCAACCGAAGCATTTCAGGAGATAGATAACAGGTCCTTTACACTACACCCCATAAAACTCGTATTTTATTAGCCTTATGCATTGCAAATTATGCGCAAGATGCGCGGCTGGTGCGCACCCTCACACCATCATTTGCCTCAGAGTCTGAGAAAGTGAAATCGGGACCGGATAGATGCCCTGTACCTGTAGAAATTTGCCGGTATCCCCGGGATAGTCAGGCCACCTGATGAAGCTCGAATACCTCGGCAAGCAGTTCATATGACCGCAGGCGCGCGGCATGATCATAGATCATGGATGACACCATGACTTCATCGGCTTGTGTCTCCTCCACGAGGGTCTCGATCCCACTTCGCACGCGTTCCGGTGTACCGATGAAGTGCAAGGAGCGATAGCTCTGGGCCGTTGCGCGCTCAATTGGCGTATACGGGTAAGCCAGAGCTTCTTCGGGGCTCACTAGCGGCCCCGGAGTGCCGTTCCGGAGACGAACCCAGGTCAGATCCATCGTAGCAGCGAGATAGTCGGCGCGCTCATCCGTTTCGGCGCATACGACTCCAACGGCCAGAATGGTATGAGGCGCCTTGAACTGCTCGGACGGCTGAAAGCTCTCACGGTATGCTTTCATCGCTGGTACGGGAGATGTCGGGCTGAAGTGACGGGCGAAGCTGTAACCCATGCCTAGCGATCCGGCGAGTTGGGCGCTTGCGCCGCTCGACCCCAGAAGCCAGATAGGAGGCAGATCTACGTCGTCAGGCATCACACGAACGGAGGCAAAGGGGTGACCCTGCGGAAACTCTCCTCTGGAAAAGGCGAGGAGTTCTGCCAGGCTGGCCGAGAAGTGCTCACCATCGGAAGCCCGGAGTGCTCGCACCGTGATCGGGTCCGTTCCGGGAGCACGACCGACCCCGAGGTCGATTCTACCAGGGAAAAGAGCTTCAAGCGTGTGAAACACCTCGGCCACCTTGAGTGGCACGTGGTTTGGAAGCATGATTCCGCCAGAGCCAACACGGATTCGCTCCGTCACCGCCGCAATTCTCCCGATCAGGATCTCCGGCGACGAACTCGCGATGCTCGGCATGCTGTGATGCTCGGCGAACCAGTACCTCGTATAGCCGAGCCGGTCGGCCAGTTGGGCCAGATCCGTAGTACGCCGCAGGGCCTCGGATGCCGGGGTTCCGGAAGGGATCGGAGCAAGATCGAGAACAGAAAGAGGTATGGACATGATTATTAAGGCTGATGGTCGGCAGAAATTGCCGATTCCAGACTCAAGCGAAATATGGATAGGAATTCGGAGAGAGGAGGCGTAACAATACGGCTATCAGACCGTATCACGGGCCGCGCCATCATAGAGAAGGGATACCAGGAGTTCGGCGGCCTGCCGGGCTATCTCCGGAATGTTGCGGCTGTTCTCCACACCGGCGGTGAGGATCATCGCAAGGTATCCCCTTACCATGCCGACGAAGACATTTGCCAGAGCCGCCGGATCCGTCTGCCGGATCTCTCCGCGCTCCATAGCAATAGTGAAGAAAACCTCCTGCAATGTTACGAGATCATCGAACCGTTCCCCCCAGTACACCTGACCACCCTCGTGTTTTTTCGAGAAGCTGCGAGCCGTCTCCTTCACGGAAACGATGAACAGATCGCGATTCCGAATCAGGTGTTGTACAAGCCACTGGAGATAATCCTCAAGCAGATCACGGCTGTTTCCGGCTGACGACTCGAGGGTTTTCACCAGGGTTTTCAGGTGCCTATGCACCTCCCCGAACAACTCGTCCAGAAGCGTCGCCAGGAGTTCCTGCTTGCCACCTTTGAAGTAGAGGTAGATAGTGCCCTTGCCATACTGAGCCCGCTCGGCAATCTCATCCACCGTTGCCTCGGCATATGACTTCTCAGCAAAGACGGCTTTTGCGGCCTCGAGCATTGCCTGCCGCCTGAGATCGCGTTCGCGTTCACGGCGTGAAAGAGACAAACTCTCGAACATTAACTCTCAGTTAATCTCTAGAAGCAAAGTGAAACATTAAATATATTCAATACGTTCAGTCGCGACTAAACACACTGAACGCATGGCAGGTTTCACCATGAATGAGATCTCAAAGGACTTCATTGAGCGAATGGGATTGATGGCCGAGCGGGATGGCATCTTCTCGCGCATTGCCGGAAGAATGCTCGGCTACTTCATGCTGGACGGAACCCCCCGTTCGCTGGATTCCATTGCAGAGGAACTGAGAATCAGTAAGGCTTCTGCGAGCACGAATGCACGAATGCTGGAACGGATGGGGCTGCTGGAACGCTGCAGCACATTCGGAGACCGGCGTGATTTTTACCGACTTGGTGATCATCCATGGGAGACCCTGTTCGAGGTATCTCGACGGCGCGTGGAGGAAATGTTGGGGCTCGTCGAACACACCGCCGCGGAGCTTCCTGCAAACATGAACGCGGCCCGGCACCGCCTGGAGTTGTGGCGAGACTTCTACAAGTTCATCATGGACGACATAGACGTAAGAGCAGCGCGCTGGCGCCAACTCATAGCTGATCGAGAGGCAACCGCCGACGCGAAGTAACAGCTGTAACCATCAATGACACGTAGTTCGACCGTCCTTTTTGTTCTGGTACTCTTCGGTCTTTTTCCGGCCAGTACAATCGCACAAGACCTGCCCGTTCATTCGGATAGTTTATCGTTGAGCCTTGATCAGGCAATCTCACGGGCCGTCCAGGCGAGTGAGGAAATACAGCTTGCACGCACGCAGGTAGATTTCGCCGAGGCTCAAATTCGAGCGGCCCGAGCAGAGGCACTGCCTCAAATCAATGGAAATGCCGGCTACACCCGTACGCTGGCTTCTGCGTTCGATACGGGTGGCGGTGGGTTCACCCTGCCGGATTCCTTGCAGTTCAACCCGAATCCCAACGCCCCTCTTGAGGAGCGCGTGCGATATCTGGAAGATCGTACGCCTATAGCAGCCCTGGGGTCGCTCGGCGCGCTCTTCAGCGACCTGCCGTTCGGGCAAGAAAACGCCTATGCATTCACCATTTCCGGCTCTCAGCTTCTTTACTCGGGCGGCCGTGTCAGCGCAGCGATGCGGATCGCGCGAAATCTGCGGGATGCTGCTCAATACACGCTCCAGGAAGATCTAGCCGATCTAGAGCTGCAGATCCGCTCGGCCTATTACCAGGCGCAGTTCGCACAGGAACTGATCACGATTTCGGAAGCGGCAATCGAGCGCGCACAGCGGTTCCTCAATGAAGAACAACTCCGCCGCCGCGCCGGTCAGGCTTCGGATCTCGACGTCCTCCGAGCAGAAGTGGAGCTCGAAAACCTCCGGCCGCAACTCGTACAGGCGAACAATACGGCCGAGTTAGCCATGCTGAACCTCAAGCGCCTCGTCAATATCCCGGTAGATCAGCCGGTAAAGTTGACGACGCCACTGGCTCCCCCCAGTCCGGAGGAGCGCGCTCAGGTAGCCCTTGATCCAGAGGTCGCCATTGCACAGCGCGCCGCCATCCGAGCAGCCGAAGAGCAGGTAGCCATTCTGAAGGATAATATCCGCATTGCCCGCAGCGCATTCCTGCCGTCCGCTTCGCTGAACACGAGCTACGGCAGACAGCTCTTTCCGCAGACGCTCTTCGGTTTCAATGAGGAGTGGCGGAAGGACTGGACGATCGGCGTGAGTTTGCAGGTTCCCATCTTCGACGGGTTCCGTCGTTCTGCAGCCGTACAGCAAGCTCGCGTCGAGCTGCGCCAGGCCGAGCTGCAGCGTGATATGCTCAAAGAAGGGATTGAGCTGGAGTACCAGCAGGCTCTTGGCGAACGGCAACGGGCACTCGCACAGGTCGATGCCAGTGCCCGAACGGTCGAACAGGCCGAGCGAGTCTACAATCTGACAGAGCTTCAGTACGACGAGGGACAGGCGACGCAGCTCGAGGTGTTCAGTGCTCAGTTGGCCCTTCTGCAGGCGCGAACGAATTACGCACAAGCCCTCGCAGACTACTATGAAGCCAGCGCCAGTACGAACCGAGCGCTCGGCCTGATCTCCCCGACAGTCAGAGCCGCTACACTGGGAAGCACATCGCTGATCGATGCCACACCGGCTCCTTCGACCGGAGGCGCAACATCTGACTGAGAGGAAACTCTACCCAACCCGAAACCGCCGGACGGACAATGATCTCAGAAACATTCCAGAATGGCCGTACTGCCAAGCCACACCGGACCGGCGATGTACCCCTAACAACTGCACCTATGAAGCTGTATAAAAATAACCCATTGAATTTTGCCCTGATCGCGCTGGCGGGACTACCGCTCTTGCTTACAGCCTGCAGCAGCGATGCCCCGGCAGCGGAGGTGGAGGAGGTTGAGGAGAATATTGTCACCCTTGGTGAACGCGACGTAGCGATCGTAACCGAAGGCGTACTTGAAGAAGGAATCGTTGTTACCGGTACGCTTGAGCCGTACCTGCGAGTAGACGTGAAGGCCCAGGTACCCGGTACGCTTCAGAACGTCCGTGTAGAGGAAGGCCAGGCTGTGCGCCAGGGCAGCGTAATGGCCACAATCGATGCGGAGGGTATCCGTAGCCAGGCCGCCAGCGCCCAGGCTGCCGTGGCGGCAGCCGAGGCCAACCTGGCACTTGCTCGCCGTCAGTTGGAGTCTGCAAAGACCCTGTACGATGCCGGAGCCATGTCCGCCATTGCCTACGAGCAAGCGCAAACAGCTTATGAATCCGCCGAGGCTCAGCTTGCCGCGGCTAAGTCGCAAGCTGCAGGCGCGAGTGAGCAGGCAAACCGCACCACAGTCAGCGCGCCCATCAACGGCGTGGTGAGCAAACGGTCGGTAGAGGCGGGAGAGGCTGTGAATATGGGACAGTCCCTCTTCATGGTCGTAAACACGGATATGCTGGAACTGGCAGGACAAGTACCAGTCACGGCAGCCAGGTTCGTAAAGGTCGGACAGACCGTGGTCTTCACGCTCGACGCTTACCCGGGCCAGACCTTCCGCGGCACCGTTTCTCGTATTGAACCAACCGCCGATCCACAGAGCCGACAGGTCGGTGTTTACCTCCGCATGCCCAATCCTGGCCGGGAGATTGTCGGCGGGTTGTTCGCCACGGGCCGCATCGTGTCATCGGAGGTACCAAACTCGCCACTCGTACCGTCGTCCGCGGTTCGTGAGGAAGGTGGAAGCACGTATGTCCTGGTGGTAGAGAATGACCGGCTTGTGAAGAAGGCAGTGACCGTATCTGCGCGCGATAATGCACGCGGTCTTGTGGCCGTCACTTCGGGCGTGCAGCCGGGCGAACTCGTCCTGATCGCGCCGGGCAACGTGGTGACCGAGGGCACAAAGATCCGTTTGAGTTCTGCGCTGGTAGCGACTGCATCATCCGATACCACGGAGGCAACGAATGAGTGAGTTTCACGATAGTAGCGAGGCAAAGCCCAGCAATGGGAAAAACAGAGGCGTGATGAAGAGCCTGCACGCTGCCGGAGGTGGTCTCAGCGGGGTATCTATCCGTCGCCCGGTCTTCACCACCATGGTGATGCTGGGCTTGGTGGTGATGGGCATTTTTAGCTTCCGCCGCCTTGCCATCGACCAGTTCCCGGAAGTCGATATCCCCATCGTCGTAGTACAGACGGTGTACCCCGGCGCGAGCCCTGAGACCATCGAACGTGAGGTAACACAGCGGCTGGAGGAGGCATTCAACCCGGTCGAGGCCGTCGACCGCATCACGTCGAACTCACTGGAAGGAGTCTCCCTGATCATCATCGAGTTCGAACTAGAGCGGGACATTGATCAGGCTTCTCAGGATATCCGTGCCAAGATCGAGACGGTGCGTCAGGACCTGCCTGCGGATATCGAAGAGCCGATCGTGCAGAAGTATGACCCGTCACAGCAGCCTATCCTTTCGCTCGCGCTCTCTTCGGAGACGATGCCGATCGTACAACTGACGTCGCTGGCAGATGAAACCGTACGACGGAAGCTCGAGACAGTATCCGGCGTGGGTGAAGTTCGACTTGCTGGTGGACAGGAGCGCGAGATCCGCGTGTATTTGCTGCCAGATCAGCTTCAGGCGCGCGGCATCTCCGTATCAGAAGTGATTGGCGCGCTCCAGAGCCAGAACCTGGAAGTCCCGGCCGGCCGTCTCGAACGCGGCAATGAAGAGCAGCTCGTTCGCGTGATGGGCCGTATCACGGATGTTCGCCAGTTTGAAGACATCATCGTCGCGAATCGAAACGGGCAGCCAATCCGGCTTGGCCAGGTTGCCCGGGTCGAGGATGCGATGGAAGAGGAGCGGTCTCTCGCATTCGTGAACGGTCGGCGCGCTGTAGCGCTCGACATCCTGAAAGTGTCAGGTGCGAACACGGTAGCCGTTGCCGACGGAGTGAATGAAGCAATAGCCGAGTTGCAGAAGACGCTGCCCGCCGGTACGGAAATCCAGATCGTCCGTGACAACTCGGTATCCATCCGGCAGTCCGTCCACGACGTCATCGTAGAACTCATCCTCGGCGCGATTCTGACGATCGTGATCGTCATGCTCTTCTTGAACGACTGGAAGGCCACGGCCATCACATCACTTGCACTGCCGGTGTCGGTAATCTCGTCGTTCATCCTGATGAACGCGCTCGACTTCACGCTGAACGTCATCTCGCTCATGGCGCTCTCGCTCTCGATCGGTATTCTCATCGACGACGCCATCGTCGTGATCGAGAACATCGTAAGGCATCGCGAGATGGGCAAAAATCACTTCATAGCCGCAGCCGTTGGTACGAAGGAGATCTTCCTTGCGGTACTGGCGACCACGCTCTCCATCGTAGCGGTGTTCGTGCCTGTGGCGTTCATGGGCGGCATCATCGGGCGCTTCTTCTTCCAGTTCGGCCTTACGGTGGCATGGGCGGTACTCGTCTCACTGTTCGTCTCGTTCACACTGACGCCGATGCTCTCTGCCTGGTGGGGTGTTGATCCCCATACGGGCGGACATGGTACGGGCAACTTCCTCACGCGAGGCATCGCGAAGTTCAACACCTGGTTCGATAATCAGGCGCAGAGATACCGTGGCATCATCGCGTGGGCGCTCAATCACCGGAAGACAACGATGGGCATTGCAGTAGCAGCGCTCATCGGCGCCTTCATGCTCTTTCCGTACATCGGCGGCGCCTTCCAGCCGCCGAACGATCAGTCGCAGCTTTCAGTAAACTTCGAGACGCCGGAAGGCTCCAGCATCGCCTATACGCGCAGTAAAGCGGAGGAGATCGACGCGATCATCCGTTCGCTGCCGGAGGTAGACTATACCTACACGACCATCGGCGCAGGCATCACCGGCACTGTGTCCACGGGCAACGTATATGTAAAGCTGGTGCCGGCCAGTGAGCGTGAACTCTCACAGCTCGAGATGATGCCTGTTCTGCGAGATCGGCTCAAGTCGGTTTTTGGGGCCGAGATCGCTGTTCTCGAAGCTGCAGCCGTAGGCGGTGGCCAGGCTCCGCTCGCCGTAGAAGTCCGTGGACCCGATGTGCGGGAACTGGAGCGCGTGTCCCGGATGGTCGCGGATGAGATCAAGCAGATCAAAGGGATCGTAGATGTGCAATTGTCAACCGGCGACCCGCGCCCCGAGTACCGCATCGACGTGAACCGTGACGTCGCGAACGAACTCGGCCTGACAATCGGCCAGGTAGCGATGACGGTCCGACCTGTGCTGGCAGGAGAGGACGTGACCCGATGGGAAGACCCGACCGGTGAAGAACGCGATGTCGTCGTGCAGGTGGCGCCGGAGCAGCGCACGAATCTGGAAAACATTGCCACGCTGCCCATTGCAACGCCACAACGCGATGCAAGTGGCGCCGCCATCACAGTTCCTCTCGGGCAGATTGCCCGCGTGGAGGTAGGTACAGCCCCCTCGCAGATTGACCGGATGGACCTCCAGCGCATCGTGACGGTCTCGGCCGGTACGACTCCCGATCTGTCCGTGTCCGAAGCATCCGCCGCTATCATGGAGCGCGTGAGACAGATGGCGCTGCCCGAAGGGTACACTGTGACACTGGGTGGCCAGACAGAACAGCTTCAGGAAACAGTGGGATACGTCGTGGAGGCCATCCTCCTCGCAATCATCCTGATCTATCTGATCCTTGCTTCACAGTTCGAGTCGTTCACGCAGCCGTTCGCTATCATGCTCTCGCTGCCGCTCTCGCTCATCGGTGTGTTGGTAGCATTGCTCCTGACGAACGACACGCTCAACATGATGTCCATGATCGGTGTGATCATGCTCATGGGCCTCGTGACGAAGAACGCCATCCTTCTGGTGGATAACGCGAATGAGCGAAGAGCACTCGGACGTGACCGGTTCACGGCACTTGTCGAAGCCGGGCAAGTCCGTCTGCGCCCGATCATGATGACGACGCTGGCCATGATCGCCGGTATGCTCCCCATCGCCCTGGCCATGGGTGAGGGTGGCGGCTTCCGCGCCCCAATGGCCCGTGCCGTGATCGGCGGCCTCATCACATCGACGCTCCTTACGTTGATTGTCGTTCCCGTGGCCTACTCGTACTTCGACGACCTCGGCACGTGGGTGAAGCGCAAGTTCATGTCCGAGAAACAGGAACACGAGATGGAAGAGGAGCAAGCGGAATCCGGTCTGGTACCAGAGCCCGTATGGGGTGAACAGGCACTCTGACATGACCCGTCGCTTCATACACTCGGCAGCGCGCGTGCTGCTCTCACTGGACCTGTTCATGCTCGGACTCCGTGCATTGCTCGGCTTCGAGTCAGGCGTGAAGCAACTCGCCGCTGCCGGATTCCCATCGCCCGAACTGGGCATGGGAATCGCGATGGTAACCGCATGGATGGCAGGTGCGGGTTTCCTGCAGGGCAGCAAGTCTCCGCTGCCAACAGTAGCGTTTCTCCTGCTTTGTCTTCCGACATTCGGGGTGCTTGCAGCCCTGTACAGTGGGAGCGTATGGGGAGACTTGCAGTGGCTTCTCCAGCTCCTCATTCTTGCAGAGTTACCCCTTGCTGCCGGAGTAGCGGCCTTCGTGCTCACCGCAGAACCCCGACCAGCCGGATAAACAGCCGTACGCACGCGCCAGACTCAAACCGAGGCCAACTCTTGGTCACACCAATACAGAACCCCCGGCTTGCTCCACAACAAGTCGGGGGTTCTGTATTGATTGCTCTGTGCGCTATTCATGTTGCGGTGAAACAGATCTCACTTCATGCAGGATACTGCTATCACTCTCCTGTTCTGGCAAACCCATTCACAGCTTCCGAGCCCAAGAATACAAGGGCCTTGCCGTTTTACGTGTCGATATTGCATGAGCTCTTGATCTTGACGAGATAACCGTGTCACACCATCCGAGCTGGTCGACGGAAGCCTGTAAATGGGCGTACTTTTCGCTAATATCAAGACTCATACACCATTGCAGAGGGGGCGCACCCGGATAAGACGGCAGAAAGCAGAAACGAGCCGGATCCTTCCGAACTACATTGATTCTCTCATTCGTTTTTGCAACGAGATATGAACATGACGGAGCGAAGTCGCCTCGCCGTAGCGCTTGAAGAGGCGAGGCAACGATACCAGACAGAGCACGCCATGCTGACGTATATCGGACGGAACCTGCCTGCAGTCCTGGCAAAACACCTCGGAGCGGGCCCCGGCGAGCTCTACCTTGATCCGGAGGAGGAAAACTATTACGAGGATGAGAAGGGCCAGGTGTACTTTCGCCTGAAACTTGACCTTGGAATAGGGTCGATGCTGGGCCACGTGGTCCTGGCAGCGGTAAAGGAAGATGTCACCCTGCGGATCGTCTTCCCCGGATTCAGCGAGCCCGTGCGCCTGCACCGACACGATGAACAGGGTAGAATTCGGAATTCCACCATGATCCTTGACTCCTTCGACGAGAAAGTCGAAGGGAGAGACCTGGGGCAGCGCATGATCGACGCGATCAACAAGAATATCGTTGCGCTCTCGCGGAATGCTCAAATCGGAAGTCGAGAGCCACTGGGCCCCTATGCCTTCCCGATAGAAGAGCTGTGAGGCACACCCCTTCAGGAAAACAAAAACGGCTCAAGCCGTACAGCTTGAGCCGTTATCAGTACCCGGGGTGGGACTCGAACCCACACGGCCTTGCGGCCAACGGTGTTTGAGACCGTAGCGTCTACCATTCCGCCACCCGGGCGCAGACCGAGGCGGATTTTAGCGGTCAGCCTCGGTAATGTCAACTTCTACTGTCGCGTTCACGACTTGTTCGCTATCTCTGCGGATGCCATCTGCTCTCGGTAAGCTGGAAAGAAACGGATGATACACTCGACGCCCTGCCGGAACCTGTCGAGCCCGAAATGTTCGTTCGGAGAGTGGATGGAATCCGAGTTCAGACCAAAACCGAGCAGTACGGTATCAACATTGAGAATGCGTTTGAAGTCTGCCACAACAGGAATGCTGCCGCCTTCTCTCGTGAAAAGTGGCTCGCGACCATACACCGCTTGCATAGCCTGTTTTGCCGCCTGCATGGCCGGGCTGTCCAGCGGTGTGATGGACGGATAGCCACCGTGCAGATCCCGGAACTCTAACTTCATCGTATCCGGCACACGAGCCTCCAGATAACGGCGGAGCTTCTCCACAATATCATCGGGGCGCTGGTTGGGCACGAGCCGCATCGAGATCTTCGCGCCGGCTTTCGAGGGCAGCACCGTCTTGGCCCCTTCGCCCTGATAACCACCCCAGATGCCATTGACGTCTAGGGAGGGCCGAGCCGTGGTGGCCTCCAGAATAGAATAGCCCTCCTCGGTGCGCACAGCTTCCACGCCGATGGACGCCTTCCACTGCTCCTTATCGAATGGGAGGGCACGGTAATTGGCGCGCTCCTGATTTGTCAGGGGAAGCACATCATCATAGAAACCAGGGATGGTGACGGCATGCTGGGCATCGTGAAGCCCTGAAATCAAGCGGGCAAGAACGCTGATGGGGTTCTCCACAGCACCGCCATAAACACCGGAATGCAGGTCGCGATTCGGACCGGTCAGTAAGATTTCCACATATGCGAGACCACGCAGGCCATACGTGATGGACGGGACTCCCTCCCCAAATAAGGCGGTATCAGAAATGAGCACGATATCCGCGCGAAGCTTGTCTCTATACCGCTCGATGGATGGTGCCAGATGCACGGAACCGCTCTCTTCCTCGCCCTCAATGAAGAACTTGAGGTTGACGGGGAGTTCTTCTCCACTCTTCAGGTAAGCCTCCGCCGCTTTGACGTGCATGAACACCTGCCCCTTGTCATCGCTCGATCCACGTGCATAGAGCACTCCGTCCTTACGGACCGGCTCAAAAGGCGGAGCATCCCAGAGATCCAGCGGATCGGGAGGCTGAACGTCGTAGTGGCCATATACGAGAACAGTGGGCGCATCCGGGCCAGCCAGGTACTCCGCATAGACGATAGGATGCCCGCCCGTCTCCAGTAGCTCTACGTTCGTAATGCCGATCCCGCGAAAATTATCGGCCAACCATTCCGCCGCACGCCGAACATCAGGCGCGTACTTCGAGTCCGTACTGATGGACGGGATACGGAGCCAATCCTCGAGTTCACCCACGAAGGTGTCGAATTTCTTTTCCGCGTACTGTAGCGCGTTATTCATACATGCTCGATGTTGGTCAGTGATCAGTTCTCCGTCGGTTGGCAGCATCGTCCGGCTACCAAGAGCCTCACAAGCGTCCCGCGAGACACGTTTCTAAACAGAACCTGTTCCGGGGTGATGCGCGAACACCCTCGTCGCTTCAGCTTTCCACTCCATACGCATCGGGCATCACCCTATGCGTCCTGCTTCACGCGGTTGCCCCTTCGATCTCGGCCAGCACGTCATCAACCGGACGCACATCCGTCCCAAACCAGGAGGTAATCTTATCCAACACGCCCTCCAGGAGCGCATCCGGACAGGAAGCGCCGGCCGTGAGGATGATGTCCACCGGGCGCCGGGCAGGGAACCAGTCCGCCGTCTCAATCCGCTCCTTCGTATGCCAGTTGAAATGATAGATGAGCGATGGAGAGACGATCTCATCGGCATCCCGCACGAAAAATGTCGGCATGTGCTGCTCACAGAGCTCGACAAGGTGGCTCGTATTGGACGAGTTATATCCACCGACGACGATAGCCACATCGCCGCCACCCTCTATAAGGCCGAGAGTTGCATTCTGGTTTTCGTTCGTGGCATAGCAGAGCGTGTCGCTCGTATCGGCGAAGTGCTCTGCGATTTCGCTTGCGCCATAGCGGTCAATCATCGCCTGGCGGAGCAGATCTGCGATGGCCTGCGTCTCTGTAGCAAGCATGGTGGTCTGGTTTACCACGCCGATTCGTTCGAGGTCCTTCTCCGGATCAAACCCGTCGGAGAATCGATCCGGGAAGCGCTCAAAGAAAAATGCGCTTGAGACCTCGCCGCGTATGACCTTCGCCAGATCCGCCGCTTCTTCGATGTCTCGAATTACCACGACGGGCGCTTCCTTTCGAGCATGCGAGAATGTGGCGCGCGTCTCCTCGTGATACCGCTTGCCGTGAACGACGATCGTAAAGTGCTTCTGGCCGATCTGACTGCTTTTCTTCCACACCTTCTCCACGAATGGGCACGTCGTGTTGTAGGCCATCACGTCGATGCCGCGCTGCTCCAGCACGCTCTGCACTTCGAGTGTCATCCCGAAGGCCGGTATGATCACAATATCTTCCGCCTTCAATTCTTCGAAGGGGATGAGCTGCTCGCCGGAAGTCGTGCGCAAGAAGCGGATACCGCGCTCCTGCAAGTCATCGTTGACATGCGGGTTATGGATCATTTCTGAAAGCAGAAAGATCCGTTTGTCCGGATTCTCCTCAAGCGCTCGGTATGCGATATCGATCGCGTTCTCAACCCCGTAGCAGAAGCCGAAGTGTCGGGCCAGTTTGAACCGAACCGGCCCGAAGTCAAGCACCGACGGTGAGAGATCTCTTTTTCGCGGATCGGTAACGCGACGCGCTGCCTTCACCCGAGAAATGATGGGACTCTGGTAGAAAAGGGGGACGTTGAACTGCCGGGCCATAATCCAGGAACAGGATAAGCGTATGAGGAATGGCTATAACGCTCGGAGTAGAAAGGTGATTCTCAGGAGAAACAAACATGGCGAAAGTCCTGAGAATAGGTACCAAGGAAATGTAGCAACATATGCCACCATTCAAGACCCTCCCCACAGTCTGCATCAATACGGCACGTGCTGCAAAATTGTCCCGCTCGGGTCAATACCGGGCGCCATCAGTCCAACTACAGGTCTCTTTAGCTCGCCAACCCGTCCCCTCCAAGAGGCCCCGCGCCTTCGATCTGAGCTGGCTCATCAAGGTCCGCGCGGAGCAGGATCACTGTAAACGTGGAACCCTCTCCTGACTTGCTCTCCACGACGATGCACCCGCCCATACGCTCGACAAGTTCGCGAGAGATCGCAAGGCCGAGACCAGTCCCACGCTGTGTCCGCTCGTAGGTACGTTGGTCCTGCGTGAACCGGTCAAACAGATGCGGCATGAAGTCGTCCGAGATACCCAACCCGGTATCCTGTACAGCAATTGCCACAGCGGGCTGCCTCCGGTGCTCCGTAGGGTACACGCGAAGCCAGATGCCGCCGGTTTCCGTGAACTTCACCGCATTCGACAACAGGTTGAGCAAAACCTGTCGCAGCCGCATCCAATCACCTCGCACGAACACGGGCTCCTCTCCTATCTGCACGTCCAGCGAGAGATCCTTTTCACGTACAAGCGGATAGGTTTGGTCAACGACGTCCTTAATGACCATTCCGAGATCTACGACGTCCAGTTGCAGGGATAATTTCCCCGCCTCGATTTTAGCTACATCCAGGAGGTCGTTCACTAGCATGAGCAGACGTTGAGCGCTCACATGGATAATGTGGAAGAACTCATGCTGCTGCGGTTGCAGTTCCTCTTCCAACTCCTCCCTGAGGATTTCCGTGTACCCGAGAATGGATGCGAGCGGGGTACGCAGTTCATGGCTTACAGCCGAGAGAAACTGTCCTTTCGCAAGGTTGGCAGCATGGGCAGCAATGGTAGCAGCACGTAGCTCCTTCGTACGTTGCTCGACCTGCTTGCGTAGCAATTCTGTATCCTGATCTGCCGCGATCGCGTGATACGCATTGCGACGCACTAGAACGATACTCTGCACAACCACAAAACCGGCAAATGCATACGTCGCAATGTAGGGGTTGCCTTTTATCAGACCCGTCGAGAGCAGAATGTCGTGTACACCGCCAGCTATAAGTATCACCATTCCAAAGGCCACACTACGAGCGAGGGGGCGCCTGAAATAGACAGCACTTACCATGACCACCATGGCAGGTGCTATGAGTACGAGACTGGTCCACCGGGCAACGGACAGCACATGCGAGGTGACTTGCGGGGAGCCTAACAGGGCGATAGCGACGAATACGATGCTACTTGCCCAGATGGCTATCAGCATCGCTGTATTCCCCTTCTGGATCCAGGACGGGAGCAACCGTCCACCTGCCTGCCGCGAACGATCAGCATCAGTCCCAACACTTTTGCCAAACGGTAGCGCAGCGAACTCGAACGGGAAAAAAGCCCACAGCAGGTAGGCCAGCAGTCCGTTCAGAGAGAGATAGGTACCGGCATCGATGAGCGTTCGTACAGCAAAGTTCATCCGCTCCGGAAAGAGCAACTCCAGACTGCCAGAAATCGAGACAGAACGAATCGCCATTACAAGCGCCAGCAGTCCCAGAGCTAGCGACTGGTGGTCCTCGCGATGCAGTGCCCAGTACAGCAGAAAGAATGAAGCGACAAGGATGTACACCCCATAGCACAGAAACGCCATGGCGGCCTGTCGAAGCACCATGCGGTCGATATCTTCTGCCGGACCAATGTGAATGGCGTAAAAGGGTCCTCCGTTCAGGTAGTCATGATTGGCAACCGCCCAGGAGAGCACGAGATCTCTGGCTTTCGGGAGGTCGAAGATGACAGGTCTGCGGCTGAGTACCGTCTCGTCCGCATTAAGGGACGGGTGCCCGCTCATGGCCAGCCGTTCTGGCGGTGCGCCAGGCCGGGCTGCATAGATGACGTGAGCATTATTCGCGTGTTGGAGAAAGCCTTTTAGCGGCGGGGTATCCGCAGGCAAGCGTAAAAGAAGCCGGTACCACACGAGACCTTCGTCTGGAAAGCCATGGTCGCGGAAGTACGATTCAACCTGTACCGGCTTCCAATGACGATCTGAATAGTCGTACCGAGCAAAGGAAACACTATCAACTCCGGCCCGCGCCAGCCATTCCCCTTTTAGCGCCACAATTTCATCCAGAGACATCCCCCGGAGATCCAGTACCCCCTCCTCGGCTCTCGGCTCCGGCACAGATTTCCCGTTGCACCCCGTCAACAGCATGGTCAACAGGATGATGCAAAACTTGACAGGGAATGGAATATGCAGGCGCATCAACGGAAATCTAAGGCCAGGTGCGGCGTACATGCGCATGCTGTGCGAACCGCATCATACCATATCAATGTAATATACGAGATCCAGCATAACTACATGATACAGCTATCGGATGTTATCCATTGATTATTAGTGCCTTATACCAAGATTCCGTGCACCAGAACCACCATCTTGCCCGTTCACAGCCGCCTGCTCACGAGCGGAAGGATTGCATTCTTCCAGGCCCGGAAACTGCCTTCGATGATGGCCTTACGTGTTTCCTGTACCAGCCACAGATACAGCGATAGATTCTGTAAGGAAGCGATCTGAAGTCCCAGGATTTCGTCTGACATGAACAGATGCCGTACGTATGCCTTCGAGAATGTCTGGGATACGTACCGTTCGAGCCCGGGATCAAGCGGGGAGAAGTCGTTCTCCCACTTCTTATTGCGGATGTTGATGATGCCCTGCGTCGTGAAGAGCATCCCGTTCCGCCCGTTTCGCGTTGGCATGACACAGTCGAACATGTCAATACCGCGCTCAATGTTCTCCAGAAGATTGGCGGGCGTGCCCACGCCCATGAGATAACGGGGCTTCTGCTGGGGCAGCACCTCGCAGCACACCTCCACCATCTCGTACATCTGTTCGGCAGGTTCCCCGACTGATAGGCCGCCGATGGCATACCCTGGGAAATCCATTTCGACGAGCCGTTCCGCAGATTCACGACGGATCTCCGGATAGACCACCCCTTGAACGATAGCAAATAACGACTGATGATGCCCGTATTTCGGCTCCGTCTCCTCGAACCGTTGTTTACACCGGGCTGCCCAGCGCATGGTCAACTCGTTCGATTCCCTGGCATAGCTGATATCCGCATCGCCGGGCGGGCACTCGTCCAAGACCATCATGATGTCGGACCCGATGCTCCGCTGTATGTCGATCACATTTTCGGGGCTAAAGAAGTGATATGAACCATCAATGTGGCTCTTGAAGCGTACCCCCTCTTCTATGATCTTCCGGCGATCCGAGAGTGAAAACACCTGGAATCCTCCCGAATCGGTAAGAATAGGGCCAGGCCATTGCATGAACCGGTGAAGCCCGCCAGCCTGTTCCAGAAGTTCCGCACCAGGGCGGAGATACAGGTGATACGTGTTACCAAGGATGATCTGCGCCCGTACATCAGAAAGCAACTCGCGCGGCTGTACGGCTTTGACACTCCCTACCGTTCCCACCGGCATGAAGATCGGTGTCTCAATGTGCCCGTGATCTGTCTCAATGCGACCTGCGCGAGCCTGGGTCTCAGGATCACGGTGTTCTAACGTAAAACGCATTCTATTTCTAACTCGGCCACTGATGGCCGTATTAACTCCTTACTGAACCTGGGATCCGAAATACTGAGCGGTAACGTGCAGGGGAGACGCCCACACGGGCACTTTAGCATACATCACCGTCAGCACGACGAACCCGTACGAACAGACCTCCACCAGTATCAAGATACGCAAGGCTGCACGGTGCTATCCGGCGGACACATCTACTGTGTGCAATCCGCATACGGATTACCGGCTGTTCTCACTCGCTCGAGGCAGATTCCCCTCTCCGGCTGCCTGCATCATCAGGCGGCCTTTGCTCGGAGCCCGAAGATTCGGCTGATATCCGACTTCGCTTCCGGCGATGGAAAAACGGCCTTTCAAACCCCGGCCGGCGCGATCTGGCCAGTTCAAACGAAAGATCATTGCGATATGTCTTGTACACCGCCATGATCAATGCCGTTGCGGGCACAGCAATGAGAAACCCGACGATCCCCATGAAGTAGCCGAACACGAAAAGCGACAGAATAATCAGTACGGGATGCAAACCGACGTGGCTACTCAGGATCTTCGGCGTAAGAAATGCCTGTTCCAGGGTTGACTGCCCCAACAAAACCAGAAATACGATTACCGCTTTGATAAACCACGGCTCAGCAAATACGACCGTCAACAGGATGGCGATGACGTTCGTAATGATCACGCCGATGTTGGGTATCATGTTGAGCACACCGGCCATGAGCCCGATGAGCAGTGCAAACGGTATGTTAAAGAGAACCAGTGCGACGGATACATTAAAGGCCGCTATCGCACTGATCGTGAGTTGACCCCGCAGGTAATTGCCCACGATCGCTCCTGCCGTAACCAGATAAGCTCGCTCACCTCCAAACGTCGGAAATAGCTCCACGAGCCGCCGCTTGATCCACGGGTAATCCTTGAGTGTGTAGTAGAGGATTACCGGTATAATCGTGATCGAGGTAATGAGGCCCAGCAAGGAACCGATGTAGCCTATGGCATCCTGGGCTGCCCTCGGAATCCTGTTCGCAAGCTCTGCTATCTGGGTTTCCAGGCTCGCCGAAAGCTGCGCGACGAGCTTCTCTTTATCTAATCGAAAATCTCGCTCCAGTGTATCAAACGCATCCGTATACAGAATCCAGTCCTGTATACCTCCGATGAGCCCGATGATGCGAGATGCAAGGGTTTCCAGCTGCGAGATAATGTTCGGTACGAGGAGCAGCACGAAGGCCACCGCCAGACCAACGAGGGCCGCCGTGATGGCGACAGAGGATATCCATCGAGGCACATTGCGCCGGACATTCAGATCCGTTACAAGCGGATCGAACATGAATGCCAACAGATACACCAGCAGAAATGGCACGAGGATACCGCTCAACTTATCGATAAACCATAAGCCGAGCAGAAAGCCGCCGGCCATTAAAATGGCCTGCGCGGCCCGGTGTCTCCTGATAGGCCAGAGCAGAATTGTGCCGGCGGCAGCGATGAGCGGTGGATTCAGGAAACCGCCATCCAGGGGATACGTGTGCATCTCGTAGATGAGTACGAGAAACACCAGCAACCCTCCGATCAACAAGATCGCATCGAACGCCGTGAGGCGCCCCTGAAAGGCTTTACGGTGGCCGGTTGCTCTCCCGGTGGGCTCAGCTTCTGCCATGTACTTCACGCACGGTCCGGACGGGCGAATGCGCTGCTATACGAAAAACGAAACAGGATGCTCCCATTTCAAACCGGACCAACCCGGAGTAGCTGGCTATGGGAGTTGTGATTGCTCGCCTTGTACCGAGACCGTTGCAGAAGGGTCGGCTTCACCCGTAGCCGTCGAGTCATGCAAAGCAGGCTCGTTGCCATTCGACTGGATAGCCTGCTCTAGCTCCTCTAACCGCCTCTCACGCTCAAGCAGTTCACGCTCTTTGGCCTCCAATGCTCGGAAACTCTGTTCGATCGCGCGTTCACGAACTTCAAACGGCGCCTTCTCCGTATAACCCCGTTCCTCATAGTACCGCCGGAAGAGCCAGTTATGCTTGAGCGCCTCCATGTTTTCGGATAGACGATACATGCCGAGTGTAGCCCAGTTAGCAGCATTCTCTACACTCGTCGTGATGGACCGGAGGTCGCCGGAAATAGCAACCATCGTGTCCGAAGCAGCCACCAGCGCATCATACACAGAAGGGTCGTTGATCAACTTCGCCAGCGTCCCCTCGCCCCGATCGATCTTTGCCAGGATCGAGTTCAGACCTTCCGTTGCATCTCCTGCCAGTGTCACAAGCGCCTCTGCATTATCTCCCAGACCATGCATGAGGCGCTGCGTTTCGTTTGCCGACTGCACGAAGCTATTGTACAACTCCGGATCGTAGATGATCTTGCCGAGCGTCCCTTCTCCGTTCCGCACATCCATCATGATCTGCTGAAACGAGGCCGCAGCATCTTCGAAACGCTGGACGGACAGCATTGCCCGGTCTGTGACCTGGAAGAAATCAAACGGGTCGATGCCCTGGATGTAGTCCCCCTCCTCGATAGGTTCAGTAACCGTCTGCGCCGGGTTGACCAGCACGACGATCTGGTTGCCGACCAGACCATCACTCTTGATCTGTGCCTGCGTACCCTGATGAATGAGATGCCGCGCCTTCTCATTGATCGCCATCGTCACAACAATCTGACCGCCCACCTCGGCTGGAAGACTCACTGTTTCGACGCGGCCAACGTTCACGCCCTGGAACTGCACTGCAGCCCCTGTCCCCAGCCCCGCTACGTTGTTGAAGCGAGATCGAATGAAAAAGGTATCGCTGAAAAGAAAGGATCGGTTAGCGATGGCAAAGAGCGCCACAACGAACAGGAAGGTTCCAGCCAATACGAGGAGTCCGACGCGAGCCTGACGTGACATGGGAAATCCGACAGTACTTGATAAGCTGGACTACGAGGCTGCGAATGAGTCAGGTACAGCGTAACCACTGTCCTACACAGAACAACCGGTCACTTCAAACGCAGCGTCCCACAATAGTAAGCCATTTATTTTCAACATCAAACATCACGTTGCCCTTATCTCTCCGGCATGCCTGATCAAGGCCCGAAAAACTCACGAACCATGGGATGATCTGACTGCAGAAGGTCCTGATACGAGCCTCGTTCGATGATGCGGCCTTCGTGTAAAAAGAATGCAATGTCCGTGATGATCTCCGCACACAGTAGATCGTGCGTGATCGCAATAGACGTAATACCACGATCATCTCGGAGACGAACGATAAGGTCAGACACGATACGCACCGAAACCGGGTCCAGGCCGGTGGTGGGTTCATCATATAAGAGAATCTGCGGTTCAAGAATGATTGCCCGAGCCAGTCCAACCCGTTTTTTTTGTCCACCGGATAACTCCGCCGGATACTGCAGAGCCGTCTGCCGCAGATTCACCCACTCGAGCGTTTCATAAATGCGTTCCGCCCGCTCCGCTTTCGAGAACCGTGTATGGCGCTCGAGAACGAAGTCGAGGTTCTCGAACACGGTCATGGAATCGAACAGCGCGGATCCCTGAAAGAGGTAGCCGATAGAAAGGCGGAGCCGGTCCAGTTCATCCCCTTCGAGTTGATCGACACGCCGGCCGAGGGCCCATACTTCACCCTGATCTGGCAGGAGCAGCTGCACGAAGTGCTTGATGAGCACACTCTTACCTGTTCCTGACCCTCCCATCACGACGGCGGACTGCCCTTTCTGCACAGCGAGCGAAACACCTCGCAGGATGTGCTTGTCCCCGAAGCTCTTGTGCACCTCACGCAATTCCAGAGTCGGGTCACCTGCGGGCGGGGCGATCACGATGTCCGAGTGAGGGGATTCCATCCGTTCCAGTAACGCGTGCAAATAACGAATGGTTACCGTAACCCACCTGAAGCGTTTTGGTTTTGTGAGCGCATGTAGCTCTATTGCCCGGGCCGATCTACGCACCGCCAAAGAACGTGAGCGAAATACGAACTACCAGCACGTCAGCCAAGAGGATGAGAAGTGAGGACACTACAACGGACTGCATGGCGGCCTGCCCGACTTCACGCGTCCCCCCACGTACAGTATAGCCGAGATAGCAGCTAACGATTCCGACGATAAACCCGAAGATACTCGTCTTCAATGTGTCCACGATGAGATCCGAGAAACGGAGGGAAGAGAACGCCGTAGCGATGAAGACCCGGTAGTCCATATTGGACGAGAGCACGGATTCCAGATACCCCCCGACCATCGCAATGACATCCGTCCAGATCGTGAGAATAGGGAAGATGAATACACAGGCCAACACGCGCGTAACGACGAGATAATTGAAGGGCTTCAGCGCTGCGACCTCTAACGCATCGATCTGCTCCGTCACCCGCATGGAGCCGATTTCCGCTCCCATACCCGCCCCTAATCGCCCGGCCAGGACGAGCGACGTAATCACCGGACCGATTTCTTTGAATACCGAGAGCGCGAGCATGTTGGGCAGGACGGCTTCCGCGCCAAACCGGGCGAGTGTGCCCCGGCTCTGCATAGAGAGCACGATCCCGATGGCAAATCCCGTCACTGCTGTCAGGGCAAAGCTCTTCGTTCCGGCTTCGTCCATCTGATTGATGAGTTCTCTTCCCTCAAAGGGCGGCCGCCAGAACCGATTGAAGAACTCGCCGACGAAGAGCGCGAAATCTCCCGTCCGCACGAGCACATCGTTCAAAAAGCCGGGTTGCTCACGGAGGAGGCTTCGAAATTGCATAAGAGTCAGGTTCTCTGGGGACCCCTGGGCGGCAGTGCAATAGCTAAAAATACGTCCAAGGAACGCGAGGCGGAAAACCGGACCGGCCGCAAAGAAGCATCAAGTACTGTACAGGGACGCGTTGCTGATTAAAGCAGCAGCTCGCCTCGTCGATCTCGCAGCCCGGTCGCGATCAATACGCCTGATCCCACCGAAAATCGATACGGAGCGTTTGTCGGTTGCCGACCTGGCCTCCGGTGAGCTGGAGCAAGAGCCAGTCGAAAATTTCGTACTCGAGCGTGACCTCCGTGGCGGCCTGCTCCGCCCCGCCCACCAAGGTGGGATCGGATCTACCGAACGACTGGCTCACGCCCACGAACAAGTCCTGTGTTACGTATTCGCCTGCGACGAGCTGCGGACCGCGCAGTGGATCGATCCGGACGCTCACCACATCCAGCCCCAGTTCTTCCGCTGCCGCCCCCTCGATGAGATTGGCTAGCTGCGCAACAGCGATATCCGAGCCGATCCCGGCCAGGTCAAGCGCGGCGCTGGCCGGACGTCCGGTGGCGATATAAGATAGGATGTCCGTCTGATCCAGGCCCGCATCCGAACTCAATTCCGGCTCTAACTGGCCAACCTCTCCTTCCAGGTTCAAGGTGATGATTATTTCACCCGTGTTCTGCGGGGCGCGCACCCGGTACTCTGCCGTGACATCGACGTAGAAGGTTGTGGGATCGCCCTGGAAAACGAGTTGACCACTCTGAATATCGAAGCGCCTGCCGAGCTGCTCCACGAAACTGCGTCCCTCTACGACCTCCAGCGTGCCGAATACCTGTGGATCTTCATACGCTTCCTTCTGCACTTCCAGTTCACCCACGAGTTGTAGCGCCATCTCCGGATTCGCACGCTGCCTGAACCACGTATCCCGCTCGAACTCCAGGTTGACATCTGTTGCGAGTGCATCGAAAAGCACGAATGTCGACGTATCGGCCGGTGTTGCCCGATACCCGAACACCGCTTCCAATTCGTCGAGATCCTGCTGTGTCAACGAAACCTGGCCAAGGGTATCAGCCCCCAGCAAGTTATCCAGGTAAATATCCGCCCCGATGACCCGGGCATTCCCGGTAACATAGGGAAGGTCTGTCGTGCCCTGGAGATCCAGCTGCCCGGAAACGACGACATGCTGGAAATCCTCCGTGTCCATTGCCGTGAACTGGTCGAGCGACGTGGTAATATCGAACTCACCGAGCGTGAGCCGCTGCAGGTTTATCACACCCTCCGCAACGAGCGATCCACTACCCGAACGGATGTTGGCGCGGTTCACGATGATCTGGTTCCCGGTCATCGTGCCGGTCCCATTCATGTTGCGCAGACTGATCCCGATCTGTGGAAGGTACAGGTTGCCCTCTGCGAGTGTCCATTGCCCCTCCAGTACAGGTTCATCCAGTGTACCGGTTATGAGCAGATCCGCGTTCAGGATCCCATCCAGATCCTGATAGTCTTCAGGTGGAAGGAACGGCTCCACCCAGGCTATGGAAAATGCATTCGCAATGACTGTGAGGTTCACGCCACTGGTTGGCGGCGCCATCTCGGCCTGGAGATCGAGGCCCTGCCCGATCACGCTCCCGTTGGTGGTGATTGCGGAGTCACTCGGCGCAAGTGCGAGATTGATCGGAATGTATCCCTCGACAGTCAGGGTTCCACCCATCGTGTTGGTGAGAAATGCACCTATCGTGACCTGGCGGTCCTCATAGTGAAGGTCGATCCGTCCATCACCGATTTCCTCTGCCTTCGCAATGACATCAATAAAAATGGTACCTTCCGCTACCGGATCGGAAGCGGGCCCCGTCATGACCAGCGAACCATTGAGCGTACCGGCCAGTCCTTCGTACCCGAGCAGATCCGCAACGGTCGCAATCTCGAAGTTTTCGACGGTAATGACGAGATTCTGGTATCCGTTCAGATCGATTACCCCGTCCACGGCAATCTGCTGACCGTCCGTGTACAGCAGGAAGTTGCTTATCCTGTATTGCTCACCGTAAGTGATCGTAGCGGGCTGGAGGAGTTGCCACGTCTGCCCCTCAAACCGAAGCTGTAGATTGTTCAGCAACACTTGCTGTTGCTGCAGATCTGCCTGCCCGGATGCGACCACATCCCGCTGCTCGTCGATACGGAAGGCCGCATTGAACACGAGTTCGTCACCCTCAATGGTAAAGTCGGCTTCGCCTGCCTGAATATTAAACCCTGAGACGGACGCAAAATCGAACGTGACCCGAGCCTCCCCGAGCCGGAGCCGCCGGTCCGGCCCCAGTTCACCCACGACGCGGCCTTCGAGACCGATCAAGCGGTAGTCCTGGTATGCGAACCGTCCCAGATCAACATCTGCGTCAAACCGGAGATTCCCGTTTTCCGTATAGGCTCGGCCATCCAGTGTGCCATTACCAACGGCCAGACCAAATGGAGCCAGATACGAATTGATCGCCTGTGCTCTCTTGATGTCGGCCTCAAACGTGAAATCGGATGCAGCAGCCCCGGCCGTACCGAACAACGCCAGTTCTCCGAACGCTGTCACATCTGCGGCATTGGAACGCAGAATCAACTGGCTCACGTCAAGCAAGCCTTCGTTAAGCCGGAATACGGCATCGAGAGAATCGATGTCGATTCCTTCGAAACGTGAGGAAGTAGCCTGCACGCGGCCTTGCATCGAGGCAGTTTCAGGATCGAGCCCAATGCCCCGGAGTTCGAAATCCGCATTGATGTAGGCCTGCAGGGTATCGGTGCCCAGGAAATCCGCCAGGTCGACGTTGATGAACGTCCCCACCACGTTGTACTCGGGATCCTCTAGGAAGGGGCGGATCATTCCATCAAGTTGAGCGCGGCCACCGGGTAGAATGAGATCTGCACTTATGTCGAGAAGGCCGCTCTGGAGGAGTAGCGACACGTCTCCACCAGTAACCTCCGCATCATTGATGATCGACGGCTGGACAACGACTTCGGCCTGGAGAGACATTGTCCTGGGATCGAATCCAAGCCCAGAAAGTGTCAGCGTGCCTGTCAGGTCAGTCTGAAGGTCCGCTCTCCCGAGCAGCGCGCCCAGGTTAAAGTTTCTAAAGTTTCCTTCACTGACTTCATACCTGAGCGGCTCCGTACGCAGGTCTGCCGTACCGGCGAGATTGGATTCGCCTTCGGGGGTGCCAAGGGCAATGCTGTAGGTAAGAATGCCCCGGCTCAATTCAAGATCTGCATAGGCCGTATTGATAGCCTGCTCATTGATGCGTGACTCATCGAGTTCGACACGAGCACTCAGGTCCGCCTGTGAGAAGTCCAACCCACGTCCTTCCAGCCGGACGATCCGTCCTGTCAGGTACGTGTCGAGATCGGGCGTGTTTGTAAGTGCACCGAGATTCAAGCCCGTGAATGTACCCTCTTCGACGGTGTACGTGAATGGTCTGGCGTAGAGTTGAGCATCCCCCGCAAGGCGCGCAGCCCCCTCCGGCAAGTCCAGACGAAGGTCATAGTCGAGATCCCCTCCTGCGAGTTGGCCGACGAGTGTTGCCGAGTTGATCTCCTGCTGATTGATCCGAGACTCTTGCAGATTGATATGACCTGTAATGGTAGCGGTCTGTAGATCTAACCCCCGCCCTTGCAAGGCCAGTGTACCGGTAAGGTTCGTCTGGAGGTTCGGATCGCCCAAGAAATCACCGATGTTGATATTCTGGAAGCTACCCTCTTGAACCTGGTAGGTGGTCACAGTCGCGAGGAGATCCGCTGTCCCGACCAGTTGCGCTCGTCCCTCGGGCAGGCTCAAACGCGTATTGAAGTTCAGCTGCCCATCATTGATATCCAGTGCGAGATCAGCACCGGTAATGCTTTGCTCATTGATGCGAGATGGTGCCAGATTGAACCGTCCCGAAAGTGTGAGTTCACCGAGACTGAAACCACGCCCTCGCAGGGATCCCATCCCTGTCAGATCCGACCGAAGACTCGGGTTGTCCAACAGAGCTCCAAGGTCGATATGCTCAAAACGAGCAGCGCTGATAATGTAGCTCGGTACAGATTCGAACGGCTGCGCAGTCCCGATCAGGTGAGCTATTCCCTCAGGCAGGTTGATGGCCAGATCAAAATCGAGGTTCTCACCACTGAGCGTAGCTAGGAGCGTTGCATCTGTGATGGTCTGGTCATTGATCCGGGATGGCGTAAGGTCAACGCGCCCATCGAACACGACTACGCCTCTCTCCGTCATGCTGAGCGTCCCCGCTACCGTGCCGTTAAGGTCCGTCCGGAGGCTCGGGGTGCCGGTCAGGAGTGCGAGATTGACGTTATGGAAATTCCCATCACGGAATGTTATGGCTAGTTGCTCCTGGAAAGGCCTGGTACTGAGTGTGACATCGATGTAGCCGGACTGCTCCAGATCTGCAACCACGCTAGAAACGAGGAGCCCGTCATCAAGAGTGCCTCGCGCTGTAACATCCGCAATGGGGATAGTGCCATAAAACCCCTGCATGAGGTCAACGGCAAACTCAACATCCAGGTCCTCCGGGGTAGTACCCTGACCCTCAAGCGCGAATGTGCCTGTGAGTGAGCTAGAGATACCTTCTTGCCCGAATAGCGCTGCGAAGTCGAAGTTCTCAAAACGGCCACGGCGTATTTGGTACCGGAGCACGTCTCCCCCAACGTCGAGGAGACCTTCCGCGACCAGATTCCCTTCTGGCACATCCACACGGCTCGCGAAGTCGAGTAGATCTCCCTTCCAATCGACTGTGACCTGCGCGCTCTCGATGGGATAACCATTGATCCTCGACGGGGAGAGATCGATCCTTGCGGTCAGGTCTACCGCCTCGGCGCTCACTCCCTCCCCCTGGACTCTGAACCGGCCAGCCAGGTCTGTCGTGAGGCTCGTACTCTCAATAAAGTTGCCAAGATTGAGGTTGTCTACGCGTCCGGCTACATCATACACAGGCACGTCGTCGAATGGGCGAGCAGTGCCACTCACATTCAGACTTGCCCCTCGCAGGGTTGTCGCCAGCGTGAAATCCGCACGTCCATCTTCCCACTGGCTCTCCAGTACTGCACGTGGAATCGTGTAGGGGCCAAAAGAGGAATTCACCAGCACGGCGTTCAGGCTTCCGGTAAGATGCTGCAAGTCCGTGCCCTGCAGTCTGATATCTATATCACCGTTCAGTACGACATTCTGCGCACGCTCACCCAGGAGCGCCTGAAGATCAAACTGCCGCGCCGTTACCTCCAGTTCATACTCTACCGGCCCTCCTCGACCGGGTGTTATAACCCCTTCGATACCGAACTCACCTCCGTCCGGAAAGGCTGCCATTGCCTCCACCGTCAACCTGCGCCCCGATCCTCGCAGCCGCAGTTCTACATCTGCGGTTCCCTGAGCCTGCAACCCCGGTATGAAAGGCCGGATTTCTTCAAACGCGAGCGGGCTTGCTTCCAGATAGAAATCCACACCCTCCACGAACTCCTGCCCTCTGCCCGGTATTCGCAAGGTCCCGCGCCCACTTACGGTACTTCGTGGCGAGCGGAGCACGAAGGTACTTAATTCCAGCAAGTTACCTTCAATGCGGCCGCGCGCCGTCGTAGTCACCCAGTAATCCTGGCCAGGCGGCGAAAACTCTGCTGTCAAGAGATTCACGTCCAGCCGCAAGCCATCGCCCAGCTCGGCCTCACCTACATCGAGGTTCAGGTTGCGGACACGAAGTACATACTCCTCACCCGGTCTGTAATACTCGGCAATCAGCCGCCCGTCGATAATGTCCAGCCCGTCAAGTTTGATGACCAGCCGGGTCCAAAACGTCTCGGCCGTATCGACAGCCGCCGAATCGTCACGTGCAATGACGTTGAAGAGATCCCACGTGCCGTCCGGCTGCTGGCGCATCCAGACAAAGGGTCTGACGAGTCGAATATCGTGCAGCACCAGTTGGTCGCATAGTAAATAGAGCAGATTATAGCTGGCCTGAACCGTATCTACGTGCGCCAGTGTATCGCCTTCCGTCGTGACGAGCGTGACATCCGTAAGCTCGAAATCCCCGAGCAAGCCACCTTTGAGATCATCCGCAGTTAGCTCCGCACCATCAAACAAGGTATTTAACCGCTGCAGCAAAAGGTGCTGCGCCAGGTTACGCCCGGGCTCCGTCTGGAGGAAGATGATGAGAGCCCCGAGCAAAATGCACAGCACGGCGAAGACGTATCCCAGGATACGGAGAACCCGCACCCGTATACTTCGACGTGCCTGTTCGGGCGACTCATCCACTCCGTTTCCCGGCACACCATCCCCATCTACCCCCCTCTCGTCCGGAGCCAGGTTCCGGTAGCCGGCATCACGGGCCTCATCTTCGGTATGGGGATCGCGGTCTGGCATGGATACGGCAGTAGCGTACCAGTGGAATCGGTCCTAAAAAGCCGGTCCGATGGAAAGCTGAAGGTTGAAACGGCGCCAGAATCGTGGTTCGGCCTCATCCTGCAGGCCATGCTGGACCCTGAACACATCCTCCGGGCGCCGCAAGTCCTCAAAGGAGGGGTTCAGCTTATATGCAACGTCCAACCGTATGTACCCGATGATAGTAAGGTAGCGTACCCCCACACCCACATTCGCAAATACATTTACATCGTCAAACGCGAATCCCCGCTCCCCGAGCATGGCCGCATCCACGAATGCCGCTGTGCGCCAGTTCGGCCCCAACCCGGGGAAGGGCATACGTAGCTCCAGGTTGGCACCAGCCAGAGCGACGCCCCCGAGCGGCTCGTAGTAGAAACCGGTCGTGTCGGCTACTATCTCGCCATCCTCTTCTCTTGAAACGATGATTGGCCTTGGTATCTTCGGACCAGCCAGTTGAGGATCCCATCCGCGAAGGGTCGCTCCTCCTGCATAGAAGAGAATGGGGTCGAACCGGTTCTCAAAGATGAGGCTGTCAACCTCTGATACACGTCCGAAGAGCGCTTCCCTGCTAAATCCAAAAGGCCAGACACGACCCAGAAAGAGGCGACCCGCCAGGTTATAGGCATCACCTAGTCCGATCGGACGGTATGCCGTCGCCTCGGTGCTCACCTTGAAATATTCCACGTCCGATCCCAGAAAAGCTCCCCCCGTCTCCACAAACGGCCTGATCAGGAATCCTCGCTGAGGATTAATGAAATTATCCGCTTCACCCAGGATGCCGTTAAGCGTAATGATGCTTCGGTTGTACAGGTCACGGATGTTCGAAATGTCGAGCGTGCTATCCTCCTCAAGCAAAGTCCCCAGGCGATTGCGCTGCAACGCCCGTTGGTATGTGTGTTGAAGCGAAAGGGTACGGTACGGATAGAATTCGTAGAGTAACGTCGTGTTTACTCCGTACAGGCGTGTATCGATATCCAGCGGATCGCCAGGCGCTCGGGTTAGTGCTCCTCCAACGGCCGTGAGCTGGGGGTTGCTCTCCAACTGAACGTAAGGAGACACCGTGGCCGAAAGTTTCCTCGTGAAGAGGTAGGGTTGCGTCAGCGAAAAGCCAAACCGGTAGAGCCGTTCCGGAAGAAGATCATTTCCAAACTGACTGGCCCCGATACCCGTCTGCGCCACTGCGCCCACCGTAAACGAACGTGCGCCCCCCAGGAAATTCCGGTTTGTCCATTCGGCTTGCAGATTCACCCCGGTTTCAACCCCGAAACCTCCCTGCACACTCACGTAGCGGCGTTGCGCCTCCCGTACCGTTACATCCACGGCTACGGTACTATCTCGAGGCTGGTCAAGCGGCGCATTGACGTTCACTGCCCGGAAGATGTTCAAGGAATACAATTCCCGCTGACCTTCGGCGAGATCCCTCTGGCGAAACAAATCACCCACCTCGAACGGCAACTCTCGAAGAATGACTCTATCACTGACCGACTCATTTCCTGCGACGTTGATCTCGCTGACATATCCACGCGGTCCTGGATCAATGACGAATGCGATATCGACTAGATGATTTCTTTCATCAGTCCGAACATCCGTATACACGTTGGCAAATGCATACCCTCGGTTCCGGAACCAGCCAACGACCTGTCCCTCGATGAAATACTGATCATTAAGGGAATACCGGTCTCCACGTTCGAGAGTAATCGTCTGGCGAAACTCGATCCAATCGTTGCGTATCTCAGAAGGAAGCTGATAGAAGATCTG
Organism: Rhodothermales bacterium; assembly: GCA_041690215.1. Classification (GTDB taxonomy): domain Bacteria; phylum Bacteroidota; class Rhodothermia; order Rhodothermales; family DASSAV01; genus DASSAV01. The sequence goes on from JAWLHQ010000001.1 coordinate 663,291, forward strand.
ATCTCCACCGACGGCCAGAAACTCGATTTCCTGGATGATGAGAGGAGGCCCCTCCTCGACCGAAAAAATGACGTGGATTTCGTTATCGGTGGAATCAAACTGAGATGCGGTATACGAAATCTCAGCGTCGGGAAATCCGTTCTGCTCATAAAACTGCTCCAGACGGTAGACGTCTCGTGCAAGTTCGACAGGATCGAATGGGTACTCCCTTGCACGTACAAATGGCAGAATCCTTTTCACTTTATCCCAGAAACCCGGCCCACGTGTGACGATCTGCGTCTCCAGATCATCCTCGTCAAAGACGTGATCTGCTTCAACGAAGTGGAATGATACCTTGCTGACCTGCGTCTCCTCGTTGACGAGGTACAATGGATCCTGTGCCGCAACCGGTCCGATTGCCAACAGGCAACCGAGGGTCACCGCCAGAAGCGACGACCACACTCGCATAGTTCTGAAGAAGGGGCCCCACCCCACAGATAAGAGCGTGCTAATCAAACTGAATCCTACTCATACGACATACACGCGGCAGCAAACCCCGGGTAATGTAGCCGTAGACTGTGATCCATGCATGCGCGGTCCCGTATTGTTACGAATACTGCAAATCAGCCCGCCCCAACCGACCGTATGGAGCCGTTCCGGACATCCGGTACGCCTAACCGACCGAAATGTCTTCCCGCGCTTTCCGCTTCCGCCGAGCGAGCAGATCGCCAGGTGGAAGAAGTCCCCTCTTCGGCAGGCGTTCCCCCCTGTCCTCTTCTGTGTGCTGCATTTCTTCGACCAGCTTCTGCTTGCGACGAAGCCGGTAACGCCGCTCGTTCAACAGGCTGAACATCCCACCAATACAGAGCACAAGACCTGAGTAATAAACCCAAAATACGAAGGCGATGATGAGGCCAAACGCACTGACCCATACCCCCATCTCATCGGCTCCCGGATCAGCCCGGTAGCGCGCGAAGCGCCCGGCACGCGAAGCATACAATGTGAAGACATACTTCGCCGCATCCCAGAGCAACGCCGTAACCACAGCACCGAGAAGTGCGCTTCGCTTCGGTGGGTGTGGCCTGGGGATGAAAAAGAACAACTGGAAGAACATGGCCACGCTGAGCAGAAACGGAAAGACCAGGCCGAACATGTAATACAAACGGCGCCAACTCTCTACGATCCACGCCTCACCGTAGCCTATCCGCCCGAAAAACTCGGTGCTGGCAGCGTCGAGTGCCTGCATACCAAGCGATAGGCCAAAGCTCAGGAGAAACAGCAGGCCTACCTGAAACGCCATCCGAATATCGAAGGCATAGCCTTGCAGAATCGTACGACTGATGTGCCACTCTTCCTGAAAGATGCTTGAGATGACGACCCGCAGCGTACTGAACAACGTCACCACGGAGAATAGCAGACCGAACAGACCGACCACCGTAATAGTCGTACTCGCATTCTGAAGTTGTCGGAGCAGCCTGATCAGGTTTTCGTTCTGATACGGCACGAATGTCCGGATGTAAGAAGCCACACTTTCGAACGCCTGATCCCCCCGAAGAAGAATGCCGAGAACACCTGTAGCGAGAATGACGATCGGCACGATGGTGACCAGTACCTTGAACGCAATGGCTTGTCCCCACAAGAAGACAGGCCGCTCGTTCATCAGGCGGTACGTTCCCCCGACGTAATACTTCACTGTTGACTTGAAGCGCACCCAGTGCGTCCAGATCGTAGCCATTCTGTCTCGTACAGGTTCGACCGAACTCTGATGCGTCGTCAGGTTTCCCCGTCCGGTAAAAGCGAACGAAGTCTCTCTCCTACTCCATCAACATATACACGATAATTCCATATCGTATGACGCGCGTTCCAAGCCCCACGGCGGCAAAGAATATGGGAGAAATGCGAAAGAGCCCGGCAGCCAGGCAGAGCGGATCCCCCAGAACCGGCAGCCAGGAGCCTAGTAAGCCCCATTTCCCATACCGTTCTGTCCATTGCAGAGCCTGCCGCCCTCCCCGGCTCTGTAGGAGCTTCGCCTGGATGCGCGCACCGAATAGCCACCCCAGCCCAAAATTCAGCGACGCGCCGAGGGAATTGCCAATGGAGGCGCTCAAAAGCACTTGCCACGGAGGTATGCCCAGCATCAGTGCAGCAACGACGGCAACTTCAGATGAAATAGGCACGATCGTGGCCCCGATGAACGCCACAACTCCTAACCCCCATACTCCGTACTCCGTAACCCATTCAACCAAGTTCATCGAGTGTGCCTGTACTCCCTTGCCTGCGAACAGTTAATCATGCCGTGTAACAAACCCGTAGAAAAGGTTCTCGTTTATCTCCGCTGCAGAATGTAGAACTGGCCATGAAACGAGAGGGGCGTGTGGCCACACGCCCCCCGATCGTATTCTAAGACCTGAGACTCCGGCTACTCAGGCTGTTGCCTTGCGCTCCTCATAGATTGGCTCATCACCGTACATCACGGTGCGCTCCGTTACCTGACACACGGCAATGTTGGAGTGGGTGTGGATGTTGAACATGATCTCCAGCATTGTGTCTTCCATGACGGCTCGTAGCCCACGCGCCCCCGTGCCCAGTTCTCGGGCCTTCGCTACGATAGCATTGAGAGCATCTTCAGTAAACTGGAGATCAACCCCATCCATCGCAAACAGCTTCTGGTACTGTTTGAGGAGCGCGTTCTTCGGACGTGTGAGAATGTCTTTCATCGCCTCATCCGAGAGCGCATGGAGCGCCGTGATGACGGGCAGGCGACCAATGAATTCCGGAATGAGCCCGAACTGAAGCAGGTCATCCGGCTCGACACGTTGCAAAATGTCCGGGCTATCCTTACTGACGCGCTGCCGCGGATCGGCGAAGAAACCTATGGTGTTAACCGAGAGACGGTGAGCGATAATCTCGTCCAACCCCTCAAAGGCTCCCCCGCAGATGAACAGGATGTTGCGAGTATCGATATTGATGAGACTCTGCTCGGGATGCTTGCGACCTCCCTTGGGTGGCACGCCCGCAATCGTGCCCTCCAGGATTTTGAGTAATGCCTGCTGAACCCCCTCGCCGGAGACATCCCGCGTAATAGAAGCGTTGTCTCCTTTCCGCGCGATCTTATCGATCTCGTCGATATATACGATGCCTCGCTCGGCCCGCTCTACGTTGAAGTCGGCAGCATGTAAGAGGTGGGCAAGGATGCTCTCCACGTCCTCACCCACGTAACCCGCTTCGGTCAGCGCCGTAGCATCGGAAATGGAGAACGGCACATCGAGAACACGCGCCATGGTCCGTGCGAGCAACGTCTTACCCGTACCCGTCGGACCAATGAGCAGGATGTTCGACTTCTCTACCTCCACATCGTCGTATTCATGGAGATACTCGTGGCCGTCGATGCGTTTGTAATGGTTATAAACCGCTACGGCAAGAGCTTTCTTGGCCCGTTCCTGTCCGATTACGTATTCGTCTAGTGCCTTCTTGAGATCTTGAGGATTCAGCCGTCTGTGACGTGTCGGCGCCGTCCGACGCGGTGATCCCGCCGGACTTTGCTGATACGTGGAGAGATCGCTACGCACGATCCCTGCGGCATCGTGGATACAACGATCGCAGATATATACGTCCGGCCCGGCAACCATGGAGGAAACCTCGTGGGCCGTCCTGCCGCAGAACGAGCATCGTATTACGTCATCGCCTCGTCGGTTGCTCATGGGCTCCAACGTGTCAGGGAAAAAGGACTCTTGGCCGGGAAAAGCAGGCACATTCCGGCGTCAAGATGAGGATATCGTGCCGTGCATGCAAGAGCTTAAATACACCCACCTCTGGCAATTCGAAAAGCACACGTGCCGCTCTCCGAAGAGTCAGCATGCTATGCCCGCAAACTCTACAAAATGTACAGGGTTGCATGCGCCTCTTGGATCAGCGCCCCAATCTAATGCAACAATTCAAGCCCGCAAATACACCGCTTGTGGAAACCAAATTTTCGGGTTCGGCAATCCGACCGGCCTACCAGGATGCATTCGGTCTATGAAATCCATGGAGCAGGCAGAAGTTCAGGCCGTAAAAGAGCCTGGTTCGGAGCTTTCGCTCCAACTACAAAGACACACGACGCGATGCTTCCCTGTTCCGGCATGGGAACCTCCCAGACCAGACACGAGCAGAATAGCTCCAGAATGAGCACTTTTGCCCCCGCTACGGATATTAACCTTTTCGCAAAAAAAGCAATCGACGCACTCCCCGAAGCGTTCACCCGACGCATGCACGACATTGTGCCTGATGAGCAGTACACGCCCGTAATGGCAAGTTTCGCTATGCCCCGTGCCACCTGTTTTCGCGTGAACACGCTCAAAGCGGACGTACAATCTGTGCAAGCCGAACTCACGTCCGAAGGACTCCCGCTGAACCCATGCACCTGGTATGATGCCGCCTTCTGGGTCGAACCGGAATTTCGAGATCGTCTCCTGACTTCCCCCGCCTACACGCAGCAGCGCATCTACGTACAGAACCTCTCCAGCATGGTGCCCCCTCTCGCCCTATCGCCGGAGCCGGGCGAACGCGTGCTGGATCTCGCAGCGGCCCCGGGTAGCAAAACGCTTCAGATCGCCTGTGAGATGGATGACGATGGCGAGATCGCAGCAGTAGAGCTGGTAAAAAGCCGATTCTTTAAAATGCGGGCAAACCTGGAGGCACAGGGTGCGACCAGCGTGCGGACGTTCCTCAAAAATGGCGAACATGTCTGGCGCAACCGCCCCGAATACTTCGACCGCGTCCTGCTCGACGCACCGTGTTCGACGGAAGGCCGGTTTCAGGCAAACGATCCTGAAACCTATGCCTACTGGAGCCTGGCTAAAATCAAAGAAATGTCTCGCAAGCAGAACAGGCTCCTCTATTCCGCCATCCAGTGTCTCCGGCCCGGCGGTGTCCTCGTTTATTCCACCTGTTCCTTTGCTCCCGAAGAAAACGAACTCGTTCTGGAAAAGGCTCTTTCCACTTTCGGCGACGCCCTTGAACTGGAGCCAATCGGCGTAACGCTGGATAACGCGCGGCCTCCGCTGGAAAGCTGGCAGGATAAACCTATAAAGGCCGATCTCACGCACGCACGCCGTATTCTGCCTACGGATGTGATGGAGGGATTTTTCGTGTGCAGAATCCGAAAGAACTCCTCCACCCTGAACGGGCGGCGCAGGTAGGAGCGTAGCACACTACGCACAGCACGATAGCCTGGTCCAGCGCAGCTTTCAATATTGCTGGGACCTCTACTGCTCTGCCAGTGCAGTTCCATACTTCCGCAGAAGAAACCGCTCGCGGTATAGATTGAAGGCAGCATCACATACTTTGCTCGTGTAATAGGCGTTAAACCCGCTGCCCACCACAGCACCGGTAACCGGAACGATCTGCGCCATCTTCGCTGCTGTCAGGCGAGTCCCGAGCGCACGGGCCACGTTCTGAATGGCCCGTGTGAGCGCGAATTGTTCCATCGCCAGGGCCGCCCCTTCGCGGGCCATCCGGTGCGACACCCGGATGACCGGCATCAGTGAGATCTGCTTGGCGACATCCGATGGAGCGGATACCCCGTTCAGCACATTCAATGCGTAGAGCCGTTCCACGGGATCCGAAATATCGAAACCGCAATACGCCGCGTACTCTCCCGCTGCACGTAGGTTGAGTGCGACTAGCGCAACGATGTCCGGCACGACCCCGGCTGCGCCTGCATACCCGGCTGCGGCTCCTTCGACTGCCGCCAACGCCCGGTATTTCGTATCCAGGCCCTGTAATGCTGTATCGACGGCTTCAAGATCCAACGCCGTGATATCAGTCATCCCGAATACCGGATACCCCGCCTCCCGGTAGGAGGCATATATGCGCTGCGTCTGGACAGAATCCTGTACCATCTCGTTCGTGAGACGCAACAGGCCACTGACGACATTGTCGATGGTCCAGTCTACTCCCGGCACCTTCCGAGCGAGATCCGTGACTCGATGGACGGCCCCATTCACCCTATCGACAGCCCATCCGAACCAACCCATATCCGGGGTTTTCCAGAGCTCGATCTCTGCATAGGATCGTCGCTCATAGGCCGAAGGTACTCGTTGCGCCAGCACAGGAAGTGTCTCCATTCCGCATCCGTTTGAGGTTTGAAGAACCCGTATGTGCCTTATACGTAGCGAACGCAATAAGTTGTAGACGGAAGTACGATGCCGGGAGATAAACGGGAACCACCCTAAACCACACGCTCGACGCCGTGCTCAATCCTGAATCGGCCAGTACACCCCGAAGCGGAATCGCCGCTCCGGAAAGGGATAATCGGGAACGAGGAGCACGCCTTCGTACAACCCCCCGCCCGTCGAGCTGGCAAGCACATTATCCCATGCGATGAAGAATGTCGCCGTGCGCACCCCCGCCTGAATGACAACATTGACCAGGCCGGATGGCCTGATCTCGCGTGCATCATCCGCCGGAAGCACGAGCAGGCCCGTCGGTGGGTGCAGTGTCCGGCTCCGCATCTCCGTCCAGAACCGTCCATCGAGATATATGTCCAGGTCCAGATCGCCTCTAAACAAGAGGTAGCGTGCCCCGAATCGCCCTCTTCCGAAGAATGTAGGCAGGCTCTCCGAGATCGGCACATGTGCCCCAACCGTATCATCATTCGTGATGTGGAGATATGTGGGTTGTACCGTGGCGTAGAAGCCACGCTCCGCATTACGCCGCCACCCCAGATCCAGTGCTACTCCGAGGCGTCGAACCGGCTCATTCGTTATGAACACGCGAGCCGTATCTCCACCAGCAGCAAACACATCGAGCGCGTTGGATGTTTGACTCGCAAAAAACGTCGCAGAGGCATCAAACACCCGACCCACAAGCGCGGCTCCGGCCTCCAGCTGGAACACGGGTCCAGCGTCTAGATCGTCGATGGCTGTAAGCAGCGGTCCATAACCGAACCGCTCAGCTCCGGATACCTGCTGCCCGGTCATCTCCCCACTTACGAACACACGACCGTAACCGAGCGGCCTGCTCAACTGCACCAGAGCGCTCGGGTAAAAGTGCCCGCCATCCTGGTGCAAACCTCCTCCCAGGATCAATGCCGCACGGCCCAGATTCACAGAATCGCGAATCGTAGCGTGGAACTGCTGACTCGTCTGCTTGCTGCTGGTAGTATCCGCGATTTCAGGATCCCACGCATCGCGCCATCCTGCTATCTGAATACCGGCTCGGTGGCGCCCGAACCGCCAATCTTGCGCAACCCGGATGCCGAAACGGTCCGCCGCCACGAGAACGGTATCCGTACCGTTGTTGCTTTCACCCCGATCGTAGAGGAGCGACTGGGCAGTCCAGAAGGCCGTGAACGTAGCCGGAGACCTCATGCCGAGAACCCGCGCACGCAACGTTCCGCTCAAATCATTCCGAATCGTCTGACGCCGGGCATCCGGATTAATGACGCTGGCACCAAGTCGCTGAAAGATGGGCTCCTCCACCCCTCCGTGTGCGCCTACACGTTGCCGGTTATACAGGTCCGTAATCTCCAGCGTCCAGTTGGGTCGGGCGAAGCGCATACGCCCGGTCAAGCGCCGCTCTCGCCGGAGCTCGCTACCGGGAAATTCGCCGTCGGATGCCCGCCCTCCATATCCACCGATTACTCCCAGGACCCCTTTCGCACCAAACGGTGCAATCACACGATTCTGCGCATGCAGGGCCTCGATACTCTGTAACCCATCGGCGCCGGTCCAGTATCTGATCTCTGTCAGCGGACGCGGGCTGTCATAGGGACGCAGCGAAGTAAGCACCCCTACAGGATGACCATAGCGCGTATATCCCACCCGAATCGGATCCAGAAAAGCCAGAGGCAACAGGTCATAGCGTGGCCGCCCGGTTACCAGATCGTCGAATGGAAGCTGTTGAAACACGAGCCCGATTTGCTCGGGTCGATACCCGAATGGACTCCATGCATCTGGCCAACCGGGCGTACCGAAGGCATACACAAATGAGCCCGACACATACTCCAGAATACCTATAGGATCCCAAACAGGCAGCCGTGCCGGAATCGTGTCCACGACGACCTCGCCCTCCATCGTTTGCATGAACCCCACGGGAATGACCTGCCTCACCGAGTCCTGGCGCACGGCTGGCGAGATCGGCTCCGGCTGAACACGCCCTGTTGTATCCGGTACGACCTGAGCACGAAGAACAGCAGGTGCGGCGGTAAGCAGTACCAGAAGCAGCACCCCCTTGAGGGATCTTCCATTCCGCCTGGGCACAGGGCGATATCTATCCTCGGCCTCCACTTCGGGATCTGAGCAAAAATGCCGGCAACGTCTCATTCTGGAAACAACCCGTACAGGCGGCTCTCGATTCGTCCGATCACCTGCGCCTGATGCTCCGGTCGGTTGACGAAGTCAGTTTCGTCCACATCAATGATCATCTTGGGGCCCAGGCTATACCGGTCGATCCAGTCCTCATACAACTTGTTCAGCCGTTCGAGATACTCGATGCGTATGCTCGACTCGAATGCGCGCCCTCGTTGCTGGATGTGTTGTACGAGGACCGGCACGGAGGCTCGCAGGTAAATAAGCAGATCGGGCGGACGAAGGTATGCCGACATGATGGCAAACAACTCCGTATAGTTCGCATAATCCCGCTCCGCCATAAGGTTCATCTCGAACAGGTTCCGTGCAAAAATCTCCACGTCCTCGTAGATGGACCGGTCCTGCACGATGGAGTGCGGCACACGTTCGATCTCGCGCTGATGTTTGAACCGGCTGGAGAGAAAGAATACCTGCAGGTTAAACGACCATCGGCGCATGTCGTTGTAGAAGTCGGAAATGTACGGGTTATCGTCGACCCGCTCGTAAAACGCCTCCCACTTGAAATAATCGCTGAGCACCTTCGTAAGCGAACTCTTTCCCGCCCCGATATTACCCGCGATAGCTACGTACTTCTTGCCCAACACGGGCGCAGGCGCCGTTTTTCCCATTCGAACCGTTTTCCCCATTCAAACCCTGACCTACCGGTAGATTCCTACAGAACCGCGCTCAAGATAGTACTGCATTTCGGATTGAGCTATCGAGTATCTGCGATCAGCATCCTGCTTATTATCTTGTCGGAAGTATATTGCCAGACACCGCCACAGAGTTGAGATGACTTTGGCGGGCACCCCGAATCCCAAATCCAAAATTGCATTGGCCTGGGACGTACGAAATACCTACTTCTATCTCGTCTGTTTTGCGACGTTGCTCATGATGATCATCGGCGCCTCACAGGTCGTCTTCCGAGGGCTCGACCTCATTCTTCCGCGTGAACCCTACGGACCAACCGTCTCGGAACTCGAAATGCGCTATACTCGCCCGAATGACCCCGATGCGAAGCCGCAATATACCCGGGAAGAACTGGAGCAAATGGCGCGAGAGGAAACGGAGCGCAACGCCAGACAACAGCGCACAAACGCACTCCGGGGCCTGCTCGGTAATCTGGCGCTGGTCATGATCGCCGCACCCGTATACCTCTATCACTGGCGCCGGGTCAGGCATACGAAAGAGCCTTAAATACCAGGCAAGGCCGAGACGAATAAGGCCACTCACTGCGACCTCAGGCTGATCTGATCATTTACATCGACAGATCAAGCCATCTCTCTGTTTATTAGGACTGTGCACCGTACATTGCACACCATCATCGTAGCCGTGCTGCAATGGCGAGTCCTTTTACAACTTTTCTGCGGTGCCTGAATGACCTCGCCAAAAGCCGGATCGACCCGTACCTCCATTTTGCTCGTGGAGGACAACGAAATCATTCGAACACTCATTGTCGACGTACTCGAGCAAGAGTACAGGCTGGAGACGTTCGGCCATGCTGAACCAGCCTTGCTCCGGGCGCAAGAGGAGTCCTTCGATGTCATTCTGCTCGATATCTCACTCCCCACCATGAGCGGAATGGAAGCCGTTAAGCACTTCCGAAAACTCCCCGGCTACGTACACACGCCCATCATCGCGATGACCGGCCACACCTCGCCGGAGCAGCGCGCATTATACCTGAAGGCCGGATTTACGGACCATCTCGGCAAACCTTTCATGCCCGATGAACTGGTAGATCTTTTGGAACGACTTACGCTCCAACCGTAACGCACAGTTTATCTCTGCGCTCTCCGCTGCAGGCTTCGAATCGTTCACCTCGATACGCCGCTACTTTCCCGCATATAGGCAGTTGGCCATACGGTGAACATAGATCTGTCAGCCCGCTGCCGCCCCTCTCATGAAATTCGTGAGCCCAGCGCCTGCGTCAGCGCCCGCTCCACACGAGGATCATCGCCGAGGTAGATGACGACCAGTGTGTCTTTCCTGTAGAGATGAGCTTTTGATTCGACCTCGCGCCCTCGTTCCAGCCAACCGACATCCACGAGGGTATTCGCGCTATTGGGAAATTCGAACACATACAATTCACCACCCGTCGTGAATGTATAAAAGTGGCCGGGTTCTGTCATTTCGGGTGCCGTAACCGGGCCGTTATCCAGCATCGAGAGTCCCTGAGACCTCAGATAGCTTACCAGAGAGGTATTGTCCTCCACATTTATGTGCTCCCGCGAATTGCCTTCCCTCAGTGCAGAGCACCCGGAAAACTCTGAGATGAGGAGGAGCATCAGAAGCATCCGAAGCGAGCCATATCGTACCATAGCGCCCATGATAGATTGAGTGGAGAGGAGGGCTTCTGGAAGCGATCGCTCCGGAAGCTGTTCTGGTCTTATTGCAATAGCCCCCTGTATATCGCCAGTAATTCGTAGCTTCTGACCCTGTTAAGGAGCCTCATTATGTTTTGTTGAGCTGTACGCAGGCAATCCAATAGTCCGTTGTCCGGACTTCCGTGGATGCGTGCGCACCCTGACGCGCTACAACCAGTCTGCGCAGAGAGGATGGTGGGGCCTGTTTCAATACAGCACCTGAATGCTTAATCTCGCCACGTCTCCTTCTCATACAACAAACCAACATCAACAAACCAAGCACAACGTACCGCAAGAATGCACAACAAGAAAAGACTAGGTGTTGGATTTATCGGGAGCGGATTCATCGCCCGATTCCATCTCCTTTCCTGGCAGGCCGTCCGCGACGCAGACGTGCTCGGCATCTGGAGCCCCAACCGGGAAAATGCAGAAGCGGCTGCCTCGTACGCCCGTTCCCTCCATCTTGGCGACACGAAAGCCTACGCCTCGATCACAGATATGGTAGCCGATCCCGATATTGACTGTATCTGGATCACCGGGCCGAACCACCGGCGCATCGAAAACATGGAGGAAATCGTAGATGCGCTGAAGTCCGGCAAGGGGGAACTGGTAGGTATCGCCTGCGAGAAGCCGCTGGCCCGCAATGTGAAAGAAGCCAGGCGCATGGTCGAACTCATTGAAGAGGCAGGCGTGCTGCACGGCTATCTCGAAGACCAGCTCTTCTCGCCCGGTCTGGTACGCGGCCGCGATATCGTCTGGGCACGCGGTGCAGCCAACACAGGACGCCCCTACCTCGCCCGCGCCGCAGAAGAGCACAGCGGTCCTCATGCTCCTTGGTTCTGGCAGGGCCAGCTTCAGGGTGGCGGCGTTCTCAACGATATGATGTGCCATAGCGTCGAAGTCGCTCGCTTTCTTCTCACAAAGCCCGGCGCTCCCCGCACAAGCATCAAACCCGTCAAAGTCTCGGCCCAGATTGCCAGCCTGAAGTGGTCCCGGCCCGAATACGCGAAAGAATTGCAGGAACGCTTCGGTAAGGAGATCGACTATCTGAAGCACCCCAGCGAAGACTTCGCCCGCGCCACGATCGAGTATGTGGACGAAGAGGGTAACCCGCTCATCTCCGAGGTAACCACTTCCTGGAGCTTTGTCGGTGCCGGCCTTCGCCTCAGCTCTGAGTTGATGGGTCCGGAATATTCGATGTTCAACAACTCGCTCGATACCGGCACCCGCCTATTCTTCAGCCGCCGCGTCATCGGTCAGGAAGGCGAGGACATCGTAGAGAAGCAGAACGCTGAACAGGGCCTCATGCCGCTCGTGGCAAACGAAGCCTCCGAATATGGCTATGAAGGTGAAAACCGGCACTTCATCCGCGAATTCCTCGCAGGTCGCCAGCCCAGCCTGAATTTCCACGCAGGTCTGGAGGTAGTAGAGCTGCTCATGACCGCATACATGAGCGCAGAAGAAGAACGAACCATCGCTTGGAAGCCTGAAAACCTGGAGGACTACATCCCCAGAGTCGCCCAGGGCACCTGGAACCCGCGCAAACGATGACCTCGTTTCGACGCTAACGCGCGGCGTGCTATACGCCCCGCACATCGCAAAAACCTGCGAGAGTGGAATCACTGCTTCTCGAGGTGCGACAAAACAACGCAGGGTGGCCAGATTCATTCCGGCCACCCTGCGTTTCTATTTGCTATCCATATAATCAGGAGTGTTATCGCAGACGATTCACTTTCACGGCATCCACGCGCCCATCTCCATCATGGTCCATCAGGAATGCAAGCGGAATGTCTCCCGCATCGATCTGCATCACGCGAGAACGGCTATGTGACGGCTCCACCCAGTACCCTATTAGCGCGTCATCCAGACGCTGAGCACGACGATAATCATCGAACCGGCGGTATACGCGTTTTCCCAGGATGGCCTCCAGATCGGCCCGATCCATGCGCCGGTAGTAGTCGTAATCACGGCGGCGACGCCGGTCCCGTCTGTCTCCGAAGATGATGTCCTTCCACGTACGGTCCTCCCAGCGGTCACGCCGATCGCCCGGCCAGTAGATGCGGCGGCTGTAGCCTTTATCCTTGCACCATTCCCAACCGTGAACGGGATGTCCGTTGCCATTTCGGCAAAAGGCTGGTCCATTATCGCTCCGGTATCTCCGGTCATCATCCCAGTCGCGGCCACGCCGAGAATCGACTCGCCGGCCCGTGCGCGGCTCGTAACGGTCATCATTCCGATCACGACCTCGAGCCTCTCCGGTACTTCCCCGTACCCGGCCGGTACGCCCGTCTCGATCATCGTCGCGCTCTACGGTCTGCGAGCCGCTCGTCTGGCCACGGCCTCTTCCCTGCGCGTTAACATCCGTTACCATTATACCGACCAGCAGCATCGTAAGCGTCAATACATATGCGTATCTCCTCATGGCAATCCTCGTTGAAAACTACAATCGCGACATTCGCTACACAGAGAACTACAAAGGCTGCGCCGAATCGCCACGACAGAAAAAACGTCCATGCAACTAGGCCGGGCACACTGGCCGGCACGCCGTGACCTATAATTCGATCTTCGCGCAAGGGGTTGAGACCATCCGTGCAGGAAGAACGATTCGCGCACACCATACGACTGTTCCATTCGGCGCCCTTCACACAGCCTTCGTGTTTGGTTTTGTGGACAGCAGTGTAGCGCATCGTTTTTCTCATAGAGCATTTATTGCATACGTAGCGTGCAATTTCAATCCGGTCCTGACGCCCACCCCGGGGGAATGAAGGAGTCGCCTGTCCGGATTGTGACATGCTCGTAACAGGCACCATCAAGTCTTACCCGAAATAAAAACATGTATGTACAACGAAACCTTCTGCCCGCTTCGCTTTTGCATGTGAAGGCTTTCGGCACGCGCCACCGGCGCATGAGAAGGCTCTCTGGCCGGGCATGAAATTCGGCTCACGAATTGACATACCCGGCTCAAGCACATACGAATACAAGAAACAAGAAATACATGGCCGACTTTACGTCTCAACATCAGAATGCGCCCGATCCCGGGAGAAACTGGTGGGAAGGCTTGAGACCTCCGGTCCGGCAAGTAGTGAATAGTGTAAGGACGTATGGCACCATCCTCTTGGCACCGGATACCAGCTGGTGGAAGCGCGCCCGTTACGGGGCGCTGGGTGCCGCCGTACTCGGAGCTATCTGCACGTTCTCCCTAGTGGTCTACACCGCAGTTCTCATCCCTTTCACTCCAAGCCTGTCGTCCTTGCGCGCCGCCAGGGTCGAAAATCCATCCATCGTCCTCTCGGCGGATGGGCAGGAAATCGTACGCTACAACCGGCTCAACCGGAAGTGGGTAGATCTGGAGGAGATCTCCCCTGTCGTGGTGGATGCCCTCCTTGCTACCGAAGACCACCGATTCTATAAGCACGGTGGCATCGACGTCTACCGCCTCTTCGGTGCAATCTGGAGTACTGTCCTCGGAGATCCTGAGGGAGGCTCCACGATCACCATGCAGCTTGCCCGCAATCTGTACCCCGAAGAAATCGGCAACACCATATCCGTGCACCGCAAGTTGAAAGAGATGATCACGGCGGTCAAACTCGAGTACGTCTTCGATAAAGACGATATTCTCGAGATGTACCTGAACACGGTGCCGTTCCTGTACAACACACACGGCATCGAGATGGCCGCCCAGACCTATTTCGCGACGCCTGCGGCGGAGCTGGATACCCTGGAGGCAGCCACACTGATCGGGATGCTCAAGGGGACGACATACTACAACCCTGTCCGCAACCCTGAACGGGCTCAGTACCGCCGCAACATCGTCCTAGGCCAGATGGCCCGATATGGAGAGCTTGCCCCCGAGCGCGCCGCCGCTCTGCAGCAAGAACCGGTAGAACTGAACTTCGAACCCCAATCCGTCCTCAAAAGCCGTGCGCCGCATTTCACGGCGCATGTACGGGACATGCTGCGGTCATGGGCGGATGCGAATGGCTACGACCTGTTCACAGACGGTCTCGTGATCCACACGACACTGGACCTCCGGCTTCAGGAAATGGCGCAAAAAGCGGTATCCCGGCAACTCGACGCACTGCAGCGAGTGGCGGACGTCGAATGGGGCCGTGGCCCGCTGCGCCTCGTCTCGACCCAGGCAAACGCCTATGAAGCCGCGCATGGCAACGTTGAACCGTTCTCGTATTTCTGGGAACAGAACCCTGGACTCCTGCGAGAGGCCGTTCGTGAATCGGAACGGTATCGGTCCGGCGTGAGTGGTGGTGCAAGCGAAGAGGAAATGCTCGATCAACTCATGGAAGACGAGGCTTTCCTCGATTCGCTCAAGGCAAAGCATACTCGCCTTGAAGGAGGCTTTGTTGCCATGGATCCGCGAACCGGCCACGTCAAAGCGTGGGTAGGAAGCCGCAATTTCTACGAGGACCAGTTCGATCACGTCGCGGCAGCGGCCCGGCAGCCGGGCTCCACGTTCAAACCCTTCGTGTACGGCGCGGCGCTCGAAGCGGGGATCTCCCCGTATGATCTCTTCGTCGATCAAGAAGTGGCTATCCCCTCCGGCGATGGCGGCGTGTGGCGCCCTACGAACATGGGCGGCTCCACAGGCGAGGTACTTACCGTTCGCGAAGGACTGGCGAAGTCGGTCAATACGATTACAGCCCAGCTCATGTGGCGGCTCGGTCCGGACAAGGTGGCAGAGTACGCGAAGCGCATGGGCATCCGCAAAAGCAAACTGGAGGAAGTGCCCTCTCTCGCCCTCGGTACCAGCGACGTGACCCTCCTGGAGATGGTCTCGGCATATACTACCATTGCGAACCAGGGTGTTTACCGCGCACCCGTTCTCGTCACCCGCATCGAAGACAAAGCAGGGAACGTACTCGCCACGTTCGCACCGGAAGCGCCAGAAACAGCGATGGAGCGTGATGCCGCCCTCACCTTGCTCGACATGATGCGCGGCGTCATAAATGAAGGCACCGGCGTGGGCCTCCGCTACCGGTTCGGCATCGATGCCGATGTGGCGGGGAAGACCGGCACGACGCAGAATAATGCGGACGGCTGGTTCATCCTCATGCACCCCGAACTCGTCGGCGGCTCCTGGGTGGGCTTCAATGACCGGCGTGTCGCCTTCCGTTCCAACTACTGGGGACAGGGCGCCCACAATGCTCTCTTCGTGGTGGGTGACTTCTACCGCGAAGCCTTCCAATCCGGCGCACTCAATGCCGGCACCCGCTTCCCCGAACCACCCGCCTTCAACCGGCGCAACGAACGCGGTGGCTTCCTGAACCGGCTGGAATCATGGTTCGAACGCCAGTTCGGCAAGCGCAATAATGACGATAGCCGCCGCATAGAAGGTGAGCGTGAGTTCGAATTACGCCCTCCTCCGAAGGTGGAGAGCGATCAGGACAAGGAGCGGGCGAAAGAGCTTACCAGACAGGAGCGCCGCCGTGCCAAAATAGCCGAGGAGCGTGCCCGCAAGCTCCGCGAGCGGGAAGAGAAACGCGCCCGGCGTGAATGGAAACGGCGCCAGGAAGCTGAACGAGTCGGATGGTAGAGTAAACGTCCGGGTATCAGAAATACCTCTCAGCATCCGGCAACCTATCCACGGTTCTATCCAGAACAGAAGAGCCCCGCAGGCTAAAGGCGCCTGCGGGGCTCTTCTTTTAATTCCTGAATAGTAGCAACCGTCCTTATAACGCAATTACTCCCTCTACCTGCCCTGCCGCACGGTAGATGCTAATCACCTCGTCACTGGACCCTACCTCCATGATCGCTGTCACACTCACGTAGCGACCTCGGGTCGAAGCCCGCACTACTACCGGATGTTCTCCGAATACCTCTTTCAGATCCTCGAGGCCGGCTCGGGGTACGATAAACTTGAAGAGGTATGGTCCCGGCCACTCATTTTGACCGTCCAGCAACTCCCTGAATCGCTCCCACCACGCCCCATCAGCAGCTCTATGATACATACAAACAATACTTTAGTGGGTACTTCTTGCATCTTGTACGCCGGAGGAATGCCTCTGATCCGCTTCGGAGAGCCGGGTGCGAGAGTGTCACTGTATCAAACCAGCCAGGAATCAGCAAACGATAGAGACGGAATCACACTACAGGCTCACTCCGTACTGAGGATGTCACTGTTTCCCGAGCGATTTGATGAATAACGTGATCGACTCGATTTCTGTATCGCTCAGCACCCCTAGATAAGCCGGCATCTCTTCATGGTAGCCCTCCACGATCTGGCTGGACGGCTCCAAGATCGAACGCCGGATGTATGCTTCGTCCATCCGGCTCGTACTTCCGTCCGTGAATGTCCGCATCGTTCCAAACGCATCCTTGAAGCTCGGCCCGGCTTTCCCGTCGAGCGATCCATCCGTCGAGTGGCAGGCCATACAGCCCAGCCGCACGTACAGTGCCTCGCCCAGCACCGCTGTCGGCTTCACGTCAGACTCTGCGGTTTCGTGCAGTTCGGCGGATGCAGCCACCTGCTCCACGTCGATAGCGTCAAAACCCATTGCATTCAAATCGAGCGGTGCTACCGTGTTCAGGGTCAGGTACGCGGTGTCCTTGATCCGCTGGCCATTTGCCGTCGCAATATCATAAGCGACGCCCATCTGCATCACCTTCTGCACATCAGGAAGGACCAGCAGCACGGCCCGTCCGTCCCGCGATAGATGGGCGGCAACTACAGGCAACATCTCCTGTCCCGGTGAGCCGTCCGGTTTGAAATGTCCCGAACCGTACTTCTCCGTGCGCAGGTAATTCCACCGTTCGACCCCGTAATTCCGGGGGTTACCGGCGACAGCCGGATCCAGCGCCTGCTCGAACCGGAGCACCACCCCCTGCGCACCCGCACGAACGTCCACGGGCAGAGTGCTCGGCTTACCCGTATACCGCAGCCGGACCAGTCCGCCGATATCCTTTGCCTTCGAGCCCCAGATCTGGAACCCGGTCACGTAAAGTTGACCATCGACCGGACTCACCTGCCCTTTCAGGGCGGGCACCTTGAACGCACCCGGCAGAGCCACCACAGCCCCCTGCCATACCGCCTGCGAGCTATCCACGTATACGCGAAACAGCCCCGGCCGGCCATACGAAAGGTGAATGAGGCTCCCGCTGAGGCTCCCCATCCTATCACTCGCGATCCATACCTGCCCGGCTCCTGACTGATCCACCTCATGCGGAATCCACGTCAGCGGCGGCGTGATCTCTTCCAGGGAAGCACCGTGTGCGGTAGCCGGAACGCCGAAATAATCGCCCTCCCGGATGACATAGATCGGCGTCGAGGGGACGAAATTGCCCTGCTGGTCAGATGCCGTGACAACACCCGTGCGAAGGTGTACGCCAAGAAAGGGCTCCCGCAGCCCTGTTGCGTACGTCGATACCTGCCCATCAGCCGACACCTTCAGTACTGTTCCGCTGTGAATTCCACCCGACCGGAATCCCGGCATGATGGCTTCGGACGTCTGGGGACCGTTGCTCAATGCTCCCCCTTTCGCCAGGAAGAAGCCTCCATCTGGTGACGGGGCCATTCCCATCGGGTACTCGCGGGATTCGATGGTCTGCACGCCCCCTGAACTGAAGTTCTCGTAGAAATCCGCCTCTCCATCACCGTTCAAATCGTAGAGCCGCGTAATGCCTTCACGGCCATAGGTGTATACCACATCGTCAACTACCGCGATGCTGAGCGGCTCGTAGAGCCCCGAAGCGAATCGTTGCCACGACACGTCCTGCAAATCTCTGTCGATGCCGGATACGATCCACACGTCGCCATCGAAGGTAGAGATGGCGGCCCGGCCATCCTGAAAGAAATCAATGGCTGCTGGCCGCACCTTGCGATCCCAGGGGTTCGGCACAGGTAGCGCGATCTCATCGAGCACATATGCACTCGTATCGTCCGCTATTCGCCCTGAAGTCATCACGTGCTCCCGCCACCGCACCGGCCCGCCCTTCTTGAAGTCGACCAGTTCAGGCTGCTTATGCAGCATCTTTCCGAAAGCATCCTGCCCCTTGAGATTGCCGGTCCAGACCACCACGCTAAACTCCCGGGGAGCTTCGCTCGGGGACACGCGGAGCGTGATGTAGCGATGCTCCAGCACCTCCCATGTCAATCCATCGGCTTGCCCTGCAAGACCGGCTCCGGTCAGTCTGGCCGCACGCCGACGCAGGTACACCCGGTCCTGCCTGATATCGGCCGCCACGCCATCGTTGACCTCTGCCACGACAAGCGTCAGCGCCTCTTCCGACGCTCCGATGCGGAACGTCCGCACAATCCCTACCTCATCGCCCACCCTGATGCTGCCCGGTTGCTCAGCCACATCTGTCCCGAGCACGGAGTACGTAAGTACAACCTGCTGCCCCGCCAGATACAGCCCGTTCCAGCGGCCCAGTCTATCCGGCAAGGGTCCCCGCCCGACCTCTTGCGGATTGTAGCCTGCCGGCCGTGGATCAGAAAATGCCGGCTTCTCCCCTTGCCACCCCGGGTACAGGCCCGTCGCCAGGATGGGGGTCCCGAGGACGCGCGGAATGTCGTTCGCCTTATTGCCCGGCTCCTCATACGAGATATGCGCCATGGAGGTCAGCGAGAGGAAATCACCGTACCACCCGACCGACATGCGAAGTAGATCCGGATCGAATGTCGCATAGGCGCCGTTCCCGAGTTGTATCACAACCCCACGGATGGCAATGTTGCGCGCCGGCCACCCCGCTCCAAGTCCTCCTGCATCCACTGTACTCGTGATAAATGGAAAGTCCGGCTCCACGAACCCACCCATCCGGATCGGATGGCGTTGGAATGTAACGGCGGACAGCATCACGAGGAGGAGAGCGGAAACTATCCGCCTGAACCAGGAAAAACGAAGCATGGCGGGAAGCGAGAAGAAGTACACCGGCCAGTAATCAGTACGAGCGGTATTCAATTACGACAACCCCACCAGGCAAAACAAGTCTACCCGGGATACCAGGTAGCAGAAAAAAAGAGAGCCTGTTTTGTTGTCGCCGGTGACATGCGGTCGCCCCCCTGCTCGTTCCACTATGTTTACAGCATGGCTCCGCTCCGAACGGTATCATACCGTGTGTTGATGGCCCGGAGACCACTGCAGGAATCCCATGCCACTCGGACACATCCAATCATTCGACGAAAATACCGGCAACGGCTACATCGAGCCCGAGCAAGGCGGCGATCATATTCCTTTCGACCTGGATGAAGTGGAAGACTACCACACCGGCGACCGGATCATGACCGGTGACGCCGTCACCTATGAAGTCGAAGGTGGTATGGCCGGTCCTGCCGCCGTCCGCGTACGCCGCGTCGCCAAACGCGGGTACGAATGATCTTCGCGCCTGATAAACGCGTCAGATCGCAACGCGGCAAGCACCTCATTAGTCCCTCTGTAATAGAGCTGTCCTACTCCCCTGGCATGAAAACAATCATGCACCTCCTCCGCCGCTGCGGCACCATGCACTTCCATAAACAAGAGACAGCTCGAGCAATAACCCTGAAGTGGTCAAAGGTCTGAAAGACCATGTATCCCGTACAGGGGCCATAGCAGTTTTCCACACATATTGAACATACTCTACCCAACACCTATTCTTCCCGCCGCCAGATATATGATACACCAATGTGCAACCCAGATATGGAAGCAACACATCGCCCCTACACCCGCCCGCATAAGCCGGCCTCCTCACACACCTCTCCTCGCCCGCAGGTCAACTTTACCGCCTCGGCGATAGATGCGCACGAAAAGGGTCTCAGCCTGGACGACCTCGTCATCAGGCATCCCGCTGCCACCTTCTTCTTCCGCGCCCAGGGCGATGCCATGAAACCGGCAGGCATCCACTCAGGCGACGTGCTTACGGTAGACCGATCCCTCACCCCTCGCGTCGGTGACGTCGTCGTGGCCAGCATCGAAGGCGAACTCGTCGTCCGCTATTTCACCCGCGTACGCGGGACCTATTACCTCGTCTCCGAAGACCCCGCCTACCCACCGTTCGCACTCACACCGGATACCGACCATACCATCTGGGGCGTCGTCACCTGGTCCCACCATTCTTACCGCTTCACCGAGCCCCTATCCATACGATAGAACGCATTGCGTAGAGAGGCACCGTATGCCGCGCCCGTATAGAAAAAGCGAAACAAGGTTACGCATGGTAGATGTGAACCCGGCTGAATCCGGCAGCGAACCTGTGCAGGTCTTCGCTATCGTCGATTGCACCTCCTTCTATGCCTCCTGCGAACGCGTCTTTGACCCTGCCATCCGAGATCTTCCCGTCGTCGTTCTCTCGAACAACGACGGCTGTATCATCGCCCGCTCGGAAGAAGCCAAACCGCTGGCCGACATGGGTGCGCCGTACTTCAAGTTCAAAGATCAGTTGGAGCGGGGCGGCGCCCGCGTCTACTCCTCCAACTATGCGCTTTATGGCGATATGTCCCGCCGCGTCATGTCCATCCTTGCCACACTGGCCAGCGACATCCAGGTCTACAGCATCGATGAAGCCTTCCTGAAGCTGCCGCGCATGCCCTATGACGATCTGATCGACTATGCGCACCATATTCGCAGGCATGTCCTGCGCTGGACCGGCATCCCCGTGCGCGCCGGGATCGGGCGCACGAAGACGCTCGCCAAAGCTGCCCAGGCCCTCGCCAAACGCCGCCGTGAGCCTCTCTTCTGCCTTACACCTGACGACGAAACCCACCTCCTGGGACAACTTCCCGTAGGCGACATCTGGGGTATTGGGCGACGCTATGCCACGCTGCTTACGAGCCACAAAATCTACACGGCCCGGGACTTCCGCGACTCCTCCGATGGATGGATCCGTAACCATATGAACGTCGTCGCGCTCCGCACCGCGTGGGAATTGCGAGGCAGAAACTGCCTTACCGGACTCCCCGAGGCGCCCCGCCGGAGCATCCTCCGCAGCCGGAGCTTTGGCCAGAAGGTAACTGCACTGGAGGATCTGGAAGAAGCCGTAGCCCTCCACACCACACGCGCTGCCGAGGAGCTACGCCGTCACGGCCTGGCCGCCAACCTCGTCCAGACGTTCATTACCACCGGCTCGCATGCTGCAAAAGGGTACTATTCAAATACCTGCATGACGAGTCTTCCCATCGCTACCGGCTACACACCTATCCTGATACGGGCCGCCCATACCTGCCTGCACCGCATCTATCGTCCCGGCTATCGATATGCCAAGGCAGGCGTCATCCTCCACGACCTCGTCCCGGCCGTGCAGGCCAACCTCTTTCTCGAAACCAACCCGAAGCAGACTGCCCTTATGGGGGCCATCGACAGGATCAATCGATGTCTCGGCACCGACTCCGTCTACTTCGCTGCCGCCCAGCACCGCCACCGCCCCTGGTCCGGCCGATGCGATCTTCGCTCCCCGGCCTATACCACAAAATGGACGGATATTCCCATCGCCGTTGCCAAATAGCAGCCCGCCGACTCCTGTGAAGCGGCTACGCTTCTCACTTTACCATGAGCTGGCGCGCGCTCTCCAGCGCGGCATCCGTCACCTCCGCCCCGCTGATGAGGCGGGCGACCTGCGCGGCACGATCGACACCATCCAGCCTGCGAATCTCCGTCTTCGTGCGTCCATCGGCAATAGATTTCTCCACAACGAAGTGCTCGTCTCCCAGCGCCGCGATCTGAGGTAAGTGTGTAATTGCGATGATCTGATGATAACGCGCCAGGTCATACATAGCCTCGCCCACCTTGCGGGCTATGGCCCCTGAGATCCCCACATCGATCTCGTCGAATACGAGAATGGGCAGGCGCTCACTCTTGGCGAGCACCGACTTCAAGGCGAGCATCACGCGGCTGATCTCGCCGCCGGATGCAACCCGCGCGAGCGGCTTTAGCGTCTCGCCCAGGTTCGCCGAGATGTAAAACTCTACCACATCCATTCCCGTCGGAAAGGCCGTGTACCGCTCCGGCTCACCCCCGGTCCCCGCCAGCAAGATCCATCCTTCCTTGTCTGCCTGCAGGTCGAACTGCACCTTGAACTGGCTGTGTGGCATCCCTAATCGCGACAATTCCGCCACGATAGCGTGCTCGATCCGTTCCGCCACCTCATGCCGCTTCTCCGAAAGCCGCACCGCAGCATCCGACAACTCCCTTTGCGCTGCGACAATCTGTCCATCCAGCCGCTCGATAGCCCCCTCGAAGTCGGCGGCAAGATCGTACGTTTCGCCGATCTCCTTCCGGTGGGCAATCACCGCCTCCAACGTACCTCCATATTTCCGCTTCAATAACTCGAGTTCCCCCAATCGCTCCCTGATTTCTTCCAGCCTCTCCGGATTGAACTCGATCCGCGCATTGTAGTACTGCAGGAATTTGGCGACCTCCGACACGGCGATCTGAGCCGATCGGATCTCGTTCAGGTGTTCCTCGAACGACTTATCGATCCGTGCGAGATCCTGTAGCTCGTTCCGGGCGCGCACAAGGTGATCGTTCACCGCCCCTTCGGACTCATACAAAAGCTCGAACAGCCTGGCCGTCGCCTCGAACAGATGCTCGGCATTCTCCAGGATGCTCCGCTCTGCCTCCAGTTCTTCCTCCTCCCCCTCTTGCGGATTTACCCGGTCGATTTCCTTGATCTGAAACTCGTAGAATTCCTTTTGCTGCCGCAACTCCCGTTCCCGGGCCACCAGCTTCTTCCGCTCACGGATCAACTCCTCGACCACGCCATACGTGCTCCGGTATGCCTCCCGCAAGTCTGCCAGCCCACCGAAGTTGTCCAGCATTTCCAGGTGTTTCTCCGTCCGCAACAACGACTGATGTTCGTGCTGGCCATGCAGATCGATCAGGTTCGCCGCTACATCACGCATGAACTGCGCTGTCGCGGGGCTATCGTTGACGAAGGCCCGGCTTGCCGTCCCGGAGATCTCCCGCCGCAGGATGATAGAATCTGATGCCTCTACGTCATTCTCCTCCAGCACTTTCTTCAAGGCGGCATTGCCGGCTGCATCAAATACCCCCTCTATGACCGCCTTCTTCGCCCCCGTGCGCACCACCTCCGTGGATGCACGCTCTCCCAGAATCATCTTCAGCGCCCCGATGAGAATAGACTTTCCCGCCCCCGTTTCACCGGTAATGATGTTCAACCCATTCCCGAACTCGACCTCCTGCTCCTCGATGAGCGCGTAGTCACGGATATATAAAGACCTGAGCATATCAGTTCTTCCTAACAACAAACGGCAACGTCGGGACTACATGATTAACCTCTATGAGACGCCACCAGCTTCTTCCGAGCGCATTCTCACACAAAAGTGAACACGTGTGCACGAAATCCGGCACCGCTCGAGTTACGCGTCCGTATGGCACCCCCTTCCGGACGTATCTACTACAGAAACCAGAGGTTCGGGAATCCCTCACAGCAGCAACACGGGTAAGCTCCGATACGGCTGTCCGCAATCAGAAACCAGCCCGCTCCGGATTCCCGTATTCAAAAACGTGTGACAAGAGCAGATGACGACGTGCAAAATAGAATGTAGGGACATGGCGTGCCATGCCCCTACTCTTCTGAACATTCATCACACAGGACCGGCTTATGCCTGTCCCTGTCCGTGACACTGCTTGTACTTCTTCCCACTTCCACACGGGCATGGGTCGTTCCGCCCCACCTTCTCGCCCACATGAACCGGCTGGGGCTTTGCCGTGGGATCGCGCTCTGCGGCAGACTGGCCGTTTCCGCCCCCCTTCGCCACATGCACTCCATAGGAAGGATCCGCCGAAGCATGGGTGGCCTGGGCGCGTTTCGGATCGAGCCGACGGCGCTGAGCGATGGGCTGCCGACGGGCCTGCTGCCCCTGCACCAGGGGACCTGCCTTCATGACGACGGAAGCTACCTCGTGGCCGATCTCGTCCAACATATCCGAGAACAGCTTGAACGCCTCGCGCTTGTATTCGATGAGCGGGTCACGCTGCCCGTAGGCACGAAGGTGGATGCCTTCTTTCAGTTCATCCAGTTCGCGCAGATGCTCCGTCCACTTCTCGTCGATGATCGAGAGCACGGCCACACGCTCCATGGCGTCGTTGACTTCCTGCCCTTTCGTCCGGATCCCGTCCTCCACACGAATGGCTACACGGAAGAATCGCTGCCCATCCGTGAAGTCGATGCTGACCTTCTCCGGCTTGTTCTCAGCATCACTGTCGTGAATCTGGCGAACACCTTCGTAGAACGGCCGCGCCAGCGCCTCACGCTTCCGATTATACAGTTCGGTTGCTGCTTCGAAGGCGCGATCCACGGTGCCATCCTCGCCCAGCTTCAGCATCGTTTCGCGGTCAATAGCGAAATCGAAAGCGAGGGTCCGCATCAGTTCCTCGCGCATACCTTCGAGGTCGCCATCCGGGTAATGTTTACGGACGATATCCTCCACTGCATTGTGGATCATCTCCAGGATATCGCCACGAAGCCGGTCGCCTTTCAGTGCATGCATGCGGCGGTCGTAGATCACACTCCGCTGCGCGTTGAGTACGTCGTCGTACTCGAGCTGGCGCTTACGTGTGGCGAAGTGGTTCTGCTCGACCTTTTTCTGAGCCCGTTCGATGCTCTTGTTGATCCAGGGGTGCGTAATGACCGCCCCCTCCTCCATGCCAAGCTTATCCATCACACGCACCGTCCGGTCGGAGCCGAACAGCCGCATGAGGTCATCTTCGAGCGATACGTAGAACTGGCTTTCGCCGGGATCACCCTGGCGACCGCTTCGTCCGCGCAGCTGAAGGTCGATACGACGGCTTTCATGCCGCTCCGTGCCGAGGATGGCGAGGCCACCCAGTTCCTTCACGCCGGGGCCGAGCTTGATGTCCGTACCACGACCTGCCATGTTCGTAGCGATGGTCACGGCCCCTCGTTGTCCCGCCTCAGCGACGGTGAGCGATTCCGCCTTCGCACGGTCACGCCGGGCGTTCAGCACGTTGTGCTTGATGCCTTGCCGCTGCAGCATGCGGCTTAGTGTCTCGGAAGCCTCCACCGAGGTCGTACCAACCAGCACCGGCTGACCTTTCTCGTGGTATTCCTTGATCTTGGCGAGAACGGCGTTGAATTTCTCGCGCTTGGTCTTGAAGACGAGATCGTCCAGGTCCCGGCGTGCTACCGGCTTGTTCGTCGGGACGACGACGACATCCAGCTTGTAGATCTTGAAGAACTCCTCCGCTTCCGTTTCTGCCGTACCGGTCATGCCGGCCAGCTTGTCATACATACGGAAGTAGTTCTGAAGTGTAATGGTCGCGTAGGTCTGCGTCGCAGCCTGAACCTTTACGTTCTCCTTGGCCTCGATAGCCTGGTGTAACCCATCGGAGTAGCGACGTCCTGCGAGCACACGACCCGTGTGCTCGTCCACGATCATTACTTTGCCCTCCTGTACGATATATTCGACGTCCTTCTCGTACAGCGTATAGGCACGTAGAAGCTGCTCGATAGCATGGAGGCGTTCAGCTCGGTCGGAGTAGAGCGAGTAGAGGGCACGCTTGGCTTCTTCTTTATCGCGCTCCAACAGACGAATGTCGTTCTCCAGCTTATGCTGGCGCTTCTCCGGCGAGAGACTCTCATCTGCCATGAGAGCGGCTTCCACTTCCTTCCGCTTCTCCGCAAACTCCCTCTCGATCCGGGCAACCCCCTCTCCCAGATCCGGCAGAACGAACAGGTCTTTGTCCTCGCCTGCCGTACGGGAGGCAAAATCGCGCCCCTTATCCGTCATCTCGATGGAGTGGTGCTTCTCATCGAGCGCAAAGTACAACTCCTCATCTACGAGGGGCATGTTCTTCGCATTATCCTGGAGGTAGAAATTCTCCGTCCGCTGGAGCAATGTGCCGACGCCAGGCTCGCCCAGAAGCTTCATCAGCTTCTTGTTACGCGGAAAGCCGCGCTGAGCACGCAGAAGCGCCAGCCCGGCCTCTTCCTCGAGTTCGCGAGCCCGCCGCTTGTCGCCGGCGGCCATCGCTTCGTCCATCTGCTTCAGCTTCTGCTCTGCTTCGGAGACCAGCTGTGCGACGAGCCGCTGCTGCGCGTACACCAGCTTTTCTACAGCAGGCTTCAGCTCCATGAACCGGTCATCATTCGCCTGCGGCACCGGACCCGAAATGATGAGTGGCGTGCGAGCCTCGTCGATGAGCACGGAGTCCACCTCGTCTATGATGGCGTAGTGGTGCCCACGCTGGACGAGTTGGTCCGGATCGGTCACAAACGAGTTGTCGCGGAGGTAGTCGAAGCCGAACTCGTTGTTCGTTCCGTACGTGATGTCCGCCTGGTACGCACGGCGACGGCCTTCCGTGTGGGGCTCGTGCAAATCGATGACGTCCGTCGTCAGACCGTGGAAGTGGAAGATCGGCGCCATCCACTCCATGTCGCGCTGGGCGAGGTACGGGTTCACCGTCACGATGTGAACACCACGTCCGGCCAGAGCATTGAGGTACACAGGCGCCACCGCGACGAGCGTCTTGCCCTCACCGGTCTTCATTTCTGCAATCTTACCCTGGTGCAGGGCGATTCCACCGATGAGCTGTACATCGTAGGGGATCATATCCCACTTCACCAGCGCACCGCCCGCCATCCACTCCTTGCCGATCATCCGGCGGCACGTCTCCTTCACGACGGCGAATGCTTCGGGGAGCAGATCATCCAACGTGCGTTCTACCGCGTCGAGCCAATCCTTCTCTAACTGGTCTAGTTCATCGTACAGGGCCTGACGCTGTTCCAGTGAAAGCTCGTGATCCGGCGCCGCTTGCCCGTTCCCCACAACCTGTCCATCGCCTCCGACCGGGCTCGCTTCATTGGCGCGGCGCAGCTCTTCCCGAATTTCTTCCTGCCGTGCCTCGATCTCGGCTACAGCATCACGTATTGCCTGCTTGAACTCCTGTGTCTTCGCCCGGAGTTCGTCGTCGGAGAGGCCATGGAGCTTTTCGTACTCCGCGTTAATCTGCTGCACAATCGGCCAGAACCGCTTGAGCTCGCGCGTATGTTTATCTCCAAAAAGGCCCTGAATAAACTTCAACATAAGAATATTAACCTGAGCAAAACGTCTATATCACTTCCGCACTATCCGCGCCTCAATCCGGGACTGTCACCCTATCTCTTCTTACACGACAGAATGGCAGAATGGCCACAACTCGAGGGGTTCCGGCATGCTGTACGAAGAATATCCCATGGCATCAAAGACTGAGCCAACCCCTGAGTGGCCCCGGAAGTTTAAGAACCGACAAACCTGAGCACCAAACGAAGGAAAGTATCCGCTCAGATTCTCGGGCTGCAAACTCGTGGATTCACACACTCAAATAACGTGGCAGCCGCAAGGCATCATCCACCTCAATTCCCCTTGCAATCAGACCACGGAAAAATCCCCGTTTCTCTCACGCAACGTGCAGGTTTCCGTTCCCCGAGCACATAATCTTACGGCCGCATTTCCAAATAGCATCTTGTCGCTCGGCCCGCTCCGATGTATACTTGATAGATCCACGCACATCGCCCAATGCCGGGCCAACATTTTTCGCGCCTATACACTTCCTGCTACCGTGCCCATACGGGCTGCTACCAAGTGTGATCCGGGTTGAAGTGTCATCATGCGCAACCACGCTGTTACACCACTCGGCAACTTGACTCTGTGTTGCAGCCCGTAGTGTTGAACGACTTCCGGATTATTACGAGCAGCCTTGCTGCCGGTTCAACCTCTCATCACGTTTCATGACACGTCGCGGCGTTGCCTGCTCGCACGGAGCTTTCCTGGCTGTCTGGGTTGCACTTGTGCTGCTCTTCGGTCCTCTATCTCTCGCAATGGCCCAATCGAGTGGCATATCAGGCTTTACGTTCCTGCAGTTGGAGCCCTCTGCCAGGGCAGCTGCTATGGCAGGTTCCTACTCAGCCGCCGCGGGCACTGATGTAAATGGCCTCTTTTACAATCCCGCACTCCTGAACGAGGAGATGCACAATGCACTTTCCCTCTCCTATCTCAACCACATAGCTGGCATCAACGCGGGATTTCTCGTCTACGCAAGGGATGTGCAGCATGTCGGCACGCTCGGTGCCGGGGTCCGCTACCTGGGATGGGGCGATCTCCGGCGCACGGATGAAACCGGCCAGGAAACCGGAACTTTCGGCGCCTCAGACGTGGCGCTCACCGTGGGTATCTCCTGGCCTTTCAACGAGCACATCCGATACGGCGCCAACATTCACACCATCTATTCCCACATCGAATCCTACTCCGCCTCTGCCATCGCTGCCGACCTGGGCGTACTCTACCATCTCGATGCACACCACCTTACTCTTGCCTTCAGTGTAAACAATCTGGGCCGCACGATGAGCCGCTTTGCTGAGTCAGCCGTAGACCTGCCGCTCGATGTCCGCATTAGTGCAGCCAAGCGCCTCCGTCACGTCCCCCTTCTCTTTTCTATTACAGGCTACAACCTCGATAACTTGGGCGACGTACCCGAAAACACCCCCGCGTTCGGTAGAATCATGCACTTCGTCCGGCTCGGTGGTGAACTCCTGTTTAGCGAGGCGTTCCAGGTACGCCTCGGATACAACCACCGCCGCCACGCCGCTCTTGCTACACGAAGCCGTCTCGATCTCGCAGGGCTCAGCCTTGGCGCCGGCCTGAAGGTTTCCCGGGTTCGGGTAGACTACGCCTACAACTCTTGGTCCGAAGCAGGAAGCCTCCACCAGTTCACGGTCCGCACGACGCTGTAACCCCCTGCCTACAGGAGTCTGTATACATACAATCCGACTGCGGCGATAGCCAGCAAGACGGAGAACACGCTCCCGAACGCCAGACTGGCAAGGAAAATCTTGCTGTACACGGGCTGCTCACGCCAACTCGCGTACTCACTACGACGCCCCCAGGCCAGTGTCGAAATGATCAGGGCGACCAAAACGTAGGCCAGTGTAAGGTGTGTCATATTCCTCTCGAATAGTGTAGATCCTGGCCTGTCTGTGTGCCGGCCTCATCCGGCTACCGATCAAGCGCCCCACGTCAGGTTCGTCAGTTCTGCAACGGACGATGCCTCCCGGTAGACTGAAGCAGCGTGTTGAAAGATGTAGTTATTCTAGGGCTTCAAAGCGGTTAAGGTCAAGGTTCTTGCGGACGTGGTTCGGGGAGAAAACGCGACCATTCATTGCGATATAGACACCCGGCGGGAGAAGCTGAACTGCTGCCCATGCAAAGCCGATATTGAACTCGGCGTCGCTACTCTTGAACCGAGCTGGACTGAGAGAACCGACCAGGACGATGGTTTTCCCTTCCACGGCCTGGAGCGCCTGTGCGGAAAGCACCATCGTATCCGTGCCGTGGGTGATGAGAATGTGTTTCGAAGGATCTTGCCGGACATGATCCACGAGAAGAGCGCGATCAGCATCCGTCATATCGAGGCTGTCCTTACGAAAAAGCGTCTCGATCTCCCATTCTACCGTAACACTGGCTTCGCGCAGGATCTCGGTAATCTGGGGCTCACCAACGGTATACGTATCCTTCGCATCGAAATACACCTTGTCGATAGTGCCGCCCGTGGTAAAGATTTTCAGCTTCATCTAAGCGTTCTGTCGTCTTTGGCTGGTAGTCTGACGCAGAAAACCCCTGCCCGCCAGGCAGTCTTCACGCTGAAGGCCCGAACCGGTAGAGAGGCGAGTTCATCTGTATGTACACACCGCCCACACGTTATTCGAACTGGCGGCGGAAATCTGCAAACTGGTCTTCAAGAGCCTGTAGACGGTTTCGAAGGTCACCCACTTCTTCTTCGAGCCGGGCTATGCGGTCTGCCTCAACTGAAACAGGGCTGGCCGTAGTAAGAGCTTCCATGTCGGGCTCACCGGAAAGAAGCTGAACGTAACGCTCTCCCTTCTGCCCGGTGAGGCGGGGGAGGCGTTGAACGAGAGGACTCTCACGGCCCGCAAGTTCTGAGAGCGTCTGCTCGACTGATTCGAGGCTATCGAAGGGACACATGCGGGCGGTGCGACCGCGCAGTTCTCCCACCGTCTGGGGTCCGCGAAGCATCAGCTCGGCGAGAATGGCGAGGTGTTCCCGGGACAGGCCGAGCGTCTCCTTGAGGGTGTGACGATATTTAGTTGCGCGCAAACCGGCCCCGCTCTGTATTCCAACCAACCGCTTTCGCTGCAAGCTGGTGAGCGCCTCATCTACCTGGCTCTCGGTAAAGGACACGACGGGATCGCGGTTGGACTTCTGGTTACAGGCTACCGTCAGAGCGTTCAGCGTCAAGGGGTAGTACTCGGGCGTGGCAAGGTCTTTTTCTACCAGGCAACCCAGTACACGCGTTTCTACGAAGTCGAGAGTTGGAACCATCGTTCACGGCACCCAGCAGCGGCACACAGCCGATGCTACTGGGTCTTAAAGAGTTACAAGGAGGAGCACGATACGCCCTGTATCGTGATGTCGATCATCCAAGGAGAAATTGAATATCGTCTCCCGGGGCTACTTCATACGGATCCTGACCGTAGCGGAAGATACGCGCGGGAGACGTTCCTGCCAGGCTGATCTGCCCGCCCTCAACGCGGAGCCAGGTACCTTCGCGCAGGCCGATGACGGGAACGGTCGGATTCACTATGACGAACTCGCGAATGCGATCATCACGGGTTTCACCTCCGTGCCCCTCCTGGCGAAAGTCGGTATAGTGGGGATTGATCTGGAACGGAACGAGCCCGAGCGTGCGGAAGCTGGCAGGCTCGATGATCGGCATGTCATTCGTCGTACGAAGCGTAGGACAGGCAACGTTAGATCCGGCACTCCATCCGATATAAGGAACACCTGCCTGCACTCGCTCCCGAACCCCATCCATGATACCTGACTCATACAGCCAGTAGGTAAGGTGGAACGTGTTGCCACCGCCGATGACGATCGCTTCAGCTTCCTGTACGGCCTGACGGGGATCCCCGGCCTCATGAACAGACACGATAGCATACCCGAGTTCAGCGAAGCGGTCCCGCACGCGAGCGGCGTAATCGTCCCAGGCTATGCCGACACCGGCAAAGGGGACGAAAAGGGCGCGGGCCACGACCTTTCCCAGGATGCCACGGATGGCATCGCCTGCGTGAGCGAGAAATGTGTGGCCGGGATTGGTGGAGTTGCTGAAGAGGAGAAGGTTCATCGCGTGAAGGCCATGAGGTTTGCAAGCTGAAGACGGTGAGCCTTCAATGATGCTGCTCAGATACCTGAAGCGATCAGCAACTCGATATCCCGGTGCGGCATGCCGAACATGGTAGCGAGGCTCTTCTTTGTAAGGTGGCGACGATACACGTAAGCGCCGTTGCGAAGGCCAGCATTGCGCCAGAGAGCCTCGTTGATGGAACCGGCCTCACCGATCTGGATGAGATACGGAACGATGACGTTCGTGAGTGCATAGGTGGCCGTACGAGCCGCGTTGGAGGGCATGTTCGGGACACAGTAGTGAATCACGTCGTACATACGGTAGGTCGGCTCCGAGTGAGTGGTGGGCTTACTCGTTTCAATACAGCCACCCTGGTCGATGACGGCATCAACGATGACGGAACCAGGTTTCATGGCGCGGACCATGTCCTCCGTTACGAGAAGGGGAGCACGCTGGCCATCTGACATGGCGGCGCCAATAACGACGTCGGCGGACTGAATGGCCTGGCGGAGGTACTGCTCATTCGCCATGGCCGTAGTAATGCGACGATCCAGGAAATGCTCGACCTGGCGAAGCGCGCTGAGGTCGGTATCGAGGACGATCACATGCGCACCGTAAGCAACTGCGGTCCGGGCTGCCCATTCCCCTACCACCCCGGCGCCGATGATGACGACGGTAGAGGGTGGGACCCCGGAGATACCGCCGAGCATCACGCCCTTGCCTCCCTCATCGCTTTCGAGGTAGCGGGCGGCAACCTGAACGGCCATCGAGCCCATGATCTCATGCATCATGCGAACGATGGGCAGTGTACCATCGGGGTCGCGAATGAATTCGAACCCGATGCCTGTGATGCCCAGTTCCATGAGGCGCATCAGGAAGTCGGGTGTGGTACCACCAAGGTGAAGGGCTGAGATGAGGATTTGCTTCTCCTGTAGATACCCGAGTTCCTCGCCGACGGGCGGGCCGACCTTGACGATGAGGTTGCACTGACTGTAGAGGGCTTCAGGCGAATCCACCAGCTCCGCACCCGCATCCACGTAGCTTCTGTCGCTGAAATGGGCCTGCAAACCGGCCCCCGTCTCGATAAAGACCTCATGGCCATTGGCGACGAGAGCGCTTACACCGCCCGGGGCAAGCGCGACACGGCGTTCTTCGTTGGAGATTTCGCGGGGGATGCCGATACGGAGACTCGTGTGCTGCTCATGCATGAGCAGCGGTTTCTCCATGGTCATCAGGCCGCGCTCCATCGCCAGCCCCTTTAGCGAGGGGATTTCCATACTGCTGCAAATTGGTCTTTCGAGTGGCCCACAGATAGTAGGTTAAATATACGGACTCACCGAACGTTCTTTGTTTATCATCCGGCTTCCGCGGTCTATTGTCTGTAGATCTTCGCAGGGCGCCATCAAACACAGGCGAAGAATTACCCGGAAACGATCGAGGACGAAACATATCGAGACACGAGCTTCTAACCGCCCAGCCAGCGCTGCATCAGTATCCCTGCTGCTATGGCAACGTTGAGCGACTCGGCACCACGATGTCGGGGATTTCCGGGGATCGTGATGCGATCATCTACTGCACCAGCGACCGCCGGCGAGATCCCATGCGCCTCACTCCCGAGAATGAGCACAGAAGGAAACTCGGGAAACCAGCTCTGGAGGCGTGTACCTTCGAGATCTGCGCCGTAACGGTGAAAACCAGCGGCAGCCATGCGGTCCAGGAGAATGGATAGATCGTCTACCCGGGACAGGTGAACATCCCAGAGACCGCCCATAGCGGCACGCACCACCTTCGGGTTGAAAAAATCGACGGTGCCCGGTCCCGCGACAATAGCATCCACACCGAACCAGGCGGCCGTACGAATGATCGTTCCGACATTACCTGGGTCCTGCACGGCATCGAGCACGAGAATAGACCTGAACGACTGAAGACGATCCTCGGGTAGAAGCTGAATGCGAGCGACAGCAATGACCCCCTGATTGGTTTCCACGTCGGAGAGTTGCGCTAGTTCACGCTCGGTCAGCACATGAACGGGCACCCCGGCTTGATCCAGCACCCCCCTGACACGGGCATCTGTGTACCGAGGCCCGGCAATCAGAATTTCAACGAGCGGAGCATCTGCCTGAATGGCAGACTCAACGGACCGAAATCCCTCGATGAGCATCTGCCCAAACCGCTCGCGATATTTCCGCTGATTGAGCGAGGCAATTTCCTTGCGGCGGCGTTCGGTCAGCTGGGGTGGCATGCAAAATGACAAGGATAATGTGACGAATTGTGAGACAAAGAAAGGTAGCAATCCCCGGACGATTAGCTCCCTACGCTATGAAAGGCGATTCGGAGACGTATGCGTTCAGCCGCGCATCACCCGGATCTTCGGACAGGCCGAGAGGCCCAACTGAAGGAAATGTTATACTATCATCCCGGATTTTTTCACTGCCTGATCGTCAATTAACGGATGAAACCGGCACAAGAGGCACGAGATGGCGGAACGCTTCCCGTTGCCTGCGTTAGAGTGTCAACTGAGTGCCACACGAGTGATCGGCCTCTACAAACTATAGAGTTTATCTATCTCCATGCCGTTCAAGCGTAACGTATACGAGCGGGCCGTCTACAAAGAGCCCGGTCCAGTATTAGACCGCGAGAATCCGTTCGAATCGATGATGAAACGATTCGACATAGCCGCGGAAATTCTAGATCTCGATCCAGGTCTATACGAATACCTGTGTACCCCTTCACGGGTACACATCACAGCCATTCCGGTCACCATGGATGACGGACGCCTGAAGGTATTCGAGGGCTACCGCGTCATCCACAACGAAATTCTTGGACCCAGCAAGGGCGGCATCCGTTATGCGCCGGACGTCACCCTCGATGAGGTAAAAGCACTTGCAGCCTGGATGACGTGGAAATGCGCCGTCGTGGATGTCCCGTTCGGCGGAGGCAAAGGCGGGGTCGTCTGCAACCCGCGTGAAATGAGCCCGGGCGAACTGGAGCGACTTACACGGCGCTATACAGCCAACATGATCGACGTATTCGGACCGGATCGCGATATTCCTGCGCCGGATATGAACACGAATGAGCAGACGATGGCATGGATCCTCGACACGTACTCCATGCACGCACGGCGGACAGAGAATGCGGTCGTAACGGGTAAACCCATCATGCTGGGCGGGTCACAGGGTCGGAAAGAAGCGACAGGACGAGGCGTGATGACGGTGACGCTGGCGGCCATGGAGCGGCTGAACCTCCGCCCATCGAACTGCACCGTAGCTGTACAGGGATTCGGTAATGTAGGCTCCGTCGCGGCGAAACTGCTCGCCGAGCAGGGCTGCAAGGTCGTAGCCATAGCCGACGTAACCGGAGGCTATTACAACGAAAATGGCCTGGACGTCCTGCATGCGCTCGAGTACTCCCGTGCGAATCAAAATACCCTGGAAGGCTACAGCGAGGCGACGAAGATTACGCAGGAGGAACTTCTGACCCTGGACGTAGATGTGGTGGTGCCGGCAGCGAAGGAGAATCAGATCACGGAGGAGATAGCGCGCAACATCAGAGCCAAGATCGTTTCGGAGGGGGCCAACGGCCCGACACTGCCGGAAGCTGACGACATTCTGAATGAGAAAGGCATCCTTGTCATCCCGGACATCCTCGCCAACGCAGGTGGCGTGACGGTATCCTACTTCGAGTGGGTGCAGAACCGGCATGGGTACTACTGGACCCTCGACCGTGTAAACCGCCGTCTCGACCGCATCATGCGCAAGGCATTCGACGACGTGTACAACGCCTCTCAGACCTACAATGTACCACTGCGTATCGGAGCATACGTGCTCGCCGTGGACAAAGTGGCGAGTGCGCTGCGTATGCGTGGCATTTACGCGTGATGCGATTGCGGATGCCGGATTCGGGATACATGGTTGAATCGTTGCGAGCCATAGGGACGCGGTGCGCTGTGTCCCTATGGCGTTTGTGCCTGCTCATCGCCGTAGCCGGATTCCTGGGAAGCTGCGCGAACCCGATGCCGCCTTCAGGTGGACCGGTCGATAAAGAACCGCCTACCATCGTCGCCTCAACACCGGGGGCGGATCAGGTGAATGTGGAGGCCTCATCGCTCCGGATCGAATTCTCGGAGTACGTGAACCCACAGACGTTCCCGCAGGCATTTTCCATCACGCCGGCACCGGAGGGGCGGATGGAATTCAGGTGGCGAGGACGCACGGTTGAAGTCAATCTCCCGGAGCCGTTCCGCCCGAACACGACCTATATCATCACGATCGATACCAACCTGCGTGATGCAAACGGGGTGGCGCTCTCGGAACCCATCGTGTTTGCCTTCTCCACGGGGCCGGTCATCAATCGGGGACAATTGGCAGGACAGGTCGTCGATCCCGTTTCTGGTAAAGGAGTGGCGGGGATCGATGTGTACGCCTATGCTCGTGCGGATTCTAGCGCTCCGGGCACGCTGCCGGAGCGCCCTGACTATCGGACACAGACGGATACACAGGGACGGTTCTCTTTCCAGTACCTGAACGAACAGCCCTACTTCGTGGTAGCGGTGCAGGACCAGAATCGGAACCGAATACCTGATCCCGCAGAACCGCGCGGCGTACCGCCTGTACCGGTCATAGTAGCAGACACGTCCACCTCGAAACCGATCCACCGCTGGGTCCTTGCCGCTGCAGACACCACGCCGCCTGTGGTCCAGCGTGCGCGCCCCCTTTCGAATCGCAGGCTGGAAATCCGCTTCAACGAACCGGTTTCGGTAGCCTCCGCCGACCCTGAACTCTGGGTCGTCGAAGACTCGGTGCGAAATGTCACCGTGCCAGTACAGTCGGTATACGCCTTACCGGCCTCGCCGCAACAGGTGTACCTGGTGGCAGAGGAGCTTCTTCCCGAGTCTACGTACCGTATCCGCCCCGGCGGCGTGGTGGACAGTGCCGGGAACACAGTGCGAGAGCAACTCACCTCGTTCACAGGTATCTCGCAACCTGATACGGTGCGCACCCGGTTTCTCGGGTTCGTCCCGGACACCACGGATGTCGTTGAGGACATCTATACGTTGCGACCAGGGCAGCCGTTCGGCGTGCGGTTCAACGAGCCACCCGACACGACCCTGCTGCGACAAGCGGTAACGCTGACGGACACAAGTGGAACGCCTCTTGCCTATACCCTGAGCACGCGAGACGGCACAGCCTACTTCCTTACACCCACGCCACCCGCTGCGCCAGAACATCCGGTGCAGGTCCGCGTGAATGCGCAGGTGCTCGGCGATGCGGACACTGTGTTCGTACGCACGTTCCGCCCTCTCTCTCCACGCGAACTGGGCGAACTGAGCGGATATATCGCGGCGCCGGACGCGACCGGAACTGTGGTCGTCGAATTGTATTCCGCGGGAGCGGAGACCCGCACGGCGATCCAGCAGGTACCCGCCGGGACAACCAGCCGATTTATATTTTCGTCATTACCCGAAGGACACGGCTACCGCCTGCGTGCGTTCCTGGACCACGATGGAGATACCTACTGGGATCCGGGCCGGATCTCACCCTACCAACCGGCAGAACCGCTCGTCTGGAGCAGCGACAGCCTCCGTGTGCGGGCACGGTGGGAGGAAGAGTTGAGCGACACGTTGAGAATTCCGAATCCCGGATTTTAGATTGTGCCTCGGGTGCGCTGAAAGCCATCCTCTCCCGGCACACGGGTAACTACGTACATTCGTGGAAACCTGACACGCACCTCTGCGATCTTCATCTCAACGATGCATGATCCACTCGCTCTCCCCGGAACCTGTCTACTACGTTCATACGAGTAGCACAACCTGATGCGGCCATGTCAACAGGAGGATTTTATACGGAAGAAGGATTCCTTCCGGTGTTGACGGCAGAGGGTATGCGAGCCGCTGACCGCTGGACCATTGAGACGTTCGGCGTACCTGGGTTCACTCTCATGGAGTCGGCGGGACGAGCGGCAGTGGAGGCCATGGAGCGGCGGTATGGCCGGCTTGCGGGAAAACGCGTAGCGGTCTTCTGCGGAAAAGGAAATAATGGAGGAGATGGGCTCGTCGTTGCTCGAGCGTTGTACGCCCGGGGAGTTCAAGTCCATGTCGTGCTGATCGCAGATAAGGAACTGACGCAGGATACCGAGCATAACCTGGAATTGCTCCGGGCCTTACGAGACGAAGACAGACATGGATCTCTTGAGATCGTCACCTATACGCCGAAACACCTCTCCTCCCTGCGCGCCGACATGCATGTCGACGCGCTACTCGGAATCGGACTGGTCAGCAATTTGCGCGAGCCGATCCTGGGTATCGTGAAGTGGTTGAACCAGCAACCGGAGCCCACGATAGCCATTGATGTACCTACGGGGCTGAATAGTAATACAGGAGAGGCGCTCGGTGCCGTCGTGCAGGCCGACCTTACCGTGACCATGGGAGCACTCAAAGCAGGGCTTTTACTGGATCACGGTCCTACCGCCGCCGGCAGCATCGACATGGCAGAGATCGGGATACCTGCGTTCCTCGTAGAACGGGCCGTCCTGGGATACGGTGGAGCCTACCTGTCGACCGATAAAGCGGTACGTCGCTGGCTACCCCGACGATCGCACGACGCACACAAGTACAGCGTGGGGATGGCGCTCGTCGTGGGAGGATCGCATGGCCTCACGGGAGCACCTACCATGTCGTCATTAGCGGCGGCGCGAGCGGGTGCAGGTGCGGTGGTCTGCGCCTGCCAGGAAGATATCCAACCGGTACTGGCTGCAAAAATGACCGAGATCATGACGCTCGGACTGCCCGCTTCAGCGGGAGGCGGAATTGATGCGGACCGAGCTATGGAAACGCTCGGCCACCGGTTGGAGCAGGCACGGGCACTACTCGTGGGGCCCGGACTGGGCAGACACCCGGACACGCAGGCGTTCGTGCGGCGGCTGCTTCAAGTAACCAGCCTGCCCATAGTGATCGACGCAGACGGGCTGAATGCACTGATAGGTCACACGGAACTTCTGAAACAGCATGCTCATGGGCGCTGGATCTTGACACCACATGCGGGGGAATTCAAGCGCCTCGCTGGACCAGACGTGGATCTGAGTGACCGTATTCATATAGTGCGCCAGTATGCGGCCGAGTGGAATTGCGTGCTCATCCTGAAGGGTATGCCGAGCGTTATCGGCTGTCCGGATGGACGTGTATTCATCAATGGGACGGGCAACCCGGCGCTTGCGACAGCAGGAACCGGAGATGTACTCTCAGGAATGAGCGTGGGCATGCTCGCGCAAGGACTTCCCCCGGACCGAGCAGCCATTTGTGCGTTGCATGCGAGCGGTGCAGCGGCAGACCGTTATGTGACGCAACGGGATGAACGTACGATGATGGCCCTCGACCTGCTCGATCAATTTCCACTCGTCCTTCGAGAACGCTTTGCAACTGACCAGGGCCTTCTTCGCATCGACACGGGTGTGGGCTAAAGCACGTAATCAATACCCGCCAGAGAACCCGATTGGCACAATATGGTTTGTCTCCTCAGCGGACGTGGCGCTCTCCCTCTCCTGGCATCCTCCGAAGCGTTCCACGATTACATAGATTGGACCCGCGGCTACGCAGCCTGATTCAGACACTTTTTCTTTCCAATGTCCTACCGCCTTGCTCGCTGGCTGACTGTCCTCTGGGTGCTGCTCATCCTCATCGCCTGCTCCATTCCGGGTAAGGACATTCCGAGTGTGAATATCATTCAGGCCGACAAAATCGTCCACTTCTCCCTCTTCGCCGTGCTCGGCTGGCTTGTATTACACGGGTTCGGATCGAACCCGATGCAGCGGATTCTGTGGGCCCTTGGAATAGGGATCGCCTATGCGGTTGGAACGGAATTCTATCAGGGTTTGCTCCCCTTCGAACGCACGCCAGACCCGATGGACGCACTGGCAAACACACTGGGACTCCTTACTGCCATAGCCGTCTTCCACATCCGGCACCGCCGCGTGGCGCAATACGAGTAGCCAGAAACTTCACCCGGCTTACTGGCGCGTGAGATGGCGGACATGGCCCGTCTCGTCGCCGATGAGAACGTCCGATGCCATGCCCAGGAAAAGGCCATGGTCCAGAACACCTGGGATAGACCGTATGGCTCGGGCAAGTGTGTGAGGATCGTCGATGCCATCCACGTGAGCATCGATAATCCAGAAACCCTGATCCGTTACGACAGGACCATCCTTGCCGCTGCCGGTGCGCAGTTCAGGGTAGGTGCCGATTGATTTCAGACGGCGCATGATGGACGACGCGGCCATCGGAAGCACCTCAACGGGAACAGGCATCCGGACGCCGAGCCGCCCGACCAGCTTGGAAGAATCTACGAGCACAATGAATCGATCAGCCAGAGAGGCGACGACCTTCTCTCGTGTGTGCGCTCCGCCTCTTCCTTTGATGAGGTTCAGCTTGCCGTCCACCTCATCGGCCCCATCGAGGGCGACATCGATCCGGTCGATGTCGTCTAAAGCACAGAGTGGTATACCGTACTGACGCGCCAGGCGCTCGGCAAAGAATGAGGTAGGGGTTCCCTTGATCTTCAGACCCTCCTCCCTGACGCGCCGCCCGATCGCTTCAAGGGCAAAGGCTGTCGTCGATCCGGTTCCGAGACCGACCGTCATCCCATCCTGAATGAGAGCGGCGGCCAGCTCGCCAGCCGCTTTCTTAGCAGCATCCTGAGGCGATAGGTCGATATTCTGGGTTTTAGAATCTGGATTCACGAAATCCAACATATACGTACTCCTGACTCCTCTACGCTACAGCTTCTTCTCGAAGCGCAAGCGATAGTCCTTGTAGAGGGTGTTGTAATCGGCTTTGGTGAGACGGAACCCTTCAGTGAGAGCCAGAACGGCCATGCCGGGATGACGGTTCGGAAAAGTATCGAAGGCAAAGCGCGGATAGCCTTTCTCCCGGGCCCGGCGCATCATCTCTTCGAGAAGGCGACGAGCGATACCGTACCGGCGATATTCGGGAAGGACGCCCCCCTTAGCGCTGTAGAAAACGAAGCGGCTCTCCTTATAGCCGATTTTGAACCCGGCGGGTTCGTCGCCCAGATAGGCCAGCAGCATGAGCAGATCCTCACGCTCAAATGTATTGATGATCCGTTGCTCTTCGAAGATCACCTCATTGAGAACGCGAATGACCTCGATGTAGGAGAAGTCAGCTTCGATGATCCGGAGATCGGGCAGATCCTCGTGGGAAGCATCGGATGTGGATGTCTCAGTCGGGTGCATCGGTATGCTCGCGGAGGATAACCTGCCGCGCTGGGCATAAGTTGGTACATGATACGACGGGAGGCCGGTGTTACGCTATACGATGCACAGACAGGCCCGGTAGCACACCAGCTTACTACCAAAGATTTGTTCTGAAACGCATCCCTTCGGTACATGTTACGGCCTAAAATGGAAGCAAATCGTCATCATCCGGGAAAGCCGGGGCAGGCAGAGCCACGGGTGGCGGAGCCGGTGGGAGCGCCGGAGGCGCAGCACCTTCCTCTACGACCGTCCAGGGTTCGATGATTTGCTCGGGAAGATTGTCGAGAAAGCGGGTGGGCCGGGAGAAATACTCCCCGTAACTGCGGCGATACTGTACCACCGGATACGAGATGAACAGATTCTCCTCCGCACGGGTAATGGCAACGTAGAGCAACCGAAGCTCCTCATCCAGACCGCCCGGCTCCTTGAGTGAGTAGAAAGAGGGAAGAACACCTTCGAGCGCGTGAAGGAGAAAAACAGTGTGGAATTCAAGTCCCTTGGCGGAGTGGATGGTAGAAAGGACCAGAGGCGGTTCATCCTTCGACGCCGCTTCTGCTTCGAGGGCCGTGAGTTCGATCGGATCGAGGGCCAGTGAAGCAAGGAAATCGCTCCGGCTAGAGAACGTGCCTGCCAGCGCCACAAAGTGCTCGAGATCCTGGAGTCGCTTGGGGTAATCCTCGTAGTA
This sequence comes from Rhodothermales bacterium, assembly GCA_041690215.1. Classification (GTDB taxonomy): domain Bacteria; phylum Bacteroidota; class Rhodothermia; order Rhodothermales; family DASSAV01; genus DASSAV01. The sequence continues at coordinate 704,998 of JAWLHQ010000001.1, forward strand.
CTTCTGTTTGAGAATAGGCTCGTAGTACGGCGTGATCGTCTCGATCTGCTGGAGCAACGTGGCCTCCGGGCTGCGAATGGCGCGAAGCATGTCGAACAATTCGCGCAGAGCTTCGGCATAGCGCGGCGAGAACGGGCGGTGTTCGAGTTGAAACGGGTCCTCACTGCCCGCAACGATCCACTGGATGAGATCATTGGCCGTCTTGGGCCCGACCCCCGGAAGAAGCAAGAGGATGCGATTCCAGGCAACGGCATCCCTTGGATTCTCGGCAATACGAAGGTAGGCGACGACGTCTTTGATATGGGCGGCCTCATTAAGCTTCAGGCCACCGTACTTCACGAACGGAATATTGCAACGGTTGAGCTCGGTTTCGAGATGATAGGAGTTGTACGCGCTGCGGAAGAGGACGGCAATCCGGTTGAGCGGCACGCCTTCCTCGCGAAGCTGCAAAATCATCTGGCAGATGAACCGGCTCTCGAACCGGTCATCGGCGGCCTGCACGAGCGCCGGTAACTCGCCCTGCTTCTTCTCGCTGAACAGGGTCTTATCGTACTTCTGCTCCGCCTTTGTGATGACGTGGTTCGCGAGACTGAGAATGGGCTGTGTAGAGCGGTAGTTGTGCTCCAGCTTGAGCACCTGCGTACCGTTGAAGTCGTCAGGAAACGCAAAGATGTTCTCCGGCTCGGCGCCCCGGAAGCCGTAGATGCTCTGGGCATCATCCCCGACGGCCATGACGTTGCCATGTACCGATGCGAGTTGTCTCACGAGAGCAGCCTGAAGGCGATTGGTGTCCTGATACTCGTCCACGAGGACGTGGAGACAAGAACCACTCACCCTTTGCCTCACGTCGTCATGGTGCTCGAATAAACTGAGTGTACGGCGCAGCAGGTCGTCGTAGTCCATGAGACCGTACTGCACCTTGTACGCCTCATACTGGCTGGCAAGGTCTTCGATCTCGTTCACATAACCGGCAAATTGCGGGAATCGGGACAGGATCAGCTCCCCGACGGAAACATCCCGGTTCAGCGCAGCCGAAAACAGAGCATGGAGCGAACGCTTACGGGGAAAGCGTTTGTCTCCTTTATGGTAGCCCCCTGCCGTGCGGAGCACGTCCACCACGTCCGCGGCATCGGAAGCATCGAGAATGCTAAAGTTGCGTGGAAACCCGATGCGAGGGGCATATTCACGGAGAACGCCCAGACAGAACGAATGAAACGTGCCTCCTCGCACGCGGCTGCACCGTCCGTCCAGAAGCCCGGAAGCGCGGCCCAGCATCTCGGCGGCAGCCCGGCGTGTAAACGTAAGCAGAACGATCTGTTCGGGCGGAACGCCGGTTTCGACGAGATAAGCGACGCGGTAAATGAGCGTTCGTGTCTTGCCCGTCCCGGCGCCCGCAATCACGAGCACAGGACCATCCGCAGCCGTCACGACGGCATATTGCTGCGGATTGAGCTCGCCGGCATAATCGATAGTGAATCGCGTGGACAGGTCGGCTGGTTGGGGCTTCAGAACGAATCGGCGCGCCATTCTTCTACTTCATTCTCTCCTATATCTTCGCAGTATCCGTGCAGTACGCAGAGCACGCATTAACGTTCGGAAGATACAGGCACGTACTGGCTTACATCCCAGTTCTGCCTGTGCTTCCTCAATACGACCGGACGCATGCTGTCCGATAATGAAGGGTCGTGGGAAAAGACGACGCTGGTTGGCCCCGCGGTGTATTCTTCATACATTCTCATGATGTAAGGGGGCGGAAAACCGCGATTGGAACCGTTAGAAGAAGTAGGATTTCCAACCTTTTGTATCTTCGCGTGTTACAGGCATCGGGCAACACTCCGGAGTAGTGGTTCAGGCCCTCTCCGATCCGGTGACATCAACACGTCGTCCCGTTGCTCAGGCGGGACCACGTTCGGTATAACGAATCAGGTTCTGATGGGAAAAACGATTGCGGTTGCAAACCAGAAAGGCGGCGTCGGAAAGACGACGACAGCTGTAAACCTGGCTGCTTCACTGGCTGCGACCGAGCATCCCACACTGCTCATCGACATCGACCCCCAGGCCAATGGCACGTCGGGTGTCGGCATAGATCCCCGCTCGGTGACCTCCTCCACCTATGAGGTACTCATCGGGGAAGTCACGCCGGAAGAGGCGGTCATCTCCACGCAGATGCCCTTCCTCGATCTCATCCCGAGTCACATCAATCTCGTGGGTGCAGAGATCGAGATGATCGATATGTCGGAGCGAGAGAGTGTACTGAAGAACACCCTCGCGAGCACCCGTCGAAAATACGATTTTGTGATCATCGACTGCCCTCCGTCGCTCGGTCTGCTTACACTGAACTCGCTGACGGCATCGGATTCGGTATTGATTCCCGTTCAAGCCGAATACTTCGCACTGGAGGGACTTGGCCAGTTGTTGAATACAATCAAGATCGTTCGACAGCACCTCAATCCCGAGTTGGAAATTGAGGGTGTGCTGCTCACGATGTTCGACACTCGACTCCGCCTCTCGAAGCAGGTAGCGCAGGAAGTGCGGCGATATTTTGGAGAGAAGGTGTTCAAGGCCATCGTACAACGGAACGTCCGTCTCTCGGAAGCGCCCAGCTTCGGGAAGCCGGTACTGTTATATGATGCCGTGAGTATCGGTTCGCGGAATTATATGTCGCTGGCCAAGGAAATCATTCGAAACAACAAGTCGTTCCTTCAGCCAGAAGAAGCAAAACCGGCCCAGGGTGAAGAGCTTAGTTCAGGAATCAATTCGTCGGTAGCGGCCTCTTGACTGCGGGAATGGATGAATCCGGAAGATCCCAGCCTGAACACGGATGAGAAAACAGGCGTTTGATACCCGGATTCGCAGGTTCTGAGGCTTTCAACCGCCCACACTCGCCCAACCAGGCCTAGTATTTGCTAGCATTTAGCCCTGGTGCCGATCACCACCACGATTTTCCCAAGGAAACGAAACCATGTCAACGCGGAAGGCCGTTCTTGGCCGTGGATTAAATGCTCTCCTGAATACGCACGTGGACGAGAACGCTTCGGAAGGCGAACTCGAAGATGGAGGGATGCGAAACCGGGTGCTTCGGGTGGATGACCGTGGGCGGATAGCCGGGCGCATCGCCGACATCGACGTGGAGAGCGTCCGCCCGAACCCCTACCAGCCACGCAAGGACTTCGACGAGAAGGCACTGGATGAGTTGGCCGCCTCGATCGTGCAACTCGGCGTCATTCAACCGGTGACCGTTCGGGCACTGGGCCAGGGGCGGTTCGAGATCATTTCGGGCGAGCGGCGCCTGCGAGCGGCGCGGCGGGCGGGCCTCAAGCAGATTCCGGCGTACGTGCGCGAAGCCGACACCGAGGAGATGCTGGAGATGGCGCTGGTGGAAAACGTCCAGCGCGAGGAACTGAATCCTATCGAAGTCGCCCTGGGCTATCAGCGCCTGATCGAAGAGTGCGGGTTGACACAGGAGCAGGTGGCTCAGAAAGTAGGCAAAAACCGCGCAACCGTAGCCAATTCGCTGCGCCTCCTGAAACTTCCTCCGCGCGTTCAGGCCAGCCTGCGCGACAACAGGATCTCGGCAGGCCACGCGCGATCGCTCGTCAATGTCGAAGATGAGGTGGTCCAACTCGAAATGCTCAGGCGGATCGAGGAAGAAGGGGCAAGCGTTCGTGAAGTCGAGGAGTGGGTGCGGCTCTGGCACCAGGAGCGCGAGCGTGGCATCGCTCCACCCGAAGAAGGAGCGCCAACCTCCGTCCGCGCAGATCTGCCAAACAGGGATGCGCTCGAACTGGAGCGCTACGTCGATCGCCTGAGATCTCGGCTGAGCACGCAGGTGCACATCAAACACAAGTCAGACACGGCCGGAGGCAAGATCGAGATCACCTATTATTCTGCGGAAGACCTGGAACGACTGGTTGAGTTGCTGAGCCAGTAAGCCACGTATCGCTTCTGACGATACGGCAAGGCGTTTGCAGGGTAAGTAAGCGCATCTTTATGTGTCTGCTGAAACCTCATTTCGAGCAGCAGGATTACGAGCGTATCCCGTAGGTTGGCGATGGGGAAGACATTACAGGAAATGATGCGGGCGGTTTCCACAAATAAGCCCGGTGGGATCAAGGTGTTCGAGGAGCAAGTGCTTCCTGTACGCAAACCCTATCCTGAATCCGGAGAGGCACTTCCTAAACACACGGCTTCTCATAGAGGACGACATGTAGGCAGGCTATTTTCGCGCCTGATCGTCTGCGTATTTGCCATCTGCCTCTCCGGCATGCTATTGGTCTCCCCGGCTTTTGCCCAGGAAGCAGAAGCACCCGCCGACACGACGCAGCGAGAATCCACGGGCAGTTTCTGGTGGTCGAGCCGGCTACCGGAGGGTCACTCGCCTGAAGGCGCACTATGGCGGGCGGCCGTGCTACCGGGCTGGGGACAGTTCTACAACCGGCAATATATCAAAATGCCTGTCGTGTGGGCCGGAATAGGTGGCGTAGCCGGGTTAGCCTACTTCAATAACCAGCGGTATCTCACCTTCCGGCGCGCTGCCTTGTACGCACAGTACATCGACGCCCCGCCCTCGGAACGAGATCCGGCCTTTCGTGAATCCTACCAGGATGAATACGAACGCGCGCTGCGCCTCAGGGGATATGGCACAGCACCTCAGGATGAAGGGAGGCGAAAGCAGGTCGCATCGGATTTTCGAGCAGTTCGAGATGTTTATCGACGCAACCGTGACCTTTCCTACTTTGGCATCGGCATAGTATATGGGCTGACGATTCTGGATGCATACGTAGCCGCCCATCTGCTTGATTTTGATGTGGGAGAGGACTTGACGGTATCGGTATACCCGATGCCGCATGGTGTAAGTGCGGCCCTGCGAGTCGGGCTATAAAGGTTAGCGGAACCGATCGAGCAGACACGCGGCCTGACTGTCGTTTCCGGCGTCGTTACAGGAGACGACGCAGAGTCCAATGCCCCATATGCCGGACCACGCCACCTTCCCTTCCGCCCGAAAAAGAGGGCTGGCATGGCCTACATAAACTTTTGCGGGAGTGTCACGTAGCACGTTGTTCGAACGCAGGATCGGACCGTTATAGACGAATTCGAGGTTCATTCAGACTTTCGTTCGCGGAAAGCCGTATTTTTAGCCGATCTTAGCTCGAAAGAATCGAAAGTGGCCTGGTATTCGCTAAACGATATACCTGTCTGAGAGACAGTTCGAACCAGCTCGTGAGGCCGCGTTGGGGCGCTCCCAGCAGACTTCTGAGAGAGTCGCAGTATTCCGTATGGCACGAATCATATACGCACTCAGCGGCCAGGGGCGGGGACATACCTCTCGCGTCATAGCGATCACGGAAGCATTGCGGGAGCGGGGACACGAAGTCCGTTTCTGCTGCGGAGGTACCGCTCGGGACATCCTCAGGGGCGAAGGTGAGGAGGTTATCGACGTGCCCGCGCTTACGCAGGTGATGGAGGGGAACCAGGTCCAGCACGGTCGCACCATTGCTGCCAACTGGGACAAGGTGCTCAACCAGCCGCGGATCGTTTCCCGGCTAGCCGATGAGTACCGAAGCTTCGGGCCGGATTTACTCATCACGGACTTCGAAGCATTTTCCCCGAAAGCCGCGCGGAAGCTCGGCATACCTACGATCTCTTTCAACCACCAGCAGGTAGTTACCGAAACACGGTACCACCTGCCAATGCGGGAATGGGGACAGGCTGCCCTGACAGCCATGGCGATCCGAATGATCGCCCCCAAGAAACCGGCCCACATTCTGCTGACATCGTTCTTCTTTCCGCCCCTGAAACATCCGGAATACACGACGCTGGTAGGCCCCATCATCCGGCCTGACGTCCAGGCTCTGACTCCTACCAGAGGAGAACACATCCTGGTCTATTACAACCAGACCGAAGGGGCAGAGCACGTACTGGATACCCTCCGGCAGGTAAATGCCTCGTTCATCGTATACAACTTCCCTACCCCGGAAGAACCGGAACGGTATCCGAATGTGCAGTTTAAGCAGCCTTCTTTGGAGGGTTTTCTGGGGGACCTGGCGGAGAGCCGTGCAGTGATTTGTACAGCGGGCTTTACGTTGATCAGTGAAGGTCTTTACTTAGGCAAGCCGCTTCTCGTGGTACCCAACCGGGGTATCTTCGAGCAAACGATAAATGCGCTCTTTCTAGAGCGTTACGGATTGGGAAGAGCCGTGATGGACCGCAGCCTGCTTCCTTCCGACATTCAAAACTTTCTGAGTAGTACCGGCACGTACGAGCAACGACAGAAAGGACAGCGGCGCATCGGAAACGAGGAAGCCCTGCGTTGTATCGAAAACGTGCTTGCCAGGCTGAAACCTACTGCAACTGTGCGACCCACCCTACCCTATGAAACCATTACTGAAACAGCAGAACGGCATCCGTAATGACTGCTGAATTGCTCCACATAACTTTCTGCAGGTCTTCTTCAACCGAGCCGCTCGACCGCAGAACGGGTTGGTCGCAAGCCAGTTACAACTTCGATTTTAGTATACGTTTTTCCGAAGCATCATGACGACGCCTGACTATTACCGGAAGCAGCCTGCTACCACCGTTGATTCGGGACGAACAACGGTGCAGGCCTCTCCTTCCATCTTCAATAAAGCACACGAGTTCTTCCAGCCGGACGGCGATTACGCCATGGTGAAAGCAGCGGACCTGTATCCGTACTTCCGGCCGTTGGAGCGAAATGATGGATCCCGAGCGATCATCAACGGGAAGGAAATCATCATGGCCGGGTCGAACAACTACCTGGGCCTCACGTCCGACCCGCGCGTGAAGGAAGCCGCCGCTCAGGCGATCAAGCAGTACGGAACAGGCTGCACCGGAAGCCGATTCCTGAACGGCACGCTCGACATTCACATCGAGCTTGAAGAGAAACTGGCCCGGTTCATGGGCAAGGAGAGTTGTGTCCTGTTCTCGACGGGGTACATGACGAACCAGGGTGTAATCCAGGCGCTCGCGTCGAAAGGGGATATCATTTTTTCCGACAAGGATAACCACGCCTGTATCGTAGCAGGTACGCAAGTGAGCCTGGCGGAGACGCTGCGCTACCGGCACAACGATGTCGACCACCTCCGCAGGCTGATGGAAAAGGCACATGTCGACCGGCCCACGGCAGGGAAGCTCATCGTGACGGATGGCGTGTTTTCGATGAGCGGCGTTGTCGCACGTATCCCGGAACTGGTAGAGTTGGCTGAGGAATTCGATGCGGCGCTCATGCTGGACGACGCCCACGCTGTGGGTGTCATTGGCCCGGGTGGCCGTGGATCGGCAGCCTACGTCGGCCTGGAAGATCGGGTCTCGATCACGACGGGCACTTTCTCGAAGAGCTTCGCCTCACTCGGCGGGTTCGCCGTGGGTGACCATGATGTGATCGAGTACATCCGCCACCGAAGCTCGGCCCACATTTTTGCCGCTTCCATGCCGCCCGCCAACGTAGCGACCGTCCTGAAGTGCCTGGAGATTCTGGAAGCCGAACCGGAGCGCCTGGAACGGCTCTGGTATATTTCGGACTACATGCGCGAAGGATTCCGGAATGCCGGTTTCAATGTGTGGACGAGCCAGACGCCCATCATCCCGGTCGTCATCGGCGATATGTTGACCTGCTTCCAGTTCTGGAAGGATCTGCTGGAAGAGGGCGTTTTCGTAAACGCCGTTGTCCCACCCGCTGTACCAGCCGGCCAGGCACTCATGCGCACGTCGTACATGGCGACGCATACGGATGAGGAACTGGACTACATCCTCGATGCATTCAAGCGCGTCGGCAAACGGCACGGCATCATTGGTAGCAACGGAAACGGAGAACACTGAACTCGCTACCGTCTCAGACGTACGATTCCATGAGCCTGCGAGCCTGAGCCGGGGTAGCCCTCTTAGGTCCGCAGGCTTTTCGTTTCATAGATTCCCATTCCCTCTCCTACTTTTTTCAGTGCATCCGTGAGTACACCATCAGTGCCTTCCCCGGCCATCGATGTCCGGCCGAGAACGGTCACCCGCAAAAGCCTGGCTCCGGTGACAATACGGCCCGTGACCTCCAGGAGCGATCGCAAACGGTTCATCGACTTCCAGTACGACTTTTACAGAGGGCATCCGTACTTCGTGCCTCCGCTACGGATGGATGTGGAGCATGTGCTGAATCCGAAGAAGAACGCATTCTTCGAGCATGGGAAGATACAGCTCTTCATGGCGTTCGATGCATCGGGGACACCGGTGGGCCGCATCGCGGGCATCGTAAATGGAATGCACCTGAAGAAGTATGGGGATGGAAATGGCTTCTTCGGATTCTTCGAGTGCATCGAAGATTATAGTGTCGCAGAAGCCCTGCTGGATGCCGTGCGCACCTGGCTCCAGGAACAGAATCTGCAGGGCATGCGCGGTCCGACGAACCCTTCCATGAACGATACAGCGGGACTCCTCGTGAATGGGTTCGATCGGGAGCCGTCCATTCTCATGCCGTACAACCCGCCCTATTACGAGACCTTCTTGCTCAAGTACGGGTTCGAGCGGGCTATGACGATGTGGGCGTATTACATCCACAAGAAGTACACGAACATCGACAAGCTCAAGCGTGGGGTGGAACTAATCTACAGACGCAATCCCGGCCTGAAACTCCGCACGCTCGACATGAGCCGGTTCGACGAGGAAGCCAGAAACGTGCTTCGCATCTACAACGATGCCTGGGAGCACAACTGGGGGCACGTACCGATGACGGAAGCCGAGTTCACCCAGCTTGCCAACCAACTCAAGCAGATCGTCGACCCGAAGGTGGTCTACATTCTAGAGTTGGATGGAGAGATGGTGGCATTTTCCGTATCCATCCCGAACCTGAACCTCGCTCTCAAGCACGTCAAAGATGGCCGACTCCTTCCCACCGGTCTGCTCCAGCTCCTCGCTCGTGGCAAGTTCGGCGGTATCTACGAATTGCGGACACCACTCATGGGTGTCCTGCAAAAGTATCAGGGCCGGGGCTTCGATGCGATCCTCAACCTTGCCATTATTGAGGAGGGGCCGAAATATGGCTACGATGCCAGCGAGATGAGCTGGGTACTCGACGCCAACAAGGTCTTGCGCAACGCGCTGGTCTCCTTCGGGGGCGTAGTAGACAAGGAGTATGCGATGTTCGAGAAGAGATTCTGAGGACGTATTCAGGTGCTCACATATTCATCTGCTCAGGGAGATTCGATGGCCTTTGCCGAGGAGAGCAAGGGCTATCGAATTTCTCTTTGCTACCTGAACGCCCCAAACCATGAGATCACCAACGCGTCGAGACATTCAGTTCGTCTATTTCGACCTGGACGATACGCTTCTGGACCACCGCTACGCGGAGCGCATGGCAATCGGGGATGTTTGTGGGACATTTGCCGAGCAGTTTGGGCATCTATCGCTTGAGCATGTCCAGGACACGTACCATAGGCATCACGCAACCCTGTGGCAACGTTATGGAGCCGGTGAGATCAGCAAGGCAGAGCTACAGCGTCTACGTTTCGAATACCTGTTGGACGCTCTGCACATCCAGGACGGCGATCCAGGAGCGCTGAACGCGTGCTATGAGGAGTACTACACCCGGCACTGGATGCTTTCCGAGCCGGCACGAGAGACATTTCTGATCATCGCCGACCATTTCCCGGTAGGGATACTTACCAACGGTTTCGCGGAAGTTCAGGAGGCAAAACTGGCTCGTTTCCCGGAGATCAGGGCGCGACTGTCGGCCAAGGTCGTGAGTGAACACGTAGGCTACCTCAAACCTCACCCGGCCCTCTTTGCCCATGCGGCCCAGGTCGTAGCGACTAAACCTGAATCGATACTATATATAGGAGATTCCTTCCACTCGGATGTGGAAGGTGCGCTGAGAGCAGGGTGGCAGGCGGCATGGTTCACTGCTGAACACGCCGAGCCTGAATCGGACGAGGCTTTCTTCCGATTCTCGAAATGGTCAGACCTGATGTGCTGGCTGGGGGTATAGCTTCGCACCCAATACCCAGTCCTGGAGAACCACGCAGTGCACGACTTCGACCTTCGGGTGAAGTCGGAATGGCAAAGGAAGCTTACTACAGGCCGGTCCGTTCGGTACGCAGAAAGTCAACAAGCCGACCAAGCGCACGGGCGCGGTGGCTGATTCTGTTTTTCTCCTCCTTGCTCATCTCGGCAAAGGTGCGCGTCTCCCCCTCCGGAATAAAGAGCGCATCGTAGCCGAACCCACCGGCACCGCGCTCTTCATCGGTGATGTGCCCCTCACATATTCCCTCAAACACATGGACGTCGCTCCCATCGGCATAAGCAATTACGGTGCGAAAACGAGCCGAGCGGTTTTCCTGCCCCTCTAATTCCCGGCGAAGCCTGGCGCGGTTAGCGGCATCGTTCGCTTCAGGACCTGCATAACGCGCGGAGTGGACACCCGGGCGGCCACCAAGTGCATCGACTTCAAGCCCGGTGTCATCAGCCACGGCGGGGAGGCCCGTATACTCGTGGAGCATGAGGGCTTTCTTACGCGCGTTACCTTCGAGCGTGGGTTGATCCTCTTCCACCTCAGGCACACCAGAGAACTGCGAGGCTGGAAGCAATTCGATTCCCATACCCTCGAGCAGTGCCTGCATCTCAGCCACCTTGCCTGGATTTCGAGTGGCGAGAACGATTCGAACCGTGTTATTCATGAACGTGCATGTATCTGACTGGCTACAACGACAATAGTACATCGAGTTCGAACTTACAGCGCGACCAGACGAACCTCCCACACCAACTTCATAGGATCTTGTACATCTGAGCAGTGCATACAAGGAAACATCTTCCCTCACTATTGCTTAAGAGACACGCTATCCTTATTTTTCTTATCCTTTACGAAAACCGTCCATTTCTGGGAGGAATACGTCTTGTCAGTCGGAGTCAAAGTTCGGGAGAACGAGTCGATCGACCGTGCCCTTCGTCGCTTCAAACGCGCTGTGAACCGTAGCCGTGTGCTGCGCATCTATCGGGCAAACATGGCCTTTACGAAGCCCTCGGAAGAGCGTCGCGAAGCCCGCGAGAAAGCAGCCCGCAATGCCCGGAAGCGTACACGTTACTAATCCGCTCTGGATCGACTGAAAGGCTGGCAGAGGCTATGGAGAAGGCAGCTCTTGAGAGGGGGTTGCCTTTTTTATTTTTTGACCGCTGCAATCCTCCTCCCTGCTCTTTCCTGGCGCGGAGACAACCATGATCCTTCCAATTCGTGTATACGGAGACCCGATCCTACGTGCGAAAGCATCAGACATAGAGAAAGACTCACCCGAGTTGCAGCAGCTCATTGACGACATGATCGAGACGATGCAGGGTGCGGATGGGGTAGGATTGGCTGCAACACAGGTAGGGCGTTTGGAACGTGTCTTCGTCGTCGACCTAACGACGACGATCCGCCGCATAGCTCCTGAAAAGATGGTGGACCTGCCACCCCAACCTATGGCCTGCCTTAACCCGGAAATCGTCTGGGAAAGCGAGGATGTCGCCGAGTTCGAGGAAGGCTGTCTCTCCATCCCCGACCTCAATGAGGTCATCGAGCGTCCCAACCGCATTATCCTGCGTTACCTGGACCGTAGCTTTCAACCGCATCAAATCGAGGTAGACGGCATCCTCGCCTCTATCTTTCAACACGAATACGACCACCTGGAGGGCATCCTGTACATCGATTACCTCAGCCCCGTTCGCCGTCGTCTCCTGAAGCGTCGGCTGCAATCTATCGCACGCGGGGAGGTGGAAGCGGCCTACCCGCTCGCAGTGCCCGCACGCTAGCACCGAACCATCCGTTCTTGCATGAAACGAGAGGGGGAGCAAGTTGGACCTGCTCCCCCTCTCGTTTATCATCTGATTAACACCACATCACAGACCCAGTGCCTGTCGTATGATGCGGTCTTGCTCCAGTTGATGGACTTTGGCACTGCCCGCGGCGGGGCTAGCGCTGGCGTCCCGGCCCGCATACTTGATCCGGTGCTTGCAATCACCGTGGACGACCTCGAGAAGCTCGTCGAAGCGGTAACGAAGGAACATCCACGCACCCATGTTGGCTGGCTCCTCCTGAAGCCATACTACCTCTTTGACACCCTTGTAGCGCTCCAGTTCAGCCTTGACGTCCTCCTCGGGGAACGGATAAAGCTGCTCCAGCCGGGCAACGGCAATCTTCTCACCGAGCCCTTCATGCCCTTCAATGGCGTGAATGAGGTCGTAGTACACCTTACCGCTGCACAGGACGAGTCGCTCAGCCTTCGCTGGATCGGCAGAAGCCGGGATGAACTCGCGCACCGTGCCCTGCATCAACTCCTCAGGCGTAGAGACCGCCATCGGGTGACGCAACAGGCTCTTGGGAGCCATCACGATGAGCGGCTTCTTGACCTCGCGCATGACCTGACGACGCAGCGCATGGAAGTAGTTGGCCGGCGTGGTAAGGTTGGCCACGATCATATTCTCCTCGGCGCAGAGCTGGAGGAACCGCTCCAGACGCGCAGAGGAATGCTCCGGTCCCTGCCCTTCGAAGCTGTGCGGCAGGAGCACCACCAGGCTGCTCCGCTGCCCCCACTTCTCCTCCGCGGCCGAGATGAACTGGTCGAATACGATCTGAGCGCCGTTCACGAAGTCGCCGAACTGAGCTTCCCAGATGACGAGTGCCGACGGGTCTGCGACGGAGTAACCATACTCAAACCCACATACGGCATACTCGGAAAGCAGACTATCGAATACGAGCAGTTTCGCCTGCTGCTCCTGAATGTGGTTGAGCGGGATGTACTCGTCACCCGTAAGCTGGTCGTACAGCACAGCGTGACGATGGCTGAACGTGCCCCGGCGAGAGTCCTGGCCACTCAAACGGATCGTGCGCCCTTCGAGCAACAACGTGCCAAATGCCAGTGCCTCAGCAAATGCCCAGTCGACCTTTCTTTCTTCGAAAAGCTGAGTGCGTTTTTCGAACTGCCGGGCGAGCTTCCTGTGAATGTTGAAGTTCGATGGAATGTTGCTCAACGCCCGGGCTACAGCTTCGAGGGCTTCACGAGACGCACCTGTCTCAACGGTCTTCGGCGTCCGAATCTGCTGCTTACGCTGGCGTACGACCTCCATCGCCTTTTCCGGGTCCTGCTCGCCGAGCTCCTTCGTACGCTCAAAAGCATCCTGGAGACGGTCCCGATAATCTTCCAGCATTTTCTCCGCTTCATCGGGCTGCATCTCACCCCGGCGAAGAAGCGTCTCCGTGTAGATCTTTCGGATCGAGCGCTTGGCTTCGATCTTCTTGTACAGGAGCGGTTGGGTGTAGGTCGGCTCGTCGCTCTCGTTGTGACCGTGGACACGGTAGCAGAGCAAATCGATCACCACATCTTTGTTGAAGACCTGCCGGTAATCCAGCGCAAGCCGGGCTACACGTACACAGGCTTCCGGATCATCCCCGTTAACATGGAAGATGGGTGCCCCGATCATGCGTGCGATGTCCGTCGCGTACATGGAGCTGCGCGCATCCGACGGCGTCGTTGTGAAGCCGATCTGGTTGTTGATGACGAGATGAATGGTGCCTCCCGTCTTGTAGCCGCGTAGCTGGCTCAGGTTGAGCGTCTCGGCCACGACACCCTGCCCTGCGAAAGCCGCATCACCATGAATGAGAATCGGGATGACCGCATCGAGATAATCGCCTCCCGGCGCTTCGGCATCCCGCCGGCGCAGTTCATCCTGTTTGGCACGCACCATGCCTTCGACCACCGGATCAACTGCTTCCAGGTGGCTCGGGTTGGAAGCAAGCGATACCTTCACCTTCGCGCCACTCGGAGCCACGTGTTCACCTTTTGCACCAAGGTGATACTTCACGTCGCCCGAACCCTGGATGGTATTCGGGTCGAGACTCCCCTCAAACTCTGAGAAGATCGCCTCGTACGGCTTATTGAGAATGTTCGCAAGCACGTTGAGGCGCCCGCGGTGCGCCATGCCGATGACGACCTCCTGCACCTCCTGGTCGGCAGCATCCGACAGCAACGTATCGAGAATCGGAATGACGGTCTCTGCTCCTTCCAGCGAGAACCGCTTGTGGCCTACATACTTTGTGTGGAGGAACTTCTCAAAGGCCTCTCCGGCATTCAGACGCTGGAGAATACGACGCTTCGCCTCTGGCGTGATGTTCTCCGCCATACGGACGGGCTCGATCCGCTCCTGCAGCCAGCGCTTCTCTGCAGGGTCGGATATATGCATGTACTCGATGCCGACCTTATGCGTGTACGTCTGGCGGAGAACGTCGAGGATCTCACGAAGCGGGAGAATATCCTTACCACCCAGCCCTCCCGTGATGAACTTACGGTCGAGGTCCCAGATAGAAAGGCCGTATGTTCCCGGATCGAGTTCGGGGTGATAGATGGGATTGTAGCCGAGCGGGTTGACGTCCGCCTGCAGGTGACCGCGTCCACGATAAGCCCGGATGAGCTGGAGCACGCGCGCCTGCTTCTGGATCATCTCCATCTCCGTATCGCCATCCGTCTCGCCCAGACCCGGCGTGGTATCCAGGGTGAGTACGTATGGCGAATAGGGAATGGAAAGGCTGCTGAAGACCTCGGTGTAGAAGTCGTGCTCACCGAGAAGCAGCTGTGCGATGTATTGCAGAAACGCCCCGCTCTCAGCACCCTGAATGACGCGATGATCGTATGTCGAGGTGATGGTCATCACCTCCGAGATGCCGAGCTTACTGACGACATCGGGAGGGAACGCGTGATACTCGGGGGGATAACCGATGGAGCCAACAGCCACAATGACCCCCTGCCCCGGCATCAGACGAGGTACACTGGAAACGGTACCAATCATGCCCGGATTGGTGAGGGTAGCCGTGGTACCAAGGAAATCCTCTACTTCCAGCTTGTTATCGCGGGCACGGCGGACGATATCGTTGTAAAGGCCCAGGAACTGGGCAAAGTTCATCTGCTCCGCCGCCTTGATGTTTGGCACCAGAAGCGTGCGCTTACCTTTCCGTTCGATGTCGATAGCCAGGCCCAGGTTAACGTGCTTCGGCACGACATGCTGGGCCGTACCATTCTCATGGCGAAGCGTGGTATTCATGTTCGGGAAAGCAGCGAGTGCCTTCACGACCGCCCACGCGATGAGGTGGGTAAAGGAAACCTTCTCCCCGCTGACGTACCGCTGGTAATCGTTGATGAGCTTCCGGTTCTCGGACATGAGCTTGACCGGAACCGTACGCACGGACGTAGCCGTCGGCACGCCGAGGCTCGCCTCCATGTTCTCGACGATCTTCGCAGCAGGACCGCGAAGGGGCTTCACATCAACATCCTGTCCCGTGGGTGCGGGGGCAGATGCAGGGATGATCGGTTCAATGGGCGCACCATCGCCACCCTGACGCGCAATGGGAGCCGCCGGCGCCGGAGTTACTACGCCGGCCTGCGTTTGCGGAGCAGCGGCAGTGCGATATTCCGCGCCGGTAGCGACGAAGGAATCGCCCGGGTGATAGTCGGCGAAAAATTCTCGCCAGCTCTCACTTACACTGTTGGGATTTTCCAGGTACTGCCGGTAGAGTTCTTCGACGTACCCGGTATTAAAGCCTAGCGAGCTCACGTTCTATATCTGATTGATTTATGACAGCAACGGCTGTCATTCGACCGTTGCTTTGATAGCAAAACTTATATGTACTCGAACGATGCGATGATGCGAAGGATTCCATGCATTCGCAATTGCACCATCCGGCACCACACACCTTAAGAGCAGTATCGGCAGGACAAAAGCGAAGCATAGACATTGCACTGTCATATAGCACGCGGCACGTTTGTGAAGTTCTCGTCAGCAGACTGAATCTCAAACCGCCGGGGAACTCCTGGCCTGCCTCGTGCCAGCAAAATGAGCTGGTTGCATCCGCTTCAGAGCCGCTCTGGTATCCGATTTTGAACACTCTGGTTCATCTTCGTGGTTTCAACCAGTTCTCCTTCCGATACCATGCAACCGTTTCGGCCATACCCTCATCCAGAGCGATCTTCTGCCGATAGCCGAAATCCTGCCGGGCCTTTGAGGAGGAGCACATCGCACAAGTGTAGCGGGCTTCGCGGGCTTTCTCTCGGTTCAGGGGCGGGTAACGCCCCGTAATCCGACCTGCCGCTTCTACGACGGAGCCGATTGGCACGACCAGCGAGGGCGGAACAGGAATACCGAGAACACGCTTCCCTAGTGCAGCGGCTATCGCGTCCTTGACCTCGCTCCAGGAATACTGTACTTCACTACCCAGGAAATAGGTCTTGCCCGTCGTGACGTCGGATTCGGCGGCATCAATCATGCCGTACACCAGATCTCGGACGTGAACCAGGGAAAGTGCAGCCACCTTCCCCGCACCGACGATCGGGAAAATCCCGGCATCATCGGCCGTCTTGATCATGGTGTAAATATCCGCCTCGCGAGGACCGTACACCGACGAAGGCCGCACCACAGTCAGAGGGAGTTCCTCCCCGAAGGAAGACGTCATCTCATGCCGGTCCCACAGAGCCCGTTCCATCTCCGCCTTGCTTTTACCGTACCGGCTGATCGGGTTCAGTGGAGTTTCCTCCGTAGCCGGACACTGAGTACTCCGGCCGACGACAGCAAGCGTGCTCGTCACCAGAACCTTCTTGATTCCGGGGTTGGCAGTGCGAACGGCTCCCAGGAGATTGAGCGTCGCCTTCACGTTTCCCTGCTCGAACGTATTCCAGTCCGTAGCGCGTGTAACTCCGGCGACATGGTAGACATAATCGACATCAGCCAGAGCATCCCAGAGTACGTCAACCTGGGACAAATCGCCCCTGATGAGCGTGACGCCTGCCTCTTTGAGCCACTTCGGATCGTTGCGTACGAGGCAACGAACCTCACTATAACCTCGACGAAGGAGTTCTTCCGCGAGGTGGCTACCGATAAAGCCGGTGCCACCGGTAACAAACGCTTTGGGCATGATACGACTGCCGGCGACCAGCACAGCCGACACCGCTGACCGCCACGATAATGATAAACTGGACGAAGCAACATGATCGGTACCTTCGTCCAACTACTGGAGTGTCAGGCCTCATGGGATGAGCAGGTCGGGCGTGTTCCAGCTATCCGGCATGCTCACCATCTGTCACCCCGAGTCCATTCGACTGCGCTCAGGGCAAGCTCCGCCTCATGTCCTCGACTCCGCTACGCTTCAGGATGATTCATAGCATGCGGAGCAAGATACACGTAACTCATGCTCTACTCATCCTGATCACAACAGACACTCCACTCGCCTCCCCCTTACGCTCTCAATGAACATCCCTACCTTCAAGAGTTCTCAGAATGAACCTGAACACGACAGGCATTGCTGGAACAGTTGCTCACACCGGGCCTTGCCACAATCTACGATGCTGCCTTCAAACCCGCTCACACAGCCTTCAGCTTCACAACACTCTCAATATGGTGCGTGTGCGGAAAGAGATCGACGGGTTGCACAGCCTCAATGGTGTAGTGATCCTTCAACAGGGCAAGATCACGAGCCTGAGTCTGAGGATTGCAGCTTACGTAGACGAAACGCTCGGGATGTAGCCGGGCGATTTGTTCCACCACCTTCGGGTGCATGCCGCCACGCGGAGGGTCCGCGATAAGCACGTCAGGCCTACCGTGCTCCCGGACGAACTCGGGCGTGAACAGACGCATCAGGTCGCCGGCGACGAACGTACAGTTCGTGATCTCGTTGGCAACGGCATTGGCCCGAGCGTTCTGCACGGCCTCCTCGACCAGTTCCACACCAACCACACGCTTCACGAACGGAGAAACGAATATCGAAATGGTGCCAGCGCCGCAATACAGATCGTACAGGAGATCGTCCGGACGGAGATCGGCAAAGTCTCGAGTGATCTCGTAAAGGTGTTCGGCCTGATCCGTGTTCGTCTGGAAGAACGCGTTCGGGGCAATCTCGAACGTATACGGACCGATCCTATCGTGGATGAAGCCGGGACCGAAGACAACGTGTGATTCTTCCCCGAAAGCGACCTGCGCCAGAGACGTGTTGATCGTGTTGATGAACGTCGTGACCTCGGAGAAATCGGACTGAAGCATATGCGCCAGTGAGGCCATGCGCTTCGGCTTATGGCTGCTCGTAATCAGGTTCACCATCGTCTCCCCCGTACGCTCGCCGTGACGAATGACGAGGTGGCGCAGATATCCTTCCTGACGGCGAGTGTCGTACGCGGACCAGCCCTGCGCTCGCGCAAAGCCACGAACCGCATTGACGAGTCGCATGCTGAGTTCCGACTGCAAGTAGCACTCTTCCGTGTCGAGCACCTTCTCGAAATTGCCGGGCACGTGCAGACCGAGTGCGAAGCTTGTGTCGAATGAATTGCCCGATGCGATCTCCTCCGTTGTCAGCCACCTGGCTGCGCTGAAGGAGAACTCCATCTTATTGCGGTAGAAATAAGTCCGTTCGGAGCCAATCGTGGGCCGCACTTCAACCCCGGAGAATCCACCCACGCGAACCAGGGCGTCTTCTACGCTCTGCCGCTTCGCCTCTAACTGAGCTGCATACTCGACGTGCTGCCACTTGCAGCCCCCACATACGCCGAAATAAGCGCAGCGGGCTTCTACGCGCAGTGGGCTTGGCTTCAGAATGTCGAGCACCTGTGCTTCAGCGAAGGTCTTCTTGCTCTTTACGATGCGGGCACGAACGCGGTCTCCGGGTACGGCGCCACTCACGAAGACCACACAGCCATTCAGCCGCGCTAACGACTTGCCTTGATCGGCAAATTTCTCAATCTGGAGTTCGAGTTCTTCTCCTCTCTTCAACGGTTTCTCAATGCGAGCGAATTACAAACCTGAAACAGGTTATACCCCCTGCGACGCAGACCGATCCAAACGTGCAACCTCCGTTTCCCCTCCGATCCTGTGCACTTAGAACAACGGAATCCCGATGATATCTGAACGGACGATAGCGCCATGAACCAGTGTAGCAGCCGCAATCTTGTTTTCACGAGCTGCCATGAGCCGCATAAGCTCCACCTGCCGAGCGGCCAGGTACTGAGCGAGTGCAGCCGTCACGGCTGCCGCGGCTTGCGGATCGCGCTTCGTAAGGGCGTGGAGATCGGGGCGGAAGAAACCGAGAACGTGCGTTTCGGTGAGCGCCTGGGCTGTTGCGTTACGCCGAAGATCACCGAAGAGAGAAAGCTCACCGAAAATCTCGGACTCACCGAGTTGTCGCAATTCATGCACGCTACCGTCCTCATCCTCCGTGAGCAACCGTACACATCCCCGCCGTATGATGTAGAGACCGAGGCCGGGATCGCCCTCGTAATACAGGATCTCGTCACGGCGGTACGTGCGGTTGTGGACGGCCTCTGCAAGCTCCCGCAATACACGCCTCGACAGATTCGCGAATACCGGCACCTGCTTCAGAACCGATACGACCTCGCGTGAGCGCGCGTCCTCCTCTTGCCGAAATGCACGCCGGTAACCTGTCCGAAGAGAAGAGACCAGGATGTTGAACGCAGCCATGGAAGCGGACTCCAAACTGTTTCGGCTACTGCCGACTGTCGTGTTTAGTTCACCAGACCACCTCTACGACATACGGGCCACTGCTCCTCCAAGATACAGAACCTTCCCATGGAACCGGCGCACACCACCCGCCCGATCAAAATGTGTGACCGATGCCGAAATGCAACACGGGCTGACTTAAACCATACGGGAACAATCCTTTATCCGGATTCTCAGGTACGAACGTGGGATCGTATACTTTCCAGGCCAGGTCGATGCGAGCAATGAGATATTCCCAGGCAATACGCACACCAATGCCCGAGCCCACCGCAATCTCCTTATAGAAACGATCGAGCTTGAACTGCCCGGCATCGCTCTGCTCACCGGCTCCATTCTCGTATGTGCGGGGACGAAGCCACACGTTGCCCGCATCCGCAAAGAATACACCGGACCATTCCGCCGCAAAAAGATTACCAACAAGACGCGAGCGAAGTTCGGCACCGGTTTCCAGCTTGATTTCGCCACCCTGGTAGTTACCCAGCGGCCCCGGACCGAGTGACCGGAGTGCCCACCCTCTGATGCTGGAGGCTCCCCCGGCGTAGAACCGCCGGTCGAAAGGGATCGTCGTGGAGTTACCGATCGGCTGCGCCGCACCGGCAGCAATATGCCAGGCGATGGTACGCCCGCGGGCCGGACGGTGATACCGCCGGAGATCTGCCAGCAACCGCACGTACTGCCGGTATATGAGTTCATTGTTCGCACGGTTACCACGGAAAAACGGAAGCCCTGGCAACGTTCCCTCCAACGTGCCGGGCGTGAAAGCAAATCGGTCGAGTAGATACAGAAGGTTACCGCCGACTTCAAAAGAAGCCTCGTAGCTATAACCGCGATCCCTGCGGAGCGGGTTCACATTGGAAGATCGCAGGGTGTAGCGCAATGCACTGTTTACCTGAGGCTGCGTATAGTCTTCGTGGATCTGCCGTATCTGGACGGAGTCACGCACGACAGAGAGGATGTCGTCCAGGAAGTTCTCTCGGAAACCCGGCAATGTATCCGGGTTCGACAGCGTGACATCGAACAGATCCACGAGAGAAGCCACAGTGGGCGTGTGCTGCAGTTCGAAACGAGCCCGCGCCGCGCCGCGGCCTCGGATGATGAGGCGCAATTGATCCCGCCTCGCTGTCAGCAAACTGAACGAAAGACGTGTGCGGGCATCATACAGGTCCAGCAGGCGATCCAGGCTCCCAAACGGAGCAATCAGATACGGATACGTGAGCGAGGTCGTGATCTCGGCCTGCGCGGAACTGAATGGAGACGAGCTCACGCCTGAAGCTGCACTCCTTCCTCCCAGATCGGCGCCTACGGAGCCGGTAAGGCCGATCTGAAACACCTCTCCCCCTCCAAGAAAGTTGAGGTTTTGGTAGGAGATCCCAGCGCCCGTGCCAAACTCATCATAGCTCGCTCCGGCACTGGTCTGTTGCTGCAAGAATGTCTCCAGCCGAACTTGATGGCGCCGCCGGGTGCGCAGGCTGATCTGATGCGGAAGCAGCGGTTCAGCGAAGGTGGTGTCCGTCGTATCCGGAGAAAGCGGAACGATGTCTGTGAAGGAGAAAACCCCGGTACCCTCCAACCGGCGCTTCGTGGCAAGCAATCTTGACTGGTCGTAAAAGTCGCCGGGCCGGAAACGTAGAGACCGCATGAGAAGGCCGGAATCCAGCTTGCCTTCATCCTCGATCTGAACCGTTATGATCCCCGTGGTGTCGGCCTTGCTTCCCGAAACAACGAAGGTCTCCTGCTGCGCGGGCACGTCTTCTTCCGGACCGGCTACGCTGAAGTGAACGTCACCAAACCGGTACCGTGGACCAGGATTGATGCGAAACGTCACATCGAAGGAGTCCGATTGCTCGGGAAAAACGATGGCGCGGATGGAGTCTCGCGAAACAGCGGCATAGCCCTGGTCGCGCAAAAAGGCCAGGATACGGCGCCGCTCCTCCGAAAGCGTGGGTTCGGAATAACGCTGATCACGTGGGCGAAAAGCCAGCGCTTCCCCTGTGATCAAACGCGGAGGCGGGGGGCGAAGGAGCGAGTTGCGGACGAGCAACTGACGCTGCACCGCATTCAAGGCATCGACCCCTTCGTAACGAACTTCACGGATAAAGGTCGGCTTGCCCGGCTCAATCTGATAGGTCACACGTGCCCGGCTGCCTCCCGAATGTGTATCGATCCGCGCCTCTATTTTGGCGTCGCGGAAGCCTTCTTGCCTGTAGAACAGCCGGAGGCGCTCCACGTCGGCTGCGATAAGCGTAGAATCGAGATATGCCGGTGCCTCTCCACTGGCAAGCAGCGCGCGGCTAAGTCCCTCACCGAGCTTGCCTGATTCCCCGAGTTGATAGATCCAGCGCCACCAGGTAACTCCGGGGATATTGAGGAAACGACGGTTGGCCCGGGTGCGAACGTGTAACGCCAGGTCTTCATCCGAGAAGAATTCGTTCCCGGAAAACCTGACTTCCGTAATGATAGGAGGGGTGTCCGACGGGCGTTCATTGCCTGACAAACTTTGCGCCCAGACAATCCGAGGCACCGTGCAAAGAATGAACAGTAGGAACAGGCCGGAGCCTCGTTGCATGGCGCGCATCACATCATCAAATCGAACACCACCTCCGCATGCAGGCGGCCCACACGGCTTTCCCTACCTCAGACACTGAGGTTCTAACTCCAGAGCGTTTGCGCCCCGGACGAGGCGGCTCCAGAGAAAGCCGAATGGTGCCGCCGCAGCTGCAGTCCCTCACGACCGCCTAACTACTCTTCCTCAAAGTAGAAATCGTCGTCCGCCGTGGGGTAATCGGGCCAGATTTCTTCGATGCTCTCATAAGGCTCCCCGTCATCCTCGATCTGGCGAAGGTTGTTGATGACCTCGGGCGGTGCCCCGGTCCGCTCAGCGTAGTCAATGAGTTCGTCTTTCGATGCCGGCCACGGGGCATCTTCGAGGTAGGAGGCGAGTTCGAGCGTCCAGTACATGACTGCGGTGTTGAATATGTTTCTACTTGAAATTACTTGCACTTAGAGGCACTCCGAAGAGCGCCGCAAATGGGCACGCACAATAGTGCTGTTTGCCGATAAAAGCAAGCTGCAATCGTGCTGAGTTGCGTCTACATCTCATGAAAAAGCGGGTTCCCGGAAAATCCAGGCACCCGCTCCACAGTTACGATTACTTTCTTGAGGCAGATGTTCTCAGCGGCAAATTCTGTTTGCACGCACCCCATCCCACGGTTCCGCTCACCGGACTTTCGCACGCACGTTGGTACACGAACATGCCACCCGCACGAACTGGAATCAATCCAGAGCGATATGGGAGTTCTCAGAGACTTTGAGAAGTGTACGATACTGGTGCGGCGTCATACTCGGCGCGAAGAAGTAGACCGGGTTGACCGGATGTCCCTGCTCGTCCCGCACCTCATAGTGCAGGTGGGGACCAGTAGAACGGCCCGTATTCCCGCTGAGCGCGATACGGTCTCCCCGCTTCACTTTCTTGCCTGCACGAATCTCTTTCGGGATGGAAGACAGGTGCGCATATAGCGTCGTATACCCCGTACTGGGGTGGTGGATCTCGATGTGGTGGCCGTACGTGCCATTAAAACCTACACTCTTCACGACCCCATCGCCCGTAGCCACGACCGGTGATCCCGTACGTACGAGTACGTCGATACCGGAGTGCATCTTGTTGATTCGCAGAATCGGGTGCCGACGCATGCCGAAACCGGAAACCATGGGCCCATCTGCCGGAAGAATGGCCGGCATTTCGGCAAGCCAGGTGTCTCGTTTCTCAGCGAGCCGGGACAACTCCCGATAGCTCGCATTTTGCAGCCCGATTTGACGCTCGAGTTGATCGATCTGTTCGGCCGAACTCCGGAGCAGTTTCGCCGTTGTCGGTGAGTAACGATCGAACTCCTCGTACGCATCCGAACCACCCGCCCCCGCCTTACGGACATCCTCGGAAATCGGATCGGCCTGAAGCAACGTGCGGTACAGGTTCTGATCGATTTCCGCCATCTGAGCCAGCTGCGCGGAGAACTGCTTCATCCGAGACTCCGTGCTGGAAAGCTGCTTTTGCAAAGCTCGATTCTCAGCTGCCAGCGCCAGCTCGTAAGGTGTCGCGAAGCGGCCCTGGATAAGCCACACGGCGCCAAGCGCGAGAATGAGCATTCCCGCCGTGATGATGCTCAGACGTAAGGAAGTCTTCGTCCGACTCGTGCCGACCTCCACGAACGCGCACGCATCGTGGTCGTAATAGTAATAGCGGTTCTTGGCCATACGTATCGGTTGTTAACTCCCCAATTTGAACAATCCGGCCTTCGGCCTGCGAGCGGACTCTTACAGTTCCCCCTCACACGTCCAGCGGCACTCCTTGCACACACCGCGCATTTTTTGCCGGTGTAGATACAGGCGCCGAATCCCCACCATCACTTCCCTCCCCATCTTGCGACACCCCTTATTACTCCTATTTCACAAAAAGATAGAGGGCACAATTCTCGGAGTCAATCTGGCTCTGGGCCGACTTTGACCTGCGCCGGGATGATCACAAATAATCTCCAGGCTTTGCCGCAGTGCAGACCTTGCAAGCACCGTACCGTACTCTCTTTTGTTACGAAAAAACTCGGCGTAAAACGGCAGGGCTGGTCATTCGTAGTCGTGTTCGAAATATTCGATTCCACGCGAGGGACTCGCTGAACCCTTCCTTCTGATACGCTCCGCAAGCCGCTCAGCAAAAACTTCTGCGGGATCATATCCATAATGACGGAGCAGATGGTTCATGGCAATTACCTCGCAAATCACAGTTACGTTTTTACCGGGTGTGATGGGCAGTTTTACCATGGGGAGCTCCACGCCCATGATCTCATAGACATCATCAACCATCCCGATGCGGGTGTATTCCTCCTCGGCATCCCAGATCTGCATATTCACGACGACCTCAACACGTTTCTGGAATCGAATCGCACGAATGCCGAACATGGCACGCACATCCACCAGGCCCAGTCCACGGATTTCCATGAAATGCTGCACGAGATCCGTCCCGGACCCCATGATGATCTGCTCCTCCTTCTTCGTCACGATGACCACATCGTCCGCGACGAGCCGGTGGCCACGCTCGACCAGATCCAGAGCGACCTCGCTCTTTCCGATCCCCGACTTTCCGATGAGCAGGAGCCCCGCACCATAGACATCGATGAGCGAGCCATGGACGGTCATCTGCGGCGCGAACTGGTCGTTCAGAAAGTCGCGCAGGAGCGCCATGAACTTGGTCGATGGACAGGAGGTGCGGTAAACCGGTACCCCGGCCCTCGTAGCCATCGCTGTAAGGGACTCGTCGAGCGTGTTATTCTCGGTCAAGATGACGCACGGGATTGGAAACTGGATCAGGTGTTGAAACGCCCGCCGCCGCGCATCGAGGTCCAGGTGATTGAGATACTGGGTCTCCGTATTTCCGAGTATCTGCACCCGCTCATACGTGAAAAGATCGACATAGCCGGCCAGCGCCAGCCCGGGCCGGTGAAGGTTGCTCTCCTTCACTACGCGCGTCGTCGCATCCACATCGTTCAGTGCTTCTACGTCCACCTCCACCGCAGTCCGAAGCTGCTGCACCATGAAGTCGACCGTAATAGACTCCTTACTAAAGATCTTTGGTGTATGAGGCATTCCGGTTGAGAGTTGTCAATTGTTGGTTGCCCACCATTGGACGGAAAACGTCAGCTGTACGATTCCACGGGCAACTGCCACGCTCTATCTAGCCCCCTCAGGGCACTTCCACCGTCTGGAGAATACGCTGCACGATGTCGTCGCTGGTAACTTCCTCCGCTTCCGCCTCGTACGTGATGGCAATGCGATGACGCAGCACGTCGAGCGCAATGGAACGTACGTCCTCGGGAGTGACGTAGGCGCGATGCTGCAGAAACGCATGAGCGCGCGCGGCGAGGTTGAGATTGATCGTCGCGCGCGGCGAAGCGCCGAACTCGATGAGGGATAGCAGGCTACTCAGACGGTAACGCGCCGGCTCGCGGGAAGCCATGACGAGATCCACGATGTACTGCTCGACACGTTCGTCGATGTAGAGGTCGTTCAGAACCCGGCGCGCCGAAAGGATCTGCTCCGGATGCACGACGGTGCGGACCTGCACCCGCTCGCCCGTCCGGGCCATGCGACGCATGATCTCCAACTCCTCGTCCCGGCTGGGGTAGGACACCTTGATCTTGAGCATGAACCGGTCTACCTGCGCCTCGGGCAGTGGATAGGTACCCTCCTGCTCGATGGGATTCTGGGTAGCCAGAACGAGGAAAGGCTCTTCCAGAGGAAACGTCGTCTCACCAATGGTAACCTGCCGCTCCTGCATGCTTTCCAGCAGAGCGCTTTGCACCTTTGCGGGCGAACGGTTGATCTCGTCGGCCAGAATGATATTTGCGAAGATGGGACCCTTCTTGATGAAAAAGGTCCCTTCCTTCTGGTTATAGACGAGCGTTCCGAGCAGGTCGGCCGGAAGGAGATCCGGCGTAAACTGGATGCGCTGGAAATGCGTGCCGATAGCAGAGGCGAGCGAACTGACGGTGAGCGTCTTCGCAAGACCGGGCACACCTTCGAGTAGCACGTGCCCTCCACCCAGCAGCCCGATCAGGAGCCGCTCGATCATGTAGCGCTGCCCGACGACGACGCGCCCGATTTCAGCCAGTAGATCGTCGATGAAGGCACTTTCCTGCCTGATACGGTCAGTGGTATGGGCGATATCGAATTGGGACATGCTCATTCGGAAAACGATAAGGTCAGATCTCCACAGCGGATGGACATGCGTAATCTCACAGCTCTGCACTAAAATCCGCAGCAGCCGTGTGCGCTTACCGGCGGTAGGTGCTCGCCTGATAATGAGGCATCCGGTTAGCCGTGCTGCGGGCAGAGGGTCCTATGCGTACGTCAGAACCCCTGCTGGGGTTGGCACCGAACACAGAAGTCTCAAAATACGAGGAGCGGGTTACAGAAGCACCACCTCCGGAGCAGCGCCGAAACGAGAGGAAATGCCTTCCTGAATGCGATCCAGACCGATGGGCACCATATAGGGCTGACCTACGACGATAACTGATCCGCTAAGACCGGTCAGCATCGCCCCATACATGCCATCGATGAGCATCTGCTCGACTTGCTCCACGGTCAAGTCGGCTCCCGGGCACGCCACCTCCAGATCATTCCGTTTGGAGGCATGTGAGATCAAAAACAGAGCGCCGAGCATCTGCCAGTCCTTCCGTCGGATCGCGTTAACGAGCTTCTGGACTCGCCGGTTCTCACCGACCAGATAACGCACGAGAGGCCGCAACGTGTGAGGGAGCAGATCGAGAGCATGTTGGAGATCTCGGTGCTCCAGCCCGCGAAAAGAGGAGATGTCGCCGAATCCACGCTGACGCAACCGCTCCAGTGCTTCCCGGGCCTGCTCCATACGACGCGTATAAAAGTCGCGCTCCTGTATCTGCGGGCAGTCCGCGTAAACGAGACCCCAACCTACCTTCTCCTGAGGTGGCGCCTCGAGGGGCAGCCACTCCCCTGTGCCGGTATCCACGAGCATGAAAGCATCGGCCCGTCCCTTCCAGACAGATAGCGGATACGCTACACTGAACGGGCGCCCCATACATCGAGCAATGGCATCCGATACGAGACTGGGAACGGCCCCATCTTCGGTAGGCGCCGGAAACATATGCTCGACCGCCTGCACCAGCGCAACACCAAACGCGGTGAGAAACGCATCCGCATGCTGCTTCGCAAGCGTGGATACGACTGCTGCCTCCACGTGCATCCCATCGGGCACGAGTACGCGGAGCAGATCCTCGAACAGGCCGGCAGCCAGAACTGCCGTATCGTCACCCGGTACCTCTTGAACACCTGAACCCGAAATATGCACTTCATCCTGCCCCTCGACGATGAGCCGCGAAGCGGCACCCTTCGCACGGCGAACGGCTACAGCCACCCCGAACGGCAACGGCATCATCACGGCAAAGCCATCGAAGAAATGTGTATGCTCGCTCATGAGTCCGGCGCATCCCGGAACGAACTGGGCATGAACCGGCTGGTCGGATAAGCCGAACCGCTCTACGAGAAGCGCTTGTGCACGCACTTCGAGATCCTGAGGATGTACAGCCTCGCGTTCCCGCATTCGATTGAGAGCATACAGAAACGGCTGAGCGAGAGACGACGACGGCTTTTCGGGACGTTGCGGGCTGGATGGCATGAAAGGTGCGCTCGATAAAGAATACTGCACCGTCCTGGCACGGGCGGACATGGATTTTACTACGAATGTCGCGTGTTGTAAATGCGAATTTTCGGCTCAGTAGAGCATACCACAACAGGTACCTGTTCGGCGTGAGCCCCCTGTGAATAATCGTGCGATCACCCCCGGGGATTTCGGCATCCATCCCTCCTCCGAAACCCACTCCACGCGTCAAACTTGCAACGTCGGTGGAAAGAAAATTGAAGTGACTATTCTAAGTCTGATATTTCTTTAACCGCACTGTTTAGTACGTTGCCATCCGGACAACAACGTACAACGAAGCGCTCTCAGGCACAAAACATCGGAACCTTGAGCCATCGTACGGGTGAAGCATGTCTACGCGGACCCGCTGCTCTTGAGCGTATCTATACGTATTTATACATAGATGGACGAAATATGGCTTTGGGTGGGCTTTCTGGCATTCGTGCTGGCAATGCTCGCAATTGACCTTGGAGTGTTTCACCGAGAAGCACACCGGGTTTCGGTCAAAGAGGCCGGAATCTGGAGTATTATATGGATCTCCCTGGCCTTCATCTTCAATTTCGGCATCTACCATTTCATGGGTAAAGAAGCCGGGCTGGAGTTCCTTGCGGGCTACCTCATCGAGAAGGCCTTATCCGTAGACAATATTTTTGTCTTCGTCCTCATCTTCTCCTACTTCCGTGTGCCCGCCATATACCAGCACCGCATTCTCTTCTGGGGAATTCTGGGCGCACTGGTCATGCGAGGTATCATGATAGGCGTTGGTGCCTATCTCATTACCAAGTTCCACTGGATCATTTATATCTTCGGCGGCTTCCTCGTGTTCACTGGCATCCGCATGGCGCTGGAAAAAGAGCAGGAACTCGATCCCGAAGCGAATCCCGTGATCCAGCTCGTCCGCAAATTGATGCCGGTAACCTCAATCTATCACGGGCAACGGTTCTTCGTAAAAGAAGTATGGCGCAGTGGGGGCAAGGCACGCCTCGTTGCGACACCTCTGTTCGTAGTACTGGTACTGGTCGAAACGACAGACCTCATCTTCGCCGTTGACTCCATTCCGGCCGTCTTTGCCGTCACGCGCGACCCCTTCCTCGTCTTCTCGTCAAATGTGTTCGCCATTCTAGGGCTCCGGGCGCTCTATTTCCTCCTGGCCGGTGTCATCGAACGATTCCACTACCTGAAAGTCGGCCTCTCGTTCGTACTCGTCTTCGTCGGCGCAAAGATGTTGCTTTCGGAGATGTACCCGATTCCCATCGCCTGGTCACTGGGCATCATCGCCGCTCTTCTCAGCCTTTCCATTGTGGCATCCCTGCTCTTCCCCAAAGAAGCGGAAGAGCACTCACCGGTAGAGCATGATCCGCTCTCACCGGGCGACCCGCTCGGTTATCCCGGAAACGGCACGTCTCTTCTCTCCGAGCCCGATCCGCTACTGGACGAACCCGACACACGGAAAGAGTAAACCCGGCGCATTTCACTTTGGCTTCACTTCGGTAATGACCAGCCGGAATCGCTCGTCGAACCTCCCGGAAGCATACCGCCGGCAGCATGCACCGCACGCCTTATTGAAGTTCTGACGGCGGTAGAACGGGTAACAGGCATTGCACTTTGGGCAGGTCCCCACGTACCGCGGCTGCCGCGCCGAGGCGGGCTTGCGTGGAGGATGCTGGCTGATTTCCTCGCCGGTCCGAGCGTCGAATACGCGCAACCTGAACCGGTCATCATAGCGCCCGCCACTGTATTTCACACAGCAGCGGCGACATGCCCGGATCGTGACGGGCCGCTTGAAGTAACCCACGCGCCGGTCGCACGCAGGACACGCGGCCCAGTAGTTCGGTTCAGGTTGCCGGACGGCATCCGTGTCATAGCAACGGACCGGCTTTGCGCCTACAAGCCTACACGCGTCCTTCCACGCCGGGCCATGCCCCGCTTCCCTCCCGGCAATGGCGTGTGCGATCTCATGCAGTACAGTATCCCGGCATTCCGCTTCATCGTTCACGAGAGCCAGAGCCCGGGAAACGGTGATGAGCTTGGAATCGAACCGGCAACAGCCAAAGCGAGCCCTGGCCCGGTCAAACTGGAATCGCCAGCCCTGCTCGTACAGACCGAACGCTTTCAACTTCTCATCGGCGAAAGCAGCAAGGGTTTTGAGATGCCCGGATGACATAAAACCGTTTGCGGTGCGTCCTTCAGCGTATACAATCAGTTCAGCCGATCTCCTACCCGGAGGGGATAGCCTCTGAGGAACTCACGCGCCGGCAACGGGCGGCGTCCCTCCTGTTGCACCTCGAGCAATTCGACGGCGCCGGTGCCACTGGCAACGACGAGCCGGTCATCCGCTTGCAACACGGTGCCGGGATCGCCGGACCCGGATGTGATGCGCGTGCGGTACACCTTCAGGAGAACTTCACCATGTCGCGTCCAGGCGCCGGGATAGGGAGAAAGACCGCGTACCTGATTGTGGACACGCTCGGCCGGCTGATCCCACCGGATATGTGCGTCCTCTTTAAAGATCTTCGGCGCAGGCGTGGCTAGCGCATCATCCTGCGGTAACGGCCGCACATCGCCCGCCTCGATACGACGTACCGTCTCCAGCACGGCATCGGCACCTAACTCCATCATCCGGTCATGGACGTCACCGGCAGTCTCCTCAGGACCAATGGACATAGGCCGCTGGAGAATGATGTTGCCGGTATCGACAGCCTGCTCCAGAAAAAACGTGGTGACCCCTGTTTCCGTCTCTCCTTCCATGATAGCACGGTTGATGGGCGCTGCTCCGCGGTACTTCGGCAGCAGCGAGCCGTGCAGGTTGAAGGCGCCTTTCCGGGCGAGCGTGAAAACCTCTGGAGGTAAAATGCGAAACGCCACCACGACCATAACGTCCGGCTTCAGTTCGGCAATGGCACGCACGAACTCGGGATCCCGCACCGATCCCGGCTGGAGGATCGTTTCGATACCGAGATCAAGCGCAGCCTGCTTCACCGGCGTGGGCGACACTTTCTGACCGCGCCCACGAGGTTTGTCAGGACCGGTGACGACAGCAACGGGCGTATATCCGTGTTCCACGAGCCGTCGAAGCGACGGCACCGCAAACTCCGGTGTGCCCATGAACACTATTCTCATTTTGGATTTTAGATCTTGGATTTTGGATTCCTACTCCGGGATCGAACAATCCAAAATCGGCAATCCAAAGTCCAAAACTGCGTTAGCGAAGCCGGTTCCGCTCGTCCCAAATGGGGATGAGCAGTTTGAAATCGCCGCGACCGGACTCATCCACGAAGATGAATTTGCGGCCGATCCGGTTGTAGAGCCATACCTCATATGGTTTCGAATCGGCATTCTGGCTCTCGATACGGTCCGGCTCTCCGAAAAGAACGAGCACCTGGCCTCGATCCGTGCTCCATCCCTCGCCCAGGTTGCCGTAGCGGCGGTTTGCGTACGCGATCCGGTAATAATATTCCTCCATTCGCTCGTTGCGCTCGGTTCCGGGCGTGGGATCGCGTTTCTTCCAGAAGGCTTCAAATCGCGCCAGCCGCTCAGCATTATCCCGACCGGCACGGATATACGCGAGTTCCTTATCCTTCGCGATGTACTTGAGTTGCTCGATGGCCTGAGCCAGATTTTGAACGTGCTCCTCTAGACCGCCCCACTCTACGGTGATGGGCTTTTCCGCTACGTCGAGTACTTCCCCCCTCTCGTTTTCGACACGAACACGGAGCCGGTATTCACCAGCCTGCAACGCCCCCATGGGAATCTCGACCACAAACGGCGACCGGCCCGCTTTCAACTGTGTCGCATCAGCGGTGGTATAGGTAACCTCCCCGACCGGCTCATCACTCCCGACGAGCCCGAAAATGTTACGGAGCGAACGCGCATTGCCAACTTTGAACCGGACGACTTCCCGGTGTATCCGCACACGCTCCGTCCTGCCGGCATACACTTCGTAAAATAGCTTGAAAGCCGACCTGCCTGTCGGTAAGGCTGTGGCCACCAGCGGCGTAATGGTGCTCTGTCGCGCGTCGTAATCGTCGATCAGAACGAGATCGCTGATCGCGACGGGCCGTGCCAGATTGCGCACATGTACAGGCATCTCTTGCACGTGTGCCTGTCGCGTTTCCAGGTCTTCCAGACGTAAAACAGCGATGTAGCGCCCCGGAGCAAGAACAAGTGTACCAAGGGAGCGATCACTGAGATCGGGCGATTGTGTGGCGGCAAACGAGGGGGCTGAGACGACATGATCCCAGCTTTCGGTCTTGATCAGGGAGGTGCGCTTACCAGCATCATCCACTCCGTAAAACGAGGCGCTGACCCGATACGACGCCCTGAACCCTTCACCTCGGCTAACGAACTGGAGGTCCTTGTTCGCAATGCGTGTATATACGTCGACCCTCGTTCCCTGGGCGGGATCTTGGGCGCGAACGCTCACGATATCGGCATCGAACACCGGCCTGGGGACCTGGGCATGCGCGAATGGGACTGCCCACATGATGAGCAGGAGCAGCAGCCCTGGTAAAGCGGCATAATGCCTCCCGAGTTTAGGTGCCATACGACCCACTCACGAAACAGAAAACGCTTCTATTCACGTGCGGGTGGCAACTACGCTCATGCCTGCCACCGGCTACGACCTGGGATACTCAATACTAAAACGGCCTGAATACCTGAATTCGCATAGCGAACACCGGACGGTCCGGCCTTTTCACAATATCGAAATCATCCTCTGTTCACCGGCACACCCGGCTCCCCTACGGTCGAATACATCCGGTGAACGGTCGGCCACTCCTACTGAGCGGATCTGATCGGCTGTATAAATACCTCAGCCGAAAAGTGCATTTACGAACCGCTGCCGGTCGAACACCTGCAAGTCATCGATGCCCTCTCCCACACCGATGTATTTTACGGGAATTCGGAACTCGTTGGAAATACCAATTACAATGCCCCCCTTTGCTGTGCCGTCCAGCTTCGTGAGCACGAGCCCTGTCACGTCCACGCTCTTCGTAAACTCCTCTGCCTGGCGGATGGCATTCTGGCCCGTGGAGGCATCCAGCACGAGCAATACCTCGTGCGGCGCTCCGGGCACCTGGCGGTCCATGACGCGCTTGATCTTGGAAAGCTCGTCCATGAGCCCCCCCTTCGTGTGAAGGCGTCCGGCCGTGTCGATGATGGCGACGTCGGAACCCCTGTTCTTGGCCGCTGCCACGGTATCGTACGCGACGGCTGCAGGGTCCGCCCCCTGCCCCTGCTTGATGATGGGCACTCCGGCGCGCTCCGCCCAGATATCCAGTTGCTCTGTCGCCGCGGCACGGAACGTATCCGCCGCGCCCAGAATGACACTCTTCCCGGCCTGCTTGTAGCGGTAGGCGATCTTACCAATCGAGGTCGTCTTCCCCACACCGTTCACACCGACGACCATGATGACGTACGGCTTATACGGAAGCGGCGCATCGAACTCGGCCGGCCGCTCGGGTGCACTCTGCAACAGCAGTCCGGCGATCTCGTCCCGAATCATCCTGTTCAGTTCGGCCGTGGAAACGTATTTTTCGCGCGCAACGCGCGCCTCCACACGCTTGATGATGTCGAGCGTAGTCTTCACGCCAACATCACTCGTGACCAGTGCTTCTTCCAGGTCGTCAAGGACCTCCTCATCCACCGTATCTCTGCCGCGGAGCGCCCGGTCCAGTTTTCCGAAAAAGCTCGTCCGTGTCTTTTCAAGCCCCTCTTCCAGCCGGGCCTGATCTTTCTGTGTGAACCGATCGAAGAACGCCATGTATGTTCGTTACGAAAATCTAGATTCTAAAGACAAAGAAGGCGAGTTGGCCCTCAGGTGACATCCCCGCTCTACTGTCCCACCTTCACCGGTTCAATTTGCAGAACCTACCTCCTGCTCCGTCTCGATCTGTGCGCTTTCCGCACCGTTCCTCTCTTCCAGGCGGGGCAACCTTCCATACCGGTAGAGTCGCACGAAGCGGATCAGGTATAGAACGAACGAAAAAACGAGCAGTCCGCTTGTAGCCAGAATGAACAGGTCGAGCACGGGCTGATCCGCTTTCAACAGAGCCGCCAGCACCGTTATCGCCAGCACAGTGACGGCCACTTTCCCCCACCACATGCTCGCGGGAACGCGAGCCGTACGCCGGGCAAGGATTACCCCGCCCAGAAAGATTACGACATCCCGGACCACAATGAGTGCGACGAACCAGACCGGAAGGCTACCCCGTATGACAAGCGCCAGGGTCACCATCCCTGCAGCCGCCTTATCGGCAAGTGGATCCAGCACTTTGCCCCAGGATGAAACCGTATCGGACCAGCGCGCGATCCGCCCGTCAAAAAAGTCCGTGATGATAGCCAGCAAACATAGACTGAAGAGTACCGGCAACGAACCATCTACCAGGACGAGGTACGTAATCGGCACCACGAGAACCAGCCGGATAAGGCTGAGCACGTTGGCGAAGGTCCAGAATGTGCCGAGCAGTCCGGAAATGGATCCGTCCTGCGCGTTGTGCGACTGGGACATGGTGAATGCCGTAGGAACGATCAGGCTGAGCGGATGAAGATACGAATTGACACGTCTTTGGTTTACCCGAATAGACGCGATGAATCACTGCAACGTATCTTCACGGCATGATTCTTCTCTTTTTCGGCACCATCTTCGCGATTCAGGGTGTTTACTGGTTTGCCCTGCATCGCGGATTTCGGAAGGCGCAAGCCACTGCCGGCAGCATGGCACCTGAGCGCCGCCCGCCGGTCTCGGTGCTCGTGGCCGCACGAAATGAGGAAGAAGACCTCCCCGCCCTGCTCGATGCACTCCGGCAGCAATGCTATCCCGAGTATGAGATCGTGGTGGTAGATGACGCGTCGGATGACACCACACCACACCTCGTTGAAGATGTGGCACGAACGGATGGACGATTCCGGCTGGTGCGCGTTACGAAACCGGTAGCGCCCCGCAAAAAGAATGCGCTGACCATCGGTGTCGAGCAAGCAAAACACGAACTGCTGGCCCTCACGGATGCCGACTGCACCCCTCTGCCGCAGTGGCTAGAAGGAATTGCCGCCTACCAGCACCACGCCTCTCCTTCCACTCCCATCCTGCTCGTCGGCTACAGCCCATTCCGAAAAACACGAGGGGTGCTCAACGCCCTCGCCCGCTACGAGACCTTCGTGACCGGCTATCTGACAGCGGCAGCCATTGGTCTCGGGAAACCCTACATGGCCGTTGGACGCAACCTGAGCTATCCCCGCTCCGTCTTTCGCGCCGTCGACGGCTTCGAGCACTCACTCCAGTCACTCAGTGGAGACGACGACTTGTTCGTCCAGGAAGTGGCC
Source organism: Rhodothermales bacterium (assembly GCA_041690215.1). GTDB lineage: Bacteria > Bacteroidota > Rhodothermia > Rhodothermales > DASSAV01 > DASSAV01. The sequence continues at coordinate 740,057 of JAWLHQ010000001.1, forward strand.
CGCCGTGAAGCCGCTCGGATCGTCCACATGTTCGATCCTCGCACCTTCGTCCCGACGGATGCCCCGCGAACCTGGCGCGCGTGGTTTCGCCAGAAGACCCGCCACACCTCTGCCTCGAAGTTCTACCACCGGGATATCCAGGCCCACCTCGCCGTGTTTCATACCACCAGCATTCTGCTCTGGGCCGCGCCCTTCTTCCTCGGATGGACAGGTGCCGGCCTGCTCGCTACGAAGCTCCTCGCGCAGTGGCTTGCCCTCCGACATGCTGCCCGCATTCTGCATGAACGAGACCTCGTCGCCCCCCAGCCCCTCCTGGAATTCGGATATACGCTCTACACCCTGCTGATCGCCCCCATCGGCGTCCTCCGCATGCCGAAGCGGTGGTAAACCAATTTGGGATTGTAGGGGTTTGATTCATCAAACCCCTACTGGAGCGCATCCGAACCGGGCAACGGCTGGACCTGACCGGATTCCAGCATCTCCACGCGGGCTCTGACGTCCTCGTAGGTAACATCTCGGGCGTAGACCCGATTGAAGTGATGTAGAGCCTGAGCCGTATCCCCCTTCCGTTCGTAGAGCAAGCCAAGTCGATAGTGGATCCGCATGAGCGCATCGGTCAACGTGCGCTTGTGGAGCGGAGCCTGTTCAAGGGCTTGAATGGCCAGATCGACCTTCCCGGCCGCCTCGAAGGCATCAGCCAGCTTGAGCAGGGATTCGGTCGCATACGGTGCTACGTCCAACAGCCGTTGCGCGTGGTAGATCGCACTCTCAGGCTTGCCCAGTGCCACGTACGCGTCGACGAGGGCTCCCTCGACCTCCGGCAGGCCCGGCGCCCGCTCCGCAACGAGTGAAAGAGCTTCCTCGGCTTCCTCTTGCCGGTTCTGCCGGCTGAGCAGCAACCCAAGCCAGTAGAGTGCGTCGGTGTTTGACGGATCAAGGAAGTGGGCTTCCTGGAGTTGCTTCAGAGCAACGCCCGTCTGGTTCTTCTCGAGTGCCCGCACTGACTTGCGCACCTGACGCATCGACTGCTGCTGCGGCCTGCTCCGCCAGACCAGCCATGCTATGAGATACACCGCCCACATCGGGGGGAAGAGTCCCAGGATAACTGCCGTTGCAATCAACAACTGCTTGCGACGGCGTCGCCGGAGCCAGTCCTGCCTGCGCGTGACGAGCGACTTCCGCTCCACGTCTACCCCACCCCGGGTATCCACCGTGAGAACGCCCTCACCGAGCCTGGTCCGCGGCAAGAGCCTGCGTGTGGTGATTTCGGTGCTCGGCGACGGCACGAGTGCCAGGACGTCAGCCCCGGTTGATCCTCCTATTGCAGGTGCATTGTTCACGTTCGATGACGCTCCCATTGAACTGTCTCCAGCGATACTCCACGGATCGGACCCTTCATACAGCGTACGATACACACCAGGATCCGAACCCGCAACGCGTTTCACTCCGGAACCCCTATCCCGGGCGCGGCTCACTCTGTAGGAACGGGGCCGGACGGACTCCAAATCACATATGAAGCGATGCTACGGGCTCTCGGTTCCTCTCTCCAGAAAGCAATACGCGCCGGGATCAATACGCAACAGAAAGGTCAACCCCTAATATCCTGCCGGTATATGAGGAGTTGACCTTCTAACCGTGCAATCGATTCGACACCTCAGGCGGTGAGGGCACCGGGCTGACCAGCCTCCACCACGAAAGAGGCGCGCGTCGATACCGTCCCACCCGGGCGGTCCACAAAATCGATGACCATGTAGTCGGTGCGCCAGGTAGACGGAGTCAGCGTACAGCGCATGTAGCCCCGCTGGGCATTATGGAACCGGAGACAGGGGTTCTCAGCGAGCAGCGCGTCGTGGTTTCGGGGTCGGTCCGTCCCGTTCCCACCACTGGAAATCGACGTCCCCACGAACTCCGTCGCGATGATGGGCATCTCCGGCTTGCGGTCGTCCACGCGCAGGTCGTTCACCCAGTTCGAATGGATATCCCCCGTCAACACGACCGGATTGGACACCTTGTGATCGGCCATGAACTGTACGAGTTGCATTCGCTCATGAGCATAGCCCGGCCACTGATCCATCGAGTACTCCTTCGCCTCCCCTGCCGTCCGGTCGACCATGCCCATCATGACCTGTTGCGCGAGCACGTTCCAGGTGGCATGTGAGCCACGCAGAGCATCCTCGAGCCACGCGCGTTGGCGGGCTCCAAGGAGTGACTGCTTCGGATCCAACGCGGCAGCATTGAGGTCGCTATGGCGATCGCCGTTCGGCTGGTCGGAGCGGTACTGGCGCGTATCCAGAATAAGGAACTCACCCAGCCTGCCGAACGAAGCCTTGCGGAATAACTGCATATCCGGACCGCGCGGAATCGACTGCCGGCGAAGGGGCATGTTCTCGTAGTATGCCTGGTACGCATTCGCGCGATGAATCAAAAATACAGCCGGATCCATGTTGCCCTCGGAGATCTCGGCAGCATAGTTGTTCTCGACCTCATGGTCATCCCAGGTGACGAACCAGGGGCAGCGGGCATGCATCGCCTGGAGCAGTGGGTCGGTCCGGTATTGCGCATGGCGGATGCGATAGTCGGTCACGTTCGTCAGCTTCGGCGCAGCATGCTTGCGAACGCGATTGTCCTGGCCGGCATACTCGTAGATGTAATCGCCCAGGTGAAAGACGAGGTCCAGTTCGTCCTTCGCCATCTGCTCGTAAGCCGTGTAAAGTCCAGTCTCGTAGTGCTGGCAGGACGCAACCCCGAACCGCAGTTGCTCCGGCATGGCATCAGGCGCCGGCAGGGTACGGGTGCGCGCGACCGGACTTTCCGCATCACCCGTCCGGAATCGATACCAATACCACCGGCCGGGCTGCAATCCGTTTACCTCGACGTGAACCGAGTGTCCGAGCAGCGGAGTCGCCGTCGCTACGCCCTTCTGCACGATGCGGCTCATCCCCTCGTCTTCTGCCACCTCCCACTGTACCTCGACCGGAACTGGATCCATACCACCATCCGGATCAAGCGGGCTCGGGGCGAGCCGGGTCCAGAGAACGACGCCGGTGTGGTCCGGATCGCCCGAAGCTACGCCCAGGCTGAAGGGATAATTTGCATACGATCGGATCACTTGCGCGCCACGAGCGCGGTCTGCCAGGAACGGTAGTCCGGCAAGAGCAGCCGAGTAACCCAGAAATAGCCGGCGGCTGATACCGCCTTCGCGACGGATCGCCCCGCGGAGGTCGTTCAGGTCGAGCATAACGATCCCAGGAGGGTTGAGGAGAAGGGTCTTCCTGCGATTATAAAATGGCATGGCAGGAAATACAACCAGCCCCCCTGTTATCTCTATGTTAGCGCGAGCCCGCTCAGGCCGGAAACCTCCAACAACAACACCGGCCGGCGAATGATGATCACGAAGCGCGCGGGCAATGCCTTTCAGCAATCAGCCGAATGCATCCGTGTCTCCGGTGTTCTCCCCACCGCTCATGCCCCACTGACCCGGATCAACTGGCCTTCAACCGGCCTCTTCAGCCACCGGATCGTTCTCCCAGTTCTCGATGGTATCCAGCACTGCCGGGACAACCTGTTCCGTAGGCACCGTGCGGATGAGTTCGCCGCGCCGGTAGAAGTGCGCGCGACCGCGGCCTAGGAAGATACCGAGGTCGGCGTTCCCTGCCTCACCTGGACCGTTGACGGCGCAGCCCATGAGCGCCACGCTCAGGTCTTTGTCGAACTTGCGGGCCTTCACAGCTGTCTCCACCTCGTTCACGATCGAGAACAGATCGCCGTCCAGCCGGCCGCACGTGGGGCACGCGATGATGTTGACACCGGGGCGACCCAGCCGGAGCCCCTTCAGAATCTCGTGACCGACCTCAACCTCCTTCACCGAATCGGTAGCAAGGGATACGCGAATCGTATCACCGATACCTTCCGCCAGCAGTGCACCAATGCCAATGGAGCTCTTGATCGTGCCTGTCGTAAGCGTGCCGGACTCGGTCACGCCGAGATGAAGCGGGAAATCGGTACGCTCCGCCAGCAGCTTGTAGGACTGGATCATGAAGTACACGTCCGAGTGCTTCACGGAGATCACGATATCCTCGAACCCGTTGGCCAGGCACACCTCCACATGGCGCATGGCACTCTCGAAGAGGGCTTCCGGCTGCGGATAGCCGTACTTATCCATGATGTCCTTCTCGAGCGACCCCGAGTTTACCCCGATGCGAATCGGAATGCCTGCCTCCTTCGCCGCAAGTAGCACTTCCCGCTCCCACTCCGGCTTGCCGATGTTGCCCGGGTTGATACGCACCTTTGCCACGCCTGCCTCGATGGCCTTGAGTGCATACTGGTAGTTGAAGTGAATATCTGCCACGATTGGCACCGGCGAACCCTGGACGATGTCCGGCAGAGCGGCTACATCCTCCGGGCGCGGCACGGCCACACGCACGATATCCGCTCCGGCCTGTGCCAGTCGTGTCACTTCGTCAAGAGCAGCCTTTACATCGTGCGTCTTGGATGTAGTCATCGACTGCACAGAGATAGGGGCGCCACCGCCGATCTGAACGGGACCGACAAACACGGCGCGGGAGGCACGGCGAGGGATTTTCATATCGCGTAAAGAATCAGGTCGGCAAAGTTCGCGGCTGTTACGAGCACATGCGCTAAATGCTCCCCGTCCATTTGGGGATTTTGGATTGTTTAAAAGCCCGTCTTGCCATCGAATCCAAAGTCCAGAATCTAAAACCCAAAATCATCAGCGCCACCTGAGCCTGGCGATGAGTGGCTTATGATCCGAAAGCACGACGTCCGGCACTGTCGCGGCAACGGCTTCCCAATCCGGGCTGGCCAGGATGAAGTCGATCCGGGCAAACGGAAAACGCGCGTGCCAGGTAGCGCCCCATCCCGTTCCGGCCGACTTGTAGGCGTCAATCAGTCCGCGGGCAATGTGCCTGTACGTCCAGCTATGGGGCGCGCTGTTAAAGTCGCCGCTCACGATGAAGGGAAGTTCCTCTCCATCGAGCATGCGCCGGATGGCCCTGGCCTCCTGTGCGCGCACGAGGAAGGAGCGCCGTGACACGGCCAGTCGATCCAGCCACCAGCGCGGCGATAACCGGACGGGATCGGGCGCCGCATACTTGGGTGCCTCAAACGACTGTAAATGAATGTTGTAATGCACGGCCTGCCGCCCCTGCCACGTGAACGGCGTGCGCACCACATAGGTAGGCTGAATCCCGGGAATGTCTACTGACAGGGCGGCCTGCGTCTGCTCACCCGTTTCGATACGAGCCACGAGCGGCTGGCGAATTGCGACGCGTTTCGACGTCCATTTCGGTACGGCAATGTCATAACCTGGCAGACTATCCAGGCTCGCGATGTCGGGATCCGGACGGAGCCCGGACCTGCCTATCTTGATGGCAGACTCCTGTAAGGCAATCAGGTGAGGCCGCTCCGCCTCTACGAGGGCATCCAGCGCAGAGAGCTGTCCATAGCCGTTGAGCAGTTCGCTGTTCGGCACGTTGAAGGTCATCACTATCAGATCGTCGTCGCCCGGCGTCCGGAAATACCCCCAGGTCCGGAGCGGAACGAAACGGAACACGATGAGCGCGACGAGCACCAGGTGAAGTGCCACCAATCCCCGCTTTCGTGCCAGAGCAACGACGCAAAGCGCCGGAAATATCAGCAGGCTTAAATAGGGCAGTGCAACCGCGAAAAGCTCCGTAATCCAGAGGACGTGAGGGGGAATGTACCAGGCTAGATAGCCGGCCATGAATGCAGCTATGAGCGCCAGATCCAGCAGTACGAACAGAATCCAGAATAAGCGGCGCACAGGACGTAGGCCCCCCTCTAGCGGCGACTCGCCTCGTAGAGCACGCGCTTTTCTTCATCCGAAAGCGATTCGTACCCGCTGGCGCTGATCTTGTCGAGGATTCGGTCTACTTCGATCTGAACGGAATCCCGGCTCGGGCGAAGCGTCGGCTCCGCCTCAGTATGTACACGCGTGCTGGACGTACGGGCCGGGCGTTCTGCCTCACCCGTCTTGGTTGAACCGAACCAGCCCTCTACCTTTCCGAATATGCCCGCCGGCTGCTGGCGAACGGCGGATGTGCGCCGTGGCACCACGTGCCGGCTGCGGCGATGCCCGAAGAAGATGCGCGCCCACGAACTCAGGTCAATACCTCCCTTCTCTGCTTTCGCAAAGAGAAATCCGAACAGTGCGCCCCCGATGTGTGCCGTAACGGCCGTTCCTCCTCCCATGCGGAACAGGATGTCGATGACCAGCAGCCCGATAACCACGTAGACGAGACGCACCGTTCCGATAAAGAGCAGACCGATACTCTGGTAGGGATAAAACGTCGCCACCGCCGTCATCACACCGAATACCGCCGCCGATGCGCCGTGAATGATCGGATTACCGGGGGACACGACGTTGTAGAAAAAAACGGAAAGCAGGCCGCCGCCAATACCTGAGATCAGATATAGCGCGAGTAGCCGGTGAGACCCCTGCATCTCCTCGAACTCCCGCCCGATCCACACCAGCCAGAGCATGTTGAACAGGATGTGCAGAAAACCGCCGAAGTCCAGCCCCAGATGAATGAAATTGTACGTCAGGAGCTGCCATGGCTCGTACAAAAGATCTGAGAGCGCCGGATGCAGCGCGAAATGATCCAATACGAACGCGGCTACCACGGGAATGCGCCCGAGTACGAGCAACCACGCAACGTAAAAGACAACATTGATCGTCCAGAGCGCACGCAGCGCACGCGGCTGCATGCCATACCAGGATTGAAAAGTATTCACGGCGAGACGCTTTCCTTAACGAGACCGGCCCCGACATGGGGCAGGACTCGTGATGTTAGCGGTGTCGATCTATGAGCCGCAAGATGTAACCCCGATACGTACCGAAGGTTTTACGACACTTCGATTTAGGCTGTCAACAAGCAGCGGTCAGTTCTCCATCTCTGAGCGCGTAGCAACACGTGGCAGCGTGTCGGCGCTGAGCGTATGAACGACGGTGTTCCGCACGCAATACCTCGAGCAAAGCTGCTTCCTCAATTGCTTACCGAAGACCGTCCGCTCGCAACATACCACCCGCTCTCCCACTCCCCTGCCACCCGAGCCGACCGCCGATAGCTGACAGCCAATAACTCTCTACCAGTACATCCTGTGCTTCGGTTTCGCCGGCAACTTTCCTCGCCAGTATTGAATGAGCAGAAAACCGAATGCCATCCCACCCAAATGCGCAAAATGCGCAACTCCCGACTGCGTTCCGGTAACTCCGAAAAACAGCTCGATGGCTCCGTACATGATTACGAAGTACTTCGCCTTCATCGGAATCGGGGGAAACAGCAGCATGATGTACTGATTGGGAAACATCATACCGTATGCCAGAAGAATCCCGAACACACCTCCGGAAGCACCGACCGTTGGCACCGGAGTCCCCCACATCACAATGGCCTGCAGGATACCGGCTCCGATCACACACGTAAAATAGAACACGGCGAAGCGCCGCGATCCCCAGTTGTTCTCTATCTGGACCCCGAACATCCAGAGGGCGAGCATATTGAAAAACAGGTGCCCGAAATCGCCATGCAAAAAGCTGTACGTAACGAGTTGCCATGGCCAGAATCCCGGAACCTGGGCGACGGTGCCGAAAATGGTATACCCGACATTAGGAGCACCGGGAGGATACAGGGCCAGCGCATTCAGCACCCACCCCATGGCACCGGTATTCGTCGCCATGGCGACGAACTTGGCCATGTAGGCTAGGCCGTTGATGATGAGAAGGTTCTTAATGACGGGCGGAAAAACCGAGAAGTGAGTCGGCGCCCGATAAGTCTCGTACATGCGTTATCTCAAAAGAAGGGATACTCGGAATCGAACGGGTTGAATTATCCGCGACAGGTTTCTGCACACGCCTCGCTGCCCGGTTGATGCTACCTCGATCCACCCTCCGGCGCCCGTCCGAACCCCACCGGAAATCGAAACCGGAGCCACCTCATCGCCGGCAGCGTGAGGCCGAAGTTCACCCGGCATGGCCATGATCAAGCTTCGAAAGGAACGCAACGGATGATCTCGGGACAGGCAAAGGACGCGCCTTTATAGGGGTAACTCGATTCGAAGGTTGCACCGGTTATTTACGGACCCGGTCGGAAGATTTTACCTGCCATGGGTCGAAGAGAACCCGGAACCGGAAATGATCCCTGCCTGCAACCCGCTCACAGCTACTCAGGCCCACCCAGAGACTTCGGCAGAATAGTTGTTAGGTCTGTGACAGGAATCGAATATAGCCATAGCCCTTCGCATGCGCCACCCGAGGAACCCTCGTGGGAGCGCCCTCACGTTCGGCCCCGTCTCGCTGCGCTGCATGAATGCTCTTTTCCGAACTTTGCGAGAACGCCCGTTTCGGCTCGCTACAATCGGCCTTGGCGCACTGGCCCTGGCGGGCATGCTATCCTTCATCGTCTATATCACACACATTGCCCGGCAGGTACCGGCTCTCGAGGAATTAACCAGACATCCCCGCAGTCTATCGACGGTCGTGTACACGGCTGATGGGCAAGAACTGACCCGATTCCACCGGGAATACCGCACCTGGATTCCATATACCAGCATCTCCGAACACGCCATTCGCGCACTGCTCGCCACGGAAGATCACCGGTTCTACAGCCACGGGGGGGTCGACTTTCTGCGGCTTGCCTCGTCGGCCGCTAAAACGCTGCTCGGAAGCCGTCAGGGAGGTTCGACCATCACCATGCAACTCGTGCGAAATTTGCGGCCCGAACTCCAGCACGAGCCATCCTACCAGCGTAAAGTAAAGGAGATCGTACTCTCGCTTGAACTGGAGCGCAACTGGGAAAAAGAGCGCATCCTGGAAGCCTACCTGAATACCGTGTCCTTCGGGCCTATGGTGTTCGGCATCGAAGCCGCAGCGCATACCTTCTTTGACAAACCGGCCTCGGCGCTGGACATCCACGAAAGCGCCCTCCTCGTCGGCCTGCTGAAAGGTCCGTCGTGGTATAATCCAGTAAAACACCCGGAACGCGCCCTACAACGGCGCAACGTCGTCCTTAGCCGGCTGAAAGACGAAGGATACATCGATGCAGTCCAGTATACCCGCTATGCGAACATGCCGCTGGCTCTCCGCTACCGCCCCCCTGTCTGGAAGGCGGATCTGGCGCCGCACTTCGCCGAACACGTCCGGCGCTGGCTGGAGGCCTGGGGAGAACAGGCCGGATATGACATCTACCGGGATGGGCTGCGGGTTTATACCACCCTCGACTCCCGCCTGCAGGCCCATGCCAGGGCATCCGTTGACGACCAGATGCGGGCATTGCAGGCCGTCGTAGACTACGAGTGGAGCCGTGAAACACTATCCCCTCTCGGAACGGAACCCGCCGCGTACCTTCAGCGCGTAGAGACTGAACACGTGGAGCCCTTTGCGCACTTCTGGGCGACCCACCAGGACCTGCTCCAAGAGTACGTGCAGGCGACGGAACGCCACCAGCGCTTGGTTGAAGGCGGCATGCACCCGACGGCTGCGTTGATCCAGTTGAGCTTCGATCGGGCCTTCATGGATTCACTCCGAACGGCGCACAGCCGGCTGGAAGTGGGGCTCGCCGCCATCGACCCGGCAACGGGCCACGTAAGAGCATGGGTGGGCGGCCGTGACTTCGAACGAGACCAGTTCGACAAGGTGGCCCTTGCCAGGCGGCAGCCCGGCTCCACCTTCAAACCGTTCGTGTTCGCCACAGCCATCGATCATGGCTACCGACCTGATGACAAGCTATCCGACACACCGGTCGTCTACCGGGACCCGGATACGAAACGGGTATGGATGCCCCGTTCCACGGTTACAGGAGGAACGCTCACGCTGCGCAACGCGCTCGCGTACTCCAGCAACTCCGTTGCTACAAAGCTGACGCTCGAAATGGGGCCGTACCGCATCGTCGAAACAGCGAAACGCATGGGTATCCGGAGCGCATTGAATGCCGTGCCTTCCGTCGGCCTCGGCACGAGCGAAGTCACACTCCTGGAACTGACCTCCGCATACGCTACCCTGGCCGGTTCCGGTATGTACCGTGAACCCGTCGTGATAACCCGGATCGAAGACCACGAGGGCAACATCATCGCCCGGTTCGAGCCAGAGCCGCAGAAAGCCATCTCAGTGTTCACAGCGTACGCCGTGCTCGATATGCTCCGTAGTGTCGTCAACTATGGAACCGGCTCCCGTATCCGGACGACCTTCGGCATACATGAGGATGTTGCCGGAAAGACGGGCACGACCCAGCGAAACGCCGACGGTTGGTTCGTCCTCTTGCATCCGGGCCTCGTAACAGGTGTGTGGACCGGTTTCAATGACCTGCGCATTACCTTCCGTTCGAACCAGTGGGGACAGGGCGGCTACAACGCGCTCAACGTCGCCGGTGACTTCCTCCGGCGTGTCCTGAACGACGACCAGCGTACCATCACCCGCCAGGGCTTTACCCCCCCTCCAGGGTACCTGGCAGCGGAACCGCAACAGCTCAGGAAAGCCAGCAATGTTCTTGCACGATCGGAGCAGGTAGCACCGCTCATGAACGACATGGTCTTAATGGGACCTCCGGATTCCCCGATCGGCACTTCTCCGGACCTGACGAACCCGGATGCCGACCTGGAACGTGCCCTGCGCTCCGCACTGGTTCTCCAGGCCGACAGCACCATCTCCCCGATGCATCCGAATACCGCACGGGAAGAGTAAAAACGGGCCGACCGATCAGACCTGCCGTGCCTTCGATGCAGGTAAACGCCGCGCTTCCCACATGCAGCAGGCAGAACCTTCCTTGCACATACGTCTATGAGGGCACCAACGAGCAACCCCCGCGTTGAAGGCGTCTGCCACGTCAGACCCGCATCTTTTCTTGACTCTCTTCGTCTCAGATATACACCTTGGGAGAAGCGATCCAGCCACGGAACGCGCCAATGAAGCGGCGCTCATCCGGTGTTTGGAAGCGCATGAGCATGAGGTGGAACGGCTCTATCTCGTAGGAGACGTATTCGACCAGTACATCGAATACCGCTACCTCGTCCCGAAAGGATTCGTCAGGTTCCAGGCACTCCTGACCCGTTGGACGGATAACGGCATCCCGGTCACCTACCTGAAGGGGAACCACGACCCCTGGCATAGAACCTACTTCGAAGAAGAGATGGGCGTCCGCATCGCGACGGGCCCCATTATCGACTCCGTGTATGGCCTGGATGTATACCTCTTCCACGGCGATGGGCTCGATCGAAAAGAAAAGCTATACAAAATGCTCAAGGGTAGTTTGCGTCACCCCCTTCCGGTGTGGCTGTACACCACTATGCTACCCGGAGATACAGGTTATAAATTGGCGGAATGGGTTCGGCTCCTCAAACGCCGGTATGGCAACAATGACGTCAAGCCCTCTACGGTCGAAGCACTTCGTGCACATGCACATTCGGTCTTGCACAACACGACGGCAGGCATCGTCGTTATGGGGCATAGCCACTACCCCGAACTCTTATCTTTTCCGGAAGGATATTATCTTAACACAGGCCCTTGGCATAAGTCCAGAACCATTGGGAGCTTAAACAAAAACGCCTTGAAGCTGCTCCGGTGGAACGGTAGTTGCACGGAAGAGATTATATCGTATCCCATAGCAGCTCGGGCTGCAGCATTCCGAGAAGTGGAGCGTTAAATGGACACCTGGGCTGTACCGGCAAACAGCCCGCCCCGACACGTCTGCGTTCGCACAACCATGGCTAAGTACAATTACACCGAAGAAGAATTGGAGCGGTACTTCAACGACCCCTCAAGACGGAATGCGAAGGGTAGAACGAACGGTAAGTCGAACGGGCGGTCGAGCAAATCCGGCAGGCGGAAAAAGCAGAAAGGCTACAAGGGGCTGGTCTATCGGATGTTCAAGGATCCGAACAAAGCCCAGGCTTTCTATGCGGTCTCTATCATCGCCGTGCTCCTGCTGGCCGGCACGGTCGCACTCGGATTGTATGCCCTCCTGCTCAAAGACGACATGCCGGGCACGACAGCGCTCGAGAATCCCGAACTGCAGCTGGCGACGGTGGCTTACACGGCTGACGGTGAAGAGCTCCAGCGCTACGCGTTCCAGAACCGCACCTCTCTGCGGTTCGACGATATTTCCCCCCACGTAATCAACGCCCTCATCGCGACCGAGGACCACCGGTTCTACGACCACTGGGGTATCGACATCTTCCGTACGATCTCATCGGTCGGCCAGACGGTCCTGGGCAAGGCGGGGGTCCCCGGATTCCGCACGCAGGGCGGCTCAACCATTACCCAGCAGCTTGCCCGGAACCTCTATAACGAGCAGATCGGGAAGGACCAGACGATCACCCGTAAGCTCAAGGAGATGGTCACGGCCGTCGAGCTGGAACGGCGCTATACCAAGCGCGAGATCCTCGAGATGTACCTGAACACCGTCGAGTACGTCTACAACGCGTTCGGTATCGAGGCCGCGGCACGAACCTTCTTCGATAAACCGGCCAGAGATCTCGATCCGCTGGAAGCGGCAACGCTTATCGGGATGCTCCAGAACCCCTCCCGATTCAACCCGATCCGCTTTCCCGAACGCTCGCAGGCCCGGCGAAATACCGTGCTGGCCCAGATGGTGAAGCATGGCTTCATCACGCAGGCATTCTATGACGAGCACAAGGCGGAGCCCATCCGGACGAACTTCAACTCCTCGGAGATCACCCAGGGTATTGCCCCGTACTTCGCCGAGTACGTACGCAACTGGCTGAACGACTGGGCGAAAGCGAATGGGCGCAACATCTACGAAGACGGCCTGATCGTCTACACTACGCTGGATTCGCGCCTCCAGAAGGTGGCCGAAGAAGCGGTACAGGAGCAGATGAAAGGCCTCCAGGCCGTCGTAGATTACGAGTGGAGCAAGCCTTCCGGCTATAGCCTCGGCGGCGAGACAGGGCCGTACCTCCAGGCCAAAAACTACGAGCCATTCGCATACTTCTGGGCGTCGAAGGAGAACCTCGTCAACAGCTTCATCAGGGAGACTCCGCACTTCCGCGCCCTGCGCGAAGAAGGAGTAAGCGCCGAGGCGGCAGTCAACCAGCTCCGCCAGGACAGCGCCTTCATGGACTCCCTCAAGACGGCAAAGACTCGTCTGGAAGCGGGCATGCTATCCGTCGACCCCCGCACCGGATTCGTAAAGGCGTGGGTAGGCGGACGCGACCTCTCGACGGACTGGTACGACCACGTGGCCACGGCGAAACGCCAGCCCGGCTCTACCTTCAAGCCATTCGTATACACGGCAGCCATCGACAACGGATACTCTCCCAATTACATGCTGCCGGACTCCTCCTTCACCTACATCGATCCAGAATCAGGTGAGGTCTGGCGGCCCGGCAACTTCGGCGGCGCCTCCGGCGCGATGATGACCCTTAGCCAGGCCCTCGCCACATCGAACAACCTCATCACGGCACGGCTCATGAGCCAGATCGGCCCCAAAACAGCGGCCTTCTATGCCCACCGCATGGGCATCAAGAGCCATCTGGATGAGGTAATGTCTCTTGCACTCGGCGTGAGCGACGTGACACTGCTCGAGTTGACCTCCGCCTACTCTACACTTGCCAATGGCGGACTGTACCATGAACCTACGGTCGTGACACGTATCGAAGACCGCTTCGGGAACGTACTCTACGAAGCCGAACCCGTGCCGGAAGAAGCCCTCTCGGAAGAGACTGCCTACACGGTAGTGGATATGCTCCGGGGAGGCGTCGAGTACGGAACGGGAATCCGCATCCGGACCCAGTTCGGCCTCGGCGAGTATGACCTGGCCAGCAAGACCGGCACCACACAGAATAATGCGGACGGCTGGTTCATGCTGATGCACCCGGACCTCGTCACGGGGGCCTGGGTCGGCTTCAACGACCGCCGCATCGCCTTCCGCTCGAACTGGTGGGGGCAGGGAGCCCACACGGCACTCCTGCTCGTCGGCGATTACTTCCGCCGGGCAACACGGCTTCCCGAAACGCCGATCTCCAGGGATAAACGCTTCCCGGATCCTGCCGAATACGGGGTACCGGCCATCTTGAACCCGGCCGATGGAACCGGCATACCCTTCCCCGAAGAGGAAGAGGTATTCGATACCGACCGGGTAGGATGGTAAATTGACCTGGCGGTCAGCACTGGGCAAAACCCAATGCCACTGGCAACTGATAGCTGATCGCTGACAACCCTCGAACTCGTGAAGCTTCTCCACACGGCGGACATACACCTCGGCAGTAATACGTACGGGCGAATCGACGCCGCGACGGGCCTCAACACGCGCCTGCTCGACTTCAAACGGTCGTTCGATTTCATGGTCCAACGCGCCCTCGAAGAGGACATCGATGTATTCCTCTTCTGTGGCGATGCCTACCGTACCGCAGACCCCACTCCCACCCAGCAGCAGACGTTCGCGGAGTGCCTCAAGCCCATTGCGGACCGGGGCATTCCCATCGTCATGATCGTGGGCAACCACGATCACCCCGTCTCCTTCGGCAAGGCCTCGGCCATCGATATCTTCAGCTACGTCGATGGCGACGTGCACGTCTTCCGCCGTCCGGATGTCGCCATCATCCAAACGAAGAGCGGACCGCTCCAGCTCATCGCGCTCCCCTGGCCCATCCGCAGCATGCTGCTCTCCAGGGAGGAGCACCGTAAGAAGACACCGACCGAGATCCGAGAGTTCATCGAGGCCACGTATACGGACTTCGTTCAACGTGCCGTCGAGAACCTCGACCGCACCCTGCCGACCGTTCTTGCCGCCCACCTCACCGTACGTGGCGCCGAAATGGCCGGCTCGGAACGGACGAGCCTCATCGCGCACGAACCCACCTTCGGCGTTGGACAACTGGCGCTCGACGGAATCGATTACGTAGCACTCGGACATATCCACCGCTACCAGGACCGCAACCAGGGTTTCGAACCTCCTGTCGTCTACTGCAGCAGCATCGAGCGGATCTCGTTCAAGGAGTGGGATGATCGCAAAGGGTTCGTGCTCGTCGACATCGAGAAGGAGAACGGGCGGAAGAAGACGCGGTATACCTTCGTGGATACGCCCGCCCGCAAGTTCATCCCCATCCAGGTCGATGCCCGCAACACGCCGGACCCGACCGAGCGCATTCTCCAGGCCATTGCTAAAGAATCCACGGATGACGCCATCGTCCGCGTTCGCTATCACATCGATGAAAACCAGGTAGCGCAGGTGGATGTGCACCGCATTCGGGAAGCGCTGAAAAGCTGCTTCTGCATTGCCTCGATCGAGCGAACCGTCGATCCGGTAGAACGCCAGCGCCGGACCGTGGTACACCACGATACCGACCTGCGCGACGCCATGGACCAGTACATTGCACAGCATGACAACCTGGTCCCCCTCAAAGAGGAACTCATCGAAGCGGCACTCCGAATCGAAGAAGAATACGAGTCCAGAAGAAAAGCGGAAGCCTAACCAATCCTTCGAATAGAGGCCGGAATCGCAGCGGTGCGGCACGCTGCACCCGTCACCCCGTCACCGCACAGGCAAGTAGTCAGACTGTACGCTCGGAATCGGCTGTTCCCACCGACCATGCAAGAATCGTCCAGACTTGATTTCCTATCCAGAACTACCGGGCTCGATAAGACGCTCGGGATCGTCTACGAAAAACTGGATCCCGATGAGGTGATTGCGACGATGACCATCACACCGCAACACCTGCAGCCGTTCGGATACTTGCATGGAGGCGCCAGCCTCGTTCTGGCCGAAAGCGCGGCAAGCGTGGGGGGCTACTTGCGGTGTGGTCCAGGCAAGGCAGCCTTCGGAATGGAAATCAACGCCAACCACCTCCGGCCCAAACGCGAAGGCACGCTGCGTGCCGAAGCCCGACCGGTATTTACCGGTCGATCCTCCCAGGTATGGGAAGTAAAAATCACCGATGAGAATGAGCGTCTCATCTGTATCTCACGATGCACGCTGGCTGTCGTAGATGCTGCGTAAGCGGTAGCATGAAAATGTTCGGGCATTTATTATATCCGAGTGCATACGTTCCGCTGGTGCTGGCATTTTGTTTGCACTCGCGCATCCTCTGACTACCAGGATACACGTAACACCAGAACCCATTAACACGCTAAACCAGCCATGAGCGCGGAGGACATCCGTGTAGTCGTCCCTCGCAAAGAGGGTGTAGCAAACGAAGAAACTGAAATGGCCGTATGGCCTTACGTAGAGGCAGCTCTGAATCTCATCGAAGCCGATGAAGTCACGCGAGAAGCGGCCCGGGCTGCCCTGGAATACAGCGACGGTTGCGTGGTTCTCGCCAACTACCTGAATAGCGAGGCCAAGCGCGTGCACAAGATGGACTATCGCTTCAAAGTACCCCTCCTCGTACTGGCGGCCGAGATGGGCCGCGAGGACGGCGGCGTCGATTCCATCTACGATCCCGATGAAGGCGCGCTCTACTTCGAAACCGACGACGGGCAATACTCCTTCCATGTCTTCAAGGACTGGACCGTCGACTGGGCCGCTGTCGCAGACGAGACCACGACCCGCTATCAGTGGTCCGGCATCGAGAACCAGGCCTGGGCACTCGACCGGCTCCTCCAGTACCTCGACGAAACGGACTTCGCTGCCGGCGAATAACGTCGGCTGCCCCCGAAGCACGTCAACCCAACCAGAATATGTCCCTGCGAGAGCCCATGCCTGCCTGGTAAGCGAGTAGAAGCTCCCAACTCGGGTAATCAGTCCACTCCGATACGCCACGCCCGGCCACCAGCCTGCCGGGGTTACGCGGCTTCGTCGCAGAGCCTGTCCCGACCTGTTGGGCGCATTCATACCTCAGGCGGGCATCTCGTCTGCACAACCTCCAGAACTAATTACCTGCTCGCGCGAGCACTCCTATAAAGGTCTGAAATCACTCCATAGCGAGGCCCGGCACCATGTGCTTACGAATGAAGACAGGAATCTAAAACCCGTCCTCACCCTCCCGGAATCGATCCGTGCCAGACCTGCAGCCCGGTTACACGCGCCGCTTCGGCGGCGGCCGTCGCCTGGGTAGCGTCCTCGAACACCCCGAACACGGCCGCGCCGGAGCCGGATAGTGAGGCGTAGCCTGCTCCGGCCTCTAGCAAGAGGGCTTTGGCCGAACGGATGGCCGGGAAAGCCTCAAAAATCGGCGCCTCGAAATCGTTGACGAGTTCCGCCCGCCAGCGCTCCAGATCGTTCGAGAGGACGACCGCGCGTAGGTCCGGACGATCCGCATCAGAGGGGCGCACGAGGCGATAGGCCACGGCCGTGGAAACCTCAACAGGCGGCACGACGACCACGAGCGAAAACGGCAACTGATACACATCCCCCGTATCAGGATCCAGGAGCGGCGTGAGAACCTCCCCTCGGCCGGTGCCGAAAGCGGCCGAGGGCCCCAGGAAGAAAGGGACGTCCGAGCCGAGGGACGCGGCGATCGCGTGCAACTGCTCGTGCGAAACATCGGCGTCCCACAACTCCGCGAGCAGTTGCAGCGCGGCAGCAGCATCACTGGACCCCCCGCCGAGCCCTGCCCCATAGGGCACGTGCTTGTCGAGGTGGAGCACCGCCCCGCGCCGCTCACCGAGCGCCGCGGCAAGGGCCCGCGCAGCCCGCACGCACAGGTTGCGCTCGTCTGTCGGAAGCGCCGGATCCGAGCAGGTCATCGTGATCTGGTCCGACGGACTCACAGCCAGCTCGTCGGACCAGGGAAACCGGAGAAAAACCGTTTCGAGGTCGTGATACCCGTCGTCACGACGGCGTAGGACATGGAGTCCGAGATTCAGCTTGGCCGGTGCGAATTGCCTCAGCGTCACTTGAATACCTGGTATGTTCGGAGTAGTGCGTTGCGAGCTACGTCGCAGGTTCGTAACTTCAAAGTACGCAAATCCTCCGCCTCTTCTCTATCGTTGCGCCAGCGCCTATCGGGAGATCGCTACAAAGGCTGTTGTCTGTTGCGTGTGCCTTATCCGCACACGCGAGCCGAATCATGTCGCCGGCTTTGCTCTGAATCCCCGATATCCATCTGTTACGGCTGATGCGTCTTCGTTTGTGGCTGCCTCTCATGGCTGGCTCATTTCCACACTGTATCGACGCTGCACTCGCTGCGCCGAAGTCAATCCGGAAAGTACGGGTCCTGTATGCCGGTCTGCTTGTGCTCGCCCTGTTGGGAATCGCACATGAATCCCGGGCCCAGAGCATCCTCACCGGCGGTTCCCAGGCAGAACTGGGCACGATCGACCCCCTCGAGCAACTCCGCAAACGGCTCGGTACGGCACGGCCACCTACGATAGGCCTGGCGCTCGAAGGCCCGGTCGACCCGGCTGAATACCTCCTGGGACCCGGTGACGTATTCAGCGTGTCCGTAGGAGGCCCCACGCCCGTTCAGTTCGAGGCGGCGGTATCTGCCGATGGCGCTCTGGTGCTACCGGGCATTGCTTCCTTCGAAGCTGCGGGAAAAACGCTGGCTTCGGCTCAGGAAGAGGCGCTCGCGCTCCTGAAGCAGCAGTTCCGGTACGTACCCGCCGAGATCACCCTCGTACAACCCCGGCGGTTCTACGTGCATGTGTCGGGGGCCGTACCCGAGCCCAATCGCTACCTGGCCACCCCGGCCTCGCGCATGAGTGACGTCCTCGAGATGGCGTACGCAGCTGAACTACCCTACCTGCAGGCCCAAGGCGGTGCCGGCAACCGGCCGCTCTCGGCCTCTGCCGAACGCCCCGCGCTGCAGGATGAATACCGGCCGTCCCTGCGGAATGTCACGCTCACACGCAACGGCAAATCCCGCTCGCTCGACCTCTTTCGCTACTTCACCACGGGAGACACCGATCACAACCCGTATCTCCGGGATGGCGACGTGATCTCGGTCCCGGCCTACCACGTACAACGGGACATCATCACTGTATCGGGGAATGTCCCGTATCCGGGCGGCTTCCCGTACCGGCCCGGCGATACCGTGCAGGATGCACTCCTGCTCGCCGCAGGGCCCGAAGGCCTGGCCGGTATCGATGAGGTACGCCTCATACGGCAGGATGCCGCCGGAAGGACCGAAACCCGTCTGCTCGATATCCGGGCCATGCTCGCCGGCGCCGAAAGCGCCGAACCCCTCCAGCCCGGCGACCGGCTGGACGTACCGAGAACCGTCCAGGCGATGGCAAGCGCCTACGGCGACGTGGAATACCCCGGAACGTACCCCATCGAACCCGGCCAGACGACCCTCCGGGAGTTGGTCGCTCTCGCAGGCGGCCTGAAACCGAACGCAAGCATTCGCACGGCCTACCTGGAACGCCGGAAATCGCTTGCCGCCAAAGGCAATGGTGACGTGAGCGATCTCGATTTCTTCAGCCGGGCCTACCTCCGGCAGGAGTTGAATCGCAACCGCGTCGTGATCGACCTCGAAGCAGCGCTACAGCCCGGTGCGGCAGCATTCTACCTCCAGGATGGCGATGTCGTCGTCTTCCCCCGGGATGAAGAAACCGTTTTCGTGACCGGCAACGTCCCGCAACCCGGCTACATCGCTTTCGAAGCTGGACGCACCGCCGATTACTACATCCAGAAGGCAGGCGGGCTCGGCCCCCAATCGACCAACGTCTACGTCTTCGAAGCAGGGACGGGACAGGTCCATAAAGGACAGAACGTTACCGTCAGATCGGGCGACACCGTCTTTATCGACCGGAAAGCCGTGCCGGACTCGCCGGAGATCGCGCAGCTCTCCCTCTCGCACGAAACGGCGAAACGCCAGAGCCGAATCCTGACCACGCAGACTATCATTACCGGCATTTCGGCTATTACGAGCATCATTACGGCCTACATAGCGATCACTAGGTAGCGCCCTCAAGTACCGGCCCCTATGCGTGACGCTAGCAAACGTTCGACTCCGTACAACGGCCTCGATGGCGATTCGGGAGAACACCAGACGGATGATCAGTTCCTCTGGGCTGCCCTGGCCGTGCTGTTTGCCCGGCGCAAGTTCATCCTCTCCGTCACAGCCGGAGTGGCCGTAGCATCCGTCGTCATTACGTTGTTGCTGCCCAACTGGTATGCAGCCACGGCACGCGTGCTGCCGCCGGAATCCAACTCCACCCTCGGATTCATGGCATCGCTGACGCGCAACCTGCCCTCCGCCGCCTCGGCCCTCCTCAAGACCGGCAGTGACGACTACTCCCGCTACCTCACGATCCTGACCAGCCGCCGCATGTACGAAGCGGTCGTCGATAGCTTCGACCTGGTTTCGGTGTACGAACTGGAGGGCAAAAAACACCCGCGTGAAGCGGCTATCGAGGAACTGGAAGAGAACGTGGAATACCTCGTCGATGATGAATACGAGTTCCTCTCGATCAAGGTGCTGGATACGGACCCACAACGTGCAGCCGACATGGCCAACTTCATCGTCCGCACGCTCAACGACGTCAATGCCGAGCTTACGTCGCAGAGTGCGCGCACGTACGGCGCTTACGTCGAACGCCGCTATCAGGAGGCCGTAGCGGCTACGGACTCGCTGATGGACGCCATCGAACGGTTCCAGCAAACCTACGGCATCTTCGATGTATCCGCCCAGACGGAAGGTTTCATCGAACAGATGGCGGATCTCCGGGCAAGAGCGATCCAGGCCGAAATCCAGTACGAAGCACTCCGCTCGCAGTTCGGCCCGGATAATCCGGAAGTGCGGACGCTCCAGAGCGCCGCAGCCGCTGCCAATGCCAGGTATCAAAATGCCCTCGCCGGCCAGGAGCAGCTCCTGCCCGTCCCAACATCCGAGATGTCCGGCGTGCTCCGGCAATACATCGAACTGGAACGGGAAAGCCTGATCCAGGCTCGCATCATGGAAGTGGTCCGCCCGATGCTGGAACAGGCCCGCTTCGACGAGCGGCGTAAAGTCGAGGCCGTACAGGTCGTGGACTACGCCGCCCCACCCGTGAAGAAGGCGTTTCCGAAACGCTCGATCATCGTCGTCGTGGCGACGCTATCAGGGCTACTGCTCGCCGCCTTCTACGTCCTGGCATACGACTGGTGGCGCCGCCGCTATGCGTACGTCTCCTACCGGCTCCAACAGGCCGTCATCGAGCACGCTACCGTCAGCCGGGAAGTCGATACCTGATGAAGGCCGGCCAGCCCATACTGCCCGCCCTCTCCCCGGATACGCTGTGGTGGTGGGGCCGTACCCTGCTTGCCTTCGGGCTGGCACTCGGCCTGGGTGCCACCCTCTACACCGCCTGGATCGCACCCGAGTTCATTGCGCTGGTGCCCCTCGTCATCGTAGCGCTCGGTGCTGCCGTCCTCCTCTTCCAGTATCCCCTCGCAAACCTCGCCGTCGTGCTGGCGGGGTTCGTCCTCATCACGGACCACGATCCGGGCATCCAGGCGAAGGAGGTTCTCTACGGCACCTACTTCCTGGCCTACCTTACCCACTGGTTTTTCACCCGGTTCATCCTCTCTCGCGAGCGCCACGTACGAATGCCGGAAGAAAAGGCCCTGCTGGCCTTTCTCGTCTGGATCACCGCATCCTGGGGCCTGACCCTCCTGTTCGACGGCAACCTCACATGGGCTTTCAGCGAGTGGCTGGCCCTCGTCATGACAGCCATGTACTTCCCCGTCAAAGAGGCGTTCGTACGATACCGGCATGGCCCCATCGTTATCCTGGGCGCACTCCTGTGGATCGGCTTCTTCGTCGCAACCCGCAACCTGATCCAGTACCAGACCCAGATCGCGCTCGTCGTCGCATCCGCCGGCTCGAAAGGGAGCATGCGGGTCATGACGAATGACAACCTGCTCATGATCGCCTCCGTGATCGGATTCACGCTCCTGATCTTCTCCAGGAGCGTGAAGACGGGACTGGCCTCTCTCGCCTACCTCCTGCTCGTCCTGGCAGGACTCATCCTGACACTCAGCCGTACCTACTGGATAACCTTCGTAGTCGGAGCCTTCGTCCTGTTCCTGCTTGCAGACTCACAACACCGGCGCCGCATCTTCGCGCTCGGAGCCATCGGAGCCTGCGGTCTGGTCGTCGTCGGTGCCGTCTTCTTCGGCGACGTTCTGATGGTCATCTTCAGCGGCCTGGTCGACCGGCTATCTACGCTGTCCGGCTCCGCGACGCGGGATATCTCCCTGCTCAGCCGGGTGTACGAATCCCGGGCCGTCTTCGAGCGCATCCTGAGCAACCCCGTGCTGGGATACGGCCCCGGTGTCCCATTTCATTTCTACGACGTCCTGAAGCAGGTCACCCTGGAGCCGACGTTCATACACAACGGATACCTGTCCCTCTGGTACCGGTTCGGCCTGATCGGGCTCTTGCTCGTACTCTTCGTCTGGTCCGCCGCGGTGAGACGAGGTGTCCGGGCATTCCGGGTACGAACGGCCCCACTCCTGCCGCGCCTGTGCGCCGTAGGTGCCGTCTGCGTCCTGTCCGCCACAACCCTGTCGGCCCTGACCTCCAACCCGTTCCACCTCGACGATAGCACCTTCCTCTTCGGCCTGCTTACCGGCATGGCGGGCGGGGCCTGGGAACGCGTGCATCTTCACGCTCTTGAGGAGGCAGCCCCATGAGCATCCGTGAGGAAGTAAAACGGCACCTGCGCCGAGCCGGCTATAACCTGCACAAGTTCGACACGATGCACTGGTTCGCCCGGCGGATGCTGCTGCTTCGCCACCACGGCATCGACCTGATCTTTGACGTCGGTGCCAACGTCGGGCAGTATGCCTCGCTCATGCGCCGCTACGGCTACACCGGGCGCATCGTCTCGTTCGAGCCCCTGGCGGCTCCGTTCGCAACCCTCCGGAAAAAAGCGCAGGATGACGAGAAGTGGACCGTCCTGCGGACGGCGCTCGGACGAGCGTCGGGCTCTGCCACTATGAACGTCGCCGCCGGACTGGAATGCAGTTCCTTTCTGCCTATGACGAACACGTACCTGGAAAGCGCACCGGAAGTGCACGTCATCGGCACGGAGGAAGTGCCGGTAACCACACTGGATGCCGTATTCAGCGATCATTTCCGCCCCGGCGACCGGCCCTACCTCAAACTGGACGTGCAGGGCTATGAGATGCACGTCCTCGAAGGAGCCGCGCACGCGCTGGATCACGTGCTGGGTGTCCAGATGGAGATGTCGCTCGTGGCCGTCTACGAAGGTGAAGTGCTCTTCGCGGATATGATCGACTACATGGCGGACAGGGGCTTCACCCTCATGTCCATCGAGCCCGTACACGCGACGAAGTTCGGGCAGCAACTCCAGGTGGACGGCATCTTCTACCGTACCGACCGCTAACCGCATCGAGCCGCCCTTCCATGAACCGCAAACGTACCATCTTCCGGAATGCAACGGCGTCCGCCCTCCAGGTGGTGGTCAACGCGGCGGTCCTCTTCGTCCTGTATCCCTTCCTCATCCGGTCCGTCGGCGCGGAAGATTTCGGCGTCTGGGCGCTCGTGATGGCGTGGACGTCGGCGGGCTCCCTGGCGAGCATGGGCCTGTCGAGCGGCGCACTGAAGTTCACGGCCCGGTACCTGGCCCTCGGCGACACCGGACGCGTCGTGTCCGTCGTGCAAACGGCAGCCCTGTCCGTCACGGCGGCCCTCGGAGCCGTCCTGCTGCTGGCCTATCCGGCCTTCGCGTTCTTCCTCGAACAGTTGTTCGAGCACCCTGCAACTGCTGCCACCGCGCACTCCATCCTGCCGGCCGCCTTCGTGTCGTTCTGGCTGCTCTCCATCTCCGGCGTGTTCATCTCGGCAATCGACGGCTGCCACCGCATGGCCCTGCGGAGCTATCTGATGATGGCCGCCTCGCTCCTGTACCTGACGACCTGCCTGATTGCGGTCCCGCGCGCCGGACTCATCGGGCTCGTGGGCGCGCAGGTCTTGCAGTACCTCGTCCTGACCGCTGGCGCGTGGCTTATCCTGCGGCGCCTGCTACCGGCCTTGCCGCCCCTCCCGCTCCACTGGCACCGGGATACGTTCAGGGAGATGCTGGGCTACAGCCTGAACTTCCAGGCTATATCGCTCTTCATGGTACTGCTCGAACCGGTCGCCAAATCGCTGATCGCTCGCTTCGCCGGTGTAGCCGTGGTAACGCCATTCGAAACGGCGCACAAGATGGTGCTCCAGATCCGCTCCGTCGTAATCACGGCCTATACCGCCGTCGTCCCCTCCATTGCGCACCTGCAGGAGCAGGATCCCGCCCGCATTCGCGCCGTCTACAGCCGGTCGTACCGGCTCCTGCTGCTCTTCGTCCTGGTCGCACTGCCCGGCCTGATCGCCGCCACCCCGATTGTCAGCCGCCTATGGCTCGGTGCCTACGACGGTACGTTCGTGATCTTCGCCGCCCTGCTCCTGGCCGGATGGTTCCTGAACATCCTCACGGCCCCGGCCTATTACGCCTACGTAGGTACGGGACGCCTCCGGTGGAACGTGCTGGGCCACGCCGTCACCGGCCTGCTGAACCTGGTTCTCGGTCTCCTGCTCGGCCGGGCCTACGGTGGCCCCGGCGTCGTCGCCGGATTCACCGTAGCACTGATCGCGGGCAGCTTCCTCGTCACCATCATGTACGAACGTGAACACCGCCTGTCCGCATGGAAGTTGATCGGCCCGGAGAACGTCGCTCTGGGACTCGCATCCGGTGCGGGCACGGCCCTCGCCCTATTTCTGTACGTCCGCTTCGACGCCAGCCTCTCCCTGCCCTGGCTCGTTCTGCTCGTAGCGAGCGTGTTTCTGGCTATCGTGCTCCTCCCGCTCCTGCGGCACCCGGAGGTTCAGCGCCTGCACGCATCGGTCACGAACCGCACCCTTCGGAAACTCGGCCCTCACAAACCCGCGACCAGCGATGCCTGACCCTCACATCCTGCTGTTCGAGCTGGCATCCGGAGGCCACCAGGGCCACTACCTGCACCAGCTCATCTCCTTCTGGGGCCGGCACCGGCTCCAGGGACGCCTTACGGTCGCCGTACCGGAGCGCGTGCTCGACGTACACCCGGAGGTCCCGGCCTCCATTACTGAGTACGGTGCATCCGGCGTAGCGCTCCTGCCGATCACGGAGGCCGCCCCGGCTAGGCCCGCCGGCCCGTTCGGATTGCTCCGCAAAGGCCTGCAGGAAGGCCGCCTCCTGAAAAAGTACATCGACCAGGCCCGCCCGGATCACGCCGTCGCCATGTACTTCGACCACGTGCAGGTCGCGCTGGCGCTGGACCTCCGGTTCTCGGCTCCGGTCCACCTCTCCGCACTCTACTTCCGCCCCTCCTTCCATTATGGCGACCTTGGCCCGGCACGCCGCACCGCAAAGGAGCGGCTCCTGGATGCGCGCAAACGTGCCGTGCTCGCCGGAGCGCTCGCCAACCCGCACCTCCACACACTCTTCTGCCTCGATCCCTTCGTTGCGCCATACATCCGGCGCCTCCAGCGGTCGGCCCGCGCCGTAACCCTGCCAGACGGCATTGATGCCCGCGTGCCGAAAACGAACCGGGATGAGACCCGCCGGTCTCTCGGCATAGAACCCGGACGAAAAATGCTGCTTCTCTTCGGCGTCCTGGACCACCGGAAGGGATTACCCGGCCTGCTCGAGGCGCTCGCCGTCCTCCCGGAAGAAAGCTGCCGGAACGCATGTGTCGTCCTCGCAGGCCCCCTGGATGTCGCGCTGAAAGACGCCGCCCTCGAACGCATCGACCGGCTCCGCCGGACACGTCCCTTGCAGATCCTCCTCCAGGACCGGTTCATCGCGGATGACGAAGCTCAGGCGCTCATGCAGGCCACGGACCTCGCCCTGCTCCCGTACGACCGGCACATCGGGTCCAGCGCGGTCCTCGTGCGTGCGGCCCACGCCGGCGTTCCCGTCATCGGGCAGGACTACGGCCTGATGGGCGCGCTCATCCGCCACTACCGGCTGGGCCGCACCGTGGATACGGCGCATCCCGAAGCGCTTGCCGACGCATTGCACGGCTTTCTCTCCGCACCGGACCGCTTCTCCTTTGATCCCGAAGGCGCGCGCCGGTATGCGGAAGCAAATACCGGCGAAGCGATGGCGGCCACGATCTTCCGCCACCTCGGCGTGCCGGGCCTACCGGTGCACCTCGCCCAGCCGATATCCCCGCTCATCCTGCAACCGGAGAACCGGGCCGCCTGACCCATGCGCATCTTCGTCCACGACTTCGGGGGATATCCCTATCCCATCCAGCTCAGCCGATCCCTGGCCCGGCGCGGCCACGAGATCCTCCATGCCTACTGCGGCTCGCTCACGACGACGCCGGGCGGCAACTTCTCTTATCGCGAAGATGACCCGCCCTCGTTCCGCATCAGCCGGATCGATCTGGACCGCCCGCTCAACAAGTTCGCGTTCATCACCCGGTGGCGGCAGGAAACCGAATACGGGCGTCTCGCCGCCCGGGAACTGGCCCAGTTCCGCCCCGATCTGGTGATCTCGGCCAACACCCCGCTCGATGCGCAACGGACCTTGCTCCGCACGAGCCGGCGGCTCGGCATTCCCTTCGTGTTCTGGGTGCAGGACCTGCTGGGCGTAGCAGCCGACCGCATCCTGCGCAAAAAGCTCCCCCTCGTAGGCGCCCCGACCGGCAGGTATTACCTGCGCCTGGAGCAATCGCTCCTGCAACAGAGCACCGCCGTCGTCCTCATCACGGATGACTTCCGGCCCATCCTGCGCCAGTGGTCCGTGCCCGAAGAACGGCTCTTCACCGTGGAAAACTGGGCGCCCCTCGATGCACTTCCGGTACGCCCCCGGGCAAACCCCTGGGCCGAAGCGCACGGTCTCACGGGGAAAACGGTCTTCATGTACACGGGTACGCTGGCGATGAAGCACGACCCCGGCCTCCTGCTACGGCTCGCCCTGCACTACCGGCATGCCCCTCAGGTCCGCGTCGTCGTCGTATCCCAGGGTCCCGGCGCGGACTGGCTCACCGCCCGCCGGCAGGAGCACGCCCTGGACAACCTGATCGTCCTGCCCTTCGAACCGCTCGAACGGATTCCGGACGTACACGGTGCTGCTGACGTGCTCGTCGCCGTCCTGGAACCGGATGCAGGCGTCTTCTCCGTCCCCTCGAAGGTGCTGGCGTATCTGTGCGCGTCGAGGCCGCTGCTCCTCGCCATACCGCCGGAAAACCTGGCCGCACGGATCGTTCAGTCCCGCTCTGCGGGTCTGGTCGCTTCCCCCACAGACGTTCAGGCCTTCCTCGCAAATGCGGATCGCCTGCTCGCAAACCCCGGACTTCGCGCGCGCATGGGTGCCAGCGCTCGCACCTACGCCGAGCAGACGTTCAACATCGAGCGCATCACCGACGCCTTTGAACGTGTCATCTTCGAACACCGGACCATTCATGCCGCTGCCTGAGATCAAGACCGTCTGCGTCCAGTGGCCCCGCTTCGGCCCCTACCACCTCGCCCGCCTGCGTGCCGCCCACACGTACCTGGCCGGGCACGGCGTCGAACTGGTCGGGCTGGAGACGGCCGGCACAGATGCCACGTACGACTGGCGTGTCGAGCAGGGAGCCACCCCCTTCCGCCGCGTACAGGTCTTCCCGGATCGGGTCTTCGATACCCTCTCGCCCGCGGAGATGCACGCCGGTGTCATCCGTGCCCTGGACCGCATCAACCCGGATGCCGTAGCCATCCACAGCTACAGCTTCCCCGACGCACGAGCCTGCCTCTACTGGTGCCGCTCCAACCGGCGCATCGCCGTCATGATGAACGACAGCAAGGAGGACGACGTACCCCGCTCACGCCCCCGCGAACGGCTGAAATCGCTGCTCGTACAGCAGTACGATGCAGCCCTGCTCGCCGGAACGCCACACCGGGCCTACTTCGAAAAGCTCGGCGTCCCCCCGGAGGCCATCTTCTACGGCTACGACGTCGTGGACAACGACTACTTCGCCCGGGAAAGCAGTCGCATGCGAACCGATCGGCACGCCCTGAGGCACCTCCCGGGGCTGGACGACGACACCCCCTATTTCCTCTCGGTAGGCCGGTTCGTCGGCGTAAAAAACTTGGACGGCCTGTTGCAGGCCTACCGAGAGTACCGCCGTAGCACCCCGGAGCCCTGGCGGCTCATCCTGGTAGGTGACGGTCCCAGGCGGCCCCAACTCGAACGGTACGTGCAGGACGAAAACCTGGATGGCGTCGTATTCGCCGGATTCCGGCAGATCGAGGACCTGCCCGCCTACTACGGCAACGCCGGAGCCCTCATCCTGCCCTCCCACAAGGATACCTGGGGCCTCGTCGTCAACGAGGCCATGGCCGCCGGCCTCCCCGTCCTGGTCTCTCGAAAGGCAGGGTGCTACGCCGACCTCGTCCGTGAAGGCGAAAACGGATTCACCTTCCATCCGGGGGATGCGGATACCCTCACCGCCCTCATGCGCCGCGTCTCGTCCCTGCCGCCTTCCGAGCGCGATAGGATGGGGGAGCGGTCCCGCGAGATCATCACCGCCTGGCCGCTCGACCTGTTCGCCCGGAGCCTGTGGGACGCCGTCCGGATCGGAGCGCGCCACGCCGACCGCCCCTTCAACCCCGTCCTCCGCACCGCCCTGCGTGGCCTCACCGCCGCCACCCGCAGCATCACTGCCCTCCACACCGCCCGGGACTGATGCCAGCCCCATTGATGAGAGAGCATGCATGCAGCCCATTCCGGCTCCAATCACACGTGTACCGGCCAAGATCACACGAGGTGCACTACGAGCCCGTTTGATAGAATGGGAAATGAACCTAGCGCTAGAATGGAAACGCACCAACTCCTCCCTCGAGGGAGGTGGCCCGATAGGGCCGGAGGGTGTTAACATGCAACGGGTTAAACACCCCGTTCGCCAACACCATAGCACCTCAAGCAAAGCAGTTTGGCGCCCCCCAAATGGTGTCTAACACGTACCAAACAGTCTCTACGATTCAGGCATATCGTCCATCGCGCACCACGGCCCATCTTGTCATCCCGGCCCAGGTATGTCGTCCCGAACTCGTTTCGGGATCTCCTCGCCGGCGTTAAGAGATGCTGTAAAGGCTCAAGCCCGTAAACGCACCCAGCACACACAACCCCTCCACCAGACCCCGCATGCCCGATCTCAAACAAATCCGAGCCCTGGCATCCGTCCTGATGCAGCCCGGCGGATGGCGCGCCTTCACCCGGTGGAAACCGTTCTCCATCACCGCCTTCCGCATCGTATCCGCCCTGAAGAACCGGGGACTCCGGTTCTCCACCATCATTGACGGCGGAGCCAACGTCGGGCAGTTTGCACGCGCAGCCGCCGAGCTCTATCCAGACGCCCGCGTCATCTCCATCGAAGCCCTGCCCGCCGTTGCGGATGAACTCCGTCGCAATCTCGCCAACCTGTCCCGCGTGCGCGTCATCCAGTCGGCTATCGGCGAGGAAGAACGGGAAACCACGTTCCACCGGAACGCCTATACCCTCGCCTCCTCCGTGCTGCCGCCCCACGCCGCATACGAAAAGAGCTTCCCCGGCCATTCGTTCTCGACCGTGCGCGTCCCGATGAACACACTGGACGCCCTTCTGAACGACGAACCCCTCACCCCGCCCGTTCTCCTGAAACTCGATCTCCAGGGCTACGAACTGCAGGCGCTCCGCGGCGCCGCGCGCACGCTGGAACACACGGACTACATCCTCCTCGAAACAGCCTTCAAACCCCTGTACGAACACGAACCGCTCTTCGAAGACCTGTACGCCTTCCTGCAACAGACCGGCTTCCGCTTCCGAGCCCCGGTCGATTTCCTCTCCGACACCACCGGCGAAATCATCCAGATGGACGCCCTCTTCGAACGCGCCCGCCCCTGACCCCCATACGGGCATGGCACGCCATACCCTCCACAAATGGATCCAAACCCGACGCTCGCCACTACCGCACGAACACGAAAGTCCCCCTTCGAAGGGGGACAGCCTTACGAACGTGTCCAGCGGAGCAAGGCAGGAGGATGTCAGCCGCGCCAAGAAATACCCGATGCCCCGAGTAAACCAAAACCCTCCCACCAACGTCATTCCCGCGAAGGCGGACGCGAGCGAAGCGACCGACGAAGTAAATCCAGGCAGCACAACCTTCAGGACTAACTACCCGCTGACGTGGGCACGTCCGTCAAGTACGACATGCCCGCCTTGGCAGTACCGTGCCCATTCCAGATTCCACGTCCTACCTGAACAAAATCCCCCTTCGAAGGGGGACAGCCTTGCGAACGCGTCCAGCGGAGCAAGGCAGGGGGATGTCAGCACCCGCTCCGGAACACCCGAACATCCAGCTTCTCCGCACCATCCCACATCCTTCGTCAACACCCACCTGCCCCTGCGCCGATATTCCATGTAACCATTTCCCTACCTCGCGCGTTCTTCGTTGAACACGCAGGAGCCCGCTCCCGCCGCAAGTCTCAGTGTCCATACCCGTTCATGATGACCACGGTCCGACGTCTCTCCTTCTGCCTGCTCACGGCCCTCCTCATCCTTCCCGCGTACGCCCAGTCCGGCGAAGCCACGCGCCCGGCCTCCGAGGATGAGCGAAACCCCGCCGACTCTGCGGACGCATGGGATTACTCCGCTTGGAAACGAGAAGACCGGTTCAAGCGTCCCGCCATCGGGCCGGGGGTACTCTGGGACGACACGGATAGCGGCGCGCTCTTCGGGACCTACCCGAACCGCTGGCCCTACGCGGAAACGGCCCTCTACCGCAACACCCCGGCCATCCGGTACAATCGCGCAGAAGGCTTCGTGCTCGGCATCGGCTCGGGACCGCTCGACTGGGACAGCGACCGGCGCTTCAAGATCGTCGGCCAGGCCGGTTATGCCTTCGCGCTCAAGCGCTGGCGCTACGAAGTAGGCGGCGAGGTCAGGCCGCTTCAGGGAAGCGGCAGCGACAGACTGAAACTCGGCGCCTCCTACCGGTACAACACCGTCACCGAAGACCTCTGGAAGAGCAACTGGATCGAAAACACCCTCGCCGCCCTCCTCTTCCACAGCGACTTCTTCGACTACTACCAGGTGCGGGGCTGGTCGGCTTACGCCGTCGGTCGCCTCAGCCGCACCCTCCAGCTCAGCGCCGCCTTCCGCTCGGAAGAACACGGCAGCCTGGAACGGAATACCGACTGGTCACTCTTCGGCGGCGATTTCCGCTCCAACCCGCCCGCCGATGAAGGCCGGGTCCAGTCCTTCCTCTTCGCGGTGGAAGGCGGCCGCGTCCGCAGCCTCAACTACCTCCCCATCGGTGCCGTACTCCGCGCCGAAGCCGAGGTCGCGCCGGGCCTCGGCAGCGACTTCACGTTCGGCCGCTACGTCGCCGACGGACGGCTCTACCTCCCCGTCTCAGCCTACAGCAGCCTCGGCCTGCGCCTGCGCGGCGGCCTCCTCGCGGGGGACGATGCTCCCTTCCAGAAAGGCTTCACCCTCGGCGGCGTCGGCACCGTCCTCGGCTACCCCACCAACGCCTTCTACGGTACCCGCATGCTCCTCGGTAACGCCGAGTACATGATCGCCACCCCCGACCTCTTCGGCCGCTTCTCCCAGGACCTGCAGTTCTTCGGCACCGCCAATGCCGGCTGGGTCGGCACCCCCGGCGACCAGGCCTTCAACGTCGACGAACTCCTCCCCTCTCTCGGCATCGGTCTCGGCCTGGACGAACGCAACCTCCGCTTCGAACTCGCCTTCCCCCTCAGAGACGTCGGCCACGGCTACGCCCCCAGCCTCTGGTTCCGCCTCAGCCCGACCTTCTAAGGCCACGAGTGCCCGAGATACAAATACAACACCCGATAAAACATCACGCGCCATTCGACGCGTGGTGCTTGCTATCCAGGTGATATCTCGCCCTGCCCGCTCGTGTCGTCCTGAGCGAAGGCCCCCAGGGCCGCAGTCGAAGGACCCCACATAAGCAGCACCGGCGTACAGGCGGACGGATCCCTCCGCGGTGTCTTTCCAGACGTGATCCGGGCAGAGGTCGATTTTCACCACGGCAAAGCTTGATGGCGCCCCGGATCAGGTATCAAGTCCCGCCCTGACCACCACGAAAGCCCACTATCACCTCAGCAGTGGGCCGTTCTCACTCTTACGGCCCAAGTACCTTCTGGCAGGCCCGCTATTGAGCTAATCTCCAATAGAATGTACGAGTACGATCAGATCTCGGACTGGTACGCAGCCAACCGTCACCCGGAAATCGGCGTAGCGGACATTGAAAAGTTCGCAGGCTCTCTCGGTGATAGCGGAAAGATTCTGGACCTCGGGTGCGGCACCGGTGTCCCGATCTCGCAGACCCTGGCTCGAATGGGATTCGACGTCTTTGGAATCGACAGTTCCCCAGAGATGATCTCGCAGTTTCGCACCAACGTCCCACACGCGCATGCGCAGTGCGCGACCCTTCAGGAGTCCGACTTTTTAACACCTATTTCGATGCCGTGGTGGCATGGGGCGTAGTATTCCACCTGACTGCCATTGATCAAGCACGGGTCATCTCAAAGGTATCACATCACCTCAAATACGGCGGCAAATTCTTCTTCACGGCCGGCGACGAGAAGGGCGTCACAGAAAGCACGATGAACGGAGTCACCTTCCGGTATGTCTCACTGGGATCAGCAGCGTACCGGAGCCTCCTGCAAGAGAACGGATTCGAAATGGTAGCCGAGTATCGCGATGCGCGGGACAACTACGTATACATCGCGCAGAAGCTGCCCGACACGCCGTGAAGTCTCCAAATAACCAGGACACCTGCGGTTGCGAATCAGGCATCAGGAGCCATCGAGACGAATGCACGACGGCACTATGTCTCGAGAAAGTCCCTCAGCACATATGCGTCCTCGATCCAATTGCCGAGGCTTAGTTCGAAAACTGTCGCATATAGGCTACGATGGCGCCCCGGCACGCAATGCCCCCAATCTCCAACCCACATCTTTACATCCCCCCGCCAACCAGTCCTCCACATCCCCGTTACACAGCGCTCATAGATAAGCCAACACCCGAACAAACCTGGGACCGCACCATGAGACGCTACGGCACACCGTCCATCCTCTTCATCATCCTCATCATCCTGCTACTCGTCTGGATCTTCTAACCGAACCTCAATCACGAGCCCGCTCATCCGGCGAAGAGTGCCGAAGGACGAGTGACGATTGATGAACGGCGCTACGTGCGCTCGTTCGCCCGGGCCGTTCGGATCGATGCCACAACGATGGCGACGATCTCATTGGCCTCTCGTAGCCGACCCTCCACAAGATCAGCCGGCACCAGTCCGGAGTCGAGCAGGAGTTCCAGCCAGTACACCGACTCGTCAGCTTCCTCCTCCACGATCTTCATCTTCGCGATGAAGTCCGCTCTCGACCGTGCCCTGCAAGCCGACCGGTAGTTCGCGCCAATCGATGTGGCACTCCTGACGAGTTGCCCGCCTATCGCATCCGCCGAACGCCCTCTAGGCAACGGATCGACGAGCCGGATGATATCCAGCGCAAACGCCCGCGTCCGCGCCTGCATGTTCTGATTCGGCATCTACCTACCAGGTTGTAGCCCAGGGAGCACAAACCCATGCAGATCAGACAACATCACCCGCCAACTGTAACCCTTACTCCAAACTTTTCACCCGCCTCGTTCTCAATTCGTACTTCGAGCGGCCATCTGTGCCAACCGATCTCCCCATTCGTACTTCGTCACTCGTACCTCGTACTTCCCCTACCTTCCCGTGGAGCCAAACCCGCCCACACCCCGCTCCGTCACCTCCAGCTCCGCCTCCTCCGTCCAGTCGACCTGCGCGTGTCGCGCCACCACGAGCTGCGCGATCCGCTCGCCCCGCTGAATGACGAACGGCTCCTGCCCCAGGTTGACCAGGATCACCTTCACCTCCCCCCGGTAGTCCGCATCGATCGTCCCCGGACTGTTCAGCACCGTCACCCCGTGCTTCGCCGCCAGCCCGCTCCGGGGCCGCACCTGCCCCTCATAGCCGGTAGGCAGCGCAATCTGCAAGCCCGTGGGAATCAGCGCCCGCGCACCCGGCTCCAGCGTAACCGGTGCATCCGCCGCCACCGCAGCCCGCAGATCCATCCCGGCGCTCTGACTGGTCGCATACGAAGGCAAATCGAGCCCCTCCCCGTGCGGGAGACGCTGTACAGGTACCGTAACTCGTTCCATACTATAGTGTGAGGATTTGATAGTAAAGAGTAGAACGCCAGTAACGTTTAGAGTCGGTGCCCCCAGTACCGGGAGCAGGCCTGCATTATGCAGTACGATAGGGACAGGTCATCCCGAACTTGTTTCGGGATCTCCTTGCAACGGGCACCGCGCTCGAGGAGATGCTGAACCGAGTTCAGCATGACGGAGGCGAGCCATGCTGCTGATACATAGAACTCTGCTTGCCCCCGATTCACCTCCAACCACAAAAAAGGCGCGGCCCCAAGATAGGAGCCGCGCCGCTTCTTTGCGTTGAACGTTTCGCGTAAACACGCAGGGCCTACTTCACACCCCCCGAGAGCCGCTTCATCACCGGGCTGAGCACCAGAGCCACCAGACCGGCACCGCCCACGACCATCGCAACCGTCCGGAAGAGCGCCGCCGGCTCCATCGTCTCGAGCGATCCCGCCACCAGACCCGCCACCAGGTTGCCCAGCGCCGAACCGATGAACCAGACACCCATCATCTGGCTCACGCGCCCGCGCGGGGCCAGCTTCGTCATGGACGAGAGCCCCACCGGCGACAGCGCCAGCTCACCCCACGTGTGGAAGACATACGTCACGATCAGCCAGGCCGGGCTCACCGGGTCCGTTGCGCTCGCGTTCGCCGCGCCCCACGCCAGCACGAAAAAGCCCGCCGCCAGACCGAACAGGCCGAGCGAAAACTTCACCGGGATCGAGGGGTTCGCATTCCGGTTCGCCAGCCAGGTCCAGAGCACCCCGAAAATCGGGGAGAAGATGATGATGGTGATCGGGTTGATGTTCTGCAGCCAGCTCGCCGGCATCTCCCATCCGAAGATGTTCCGGTCCGTCAGGTCACGCGCGAACAGGTTCATCGAAGACCCCGCCTGCTCGAACCCGCCCCAGAACACGGCTGCCAGGATGAACAACCAGAAGATCACGACCAGCCGCTTCTTCTCGACCGTGTCCAGGCCACCGGCAAGGATCAGATATGCAAAGAATCCAATCGCCAGCACGACGATCCCGGTCCCCAGCGCAGCGGCGATCTGCTCCAGCGTGACGTCCAGCACGCCCGCCGAAATCAGGAATGTGAACAGGACCGCAACCGCAGCTACGACCCCGCTGATGAGGTAGAAATTCCGCGATTTCCGGGCAACCTCGGCCGGATCCGAACGAGGGTCGAGCCTGCCCGCTTCACCCAGATACTTGCCGCCCAGCTTGTACTGGATCAGGCCGAGCACCATGCCGAAACCGGCCAGCGAGAAGCCCAGGTGCCAGTTGACGCTCTCACCGGCCAGGCCGCAGAGTGTCATCCCCGCCAGCGAACCGATGTTGATACCCATGTAGAAGATGGAGAACCCGGCATCCCGGCGCGCACCCCCCTCCGGATAGAGGTCGCCCACCATCGCACTGATGTTCGGCTTCAAAAGCCCCGTGCCGAGCACGATGAGCACCAGACCGATGTAAAACGTCGTGATGCTCGGAATCGCCATGCTGAAGTGCCCCGCCGCAATGATGCAGCCGCCGACGAACACGGACTTCCGGGCACCCCAGATATTGTCGGCTACCCACCCGCCCGGCAGGGAGAGCAGGTAGACCATCGAGGTGTACAGACCGTAGATGGCCGCCGCCTGCCCGATCTCCATACCGAGCCCGGCGTTCGTGCCCGCTACGGCTGCCGTCATGAACAACATCAGGAGCGCACGCATGCCGTAGTAGCTGAATCGCTCCCACATCTCCGTGAAAAACAGCGTGGCAAGACCGCGTGGGTGCCCGAACCACTGCTTCTGTTGCGCCGTTGCTACGGCCACTCCCTCCTTACCGCCAGTCGCTACCATGCTCGCGGAATGGCTGGAGTATTCCGTCGTCGGATCGTTAGGCATAGGTCAATAAAGGCTAGTTTCCAGACGGCCTGCCCCCGAGGGAGCAATCCCGCAGGCTAAATCATGTAGAAAGGCTTCTACGCTCGCTGAAAAGATACAATGAAGCCGCTGTTTCCACGTGCAAAACGTGCGCCATGGTGTCACTTCCCCGAAAAACAAACGTATACACTGAATTTTGGAATGCCGTTCCTGTGGCCTCCGTCCTCATCTCTGTATATTGATGCCTCTTTTTAGGACTACTCCGGGCATGAAGAACAGGAAGGGCCCCTGTGGAGTACGGGCGTAAACATCGTTACAACCACCCGCACCTCACAGTCCCTGACCTCATACCTGATCCCGGTCCCTGCGGCAGGAACCCAACGAAGCACTCTCGGTCGAGTATTGTCCCACGCACATGCAGCAGCTCTCTCATAAAGACACACACGGCCCCCGAACCCACACCGCTGGCGCCCTCCGCCCTGAAAACGTCGGCGAGGAAGTCGTACTCAAAGGCTGGGTCGATACACGGCGCGACCTCGGCGGGGTCATCTTCATCGACCTCCGGGACCGCTACGGCCTCACGCAGATCGTCTTCTCCCCGCAAGACAACGAGGAAGCCTACGCACGTGCGGAAGCCCTGCGCAATGAGTACGTCATCTCCGTTCGCGGCACCGTCACACACCGCTCCCCCGAAACGGTCAACCCGAAGCTGCCTACCGGAGCCATCGAGGTCCGCGCGACCGACCTCATCCTCCTCAACACCGCCGAGCCACTTCCCTTCAACGTATCGGCCCACGAGGAGAAGCGCAACCTCCCCAATGAAGACCTCCGCCTCCGCTACCGCTACCTGGACCTCCGCCGCCCGGAGCTCCAGCAAAAACTGCTCGTCCGCCACAGACTCTACCAGACGGTCCGCCGCTATTTCGATCAGCACGGCTTCGCCGAGATCGAAACGCCCGTCCTCATGAAGTCCACCCCCGAGGGCGCGCGCGACTTCCTCGTCCCCAGCCGCCTCCACCCCGGCAAGTTCTACGCCCTCCCGCAGTCGCCGCAGACCTACAAGCAGATCCTCATGGTCGCGGGTATGGACCGCTACTTCCAGATCGTGAAGTGCTTCCGCGATGAGGACCTCCGCGCCGACCGCCAGCCCGAGTTCACCCAGATCGATGTCGAGATGTCTTTCCCCACGGAAGAAACCATCTTCGACACGTTCGAGGGCCTCATGAAAGCGATCTGGAAAGACATCAAGGGCGTCGAGCTCGAAACACCGTTCCCCCGCATGAGCTACGACGAAGCCATCCGGACCTACGGCTCGGACAAACCCGACCTCCGTTTCGACCTGCCCATCAAGGACGTCACCGAAACTCTCACCGGATCCGGCTTCCGCGTCTTCGATAGCACCATCGAGAGCGGCGGCAAAATCACGGCCCTCGTCGTCCCCGGCATGGGCGACCAGGGCCGCGGCTACATGGACCGCCTCGATAAGGACGTCGTCCGCAAGCAGATCGGCGCGGGCGGCCTCATCTACGTCCGCCTCCAGTCCGATGGCGAGATCGTCCCCTCCGTCAAGGAACAGGTCCTCCCGACAGAGTACGTCAACCGCGTCATCGAGACCACCGGTGCCGGCAAAGGCGACCTCCTCCTCCTCCTGGCCGGGCCCGACCCGAAAGTCTTCATCCAGATGGGTACCCTCCGCCTCCACATGGCGAACGAACTCGGCTTGATCCCCTCCGGCGCCGAGGGCCCCTGGAAGTTCCTCTGGGTCACCGAGTTCCCTCTCCTGGAATGGGACGAAGAACACCGGCGATACTTCGCCATGCACCACCCCTTCACCTCCCCCCACCCGGACGACATCGCCACCATGATGACCAACCCGGGCACCACCCGCGCCCGTGCGTACGACCTCGTCCTCAACGGCGCGGAGATCGGCGGCGGATCCATCCGAATCCATAACCGGGACGTCCAGCGCCAGATGTTCAAGCTCCTCGGCATCGACGAAGAAGAAGCACAGGCACGCTTCGGCTTCCTCCTGGACGCCTTCCGCTACGGCGCCCCGCCCCACGGCGGCATCGCCTTCGGCCTCGACCGCCTCACCATGGCCCTCACCGGCACCGACAGCATCCGCGACGTCATCGCCTTCCCCAAAACCCAGAGCGGTGCCGAACTCATGGCCGGCTCCCCGGACACCGTCGACCCGGATCAACTCCGCGAACTGCACATCCGCATCGTCGAGCCCGAAGCCCCACCGGAACACAAGACGAAGATCGTCAAACACCACTAGCGACCAGCGAAGCAGGCATGCCCCAACCGGCATGCCTGCTTCATTTCCCCCATCCGCCAGGAAAACCTGTCTACCGTCCTCAAACAGAGCAACCCGGCCCAGTTCCAGTCTCACACCTCCCCCCCCACCGTCATAGCCGGCCCCGACCGGACATCCAGGTAGCAC
>JAWLHQ010000002.1:0-261875 GCA_041690215.1 Rhodothermales bacterium
GCAGCGTGTCGAGGTTATTCTTATAACCTACATATGTGGGGTGGGGCGGTCAGAAGAGCAGGCTGATGGGTTAGAGAACACCCTCAGTCGCTGCGCGACAGCTCCCTCGAGGGAGCGGTTGGGCTTTGCCGGACGGTGACGTGGTAGAAGTCTTTCAGGTTGTGCTGGCTGGATGCCCGGTCGGGGTCGCATGGGCGTCAAGGAAATGGCGTAGAGCCCTGGCATAATCTGATTTCGGCCTTTACGGGAGAGCTCACGCCAGCGGGTAGGTAGTTCTTGAGGTCGTGCTGCCTGGATGCCCGGTCGGGGCCAGGCATGATGTTGATGGGGAGGACATGCTTTCGTGTAGGCTGTCCGGTATTTCTTGCGGTGCCGGAGAGGCTCGTGGCGTATTTGGAGCGTAGCGGTAGTGCTGACCGTTGTAAACATCCCCCTGCCTTGCTCGGCTGGACGCGTCGCAAGGCTGTCCCCCTTCGAAGGAGGATTTTCTCTTGGCTCGGATGATAGTAAGTCCTGAAGGTTGTGCTGCCTGGATTTACTGCGTCGGTCGCTCCGCTCGCGTCCACCTTCGCGGGAATGACCGTAAGGGGGAGGTTTGCGCTTGAAGTATGCCGTATTGCTCTGTTTGTAAGGAGCTAACAGGCTTCCTTGACGCGCATGCGCCTTCGCGGGGACAGGCTCTTATCCAGGGAGGAGATCTCGACTCTCAATCTGTTGCCGGATTAATGTATCAAGCATCATTATCGTGTCTCTACGGGTGTGGAGAGGCGTGGTGGGGAGGGTTGGTATGGCTGGATGGGTAGCGTGGATTGGTGTGGGCTTGGATTGGGGTGGGCGTGTTATGGGAGAGCAGACGAGACAGGAACCTAGCTGCATACGCACACATACGTCATTCGTCCGGCAGGTACATCCCGACCATGGCCGTTCTAACCTTTCACCCGTACGCGTATGATGACTCTACTTCGCACCCGTACAAGCCCCCTGCTGCTGTTCTTTCTTACCCTCTCAACGGGATGTGTGCCGTCGACCGGAATGGTCGAACGGGGTCTCGAGCGGGAACTGCAAACTCTGATTGGTCCGGCAGAAGATTATGATGTGAATATCGAGGGGCTTCGGGCCCGTGCCGGTGAGGCCAACCGCGTGGTGGTCGTAGGACGGCGAGTTCGCATAGCGGATGCGCCGGTGTTAGACCGGCTGGAGGCGGATCTGTGGGGTGTCCAATATAACCGGGACCAGAGACGTGTGGAACGGGTGGACAGCGCAAGCGTCA
Source organism: Rhodothermales bacterium (assembly GCA_041690215.1). Classification (GTDB taxonomy): domain Bacteria; phylum Bacteroidota; class Rhodothermia; order Rhodothermales; family DASSAV01; genus DASSAV01. Next base: position 1,271 of record JAWLHQ010000002.1, read on the forward strand.
CAGCCCTGGTACGGCCGGAGGACATGGCGACCTTTCTGGAGGATAATCCGAACCTGGAAGATGTTTCGGTTGCGTTTCAAGCACCGAACACTGCTACGATCCAGGCCCGTCCGACGATATCCGGCTTCAGTCTGCCGAGTGCGGTAGAGATCTCGGGGCGTTTGAGAACCGAGGCGGGCACCGTACGCTATGACGTGACGGATGTACGCGCGGGGGGATTGAGCGCCGGCGGCGCGCTGGCGCGCCGGCTCACGGAGGCGATCAACCCGGTGGTAGATCTGACGAACTCACCGATTGGGCTACGCGTGACGGACGTTCGTGTGGAGAATGGCCTGTTGCGCCTGGATGGAACCGGATCGATTGAACGGTAAATCCAGAATCCACGGGTGCTGATGCCATCCAGCCGATGCGTACTCATCGGCGACGGCCGGATATTGCGTAGTAACGGGGCCGCCCGGCTTCTTATTCACAAGTTCTTGGCCCTCTCCCGCCTTGCTTGGGGCCATGTTTACATGGACCGTGTTGGAGGGGGTGTGTATTTTCTATGGCTGCACCTATGCCCCGGGTGCTGCTATGCAGCCGGGTGGTGCTGAGAAACCGAATTCACGCGTTCACGCATTTCGAAACGCAATCAAGCGATCATGGCACAAACAGAGAAGCGAGTGTACTTCTTTGGCAGCGGCACTGCCGAGGGAGACAAGAGCATGAGGGCCCTCCTGGGTGGAAAGGGCGCGAACCTGGCGGAGATGAGCTCGATCGGGCTCCCCGTCCCGGCGGGCTTTACGATCACCACGGAGACCTGTAAGTATTACACCGAGCACGACGGACAGTGGCCGCCGGAGCTCGACGCGGAAGTCCGCGAGGGCATCCGGAAGGTCGAAGAAGCGATGGGCGCGAAGTTCGGCGACCGTAACAATCCCCTCCTCGTCTCGGTGCGCTCGGGCGCAGCAGTGTCGATGCCGGGCATGATGGACACTGTCCTCAACCTCGGCGTGACGGACGACGTCGTGGCGGGTCTGGCGGAGAAGACGGGCAACCCCCGCTTCGCGTACGACTCTTATCGCCGTTTCATCGACATGTTCGGTGACGTGGTGATGGGCGTCCACCACGAGCACTTCGAAGAGGCTCTGGCGGGCCTCAAGGCCGAGCGCGGCGTCCAGAACGACACCGACCTGACGGCCGACGACCTGCACATTCTGGTCGACCGGTATAAGGAGATTTACCTGAAGCACACGGGGGCTACGTTCCCCGAAGATCCGTACGAGCAGCTCCGGCTCGCGATCAATGCGGTCTTCAATTCCTGGCAGAGCGATCGTGCGGTCAAGTACCGCCGCATCAACCGCATCACGGGCCTGATCGGCACGGCGGTGAACGTGCAGGCGATGGTGTTCGGCAACATGGGGCCGAACAGCGGCACGGGCGTGCTCTTCACGCGCAACCCTTCGACGGGCGAGAACAAGCTGTACGGCGAGTTCCTGGTAAACGCCCAGGGCGAGGACGTCGTGGCCGGTATCCGCACACCGGAGGACATCGACCAGATGGCCCGGGAGTTCCCGGAAGCCTACAAGGAGCTCGAGGAAGTCACGGAGCGTCTTGAGAAGTACTTCAAGAACATGCAGGACATCGAGTTCACGGTGCAGGAGGGCAAGCTCTACATCCTGCAGACCCGTAGCGGCAAGCGTACGGGAACGGCGGCTGTGAAGATCGCCGTGGACGCCGTGAACGAGGGGCTGGTGGACAAGCGCACGGCGGTAGCCGAGCTCGTAGAGCCGGGCCACCTCGACCAGCTGTTGCACCCCCACTTCGAAGATGAGACCGCGTATAAGGACAAGGTCATCGGCCATGGTCTCCCCGCCTCCCCCGGTGCCGCCGTCGGCCAGGTCGTCTTCACGGCGGAGGACGCCGAGAAGGCGAAGGAGGAGGGCAAGCGCGTGATCCTCGTCCGCATCGAAACAAGCCCCGAGGACGTGGGCGGCATGGACGCCGCGCAGGGTATTTTGACGTCCCGTGGCGGCATGACCAGCCACGCTGCTGTAGTGGCACGTGGCTGGGGCAAGCCGTGCGTTGCAGGCGCCGGCGATGTCGTGATCGACTACAAGAGCAAGACTTTCACGGCCGGTGGTGTGACCGTGAAAGAGGGCGACTGGATTTCGATCAACGGATCGACCGGAGAGGTCATCCTGGGCGAGCAGTCGCTCGTACCCCCAAGCCTGAGCGGCGACTTCGCGACGTTCATGGAGTGGGTGGACGAGTTCCGCGACATGAAGGTGCGCACGAACGCCGACAGCCCGGCAGATGCAGCGAAGGCCCGTGAGTTCGGTGCCGAGGGCATCGGTCTGTGCCGTACGGAGCATATGTTCTTCGAGGGAGACCGCATCATCAGCGTGCGGAAGATGATCCTCGCCAATAACGTAGAGGAGCGTCGCGCAGCCCTCGCCGAGCTACTTCCGTATCAGAAGAAGGACTTCCTCGGCATCTTCCGTGCGATGGCGGGTCTCCCCGTCACGGTTCGCCTGCTGGACCCGCCGCTCCACGAGTTCCTGCCGCACGATGAGGCGGGTCAGGAGGAGATGGCACGTACGCTGAACGTGCCGGTCAAGCAGGTCAGGGAGAAGGTGGAGTCCCTCCACGAGTTCAACCCGATGCTCGGCCACCGCGGCTGCCGTCTCGGCATTACGTTCCCGGAGATCACGGAAATGCAGACGCGAGCCATCATCGAGGCCGCGGTCGAGCTTAAGCAGGAAGGCATCGAAGTGCTGCCTGAGATCATGGTTCCGCTCATCGGCACGCTGGAAGAGTTCGCGAACCAGAAGCAGATCATTCAGCAGACGGCGGAGCAGGTCTTCCAGGAGAAGGGCACGCGCGTTGAGTACCTCGTCGGAACGATGATCGAGGTGCCCCGCGCCGCCCTCATTGCGGACCAGATCGCGAAGGAGGCCGAGTTCTTCTCGTTCGGCACGAACGACCTGACGCAGATGACCTTCGGCTACAGCCGTGACGATGCGGGCAAGTTCCTCCCCTACTACGTGGAGAACAAGATCCTCCCCGACGATCCGTTCCAGGTGCTGGATCAGGCCGGTGTGGGCCAGCTCGTCCAGCTGGGTACGGAGCGCGGCCGCTCGACACGCAACAACCTGAAGGTCGGTATCTGCGGCGAGCACGGCGGCGAGCCGTCGTCCGTGGGCTTCTGCTACCAGGTTGGCATGGACTACGTGTCCTGCTCGCCGTTCCGCGTGCCGATCGCGCGGCTGGCGGCGGCGCAGGCCGGGCTGAAGGCAAAGAAAAACGGGCAGGCGACTCCTGCTACGGCCGCTGCTGCGGTGAAGGCCTGAAGCTGAGCGATAGATCGAAGAAGGGCGCTACTCCCGCGGGGGTAGCGCCCTTCTTGTTTTTTATAGACGTTGGGAGAAAACGGTGGTGCAACGCTCAGGATGACACCACAGGGCCTACCTCCTCTCCTCCTCGCGGGCCTCAAGCCGCAGCGGCTCGGCGCGTTCGGGGGCTGCGAGTTGCGAGCCAAAGTGGTCCAGTTGGCGCTGGATGGCGTCTACCTTTTCGTGGAGGGGGTCGGTGGCCTCGGCGACGGCTTCGGAGAGGAGCAGGCGCAGTTCCGACCGGGTGAGGCTATCGCCCGAACTCAGTTCACGAAACTTCCTCCGGGACTGGATGCTTTTCGTGATGAGGGCGGCGATGACGATGGCCGTGACACCGGCGGTGATGATTGCCGTGACGGCCACTACCATGATTTCGAACGGCATGGTCCTTTTACCAGGCTACTTGCGATGGGGTGTGTATCAGGCCAGGTGGGGCCGGTCGGGACCGGCCGTTTCGGCGGGGAGCAGATGCTTTTTCGGTTTATTGGGAGGCAGCGCGAGCCCTGCGTCTTCCTTGAGGATCACTTCCAACTCTCTGATCCGGTTCTCCAAAGGCACGTTGCTCTCCCGAACGGCATCCCGGATGAGGGCTTTCAGTTCCGTTTTTCCGAGACTGTTGGAATCCGAACCTCTGAGGGCCTGGAGCTTAGCCGTCTTGTAGTCGAGCGCCATCTTGATGATAAGGAGGATCGTACAAAAGAAGGCGATGGCGACAATTAGTTCTTCATCCATGGCTTACCTCCAGGCAGATGGGTGTAGCATTCAAGGGCAGATGGTTGCGATTACCGGAAGTTACGGAAACGGCCTGCACTTTCACGAGGAGGCGATGACGCCAGGATGATCTGGTTTGACGATCCGGAATGAAACCGTCGCATGCCGCACGAAGCCATCGTCAAGCGCGGCTCCGCCGGAGGGCGACCGCCTCTTCGAGGGCTCCGTACTCGTCATCCGCCGGGATCTCGATCTCGGGCCGCGGGGCATGATCATGTGTAGCAGCCTGTAGTTGAAGGGCATCCACCTTTCGCTCGAGCCGCCCCATCCGCTCGTGCAGAGGGTCCGTCGCGTCGCTCACGGCATCCGTTATCAGTTTTCGCAGTTCGCTACCGGCTATGCTTCCGGAGTTCTCCTTCACGCCGGGTGTGCTCCTGGCCATCGAAACCTTTGTCACGGTGCGAACAACGGCCATGACGGCTACGAAGGTAAGCCAGATGGCGAAGCCCGCCACCATCGTAGTGCCTGGATCCATACCTCTCCTCCCAAACGTTGTACTGAACAGATTAGCGCTCGCTATCGGTCCGCCCCGGGCTCAACTCGCGCATGCGGGGGGCGATCAGGCTTCGTGCGCCGTCGAGTTTGTCGAGCTTCGCTTCCAACTCAAGGATACGCTGCTGAAGCGGCGCGTTCGCCTCCTCTACCGCTTGCCGGATCAGCCCCTTCAACTCGGAAGCACCCAGGCTCTTATCGCCGCTTCCATATTTGGCCTGGAGTTTCATCTTCTCCAGATCCATCCCCTTCTTCCCCATGTAACCGGCGAAGATGAAGACGGTCAGGACGACTGTTATGATGACGAACGGATCCATAACGACATCTTGATTGACAAAGCACACGTCCATTACGGCAGGGAAGCCCTCGGGTTGCACTGCCCCGGCATAACTGACCACGGGGCATGCGTGCTCAGTTGAAGGCGTTCAGGCCTGTTATATCCTGGCCAACGATGAGGGTGTGGACTTCGTGGGTGCCTTCGTAAGTGACGACGGATTCCAGGTTCATCATGTGGCGCATGACGGGGTACATGCCGAGGATGCCGTTGCCGCCGAGCACCTGACGGGCAGACCGGGCCACCTCCGTAGCCATCCGGACGTTGTTACGTTTCGCGAGGGAAACCTGCTGGGGACGCATCGTTCCGGCATCCTTCAGCTTTGCGAGACGCCAGGCCAGGAGCTGGGCTTTCGTGATCTCCTGGATCATATCGACGAGGCGTTCCTGAATCAGCTGGAAGCCGCCGATGGGGCGATCGAACTGCACGCGCGTTTTCGCGTGCTGGAGGGCGGCGTCGTAGCAGGCCATGGCTGCGCCGATGACACCCCACGCAATGCCATAGCGCGCCTGGGTGAGGCAGGACAGCGCGGCTTTCAAGCCCTTCGCTTCCGGCAGCCGATTCGTGGCGGGGATGCGGACTTCTTCCAGGATGACTTCGGACGTGATGGCGGCACGAAGCGACCATTTATCCATGATGCGGGGCGACGATACGCCCGGGCGGTCCAGTTCTACCAGGAAGCCGCCGATCTCGCCCTCATCATCTCTGGCCCAGACGACGCAGACATCGCCTTCGGAAGCGTTGGTGCTCCAGCGCTTGTGGCCTGTAAGGACATACTCGTTTCCGTCGCGGACGGCGCGGGTTTGCAGACCGGCGGGGTTGGAACCGTGGGCCGGTTCGGTGAGCGCGAAGCAACCGATGGCCTCCGCTTTTGCGAGTGCGGGCAGCCACTTCCGTTTCTGCTCCTCGCTGCCATACTGGAAGATGGGGTACATGACGAGGGAGCCCTGCACGGAACAGAACGAGCGTAGTCCGGAGTCGGCGCGTTCGACTTCCTGCATCATGAGGCCATAGACGACGTTGTTGTGGCCACCGCAGCCGTACTCCTTCGGGAGGTTGGGACCAAGCAGGCCCAACCGGGCGAACTCCGGCACGAGATGCCTGGGGAACTCCATCCGCTGGGCATACTCCTCGATTACAGGGATCACGTCCCGAGAAATGAACGTTCGTACCCGCTCACGTACAGCCTTCTCCTCCTCCGTAAAGAGGTTGTCGAGATCGTAGTAGTCCGGCGATACGAATGCCCGGGGGTCGTAGGTGATGGCGTCCAAGGTTGAAGGGTTAAATAGTAGATCGTTACAGGTTGGGTACTCGCTTATGCGGAGCCTTCTGGGTAGTATACGGCGCTCCGCAGAGCGATGATATGGCCGCTGCGCAGACGGTGACGGTTTAGACTTCTCGCAAAATTGAGTATTCCATTGCATTGACGGTGTGACCTGTCCGTAATTATGCGCGGCCTCTTTATTTGTTGACCACCTGACTCACACTATCGATAGATCCACCACATGAAGAAGTCCATGCGCCTTCTCCACGTCGTTTTTGCACTCGTATTTGTTGCCCTGGCCTTACCCATACCACACGCCAACGCACAGGCCCCCCGTTTCGGCCTCGGCTTCGAGGTGCTGGGAAGCACGGCGGACGGTCTGGGCATCGGACTTCAGGGCAGGGCCTCCGCTCCGATCAACGCCGACCTGTCGCTTGGCATCGACATGGGCGCTACCGGGTTCGTCCTGGGCGGGCGCCGGGACGCGACCTGGGTGTTCGACCCACAGGTTGCCGCCATCATCACGCTCCCCAGCCGCTCGGGACGGGCACTGTATTACCTCGCGGGACTGGGGGCTTATATCCCGATCTCGGACGACGAGGACAACGACGCCAAGGCCGGTCCGACGGTGCATGGTGGCATAGGCTGGATCCAGACGCTCCGGGAGACGACGTTCTTCTATGAGATCAATCCGGCGCTCGTGATCGCGCAGGATCAGGTGCATCTGGCGGTGCCCCTGCGGGTGGGGATTATTTTTTAGGGCGATCCGCTTTCAGCGGTCGGCGGACGGGAAGAGAAGTTATTGGTCATGGGGGATACACCGGCGGTGTGCCTCTACACGGTGGGCTGAAATGTAGGGGTGTGGGTAGGCGTGTGCGTTCTCACGTCTCTACATAGACAGGACGCCATACGGCGCGCCCCTATCACGCCACTCGTCTGAGGATGGAGTGCAGGCGTTCATGGTCGTCGTTGAGGAGACGGCTCAGGACGCGGGCAGCTTCGAGCAGGGCCTGTTCGCCATCGCGTCTGGGATCATTGGCCTCGTAGATCTGGCGGAGCACCGCGACCAGCAGGTCGTCGGCAGGCACTGTAGGATCGGGGTTGCGGGCGAGGGTCCGGAGGTAGTCGTAGGGCTGACCGAGAGCGCAGACATCGTCGGCCGAGCAAGGTACGACGAAGCTATGGATGCTCGGAGGGGATGGCGGGAGGGTCTGCCGGATTCTGCCGTCACGATCCCGGTAGGCAACGGTCTGCGCACTGAACGTGGAGCGGATGAGTTCGAGCACATGGGGCATTTCCTGGCGGAGTTCCTCCTGGGTGCGGCCCAGCGCTATGGCGCGCCGGTGGGGATCCGCGGAGCCAATCTCCACGCGGCTGACAAGCCCAAAGATCTCCGTCCCGTTCTCGTGCTCCACCCGCACCCACGACCCGAAGGCTGGCGCTTCTTTACCCCGGTAGACCTCGGCGGTGAACGAACCCGTGCTGGACGCAATTACCTCTGCAATGCCTTCCCCACGGGGGGCATCGTGTTGCATAGAAACTCTGGCGGGCGAGGCATCGTGTGCGAACAGATCCGACATAATGGCAATTCCGAAGGGGTACTGAGGGATTAATCAGGGGTGTCGCTAGTTAGCGGGCATCTTCTCATGTCGTGCTGAACCTGGTGCAGCGTCTCCTAGTGAAGCTCGAGGCTGAGTGGAAGGTTCTCCATCGATGTCTGCTCATCATCTCAGCATGCTTGATGAGATCCCGTACCTCCGGTTCACGAAGTAAACAAGTTCGAGATGACAGCTGAAAAGAGATCCCGAAACAAGTTCGGGATGACAGATGAAGAGAGATCCCGAAACGATCCTTGAATAGAGATTCCGAAACGACTCTTCGGCAAGCTCAGGGTGACGTGGTTCGGGATGACGTGACCGGATCGCATCAGGCACCTTTCTAACATACTGCATTCTAGTGCACTCGACGTGCGGTTGGCAATCGCGGATAGCAGCCTGCCGCTACGAGAACAACTTACAACGAGCCGGTACTCATACTGCAGGGCGGCGTTTGGACAGTTGTTTGCGCGAGCCCATTGCGGGCAGTCCGGCGGTATTGAGTTGATTCTCCACGAGTTGGTAGAACAGTTCCCGTTCCTGGGCCCGAATGACGGCCTGCTCGTGGGCCTCGGAGAGGATCATGGGATAACCGTTCCCCTTCTCGCACTCGCTCAGGACGATGGCGTGAATCATGTCCACGAGGGTGGGCTGATCGGCCACCCAGCGGGGAATCTCAACGCGCGCCACTTCGGCGGAGGGCCCTGTGCCGGAACCGACGTGGACGTAGAAATAGCAGATCCAGTTAGCGGCGCCGTACTCCCGCAGAATGTGCGATGCCGATTCGAAAACGACGGAGCGTTCACCCGGATGCAACGTGTGCTCGAACAAACGGCGGTCGGTGAGCCCGGCCAATGAGTCCTCTCCCCTCTCCTCCTCCTCACCGAGGTGAACCCGAAGGAGGTTGACGACCTCCGTTCCACCCGGCATGCTGATATAGGAGCACACCGGTATTTGCTCTCGTTCAAACTGAGATAAGACAGCCGTGTAGTCGGCAACCAGTTGATCGCGGAGTGCACGATCCTGAATGGCGCCCACGGGCCATCGAATGAGTGTGCCATCGGCCATGGCCAGGATCGGGCGCCCGGAGATGCGCACACGTACCGCCGTCTCGAATAGCGCCTCCAGTTCATATTTGTCGCGCATGGACGAGATCACCTCGACGGTGGCCGCCTCGATGACTTCATCGGCATAGCCTTCCAGATCGTTGCTCCGATAACGAAAGGACGGCACCGATTCCATCAACGGGCGTTCAAACGTGCCGTATTGAAAGGCGATGCGGCTGATATTGAGAAGGTAGCAGGTCGGTTCGAAATGGCGATCCGGATAGATCTGGGAGCCATCGGTGGCGACTACCGTTACGGGCGTGGGGCGCGGGCCACACCGAAATGCCCGACCGGGGGCTTCGCGCAGTCCGGCTACCAACCAGGGCAGTTTTCTTCCGGCAACCGTATCACGGAGCTTTTCCCAGGCGGGGCTGCACTCCTCCAGCGCCGCAAGTGCTCGGCGGAGCTTTCGCTCCTCGGCTTCCCACTTCTGGGCCTGGTAGGTATCGAAGCCGGCGAACTGCTCACGTAGACGGTGAAAGTCGAGCATGTGATGTGGGCGAAGCAGATGGGCTAAGGGTAACGATATTAAGGATGAAGACGGCTATTCGCAAGGCAGTGGTTTGACAGGTGCGTACGGAGCGGGTTGAGCGGTCTGGGCGTGGGTGCTCGTGGTGAGACGGATGTGAGGCCTTCAGGTTGTGCTGCCTGGATGCCCGGTCGGGGCCGGGCAAGACGTTGGTGGTGGGGGGGGGTGCTCGGGGCATCGGGTATTCCTTTGCGGGGCTGACATCCTCCTGCCTTGCTCCGCTGGACGCGTTCGCAAGGCTGTCCTCCTTCCAAGGAGGATTTTTTAGGCAGGACCGGATGGGTGGGCGTGGGTTCAGGCAGGGGATGGTCTCCCAAGTCCGTAAGAGGCAGATGAGACAGGAATGAGAGATGAGATACGGTTTAGATTCGGAGGCTGATGTGCTGACGAATACGTGACCAGAACAAAGCAGGCCGGGCCTCGACCATGGACAGATATACGGAGCGATAGATCAATTTTTTTAATGGCAGGCATTTACCTTCATATTCCTTTTTGCTCGCAGCGGTGCGTGTATTGCGATTTCTATTTCGTGACCACGCAGAAGGCGCGCACGCCCTTCGTGCAGGCACTCTGTGCGGAACTGGAGCATTACGCACTGACGCACGGCAAGAAAGAGCCGGTCGAGACGATCTATTTCGGCGGGGGGACTCCCTCCCTCCTCCATGAAGACGAAATACAGCGCATCCTGCAGACGATCTACGACCATTACGATACCGCGAACGTGCGGGAGATCACGCTGGAACTCAATCCGGAAGACGTAGACCTCGATTACCTGCGCGGGCTGCATGCGCTGGGGGTGAACCGGCTGAGCATCGGGATACAGTCGTTTTTCGAGCCGGATCTGACGTTCATGAACCGGAGCCACACGGCAGAGCAGGCGGAAGCGATCATTCCGATGGCGCGGCAGGCCGGATTTGAGAATATCACGGCAGACCTCATCTTCGGCCTGCCGGATCAGCCTATGGAATACTGGGCGGCAAACCTGCAGAAGATGATCCAGCTGGAAGTACCTCACCTTTCGACGTACGGCCTGACCGTGGAGGAACGGACGCCGCTCTTCAATCAGGTAGAGCGCGGCGTGGTGCGCCCCCTGCAGGATGAGGACCTCGCGGACCGGTACCGCTTCACGATGGACTACCTCCGTGAGCACGGATACGAGCACTACGAGATTTCCAGCTTTGCCAAACCGGGGCATCGGTCGCAACACAACCAGATTTACTGGCAACACGCGAATTACCTGGGGCTGGGCCCTTCGGCACATTCGCTCTGGTGGAAGACCGGCTCACTGGCCGAGCGGTGGGCGAACGTGCGCAACTTGCGGCAGTACGAGGTGCTCCTGGAAGCGCGTCAGCTTCCGCTCGACATGCGCGAAGTGCTGGATCTCGATACGCTAGCCAATGAATACATCATGCTCCGGCTGCGCACGTCGGACGGACTGGATCTAAACCACCTCGAGCACCGGTACGGTGTAGACCTGCTGCTCGAGAAGACGGACGAACTGGCGTGGATGGAGAGCGAGGCGTACATTGCCCCGATCCGCAACGGCATCGTACGGCTGACGGACTCTGGCAAGCTACTCTGCGATGCGCTGACCTCGAAGCTCCTGGTTACGTGAAGGGGTCTCGGCGTCACCCTCCACATGGGCTTGCCGTCCGACGAGACGTTTCTGACCGAAAAAAGCCAGCCCAGACCAGGCGCGGCTTCGTATTATGGAGGGCTCTCACGTGTGTTCGAGATGACGCAGAGAACGCGGCACCTCCCTTGCGCTCTTCCCTATATTTCTGGAATGAGAGGGCATGCAGCGACTCGCTCCTTTCGCATGACTTCGTCTGTCCTACGAGATCGTTTACCGCCGGCCAAGCGTCAACTCGCCCGGCAGACTTTTCCCCTTACGTCCAGATCACCAGCACATACAATGACTACCGGCACCCGCACCATCCACCTCCTATCTATCCTCACCGTCGCGATCCTGTTGTTCTCGGCCTGTGCATCCGAGACCGATGGGGAGGCACAGCAGGACGAGACCGCCCGCTCGGAGGTATCCATCCCCTTCAAGCGCGAAGGCACGCTCACGTTCGAGCGCGGGGATCAGGATCTGGTGACCATTGATATCGAGATCGCCGAGACGGATTCCGCACGAGAACGCGGGTTGATGCAGCGGAACAGCCTGCCTGATCGAAGCGGGATGCTCTTCATCTTCGAGCGGGAGGAGCCCCAGAATTTCTGGATGGCGAACACGCCCCTTTCGCTAGACATCTTCTTCGTGAATGCAGACTCCCAGATCGTCAACATTGCCCGGTATACGAAGCCGTACTCCTCGCAGGAAGTACCCTCCGTCGCCCCGGCCATGTATGTCGTCGAAACGGAGGCCGGATTTGCTGATACGTACGGCATTACAGAGACCGATCAGATACGGTGGACACGGATCGAGTAAGGGAGCGTTCTGCGATCATTTTTTGGGGAATCGAGGCGAAGCGGCTTGCATTGTTGCGCCTGCCTTACCGGCTTTGTATCTAATCTAGAACCATAGCCTGACGCCCTCGCATCCCACCGTGGCGGATGCTTTGTGGGGTACACGCCTCGAAACCCGTCCACCACGTCATGCGCTGCCTTTCCAGCCGTCGTATTGCACCACTCGGGGTTCTGGTCCTGTCTGCCCTGCTCGTTACCTCGAGCATTCCCCTCCACGCCCAGGCACCCGAGCACCTGATCATTTCGCTCGGTACAGGATCTGCGTTTCTGGGCTCGGGGGATCAGAGTGCGGTCATGCACTCGATAGCCTTCGTGAAGCCATTGAACGACCGACTCGGGGTGCGCATCGGGATCGACTACCTGAATTCGACCAACCGGTCGTTCGACGACGTACCGTTCGATGGAGGCAGCTTTCGAGAGCGCGTGTTCTGGGCAGGCGTTCTCGGCCTGGAATACACCCCACTCAGAATCGAGCGGGGTGCGGTGGAACACAGGCTGGGGGTATTCTCAGGATTCAGCGCGTGGAACCGGGATGAGGAGGTAGGCGGCGCCGTTTACTACCCCATCTACACCCAGGGTCACCCGGATGCCGTGGCAGACCTCCTGCACATGCTCGCACCCAATGAGCGCCTGTATACCTTCGACTACGATGACGGGCCGGGTGGAGAACAGGACGGGATGTACGCCCTGATTTCACGGGCATACCACGCGCGCGAGGTGGGATTGCTTATCGAGGCGCAGTACGCCCTCACGTTCCGCCGCATCATGCCGAGCCTTCGTGTCGGGTTCCGCAACTATTCGGGTGCAACGGTCATCACGTCCAGCTTTGCCCTCGGTGTGAGGCTGTAGCTCCAGCGTACCGGCTGAAGCCCGCGTTCATTTCAGGGCGATGTGGATACGGACTTCGTTTGGCGTAAGTGGATCGTATTCTTCGTAATCCACGGTGTAGGCGCGCTCGGGTGCATCAGGCTGCCGGAAGTACCTCCAGATCTGCGCCCACCCCGAGATGACAGACTCCGGCAGTTCCCCGGCACCGGTGAAAACGAGGTACTGGCCCGGGGGGATCTCCACCTCTGCCAAGCCGTTCGTAGCGCCTTCCTTTTCAGCACCGATGATAACCTTATACGACCCATCCGGGCCGGGGTCGTAGTCCGTGTACACGCAATAACGGGTTCTGCCTTCGCTGAGGTCGGCATAGCCTTCCGCGAAGAAACGATCCCAGAGTAAGGGAATCTGTGCTGTGGCGGGATCCGCCTCGGCGGCATTGCTCGTCCGGACGGCAAGACCGGCCACATGGACCGGGTGTTCGAACGTGATGAATTCGGGTGGCGACGCATCGGGCATATCCTACACCAGCGTTTTCGACATGCGGATGAGATCCGACCTGTGCGTGCAGACCGCCAGCTCTACCCCCCTGCCCAAACGACGAGGCCGATACGTTACGACGTAGTGCCGTTACAAGCCGAAGGAATCGCCGCAAGCGCAGGTCCGTGCCGCCTGCGGGTTGAGGAAGTGGAAGCCTTTGCCTTCGAGACCGTCGGTGAAATCGAGTTCCGAACCTTCGACGTAGAGGTAGCTCTTGAGATCCATGACGACCTTCAGCCCGTCTACCTCCACCAGTTCGTCGGACTCCTGGAGAGTAGTATCCCAGCCGAGGGCGTAGGTCAAGCCGGAGCACCCACCCGGTACGACGGCGATGCGGAGCATGGTACTGGAAAGATCGACGGATTCGGTCCGGGCCGTATCATAGATCTTCTCAAGAGCGCGGGGCGTGATCTGTATTTGCATTCTGGTGATCGTGTGTTGAGGTGAACGGGTGTCCAAAGATTCGAGGTGGTCCCATGCATGTCAGCGCATGAACACCTGGACACATGAACACTCTCCTAGAGTACCCTTTCCGCCTGTTCCGGTTTCTCGTCAAGCTCAGGTGAAGGGGGAACGATTGCCTCTCCGTTCTGTTTTAACGACTCCGCACCTGCGCTGCCGGGGAATCCCTGAAATTTCATCTTAAGTGTGGATTCCCTCAATATATTGAGGGTGGCCCTCTCCCCTGCCCTGAGCCGTACGAGCAGGCGCCGGTGGGCTCTCATAACCGCGATGGTACCGTCGGACGTATCAGCTCGATACACGACACCGTGCGAAACAGGACTGGACTATGAGCGACTCTAGCACCGACTTCTTGCATGAAGTCGCCGAGAGCGACTATAAATATGGATTTGTAACCGAGGTGGAGGCGGATACTGCCCCGCCCGGTTTGAACGAAGACATTATCCGGCTCATTTCAGAGAAGAAGGAAGAGCCGGACTGGATGCTGGAGTGGCGCCTGCGGGCGTTCCGCTACTGGCAGACACTGGAAGACAAGCACCCGCGCTGGGCACACCTCACGTACCCGGCTGTCGATTTCCAGAGCATCAGCTACTACTCAGCGCCGAAGAAGAAGGCGAAGTACAAGAGCCTGGACGAGGTCGACCCCGAACTGCTGGAGACCTTCGAGAAGCTCGGGATTTCCCTTACCGAACAGCAGCGGCTTGCGGGTGTTGCCGTGGACGCTGTGATGGACAGCGTATCGGTCGGTACGACCTTCAAGGAAGAACTGGCCAAGGAAGGCATCATCTTCTGTTCGTTCGGGGAGGCCATCGAAAATTATCCTGATCTCGTACAGAAGTACATGGGATCGGTGGTGCCGTACACGGACAACTTCTACGCGGCACTCAACTCGGCCGTCTTCAGCGACGGTTCCTTCTGCTACATTCCCAAGGGGGTTCGCTGCCCGATGGAGCTTTCCACGTACTTCCGCATCAACCAGGCGGGTACGGGACAGTTCGAGCGAACGCTGATCATTGCAGAGGAAGGGAGCTATGTGAGCTACCTGGAAGGCTGTACAGCGCCGCGCCGGGATGAAAACCAGTTGCACGCGGCAGTCGTCGAGATCTATGCGCACAAGAATGCCGAGGTCAAATACTCGACGATCCAGAACTGGTATCCGGGTGACAGAGAAGGGCGAGGCGGCGTGTACAACTTCGTGACCAAGCGCGGCCTCTGCGCGGGCGATCACGCAAAGATCTCCTGGACGCAGCTCGAGACGGGCTCCGCTATCACGTGGAAGTACCCGAGCGTCATCCTGAAGGGTGACTATTCCGTGGGTGAGTTCTATTCCGTGGCGTTCACGAAAGGCAAGCAGCAGGCAGACACGGGAACGAAGATGATCCACCTCGGGAAGAACACCTCGAGCACGATCATCTCGAAGGGAATCTCCGGCGGTCAGAGCAACAACAGCTATCGGGGCCTGGTCCGTATCGGAAAGGGAGCGGAGAACGCACGCAACTTCTCGCAGTGCGACTCGCTGCTCCTTGGAGACAAGTGCGGCGCCCACACTTTCCCCTACATCGAAATCAACAACCCGACCGGACAGGTAGAGCACGAAGCAACCACCTCCAAGGTCGGCGAGGACCAGATCTTCTACTGCCAGCAACGTGGAATCGGCGAGGCCGAGGCAATCAAGCTGATCGTGAACGGCTTCTGTAAAGAAATCCTGGCCGAGTTGCCGATGGAGTTCGCCGTGGAAGCACAGAAGCTCCTGGCGATCGAACTGGAAGGAAGTGTGGGGTAAGGAGCGGTCAGCGGTTGGCTTTCGGCGCTCAGCCTTTTGTCTCCACCGATAGCCGACCGCTGAAAACCGATAGCAACCAAGAATTATTCGACCATCTATAGAATTTTTCGACAATGGCACTACTGGAGATTCGGAATCTTCGAGCGCGGATAGAAGAGAATGAGATTTTGAAGGGCCTCGATCTCGTCGTGAATCCGGGTGAAGTCCATGCAATCATGGGCCCGAACGGATCGGGAAAGAGCACACTGGCCTCTGTGCTGGCCGGACGTGAGGAGTACGAGATAACTGAAGGCGAGGTCCTCTTTGCCGGAAACGACCTTCTCGAGATGGAGCCGGACGAGCGAGCCCGTGAGGGCCTGTTCCTGGCCTTTCAGTACCCGGTCGAACTCCCCGGCGTGAGCATGACGAACTTCCTGCGGCAGGCGGTCAACTCGGTGCGTGAGCACCGTGGAGAGGAGCCCCTGAGCGCGGTGCAGTTCCTCGGCCTCATGCGGGAGAAGGCCGGTCTCGTAGAGCTCAGCGCCGACCTGACGAAGCGGTCCGTGAACGAAGGGTTTTCCGGCGGCGAGAAGAAGCGCAATGAGATTTTCCAGATGGCGCTTCTCGAGCCGCGGCTCGCGATCCTGGACGAAACGGATTCCGGCCTTGACATCGACGCGCTGCGCATCGTAGCGGATGGCGTGAATCAGCTCCGGTCGAGCGACCGTGCCTTCGTGGTCATCACGCACTACCAGCGCCTGCTGAACTACATCGTACCGGATTTCGTCCACGTGCTCGTGGATGGACGGATCGTGAAGTCCGGCGGGAAGGAACTGGCGCTGGAACTCGAAGAGCGGGGCTACGACTGGATCCGGGACGAGACGGCTACCCTCGTCTGATGTCGGAGGAAACCTCCCGGTAAGTTGAACTATCCGGGAGGTCGTCAATCCCATGCCAGTGTACGCTATGCTGAACTCGTTACCGGCATGAATCTTCGATTTCAGCATCTCCCGATTTCGTGAATGGGCCAAAGGCAGGGAGAGCCCGAAACTACCCTTCGGCAAGCTCAGGGCGACGTGGTTCGGGATGACAGGTTGGAATCTCTAATTGTAAACAAGGAAATGGCTGTGCCATCATCCATAGAACAGGCAATCCGTCCGGAAGACCGCTACGTTGCGGCTTTCGAAATGCAGGACGGGCATACGCTGAACGGCAGCAACGCTACCGTGCAAGGGTTGCGCCGCGAGGCCATTCAGGCATTCTCGATGCTTGGCATTCCGACTCGGAAATCCGAGGCATGGAAGTACACCAGCATCGAGAAGGCGCTGCGGCACGATTATAAGATCCAGGGGGCCGGGGCGCCGGTACCGGTATCGAAGCAGGATATCGCCCAATTCCTCGTCCCTGACCTGGATTCGCACGTCGTCGTACTGACGAACGGGCGGTTCAACGATGAACTATCCAGCATCGGTACACTCCCGAGTGGCGTGGTAATCTCCGGCTTCGCACAGGCGGCCGAGGCTCACCCCGAGATCGTCAACCGGCACTTTGCACAGATTGCCGATTTCCGCGCAGAGCCGTTTACGGCGCTGAACACGGCCTTCACGCAAGACGGACTTTTCATTTACATCCCACGCGGCGTCGCTCTGGAAAAGCCGGTTCAGGTCGTTCGGCTCATCCATGCACATGAAGATGTGATGCTCCAGCCGCGCAATCTCTTCGTGGCAGAGGACGGCGGAGCCGTTCGCGTAATAGAGTCCGAGCACGCCCTGGCGGGCGGCAAGACGTTTACGAATGCCGTTACGGAGATTTACACCGGACGGCATGCGAACGTCGAGTATTACAAGCTGGAAGACTCAGGGGAAGATGCTACGCTCGTCGATACGACCCAGGCGCACCAGGAGGAAGACAGCGTGTGCTCGGTATACACGTTTACCTTTAGCGGAGACATCGTCCGCAACAACCTGTCCTTCCTGCTGAACGGGGAGCATTGCGAGTCCCACCTGTACGGACTCTTTCTCGGCCGCGGACGGATGCACGTGGACAACCACACCCTCGTAGACCACGCCACACCGAACTGCAACAGCAACGAACTGTACAAAGGCATCCTGAACGACGAGTCTACCGGTGTCTTCAATGGGAAGGTGTTCGTACGGCGAGATGCTCAGAAAACGAACGCCTACCAGTCCAACAAGAGCATCGTGCTGACGGATCGGGCGAAGATGTATGCAAAGCCGGAACTGGAGATCTACGCCGACGACGTGCGGTGCAGCCACGGTGCAACGACCGGCCAGCTAGATCCGGAATCGATCTTCTACCTCCGCACACGCGGCATTACGCCGCAACAGGCACGAGCGATGCTGCTGCTGGCGTTTGCACGCGACGTGCTGGATAACGTGCGAATCGAGCCCCTGCGTGCCGCGCTGGACGAAGCCGTGCACGCGCGGTTCACGGGGTGACTACGGGCGTCTGGATGGCGGAGGCGGTACACGCCGGTCGGTGCAAACCGGGAACGTGCACACGCCGGTGGCGTGTGCCTACAGGGGATTCTTTAGACTGATGGATCTATGCGTAGTACCACCTCCTCCACTCCACTCCTGAAC
Organism: Rhodothermales bacterium; assembly: GCA_041690215.1. Classification (GTDB taxonomy): domain Bacteria; phylum Bacteroidota; class Rhodothermia; order Rhodothermales; family DASSAV01; genus DASSAV01. The sequence continues at coordinate 19,400 of JAWLHQ010000002.1, forward strand.
TCCACTATCGAACTCGCTGCTCCGTTCGACGTCGAGCAGGTGCGTGAGGACTTCCCCGCCCTGCGAACGCTGATCCACGGCAAACCTCTCATCTATTTCGATAACGCAGCGACCTCCCAGAAGCCCCGGCAAGTCATCGACCGCATCCGGGCCTATTATGAGGGAGAGAATGCCAACGTCCACCGGGGCGTTCACACGCTCAGCCAGCAGGCCACTGACGCGTACGAGCAGAGCCGAGTGGCCGTCCAGCGCTTCATCAATGCCCCCTCGCCCGAAGAGGTGATCTTCACACGGGGCACGTCCGAGGCCATCAACCTCGTCGCATCCACCTTCGGGCGCGTGCGCATCGGAGCCGGAGATGAGATCGTCGTTTCCACGATGGAGCACCATTCGAACATCGTGCCCTGGCAGTTGCTCTGTGAGGAGAAAGGGGCTCGCCTGCGAGTAATCCCGATCACGGATGACGGCGAAATCATCTACGATGAATACCGGACGCTGCTGAGCGACCGCGTCAAACTGGTTGCCATCTGCCACATCTCGAATGCGCTGGGAACGGTCAACCCCATTCGAGAAATGATCACCGACGCGCACGCGCTCAGTATCCCGGTGCTCGTCGACGGCGCGCAGGCCGTGCCCCACACAAAGGTAGACGTACAGGCGCTCGGTTGCGATTTCTACTGCTTCTCCGGCCACAAGATGTTCGGTCCGACGGGCATCGGCGTGCTCTACGGCAGGCGGGAGTTGCTGGAGGAGATGCCGCCGTGGCAGGGTGGCGGGGATATGATCGAGCGGGTGAGCTTCGAAGGGACGACCTTCAACGAACTGCCCTATAAGTTCGAAGCGGGCACCCCTAACATTGCCGACGGGATCGCGCTCGCGACGGCCATCGATTACCTGGAGCAGATCGGGATGGAACGCATCGCGGCTTACGAGCACGACCTGCTCGCCTATGCGACCGAGCGCGTACAGGAAATCGAAGGGGTTCGCATCGTGGGTACGGCCAGAGACAAGGCAGGCGTGCTCTCGATGACTATGGAAGGTATCCACCCGTACGATGCCGGAACGATCCTGGACCAACTGGGCATTGCGGTGCGAACGGGCCACCACTGCACGCAGCCGCTGATGGAGCGGCTGGGTCTACCGGGTACGATCCGGGCCTCGTTTGCCTTCTACAACACACGAGCGGAGGTGGATGCGCTCGCAGACGGACTGCGTCGCGTACAAGCGCTCTTCTCGTAAGGGGCCGGGCGCATTGCGGACTGCCGAGACTCCGTGGTGTTGTCGTCAACTCCTCCGAGGCTCTACGTCTCTGAAGGAGCCTGCGTGATAGCACGAGCGAATCTCCATAATGTCCGGTACCCGCATGAAGATGCTTCGCTACAGCCTGCTCCTTCTGCTGCTGTGCTCGGTTCAGGCCTGCTCCTCCAACGACGCATCCGAATGCTCCGTAGATCCTGAAATGAGTATCGAGCCCGATACGTCCGTGGAGCCCCAGATCGAGGAGATCGTCCTGGAGGACAGCGTCGATCCGGAGATGGTTCAGCCGCGAGACCAGGAGTAGGATTGACGAAGGTGGAAGGCTGCCGCCATTATGCTAGAGGCCTGTCGATCGTGATACGAGGAGCGGAGCCCGCCAGGGCCGTAGCCGAGGAGTCCTTCGGCTACGCTCGGGATGGCACCTGGTAGAGATAACAGATAACCCGGTCACGACTGGCTTGCTCTTCCTAAGAGGCTTGCCCCTGGCACTATCATCCTGAACGGGATGGGGTGAGCAGTGTCCATGAGATAGCCCGCGCATGCCCACCTTGCTCATCGAATTGCAGGGAGATTCCGAAACAAGTTCGGCATGAGGGAGTGAAGACTATTCGACTGTCTTTCTTGAATCGAGTGTTACATGCAGACAGATGATATAGCAGCCCGCGAGAGACAGATCGTCGAGGAGTTCAGTTTTTTCGACGACTGGATGGGGCGGTATGAATACCTGATCGAGCAGGGCAAGAACCTCCCCCTCATCGAGGAAGCGTATAAGACCGAGGACTACAAGATCCACGGTTGCCAGAGCCAGGTGTGGGTGCGGGCAGAGGAGCAAGGGGGATTGCTCTATTACAAGGCCGATAGCGATGCCCACATTACGAGGGGCCTTATCGCCCTGCTCATTCGCGTGCTCAACGGCCAGCGACCAGAGGCCATTGCCTCGGCACGACTGGAATTTCTGGAGCAGATCGGGCTTCAGGAGCACCTCTCCCCCACCCGCAAGAATGGTCTGGCGGGTATGATCAAACAGATGAAACTCTACGCCGTGGCACAGCAGGCCGTCACGGATAGCAGGAGCGACTGAGCCCGCCCTCCTCAATGGACAAGCAGACTGTGCCTACAGCTTTGAGATGCGTTATGGAAGAGAAGAAAACGACTACACCCGAACAGATCAGCCTGGCTGAACTCGAAGACAACGTCATTCAGGCCATCCGGGAGATCTATGATCCAGAGATCCCTGTCAACATCTACGACCTCGGGCTCATCTACGAACTGACGGTCAACGAAGATCGGTCGGTATACATCAAGATGACGCTGACGGCACCGGGCTGCCCGGCTGCGGGCTTTCTTCCGGCCCAGGTACGGGAACGGGTTCAGGAGGTACCGGGAGTAGCGAGCGCGTGGGTAGAGTTAACGTGGGACCCTCCCTACCACCGGGATATGATGTCCGATGCGGCGAAGCTCGAGCTGGGGTTGATGTTCTAACGAAGGGAGCCGCGGGAATGAATCGAACATGCGATATCCCGCCGCTCACCTCCCCCGTTTGACCCGCAATTCGTTTCGAAGCTCGTCAATGTCGTCGTGGCGGACGGCTACGCCGCTGCGTTCGAGGAGATGACCGCACATGTGGATGGCTTCGATGATGCCCTCTGCGAGGTGGCCGCTCTTGATGCCGTCCCGGATGCGGAGGACGACATCAGCCCAGTCGTCTGCCGAAACCAGCCGGTTGATGCCCGTATCGCCGATCACCTCGATGCGGTGCTCGAAGAGCGAGATGAAGATCAGGATGCCCGTCCGATCGCGGGTATTAAAAATTTCCTCCTCGACGAACTCCTGCAGAGCCCGCTGGTGAACGGTACGATCTAGCAATGCCGAACCTGCCAGCCGTCGTTGCAAACCCGGAATGAGTTGCGCGCATACGGCTCCCGCCATGCCCGCAACGAGAGCCAGGAGTGCCGTTCCCCATCCGGTATACACCCAGGCCAAGCGCCAGCCATCATAGAACTGCTGGATGAAAACCGAGACGGCCAGCGCTAACACGGCGGCTATCGACGCGGCACGCCAGATGGCTACATCATACTCGCCGCTCCGATCGACGATGTAGGGTACGATTTCGCCCGACGTGCGCTGCTCCGCCTCCGTGACAGCCTGCTTAATCCGCTCCAGTTCTTCGGTCGTAAATGGGTTTTTCATGCGTCGTTCTTCTGAAAGGCCCGATCCCGGGTAAAGTACGTCGATTTCCCTGAGAGAGCACCATACGATGCACCGGTACCAGTGCACTACACGGAAGAATTGAATTATCCTTCGACGTGAAGCCCGTTTACGGAGAAGATAACGCTGTCTTCCTACTCACCCTGCCGTCGGACCTTCCAGAGATGGTAGGCATGCTAACGCACAAGGAAGACCTGTGGGCTACCGGCAATCAAACCCGTTCACCGTGTAGTACTGTACGCTACGCAAGTGCCACTACAAGGCCGATGCTCTGCCGGACCCGGTACGACCGGCGCTGCTGCGCAGTGTTTCGATGGCCGCATTGGCCTGACGGTAGTTATCCGAACCCTCCGGAACGAGCGTTTTTACTTTCTCGAACTGAGCAAGCGCCTGATCGACACGGCCAATCATGCTGAGCATGACGCCGTAGTTGAAGTTCGCCTGGACGTGGTTCGGGTCGGAATCGAGCACCTGCTTGATCTGGTTGACCCCTTCCATCGGGTTGTTCGTGTACAGGAAGGCCGTTGCCATGTCGGTGCGCACGTCGTTATTGCCCGGCTCCTGTTCGAGCACACGCCGGTAGGCCGCGATGGCTTTCTGTCCGGCAGCCACGCGAGCCTGTCCTTCGACCTGCTCCATATAGCCGTAGTAGTAGTGCCCAGCGTTGGCCCACGCTTCCGTCGTGTTCACATTTTCAGCAAGACGCTCCTGCTCCTGCGCGGCGAGATCGAGGCGGCCTGACTGCAGATAGAGGTTGACCAGTTCCTGCTGCTTCGCTGTTTTCTCTTCGCCTGTCAGCGAAGCGATCTGATCCTCGAGGCTGGCAACTTGTTCGGCAATCTGAGGAGGTGGCGGGGCAGCAGCCGGTATATCCTGAGGAGTAGATGGCGGACCCGCTTTGGCAGCCTCAGAGATGGCCGTATTCCGGCTGAAGACGGTGATCAGGTAGAGCGCGATGACCAGCAACGTGCCTGCGGTGACGAGGATTACCACTTGCCGCGTAACCGCACTGTTGTTTTCCGCCGCACGTTCAGAACTACCACCCGCATCCGGCTGTCTCCGAGACGGCAATCCGGACGCTACCGGAACACCGCGCAGGTTCGCGGGCCGTTCTGGCCGAATGGCAGCAATATTCTGAAGCTGCGCACCGCACTGGCTACAAAAGCGGGCCCCGGCTGGATTCTTCCAACCGCACTGGTTGCAGAATACCCCCTCAGCACGGTTCGCCTGCACGGTCTCGTTCTCTTCCGATCCGACCGCCCCCGCCACCTCCTCGTAGACACGTTCAGCGGGAGTCTTATCGCCATTCAGAGGGTTGCCGCACAGGTCACACACCTCTGCACCAGGTGCTACCCGCGCGCCACACTCGTCACACACGGCCATCGATTTGTTGCTTGCCATCGTATACGTACTAAGGAAACTGCAGAACAGCGTCCGGAATAGTCCCGGTAGTTACGCGAAGCCTCTATGAAAACTGATCGCCCCCAATATCCGGCAAAATGACCCGGAAACGTAGCATCGCGAGATATCTTCACCCGAACTCCGGTAACCTGATGCCTTCCTCCATCCGACCTCTCATTCAACCTTCTCGCCCTACTCTTCCTGGTTGGTACCGGATCCACTTATTCTGAACGAACTGCTGTTCCCGACCCGAGATGCCTCTCTCCGTCACGGGTTAGCCGCACGCTCTCTGGCGGCACGGTCGACCTCGTCACGGAGTTCGCGAGACGGTTTGAAAACGGGAACGTAGCGCTCCTCGATTTCGATCACCTCGTTTGTCCGGGGATTCCGTGCACTCCGGGCAGCGCGGTGCTGGATCCGAAACGAACCGAATCCCCGAATCTCCACGTCCTCTCCGGACATGAGACCTTGAATTACGGTAGCGATGAACCCGTTAACGACCGCCTCGGTCTCGATCTTCGTGAGACCGGTCCCAGCAGCGATACGGTCTATGATCTCGGCTTTCGTCACGTCTGTTCGATCCGATCCCGGTACGGATTGCACTTTATACCGTAGCTGAGTACGCCGCGAGCGATTACATGATTCCGCAAATCATCAAGGATCGGCCGCTATCGGCATACTGGAACCCGTGAGCATCCAAAAAAGGAGAAAGGGCGGGTATTCGTCTTTAACTTATGGGAGTGAGTCCAGCCCTAATGGAGTCCCCCTGCAGGGTATTCTGTTCCAGCCCCCTCCTACTTCATGCTTCGTACCACCAGCATCGTCGTCCTTACCTGTATCCTGATCTCTGGACCGGCCTCCGCGCAAACAGCCATTGAATGGCAGCAGAGGGTGCGCTATGAAATGGACGTGACCCTTCTGGCAGATCGGCATCAGCTACAGGGTGAGCAACGTCTCACGTACTACAACAACTCACCTGACACGCTGCGTGAGGTGTTCTATCACCTTTATTTCAACGCATTCAATCCGCAATCCATGATGGCGGAGCGAAACCGCCATTTGCCCGATCCGGATCCACGTGTCGTGCCACGCATCTTCGAACTCGGCCCGGACGAAATCGGCTACCAGCGTGTGGAACACCTGACGCAGAACGGACGCCCCGTCTCGTTCGATGTGTACGATACGGTAATGCAGGTCACCCTCGCAGAACCCATCCTGCCCGGCGACTCCTCCGTGTTCGAGATGCGTTTCCATGCGCAAGTGCCTCTGATGACCCGACGCACAGGGCGGGACAGTAACGACGGGATCGACTACTCGATGGCACAGTGGTATCCGAAGATGGCTCAGTACGACCATACGGGGTGGCATGCCGATCCCTACATCGGGCGCGAGTTCTACGCCCCGTATGGAACGTTCGACGTACGGATTACCCTTCCTGCCGAGTACGTCGTAGGCGGTACGGGCGTGGTGCAGAATCCGGATGAGGTCGGCCACGGCTACGGCACGCATGCTTCTTCATCTGCGCCCGCCACGTCCGGCGATTCGCTAACGTGGCATTTCTACGCGGAGAACGTGCACGATTTCGCCTGGGCGGCCGACCCGGAGTACATCCACGACCGCTTTACGGACCAGCAGGGCATCACCTACCACGTCCTCTATCTACCTGCCTACGCAGAAGTATGGAAGAATCAGCGCACCTGGCTTCCTGCGCTGACAGAGTTTCTCGGGGCGCGGTACGGACGGTACCCTTACCCGCAGTTTACGGTCGCCCAGGCCGGGGATGGAGGGATGGAATATCCGATGGTGACGTTCATCACCGGTAACCGGAGTCCGGGCTCGCTTCTCGGCACGACCGCGCACGAACTGGCGCACGAGTGGTTCTACGGTATCGTTGGCTCCAACGAAGCCGATTACGCCTGGATCGACGAGGGCTTTGCGAACTACATCTCCACCGAGGCGCTCGCCCACGTGAGCGGCCAGGGCGAGGCGAGCCATGCGAATGCGTTGCTTTCGGTCGTACGCGCGCGGCGTTACGGCTTCTTCGAGCCCCTGAATACCCCCTCCGACTGGTTCGAAACGAATTCGGGATACAGTGTGGCCGCCTACGCCGGTGGAGAGAGCCTTGTGGAGATGCTGGGCTACGTGATTTCCGAGCCATTGCGCGAACAGTGGTTACGCGAAGTCGTACGCCGTTTTCTGTTCCGTCATCCTCATCCTCACGACCTTGAAAAGGTGGCCGAGGACGTGAGCGGCGTGCAGCTCGACTGGTTCTTCAGCCAGCTTCTGAACACACCGTGGGACGTGGACTACGGCATTCGAGACCTGGACTCCCGCCCCGACGGCTCGGGTGGCTGGACGACGACCATCTCCTTGAAGCGGCATGGCAGGACCGTGCTGCCTGTCGACCTCGTCCTGGAACTGGAGGATGGCCGCTACCAGTGGGTCAATGTGCCACTTACGATCATGGCGGGCCACAAGCCCGTCCCGGAGAACTGGATCATCGGCGAACCCTGGCCGTGGACTTCGTCCGAGCATGCCGTGACCGTGACATTACCTGCTCGACCGGTAAAGGCCTATCTGGACCCGCTCCTCATGACACCGGACGTGAGCAGGCTGAACAACGAAACGGGCATTCCCCTCAACGCGGCTTTTCTACAACCGCCGGTTCCGAACTGGCTGGCTTATAGTCTGGGCTACCGTCCGCTCGGGCAGTATGCGCAGGGCTATGGGTTCGCCCTTGGCGCGCAGGCGCGCGGGACGTACCTGTTCGACTATCTCCAGACAAAAGCCATGGTGAAGGTGTGGCCGCAGGTACTCTTCGGTGAGGGCGAGTCGCTCCGTCCAGAGATCGGACCGTTTACAGACGGATCGGCGGGCGACGGGATTGACTACGAAGTGTCTCTGCGCAGCCCTGTCGAACGGTTCGGCCCCTTTGCAGAAGCGTCCTTCTCCTCGCAGAAGCACTTCGGCTATCTGCAGAATGAACTGGCGTTTCAGACCAGGCTGGGACAACGCCTCTTGTTCAGCGCGTTGGAACGGCGGATCGCGTTCACCATCAACCACCGATACGGTACGGACCCGCGCATCTATTCACCAACGGCCTTTCTCCCCCTCTATCCCGAGCACACGCTTTCGGCGGGAGCCGGCTATCTCGTGGCACGAGGCAAGAACCGTGTCCGGCTCTCGGTAGAACTCGGTTCCAGCCTTTCGGACGACGGCTTTACCGGAACGACGACCCGGATGCTCGCCGATGCCGTCCAGACGGCTCCGCTGGGTCCGTTCCGAGGAACAGCGAAACTCCGGCTGGGCCTGAGCGGGCGCGACCTCGTGCCGAGCCGGCTCAACCGGCTGGGGCTGGCGACCGTGCTGGACGCGTGGCAAAACGATGCATTCCGAACGCTGGGAGCCGCTTTTGACGATGCCGTGGAGAACGGGCGCTTCGCTCCTCTCGCAGGCGTGGGTCCGGCGGCCTACGTTCTGGGTACTGTTCCAACCGGCCGGCACATTCTGGCCGGGCGACTGGAAGTCTCGACAACCGGGCTCTTCTCCAATCCATGGCTGGCCCCCTTCGACGCGCAGATCTACAGCGGTATCGGAGAAGTGTGGGATGGCACCATGACAGATGTCTTCCGGAACGACCTCCCGCTCGCAGCAGACGCGGGATTCGGCGCAACATACGACGTGGCACGGCTAGCACCGCTCAGCCGCTGGATTGCGCAGTCGGACGTGCTCTCCACGTTGCGGCTGGCGGCCCGTTTCCCGGTGTGGGTAAGTAAGCCGGACTACCTCGATGAGGACGATCAGTTTGGCTTCCGCTGGCTGATCGGGATCGAAACGGACCTCTGATTGAATCCGTCACCCCTGCCGAAGACCAATCCCTGGGAGGTTTATAGCCTCCCAGGGATTTTTTATTGTCGCTACGTCACTTATGTGCGCACCTGCGGGAATACCGATCAGTAGATGCGCGCCACATAGGCGAGGTACAGATACACCAGCGGAGCAGCCAGGATCAGCGCATCCAGGCGGTCGAGAAGCCCGCCGTGACCGGGGAGAATGGTACCGGAATCTTTGGCTCCGACGGAGCGCTTGAACTTGCTTTCGACGAGGTCTCCAAACTGGCTGATGATGCCGCAGATGAGGGCAACGGCGAGGGTGTCGCCCCAGGAAAAGACGTACTCCAGTAGTGTTAGCTTCAGGACGACCGCAACGATGACCGCGCCCAAGGCCCCGCCGATAGCCCCTTCCCACGTTTTCTTGGGCGAGACGCGCGGCGCCAGAGGGTGCTTCCCAAACGAGCGCCCCGCGAAGTAGGCAAACGTATCCGTAGCCCAGACGAGGAGAAACACCGTCAACGTGATGTAGAAGGCCTCAGTATTGCCGACGAGTCCTCCCTCCAGCAGACGGAGATCGCCTATGAAACCCAGAAAGGCAGCGGGATAGACGGCACCGAACAAGGTGGCCGCCATACCGGTGAGAGGCTGTACGTTCTCATGCCGGAGCGGATCTATTGCCAGCAGGAGCAGCACCAATGCGACGGCAAGCGGCAGCGCCCAATCCAGCGCTGCGTGGAGCGCCAACAACCCTCCTACAGCCATTCCCAGCGTGCGGTGGAGCTGGACGCCTGCGAGCCGCATGAGCCCGTAGAGTTCATACTGGGCGCCCAGCGCCGCGGCGAGCAGCAAGATCATGAAGGGCCAGCCACCCACATAGAGCAATCCCAGAATGAGGGGAACGCCCAGGATGGCTGTCAGAATACGAAGTGCGAGATTCGACAAGCGGTACGACGTGATGTGGCTATGGGTTAAAAAGGACGCCCGCCCTGCTCGTGCTCGGGCGGGCGGCGATCTGACGTAAGATCGTGCCGTAGCAGCCCTATGATATAGGCGTGTGTGCAGTAATCGAACAGATCAAATGCCAGTCGAGGAGTCCGAGATGGCTAAATCCCAGAGATGCGCACAGGCGGACACGATTCACTTTCCGACTCATCCCCGGCCTGCTCCACGGTCGACCAGCACACACGGGATTTACGGGCCTTCTTCTTCCTCCTCATCGTCCGGCGCGGTGAATTTGATCTCTTCGATACCGGAATCGAGCATGGCTTCCCGTTCACGATCATGCGCGGGTGGCGCGGCCGGGTCGGACGTCATAGCTGCTTCATCGAGTTCCGCGTCCGAAAGGGGGCGCGCATCCAGCAGGGCAGCCGCCTCATCGACCCGTTCCGGCGGCACCATCACGTTAACGGAGGCCATATCGCCGACATTCAGATTGAATGCGTGATCGCGCTGGGTAAGAACGACCGCAGGTATGCCAGCGTCATCGAGCCGATCCCGCACGATATCTGCTTCATAATCGGTGCCGGTCCGAAAAACGGACACCCATCCCTGGTATGTACGATCTGCCATGAGCAAGTATCTTCAGATGAAAAAGTCGCGCCGTTCAGGAGCACCGGGAGTGCCCGGACCGGTCCCGGGTTCCAGGTTCAGCCGAGCCAGCCGCATAGCGACGGGGATGAACACGGCAATCCCGACCACTATATAATACCACGGCACCTCAAATTGTTCGAGATCCGCCGGATCGTACTCAGGACTCGAACTGACATAGCTAGATAGTATGATAGCAAAGGCATTGTTGGCGAAATGAACCAGCATAGCCGGGTACAGGCTTCCCGTACTCCAGGTCAGGAAGGCCAGATATAACCCGAGCGTTGCAAGTGGAAGCACTTGCGTAAGGCGGAGGTGGTACAATCCGAAGATGATGCCGGAGAACAGGATGCCACCAACGATGCCCAGACTCCGCTCCGCCTGGCGCTGCACATAACCACGGAACAACAGTTCCTCACAGATGGCGGGGGTTACGGCCAGCATCAACAACGTCAGCCAGACCGCCCCCCCCTGTAGCAGCACCCGGTCGATCAGATCAATCTGTGCTTGCTCCAATTCTTGCAGAAAATCCGGCAGGGGCAAATGTTGATTGACGCTGCCAAGAAACTGCACTACGGGAGTGAGGGCCACGAGGCCGACAAACGCGAGCCCAAACGCATACGCAGATGTGGGCCGGAGATGTAAGAAGTCAGCCCACCTGGAGGAGTGCAAGCGAGCAATGAGCAGCGTGGGTAGTGCGAGTCCGAAGATCTGCCCGATGGTATTGGCCACCAGCACGAGGTTGATCCGCTCCTCCATCAGGGTACCCAACGCCTCCATCATCTCATCAGGAGCCAGCCCCTGCGCCAACAGGCCGACGATGATGACAATCGGGCTGATGACGACCTGAAACAACAGGAATGCAAAAAACAGTACGGCGATTGCCGTAAAGAGAGGTGCAAATTTTTGCCGTTCCAGCACCCCGTCCAAAGGAACTGGCGGGCGGTCCGGACCGCCCGGGATGTAGGGCACTTGCGTACGCTCGGATGGATAATCTTCTATCATAGAAAGGGAATTGACACAGGCGATCCGTAAGGGAGGAAATGACCGTACCCCTCACTGTATGCGATAGCTGAACAGCCCCGTGAAAATACGCTGCGGGCTTCACGTACCCAAGGCCGGCACGTAACGAGGCTGCGTTCCACAGACCGGGCCGACTCGCCTGCGATACCTTTGCAGACACAGGCCACCGCACAACATGGTGGGCAGGCCCATGGTACGGAGTGACTATAACGAAGGAAGTCGTACTCGATCTGGGCTCGTTAAAGAATGCCCTGACATCGGGAAAGCCGTTCAAGATGGGATTTCGCAGTGCAGCTCCCCGCGAGGTCAATCTTCCTCCTCCCCCATTTGCTTACGGAGCCGGGCTATAATGGTCCGCAGGCGGGTATAGACGTATTTATGGCTTTCCAGGCGCATGACTTTGGCGATCTCAATGGCCGACATCCCCTGCTCGAATCGAAGCATGACCATCAACTGATCATTCGACGAGAGCGTCTTCAGCGCCTGCGTCAGTCGCTCAATCCGATTGCGTTCACGCAGAGCCTCTTCCAGCGCCGCGAAGTCGTCGGGCGCCGCCGGGTGGTATCCGATTTCACTCAGTTCATCAATGGAAAGCGGAGGGCGATTGGCGTTGAGTGCACACAGGAGAAGCCAGCGCTTCTTGATGCTCAGGAGGTCATTGATCTTACCGATCGCGCGGACGACTTCCAGAGCCGTACATGGAAAGCCATGTTTGCCGCTCACGATCTCCGCAATGTCCTCATGCGGCATTCGCTCCATGTAGTGATACCGGAAGATCCACTGCTCCTTCTCATCCAACTTAGCAAGGACGGATTTCGGAATAGACGTGGCTCTACGCTTCCGGAACAAGTCTCGAGCCGCATTGGCCGCCACTACCCCCAGCCACGGTAGCAGGGCTCCATCCTTCCTGAAGCGACGCAGGGATTGATAATCATTGGCACTCAGACGCTCACAAATGGCGGTATAAACCTCCATCACATCATCCGTGTCTCGCACATGGCGGCGTATCATGCGGACGAGTTCAGGAGTGTACCGGTCGAGCAGTTCCGTAAAGGCGCCTTCCGGATCGTACTCAAAGCGATCGATCAGGACAGCGTCATCTCCCATCGTAGTACTCCGGATGGATCGGTCCGTTATGTCTCGCAGGGGATGGCCCATGGCGCTTTGCGGTACTCCGCTTTCTTGTGCTGTTGCCGATGCCTGTCAGGACCTTTGAAAGTTCAAAATCAAGCACAAGCTACAGAAACTTATATGCTTATACCAGGTTTTAGGGGTTCGCTGCAGCTTGACGGCAGGCAGCGGGATGTCTATATTGGAAATATGTGCCCGTAGCTCAGCTGGATAGAGCGTTGGATTCCGGTTCCAAAGGCCGGGGGTTCGAATCCTCCCGGGCACGCTTCGAATGAAACAGACGCCTCGATACCGGTTTGCCCCGTGTCGAGGCGTTTTTCGTTTCCACGCTCCCATTCCTCGACTCGCACGCTCGCGTCCCCTTTACCATCGAGTCGACCGCTCGATCCGCATTTCGAAATGTAACGGGAGGGTTCATTTCGTAATTCAGTTCGCCCCAGATGAGCCATTGCCCTCCCATCGACAATCCCTGCCAAAAGCTATGCCATCAGGCATATCGTTTGTGTCAGGCTACCACCAGAGCATCAGGATCGCCTCGAACCGGCTTAGCCGGTTGGCTCTAGACTGCCACATCACGATGGAGAAAACATTGGGATGCGGCACTCACCATTGGCAACAGCTACCCCACTATTCGCTACAGCCGACTGCGGTTCGTAACAACTTTGAACATGAGCGCAACAATCGGCGTTAATTCCCGTGAAATCAAGAAGGCGCGCCAAGGAGAGGCACGCCATCTACTCCGTCATGATGTGTGGCATCATCGAATGGAATGGGAAGCCCGGTTCTGTGGGGGAGCCGGGCTTCTTGCATGTTCAAAAAGGTCGTTTTTTTGACTCTTTAAGTCAAGTTCTTTTCATCAGTTAGCTCCCTCAATGATGAAAACAGATCATCCGAGAGTCACTGAAACAAGCATGCAGTCCAATCTTCACGCCTTTCTCCTTGGCTGAGTCGACCAGAATCACGTTCTTTACGTGCTGGTCGGCTTCGGCCGCAGCATTTCCATAGCCATTCAACTCCGTACTTCATCGGCAACGCTATTTCGGCGCACATCGTAGTTCCTCGTCCGCAGCGTACATGTCCGAACCCCTTGCCTCGTCTGCCGCATCCGTTTCTCTTCCTGGTATACATCCACAGCCCGGTTTTCGCTTTCGCCGAGGGCAATTCGAGTTCCTCGCCAAGCTGGCGGAAGCCTTGCAGCGTGGGGAAACCAACCACCTGGGCGTATTCGTACCTGGCTACGGAAAGACGATTACGGCCCTTTCGTCGTTCGTGATCGCTCATAGCCTGGGGCTGGCCGACAAGCTCGTCGTGTTCGTTCCTCGCGGCAACTTGCGAGATCAGTATGCAGATCCCGAAGAGCTTTCTCGCGTTTTCCGCAACCTCGGCGCACCGGCTTTCTCGTTCTGTGTGGCCGACTCCGAGCGCGTGTTCCTGAAGAACCTGGATACGCAGATCATCGTCACGACCTACCAGTATGCGAGTGGAAAGGGCGGCAACCAGGCGCTCCTGAAGTACTGCCAGTCCGCACGCGCCATGTTCATCTTCGACGAGGTACATCACCTGTCGGATGACGGGCTCTGGGCAGAGAAAATCCAGCTTCTTCCCTATGCCTGCACCGTCGCGCTCTCCGGTACGCCGATGCGCTCGGATAACAAGACGCTGTTCGGCGTCCCTTTCGAGATGCGGGAGGATGGGACGCAATACTACGTCGCGCTGCACGAGGTGACCATGCGAGATGCGCATGAGGAGGGCAAGATCCTGAAGCGGGTCAAGGCGCACGTGGTCGACTACAAGCTGAAGATGGTGCGCCAGGACACCGGTCAGGAGGTTGAGATGACCCTGTCGAAACTGGCGGAACTGGCTAAGACGAACAAGGAGATCGATGCTTTCCTAGCCCGGCGCAAGCTTCGCTTCCACGAGGTCTACCTGGAAAACATGCTCGGCCCCGCCTTTGAACGGTTTGCCGAGAAACGGCGACAGCAGGCCATCCGGTCCGGTGGGCGTAGCAAGCGGAATCACCAGATGCTCATCATCGCGATGAGTAATCGCCATGCGGCGGCTATTCTCGACTTCGTCCGCGAGCGGTTTCCCAACTTCTCCTCGGCTCGTATCGGACAGGACATCCCGACGGGTGAACGACTTGCTCTGCTGGACAGCTACCGGGAAGGCCAGATCGACGTCATGGTGCAGGTGGACATGATCGGTGAGGGCACCGACATCAAACCGATCAGTGTCATCGTGAAGGCGGACCTGGTCCGCGCCTACTCCAAGACCATGCAGCAGGTATTTCGCGGCATGCGCTACCTGGAGGATTTTGGTGAGGAAGGCAATCTCTGCGACATCTTCGCGGCGAACGACTCCGAGGTCGTCCACACGCTGGAGTGGATCACTTCCGAGGAACAGATCGGGGTTAAGCTCAAGCAGGAGCGAGAGCGCCGGGAGCCGACAGGTGCACCGGCCACGGAGCATTCCGTCTGGGAGCTCAAGGAAGTGCAGCACCGGGAGATGAAGACCCACTCCCTGGACCTCTTCCAGAGCCGCGGATCGCGGCAGCCGGTATCTCACCAGGCACAGCCAGAAGGTATCGTAGACGTACGGCAGCAGGAGCAGAATCTGCGAAAGGAGTGTGCGACCCTGGCCTCAGAGCTAGCCTTCGTACTCCAGGCTGCAGGTCGCCCCATCGAGATCCGCCAGATCCATGCAGAAGCCAAACGCCGGTTTTCAAAGGCGCAGAACGAATTGAGCATCGTGGAGCTTCAGCGGAAGCGGGACTGGCTGCAGAAATGCCTCAGCGCGGAAAGGCTCGTTTGAGAATGGGTCCGGTGAACTTATGCGTGATGCGAAACGAAGGATGAGGGCGAACTGACTGCCGGTAGTCCTTCACAGCTTCTTGAGGCCAGCTTTCGCGCTTTGCTCCAGGGCCTGATAGTAGTCGTATTTTCCTTTGTACTCGAGGGCAGCCTTATAAGCCCTGGCTGCCTCTTGCCTCCGACCCTGATCGGCGTAAATCTGGGCGATATAAAAGTTCGCCCATGGCGCCCAGCGGGCATTCGGGTCCTGTGCGTGCTCGATGGCCAACTCATAGGCCGCAATGGCTTCATCATATTTCTGCTGGGCCTCATACAGGCGCCCTAACCTGTAAGCCGTCTCGGCACGCTCGCCTTCCGTGATGCTATCGGAATCCCAGAGTGCCCGCAGTATGCGCTCCGTTCCGCTATAATCGCCTGACCCGAAGGCGTTTGAGGCAAGAAGAAGCTGGCGCTCCGGCTCGGTCATGGGCCGAGCCATTCGCCGTTTGGCTTCCCGTTCGGCAGCATCGTCGGTATCCATACCACGCGTGGATTTCACCATCGCATACTGCTTCAGGGCCTCGGCACGGCGGTTCTGCATCTCAAGTGAAAGTCCCAGCCCCAAGTAGGTAGGGGCCTTGAGCGCCGGGCCCTTATGCCGACTCAGATATCGTTTATAGTGCTCTTCCGCCTGTACGAACTCGTTTTGCTTGAAATGCGCCTCGGCCAGGTGGTGTTCGTTATAGTCGAGGAAGAAGTACCCGGCACGCTCATCCTTTCGGACTGCCGAACTCAGCACCCGTTCCGCCTCTGCGGCATCCCGCGTCTTCAGGAGCATGAATCCGTAGAAGAAGGCAAAAAGAGGACTCTGGTTGTTTTGCTCGTATAGCGTTCGCAGAGGCGGTACGGCTTGCTCAGGCTGGTCGTACATGACCCCGTTTACCAGCGCGAGCAGCACGTGTGCTTCTTCCCGGTTATAGGCACTCTTCTCAGCAGCCAGTCGAAGCTCTCGCAAGCCTTGTTCGACCTCTCCAGAAAACCCCAGAAGCCCGAGTATGCGCCGGTAGGTGCTTGGCAGCGAACCAATACTCAGGTGCAGTAGCCCCATTCCTTTGTATGCCTCGTAAAACGAGGGAAACCGCTTTACCACATTCCGAAAGCGGCCATAGGCTCCTTTGGCTGCGAATGCGGCTTTGACATTGCTGCCCTGCTTGGCATACACGATCATCCGCTGCAGTTGATTCTCCGCGTCGAGGTACGTGCGCCACGGTTCGTCGACTTCCCGCAATGCCAGCTGTAACGAGTCCGCGCGGCGGTAGAACTCGTCGTAATACGCCGGTACGTCCGTCATCAGAAGCTTGAGCATGGACGATAACGCGAGGTGGTGATATGCGGCAGCACCACTACCAGGCATGCGATTCAGTGCCTTGAACACCCGTTCAGCCTCGTTCAGCCGGAACTGAAGCAGTGCGCTCCTCCCCTCCTCTACGAGGTGCTCGGCGGCCTCAGTTTGCACGCTGAACGGCCTGACCGCCTGCTGCGCACGACCGGGCACTGCTCCGATGAACAACATCACGAGGAGGGCCGTAACCCTAGCGGCAATACGGAGCGAATGATCCCTGGTTACCACGCTCTCCTGCCGCGAATGATATGCTGCAATACCGTATACACGAGGATACATCACGCTATCTGCTTCCTGGCCCATCATACTGAATCTGGAAAGGCCCCCTACACCCGTTAGAAGGTAAGGCCGAAACATATCGCTGCGAAAGCGGCCCCACACAAGGTACAGAGAAGGTTTACCTGATCGTTCCGTATGCACCTGTAACCGCGAGTAACGATGTGCGCCGGCGCACCTATGACCGGCCGTTCCGTTACGTTGCCCGTCTGTGGATCGACATACTGGACTTGAATCGTAGCGCCTGCCAGACTATCCACGAGCGACGCGATCAGTCCGCCAACGATGACAGCCAATCCGCCTGGAAAGGAACTGATACCTGTCTGCTCAGCCATGGGGAACGGCAGTGTAGTCATCCAGACGACGACGGCGCCGGCAACAGCGCCAACGAGCCCCCATACGGATACGGCGCCCGACGTGCCGGGCGGCACTTTCCGGAAGGTCGTGATGAGACGCGGACGGGCGCGCGACAGCGCTCCGACCTCCGTGGCCCACGTGTCCGCGGCTGCAGCGGCGAAGGCACCGAGAAACGCCCAGTAGAACACCGGGTCGGGCCAGATCGTGTGGGCGAGCAGCATGATCCACCCTACTCCTCCGTTTGCGAACACCTGCCCGGCATCCCGTACGTGCCCCTTTTCATACTGCGCTTCGATGCTCGCCTTGTGCGCCCCGCCCAGCTTTGAAAGCAGGCTGGACAAGACGAAGAACGCAAACGACGGCACAGCCCATCCCCATCCCCCAATGCCGACTACCGTTACCGCAAGCAAACCTCCCGCGATCGCGCCCGACATATCCAGAAATCGCATGCGCAGGGTCAGCCACGCGAAGAGAGCACCGATGCCAAGCGCACCAAGGAGCACGTACCGGCTCTGCGGATGTTCATCGAAGTAAACCAAAAAGACGATGGCTGCTATGACGATAAACAGGTTGTCCCAGCCGCCACTGCTCAGGATCTCCGCCGCCCCCGTGACAGCCGCTACTCCGAGAGCCGCCACGATGATATCTCCGGTCGTCCATTCAATGAGTCCGGCAGCTTTACACCCGAGCAGCACCATCGTGCTGATCACGAAAGCAGAGAGAAAGAAGGCCGCGCTTCCTGCCAGTGTCTTCTCTCCCTTGCTGATGGAAAGGCGAAGAGGATTTGCCTTATGTGTGCCGACTATGGCCGCGAGCGGATCGGAAATCGCCAGAATCAAAAAGGCCACGGGGATGGCGAAAAGACGTCCCGGATCCGTGCTCCAACATGCAGCCACCGCGACGATGAGTGCGAGCGGGAACGTGACGGTCCCGGTGCTCTGCCTGCGAACGCCGTGCATGGCAGGAAACCAGCCCCTGAGCATCCCGGTGAGGTTCACGAGTACGAAAACGGACGAAAGCAGGTAGACAGATTCCGGGTGCCGAAAGAGAAACGGCACAGCGGCGGCGAAGAGACCCGTTGCTGCGTGAATGAACTGACGGGAGGTTTCCGGCGTGATGCGGCGAGTAAGCCGGAGTGCTTCACCCAGCCCTATTACCGCCAGAAGCCCGATGGCCGCGCCAACAAGGACGGGCGCATCCTTTGCAATGCTCTGCAACACGGGCAGTAATGAGGTGAGTGCTCAGTATGGGCGAGGAACTATGCCCGTACATATGATAACGCATCGAGTGCGCCACCGTTACGGACAAGCATCTGACGTTTCCAGAAGCTAGCGCTGCGCGAGATCGGCTTCCAGGTATGGCGTCACGGACCGGGCGAAGAGGTCAAAGTTACCCTGACCCGTGATGGCCTCCCGAATGATGCCTTCACGGTCGACGATGTACGTCATCGGACGAACCATGAGCATGCGCCTGTACATGTCTGGAATGGTAGAGCCTTCGGGAAGGTAGCCGCTCTCCGTCTCCATCCCGGCCAGCAACTCAGACTGGAGCAGGACATCACGCGGCTCATCGGAAACCGTCAATACCACGAGGCCCTCATCCCGGTATTCTTGTTGGAGCCGGTTGAGTTCCGGCATCTCCGTGATGCAGGGAATGCACCAGGTCGCCCAGAAATTAAGGAGAACGACCTTTCCCCTGTAATCGGCCAGATTCAGCGGCGCGTCATCGGAGACGCGCCGAAAGCTCAGATCCTCGGCGGGTTTATCGACGG
This sequence comes from Rhodothermales bacterium, assembly GCA_041690215.1. Taxonomy (GTDB): domain Bacteria; phylum Bacteroidota; class Rhodothermia; order Rhodothermales; family DASSAV01; genus DASSAV01. Next base: position 38,435 of record JAWLHQ010000002.1, read on the forward strand.
TTGCACCCACCACATCTTCCGGGGCTCCGATCAGGTTCTGCACGGCCACCTCTCGATTGGGCTCGGAGAGCAGCAGAGCAAGAAGCACGACGGATGCCACGACGAGGAGTGACGACAACCCAACGGACAACCACTCAAATGCATTCCGGGGCCGCATCGGTCTATTGCCCCATAGCGTAAAGGCAATCAGTCCGACACCGGCCAGAAGAAGTGCAACAGCGAAAACGATGAGCAGTGTGATATCCATAGCGACTCTGCGCTAGACTCAGGAAGCGTAGGTACGATAGTCAAGCTCCGTTAACTTGCTCCTCTGGTTTTTGTTGTCTGATTCGTAACACGACAGCAGGTTTTTCTCAGACCACTCCTGGCAAACCCATAAGATAGCGCAATCGCCACTCAATACATGGTTCATCCGGGCTCAACGCGTGTCCTCGAAGCCCACCCCATCAAGACCAATACCCAAGTTGACACACAAAACCGGATGGTCCATGATATTTCCGCCAAAGAAGCCAGGAGAGACCATACAAGAGAGGAGCCGGGGCTCTGGCCCCGGCTCCTCCTCAATCGATACGTACCGGAATCGGTACGGACGGCCTCTCACTTATTGAAGTTCAGCAGCAGAGAGAACCGCATGGTGTTGGCGAGCGGATGGTTTTCCTCCAGTGCGTAGATGTACGAGAAGTCTACACCCACCATGCTGTACCGAACGCCTGCTCCGAAGGTGAGGAACTGCCGGTTTCCGTTGTAGGGGTTCTCATAGAAGTAGCCGGCGCGAGCCGCAAACAGTCGGTTGTACCAGTACTCAGCGCCCAGCCCGATCATGAGCTGATCGAGCGCTCCGATGGTACGTCCCTCCTCATCTTCTTCCGGGTTCAGATTCACTTTGATCGGCTGCCATGCCGTGAAGATGGCTTTGTAGAACGGATCCGAACGATAAAACCCATTCTCATCCACCTCCGCATGCGTGAGCAACTTGGTGAAATCGTTCGACAGGGTTAGCGAGTTATACTCATCGAAGTCGAACGTGAAGGCGTAGCCGAAGCGGAGGTTCGTCGGGATGGGATCACCATTACCCAGCGAGTCGCTATCGGCCCGCGTGTAATCGATCTTGGGGCCCATGTTGGCCAGGTTGAAACCTACACGAGGCGTGGTCTTCACACCTCCCAGAGAGAAACTGGGGAACTGGTAGAGACCCGCCAGGTCAAGCCCAAAGGACAGGCCTGCCTTCGTATCGACATCTGCGTTGTCCGTGCTAGGAGCCAGGTTCGAGTAGATGACACGACCTCCCACACCCAGCGCGAAATTCCTGGTCACATTGAAGCCGTAGGAGAGGCCTGTGGCAAGATCATACGAGCGGAATGTGCCCAACTCCGTCCCAATCGCGTCCCGGTATTCATTCTCACCGAGGTTGAGGAACGTGATCTGGCCGGCTATCGTGCCTGCTCCGGGAATTTTGTATTTGCCGACCAGGTTCTCGTAGTAGAGCCCCGCGTTGAACTCCGGAAGCCACGTGGAGTGTGTGAGAGAGGCTTCCGCACCTTCCTGGAATGCAAGCCCGGCCGGGTTCCAGAAGACGGCGTACGCGTTGTCGGCAACTGCCACACCCGAGTTCCCCATCCCTGTGGCGCGGCTGTCCGGCTCGATCATCAAGAAGACGACCGAGGCACCGCCCGTCTGTGCCACGGCGCGAGGCGCGTAGCTTACGGCCAGAAGCAGCATGGCACAGGCCGTGGCGGTAACCCTGGCGAAGGTTCGACCAGCTTTCATGGTGTATATCCCTTTTTCGTTGTACATGATCGTTTGAGGTATAGACGTTTTCCGGGCAGGAGATAGTCCGATTAACGAATCAGGGCGATTTTCTCGACCTTTTCCGCGACCTGCCGGTCTCCATCGGGCGATTCTACACGCACCCGAAGTTTGTAGAGATAGATCCCAGTGGCGAGGCGGTCGAAGTCGTCATCCCGTCCATCCCAGGGGATCTGTACGGGGCCAGCCGGCAGCACGCCCCCGGGCAGCGCTTCATCCGTCTCGATGGTACGGACGGGCCTGCCGGACAGTGTATACACACGGAGCTGCACATCTGCCGGCGTACCGGGCGGCTGGTTGTGTTCGAAGACGAACCGGGTTTCCTCAACCATCGGATTGGGGTAATTGAGCACGTTTCGCAGCGCAAGGGCCTCACCCGCACTGACGTAGAATTCCAGGGTTGCCACACTCGAGTTGTTGAGCACGTCCCATGCTTTCACCTGAAGAGAATGCGGACCCGGCTGCAACCCGTCTTCCCCTCGATCTCGCAGGTATTCCGTCAGCGGGTAGACCACCTTTCCTCGCTGATGTGAGCCCCCCTCACTCTTGTACCGGCTGCTCAGATCAACCGCATTGGCCTCATCGCCGTCCAGTATGAGCAGCATTTCGTGGCCCACCCCGGCTCCGACGATATTGATTCCACTCTCATCGAAGAGGTTGACGATCAACTCTGGCCTGGGATGGGTCAGGCCACCGGAGACGAACGTCGTGTCGTTCAGGAACAGTGCCAGTTCAGGGCCGCCTTTGTCGTCCGGCAAAACGTCAGCCGTGCCACCGACACGAACGCTATCCGCAAAGCCGATGGCCTGTTGCATGTTATCGGCCTGCGCGTACACGGCTATACGCCCGAGGTCGTTCGAGTATGAAATATCTTTCGGCATGACGAACTCGGCCTGATAGCGGCCGCCTGATGCAACCACTTCGCCACGCCAGAGCAGGTCCTCACGCACCGTAAAGTAGGGGCGATCCATGTACCACGGGTCCTTTACGGCGACCCGCCGTTCGGCATCATAGACCGTGAGTTGTACCGTGCCGTTAAAAGATTCGTCCACGTGTCCGGCGGGCGTACGGATTTCCCCGGTGATCGTCACGTGATCGAGTGCGCGGAGCTGCGCGACCGAATCGGTCACGGCCACGTCATTGACCTTCGTAATGACGGCGTTTCCGGCGGGAAGCCCGACCCGCATGGCAGGGTCTCCCAGTAGATTGAATTTCCGGTTGTTGCCCTGCAATCCGACGGGGGTGTTCTTCGTCTCCCGCAGCACATCTCCAAGGCGGCGAGGCAGTCCATCCGGGTCCGGCTTGAAGAGTTCGATGTTTAGCTGACGGTTGAGGCCCAGGTTGAGGGAAAACGGATCGGAGAACGTAAAGACAGTCCGCACGGTAGTCATCAACGCGATGGCACCGCCCTGCGCCCAGGTGATCAGATCCTCAGCCGTGCTCTGTTGCCGGGCATCATCCCAGCGGCCAAACGAACAGGTCGCCGTAATGAAGAGCGGTAGCCGGTCCAAGTTGGTGAGCGCCGCGACATCCTCGCGGGCAAAGAGCCGTTCCTGAGCCAGCGCCTCCGGACTGCCATGGCCATTGTAATTGAACGCAAGTGCCCCCTCCTCGATAGCCGCAAGAATGTCGCTCTGTGCGGCGGGGATGTACCATCTCCCGGAGCGGTAGACGCGGTCATAGGACTCGGCATAGATCTTCCGCAGGTTGACTGCCGGCGCGAACTCCTGCACTGCTGTGGCGACGACATCCGCATTTTGCGTGTGGAGGTCCCTGTCCGTCCTGCTTCCGTCAAGACCGGTCGGGCCGTCATCCGCAGCAACTACATACCGGGTGCGCCACGCTCCCAGAGAGGCGCTGCTCTCATAATGTTTGATCTTAGCAACCACGGCCTGTGCATCGGCCGCACTTTGCACCGGCAGCCGTCCGATTCCAATATCTACTCGCTCCTGTGAAATGGCCGTTGGGAAGGTATACGGCCACACGCCTTCTCCGTCATCGAGCAGACCGAAATAATCGTCGCTCGTGAAGGAGAGGTCTGCGTCGAAGGATTCTTCCGTCTCGTAGGGGAAGATCCAGTTCTTCAGCGGTGCTTCTTCCGGGCGCAGCAAGCCGCGAAAATCATAGTGGCCATCACCGAACAGCAAGGCATAGCGGAGCCGGGTTTCGTCGTTCGGAGCGCGGTCATACAAGAACTTGAAGTAATCCCTGACGGCACGCATGTCGGGAAGGCCCCCGGAGAACTCGTTGTAAATCTGATCGATGCCAGTGACCTCGACGGTAAGCCCATTCCGGCGACGATGCTCTGCAAGCTCATCTGCGGCGGTGCGAAACGAATCCGGGACTACGATGACATAATCGGGATAGCTCTGGATTCCGTGGAGGTTCTGGTTGCCGATCCGCACGATGTCTCCAACGCTTCGTAACGCAGCCTCCGTGAAGGCTACGATTTCTCGCGGCTGCCCGGCATCGAACACCTCGACCTGCACCGCATACGCGGCGCCCTGCTGCTGAACCCCCAGTTGCCGGATGGCATGGCCTCCCGTCACGTCCCATACGATGGGCGGGGCAGCAAAGCCTTCCAGCAGAAACTCCAGCCGGCCCGTCTCCGCTGCGGGGGTTACGAACCGCAGGTAACCCGCATCGGCACGGAGCTCCTGCGGATACAACACCCGAATCCAATCGAGAGCGGCCTGTGGCGGTATCGTACCGGAGCCGCTACCCTCCACGCGCATGGTGAGGTCCGGCGCCTGCCCACCCGTCACCTCCATCGTGAAGGACTCCTCCACGATTCTGGCAACCGGATCATAGAACGAGTTCGAAACGGCAGGAGCGGCCATCCGTGCCAGGACGGTAGAGCCGGAGCGAAAGACGGCTTCGGCGGCGGGGTTGGAACGAATGGCGGCACGCGCCTCGAACCGGATCGGCCCGGGTGCCAACCCCGGAAGTGATGAAGTACCAAGCACATTCAGCGTTTCACCCACACGGATCTGGCGGCTCACCCAGGTATAACCGCTACGGACACCACCGTCATTATCGTTTGCCCAGAGTACTTCATCGAAGTCGCGGAAAAACCGTCCGGTTACGCTCGACATGAGCCGGGCATCCGGAAAGCCGGGATAAGGCGACATCGCTATGCGCGCGCCAGTCCCATTTGCCTGATCTATCTTCAGGAAGTAGTAATTGTCATTTGAGAACGGGTGGACATAGTGCCTCCATTCACCATTGACCGCATCAAATGTCCACCCATGCGGTCCTTTTCCATAGAACACGATCTCTGAAATACCCTGTGCATCCGTACGTACGAGAACAGGTATCTCGACCAGATCTGCGGGACGAGGCGCACTATTGAGCGCCGGAAGCGGTGCTCCCCCATTTCCAAATACCCGGATCGCTCCCGGATCGAGGGTGGCGAGGGTCATGCCAGCAGGGCGTAGCAGGTCCTCCAATTGTGTACGCCCGATACGATAGACCCCTTCTTCTCGGACGGGAATCTTGAAGAGCACGCCATCCGCCAGCACACTCCGCGTAACAGCCACGTGCGGGTTGCCCGATACCGACAGGGCCCGGTTCAGAACAGACCGTCCACGCGCGATCTCCGATTGTTCCACACCTGCCCCATACTCCACGCGAATACGGAGCTTTCGGTACCGCCGAAAAACACCGGTTGAAGCATCGTACGCAATAAGGCGAGCGAGCACGGTTGCGACGGGGCGCTTCCGTTCCATTCCGAGGCCTACCGCTCGTACCTGAGGCCCCTCCAGTACGGACAACAACGTATCCGCACCTGCAGCGAGCGGGAGAACGATTTCATCGTACTCCGCCGAAAGCACCTGAACGCGAGGTAAGGCAAGAGCGGGTAGTATCACGTTCTCGTGCGCCGTAAGCATTCCGCCGGACAAGGCATGGAGCACCGGGTACGTCAACTCACCGGCCCGCATCGAGTCCGTTGCCATACGCAGGGACGTCGACCAGCGGGCTTCTACCTCGATGATGCGGCTTCCAACCGTTTCTTCCACGACATGTACACGCGCCACCTGCCCCTGCACTGGGCGGACTCCGCCAATAATGCACGAGAGCACGGCTCCTAAGATGGAGATCTTGAGCAGCGGCGCTGACATATACGTGAACGTACCCCCCGATACCCCGTTAGGGGATCCCCTCAATGGAACGGAGGGCTTAACCTGTTACGATAGATGAGCGAAAGAAACAGAAAACAACGCCCGATCGGACGAAAGCAATGAGAGTCGTAACAGATGACCTGATAGGCAGGACGCTCTTGTGCGCCGGGAATTGATAGGAGACGACTAAAATACGCCGCAATGACCGCGGCTTCAAGTCCTCTGCTAGAGGGGTCCCTGTACCGGGCATGAGGCGTGGAGATTTCCGTAAACCAGACGGGCAGGCTCCATCGTGAGGCATCAACAAAAAGGATACCAATTGACGGAGCTTTCTTCTCAAGCTACTCACGAACTCCAGACCTCATCTACCGAACTCACGAGACATGCCAGGGAAAAAATTACATTTCAAGAAAGGTAGAAAACGATACGGAAGTAGGGCACCTGCTTTCGAGCCGGTGTGGATGGTGCGAGGCTGTTAGATCGGGGGCTGCCTGCTCCACCCTTGCAAGAATGCACGCGTCAGTCCCGGAAATTCAATCAGGAAGACGTATTCTGGGCTGGAGGTTCGAGTTGAGCCGCAAGTTCGACGAGCCCGCCTAGCAGTTGCGATGCACGCTGACACGCTTCATCGATATCGCGCATCGGCTGGATGAGACTTTCGTCCAAACCCATTGCTCGAGCCAACTCTAACAGAAGCTGCGCATTCCCTGAAATAATGGAGAGCGGATTGTTGATGTCGTGATTCACGCGCAGCAGCGCCGAGCGGATCTGCTGGGGATCGAGAGGTTCCGAAACAGAGGTGTGCATTCCGTTCGCGGCGCGTGCAGCGGAATGCGGTTCCACCACATCCTGAATCAGGCGTGAGAGCAACACAGGATGCTTTTCCTTCATAGCCGTGGCAATGAAAGCCACTGCGTGCTCTTCCTGAGCAGCTGCTTCGCATACGACAACAGGAATATCGTGCACCCATGCACGCATGCGTTCGACCAACTCTGACCCTTCTCCTGCGGCACAACTGGCCAGGATGACATCCACTGGCCCATTCTGAAGCACCCGTTCCACTTCTTCCCGGGAATGCACCCGGTGCACCTGTACGCCGGGGATCAGCCCGGGAAGCGATTCGTGTAGTTGCCGACCACGCAACTCGTGCTCATCGTATAAGACCAAGTGAGTGACAGCCGAAGATTGCGAAGGAAGGGAGATGTCTCTGGGCGTACGTTCCATGGGTACCCATCATCTGCTCCGGAAGGATCGCGGCAAGATACACCGTGACGACCCAAGTTTCCGGAGGGAAGAAGTTCATGGTTGCCGCTCCAAAGATCAAGCGCTGCAAGGCACCTGACGATGAGGATTCAATCTAGAATGTTACCTGTCAGTTGAAGGTAACTCATAGATCTTCCAGCGAGCGTTCGTCGGTGAGTGTGAATCCTCGCTCTGCTTCACATACTGATGCAATGTCGGTTACCGGATCGTGCTCGAAGAACAATGTCCACTGCTCTGCGGCAGCACGCCTGAGAAACTCCTTCTTTTCAGCAATGGAGACGAGCGGACGAATGTCGTACGCCATAACCCACACCGGGCGTACGTGGGCCGTGGTGGGAAGCAAATCCGCGACGAAGACGAGCGAGCCTTCCTCCCCCGTCACCTTTACAAGCTGCTGCGCCTCGGTGTGGCCGTCTACCGTGAGGACCGAAATACCCGGCAGGATCTCCTGCTCACCATCTACAAGGTAAAGCTGGCCCGACTCCCCTAACGGCAGCAGATTCTGCGGCAGAAAAGAAGCCCGTTCCCGTTCGTTGGGCTCCATAGCCCAATTCCAGTGAGCGCGCTGCACGTAGTGGCGCGCATTGGGAAACGTGAGTTCCAGGCGCTCCCCCCTCCGCTGCGTCGTACCGCCGCAGTGATCGAAGTGCAAGTGCGTGAGAATAACATCGGTCACATCCTCTGCCGAAAATCCAGCTTCTCCAAGGGAACGATGGAGTTCGGCCCGTGAATAATCAAGGGCATAGATCTCGGCGAATTTGGCGTCCTCTTTGTCACCGATCCCATTGTCAACCAGCACCAGACGATCGCTGCTTTCCAGCAGCAGACAACGCGTACTCAGGGGGATCCGGTTACGATCATCGGCCCGAATGTGGCGTTCCCACAGCGGTTTCGGTACAATACCGAACATGGCGCCCCCATCGAGCGCGAAGTAACCTGCATGGATCGAGTGAAGCGTGTAAGGACCGATTCGAGGCATCCGTAACCAGAAGGACGAAGTAAATGGAGGATGAGGGATGAAATATAGGGTACGAAAGGTCACGGAACCGCCTCGCCCAACGCGCTCCTGCTGAGACGGGCATGTGACCTGCTCATCCCGCCTTACCTCGGCCTCAGGCCGGAGGAAAATCGCGGATGTGGCCGTTTGATTGCACCTTTCGCCGGACCTCCTCGAACTGCTCGATACGCGGAATCAAGGCCTCGAAATGCCGGATGAGGTAAGCAATTCGCTCATCCTCGGAGATAAGCTCGAGTAGCTCCTGCTTCTGATCGGACGTGAGTCCGGAATTATGCGCAAGTATGAATGAGACATTATCGACTTGCTCATACACACTCGGCCGTAATGTGCGTCCGGCCAACTCGAGGAGCCGCATGTGCTGCGTAATGGCGCGCTCCTTCATGTCGTTATTGAGGACGATTTTCGGTTCGACCAGGGTCTCCACGTCTGCCGTCAGAAACGAGTGTTCCTGATATATTTCGTTGAGCCGAAACCGGCTCTCCCCGGTAACGAGGATGTCCATCCTGCCATCCTCGTACTCTTTCATGACCCGGTCTATTCTGGCGATACACCCGACATCCGCCAGTTTGCCCTCGTGAACGTAGATGATTCCGAATCGTCTATCGCCCTTCAGGCAGGAGCCGACCATTTCCTTGTAGCGCTCCTCGAAGATGTGAAGCGGCAGGCTCTCGGAGGGATAGAGTACGATTCCGAGTGGAAACAACGGGAGCTTCTCAATACTCGGCATGAGCTGAACATATGGTTACGTTCCCTTCCTATGACGATCCTTCCCCCCATGTTTCGTGTCAGATAGCCATCCGAACGGATACTCCATCGAAACGGCACTCTACGCGTTTGCCGCCTGATCCACGTACCCACGCCGCCGAAGCACGAAGAGCCATGCACCGCTCGCAATGGCAAGGACAATCATGGCCACCATCCAGCCCCATTGCTGGAGCAGTGCGCCGCCAACACCGAACATGAACGCATACAAAAGCAGGACGGCGGCAAGAATGCGCTTGAGATCCAGACCAAGATCCTGAGAGGCCTGAATACCAGTTCGCTCGCGCTGGCGGCGCCAGCCCGGTCCCCCCGGCCTTACTTTAGCATAGAAGCGGTCCAGCACCTCGTCGGATTCGGGCGGTGTAAGAAACAGGACGGTGATCCATACGGCAGACGTGATCGCCGTAATGACCATCAGCCGGACGCCAAAGTCGGCAATCTGAACCAGGGGAATGATCGATGTAAAGAGGCCGACGAAGAAGCCTGCCAGCATGGCCGAAAGCTCGGCCCAGGCGTTGATCCGCCACCAGAACCAGCGCAGGATGAGCACGATGCCCGGTCCGGTACCGATCGCAATGACGAGCTGGAATACCTTCCCGATGGACGTTGCATAAAACGCGGCAATCGCCCCTAAGGCCGTAATGAGGACCGATGCAATGCGGCCAACCAATACGAGCTGTTTCTCACTAGCTTCCGGGTTCACGAAGCGCAGATAGAGATCGTTCGTGAGGTAGGATGCTCCCCAGTTGATCAGCGTCGATACGGTGCTCATGAAGGCAGCCAGGAGCGACGCGACGACGAGCCCCAGTAGCCCTACGGGCAGAAACTCAATCATCATGATCGGATACCCGAGTTCCTTATCCTCCAGATCGGGATACAGAACCACCGCCGCCAGTGCCACAAGAATCCACGGCCATGTACGGACGACGTAATTAAAGACGTTAAAGAACCATGCCGCTCGCTCCGCCTCCCGTTCATCTTTTACGGAGATGAGGCGCTGAATGAATTCACCGCCGCCGTCACTACGCCGGAAGGCCCACCATTGCACGAAGATGTAGGCAAAAAACGTGGTAGCAGAGATTCCGGCAATGGTACTCCATGCGAATCCGAGAAAGCTCGGACCGGTTTGCTGCGCCGGATTTCGCGTTATGGGAATGAAGCTGAGGACGTCGAACTCCGTGAGTTCCTGCGCTTTCACGACCAGGCCGTCCAGACCTCCGACACGTGGATCCGCAACGGCGATGATTGCTACGATGATGGCCCCGAGCATGGCCAGGATAAACTGAAAGAAGTCCGTTATCACGACGCCCCATAACCCGGAAAATCCCGCGTAGATAAGCACGACTACGGAGATGGCGATTACGGACAACAGCTTTGGATCCATTCCTGCCACCTGCGCTCCCTCTTCCAGTCCGAGACTAGCCCAGATGCCAAGCCCATCCATGACTTTGACGGCAGCGAGCATCGCATACCCGATAGCGACCATGTTGATGAGCACCGCGAAGAGGAATGCTTTGGTGAGGCGTAAGATGGCGGCAGGACGTCCCCCGTACCGCATCTCATTAAGCTGAGCATCCGTGACAACCTCGCTTCTTCGCCACAAGCGGGCAAAGAGGTAAATCATGGCCACATGCCCGATGGCAAAACTCCACCATTCCCAATTCCCTACGATACCCCGCGTCCCAACGAGGCCGGCAATGTAGAGAGGCGTATCGATGGAAAACGTCGTGGCTGCCATCGACGCACCGGCCAGCCACCAGTTCAGCGATCGGCCTGACACAAAGAAGTCCTCCATGGACTTAGAGGCTCGCTTCGAGATGACGACGCCGAGAACAAGCGACGCGACCATATAGGCCAGTACAATCAGCCAATCAATCAGATGCATGCGGGTAAGGCGATATAAATCTGGGGAGGAGATTAGCTTCAGGAATAACGGATCTCCCGGCGCTATGATAAGATTATTCTGAGCGCCTACATTATGGTAAGCTCCAGCAGTGCAGTACGTGACACACCTCGTGGCGTACTGCCCAACTTAACGAACACACTCGGAACTACACAGCCTTGCCGAGCGCTGTTACCAGACGATTCCTACTTGCTGTAGCCTACTGGCTCTGCATGACGCTGCTTCCGGGAGCCCTCATGACCACTCCCGCGCTCGCGCAACCGGCTTCATTCGGATCATCCGATGATCCCAGAGAAGAGAGCCATGATGAGTGGTGGAACAGACAGAATCGGCTCGATCTCCAAGTCGGGCCGTCCCTCATAGGACCACAGTGGCGAGCGGCGAGTGGATTTGAACTAAACCTGGACACCCGCTCTCTTACTGCTAGGCTGAGCGGCCGCATCCGGGCAGGGATCTACGGCGAGTATGAGCCTGATATCAATGAGCCGTACGATATCCTGCGCCTCGTGGAGTTCGCCCGCTATAATCCTCCTCGAAACAGTCCATTTTATGTTCGAGCCGGCCCCATCAATCGACTCACACTAGGCACAGGGCACATCGTCAACTTCCATAATTCATGGGCGGCATGGGACGACAGAACCATTGGAGCCGAGACCCAATGGTATGGGCAGCACCTTCAGGTTTCAGCCTTCACGGATGATGTGCTGTTTGATGGTGTCGCCGGTGGACGCGCTGCCGTCACGCCGCTAGCCTTCGTACCCGACGCCCGCCTCCGTACGCTTACACTAGGATTTTCCTATGTGACCGACCTACAAACCCGTGGCGACACACATCCGGAGCTCGCAGCCTACAACGTGGATGCGAGTGTCAACCTGTTCGATGCAGGCGATATCGTACTCTCGCCCTTCGCCACTTTCGCCTGGTACTCGCAATACGGAAAAGGCATCGGTATCGGAGCGGACTTGTGGAGCATGAACTTCATCGACTTTGCTCGTTTCCGATTTCGCTTTGCCCTGTATTACAACGGAGATCAATTCATTCCTGGGTACATAGGCTCCTTTTATACGGTCCATAATACGCGGGATCGTATTGTCAACACGGTGAACTTCCTCGAAGAGCAGGAAAATGAACGCCTGGTAGGCCTGGCTCTGGGCGACGCGGTCGGCGGCAATGATCTCGTAACGGAGTTGCGACTTCTTCTGCTCCGCCGGTTCGAATTGTGGCATTACTTTCGCCGACACTACGGGAGCCAAGCTCTCAGCGAGTACCACCTACGTTTATTCGTACAGACCAGGGATCGATTGAATTTATCCGTAGGTTTAGACCGGGGCAACCTGCGCGGATTCTCCAGCCTGTTTGGCAAACTCGGCGACCAGACGACCCTCTTCTTCGACGCAGAGTACCGATTTGCTGGCCCTTTCTGGACGTATATTCGATCACGATATGCCTACGAACAAATCGGGGAGGCCCCTTCAGGCGGTGCCCGCTACCTGGTGCAACGGCGATTCGAGCCTATGGTAGGATTCCGTCTCCATCTCTGAACTACATCCACTGGATGTGTGCCAGGCAATCATGCAAGACATCGTACCGGATCACATTCCCCTCGTCTACAACCAGCCTAACAAGCGTCCTATGGAGAAACTGCTGATCATAGACGATCAGCCTCAGGTTCTTGAGATTGTTTCGTATCTGCTCGACGCTGAGGGATATGAAGTCATGACCGCCACGAATGGACGCGAGGGTCTCGAGGCGGCAAAACAGTTCCGGCCCGACCTCATCATCTGCGACATCATGATGCCGGGCATGAACGGTTATGACGTCCTGGAAGCGGCTCGGCGTGATCCCGACCTGGCTACCATCCCGTTCATTTTCCTGACAGCTAAAGCGACGCCAGGAGACCTGCGAACGGGTATGACGGCAGGAGCCGACGATTACCTGACGAAGCCTTTTACCGATGAGGAGCTTCTCGCCGCTGTACGGACGCAGCTTTCAAAGCGTGCCATTGTACAGGATCGATTTCAGCAGAAAATCGACCTCTTACGCCAGGGTATATCTACGATCCTTCCACACGAACTCCGCACCCCTCTTACGCTCATCCTTGCCCATACCTCCCTGCTCCTAGAGACAGGTCCTACGCTCGACAAGGACTCACTCATGGAGATGATACGCACGATCCACGAGTCAGGACTGCGCTTGCACCGGCTGCTCGAAAATCTGCTGGTTTACGTTTCGATGGAAGGCGATACCGGTCTTCCGGTAGAGGCTCCGCTGACTCCCCACGCGAAAGTCGCTATTCTCGACGCCGCTATCAAACGGGCGGAAGCGCACAACCGGCCGGAAGACCTGAGAACGAACGTGACCGACGGCGAAATTCGCATGCATGCATTTCACCTTCGCAAGATCATCGAGGAATTGGTCGACAACGCGTTCAAGTTCTCCTCACGCGGGAAACCTGTGCGCCTGGTCGTGACACGCGACGATGGGGACCTCTGTATCGAGGTCTCAGATGAGGGGCGCGGGATGTCTCAAGAGCAGATCGAGACCATCGACGCGTATGTTCAGTTCAAGCGCTATATCTTCGAGCAACAGGGAGCAGGGGTCGGCCTTACATTGACGAAGCGACTGGTCGAGCTATACGGCGGCACGTTTCAGATCGATAGTGCGTCCGGGGTTGGCACGACGGCTCGCATTCGAATCCCGCATGCCTGGGTAGAGCACGCCATCAGCTAGCGTCAACGCGCAAACTCCGCCTTTTCTTGCAGGCTGGCCAACTCTGCTCAAATCTCGCGAGTGCTTTCCGAAAGAGGGGCTACGATCCGGGCGCGTGCGTGCTTCGAAACCACACCAAGCAGTTCATCGGCACCGAAGGGCTTGCTGAGATAGGCGGAGAAACCAGCGGAGAGGAATTTCTCACGGTCGCCCGGCAGCGCATAGGCCGTGATAGCGATCACCGGAATATCAGCATACCCTTCCATTTCCCGTAGCGCCTGCATGACCTCAACCCCGCTTGGTCCTGAGCCGAGGTTAATATCCATAAGCACGAGATCGTAGGTATGCTGCCGGGCCATTTGCAAGGCTTCCTCTCCTTGTGTGGCATGCCAGATCTCACAGACACCCACCAACAATTGTTCGACCAGGTGTGCCGTATCAGGATTATCCTCAACGAGCAGAATCCTGAGCCGCGGCAGTTCTGCGGCACGATTCATCGCATGGTGTCCGTCTCCGGCTTCCAGCGGAGCGTCTTGCTCCGAAAGTGGGAAGGATACCGTGAAGGTACTTCCGCGTCCCTTCGTGCTTTGCACCTGGATTCGCCCGCCCAGCAACTCCGTCAATCGCTTCGTTATCGACAGACCGAGTCCATTCCCTTCATGAGAACGGCCAAGTCCGGTCGACTCCTGCCTGAACTCGTCGAAGATGTGGGGCAGGAACGATACATCCATACCCACACCAGTATCCGAGACATGCACAAACACACGTTCCCGGTTGCATTCCACACGTGCCTCTACCCCACCCTTTTCGGTAAACTTGATGGCATTGCCGATCAAGTTCTGCAAGATACTCGAGAACGCTCCGCGATCCAGCCTGGCCCGCATATCCTCGGCCCCGGGAGCAGCCGAAAAGCGGAGGTATAGTCCTTTGGATTCAGCAGAAGTATGGAGCATCTGGACGACCTCGCGAACTTCCTGGCAAACATCCGCTTCGGCCAGGTCGAGTTCGACTCGTCTGGCCTCCAATTGCGCGAGGGCAAGGACCGAGTTGAGGGTATCCATGAGACGGCGCCCACTCTGAATGATGAGCTCCGCAAACCGCCGCTGTTTCTCACTCACTTCGCGTGCGAGTAACGAAGCATATCCTAGCACGGAGGTGAGCGGCGTACGGATCTCGTGGCTCATATTCGCGAGGAATGCGGTTTTCAGCCGAGCCATCTCTTCCGCTTTCTCTTTGGCATCGCGCAACATGGCTTCGTAGGACTTACGCTCCGTGATGTCCTGCACGAAACCGGCAAACTTCCGCTCACCAAAAATATCGAAGGCGCTGACGGCCAACGACAGTGGCACTGAAGCCCCATCTTTCCGCCGGCCTGTGACTTCACGCACGCCTCCGGTTTGCTTCCATGGGCCTTGCGGCGGATAGGAGCGGCGATGGACGTACGCCCGTTCGGACTGTTGATCCAGCAGCAACTCACCGACGTCGCGGCCGAGCACCTCTGCGGCGGTAAAACCAAAAATCCGTTCTGCAGCCCGGTTGAACGTCTCAATTTTACCTCTGGCATCGGTCACGATGATGCCTTCCGCGGAGGTTTCGAGGATGATACGCTGGCGGTGTTCCTTCTCCTCCAGTTCCTGCATCTGCCGATTGATCTGCCCGGCCATTGTCTTAAACGTGCGCGCCAGTACCCCGATCTCGTCCGTACGCTGGATAGGAAGATCGCCATCCCACCCCGGCTCGCCGAATGAGGTCAACGCCTGAGTGATCCGACTGAGCGGGCGCGTCAGATAGCCCGCGAAGCCGAGTGTGAGGATCACTCCACCGAGACAAAAGAGCAGTGTGATGATGAAGCTGCGATCCCGGACATTATGCACACCGCCCAGAAAGCTGGCCGGTGGCGACGTGACGCCTACGATGAAGGCATCACGCTCTAAGCCCCGGTTGATGTATACCGGAGAGAAAAAGGAAAGGACTGTAGCTGTCTCCCCATACTCCCCCATGCTCTCCATCTCTTCCGGTGACCGGCCGATCATCTCTGCAGCTCCCGGAAATTCATCCTGCAGCAGGTACGGCTTAGCGCCCGTCGCACCAAACGTGCGGCTGGTATCCGGATGAACCAGCAGCTCTCCACCGATAGTGGCCATATACAGCGACCGTTCCTGCGTAACGAGATCGTTCAAGGATTTCAGCTCTCTGCTAAAATCCACGTTTGCTACGATGAACCCGAAGGTCTCCCCTTCCATGCCGGAGACAGGAAAAGCAGCCCTGAGCAGTGGGTAGCGCCCTCCCCCTCGTTCTTGATCGTGCCTGCGCCATTCAATAGGCGAGAGATAGAGCCCTCCGGCAGGCACCTGCTTTGCTTCGACGAAGAACGGCACATTCTCGAAGAGCAGGAGCGAGTCAGCCGGAACGGCGCGGGCGGAATCCCCGTGCTGATAGACCCGTACGAGTTCGGGATCTCCATTCCCCAACTCTACGAAACTGATGTCCTGGTAAGAGGCGCGGTTCGACAGAAAGGCCGAAAACAAAACGGCGAGTTGCTCACGCCATTCGTCATCCCGGATCGCGGTCTTGGGATCAAGCCGATACCCTCGCCGGCCCAGTGTCCGGGCTCGTATGATGCCCTCGACCTGCGGGGTTGATCCGAGAAAACGGAGGTCACGGCCAATGCCCTCGACGCTGGCCGTAAGGCGGATCTGAACCATCTCTGCCGTATGCTGCAACCGCTCCGCGGTTGCAGCCATGAGCGAGTCACGCGCCCCCCGATATACCATGTAACCCACGGTTGCCGTGGCTAACAGAACCAGGAGCGAAAAAATAACGGCGAACCTGCTTGCAATTCCCCAACGCATCGGGAGCGGGTGTCAGGTGAATGAGGAGCGGTGGTTCAGAGGACGGGAAGCAACGAGAACAGTGATCAAGGAAGCGGATTACCCACTACGAGATCACTTTACCTGATGCTCGCACTCATCTCCAACATCCGATCTATCGGCTTACGTGCCCGTAAAATAATACCTTCATCGAGAAGGATCTCCGGTTGCTCATACTTCAAACATAGATACAACTTCTCGAGCGTATTGAGGCGCATATGCGGGCACTGATTGCAGCTGCACCCACCTTCCGTAGGAGCCGGTATGAACGTCTTGTCCGGGTTGTCCCTACGCATCTGATGCAGAATGCCCTCCTCAGTCACCACAATAAACTCACGCCGGTCGCTTTCGCCTGCAAACCGGCGAATGGCCGTCGTGGAGCCGACAAAGTCGGCATGGCGCAAAATAACCTCTTCGCACTCCGGGTGAGCCAGTACGAGTGCATCCGGATGCCGCACCTTCAGCCGTACCAGCTTTTGCTCGCTAAACGTCTCGTGAACGATGCAAACGCCATCCCAGAGCAGCATCTGGCGTCCGGTTTTCCGGATCAGGTAGCGGCCTAGGTTCTTGTCCGGCGCAAAGATGATAGGCTGATCTTCAGGAATCTGTCGGATGATGTGCTCCGCATTGGAGGAGGTAACGATGATATCCGTCAGCGCCTTCACGGCCGCCGAGCAGTTGATATAAGAGACGACGATGTGATCCGGGTGCTGCCGGATGAATGTCTCGAACGGACCCGCCGGGCATGAATCCGCGAGAGAACAGCCCGCATTCAGGTCGGGCAGGAGCACCTTTTTATGCGGATTCAGGATTTTGGCCGTCTCCGCCATGAAATGGACACCGGCGAAAACAATGAGATCCGCATTCGTCTCGGCGGCTTTGCGCGAGAGCCCCAGGGAATCCTCGACAAAATCCGCGACATCCTGAATGTCCGGCTCCTGGTAATAGTGCGCGAGCAGGACCGCGTTCTTTTCCTTTTTCAGCCGTTCGATCTCCTCGATCAGATCGAGCGCGGGATCGATGTCCTCCTCGACAAATCCAATAGAGGGGTCCAGAATTTCAAGTTCCGTCATGAAAACAGGGCTGGAGTGCGTGGTGGATGGTAAAGAACGGGTGTTGGAAGATGAGGAACAACCCGGAAGTCTTTTCTACCCAATTATTTCAGCATCAATGACCTCTATCATCGGTATCCGGAATCTCTCCCGAATGTCCGGCAGGTTCTTGTTCTACGATTTGCCCGTGCTCTATCCGTAGTATGCGGTCCGCCATCCCGGCAAGCAAGGGGTTGTGCGTGACAATGATAAACGTCTGACCATACTCTCTGGATAGCCGCAAAATCTCGTTGTGAAGTGATTCTGCAGTGTTCAAATCGAGGTTGCCTGTTGGCTCATCCATGAGTACGAGATCCGGCTGATTCATCAGAGAGCGGGCCACGGCTACGCGTTGCTGTTCGCCTCCGGAGAGCGCGCTCGGACGATGATCCGCACGCTCTTCCAGACCCAGCGCCTGAAGCAGCTTCAGTGCCCTTCCCTGCGCCTCCGATATACGGCGATTCTGAATCAGGGCGGGCATCGCCACGTTTTCCAGGGCCGTAAACTCGGGTAGCAAGTGGTGAAACTGGAAGACGAACCCGATCGCGCGATTTCGGAAAGCCGCGAGTTCCTCGTCGTTCAGCCGGAAAATGTCCTCACCTCGAAAGAGAATCGAACCCGACGAAGGGCGATCCAGCGTGCCGAGCAGATGGAGCAGTGTACTCTTTCCGGCCCCGCTCTCTCCCACGATGGCGACTACCTCCCCGCTCTCAACGTTGAACGAAACCCCACGGAGCACCTCCAGGCTACCACCGGCACCTGTGGGATAGCTCTTCGATATGTTCCTGACTTCTACGAGGGGAGGCATGAATACGAAGGACATGGTGTGCAGGCCGAATGGTGAATGCAATACGTCCCGGCGTTGTCCCCTCCGTTTCCTCACATTCACCACTCAACGGTGGCCCGTACGGCTCACGCCGTATCGTCTCGCTCAATGGAGTACTTATTCATCTTGTTGTACAGATGAGAGCGCTGAATGCCGATGGCTTCGGCAGTGCGGCTGACATTCCAGTCATTCTCATCCAGCTTGCGTTCGATAAACAGCTTTTCCGCCATATCCCGGAAGTCACTGAACTGATCGTACTGATCGAGCAGGTTCAACACCGGGTTGTTGGCCGCCTGCGTACCACTCGGCTGGACATAGCGTTCAACGTCGCGTCCGGTGATCACATTTCCCTCGCTCAGGATGAGCAGCCTTTCGACAACGTTGTGCAATTCGCGAACGTTTCCTCGCCATTCGTGGCGTTTGAGCCGTTCAAGAGCATCTTCAGAGAACTGCTTCGTCGGCAGTCCATTGCGGCGAGACAACCGTTCGGCAAAGTGCCGGGCGATGACCGGAATATCCTCCCGGCGTTCCCGGAGCGGTGGCACGTGGATGAGGATGACACTCAACCGGTGGTAGAGATCTTCGCGAAACTCGTGTTTCTCGATCTGCGCCAGCAGATTCTTGTTCGTGGCGGCGATGACGCGGACATCCACAGGGATGCTGCGATCTCCACCCACGCGGCTGATCCGGTTTTCCTGTAACGCACGGAGCACCTTGGCCTGTGCAGAGAGACTCATGTCTCCGATCTCATCCAGGAAGAGCGTGCCACCGTTTGCCTGCTCGAACTTACCGACCCGCTGCTTCGTGGCCCCGGTAAAGGAGCCCTTTTCATGTCCGAAGAGCTCACTTTCGATGAGTTCACTCGGAATGGCGGCACAGTTCACCTCAACGAGCGGACCTTCCCGCCGGTTCGACAGGTAGTGGATCCAGTTGGCGACGAGTTCCTTGCCCGTACCGGGCTCCCCCGTTATGAGCACACGCGCTTCCGTAGGCGCGACGCGCTCGATGGTTTCCTTGATACGCGTTATGGCGGGGCTGTCACCGAGAATGGGCGTACGCTCGCCGTCCTGCCGCTCGACGATGGTCTGCCGCATGCGGCGATTTTCGATTTCCAGCTGTCCGCGATCCAGTGCGTTACGGACGGTTACCAGAAGCCGGTTCAAATCCGGCGGTTTCTCGATGAAATCGAAGGCGCCGAGCTTGGTCGCTTCGACAGCCGTTTCAATAGTGGCATGGCCTGAAATCATCAGAACAGGCAGTTCCGGTATTTCCTGGCGCACGGTAGCGAGCACGTCCATGCCGTCTCGCTTGGGCATCTTGATATCCAGAAGAACGAGGTCGTACCGGTTATCCCGCAGCCGAGCGAGAGCCGATTCCCCATCTTCAGCCTCCTCTACTTCATACCCCTCGTACTCAAGGATTTCGCGGAGTGTCCGCCGGATACTCCGTTCATCATCTACGACTAGGATAACTGAGTTTGACATACGATGTCTTCATAAAACGAGGAACGGGCGCAACATGGATTCACGTGCGCCCGTTCGTCCGCGAAATACACTGCGTCAGGACGGGTTGCTTTGTTCAGCCTGTACGCGAGCAATGAGCAGGTCCAGATCGGCCTGAGAAACTCGCTCCGGATAACGCTTCCCGATAGTTTCGTACACCTTGAGCGCATCGTCGTACCGCTTCGCCTGCTCGTAAGCACGAGCAGCACTAAACAGATACTGCGGTGACGTCAATTCGTTTTCTACATAGTTAGCCGCACGCTGATAGAGTTCTGCGGCGCGTTCGAACTCGCCCTTGTTTTCATAGACGGCGGCCTCTCCGGCAATGGCACTCGCACCGAGCAGGTTTTTATCCCTGTCGAACCTGCTAAAGAATTCCAGGGCCTGGTCGTACTCCCCGAGTTGATACAGGGCGTCGGCGGCGTAGAAACGGGCCAGATTACCGGCATCCGTGTTGCCATACTCTCTGGCAATGGCAATGAGGCCCACGCCGTTATTTATCCCATCGAGCGCCTCACGGAACTGCCCGGTTTCGTACAACTGAACTGGTTCAGCCAGAAGTTGCTGCGCCTGCTCCTCCTTCTGCTCCAGGTACATGACATACCCGATTATACCAACCACCGCAAGCGCAAGTGCCGCCAGGATGCCATATACAAGAGTCCTGTGCGTGTCAAAGTACGCCCATGCCTTCGCATAAGCCGTTACGATCTGATCCTCGCGCATGTGGTGGCGCTCAGCAGACTTGCTCGATTGGTGAAGCTTGATGTCCGACATGGATGCTACTCGACTTGGGTGGTTCTCCCTCGACCGGGGACAGAGACAATGCTATTGAAATGCTTAAAATAGGCTCTCAAAGCCGCAGCTACAACGAGCGATATCACTACGACAAAACCGCTCGGTAAAACCGCTGCTGATGCGGCGTCTTTTACGCGTATCTTTCGTAACGTTTCCACAAAATTGGACACATGTGACAGATCACCCCTTCTTTTGGGGTGTAAGCATGTTTTTCGATGGTATTTTCATGAAGCCGGGCACATCGCATTAAGATCCTCGTCTCTTCCCTTGTTACCTTCTCAGGTGACCTTCCTATCACCCGTCTTTAACAAACGGTCTAATAACAACAGGTATGGCTATCAAGCTTGGCATCAACGGATTCGGGCGTATCGGCCGGTTGGTCTTCCGCGCTATTCTCGAGCGCGGATCGAAGGATTTCGAGATCGTCGGTGTAAACGACCTTACGGACGCAGCCACCCTTGCACACCTTTTCAAGTACGACTCCGTGCACGGCGTCTATAACGGCTCGGTGCACGCCGAAGGCAATGATATCGTGATCGGCAACGACCGCTTCCGGGTATTCAGCGAGCGCGATCCGAAGAACCTTCCGTGGGGCGACCTCGGTTGCGACGTGGTGGTCGAATCGACGGGTATCTTCACGAGCCGCGATAAGGCCGCTATGCACCTCGAGGCCGGTGCCAAGAAGGTCATCATCTCGGCTCCGGCAAAGGGCGAAGTCGATGCTACGGTTGTGCTCGGCGTCAATGACGACCAGCTTACCGGCGATGAGCAGATCATCTCGAATGCATCCTGCACGACGAACTGCCTCGCACCGATGGTCAAGGTGCTGGACGACACGTTCGGCGTCCGCCGTGGCTTCATGACAACGGTTCACGCTTACACGGCAGACCAGAATCTCCAGGATGGTCCGCACAAGGATCTCCGCCGGGCCCGCGCTGCTGCGCTTTCGATCATCCCGACGACGACGGGTGCCGCCAAGGCGGTCGGCCTCGTGCTCCCGAAGCTCAAAGGAAAGCTAGACGGCTTTGCCCTCCGCGTCCCGGTACCGGACGGTTCCATTACCGACCTCGTTGCCGAGCTGGATCGCGATGTAACGGCAGATGAGATCAATGCGGCGTTCCGCGATGCTGCACAGAACGGCATGAAGGGCATCATAGAGTACACGCAGGCTCCGATCGTCTCTTCGGACATCGTGCACAATGCGCACTCCTGCATCTTCGATTCGCTCTCGACGATGGCCAACGGCAACCTGGTCAAGATCGTGGGCTGGTACGATAACGAGTGGGGCTACGCCAACCGCACCGTTGACATCGCCAAGAAGCTGATGAGCATCGCCCAGCCGGCTTGATCGGCATACTGGTAACTATGTAAGGAGGGAGAACGGGCGATCATGCCGTTCTCCCTCTTTTTTGAGGTGAGCGGCTGGGTGGCCTTGCTCGCAACCCGTCCTTCTAATTGATTTGTGAGGCAAGAGCCTCCGGGTCTATGGACCCGATCATTCAGCTGAATCTTCTGCCCGAAACGTGCCACCACTTCCGATAACGGACTCTTTTCCAACGGATCACCGACAAAACCATGGCAAAACTCACCCTTAGCGATCTCGACCTAAAAAACAAACGCGTTCTGGTGCGTGTGGATTTCAACGTTCCATTCGCAGAAGAGAACGGGAAACGATCTATCTCGGATGACACGCGTATTCGTGCCGCCCTGCCCACCATCAAGGCCATCACCCACGCCGGCGGCAAAGCCATCCTGATGAGCCACCTGGGACGTCCGAAGGGGGGTCCCGATCCGAAATACAGCCTCGAACCCGTAGCACAGCATCTCGAAAACTTGCTCGGGCAGAAGGTCTACTTCTCGAAAGCCACTGTAGGCGATGAAGCGGCACAGGTCATCGCACAGGCCCCGTGGGGAAGCGTCATTCTCCTTGAAAACACCCGATTCCTGTCGGGCGAGGAAAAGAATGATGAAACCATAGCCTCCCAGCTTGCCGCGCTTGCCGATATTTATGTGAACGATGCGTTCGGCTCCGCACACCGTGCGCACAGCTCTACGGAAGGAGTCGCCCGTAAATCCCAACTGTCCGCTTGCGGGTTCCTCATGGAGAAGGAAGTGCAATACCTTTCCCGCTTGCTCGAGAACCCGGCCAAACCCTTCGTGGCCATCCTTGGAGGAGCCAAGGTGTCCGATAAAATTGGCGTGATCGAAAACCTGCTGCCCCGGGTGGATACCATCCTGATCGGCGGCGCGATGAGCTACACGTTCCTCAAGGCGCTCGGTCACAATGTAGGTGCTTCCCGCGTGGAAGAAGACAAACTGCAGGAAGCGCGCGACCTCTACGAGCGTGCGAATGGCAAGATCAAACTGCCGACGGACCACGTCGTAGCCCGTGAGTTCAAGAACGACGCAGAACACTGGACGGCCGAAGGCGACATTCCCGAGGGTGCGATGGGCCTCGATATCGGGCCGAACACGATCCAGGCCTATCGCGAACGCATCCTCCAGGCGAACACCGTCGTCTGGAATGGCCCCATGGGTGTATTCGAGATGGACAATTTCAACAAGGGCACGTTCGCCATTGCCGAAGCACTCGCTGAAGCAACCGACAAGGGCGCGCTGACGGTGGTGGGCGGCGGCGACTCGGTAGCGGCCATCACACAGGCCGGCTATGAGGATCGCGTCAGCCACGTCTCCACGGGAGGCGGCGCGATGCTGGAGTTTCTGGAAGGCATCACCCTCCCTGGTGTGGCTGCTATAACCGATAAAACAGTCACCCAGGACGCGTAATCGCTCGAACGGCGATTCCAAGGGGCATGGCTGCGCCATGCCCCTTTTTCTTTCCGTTGCGAACCAATTGCTCATGTCCTCCACCCACACGTGACTTTCAGCCCGCCCTCGAGAGCCCATCGATTCTCGCGTTCGGATCGCGGGTAAAAACCGCACTGGATGAACGATGAAGACCGGACTGCTCTCGTTTCCAGAGAATCACATCATCACTGCCTCTACGCCGTATCTTCCGTCTAAGGTGCCATGAGTAGGTTGTGCAGACCGCACCGAACGTAGTAGTGGAGGCTCAGAGCCCGGTTGCCGGTCATGCCCGTCTCCGCTGATTGAAACCCCGTTTCGAGTCTGCCGGATGGTGTATCGCAGCGTTTCCGAACTCGACTTCACGCTGGAGGACCTGCCGCCGCTCCCGCGCCCCACACGGGTTGTGATGACAACGCCCGGTCATTTCGACGTGCTATACGTCATCAACCCGCATATGGAAGGCTATATCGGCCGTGTTAACCGTCAGGAAGCCGTTGCGGAGTGGAATGCGATCCGGGAAACGTACGAGTCCATCGGCATCCCGGTGGCAACCGTCGAGGGCGTCGAAGGTCTGCCGGACATGGTGTTCTGCGCCAACCAGACTCTCCCCTACTACGATCCGCATACGCATAGCCGGGGCGTCGTCTTGAGCCAGATGCATGCAGCGCAACGCAAAGGCGAAGTGCCGTACTACGAAGTGTTCTTCCGGCAACAGGGCTACGAGGTGCAACGCCTCTCGGGAGAGGGCCCCTGTAGCTTCGAGGGTATGGGCGACGCGATCTGGCATCCGAGCCGCTTCCTACTATGGGGCGGTTACGGCTTCCGTACGGGGCTCGACGCGTACTACGAGCTTTCCGATGCCCTGAATCTGCATATCCTCGCGCTCTTGCTGGATGACCCGGATTTCTATCACCTCGATACCTGCTTCAGCGTACTGGACGATCAGCACGTTCTCATCTTTCCAGGGGCATTCCAGTCCGAAGGACTGGAGTTGATCCAGCATTTCTTCCCGAACGTTCTGGAAGCGCCAGAGCAAGAGGCTCGGCGCCTTTTTGCCTGCAACGCGCACTGCCCGGACGGCCAGCACGTCCTCATTCAACGTGGGTGCACCGTGACGAACGACCTGCTTCGAGAGGCTGGCTTCGTCCCGATGGAAGTCGACACCAGCGAGTTTCTCAAAGCGGGCGGCTCCGTGTTTTGCATGAAGCAGATGTTCTGGTAAGACTCGCCACGTTCAACTACCTTTTTTCTGTAGCGCGACTTTCTCCTTTTTCTACTGCATAGTCTCGCATCCATCACATCCGCACCTGTTAGCATCGGCTCGCAAAGCTGTTGCGTCTAATACAGACGGCAGCGAAACAATCACTTCGGACTACAGAATTTAGTGCGCCACTTGACAATATACTATCATTATAGTATTGTGGTCATAGTAAAGCAGAAGAAGACATGAGACGGAAATCACTATCCGCCCTGGGAGAAACGGAGATGGAGGTCCTGCAGCACGTGTGGGACCTCGGGAGTGCCACGGTAGCCGACGTGCAGGAACGCATCCTGAAGCAGCGAAAAGTGGCCTACACGACCGTCATGACGGTCATGAAAAACCTCACGGAAAAGGGATACCTCAAGTACCGGAAAGAAGGGGCCACGTACGTCTACTCCCCGGCCCGCCAGCGAGGAGAAGTGCAGCAGAGCCTGCTTTCCGGTGTGATCCAGAAAGTATTCAACGGCTCCCCCCTCGCACTCGTCCAGACACTCGTGCGCCAGGAATCGCTCACGGACGAAGAGCGTGCCGCCATCCGAAAGATGATCGACGACATGGAGGACGATGATGCAAACCGCTCTTGACCTTCTCGCCGAAGCCGGTCGTATCGGCCTCGTCTACTTCTGGCAGCCCGTCCTCATCTGGTCGGTGCTTGCCCTATTGGTGAGTTCCATGTTGGAACGCTGGGCAGACGGGCATCCGCTCATCAAGTACCGGATATACCAGGCACTGCTCTTCGCTCTGCCGCTGGGCGTACTCGCGAGCGCCGTGACGGATTTCTCAATCCTGTCCTTCTTGCGACCATCAACCGGCACGGTGGAGATTGGTCCCCTCTCAGCATGGGTGCTCGATACGGAACATGTCCAGCAAGGCATAGGGGTAGGTTACCTCATCCAGATCGTTGCAGGACTTCTGAGCGCCGCCGCGTTGCTCGCTGTAATCGTCCGAGGAATCAAACTCATCGATCAAGCGGCATCGCTGGCTGCTTTCCGGCAGGATATCAGCCCACAGAGCGCCCATGAGGTCCTCGGAGCAGAAGCCGTCCGGCGTATCGAGTGGACGGCGCCGTATCGCGATGTACGAATCGCCGTCGTGTCCGAACCGGTCGTACCGATGACGTTCGGTGTATTCCATCCAATCATGGTACTGCCCGCTTCGCTCTTCACGAACCCGGCCGGCCTGCGGATGGCTGTCGCACACGAACTGGTACATATCCGACGCTGCGATGCGCTCCAGCACTGGCTGGAAGAAGGTATCGAAACCGCCTTTGCGGCCTGGCCGGTG
The DNA here is from genome assembly GCA_041690215.1 of Rhodothermales bacterium. GTDB lineage: Bacteria > Bacteroidota > Rhodothermia > Rhodothermales > DASSAV01 > DASSAV01. The sequence continues at coordinate 64,454 of JAWLHQ010000002.1, forward strand.
GTCCGGTCCGTGCGCCGCCAGATCCGAATCTACCGGGAGGTGTCCTGTGACCTGGAAGTGCTCGGTGAGCCTTCGTTTAGCCGGAAGGCCTATGCCCAGTTACTCGGCAGCTTCTCGCTAGGCAGTGCCCCGAAGGTAGCGGCAAGCCTGGGCATGGCTGCGCCATCCAACGAACTCAAACAGAGGATAACCGCCATGAAAAACGATGCGTTCAGGACCATCTCGAACTCGCAACTCCTGCGCGCCAGCCTCGGCGGAGCAGTGGCCATGCTCTTCACGATCCTCCTCATCATGTCCTGCACGGATCTGGTCGGCATGGATGATACGGCAACGGAAAGTGAACTTACACCTTCAACCTCAAGCGCATCGGCTGCTTCAACCGAAGAGGTTTTCATGGTAGTGGACCAACAGCCGCAATTCCCGGGCGGCATGCAAGCACTCGCTGCATTCCTGCAAAATGAGATCCGGTACCCCGACATTGCGCGAAAGGCGGGTGTCGAGGGCAAAGTCTTCATCCAGTTCGTCGTCGGCAGCGATGGAAAGATCAGTGGCGTCGAGGTCGTCCGCGGGATCGGCGGCGGGTGCGACGAGGAGGCGATCCGCGTCGTCAAGGCAATGCCCGACTGGATACCGGGCAGGCAAAACGGGCACAACGTGGCGGTTCGGTTCTCGATGCCGATTACGTTCAAGCTAAACGCATAGAAAAGCTTCGGAGACCTGGCAGGTTTTCGAAAACCTGCCAGGTCTCCGGCCTCCTCGACTACACGAAGTCAAGTCATCCACGCAATACGCTATCGAACCGTGTAGCGTATGCTGGCGAACAGGTGGCGGGTTGCCGTCGGGAAGAACTGGGGACCTGAGGGACCAACGTTTCCGTAGAGTAACGCCTTTTCGTTCAGTACGTTGTTCACGTCGAGCGAGAATTCGAGTCCCTGCAACGTGCTCCGCTGTGGGAAAGCATAGCGCAGCGAGCCGTTAACGAGCAGATACGGATCCACGGTAAGGTTGGGATCTGCGGTGCCATCAGGCTGCTTGCCACCCGAGTTATCGATGTACTGCTTGCCCGCGTACTTCGCATCGAGTGTCAGGGTAATGCCCGAACGCGTATAGCTTGCCATGAGGTTGGCGATCCGCTCGGGGAAGCCGGCGATCGGGTTGCCGTCCCGCTCCAGCGGCATCGGAGCGTACTCGGTGAAACGGACGAATCGATTGCGGCTGAGGGTAGCGTTTGCCCGGAGATCCAGGCCGCGGAAAAGCCGGGTGTACGCTTCGAGTTCGACACCGATGTGCCGGGTTCGGTCGGCATTTCCGCTTCGGGGTACACCGAACTGATCCAGTCCTCCGCTCGGGACGATCTCATCGTGGAAGTCCATCCAGAAGACGTTTCCTGCGAGGCGATATGCCGGCTTTGCAAGCGCGATACCGGCCTCGATATCGAGCAGTCGTTCGGGTTTGATAAGCGGGCTCTCGAAATCGAATGCTCCCGTGGCGGTACGTTTGAACTGCGGCAGGAATCCCGCCCCGGCCTCCTCCCCATCGTAGAGCGACTTCATACGTGGCTCCCGGTTGGCGAGAGCGATACTCGCGTAGGCGCTCAAGGGCTTCTCCGGATTGATGGTGATCCCGAGCCGTGGGTTCAGGAAGAGGTACGGCACGCGGAACGCATTGCCGAAGAATCGTTCGTCGTAATGCCGGTAGCGTCGGTAGGTAAGCTGCACGTCGCCCTGAATGGCCACGCGTTCCACGGGCCGGAACAGATGGCTGCCAAACAGCGAGGCCACGGTCTTCTCCCCGTGAAACTGGTAGACCCGCACGTCATTTTCCGAGCCCACGAGTTCGGCCGGAATCCCGACAGCCTCCTGGATACGTCCCCAGCGCGTAGAACGGTGCAGGCGCAGCTCGCCGCCCAGCGTGGTCTCTCCCGTGGCGTGCCGGTGCGTAATGCGCGGCAACCAGCCCACCTGCCACTGATCCAGGTAGGCTCTGAACTTCAATGAGACGTCCGGGTCCAGCAAGAAAAGGGGCAGGCTGCGCAGCGAATCCGGAATCCCGCTCCAGCCTTCCGGTAGCCGGAGGTAATCGGGGGAACGATACGTCCCACCGAAATCGAAGTACCCCTCCCCCTTCGTTCCGAACAGCGTCTGCTTCAGGTCCCAACCGGGAGCAAACGTCCAATCATGCAGCACTTCGATGTGCGGCTGGTGAAAGTGCTCCACGTCTTGCGTGAGGCTGCTGAAGTTGGCCCGCCGCCCTTCATCGCTCTCATTCTCCGCCTTCGGAATACCGGAGAAGGCCAGTCCGTCGCGCTGAGGCCCGCCATACGCCTGGACCGTCAATGTGGAGCGGTCGCCGTACCGGACTACGCCCGCAAAGAATCGGTGGAACTCAGACCAAGACCAGTCGCGGTATCCATCGGAGAGGAGGCGGCTGTACCGGCCGAAGGCCACGTACCGGTTACCGAGAAGTCCCGAGTTCGCTTCGACCGTATACCGCCGCGTGCCAAACGCGCCATATCCGGCCTCGGCACGGGCATAGGAGTAGGGCTTGTAAGGCACAGCGACGATGTTGATGCCGCCTGCGATGCCGTCCGGGCCGTAGAACGACGCCCCTGCCCCCCGCTGCACCTGGATGTCCTGAATGGCTCCCTGAATATCGAAGAAGTTGACCCAGAACACATTAAAATCCTCGGGATCGTTCTGCGGAATGCCATTGATGGAGATGGCTACACGCCGCTGATCGAAACCGCGCAGGCGAAGCGTGGAATATCCTATCCCGTTGCCGTTTTCCGAGTGATATGTGATGGAGGGTAGCGTCGAAAGAAGCACCGGAAGGTCCTTCATGTCGGGCAGATTCTCTAATTCCCGCAGCGTGAGGTTGCTGAACGTAACGGGGGTCAGCTGGTCGCGGGCGCGCGTCGCCGTAATCACGACGTCAGGTTGCTGTACCGTCCGCGAGGAAAGGTGAACCTGCAACATCTGCGTTTCGCCGGGCTTCACATCCACGACCTGCTGGTGCGTCGCATAGCCAACGTATGAAACGGACAGGGCATAACGGCCCGATTGGACCGACGCGAGGGTGAACACACCCTCCACATCCGTAATCACACCGTAGCGTTGCAACCCCGTAGCCACATCGTGCAGGGCAACGGTCGCCCCCGCGAGCGGCGTTCCCGTCTCATCCACAACGACGCCGTTCATACCGGCTCCCGGTTGTGATGACGCTGCATTCGTCCAGGCGAAGAGTAACATGAGACACGTTCCAAGCCGTAGCAAAAAGCTCCCGAATCCTTTGCGCATGAGTATCCAATCCCATATGTTGAAAATGAAAAAAGCCGCTCCAGCGACAGACGTGGGGCGGCCCTTCGATACGGACACATGCGCAACCGATCCTTGACATGGCGCGGCGACCTACCACACCCATGGGGATCGAACTACGTCAAGCGCTGTCTTCCCTACGCCGGTATGAGCCGGGTCAGGTTCGAAGGGTATCATCTCAGCCCCCTTGCGCGCCAACGCAACGGGACACCCCCAACAGTCTTTGTCGTTCTCATGTAAAGAACAGGCGGCCCACCAATATACATGGATTGCGACGCCCCGCCCAGTACCCCATTTGCGAAGAAACATCTAGGACCGATAGACTCGCTATGGCCCATATCCTGCTTCCGCCCGACTGGCAGGCCCGAGAGCTCGACGTGACGCCGGAGCACGTATACCGCAATCGACGGCAGTTCATCAGAGATCTCGGACTCGGCACGATCGCGCTGTCCACGGTGACCGGACTCGCGGCCTGCACGTCGGACGAAAGCAGGGGCGCCGAACGTACCGCATCACCGGAGAACCCACTTGCCACGATCCCGGCCGATGCCCCGCGCGAGGGTTATCCTGCCACACGAAACGCGCGCTATACGGTGCCCGAGCGAGCCGTTTCAGAGCGGCTACCTGCCTCTTCGTACAACAACTTCTATGAGTTCAGAAACACGGGGGACCTCAAGACCCTCTGGCACCTGACCGGCGACTACGACCCCTTCCCGAGAAAGCTCGAAGTTTCCGGGCTCGTAGAGAAGCCGCTGACGCTGGATATCGCCGACGTCATCCGCTCGATGGAACTAGAGGAGCGCCTGTACCGCTTTCGGTGCGTAGAAGCCTGGTCGATGACGGTACCCTGGACCGGCTTTCCACTGCGTGCCCTCATCGAGCGATGCAAACCCCTCTCGAAAGCCACCCACGTGCGGTTCGTGTCGGCGTACGAACCGGAGGTGATGCCCGGCATCCAGCAGTCGCTCTCCTGGAATTACTATGATTGGCCCTACTACGAGGGCCTGCGGATGGACGAAGCGATGAATGAACTCGCCTTTGTAGCGACCGGCATGTACGGCGAGCCCCTTCCGAAACAGAACGGTTCTCCCTGGCGCATGGTCCTGCCATGGAAGTACGGTTATAAGGGGGCGAAAGCGTTCGTGAAACTGGAGTTCGTAGACCGTCAGCCGGGGACGTTCTGGAATACCCTCGAACCGCGGGAGTACGGGTTCTTCTCCAATGTCAACCCGAACAACCCGCATCCGCGCTGGAGCCAGGCCACAGAAGAAATCCTCGGCACGGGTGACCGGGTACCGACGAAGCTCTTCAACGGCTATGAGGAATGGGTCGGGCAGCTCTATCCGGATGAGCCGAAGAAGCCGGTGAGACCTACGCCGATCTGACGGACCGCCTGGACTCTAGCCCGGCCATGAAAAGGCATGGAATAGCCGTGACGGGAAATGCTCCAAACGAGCGAGTGAGGCGCGGCGTTTTCTACGCATCCAGGGCAACAGAGCGAAGAGCAGGGTCGCCTTTGCGGTTGAGGTAACGGTTCCAGGCGAACACGCCAACCGACAGCATCACGACACCTACGGCGCACATAGCAGCATTGATGGCAGCGATGCGCCAGTGGGCCCGGCCGAGTTCTGCGACCACGATCGGCTGATCGGATCCCGGAAGAACCCGGACTTCCAGCGTCTTCTGGCCCTCCAGATCCAAGGCTATCGAGTGCGGAAGCGACATTTTCTCGCGTTCGATGACCGTGCCATCCGCGAGCTGAGCACGAACGCTGATATAGTCGTACGTCACGTCCGTACGCCCTGACACCTCGGCATCGATCACCTCAGCCTGAGCGAGTTGTCCCTCTCGCAGGGTGGTCCGGATATCGAGAGCCACGTTGACCTGGTACAAGCCGAGGGCAAGCAGGATCGCGGGTAAGACCCACATGAGGCGCGCGATCCAGAGAGACGTTTTACTTACCACGCGTAGATACAGAAGAAGGTGAAGGATGGAAACCCGATGCTCACGCAGGGCAACATTCCCGGTTCCATCATTCACGAACACTTAGACGAGGAAGAGATAGGGCTTCCAGGTATCATGTACGCTACCCACGTAGTCGCGAATGAACATGACGCTCGTGGGCCGGAACGGCTTCCGTACCAGCGGCATTTCGGCTTCCTCAGGCGTACGGTTTCCTTTCCTGTTGTTGCACGGGGTACATGCGGTTACGAGGTTCTCCCACGTATCTTTCCCGCCCCGCGACTTCGGCAAAACGTGATCGACCGTCAACTTCTCCCGGCTTCCGCAGTACTGACACCGGAAACGATCCCTCCGCATGACGTTCTTGCGGGAAATCATGACGCGCTTGTACGGTACGGCGACATAGCCCCTGAGGCGAACAATACTGGGCCAGGGAAATTGGACCGTCGGGGAACGTACGAAGTGATCCGGAATCGACTCAACCAGATCGGCCTTGCGCAAGAGAATGAGAACCATGGCGCGCTCGACACTGCAGAGCGTGAGCGCGCTATAATCTTGATTGAGAACGAGTACGTGTCCGCTCATGATGCACAACCACGAAAGGCACTACGAACTCTACCGCTACGTGGAAAACCACGGCGGGCGCGCACCTGGGACATTATATAGATTCGGCTGCTGCTGAAATCTGGTCTCCGCTGGTCTAGCACATGAATTCAAAAAACCGCCGCGACAGGCCGTAGTGCTACAGCAAGCGAGGCGATCCCATTTCAAGCGTCGCTTACCGTATTCGCACAAAGTTAGAACGGAGTTCCTATTCGCGAAAGTACAACCTGTTCCGATAACGATTTTTTTAAGTGGTTTGCCTCCTCGAGCATCTACGTTTTCGGGACATCATACCGCAAAGGCTGTAGATCTCGCGGGCTCGCCGTATAATCCACAAACAGCCCTATAACGGGCATACTGATTCTCTACGTTTTTCCCAGATGTACAGGCGTATTGTTGTAAAAGTCGGAACGAGCGTGTTAACGGGAGGCACGGCGCGGCTCGATCAATCTCACATGGTTGAACTCGTTCGCCAGTGCGCGGCTTTGCACCGGGCGGGCACGGATGTCATCATCTGCACGTCCGGCGCCATTGCGGCAGGCCGGGAGCGTCTCGGGTATCCAGACCTTCCAGCTACGGTCACGGCTAAACAGATGCTGGCAGCCGTAGGGCAGAGCAGGCTGATGCTCATCTGGGAACGGCTATTCGAGATCTACGGCATCCATGTCGGGCAGATGCTGTTGACCAAGGCAGACGTCAAGAACCGGCGACGCTTTCTGAATGCCCGAGACACCATGCATACGCTCCTGGAGCACCGTATCATTCCTATCATCAACGAGAATGATGCCGTCGCCACTGCCGAGATCAAGGTCGGTGACAACGACAACCTCTCCGCCCTCGTGACACTGCTGGCCGAGGCAGACCTGTTGCTCCTGCTCACGGATCAGGCCGGGCTTTTCACCGCCGACCCACGCGCTGATCCCGAAGCGCAGCTTATCCAGGAAATCAAGGCCATCGACGCCACGGTGCGCAACCTGGCGGGCGGTAGCAAGAGCGGGCTGGGCACAGGTGGCATGGTAACCAAGCTCCAGGCCGCACACGTCGCCCGGCGTGCAGGCGCGGACGTCGTGATCGCCGCGGGAAATGCTCCGAATGTGATTACCCAAATCGCAAGCGGAGTGCGACTGGGAACGCGTTTCCCCGCGCTCCAGAGTGCACTCGAACATCGTAAACGATGGGTGCTGGCCGGTCCTTCCGGTGCGTTACACATAGATGCCGGGGCAGAGCAAGCACTCGTCCAAAAAGGCAGCAGCCTCCTCCCTGCCGGTATCATACGGGTCGAGGGCTCATTCGAGCGCGGCGCTTCCGTGGTGATCTTGGGAGCCAGTGGAGAAGAAATTGGACGCGGCGTCGTTCGCTATAGCAGCGAAGATTTAGACCGCATCAAAGGCCGGCGTTCGGATGAAATCCTGGACCAACTCGGTTACGGCTACGGTCCCGTAGCCGTCCACCGAAACGACTTTGTTCTGACTCACGAAATCGGCACCGCCCGCATAACCCATTGATCGTATGAATGCACTGCAAGACCATACCATGACCGTGACGGACCTGGAGCGCATGGGCAAAGCCGCAAAGGCCGCGAGCAGGCACCTGGCAGCCCTTTCGACCAACCAGAAGAACGCAGCCCTGCTCGCCATTGCCGATGAACTTGAAGCGCAGGCGCCCGCCATTCTGGCACAGAATGCACAGGACATCGAGGACGGCAAAGCAAAGGGATTGAGCGAAGCCATGCTCGACCGTCTGCTCCTGAACGAGAAACGTATTCAGGCACTGGCCGACGATACGCGCAAGGTAGCAGATCTGCCGGATCCCGTGGGCTCGGACCTGGAGAGCCGGGTGCTGCCGAATGGTATGCGGCTGAGCAAAAGGCGTATCCCCATCGGTGTGATCGGCGTGATCTATGAGGCCCGACCCAATGTCACAATCGACATCGCCACGCTCTGCCTGAAAACGGGGAATGCCACGATACTCCGGGGGGGCAGTGAAACGTTGCGTAGCAATCTCGCGCTCGTCTCGGTCATACAGTCGGCACTGCGCCGGTCCGGTATGCCCGAGGCCGCCGTGCAGTACGTGGAAAATCCTGACCGCGCGCTGGTAGGGCAACTGCTGCGGCTCGATCGCTATGTAGATATGATCGTGCCGCGCGGAGGGGCATCGCTCCACCAGCTGTGCAAAGAGCAGAGCACGATCCCGGTCATTACGGGCGGCATTGGCATCTGCCACATCTTCGTGGATGAATCAGCCAACCTGGAGCGGGCCGTCGACATCGTGGAAAACGCGAAAGTCCAGCGCCCGAGCGTTTGCAATGCACTGGACACCCTGCTCGTGCACCGTTCTATTGCCGAATCCTTCCTGCCGCGTGTAGCCGAACGGCTTGCCCGAAGCAATGTCGAGCTACGTGCCAGCAGCCGTGCTCTCCCTTACTTGCAGAAAAACGGACACACCGCGAGGATCGTCCCGGCAGGTCCCGAAGACTTCGACCAAGAGTGGTTGGCGCTCATCCTGGGGATAGATGTGGTGGACGGCGTCGAAGAAGCGATCCGGCATATCCAGGAGCACAGTACGGAGCATTCCGATAGTATCCTCACGAATACATGGTCAAATGCCGAACGCTTCCTGAATGAGGTAAACTCGGCTGCGGTTTACGTAAATGCCAGTACGCGGTTCACGGACGGCGGACAGTTCGGACTCGGCGCCGAGGTCGCAGTCAGTACACAGAAGTTGCATGCCCGTGGGCCTATGGGCCTCGAGGAGCTGACCACATACAAATGGATCTGCATCGGCTCAGGACATATTCGAGAATAGTTCTGGTGGTACCCTTCCCGTGGATACTCCGGGAAGGGTACCGCGACCTCGACCGTTCAGGAAGGAGCCTTTTTCACAGAAGCTTTTCCCGTAGGTAATAGCGGGTTTTAGCAACCCGTGGCGGCTTCCCCTATTTTGACTGTGATTTACTATTGATATTTCTCAACGTATATACGGTATACTATGGCGAATCCTACTTACGACGTCGTCGTGATTGGTACCGGTCCAGGCGGATACGAAACGGCCATCCGCGCCGCCCAACTTGGCTTTAAGACGGCCGTCGTCGAGAAGAACAAACTCGGCGGTGTCTGCCTCAACATCGGCTGCATCCCGACGAAAGCGCTCATCAAGAGCGCCGAAGTCATCGAAGAAACGCGTCATCTGGCCGATTACGGGCTCGTCATGAAGGGCGAGGTCAAGCCCGACTTCCGGAAAGTCATCGAGCGCAGCCGCAGTGTGGCAGAAAAGATGAACCGGGGCGTCCAGTTCTTGATGAAGAAGAACAAGATCGACGTCATCTATGGTGAGGGGCGCCTGACCGGTAAGGGGAAGATTCACGTCGAGCCGTCTGTAGACATGGACGGTAAGAAAATCGGCGAAACGAAGGATATAGAGGCCAAACACATCATCATCGCGACGGGTGCGCGCGCACGGAGCATTCCACCGCTTCCTGTCGATGGGAAGAAGATCATCACCTACAAGGAAGCCCTGCTGCAGAAGGAGCAGCCCAAGCGGATGGTGATCGTCGGTGCAGGCGCTATCGGTGTGGAGTTTGCCTATTTCTACCACAACATGGGTACGGAGGTGACCATCGTTGAGGTTATGGATCGCCTCGTCCCCGTCGAGGACGCCGACATCTCAAAAGAACTCGAGCGTGCCTACAAGAAGGCCGGCATCAAGGTCATGACCGGCTCACAGGTCGAGTCTGTCGACACGAAGGGCAAGATGGTCAAGGTAAACGTCAAAACGAAGAAGGGCACCGAAGTCCTCGAAGCGGACCAGGTACTCTCTGCCGTCGGCGTTACGGGCAACATCGAGAACCTGGGCCTAGAAGAACTGGGCGTCAAAACGAAGCCCGGAGGCATCGTCATCGACGAGTTCGGTCGCACGAACGTGGAAGGCATCTACGCTATAGGTGATGTGGCTGGCGCACCGTGGCTGGCGCACAAAGCAAGCCATGAAGGAATCCTCTGCGTAGAGAAGATCGCCGGGCTCGACGTCCATCCCATTGACGTCAAGAACATCCCTGGCTGCACCTACTGCCAGCCGCAGATCGCTTCCGTCGGTTACACCGAGCAGGCTGCCAAGGATGCCGGATACGAGATCCGGGTCGGGAAATTCCCCTTCCAGGCATCCGGCAAGGCGTCGGCACTCGGCCATACGGAAGGCTTCGTCAAGATCATCTACGACGCGAAGTACGGTGAACTCCTCGGGTGCCACATCATTGGACGCGAGGCCACGGAGCTCATTGCGGAAGTCGTGACAGCCAAAACGCTCGAAACGACGGCGCATGAGATCATCGAGTCCATGCACCCGCATCCGACCCTGTCGGAGGCGATCATGGAGGCTACTCGCGACGCCCTCGGCATGCCGATCAATACCTGAGCGGGCGACCGACAACGAGTTGCTCTCTATTCGATTTGAGGGAGCCTCCCGGACCGTATGGTTCCGGGAGGCTCCCTCTGTTTTGTAGCTACACCACTTTAGACTTCTGCCCGGAGCACTTCCAGCGGCGGGCGATCGTAGATGCCACGGCTGTTAAGCAGGCCGATGGCTACAGTGAGCGAGACCACGGCTACCAGGGTCAGCGTTGCTGTGGGGTAGTCCGGCACAAACGGCGTCTCAAAAACGAACTGAGCGAGCGCCCAGCCTGCAATGAACGCGAGCACGAGGCCCGTAAGCGCCGCGAATGCGCCGAGAAACAGGTATTCGATCAGCGTGATTCTGAAGATCTGGGATCGAGATGCTCCGAGAGTCTTCAGCAGTACACTTTCCTCAGCCCTCTGGTAACGGCTCACAATTACGGCTCCCGCCAGCACAATGATGCCCGTGAAGATGCTGAAGAGCGCCATAAAACGAATGACGAAGGCTACACGGCTGAAGATGACATCGAAGATATCCAGAATGAGAGAGAGATCGATGGCTGACACATTCGGGAAAGCCGTCACTACGGCAGTCTGTAACGCTGCCGACGCCTCCCTGTCTGGCACGCGCGTCATGAGGACGTGAAACTGCGGGGCCGCTTCGAGTGAACCTGATGGGAAGACGACGAAGAAGTTCGTCGAAAGCTGCCTCCAATCTACCGTGCGGATGCTCGATACGATGGTTCGCATGTTGATGCCGGAAATGTTGAACTCGAGCGAGTCGCCGATTGTCACATCGAGCTCATCCGCGATCTCCTGTTCCAGCGAGACAGGTACAGCGGCGGACCCGCCCGGCGCCGTGGGATCTCCGGCATCCTCTGGCATCTTACCCTGAAAGGTACCGGCAATGACCTTCTCGGACGCCGTCAGGTAATCCCGATACGTGGACCGGTATTCTCGGCGTAATGCCCAGCGTCCTTCCCGCGTCGAGTCTGCACGCAACGTATCGACCGGCACGCCCTTCACAGAGGCAATCCGCATCGTCACGATAGGGACGCTATCCAGCACTACTAACCCCTGGCTACGTACGATAGTCGCCACACTGTCGCGCTGAGAAGGCTGGACATCGAAAAGGACAAGATTAGGCTGCCCTTCTCCGGCAGCGAACTGGATCTGATTGAGCAGCGTGCGCTGGACCAGAAACAGCGTGGCGATCAGGAACGTCCCCAGTCCCAATGCCAGCATCATGATGACGGTCTGGTTATGCGGACGGTACAGATTGGCAAAGCCCTGACGCCAGACATACGGCCAGGATGATGGAAAAAACCGCCGGGCGGCAACTATGATGGTAAGGGCCACGAGCCCCAGCAACCCAAACACGATCACGACTCCACCGGCATAACCCAGCCCGACCTCCCACCGAGGTGCCTGCAACAGGGCAAACCCGGTTATGCCCGCAGCAATCAGGAATGAGATGATCCAACGTAACGGATCCCGCCCCCTCTGCACGTCATCACTGTAGCTAGCGCGTAACGCCCGCAGGGGTGAGACGCGCCGAACCGCTACAAGGGGTAGCATGGCAAACAAGACAGTAACGAGCACACCAAGGACAACCCCGAGCAGAAGCGCACTCCACACAATACGAAAAGAGACATCTATCGGGAGAAAGTCCTGTAGAATCTCCGGCAAGAGCACCTGGACGGCCATTCCGATCAGACTTCCGAGCAATCCACCGAGCAATCCCATGGCGAATGCCTGTATCAGATAGATGCCTACGGTCCGCCAGGAACGCGCTCCCAGACACCGCAATACGGCAATGGTCTGGATACGCTGTTTGACATACACGTGCACTGAGCTAGCCACCCCGATCCCGCCCAGTAGCAGAGCTATAAAGGCTACGAGACTCAGAAACCGGTAGAGATTGGTCAATCCCTCATTCCAATCCCGCTGAACCTCTTCTACCGTATCAAATCCGATCCGCTGTTCTTCCAGCCGTGGTGCGATTTCATCGAGAAGAGCCTCTACATCTACGCCCTCGTCGAACTTCAGGTACAGTTCGTATTCCGCGCGGCTCCCCTGCCCCAGCAGCGACTGATCAAGGTGTTCCAGGGGAATGAAGATGCGTGGACTGAAGAGCATGATGGCCGTAGACTCCCGCGGTGTCTTCAGGAGTCGCCCCGCAATCCGGTAGGACACGTTGCCGATACGAACGGAGTCTCCGGGCTGTAAATCATACTGCTCGGCAAGCGTGGCATCCACGAGAGCATTGCGCCCGGACAGGTACGATCCAGCAGCGGCCGCGGGATCCGTCTCGATCGAACCGTAATACGGGTAATTACCCTGTATCGCTCGAACCGTCACGAAGCGCGTGATTCCGGTATCCGGAAACAATGCCATGGATGTGAATGAGATACGCTCTGACTGCTCGCCACCCAGCGAGTCGACCATGGCACGGGCTTCTTTCGTGAACGGCCTGGAACTCTCCAGGGATAGATCAGCCCCCAGCAGGGATCGCGCCTCCTCATCAATGGTCTCCCTCAGGTTCACGCCGAAGGAGTTGATCGCTACGAGTGCGGCTACTCCCAGAACCATGGACGAGAGGAATAACAGGAGCCGTTTCCTGCTACCACGGCTATCCCGCCATGCCATTTTGTAGGACCACGTGTTCACAGTAGATAGAAGTTAGGCGTGCGTGATAGGCGATGGTGGCGTGCCATACCGTTAAGCAGATCCGATACTATATCCAGGTTCATACGTAACGCTACATCTCGACCGGCATACCCAAACACGTTCCTGCTCTGCATGTGGCACTGCGCCGATCTGGGCGGCCGGAGGCCACTAACGATAGGCTGCTTCGGAGGCTTGCCAGGCTATGCTATTCGCTATCGTTTCGTCGGAAACGATCTCTCCTCCTCGCAGCGAGATAATGCGGCCTGTTTTCCGGGCCAGTTCCAGATTGTGCGTAACGACGACAAGGGCCGTACCTGCCGTGCGATTCAGGTCAAACAGCAAATCCTCGATGAGCGCGCCTGTATCAGCGTCGAGGTTGCCCGTTGGCTCATCTGCAAACAAAATGGCAGGCCGGTTGATGAAGGCGCGAGCAATGGCAACACGCTGCTGTTCTCCACCCGAGAGCTGAGTCGGATAATGATCGGTACGGTGTCCCAGACCGACCTGATCCAGTAACTCTCTGGCGCGCTGCCGCACGTCCCGGTCACCCCGCAATTCTGCAGGCACCATCACGTTTTCGAGCGCCGTCAGTGTCGGCACAAGTTGAAAAGATTGGAAAACAAACCCCACGTACTGGTTTCGGACGTCTGCTCGCTCATCCTCGGAGAGCGGTCCGAGGTCGATACCGCACAGGCGAACAGAACCCGATGTCGCCCGATCCAGGCCAGCGCACAGACCCAGCAGGGTCGTCTTGCCGCTGCCGGACGGCCCGACGATGGCGCACGTTTCGCTCTCGGCGAGTTTGAACGAAACATTCCGCAACACCGTCAGTGCGCGTGCCCCGCTCTTATACGATTTGGTAAGTTGGCTGGCGTTAAGTACGTAGGTGCCGGACATAGGGCGTTGGCGTTGAAACCCGGAAAGCGTATGAGGTGTAGTTCGCTCGTACGCAAGATCTTTACCTTTGATGCGAATGTTGAAGCTATACCCCTGTCTGCTGGCAAGTGTTCTGTTACTTCTCGGTTGCGGCGAGGAGACGGCAGAGTCATCAGCACGCAATACAGCGGACCGTACCCCTACGGTTGATCAGTCCCTTGCGGCAAACCGAACTACCGAGCAACAAACGAAACGCAAGCCGGTGGTCGTCGCAATGGGGAATAGCATCACGGCAGGCTATGGACTGAGTCCTGACCAGGCTTTCCCCGCGCTTCTTCAGCAGAAAATAGACTCCCTCAACTGGAATTTCGAAGTCGTCAACGCAGGCGTCAGTGGCGAAACGAGCGCTGGCGGCCTCAGCCGCATCGACTGGCTTCTGCAGCGCCCTCTGGATGTATTAATCATAGAACTGGGAGGCAATGACATGCTTCGGGGCATTCCTCCCGAGGTTACGAAGCAAAATCTGAGGGGCATCATCACGCGAACAAGGGATCGCTATCCAGACGCCCAGATCATCCTGGCCGGAATGGAAGCCCTGCCGGGCCACGGGGAGGCCTATGCACGCGCGTTTCGGACGATTTATCAGGATCTTGCCCGGGAAGAGAATGTACTCTTGATCCCGTTTATTCTGGACGGTGTGGCCGGCGTACCCGAGTTCAACCTGGATGACGGCATTCATCCTACCGCGCAAGGGCATCGGATCGTCGCCCGAAATGTATGGGAGGTGCTACGGCCTGCGCTCGAATCGTTACAGGATGCACCCGCCTAACGTACTTCTTCACAACTGATCCATTACCCAATCAGCAGGCGAGGCTGCCAGCTTCATGCTCTGCCTCAGCATAGATCCTGCATCCGGACCGTAGTTGAACAAGAGATCGAGAGCCGTCATCCCAGGCTCGAAACCTGTAAAGTTCTGCCTGTACGTCGGCTCGTCGAATCGTAAAAGAACAGCTGTCTGCACTAGTCTGGCATCGCGACGGGCCGTTTCTTCGGCAACAATCAATCTGGCCTTGTTGAACTGCAGGAGAGCTTCAGCCAGATTAGCCGGCTTCGCCGGGAGGTTGCTTGCTCGTTCCACCCGGGTATTCAACCCGAACAAACCCGAAAGCAGTTCGACCGTCGCGCACGTCAGATCGCCCAGGCACTTCCAGTCCTGGTGAAGGAGATCGTAGATATCCTGGCCATAGAACACGAAGAACGGCGCCGAGCTATAGTTGTACGTGAGGGAGCGCCAGTGCTTGCGCGCCCATGGCTCCCTGTTGTCGATCTCAACCTCATCAATAGGCCTACCGTGCTGTCCTCCTAACAGAGGTACCGAGAGCCACTGCCAGCCCTGCGGGGTCCGCAACCGCGTCCGATTCTGGAATGATTGCCGGCTATACTGAAACGTATCCGCCAGAACCATACGGTCGGCAGCCGCGACATGCGCGAGGAAGGATAAACGTGGGAAGTACTCGGGAGGACGTATGGCAAGCATGTACGGATCTGTGATAGTCGCGCAACGACGAGACGAGCCCTTCGCCGGACTGCGACATTTCATGCGCACCCTCGTATACTCAGACGCAGTCCCATTGTATGGGGCTCCTATCCGGGATCTCGGCGGGTGTCGATTGTGGCGAGCCAGAGTGAAGCACTATCCTCTCTGTATACCTGTCACGTTCATTCAGATCGCTTCTTCGAACCCGCCAACTCGGTTGTCAGTTCGCAACGACTCTGCAGATTTTTCCGGAACGATCACGTCCGTACGACAGTGGATCTCCTCCCAGAATCCTGCTCGCCCGTTTAACCTTTGATACTCCGAAAGCGCTCCTGCGCCTTTCACCGGCAACGTTGTTCACATGCTGACCCTTACACTTGCGATTGCGGCTACGCACGCGGTTATCCTCGCGATACTGGCAGGCAACATGCTGTATCTCAGGAAGTGGTCAGGTATGGCCCCCCTACGCTCTCTCCCCGCGTTGTCTGTCCTCATTCCCGCCCGCAATGAGGAAACGAACCTTCAACGACTTCTTCCCTCTCTCCTTTCGCAGAATTACCCCCGGTTCGAAGTGATCGTGTACGACGATGCGTCGGAAGACCAGACATGGGAGGTTATCCAGTCTTTTTACGACGAGCGCCTAAAACCTCTTCGCGGATCCGGTCCGCCGTCGGGCTGGGTCGGCAAGGTCCATGCCCTTTTCCAGGCCACCCGCTATGCAACCGGAGAGTTGTACCTGTTTCTGGATGCAGACGCGCAGCTCGAGGATCAGGACGCCCTGCGGCGTCTGGTCCAGCGATTTGATACACTACCGGAGGATTCCGTACTGACAGGTCTCACCCGGCTCCGGGGGAGAGGGAAACTGCTGGTCAGCCTGGTCCCGAATGCCATCCTTTCCGGCCTGCCCTGGTTCCTGGTACGCGCACTCCGATTGAAATCGCTCGGGGCCCTGAATGGGCAATGCTGGATGATCCCTGCCGAGATGTACCACCAGCACGAACCGCATCAAGCCCTGCCGGACGAAGTTCTGGAAGACGTGCGGATCGGACGCTACCTCAAGGGGTGTGGTATAACCCCCATGATGGTCGACGTGCAATCCGAGATCTCCGTATTCATGTATACGGACTTCGGCGAAGCATGGCGGGGTTTTCTCAAAAACACCTACCTCATTCTTGGCGGTACGCCCATCACCTTCGCTTTGCTGATCCTGCTGTTTCTGATCATTTATGTATTGGCGCCGTTCGTCTCACCCTGGTTCCTCCTCAGCCTGTACGCCATTAAGGGCTGCAGCGACCGGATATCTGGCTTCCCACTCTGGGTCACGCTGCTCGCTCCTATCTCGTACATCCTGGGCGCGGTCCTGGGAATCCATTCCGCTATAAGCCACTGGACCGGAAACGTCTGGTGGAAAGAACGTACAGTCGGGAGATAATGCTCGATGTATGGCGTTCGTTACTCTTCTCATACGGACGGATCGGTACTTAATTTGCCTTTCGTCCAACGAGAGTTACCCATTGCTTAGTCATTTTCGCTCGCTTCATATTTTCGTGCCCCTCTTGAAACCTGAAGCCCTTCGCCCGGGCGACACGATTGGCATCATTGCACCAGCCAGTGCACCGCTGGATTTCGGCAAGCTCCACGCGGGGATGGCCTATCTCCAGTCGCTAGGCTACAATATCGAAACGGTTCGTGACGACTTTCCCAGAACCAACTACCTCTGCGGTAGTGACGAAGAACGCCTGCACGAACTGAATACCTTTTTGCGTCGCCCGGACATCAAAGCCCTGTTCTGCGTGCGGGGAGGATATGGCACTATGCGCCTCCTGCCCCACATCGATTATGAGGCCGCCCGTGCGAACCCGAAATTGATCATCGGATACAGCGACGTAACAGCGCTTCACTTCGCCCTGTACCATAAGGCCGGACTGCCCGGTGTTTCCGGGCCGATGGTAGCGGTCGAATGGAATGCACCGGACCCGGCGAGTGAACAGCTGTTCTGGGACGTAATGCAAGGGAAGAGGCCAACTCCCCTGCTCGGCCCGAACGGCGAAGCACTCGCGCCGGTGCGGCCAGGCACTGTGGAGGGCGTGTTGCTCGGCGGCAATCTGTCTCTAATCAATCGGCTGATCGGGACACCGTATCTGCCTCCCCTCGACGGAGCCATCTTGTTCATCGAGGAGGTCGGGGAACAGCCGTATCGGATCGATGCAATGCTCGCGCAGCTCAAGCTCTCCGGTATCCTGGATCGGCTCGGCGGCCTCATCATCGGTGGTATTACGGATTGGGAGCCGCCGAACAACCGCCCCACCTTCACGCCGGATGAGGTATTCGACTACTACACGCGTGATCTCCCCTACCCTGTAGCCTCGAACCTGGTATACGGACATTTCCCGGTCAAAAACAGCCTCCCGATTGGCGTTCGGGCCAGATTATCCGTGTCCGATAACGCAGCGGAGCTTTCCATACTGGAATCGGTGGTCAATACCGACTAACCCTCCCGTTACGGCGGTGGGAACCTGACCGTAGCTGATTCGGGGACCACTTCATTTCCAACCGCCTCGTCCTGCATTCTGGATTTCATGCGTTCTTCCCTGAGAACATGGAGCGGAGGAAACTAACATGAGCGCTTCAGATCGCATGAAACTATGAGCGGGCATACAATCAGGTTGACGGTTTTTGCATCGGGCGGGGGTACCAACTTCCAGAGCATCATCGATGCGGTAGAGAGCGGTTTTTTGACGGCAGAGATTGCTCTTCTCGTCGCCAGCCGTCCCGATGCCGGTGCATTGAACCGGGCCGCGCAGCACGGAATTCCCGCCGAAGTCATTACTCCGGAACAGTTTCCCTCAGAGCCTGCATATACGGAGGCCCTGCTGGACCTGCTCCAACGATACGGAACGGACCTGATTGCGCTTGCCGGGTATATGAAGAAGATCCCGGTGGATGTCGTACGCGCCTACCACAATCGTATGCTGAACGTTCACCCCTCGCTCCTGCCTGCCTTTGGCGGGCAAGGCATGTACGGACGCCGCGTCCACCAAGCGGTGCTCGATTACGGTGCCAGATGGACGGGCGCAACGATTCACATCGTCGATGAGGAGTACGACAACGGCCCCATCGTACTGCAAGAACCTGTACGGGTTGAGCAGGATGATACAGCCGAAACACTGGCCCGCCGCGTTCTGGAAGTCGAACATCGCCTTTACCCGGAAGCTATCCGCCTGTTTGCGCAGGGCCTGATAAGCATAAAAGGCCGTCACGTTCGCATTCACGAGCAACAGCTTTAACCAGTCTCTATCGCATTGCTGCGACAATGATTTCTGTCAAAAACCTGCCCACACCTGAAGACAAACAGCCGGTACGCCGCGCACTCCTTTCCGTATTCGACAAGACGGGCCTCGTGGACTTTGCCCGGAGGTTGCATGCATTAAACGTCACGCTCATCTCAACAGGAGGAACGGCCCGCTCCCTGCGTGAGGCAGGCCTTCCCGTAACTGACGTTTCCGAACTGACCCATTTCCCGGAGATCCTGGACGGACGTGTCAAGACGCTGCATCCCAATGTCCACGGCGGTCTGCTGGCACGCCGTAACGATTCCGAAGACATGGCCGCGCTCTCCGAACACGGGATCGAGCCTATCGACCTGGTCGTCGTCAACCTGTATCCGTTCTCTAAGGCCGTATCTCAGGAGGGCGTCACTGATGCGGTAGCCATCGAAAACATCGACATTGGCGGCCCGGCCATGATCCGCGCCGCCGCGAAGAACTTTTTCTTCGTGGCCGTGGCCACCTCTCCGGACGATTATGATGAGATCGCGACCGAGTTAGAGGCTTCAGATGGTACCCTGTCGATGGCGACGCGGCGGCAGCTTGCCCACCGCGCATTCGAACGTACAGCCAGATACGATCGCGCTGTGGCCGACTACTTCGCCCGTGCAACGCAGGAGAGCGGTGACCGCATGCCGGAGACCTTCTCAATCCATCTCCCCAAAGCGCAATCACTCCGCTACGGCGAAAACCCGCACCAGGCAGCTGCCCTATACGGAGATCCCGACCGCTTCTTCGAGCAACTGCACGGAAAGGAACTGTCCTTCAATAACCTCATCGATCTGAGCGCCGCGCTCCAGTTGATCGATGAGTTTGCAGACGCAGATCCGACGGTAGCGATCCTCAAGCATACGAACCCCTGTGGCGCAGCTTCGAGTAAAACCCTGGAGGATGCATACCGGGCCGCGTTTGCTACGGATACGCAATCGCCCTTTGGCGGCATCATCGTTGTCAACCGGGCGCTCGACCTCGCGACGGCGCATGCCATAGACGAAATCTTTACAGAAATCGTCATTGCTCCTGATTTCGAAGATGGCGTCCTGGAGTTTCTGAAACAGAAAAAAAATCGCCGCATCATTCGCCAGCGCCAGCAGACACGAGCAGACAAGAGCCCTGATGTGCGCTATGCCCTGGGTGGCCTGCTCGTGCAGGAACGAGATCCAGTCATTCCCCCCTTCGAGCAGGTGCGGTCAAACTGGAAGGTTGTTACCGAACGGCAGCCAACCGAGCAAGAATGGCACGATCTCGACTTTGCCTGGCGTATCGTCAAACACGTTAAGAGCAACGCCATCGTTTATGTGAAGAACCAAGCCACACTCGGGATCGGAGCGGGACAGATGAGCCGAATCGACTCCTCGGAAATCGCGATTTCGAAGGGCCGTAAATCTGGCCTCGACTTTGAGGGCTGCGTTATCGCCTCAGATGCCTTTTTCCCCTTCGCCGACGGCCTTCTCGCTGCTGCTAGCAGCGGCGCCCGAGCGGCCATTCAACCGGGCGGCTCGGTACGTGACGAGGAGGTCATCAAGGCAGCTAACGATTCCGGCATGGCTATGGTGTTTACGGGAACACGACATTTTCGCCACTAGGAACATCTCGCGTGCTCGCGCAACTGATATGGCAAGCGAATTGCTTTAAAGCACTCAACGCTTGAAGTACAGGAAGCAGCTTTCGATTTTGCGGCAGAAAGAAGGGATTACATGCCGTATACGTGTGTATATTCCCGCACATTTTTCCTGAACTCTCTGCCGCTTGACTGAAGTTTTTACCCCCTGGATTTTTCATGGGCCTCTTTAATTTCTCGTCTGACATCGCCATCGACCTGGGTACCGCCAACACCCTCATCTATATCAAGGGCAAAGGCATTGTGCTCAATGAGCCCAGTATTGTGGCCGTTCACCGCAACACGCGCAAGCCGCTCGCCATTGGCGTTGAGGCCCAGCAAATGCACGAGCGCACGCACCGCGACATCGAAACCATCCGCCCGCTCAAGGACGGAGTGATTGCCGATTTCGAGGTAGCCGAGCACCTCATTCGCGGCCTCATCAAGAAGGTCCAGAAGAACTGGTACACCTCGATCAACTCCATGGTCGTGTGTATTCCGAGCGGCATCACGGAGGTCGAGAAGCGGGCCGTGCGGGACTCTGCAGAGCACGCTGGCGCCAAACAAGTGTATCTCATTGCAGAGCCCATGGCGGCTGCGATCGGTATCGGGCTCAACGTAGAAGAGCCTGTTGGCAACATGATCGTCGATATCGGTGGCGGCACAACCGAAATTGCCGTCATTGCGCTCTCCGGTATCGTCATCGACGAATCTATTCGTGTTGGTGGAGACGAACTGGACAACGCCGTCGTTCAGTATTTCAAGCGGAATCACAACCTCTTGATCGGCCAGCGTACCGCCGAGCGCATCAAATGCGAGGTTGGCAGCGCCATCGAACTCGATCCCGAGTTGGAAGTCTCCGTCAAGGGCCGTGACCTTGTCAGCGGTATTCCGAAGGTCCGCACCATTTCGTCCGAAGATGTACGTGAAGCACTCCGGGACTCCGTAAGCCAGATCACGGCTGCCGTCATCCGCTGCCTGGAGCGTACTCCTCCTGAGCTTGGCGCCGATGTTCTGGAACGGGGCATCATGCTCACGGGTGGAGGCGGCCTCCTGAAAGGCCTCGATACGCTCATCCGCAATCGCGTGGAACTCCCCGTCTATGTTGCAGAGGATCCTTTGACTGCGGTCGTGCGTGGTACAGGCAAAGTTCTCGAAGACCTATCACGATTCGAACGGGTACTACTCTAAGGCAAGACGATGACGAATAGGTGGTGGGAACGGATTCAAGACTGGGTACTCCTGTTCGTACTGTTGACGACATCCATGATCGTGCTGGTTGCCCAGAATCAGCCGGTCGTCCGGTCCCTGCGTGCCGGAGCGCTCGAGATCACGTCCATCGTAGAGCAGCAATTCGCCTGGGTGGGCGGCTACTTCCGTGCGCTGGACGAGAACGATCTACTCCGCGCTGAAAACATCGCCCTTTCCAGTGAGGTAGCGCGATCTCGTGAAGCGGTTTACCAGAACGTCCGGCTCCAGCGGCTACTTGGTTTCCAGGACACGACATCCATCCCGCTCCTACCCGCGCGTGTCATCGCACGCGACATCACGCCGGAACGAAACTTCATAACACTCAATGTGGGCAGCAATGACAGTGTCCATGTCGGCATGGCCGTTGTCGATGAACGAGGCGTCCTTGGCCGCGTATTCGACGTGAGCCCCAACTACGCGCTCGTCATGCCGTATCTGAATACGGAGATACGCATCCCGGGCAAGATCCAGTCACTTCAAGCCAACGGAATCATCCGCTGGGAAGGCGAAGACCGCGACCGGCTGCTCATGGAGTACGTCTCGCGCACCGAGCCGGTCCTGAAGGGCCACCTCGTGGTGACAAGCGGCGCCAGCGGTTCATTCCCCGCGGGCTATCCCATTGGTTTCGTTGACTCGGTTGCCACCCTCCCCGGCCGAAACCAGCTCCGTATCATGCTGACACCCACATCGCCGGTTGATCAGGCTGATTTCGTCTTCGTCGTATTGAAGAAACCCAGCGATGAGCAGACTGAACTCCAGGAACGCAACCGCCAGCGATCCCGGGGCTGAGGCATCGCTGATTGCGTAACTGAGGTGCGAGATTCTCGCACGTTTGTACCGGCTCCGGAATAAGGCTCATCACGGGCAGAAGTGTTGTGTATGTCGATTACTCGATTATCTCTGAGCCACTGGCTGGCTCTTTTCGTGTTGGTGCTTTGCCCATCGCTCGCCGTCGGCCAGCAGCGCACACCGCTCCGCTCACCAGCACAGCTTGCCGAGGCTATCGACGCAGTACTCGATAAGGATGCCTTCGCCAATGCATTCTGGGGCGTATATGTGGCCGACCTCAATACGGGCGAGGTACTCTACAACCGGAATGGACGCAAAAGTTTTATTCCGGCATCGAATGTCAAGCTCTATACAGCAGCCGTTGCCCTGATGAAACTCGGTCCGGATTATCGATACCGGACCACGCTTTACGCAGATGGCCCCGTCCATGATGGCGTACTCAGAGGCGACCTCATCATCCGCGGTTCCGGCGACCCGACTATCGGCGGACGTTTCCACGATGGCGATGTAACGCGTGTTTTCCGCGCATGGGCAGATTCTCTGATCAACCTCGGCATTACGCGCATCGAAGGAGACATCATAGGGGATGACGATATTTTCGATGATATCCCACTCGGAACCGGTTGGAGTTGGGACGACGAAACCTACTATTACGCATCCGAAATCAGCGGGCTCTCCTTCAACGAGAACGTTATCGACGTCTCCATCAGAGGGCAACGTATCGGAGCACCTGGCTCTGTTACGTGGGAGCCATTCAATACCAGCTATGTTGCGATCACGAATGAAACGATAACGGTAGCCTCACAACGGCCTCTGGAAGAAGGCTACGAACGCACGCGTGGCACGAACCACATTCGTCTTTACAGCGAAGTTCCTGCAGGCAGAACGGATAAAGAATCGCTCAGCGTTCATGGCGCAACGCTCTACTTCGCTCATGTCTTGAGCGAAACCTTGGTCCAGGCCGGCATTTCTGTAGCCGGACAACCCATCGACATCGACGATCTGCCAGTCATACCCAATTATGCTGACCCGGGGCTCCGCCCTGTCGCCTCCTACGAATCGCCACCCTTGGCAGAGATAGTCCGGGAGATGGGTGTGGAATCAAACAACCACATTGCCGAACAACTTCTGAAGACACTTGCTGCTGCAGTTCCGCTCTCCAGCAGAGCGTATGACCCAGGTTCTGCCGAAATGGGCGTAGCCATAGTTCGGGAACAGCTAGGGAGAATCGGGGTCGATACCACCCGAATCAATCTGGTCGACGGCTCCGGTCTATCTCGAAAAGATCTCGTAACGCCGGAAGCCACAGGGATACTCCTCCAACATATGTGGGACTACCCCGATCGCTCCATTCGCAACGCGTTTCACGATGCGCTTCCCGTAGGAGGCGTAAGCGGCACCCTGGAATACCGGTTCCAGAACGCCCCACTGCGAGGTAACGTACGCGCCAAAACCGGCTCCCTGGGTGGTGTGAGTTCGCTTAGCGGATACGTCAGAACGAGTTCGCAAACGCCCCTGGTATTCGTCATCATGGCGAATCACTTTACCTCATCATCATACACGGTAAGGAACGCGCAGGACGCGATCGTCGCACTTCTCGCACAATACCGCGGCTGATAGGAAGCCAGCAAGCTCATTGCCTGAATGCAGAACAACAACGCTCCGATTATTCACGGTACGACCGTCCTGGGTGTCATGCACAGAGGGAAAGTCGCCCTTGGCTCGGACGGTCAGGCGACTATGGGCAATACCGTGATGAAACACAAAGCCCAGAAGGTCCGTCCTCTCTACAATGGTAATATCCTGGCGGGCTTTGCAGGCGCTACGGCAGATGCCTTTACGCTGTTCGAACGTTTCGAAGAAAAGCTCCAGCAGTACGGAGGAAATGTAACGCGATCCGCTGTTGAACTGGCGAAAGATTGGCGAACGGACCGGTACCTGCGCAGGCTCGAAGCACTACTCGCCGTGGGTTCTTCCAATCGTCTTCTTCTGATAAGCGGCACCGGGGACGTAATCGAGCCCGACGACAACATTGTCGCCATAGGATCCGGCGGCCCTTATGCACTCGCCGCAGCACGTGCGCTCATTAAGTACGGCAAAGAACTCTCCGCATCTGAAATCGTTAGGGAAGGATTATCTATCGCGGCCGACATCGACATCTACACGAATCATCACATCAACGTACTGGAGATCGATGCAGAGGCCGCTTCTGAATGAATCAGGTAAGACCGGCAACACTAGACATGCAGGAATCGAACGGAATTGAATCTCGAATAGGAAAGGCTGCAGTATTCATTGATTACGCGAATCTACACGACGCTATCATAGACCGAACCAACCAGAGCGACGCCCACGGCACAATTGTAGAACTAGTAAAAGCACTCCGGACGAGATCCGGACACCAATCCAAACCTCAAATCGTTTCTGCTACGGCGTACGCCGATTTCAATGAGTTCGCAGAAGAAGCCGGATCCGTGCAGCAACTGCTGTATCTCCACGGGATTGAGCCCCGCTTTGTTTCATGCACGATTCAGCCTACGGCAGCAGAGGTTCAGCTCTCGGCGGATGCTATAGACCTGTTGCACAGCCGCCCCGATATTGGAACGTTTGTTTTCATTTCGGGTGATCGTCCTTTCCTTCCACTCATTCACGCCGTGCAGCGCTACGGCCGCGACGTGCGCCTCATTCTATTCGCAGAGGATCAAGCGGAAGAACTGCTGCCATCACTTTCGAGCATTGCACTGAGCGTATCGGACCTTATCCCCCGCTCCTCACACCGCCTGACAAGCAGCAATCGAGCAGGTTCTCCAGAACCCGCACAGAACGGCAATGGGCATAGTGCAATCCCGATCGGGGGCGGGCGCCCCTCCAGAACGCATCAGAGTATTACCAATACGCTCTGCATCGAGGCGCTTCAATTGATCGAAGACTATTTCGGTCAATACGATGAAATCTATCTGACCCCTCTCCTCAGAAAGATGTCGGAGGAGTTGGGCTCTGATGCCTACGATCCGAAATCCATTATCAGTGAGTTGGAGGAGGCCGGAGCGGTCTGGCTCGAAAAACGACGCGGTTTCCCGCACGACTATACCGTGCTGCTTCTCGACGAGGAGCATCCTGATGTGCAGGAAGTCCTGGGAAAATCGAGTACCGTGAGCCGCGGTGCCGCCGGATCGGACTACGACCATGATAGTCCAACCCAGAGCGGATTCTACGATTGAGTTTTTCCGGTCGGATGAACCACAAACTCATGCGGCGTGTCCAGGAAGGCAATCCGATGCGCCCGCGTGAGAGGAACAACACATGAGGAAAGAATTGACGCCTCGCCAGATCGTGGCGGAGCTTGATAAATACATCATCGGCCAGACGGAGGCCAAGAAGAGTGTCGCCATTGCGCTTCGAAATCGCTGGCGGCGCCAGAATGCGCCGGAGGACATGCGGGATGAGATCATGCCGAACAACATTATCATGATCGGCCCGACCGGCGTGGGTAAAACCGAAATTGCGCGGCGGCTTGCCAAACTTGCCGGCGCCCCCTTCATCAAAGTTGAGGCAACCAAGTTCACGGAGGTGGGCTACGTCGGCCGTGACGTCGACAGCATGATCCGTGACCTCGTAGACGTTGCCGTCGGCATGGTCCGCGAAGAACACGCAGGGTCTGTACAGGAACGTGCGCGTGAGCTGGCGAACGATCGCATCCTGGACATCCTCGTTCCTCCTCCGAAGCGAAGTGCGGGTGAGTACGCCCCCACGGGATTCGCGCTAACGCCTCCTGCACAGGAAGGCGACAATGCAGAACCTGTTTCCGACGCAGAGCTCCGAGAGCGTACACGGCAGAAGTTTCGGGAAAAGCTGAAAGCAGGGCAGCTTGACGAGCGTGAAATCGAAATCGATGTCGCATCAGATCAGACACCCATGCTACAGGTTTTCGGCCCGCTCGGTATGGAAGAGATGGGCATGAACCTGCAGGAACTCTTTGGCAATATCGGTGGCAAAAAGAGAAAAAAACGCCGTCTCCCCATAGCGGAAGCCCGTGAGATCCTCACGCAGGAGGAAGCACAGAAGCTCATCGACATGGACAAGGTGACCAAAGAGGCCCTTGACCGTGTACAGCAGTCCGGAATCGTGTTCATCGATGAGATCGACAAAGTAGCGGCGCGCACCAGTGGCAGCCGTGGCGGCCCTGACGTTTCACGTGAGGGCGTGCAACGTGACCTGCTGCCCATCGTGGAGGGCTCCAATGTCACAACGAAGTATGGTATGGTCAAGACGGACCATATCCTCTTCATTGCAAGTGGCGCATTCCATGTAGCCAAGCCCAGCGATCTCATCCCGGAGCTACAGGGCCGATTCCCTATCCGCGTTGAGTTGAACAGCCTGAACGAGGACGACTTCTACAAAATCCTCACGCAACCCAAGAACGCCCTGTTGAAGCAATACGCGGCACTCCTCAAGGCCGAGGGTGTCGAAATCGAGTTCACGGACGATGCGGTACGTGAGATCGCAGCCATTGCGGCTCAGGTCAACAGCGAAGTGGAGAATATCGGGGCTCGCCGACTCCATACGATCCTGACGACGCTCCTCGAAGAAATCCTCTTCGACGTGCCGGACGAAGTCCGTTCGCAAAAGGTTCGCGTGGATGCCGAACTCGTACGTAAACGACTAGGCTCTGTCGTGCAAAACCGTGATCTGAGCCAGTATATCCTATAATCCGCCTGCGAACGCAACGGCAGAACGACCATCATGAGCCCCGGGGCGAACTGGACGTACGACCAGCTGCCGCTTGCAAGCATCGAGGCAGAGCATCGATGGCGAGCGCTGTGGGAGCGATCTCCCCAGCGCTCCGTCTTTTCTGCGGTCGAATATGCGGCCACCATTGCCGAGACGTTCGGCCTGGAATGTCAATCTCACTTCGTAAGTGGGCGCGATGGCGAAGACGCCGTGGGCGTGCTGGTCTTTGTTCGCCGCCTGGGACCGTACCGCACCGTTGTAGTCCCTCCCTTCACGCCGCACTCGAGTATCATCTTCGGCACCATGCCGAGTGAGACAGAGATACACCAGCGCCGTTCTGCTCTGGACATCCTGTTGAAAAACCTCGAGGAACAGTTCCATGCCCTGCGTTTTCAGCTTCACCCGAGCTGTACGGACGTACGTACGTATACCTGGCGGGGATGGCAGGTGAGGCCGTACTATACCTACATTGCCAGTCTCGACGGAGCCGAATCCGCCCTGAAGGGATGGTCGCAGCGAACGCGTCGCACGGCACGCAATGAACGTGACCGGTTCGTCGTACAGGAAAATCATGAGGCTGCGGCGCAGATTGCACGGACCTATATACAGAGCCTGCGACGCCAGCGGCACAGGCTTCCTGCATCTCACGAGCGAATCACCCGGCTACTCGACGCGCTGTACCAGCGTGGCCTGGCCCGGCTATTTACGATAACCCCTTCCGATAGCTCTGAACCGAGCGGAGGGCTCGCCATGCTGACCGCCGGCCAGGAGGCCTATTACTGGCTCGGTGGGAGTGTACCCGGCTCCTCCATGACCGTGCTGATCGGCGCAGTGCTGCCGGTATTGTGTGAAAGCGGAATACGAACAATCGACTACGTGGGAGCCAACACGCCCTCCATCGCTGAGTTCAAACGGCAGTTTGGCGGCAAGCTCGTTACGTACTACGGCGTAGAGAAATACAACCGGCCCGAGCTTCGCATGGTTGAGCACGCACGAGCCCTGAGAGCACGCCTCTCCGGCTGAACACGTCTTGCCGCCCCTCTCCGATGCGTACTTCTCTAGCCGATAGCCTTCGGCATGCGGCGATAGTCCTGAAACGCGTGTTTTTGACACGGGGCGTGCGTGGCCCCACGCTCACGCTGCTCTCCGGCTCAACCTTAGCTGCAGCGTTTTCCTTCCTGATGCAACCAGTCCTTACGCGGCTATATAGTCCGGAGGAGTTCGGTGTGCTGGGTTACTTCATGGCGCTGATGAGCCTTCTGGTTACGGTCAGTTCGTTTCAGTATGAAAATGCACTGATGCAACCGGACACGGAAGAAGAGGCCATCAACATCATGTGGCTCTCTGCGCTGCTCCTGGGCATAACCACGCTCCTGCTCAGCATAGTAGTGCCATGGCGTATGGAGATTGCGAGGGTTCTCCGCATGCCAGAAGCGGGGCCCTACCTCATCCTGTTGCCGCCCGCACTTCTGAGTTTTCGGGCCATCAAGTTAGCCGAGCTATGGTTCGCCCGGGCGAAGAAATTCCACATCCTTACAGGAGGCCAGTTTGTAAACGGCGCCACTACGACCAGCTTCCGAACCGTCGCCGCACTTTTTCCGATTTCAGCCGGGGCCGGAGGACTCGTGGGAGGCATCATCGCCGGACAGATAGCAGCATCCGCGATATACATCCCACTCCTTGCGAGAAGGCACGGTAGGCGCTTCATTTGCACATTTGACCTGAGACGTATCATACGCCTAGCCCGGCGTTACCGGCGCTTCTCTCTCTTCTCGACGCCTGCGAACACCCTCAACACACTCCTTGGCCGCCTTCCTTTTTTACTGATCCCGTTGTTCTTCGCCGGATCGAGCAACTCGATTCTCGGCTACTTCGGGCAAGCCGTAAATGTGCTTGCCGTACCGTTGGGCTTCATCGGCAGCGCTGTCGCGCAAGTATTATTCGTACATGCGGCTGAGGCCGCCCGATCCGGCCAACTACATCACGTTGCGGAGCGCGTGCATGCCCGGCTTGTCGCAATCGGGCTGTTTCCGACACTCCTCCTTATCACGGCAGGCCCGGACCTCCTTGGGTTCATGCTGGGTACGGAATGGCGTGAGGCTGGTGTGTTTGCGCGTGTGTTAAGCCCGTGGGTATTCCTGTCTGCGGTAGCCGCACCGCTAACTCGGATCTTCGACGTCCTAGAACGCCAGCGCCTCGATTTCATAACCAGTCTTAGCATGTTCACAGCACTGGCCGTGGGGCTCCTCGCAGGCGGCCTTACACGAAACGTGACCATCATGCTCGTACTAGTCGGTCTGGCTGGAACGCTAGGACGCACCGTACAGATCGCCGTAATGCTCCGACTCGCGGGTGTAAGGCCGCGCGAGGCTTTCTATCCTTACATCCGAGGCATGCTCATCAGCCTTCCCATTCTCTTCCCTATCGGAATCGCATCGTTCTTAGGCTCTATCGAACTCATCATAGTAGTAGCTACCGGTGGCCTCATTGCATACGGTCTGTATGTCTTCAAGCCAAACGGAGATCGGTTTCGAAGGAAGTCTTCTCAAAAAGAAGAAGCCGAACTACCGTCAGGCAGTCCGGCTTCCTCATAAGGAGTTCAATCCACGTCCCGTCCTTACAGAATGGACCGGAAAGTCGGAGGAAGATTCGCGAAGCCATCACCGGCTTCATCTACCTGAGGCCGTTCGGGTCCAGCCTCGGCACCTTCCGTGGTCCCACAATACTTAGCGTAGGCCTGGCTCAGATCAGCGGCGATGGCGCTCGCGCTGCGACCTTCGATATGGCGACGTTCGATAATGTAAACGGGGTCTCCATCCTTGATGAGAGCCATGAAGGGCGAGGATGGCGGAATGCCCTGGAGATACTCTCGCATACGTGCCGTAGCATCCAGGTCCTGTCCCGCAAAAACAGTCACATAGCGGTCGGGTTGAGTCGGAGCGTTCATAGCCAGAGCTACGGCGGGACGCGCGTTTGCGGCCGCACAGCCACAAACGGAGTTAATCACGACGAGCGTCGTGCCCTTCTGCATGTCCTGCAAGGCCGCTTCGACTGCGGCCGCATCACGCAACTCTTCAACACCAAGACGCGTGAGCTCCTCGCGCATGGGTTTTACAAGTGGCTCTGGATAAGGCATATCTACAATTGGAAGTCAGGTGTATGATGGATTAGCGGCGCGTCCTGAGGAGTCGGCTCAGAAAGCAGCGATGCCGGTCGGACCTAGTAACGAAAGGTGTACAGCTTTGATCCACGGACTGTCACGTCACTAGCCGATTACCCTGATTTGCGGTTCGGCTAGTGACGCGGTAGGCGTGGTAAATCGCGTGCGATATCCAGTCGATCGAGTTCCCAGTTTTCCTGTACGGAGGATTCTCCCGACCGATACTTTTCGGCAACACTGCGGCCGATCTCTGCCAGCCGCTGCGTGAATTCGGATGACGTATTCTGGAGTTGCGTCTCGATCCGAGAGAGCTGTGTATGAACATCAGCCAGGCAGCTTCCCGCCCACTTTGCACCCATTCGTATCTGCCCCGCTACCGTTCGCTGCGCACAGCGCAACGAATCAGGCCTCGCAAGAGCCGCTGCGGCCAGTCCGCCCGCCAGAGCAGCGCTTGCGGCCAGGATTACGCTATAGGTCCGGTTCATGTTCGTGCAAAGGATTAAATGAACATCTGCAGACAGGGTCCATTCCGACATCCTACCCCAGTTGCTTAATCCCGTACCTGCGTAAACGTTCCAGGGAAAACCTGCATGTCAACGAGATGTGAAACCTTTAACTGGTACCCCGACCAACCGATACATGAGAGGTTCACACGCAGCGCACAGTATTGCCAGAGTGTACTGGAACACCGTAACATGCCCGTTACGCCACACCCATACACCCTCTGATTTCTCGCATGCAGAAAAAAAATCCGCAAGACGTGCTACGTTCGTGCTGCAAGGCAAGGTACACGGTGGTTATCGCCATGCTCGTAGCAGTTATCGCGTCAGGGTGTGCGAGTTCACGTCCCCCGGCTACGACGGCTGTAGCTATCCTGCCGACGACCGCCGAGAAGCCGGCTGCCGTACCAGAGCCCGAACCAATTCCTATTCCTGAAGAGGTTGACGACAGTGTGCCTGCCCCACGGTGGGATCTCCCCGATCTGGTGTGGAGCGTCGAGCACCTCATCCGGGAAGAAGTCGATGAATGGTTCGGAACACCGCACCGGATGGGCGGAGAGGACAAGAGCGGTGTAGATTGCTCCGCGTTCGTACTGGCAATTTATCGAGATCTCTTTGGCATTGACATTCCCCGGACCACGTCGGAACAGGTACATGTCGGTGAGGAAATATCTTCCGATGAGCTCCAGCCGGGCGACCTCGTGTTTTTCCGGCCGGGGAGAAGATCCCGGCACGTCGGCATCTATCTCCAGAATGGTGAATTCGCGCACGCCTCGGAGAGCCGAGGTGTCACCATCTCTCGCCTGGACGAAGCCTACTGGAAACGAGCCTACTGGACATCCCGTCGCATTCTTGAGGATGCTGTCCTGATCGATGAAGCCATTCTCCTGAACGATGAAGAGTCATATGTGCCCGAAACCTCCCTTTTGGAGTCAGACTATTTCGAAGCTGACACCTTGAGTTCGGCACGGTCGGGCTGGTGAATGACCGGACTGCCGGATTCTTCGGGGCTCTTTCCCAATTTTCCCGAATCTACTGCGGCTGAAGCGGATCTATTTCGATAGCTTGCGCGTGAAAGCCGAAAAGACGTTATTTCGGGTGCCACAAGCACCCGAACCCATTTCAAACCCGATACAATTTAGCCGACCGCCGCAGCCTGAACAGGCCGTGGCGTTCTCTTTTTACCCCCGGCCCATTCGGTCCGGTATATTTCTGAGAAATCGACCTGTTCTCTAATTATGCAGCAGCAAACGACTTACCTGACGCCCGAAGGTCTCCAGAAGCTCAAGGATGAGCTTCAGTTCCTCCGCACGAAGGAGCGTGCGCGGATTGCCACAGCCATTGCGGAGGCCCGGGCACAGGGTGACCTTTCCGAAAATGCCGAGTATGATGCGGCCAAAGAAGAACAGGGACACCTCGAGGCACGAATAGCCCAGCTGGAATCCCTGATCGCTAGCGCCCGTGTCCTCGACGAGAGCCAGGTTGATACCTCTAAGGCATTCATCCTATCACGTGTGCGCGTGAAGAACCTCCAGAACGACATGGTTCAGGAGTACACGCTCGTTTCAGCGCAGGAAGCCGACCTTGCAGCAGGAAAGATTTCGGTCTCGAGTCCTGTCGGCAAGGGCCTGCTTGGAAAGGCTGTCGGTGACGTTGTCGAAATCAAGGTACCGGCCGGGCGTATGAAACTGGAGGTCCTGAACATTAGCCGCTAAGCCATTTCTGGTTGAGGATTTAATCGGCCTGTTTCACCGCATTTTCCTGGTCTCCGCTGACCGTGATCACTCGACGCCGTGTGTTGAAATGGGAAAAATCCGCAACGAGGAAAAGGCCGCGACGGCTTGTAGGTACGGTGCTCCTGTGGCCGGCGATGCTGCTTGGCACTTACTATGGGGTCTGTGCCGTCCTCCTCCTGCTCTACAACCTGATTCCGCCTCCGACAACCGGTGTGCAGATCCAGCGGTTCGTAGAATCACTCTTCGAGGAGCAGGAATACGACTTCCGGTACGATCCCGTTGCACTCGCAAACATCTCCGATCATCTCAAGCATGCGGTCATAGCCGCCGAGGATGCGCGCTTTTACCAGCATGGCGGCGTGGATTACGAGGCGTTGCGACAGGCCATTGAAGATAACCGGCGTCGGGGGCGCATGTGGCGTGGCGGCTCCACGATCACGCAGCAACTCGTCAAGAACCTGTTCATGACGACGCACAGCTCGGTCCTGCGCAAGGCACTGGAGTTTCCACTTGCCTACATGGCTGAACTCCTGCTGTCGAAGGAACGCATTCTGTACCTCTACTTGAACGTGATCGAGTGGGGCCGGGGTGTGTACGGGGCCGAAGCAGCCGCCCGGCACTACTACGGCACGTCGGCAGCGTCCCTTAGCCGGTACCAGGCCGCCAGCCTTGCCGCAATCATTCCCAGCCCGCGTACACGCATGCCGCAACGCATGGGCAGCTATACGAATACCATTCTCCGACGTATGGGACAGGCAGGTTGGTAGTTCAGCCCGTGCAAGGCCTCTCCGCTAGACCCGCGCTCTCGTTCCCCACCTGATCATTGAACCATGCTCGTAGACCTTCGCAGCGATACTGTAACGAAACCAACGCCGGGCATGCGTCGAGCGATGGCGGAAGCAGATGTGGGTGATGATGTTTTCGGTGAGGATCCGACGGTCATACGTCTGGAGGAACGCGTAGCCGATCTCCTGGGCAAAGAGGCCGCCCTCTTCGTTCCAAGCGGCGTGATGAGCAATCAACTAGCCCTGAAGATCCACACCAATCCGGGTGATGAGGTCATCGTCGAACGAGACTGTCATATTTTCAACTATGAATCCGGTGCCCCTGCCCTGCTCTCAGGTGTCCAGCTTAATCCGCTCGCCGGGCACAAGGGCATTCTGAAACCTGAGCAGGTGGAACAGGCCATCCGACCTGGAGCCTACTGGCTGCCGCGAACCAAATTGATCTGCCTTGAGAATACTGTAAACAAAGCGGGCGGCG
Organism: Rhodothermales bacterium; assembly: GCA_041690215.1. Taxonomy (GTDB): domain Bacteria; phylum Bacteroidota; class Rhodothermia; order Rhodothermales; family DASSAV01; genus DASSAV01. The sequence continues at coordinate 98,160 of JAWLHQ010000002.1, forward strand.
TAATCTATCCGCTCGACACCACACAGGCGATTGCCGACGTTGCACGACGAAATGGCCTGAGACTGCACCTCGACGGAGCGCGACTATGGAACGCCTCCGCCGCTACGGGTATTCCCGAATACGAATACGCAGCGCCATTCGATACCGTGTCCGTCTGCCTGTCGAAAGGGCTGGGAGCACCTGTGGGTTCGGTGCTGGCAGGCTCAAGTGACCAGATCTCCGAAGCGCACAGATATCGGAAGCTATTCGGAGGCGGAATGCGCCAGGTAGGCATCCTGGCTGCCGCAGGACTGTACGCGCTGGAACATCATCGTCCTTACCTGAGCGAAGATCACGAGAAGCTGCGGCGCCTTGCGGAAGGTTTTCAGGAATGCCCGGTTTTCCGTATCGACCCGGAAACCGTGCAGACCAACATCCTGGTGGTCGACGTGGTAAACGGACCTGCCGAGCCCGTCGTAGCAATGCTCAAGGATAAAGGCGTGCTTGTCTCCCAGTTTGGCCCTTCGACCATCCGCATCATCACGCACAGGGATGTGGACATGAAGGGAATCGCCTATACCCTGGACGTCATCAGCAAACTATACGGCAGATCGGCGGCAGCTTAACTCTCCGTCTTCACACGAACACGCAATGGCGGGAGGCCGGAGATGGTCGCCTCCAGCACGTCTCCCTCCTTCACAGGCCCTACCCCTTCAGGTGTTCCGGTATAAATGAGATCCCCCGGCATCAGCGTGAACACCTGTGAGCAGTAAGCTACGAGGTGAGCGACGGGAAAGATCATGTCCTCCGTATTTCCGGCCTGACGTACCTCCCCATTCACCTTTAGCGTAATGTCGAGCCCTTGCGGGTTGTTCACTTCGCGCGCAGGTACCGGCTCTCCAAGCGGTGCAAACGTGTCAAATCCTTTGGCTACAGTCCACGGGTGTCCTTTCTTCTTGGCCTCTGCCTGGATATCACGTGCCGTCATATCGAGTCCCACGGCGTAGCCATCCACATGGTCAAGCGCCCTCTCGGCGGTGATATCTTTTCCTCCGCGACCGATAATGACAACAAGTTCGACTTCATGGTGAACGTCGGAAGACTTCCGGGGTATAAGTACCCTGCCACCATGACCGACGAGCGCTGTCGAGGGCTTCAAGAAGATCATCGGTTCTTGCGACACGTCGCTTTGCATCTCAGCCGCATGCTTCGCATAGTTCCGACCGATGCATATGATCTTACCTGGCTGTACGGTCTGACCACTCGTTGGTAAGGTTAGCTCCATCCGCAGTTCAAGAAAGTCCGTTGACTATAAAATGGCAGGTGGCTATATTAACGAGCTATTGAATTTTCCAATGGGAAGTCTCACTCTCGCGCCGGTAATCAATCCGGCGCCCCAAAGTAGAGCAACTTGATGTACGCGATTGTTGAAATAGCAGGAAAACAGTACAAGGTCCAGGAGAACGCAAAGCTGTACGTACCGCGCCTGAACGCAGCCGAAAACGAGAGCGTAACGTTTGACCGCGTCCTGCTCCTCTCCGGCGACGGCGGGGTCCAGGTCGGCGCGCCAACTGTGGCGAATGCCTCCGTTTCGGCGACGGTCCTCCGGCACGTAAAGGGCGACAAAGTTCTCGTTTTCAAGAAAAAGCGCCGCAAGCGGTATCGCCTGAAGCGCGGACACCGGCAGCAATATACACAGATCCAGGTGAACGCGCTTTCCGCGTAAGACCCGATGGGTCAGCCAACCGAGTACTGAACCCTCATTAGAATCAGGATACAGCTATGGCACATAAAAAAGGTGTCGGTTCTACGAAAAACGGCCGCGACTCCAATCCGAAGATGCTTGGAGTGAAAGTGTTCGGCGGATCGCAGATTAACGCCGGCGGCATCATCGTTCGCCAGCGCGGCACGAAATTCCATCCGGGCAACAACGTGGGCCGGGGCAACGATGACACGCTCTTCGCGCTCTCCAGTGGTGTGGTGCGTTTCTCGCGTGGCCGTAACGACCGCCGCTTCGTCCACGTAGATCCGGTCGAAGCATAAGCGCAATCTGCTTGAGTCTCAAGAGAAAAGGCCGTTGCACGATTATACAACGGCCTTTTCTCATATTCTCCTCCCCTGCACCATTCACGACGATGCAATTGATTCTTCAGCAGGCTCTGTATCACCCCGCGGATCGAGATTGAAGAGGGCCACCAGTGCATTGAAGAGGTGGTGATGTTGTCTGGCGAGTTGTTCTGGACGCTCGAAGAAGTTCTCTACGGCGACAGCGAAAAACTCCGCGGTATTGGTCGCAGCATAGCGCCGGAGCAATGACCGGCCCACGAGTGCACGCCGCATCTCCCGCCGGGCAAGCTCATTCCATGCAGTTATGGAGGCCGGATCCAGAAGGGCCGGAACACCATCGGCAAAGGCGTTGGCAAAATCAAACAGATGCGCTAATTCATGCAGGACCACGTTGTTGCCGTCATCCGGTCTTGCCCAACTCCTTTCTACAGCCTGCTTCGACAAGATAATGGGACCTTGCGCATGAGCCATGCCGTCGAACTCTGCAAAATCGCCCCCTTCATAAGCCTCATCGAAGGCCTCCGGATAGAATAAAACCGTACGCGCCGGCGACAACTCCCAGTCCGGCCGGCCATGCACCAGAAGCGCCACACCTGCCCCTACTCCCAGTTGTAGCTCTGGCGTAACCTCGACACCACCCACCCCTTCGAACCGCCATTCGTCCAGAACGAACTTCACGTCCTGCTCGAACTGTGATTTCCCTTCCGCCCCCAGGCGCCTGTAGAATGGGACGTGTTCCTCCAGCCATGCCAGGCTACTCTCTGGCAACGGTTGGTGCGCAACGCGCCACCTCCGCACCGCTCGCCTGAGGCCCGCCCAGAGGACGAGTACAGCCGCAGGAATCCCGGACCACGCGCCTTCAGGCAACCTGTTCGCACCGATAACGGTGACCGCTCCACCAATGATGACGGCCATCGTTCCGTAGAAAAAGAGTGTTGAGCGCCGGACGATGCGCATGCTATCCGTATTCGGTCGAACAGATCACCCCCTCACAGGAACGCCCGACAGGTACTCCGGGTCCGTCACCCGGGGATTTCAGCATCGCATCCTCCGGCACGGCAAAAACTGCCAGACAACCGGAAAAAGAGGGGACCTTCAGCCGGATATCCGCCGAGGAACTCCCCTCTCAGGGCTTTTTGTGCCTTTGGCAGACGCTTTGATCAAGAGGTTGCCCAAACCGAAATAGACCTATGCTCATTCGCCTACAGAACAGCTACTCGTCGATGAACGATATGGTGCGCCAGCAGGAGCGCATCGCCAATAACCTGGCCAACGCGGGCACTATTGGCTATCGGCGAGACCGCACCTTTACTGAGGTATTCAATGAGCGACTCGATGCTGAGCTTGCCCCGATCAGTGATCGTGTAACGACCCAGTGGGCTGATCAAGCATCGGGGGCCCTTGAGTCCACAGGCAACCCGCTCGACATAGCGATCGTGGGAGAAGGTTTCTTCGTGCTCTCCGACCCGGCAAGCGGAAACCAGCGCTTCACACGCGCAGGACGGTTCACGCTAGATGCCGAAGGCACCCTCCGCGATCCAAGTGGAATGCTCGTGGAGGGCGAGAGTGGCCCGATTCAGGTCCCACCAGAGGGTGGCCCTCTCGAAGTCCGTGAGGATGGGGAAATCTGGTCCGGCGATCAAGTGATCGGCAAACTGCGCCTCGTCCAGTTCGAAAACCCGCTCCAGCTCCGCCGGCTTGACGGCGCCTCCTTCGACGCCGGCGGCATGGACCCTATCGATGTCGAGCAGCCCGTCCTCAGGCAGGGATATGTCGAGCAGAGCAACGTGAACCCTATGCAGGAAATGACAGACATGATCGCGCATTTCCGCCTGTTCGAATCACAACAGAAGTCCATTCAGACACAGGATAACCTGCTGGGCGCCGTTACACGAGATCTGGGCACCTTCTAGTAGATCCGCCGACGGCAAAAAAAGCCTTTACCCAACCGTGCACGAAGTTGCTGACCGGCGGCACCAATCGACCACGAATCTTTGACTACGGACGAACTCCATGCTTCGCGCTTTACATACCGCCGCTCTCGGCATGTCCGCTCAACAAACGGGTGTCGATAACATCGCTAACAACCTGGCGAACGCAAACACAACAGGCTACAAACGTTCAGCGATCGTCTTTCACGACCTGCTCTATCAGCATATACAGGCGCCCGGTCAGGGCGAGGGGGCCGGTACAGCCCCTCCCTCCTCTCTTCAACTCGGCCACGGCGCAACAGCTATCGCGACAGTACGCAATTTTACCCAGGGTAGCCTTCAGGAAACAGGCAACACGCTGGATCTGTCCATCAATGGCGATGGGTTCTTCCAGGTTCGACGCCCGGACGGGACTATAGCGTTCACGCGAGACGGCACATTCACGTTGAGTGCCGAAGGCATGATCGTCACGCAGACGGGCCTGCCGCTCGAACCCGACCTGAACATTCCGCCGGATGCAACCGAAATCCACATCAGCCAGGACGGGATCGTCTCCGTGCGACTCCAGGGCGATGCTGAGCCGGTTGAGATCGGCCAGATAGAGCTCTCGCGCTTCAGCAACCCTGCCGGTCTGAAGTCCATCGGCAGTAACCTGTACGAACAGACAGAATCCAGCGGCGAACCTACTATCGGCACACCCGGACAGGATGGCCTGGGTTTGATTCGCCAGGGCTATCTGGAGGCATCCAACGTGGACGTCGTGCAGGAGATGGTGAACCTCATTACGGCGCAACGCGCCTATGAGATCAATTCGAAGATGGTCACCACGAGCGAAGACATGCTCCAGGTGGCGAACAATCTGAAGCGATAAGTCCCTGGATCGTTGTAATGCTTCACCACGTCGCTATACCGTTGCAACTGGCGCAGGTCATGAGCATCGCCCTGCTCATGACAGGTCCTGTATCGCGCGTCATGGCGCAAGACGGCGAACATGCGCGTATTGTGGATACGGCCAAGGCATACTTCACGGAGCACTTCCCAGATGACGCACAGCGCTTCGAGGTACGCGTTCTCCGGTTTAGCGGAGCGATCCCTACTTCTGAACCAATACGTATCGCGCTGCCTGCAGCGACCACGCTCCCGCGTGCACATACGCAGGTGAAAATCCTGAGCGGCGATGGTCGTGATATAGGCCACGCGATGCTCTATGTTGCCCACTTCGACTCGCTCATCGTCGCACGTTCGCGCATCGCACCGGATGGCATCGTATCGGAAGGCGAGATCACGGTAGCGTGGATGGAAACGACTCGCATGCATGGTACCCCGTTGCGAGCTTCGGACTTCCGCCAGATGCTTTCCACCGGCCCGGTTCACGCCAGACGCCTCATCCGTGAGGGTCAGGTGTTCCGCACCAGCGATGTACGAGCCGCCTACGCCGTCGAAACTGGCGATCCGGTACTCATGACGTATGGCAGGGGCCAGATCACGCTCAAACTGTCCTGCTCGGCACGTGAGCCCGGCACTTATGGCGACGTGATCCGCGTGTACAACTCCGATACGAGCACGATGTACAGGGCACGTCTGACCGGACCCGGACGCGCCGTATGGATCGAAACCCTTTAATTTTTACCCCGATGACTTCCAGACACACCCGGCTTCTGCTGTTTGTCTACATCTCCGCTCTGTTGCTAGGCGGCCTTGTTTCCGGAACGGCCTTCGCGCAAGTCTCCATGTATGCCGACCCCAAAGCGCGGCAGGTAGGTGACATCATCACCATTGTCCTGGCGGAACGCACTGCCGCCCAACGTGAAAGCGCGTGGCAGAACAAATCCGATGCAAGCGCGGGTGCAGCTGCAAGTGTAGCTGGTGGAAGCCTCTCCGGCAGGTTCGCTGCGGATGCCCGGTTCAACATAGACGCGGAGAGCCGGAATGAATCCGTCCAGAGTGACCTCCTGCGTGGTACCATTACCGCCCAGGTCGTCAACGTGGACCCAGCCGGCAACATGGTGATTCTGGGTGAACGGCGCATTAGCGTAAACGGTGAAACGCACCTTATGAGGATTAACGGCGTCGTTCGTCCATACGACGTGGCCTACGACAATACGGTGCTGTCGAACCGGATTACGAATGCTGACATCACCTACCACCGCGAGGGAGGACTCGTACCGAAGTTCAACAAGCCAGGTGTCTTCGCTAAAATCGGAGCCGCCGCCGCGATCGTCGCGGCGATCATTCTAGCCCTGTGAGGATGTGTACATGTCTCTCCTGAAGTACATCGGCGTTACGTCGCTCGTCTCTCTTGTACTGCTCTTCACCGCTTCGACTGCCGAAGCGCAGCAGGCCGGCGCGTCACGCCTGAAAGATCTCGTAATCCTGCAGGGTACCGCCCCCACCCAGCTTACCGGCTACGGGCTCGTCGTAGGCCTGGATCGCACGGGCGACCGGGCCCGGGGTGTACGAGGTGCCCCGTACACCGTGCAGAGCATCGCTAATATGTTGACGCGCTTCGGAATTACCGTTGATGCGCAGCTCCTGGCCTCCCGAAACGTAGCTGCCGTCATGGTAACGGCTACACTGGATCCCTATGCCGGACCGGGCAGTACCGCTGACGTCACCGTGTCCGCTCTGGGTGATGCGCGCTCCCTTTCGGGCGGTGTGCTGCTCCAGACGCCGCTACTCGATCCCACGACCGGCAAAGTGTACGCAATGGCCCAGGGACCTGTCTCGACAGGTGCAGTCCTGGCAGCCAGCCAGGGATCCAGCGTGCAGGTGAACCACACGAATACCGGCCGTGTGCCTGGCGGTGCACTCGTAACGGCCATACCGGATGTCGCTATCAATGATGACGGCACCATCGGCCTAGTACTCAAGCGACCGGACTTCACGAATGCAGTACGCGTGGCGGAAAGCATCAACGCCGCTTTTCCCGGAAGTGCGACGGTAGAGCATGCCGGGCTGGTCCGTGTCAGCGTGCCTGCCGGAACGAACGGCACGGCCGGCTTCCTTGCCGCTATCGAGCCCCTGACCGTAGCAGTAGACCTCCCGGCACGTATCGTCATCAACGAACGCACCGGTACCATTGTCGCCGGAGGCAACGTCCGAATTAGCGAAGTGATGGTCACCTATGGCAGCCTCATCGTCTCTACCCAGACCGATCCGCTCATCTCACAACCGGAACCCTTCTCTCAAGGCGTAACGGTTGCATCTGCTGCCGGAGCAGCCAGCATCGAAGAGGAAGGCACTCGCTCCGTCGTACTTCCTCCAAATACCGACGTGAACCAGCTTGCCGCTGCACTGAACGATCTCGGCCTGACCTCGCGAGATGTGATTGCCATCTTCCAGGCTATCGACCGCGCCGGCGCGCTGCAAGGCGAATTGGTAATCCTGTAACATACGCTTCTACCTGCCATGGACCTCTCTCGTACCGGCACCTTACCTCCATCCCCTGCACCGTTCAGTGGTTCCCGTACCCAGGCAACACCCGAGGAGACGGCCCGCCAATTCGAGGAAGTCCTCGTACGTGAATTCGTCAAAGTCATGACCAAGGACCTCTTTAAAGCCAATCTTCAGGGTGAGGATGGGCCGGGCTGGGTGGATAGCTACAACGACACGCAGCGCGACATCATGACGGATACGTTGACGAAACACCTCGTCGAACAAGGCCAACTCGGCATTTCGGAACTCCTTTTGCGGAAGTGGGGCGTCCAGTCCCCTTCGGATGAACCACGATAAGTCCTGCGATCTTCTATGCACGCACTTTCCAGTCCGCCTTCTCAACCTGGTCCGGCATCGCTTGCAGGCACACTGCTCTCAACGCTTCAGGAAGAGCATGCGGCGTTGCTCCAACTGAATACACACTTCGATACGCAACTGAATGCCCTTCTTGCCCGCGACTCCGAACTGCTCGAACAGGCTACACACCGTGTCGCAGAGGGCATGAATGACCTCATGCGACTCCGTCAAACCCGCGAGCGCCAGACGCGTCTGCTTGCCAGAGTGCTGGACGTAGAGGACATGAGCATCGCTCGGCTAGCAGAGCGTTTGCGAGAAGACGCGGCAGCGGAATCAATTGCCGAACAGCTGACACACATCCGCGAGCAAGTCATTGCACGGGCGAGAGAAACACAGAAGAAGGGGCAGGTATTAGGCTTCGCACTCCAGTATGCGGCTTCGCTCGGACGTGAGATGATGCAGGCCATTCAAGGTATCCAGGTGCCCGTTTCAGCAGCAGTGTATACGGCTGCGGGCAATATGGCCCGTACTTTGCCATCCACCTCTTACGTGAACCAGATCGGTTGATTCGCGAACCTCTACACTCTCATTGTACACCTGCTACCCCGAGCGACTCAGCAGATCGAGGCAACATACCAGGAATCTATGAGCCTCAACAACCTGTTTGAACTTAGCCGCCGCTCCTTTCGTGCATTGGATGCGGCAATGAACGTGACGGGGCAGAACGTTGCGAACATCAATACCGAGGGATACTCCCGACGTCGGATCGTGCTTACGGCAGAATCCCCCGCTATTGGTGGTCTGCATACTACCATCCGACCGCAGGTTTCCGTCGGTGCGGGCGTCTCTGTTGCCGTATACGAGCGCATACGCGACGGTTTGCTCGATAAAGCGAGTTGGGAAGCGCAGGGCACGCTCGGCTTTGCCAGCGAGGAACATCGGATCATCTCCACCCTGGAAGGCCTGTTTCCCGCCTCCGGACCGGGTTCTCTCGGAACGTTGCTCAGCGATTTCTGGGACCAGTGGAGTAATGTCGCAAACAACCCCACAGACAACGGCGTGCGGCTCGCGTTGCGAGGAGCTGCAGAAACACTAGCAACATCGCTCAACCGGATGGAGGCCGACATCAGGGCGCTTGAAGGTCAGACGGCAACCGACCTGGCGAACGGTGTTGCCAGAACAAATGACCTCTTGAAGGAAATTGCTTCCCTCAACGCGAGCATCGCGACTGCCCGAAACGCTGGTACGCCCGATCTCGAAGCGGAGGACCGCAGAGATACCCTGGTGAAAGAACTCGGGGCATTCGCTCCTATACGCGTTGCACAGGACGCCAATGCCGGTTATACGATCTCCATCAACGGCATGACGGTCGTCCAGCAAGACAAAGCCGTTCTCCTGAACCTGGACGCGACGGGTGCCCTCCCTGCCCTCACCTTTTCAGGCACGGGAGTCGCCTTCCCGGCAGGAGGAACCAGTAGCGGTAAAATCGGCGCCTGGTTGCATACGCTCTCTGAAACGCTGCCCGATACCCGCGCCCAGCTCGACCAACTCGCCCGCGCCATCGTCACGGAGGTTAACGCCCTCCACACGGCACGTTACGACGACACCGGTGCCCCTGTGACACCGGATGCACCGGGCTTCTTCCACTACAGTATCGATGGCCTGGGAAACGAGATCGGGGTAACGGCAGGCTCCATACGACTCTCAGATGAGGTGAAAGCCGACGCAAGCATCATCGGGACGCCAGGTTTTTATACGGCCTCAGGCGACGACATCGCGCTGGCTATTTCCGCACTCCGGGGAACGGGCCTGACGGGGCTTGGTGGCGAAACCGTCGAGCATTTCGCCATCAATATCATGAGTGGTATCGGAGCCCAGGTCCAGCGAGCATCCGCACAGGCAGAAAGTCAGGCTGCCGTCGTCAGCCATCTGGAATCGATGGCTGTCGGTGTTTCCGGAGTCTCGCTGGAAGAGGAAATGACCAAGATGATACAGTTTCAACAAGCATTCGCAGCCAGCGCCCGTGTACTGAATACGGTAGATGAGATGATGCAGACGCTTCTGGCGATCTGATCCATCGAATCACGTACCTGACCGCACCTTATCGGCACGCGTATGAACTCGATCAACCTCGCACGTGAACGTGGCCTGTACACCACGTTTTCCCAGCGCGCCATCCAACTCCACCAGCAGGAACTCGCCCGGCTGCAGGAGCAGATGTCCACACAAAAACGTGTAAACCGCGCCTCCGACGATCCTGCATCGTTCTCACAGGCACGACGGATGGAAGCACTCGGGGTACGGTACAACCAGTATCAGACGACCATCGATTCATCACGAGCCTGGGTAAATCAATCGCAAGCGGCACTCCAGGAACTCACGGAAATCTTCAGTAAGGCATATGAACTCGGGCTCCGTGCGGCCAACGCATCTTTCAATCAGGATGATGCTGAAACGGTGGCGCGTAGCCTCGAAGACCTGCTCGATCAGACCATAGATGGACTCAATGCGCAATCAGGCGACGAGTACCTCTTCGCCGGTTCGCTATCGACGGTACAACCCTTCACCGTCGATAGCGGCACCGGCGCCGTGGAGTACACTGGAAACACCGGTGCGCGTAAACGGCACATCGGGCTCAACATCAGTCTTACGATCAATCTACCGGGAAATCAGATTCACGATACGGGTAACGGCTACACCATCACGGAAAGTCTTCAGTATCTGATTGATGGTGTGCGATCCGGAGATCACGCGGCGGTCACGTCCGCTCTGGATCAAGTCCTCAAATCCCGGAATCATCTCATCGACCGCACATCTGAGATCGGCACTATTGCGGGTCGCCTGACCGTAGCTCAAAACCAGATTGCTGACGCATTGCTCTCGGTCGAATCCAGACGTTCCGCCGCTGAGGACGCCGACTTCACGGAGACGCTCATGGCCTTTCAAAAGGAACAGAACAGCCTGCAGGCCGCATTACAAACAACAGCCTCCCTACTCCGGACCACGATCCTCGATTATCTCCGCTAGCCCTGATTGGCCCACGTGATCACAGCCCAGACGAACGATGCCCACCGGAATCCTCAGACCATCCGTTGATTTCGCAAGCGAGATCCCCTACCTCGCTACCTACACGCTGCCGGGATACCGCTTCGAGCCCACGGATGACCTCGATCTCATACTGGAGCCGCTCTGGCATGCCCTGCGGGCAAAAGAATATGCGCGTGCCGAAGCATATGGCCAGTTTGCCAGAAATGATGCCCCGCTTCTGAGTGAAGCGGTCCGAGCAGGGCTCCTCTCCGGACTGGCTCTGACCGAACTACGTCTGGGTAGATTCGCGACGGCTAAACGGCTTGCCGATGAGTCGCTCCGGGAGTTTCCGGCGCAGCACCTGGCTCACCGCGTTCTTCTGGAGCGCCTTGTGTTATTGAAAGACTATCAGAGCGCTATCGCACATGCAAGCAGCATAGGACCCGTCATAACACCTACAAGCTGGGATGAGCCACTCACAAAGAGTGACCTGCAAATAGCATCGGCTGCATGGGCATGGCGCCTTTCCGACTGGGACCGTGTCAAGGCCATTCTCGATGCCGCGTATGCCTCCGGTCTCGAGACGATGCCAGAGCCCATACTCCAGGATTATTTCCGGCTTGCGTTATACCGTGACCAGCCTGACGATGCTGCTGCTACGGCGATGGTCCTGATCCGCAAACGGTCGGTGGAAACGACGGATGCCATCCTCCAGACCCTCGTCCAGCAGGGTTGGACCGAGCAAGCGCTCCCCCTATACCGACACGCATACACGGAAGCGCCCGAGAGCGCCTTGCTTCGGAGGCGCCTTGTTGCGCTGTGTCTCAAAGAAGGTGCTATCGATGAAGCGCGCAGTCTGGCCAGGCCTTCCGCTCTGTCGATCAACACTCCTCAACGCCACGCAAGGTTCGCCAGGCACTAGTCCCTTCAAGAGTTTGGGTGTACGTGGCCGGGTGTCCAGATGCTTTGGAAAGATCAGCCTGGATACATAAGTCCGAGCATTCCCCGAACGCACTACTGCGAGCTTCATGAAAACCTTCGCATACAAACCCTCCAGGAGGGCGGGGCGAGCTACGCTCAGTAACCTGGAGTTGCGCTGTCCCCCGCTCCCACAAACGCTCGTGGAAGCGATGAACCTGATGGAACGCCCCGAGCAAATCGAGATCGGGCCGGTAACCGAGATGGTTCAGCGCGATCCCGTCGTCGTGGCACGGCTGCTCCACATCGTCAACTCGGCGTACTACGGCCTGCGCCATTCTATTAGCAGTGCCGAGCGCGCTGTACTCATGTTGGGCCCCGTTGCCGTTACGGGCATCGTGGTCGGGATGAACATGTTGAAGCTGAAGTCGGAGCTGGATGATGCGGGCGCTCAGTGCTTTCAAAAGCTCATCCGGCACTCCCTGGCAAGTGCCTTCCTTACCCGCCATCTACTCGAAGGCAAACCCCGCGAACTCACTCCGGCTACCGCCAGGAGATCCGCACGTGTGGGTGCTAGCTTCACGGCAGGTTTGTTGCATGATTTCGGAAAAATTATCCTCGTTTATAACCACCCACGCGAGGCCGTTGACTTCTATCACAGGCGCAACCTGGATTTCCAGGTATCCGATCAGGACGAGCGGCAGCTGGAAAGGCTACTATTTGGATATGACCATACAGAAGCGGGGGAATTTGTGGCACGCAAGTTGAATTTTCCGGACATGCTGACGGACATCATCCGCCTGCACCACGCCTCCGAACATCTGGACGGACAGGGCGAAACGCATCGCGCGCTCCGTGCGACGTTCGCGGCCAATCTCGCTTCAAAAGCGATGGGGTATGGCTTCACCTCCGAAACGATGTGGGATACGGTGACAATCAATCCTGTGTGGGAACAGCTAATCCGGTATGATCTTCGCCATCACTCCTACACTGAGCACTTGATAGAAGAGATCAAAAACCTACAGCAATATCTGGACGAATACGTAGGCACAATGCTTGCGTAAGACATCGCTCACCACGAAAACCATAGATGACCATGGGGCTCGGAGACTCCACGCGCATTAATACGAACTTGCAGGCGCTTAATGCGCTCAATGAGCTTCACAGAACGAACGCGAAGCTGGGCAATCACCAGCTCCGCCTCGCAACAGGCAGTCGCATCAACGCCGCCGAAGATGACTCGGCCGGCTACTCCATCGCCAAGAAGCTCGAAGCCAAAGTGCGCGGCCAGGCGCAGGCGCTCTCCAACATCGGCGATGCCAAGAGCATGCTCACCGTTGCCGAGGGCAGCCTCAACTCGGTCATGGACATCCTCCAGACGATGAAGGAGAAAGCCGTTCAGGCGGCTAACGACTCCATGGGAGATGAGGAGCGTGCGTCCATCAAGAGTCAACTCGAGCAACTCTACATCGAAATCAATGATACTCTGAGTGGCGTCGAGTTCAACGGGACCAAAATATTTGGTCCTACCGATACGACACTCAACTTCCAGGTAGGCGCCAGCGGCACCGAGGCGACCGACAACTTTCCGCTCACAATCGAGGCACTCACTGCTGCTACTCTTCTCGGAGCAACTACAACGACCACACCGGCTACCGCAACGCTGGGTGGTGGATTCCCCGCGACGTTTGGAATCGCGAACGCGACCTACAACGGGAGCACCGATTCGACGTACGCCTTCCAGGTCGGCGCCGACGGTTCACTGCTCTATTCCACCGATGGCACAGCGCCCAGCATAGACACGGGAATTGATCTCGACATTCCTGGACCACAAGGTGCTGCCGTTGCGGTGACCATCGGCGACTTGAGCTTTGAAATCGATGCCGACTACGAGGCTGCCTCCGGCCACACCTTCTCTATCACAGCCACGGCTGAAACAACGGTAACGACGAGCAATCTTACCGTCGACAGCAACACGAACGCCCGTGCTGCCATCGCCACCATAGATACCGCCATCCAGAGATTGGCGGATCGTCTTGCCAATCTAGGTGACGCGCAGAACCGTCTCTCCTTCAAGCAGGAGAACCTCCAGACCTCGATGAACAACTACGAGGCCGCGCGCAGCCGGATCATCGATGCCGACTTTGCGAAGGAGCAGATGGAGATCGTCAAGCTCCAGATCCTCCAGCAGACCGGTACCGCCGCCCTCGCCCAGGCGAATGTAGCACCCCAAGCGGTCCTGTCGCTACTGGGAGGACAGTAAGCCTCCCATCAAGGCTGGAATTGCCTCTTCCCTCCTCAAAACCGGCGGCACGAAATGGGTGTCCGCCGGTTTTGTCGTTTTTCCTCTCCGGTCCCGCCAATCGACCATAGGCAATCCGATGCGCCTCAGATAAGGGTAAAATGATCCCACAGTCGCGTCACACCCCTCGTTACATGAAACCGGCCTGATATCTGCTCAAACTGCACGTTTTCATCAGGATATGAGGAGCTCCGGGATTGCATCGGGAGGAAAGTTCTTCCTCGGATCGCACGTTTTTCCGCGAGAAAATTTAAGTCAATCTTGCTCCGACCGATACGTGCATCAACGGAGACAGCGAACGCATCACGCTGCTCAACCCCTTTTACCACAAGCATTTCGGAACACTCCACAACGAGGACACGAACATGGGATTCGGAGACTCAACCCGTATTAACACGAACATTCAGTCGCTGCAAGCCTACGCGTCGCTGCAGAAGACGAACGCACGGCTGGGCAATCACCAGCTCCGTCTCGCAACAGGCAGCCGCATCAACACTGCCGAAGATGACTCGGCCGGCTACTCCATCGCCAAGAAGCTCGAAGCCAAAGTGCGCGGCCAGGCGCAGGCGCTCTCCAACATCGGCGATGCCAAGAGCATGCTCACCGTTGCCGAGGGCAGCCTCAACTCGGTCATGGACATCCTCCAGACGATGAAGGAGAAAGCCGTTCAGGCGGCTAACGACTCCATGGGGACCGAAGAGCGCAAGGCAATCAAGAGCCAGCTCGACGAGCTTTATACCGAGATTAACGACGTCCTCACAAGCACCGAATTCAACGGTACGAAGCTGTTCGGTGCCTCCAGCACGACGCTCAACTTCCAGGTAGGTGCCAGCGGCACCGAGGCGACCGACAACTTCGTCCTTACCATTGACGCGCTCGACGTAACATCTCTCCTCGGAGCTGGCACGTCCACAACTTCCTATTCGGCAGCCACCGATGTCTCTGGCTGGAACGGAGGTACCGTTGCGGTCTCAAATGCAGGCTCTGCAGCTCAGACGCTTACCTTGAGCGTTGTAGATAACTCCGGTACACTGGAACTCCACTGGGACGATGGGACGAACAACGGTGTTGCTAGTGCCAACCTGACCCAAGCCATTGCGGATGGTGATACCCTTACAGCCAATGGCGTGGAATTTACCATTGCACCGGGCGGCACACCGGCAGACGGCGAGTCTTTCACTATAAATGTGACGGAGTCGACGACAACAGGGAGCAATCTCACCGTCGACAGCAACACGAACGCCCGCGCCTCCATCGCCACCATCGATTCGGCAATCCAGACTCTGTCTAACAACCTGGCCAAGCTGGGTGACGCGCAGAACCGTCTCTCCTTCAAGCAGGAGAACCTCCAGACCTCGATGAACAACTACGAGGCCGCGCGCAGCCGGATCATCGATGCCGACTTTGCGAAGGAGCAGATGGAGATCGTCAAGCTCCAGATCCTCCAGCAGACCGGTACCGCCGCCCTCGCCCAGGCGAACGCGGCCCCGCAGGCAGTCCTGTCGCTCTTCTAAGAGGGGCGCTTAGCAACGACTCGCCTGCATAGCGATAACGACGCCCTCGCGCTCCTCCTGCGCGAGGGCGTTCTGTTATTACTGGGATGCGTACTCACGAGACAAAAAAGGACTAACACGTCCCACACCCATCCCCTACCAGCTTAAGCAGACAGCCCTAGCGGTCGATACCAGTGATATGAGGTAATGCCGCTGAGTTCCCGCACATGCATACAACGGCGGCCCGACCGATGAACCTAAACGATCTGTGAAGGAGAGTATGACGACGACTTTGAGGATGCGTCAGTATCAGGAGCAGGCTGTCGCTTCCGCATCGCCAGAACTGCTCGTAGCCAAGGTATATGACATCGGGATCTCGGCTTGCCATCGAGGGGACCGGCAGAAGGTCCGCGCCGTACTCGTAGAATTGATCGCGGGGCTCAACTTCGAAGCAGGTGGTGATATCGCCCTCAATCTGTACTCCCTGTATGAATTCTGCCTCACGCAAGCTATCGAGGGCGAACTCGGCGTCGTGTGCGAGATCCTTACCGGCTTACGGGATGCCTGGCGAGAAGGCTTGCTCCCACGCCAGGCCGCCTGACGCCCCCTCATCATCAGTCCGACACGCCTGATATTCTGAGACAGCACTGGTATGGCACTATCTTCTATCGCGGCGTACAACGTTGACGACCCGTACGAGAAGCTGATCTCCAGCATGATCGCTATCGAACGGCAGCCGCAATTCCGGCTGAAAGAGCAGCAGGCGGAGCAAAAACGCCTGAAAGCCGTGCTGAGTGACGCGGATAGCAAGTTATCCGCCCTGCATGCCGTTTTGAAGCGGTTCACGGATGTGTTCAACACTCCGTTTGAGGCCAGATCCGTCACGGTACCGGCCTCCGGCGTATTCAGCGCTTCCGCTACCGATAAGGCTGACTTCGGATCGCATACCTTGTCAGTCGAACGGCTCGCCCGGGTCGACACGCGCGTGAGCAACCAGCGGACGGCATCGGCCACCACACTAAAGGATTTCTTTGCAGTAAATGGGGGCAGCCAAACCTTCACCATCCATGTGGCGAGCCCGAGGGACGATGACCCCGCGCGTCGCGTAGCCGTGTCGGTTTCGGTAACCCCTACCGGCACTACGGACAAGGAAATCCTTGCAGAGCTATCGAGCGCCATCAATGCAGCCATGGACCAGGCGGTCGAAGATGGCCTGATCGATTCCACGGAAAAAGCCCAGGCTTCTCTCGTAACTGAAACAAGTGATACGGCCCGCCTCTCGCTCCGTAGCGGCCAGACCGGGTTTGCCCACCGGCTCGAGTTCACGGACTCGGCGGCAGGCCTTCTCTCTGCCCTGGAACTTAACAGCGATTCGGTAGCTTCCGGAACTGCGGGAGGCCAGATCACTGCTGTCGGTACGTCCGATGCGGATTCCGAACTGAATAGCAAGTTCGTTCTGGACGGACTGACACTTTACCGCAGCACCAATAAGATCGATGACGCCCTTGAAGGCGTAACCCTTTCCCTGCACAAAGTTTCCACGGAAGCGGAAGCATTCTCCGTTTCACCGGGTGCAGACGCGATCAAAACAGAGATCAAGGACTTCATCGCAAAGTACAACGACGTCCTCACGTTCATTGCGAAAAAGTCGGCGGTCAACGTTGAGGAAAATGCGCGTGGAGACTTCAGCAACGATACTGCATTCAGGTCCCTTCGGTATGACCTGCGCAACAACGTAGCCGCACAGGTCACTGGTCAGCCAGAGGGCGCCCCAGCGTGGCTTTCCGATCTCGGAATCGAGATCAACAACGATGGCACATTGAAGCTGGCGGATGAAGCGAAACTTACAGAGGCCGTCCGCAGGGATAGTACGGGCGTCCAGAACTTTTTTTCCGGTCCGGACGGAATTGCCCAACGGCTCATCCGGCAGGTGGACAGCTTTGTCCGCACGAATGGAATCATAGATGCCCGGCAGAAGGTTTTCGACGACCACATCAAGCGGCTCGATACACAAATCAAAACCTGGGATACTCGCCTGCTCCGCCGTGAGGAACAGCTTCGAATGCAGTTTGCACGCCTCCAAGAGGCCATAGCGATATTTCAGGGCCAACAGCAATCACTTTTCGGCATTTACGGATACTGACGAGCTAGCGCCCCAGTATTTCGCGCAAAGATCGTTACCAACCCCGTGGCACAATGTGGCACGGGGTTGGCTTTTCTGGCGGGTCAACGATAAGACCAAATGCTTTTGCAAACCATGAGTACGTCCCCCATGTCCGACGACCTCCTCGAGAAGATTTATGCACTGGGAGAGAACATGCGCATGGCACTGGAATCAGAAGACGTAGAAGCATTCTACACACTGGTCGAGGAGCGCGGAGCACTCCTCGACCAACTCAATGCCTGTGCAAACCCACTCGAAAGATCGGACGCGTGGAATCAGATCGCTGAACGGATGCGCGAGCAACACCGCATCTTGACCGATGCCTTGGCGCGGCAGGAAATGCGGCTCCAGAATAGTCTCGGCTCTCTTAACCGATATAAAGGCGCTCAGCGATCGTACGCGGGAATTGAGCCCCGTGGAACCATCCTACGTAATCACGTGAAGGGGTAACAGTCACGCCAGGCCTAGTGGCCACTAAATGTGGTCGGGACGTTCATTTAAGTTCCGGCGGGACCTGTCGATAGTATGGGTAGTAAGATACCCTTGCTCAACAGGTTCGAGAACGGCGCATACCATGAACATTAGTGGTTCAAATCTCAGCTCTAACCACTCCGAAGGGCTACGCAATGGCTACGTACACCATGCAGGGCGTGTAAACGGTAGCGAAGTAGCGGCTGTAGAGGGAAAGCACACCACACCGGCCTCTGGCGACCGAGTCGAAATCTCGGATGCAGCACGCACGGCGGCGAACGATGCCCCTGCACGCGAACTTGCGCTTGCCCGCAAGGCTTTGAACGCCGTTCCTGAACTCAGCTCTGAACGGATCAGCGAGATCAAAAGCCGCATTCAGGACGGATACTACACCAATCCGGAGGTTCTCCGACACGTAGCAGCCCAGATTGCAAATGATCTGGCAGGCAGCTCGTTCTAGCTGCCTGCGATCTTCGGTAGCTATCAGGAGATGTGCCCTTCCTCCCGGTACCTTCGCAACTTATTGCGAATGGTACGGGCGCTGATACCAAGCCGGTCTGCCGCCTGCTGCTGGTTGTAGTTGGATTCTTCCAACGCCTGCAGGATCATGTATCGCTCCATGTCATCGATCGTCTGGAGCTTCATCGGGCGGCTCGATTCCTCCTCGCTGCCATGTCCTCTGGCCGGCCATTTCACCGTGTTTGCGTCCGTAAAGAACGCATTGAACACGTCAGCTGCCTCGATGACGTCCCGATCTGCGGAAAGCAGCACGCCCCGTTGAACCATGTTTTCCAGTTGGCGCACGTTTCCTGGCCAACTATACTGGAAGAACTGCTGCATCAACTCCGGATCAATTCTCTTCTTTGGCAGGCCGTATAGCTCGGCGTACTTTTCCACGAAGAAGTTGACGAGCAATGGCACGTCCGAAATACGCTCGCGGAGCGGCGGAACGGAAAGCGGAAATACAGACAGGCGGTGGTAGAGGTCCTCGCGGAAGATACCCTCGGCAATCGCTTCGGAAAGGATGCGATTACTCGTAGCGATAACACGTACATCCACTTTCTGGGGCTCCGAGGAACCAACTTTCTGAAATTCGTGCTCCTGTAACACGCGAAGCAACTTGGCCTGCACAGCGAGATCAACCTCAGTGATCTCATCGAGCAAGAGCGTGCCCCCATCCGCCCGCTCGAAAGCACCGGTCATATCGTCGATAGCGCCCGTGAATGCTCCTTTGCGGTGGCCGAAAAGATGACTCTCGACCAGTTCCTTCGGCAGATTGGCGCAGTTTAACGTGACGTACGGTCCGTCGGCGCGGTCACTGTTCTGGTGAATCAGCTTCGCCAGGATCTCCTTACCCGTTCCACTCTCTCCCTGGATGAACACAGGCGCCCTGTTTTTGGAGATGACCGGAAGCATACTCTTGAGCCGCTGAATGCTCGGATGCTCACCTATATAGGTCGCCTCCCCCTTACTCTGCTTCGAACGGCTCCGTCTGGGCTTTGTAGCCACCACCTCCTCATCCGGCTCCTCTACTTTTTCGGCCAGCACCTTCTGCACCCGTTCGACGAGTTCCGTAGTCGAGAACGGTTTCGGAATGTAGTCTATGGCACCGTTCTTCATCGTTCGAACGGCATGCTGCACGTTCGCATGGGCCGTAATCATGATGACCCTGGTACGAGGATATTCCTGCCGAATGTGGGCCAGCAGTTCCAGGCCATCCATGTCCGGCATCATGAAGTCCGTCACCACGAGATCGAACTGATTCTGCTTGAGTTCCTCGACGGCCTGCATGGCATTCATGCACGCCGTGATTCGGATTCCATGGCGTGAGAAAAGCCGCTCAAACAGGCCATGCAGCAGCTGTTCGTCGTCTACGAATAGGATGTGGTGCTGTTGATCCATGTAAAGTAAATCAGGACAAATTAGGAGCAGTGCGAGAACAGGCTACGAACACGAATAGCTCCACCAAAACAAGAACGTAAAGGCAATGACTTACACCGACAAAGGCATAAGAATTACCGACTCGAAAGGTCCACCGTTTCTAGAAAGGTTTCGTGCATTTAGACCTGCGGTAATATTCTATAAATCCAAAATACTTGCAAACGGCCCATCATGTATAGGCAGGTGCAACGCGAAGCGAGTACCGGCCTCAAATGAACTGCTTACGAGAACGAGTGAACCGCCATGTGCCTCCGCTATTCGCCTGGCGACGGGGAGACCAATCCCGAGATTCTGCGCTTTCGTCGTGTAGAATGGGGTGAAGACACGCACACTTGCATCCTCCACGTCGATGCCCCCTTCATTCCAGACTTCGAAACACACGCGCCGATCGGCAGCCTGCTCGATCGTCAGACGAATGGTGGACTGAGGATTCGTGGCTTCAAACGCATTGCGTATGAGAATGAGCATGGCCTGGTTGAATAAGGTAGGATCCACGAGGACAGCCAGGTCCACATCCATTCTGAATTCTACTTCGACACGTTCGGACTCCGTTTCATCCAGGAAGCGGAGCAACTCTACTACCACATCGTGAATACGCACCGGCACTGGCACCGGCTCGACAGGCTTACTGTAAAGCTGGAGGTCTGCAAGAACTCGTTCGATTCGCGCGGCGCCCTCCAGAATCCGCAATGCCATCTCTCGCTGCTCGCTGGTTGCGAGAGAGTCGGTCAGCAGATCAGTAAACCCTTCGATGCTGGCAACCAGACTACGAATGCGGTGCGCGAGCGTAACGGAAAGATCCATCAAGGCTTGCTCGTGAACCGCGCTCGACCGATCGTTCAACACTGTTGCGGGGGCCTCCACCATTACCATTGCAAATGCGACGCGCCGGAGTACCGGAACTATTTAGACGGTGCCCCCTTGAGACCGACAGGGCGGAGTCGCGAGGGCAAATGCACCTTGACAAACGATATGCCATGAACCGAACCCACGCTCGGATACCGGAATGCGTGCCGGGCTGACACATCGCAAGGCAATTCTTTCCCGGATCCCCTCTTTTTTCCTTTCTCCTCCGCTGAAGCCCCTCGCCCCTTCTATAGAAGAGGTGAAAATGCCTGGAGATTCGCACTGGCATGATGGTTGATAAAACCCCGCTCCAGCACTACGAAAACAGAGGATCCCACGATGGAAACCCCTCAAATCGGGCTTCTGCGACGCGCCATGCAGACGTATAACTGGCGCATGCAGGCCCATGCCAGCAACATCGCGAACCTTGACACGCCAGGCTACCAGCGCATGACCGTGTCCTTTGAGGAACAGCTCCAGAATGCGCTCGACAACGTTCCCGGTGTGAAGGACCCTGCTGAAGTGAAGCCTCGGGTGATCACCGAGGACCGACCGGCCTTACTCGAAGATGAGCTTATGGAATTAGCCGACACGCAGATGCGTACCCAGCTCGCTACACGAGCCCTCCGTGAGCACTTCGACCTCCTCCGGATGGGCATCACAGGGCGCAGCCTCTAAACGACCTGTAGCATACACTGGCTGAAATCAGCAACGCGAACCTGAGAAACCATACCTATGCTCCTCAGCAACCGCATCTTCTCCGTCTTTAGAACCTCCGCGCGTGGAATGGAAGCGCAGCGTATCGCGCTCGGTGCTGCCTCCGAGAATATCGCGAACGCAACCACCTCACGTACGGCCGATGGCGATGCGTACGCGCTGAAACGAGCCGTTCAGGAGGCCCCGGAGGCCGGTGGGCGTTTTGGAGGGTTACTCGTCCGGGCGGAAATGGAGATGCACCGGACGGACCCCCGTCATATGACGGGCAGCGAGCTGAGTACACGACTGACAGAAGGTGACCTGGGACCGACGACGGAAGTCCAGGAAGAAGTCCGGCTCCGTGCCCAATACGACCCGACACATCCTCATGCCGATGCTCAGGGCTATGTCTACTACCCGGACGTCAATATCGTCGAAGAGATGGCCCGGATGATTTCCGCCAACCGCATCTACGAGGCAAACCTGAGTGCCGTACAGGCCGCAAAGGAAATGATCAAGCGTTCTCTCGAGATCTGAGTTTTTGTACGTAGTCCGCTGCCGGTCCTTGCTGACTACCACCTCCTCCCAGCCACTGGCGGCTAGCGAGCCACGATCACCTGACTATTGCGAATACTACCATGTCACACGGGATACATACCTACTACCAGAACCGATTCATTGCTACCAATCCCGTCCAACCACGTGCAAACGTGCGGGCGTCCGCGGAAACTCCTCAATCCGCCTCGCCTGCGAATGCATCTCAATCTGCGGCTGGTGCTACACAACCCGGCCTTTCAGCAGCAGAGCAGCAGATGATCGATCGCTACTTCCCTCCTTCTGAAACAATGATGCTCCGCATCTATGGCCCCCGCCAGGGTGCGCGCACGCTCACCCCGGCAAACCTCGGAAGTCGGCTCGATCTGCAGGGCTAACACCTCGCATCCAATCTTTGCTACACATGAATATTGCTCAGCTTCAACGTCTCCGCTCCGGCCAGCTTGGACTCTCTGACGACTTTGGCCGCTTACCACAACCGAGAGAGACAGGAGGAAGTGACTTCGGCGAGTTCTTCAAAAATGCAGTGGACCGCGTGGATGGAATGCAGAAGGAGGCAAACCAGCAGGTTACGTCCTTTGTCGCGGGAGAGCAGGACAACGTCCATGAGGTCATGATCGCTATGAACGAGGCCAAGCTGGCATTCCAGCTCATGTCCGAAGTTCGCAATAAAGCCCTGGAGACCTACCAGGAGCTGATGCGCATGCAGGTCTGAGCGTTGAAGGACCATGACTAGAACCTCGAGGTGTTCTAGTCCAGCCCACCCACCATCCTTCGACCTTCAAGAGCAGGTCGTCCGCTCCCCGTCTGTATGAATCCCTATCTCGACAATCTCAAACAGTTCGTCGGCCGCCTCACGCTGGGCCAACAGGTTGCGCTCACTACCGTCATACTGGGAGGTATCGCCCTACTCATAGGGATAGCTTACTGGGCGGGCCGTCCGGATTACGCGCTCCTGTTCGGCAACCTGGAGCCGACGGACGCGAGCAGGATCGTCGAATCGCTGGAGTCACAGAACGTCAAGTACGAGATTCGTGAGCGCGGCACGGCCGTCTACGTACCACGCGAAGACGTGTATGAGCTCCGACTCCGGCTGGCCGGAGAGGGCCTCGTCTCTGATGGACCAGCCGGATATGAGCTCTTCGACAAGGGCACGCTTGGCATGACCGACTTCATGCAGAAGCTCAACCTGAAACGAGCCCTTGAAGGCGAGCTAGCAAAAACCATCTCCAGCATCAAGCAGGTAGAGCTCTGCCGGGTTCACCTGGTCATCCCGGAACGTTCCCCCTTTCGGGACACACAGGCACAGCCTAGCGCTTCTGTTGTGCTCCAGCTTGCCGGAAACAGCAGTCTTACCCCGCAACAGATCGAAGGGATTACTGAACTCGTTGCCGGTGCAGTAGAAGGACTGACCCCTACTGACGTGACCATTCTGGATACACGCGGCAATCTCCTTTCTAATCCGGAAGCCGGCAACACCGATTCGATGGCAGGGAATGCTCAGCTCAAGATGCAACGTGCCATCGAGAACCACCTGACGGAAAAGGGCCAGAGCATGCTGGACCAGGTGCTCGGTCCCGGTAATGCCATTGTCCGCGTCACGGCTGTTCTCGATTTCTCACATAAGGTATCCGAACGGGAAGTTATCGATCCTGAGAGCCAGACCGTCATCAGCGAAGAACAACTGGAAGAACAGGGAAACCCGGGCACGGCGGCTTCTTCGGTCCGCAATTACGAACTCAGCCGGACCCGAGAGCGCCTGGAAAAGGAGGTCGGCAACATCTCGTACCTGACCGTTTCAGTCATACTGAATCACGCGCGCCGGCCTGTAACCAGCGCCGGTGAAGAAGCCGGTAGCGAGAACCTGGAACCTACCCCATACACGCCTGAAGAACTTCTCAACATCGAGTCCATCGTTCAAAACGCTGTGGGATTCAACCCAGAACGTGGAGACCGAATCGCCATCCACCAGACCCGATTCGACACGACGGTGGACGAGCAGATTGCGGAGGAAATGCTCAGACAGCGCCGGAACGAACAATTCGAACTCTACCTGCGCTACGGTCTGATGGTGCTGGCGCTGGGCCTGGCGGTGTGGCTCATTCGCTCCGCATCGCGGCATGTGACATCTGGAACACAAGCCGACGACCAACTCCAGGCTCCATCAGATGATGCCGCTCTTACGGCCGCCCAGGCCCCCCTCCCACTCACGGTTGCAAGCGAGCATCCCGCTCTTTCAGAAGAAGACGATGAGACAGTGGTTGTTGATGACGTGTATACCAGCAAGCTTACACCGGAAGCCCGGAAACGGCTCAAGGCCAAACACCTGATGTACGAAGAAATCAAACAGCAGGTCACGAGCGAGCCCGAGAACGCCGTCGACGTGATCCGCTCCTGGATGGCTGAGGATAGGCCGCGGTAAACACTGTCAACCCTCGCACACCCGTTCTTTAGCCAGAGACTTCGAAGGATAGATCATGTCCCAGAACACCGCTATAAGCACGCAGGATACAGGCATCGCTGCCACACCTCCGACGTCCAACAAGCCGGAACGCCAGTTGTCGGGACTCGAAAAGGCCGCTACCCTGCTGATATCACTGGGTACCGAAGCCGCCGCGCAAGTGCTTAAGAACATGCGCGACGATGAAGTAGAGCGCATCAGTATTCAGATAGCCAGCCTTCGAAACATTGCGAGCGATACCGTAGAGGCCGTCCTGGTGGAATACCGAGAACTGGCCATGGCACAGGAATACGTCGCGCAAGGGGGCATCAGTTTCGCGAAGGATATTCTCGAGTCCGCGCTCGGCCCACGCCGTGCAGAGGAGATCATGATGAAAGTGGAGGCGGCCATGGAGGTCTCCGCCTTCCACCTGCTTCAAACCGTGGAGACGTCGCAGCTGCTCAACTTTTTGGAGAATGAGCATCCGCAGACCGCGGCGCTCATCCTGGCCCACCTTAACCCGCGCAAAGCGGCAGAGATCATTTCAGGCTTGCCGCCCCAACTGCAGGAAGAGATTGTATATCGCCTCGCGACGATGGGCAAGACCTCTCCACAGCTCTTGCGTGACATCGAGGATGTCATCCGTTCCCAGATTGGCTCCGTTTTCGGCGCCGAACTGAAGGTCGCGGGTGGTGTCGAGAAAGTGGCCGAAATCCTCAACAGCACGAGCCGCTCGGCTGAGAAGGTCATCATGGATGCGATCCGCATGCGCGACCCCGAGCTTGCTACGGCTATCAAGAACCTCATGTTTGTCTTCGACGACCTCGTCCACCTCACCGACCGCGACATACAGCGAATTCTGACAGAGGTTGAACAGAGAGACCTTGCGCTTGCTATGAAGGCCATATCGGAAGAGCTAAAGGCCAAGATCCTGCGCAACATGAGTGCTCGCGCTGCCGCCATGATCCAGGAAGAAATAGACCTCATGGGGCCGGTCAAGGTCCGCGACGTCGAAGAGGCACAGCAACGAATCATCGAGGTAGTCCATAGGCTCGACGAACAGGAAGAGATCTCGCTCTCCCTATCGAGCGATGAGGTCATGCTCTAACGTCTGATGCGCAGCGCATCGAACAAGAGACACACTATGCGGATCATCAAGAAGAATGAGGTTGCCGGTAGAAACATCCAGATGTATGAGGCGGCCTTCCTCGACCGGCAGGTACGAATTCCCGCTACCTCGATCCGCGTAGCCGATGTCGTCGAAGCGACGGATGAGCGGGGTACATCCGGACGGAACCGCGTCCTGCGTAAAGCAGATATGACCGTAGCGATCCATCCTTTTGAACTGGATGTGATGGATCTCTCACCAGATCCGCCGGAAGAGCAGATTTCTGAGGATACTTCGGAAGAGCAGCCACCACCGCCTCCTGTCAAATCGCTTGAGGAAGTGCTGGCAGAACGTGACCAAGAATGGGAAGCCCACCTTCAGCAAGCCGTTGCCGCAGCCCGCGAGGAAGGATATGCCCAGGGTGCCGCGGACACCGCTGCTAGACTGAAAGCTGAATTTGAAGAGCACCGTCAGGTTCTCCTTTCCGACCTGCAGCATCTACGCACCCAGTGGGATACGTACCTGGAACAGTTGGAGCCGGCACTCGCCGAGCTTAGCTTCGAAATTGCACAGGCTATCCTGGATGCTCCTCTTCCCCAGAGTATCAAAGGTGTTGCCACACGGGCGATTACCGAGGCTGTCGAGCAGATGGCTGGTAGCGCCCCCATCGAAATCGTACTGCATCCGGTCGACTTTCTCCGGCTTCAAGAATCCGGTGTCGTCGAACAGTTGGAATTGCTCCACTCCGGTCTGCGTTGGGAGCCACGTCCCGAGATGAAACAAGGAGAATGGGTCGTGCAATCTCCCACCATGGCGATCCGACGTCTCGAAGAGGAACTACTTGGCATGCTTAGAAGCCGACTCAACCTCCTCGCGGTAGTAGAAAAGGATCACACACACCCGAAATAGAGCATCCGCTTTCCTCGATCCTCCCTCCTCTTTCTCCCAATCTGGTATTCCCTTGTCTTACCTCGCGGACTGTCTTCATCAGATACAAGGTACCCGGCTCAAGCCGATGCGCTTTGGAAAAGTGCAATCGGTTGTCGGATTGCTCGTCGAAGCCAGCAACCTTCAGGCGGCTGTAGGCGAATTGTGTTATATCTACGATGATGGCCAGCTTGGTAGCAGGCGCATCAAGGCAGAGGTTGTGGGCGTACGTGGCAACACCTGTGTGCTAATGCCGCTCGAAGAAACCGTCGGGTTGCGATCAGGCTGCCTCGTTCAGCGCTCTGCTCTACCGCTTACCGTCCGCGTCGGGGAATCACTCCTCGGCCGCGTGATCGACGCAAACGGACGTCCGTTAGACATGAACGGCCCGCTGGTACTGCCAGACGAGCAGCCCGTGCATCGCGAACCGCCCTCTCCGCTGGAACGCCGCATGATCGACACCCCACTCCCCACTGGAGTCCGGGCGCTCGATGCGTTTCTGACGCTGGGCAAAGGTCAGCGCGTCGGCATCTTTGCCGGCTCAGGTGTCGGAAAGAGTACCTTGCTCGGCATGATTGCACGGCGCGCCCGCGCCGACGTAAATGTCATTGCTCTCATCGGGGAGCGCGGCCGCGAAGTACAGGAATTCATTACCGACAACCTAGGCGAGGAGGGTCTCAAGCGATCCGTCGTCGTCGCCGTTACAGGCGACCAGGCTGCCATGAGCCGTGTAAAAGGTGCCAGCGTAGCCATAGCCATCGCCGAGTATTTCCGTGACACCGGCAAAGATGTCCTGCTGATGATGGACTCCGTCACGCGCGTGGCCATGGCGCAGCGCGAGATCGGTCTGGCGGTCGGCGAACCTCCGACCACACGCGGGTACACACCTAGCGTATTTGCCCTTCTCCCTCGTCTGCTGGAACGGGCAGGCTCCAGTGCCTCGGGCAGCATCACCGGCATTTTTACCGTACTCGTGGATGGCGATGATATGAACGAACCGGTCGGAGATGCTGTGCGCGGTATCCTGGACGGCCATATCGTGCTCTCCCGGAAACTGGCGCACGCCAACCATTTCCCGGCCATCGACGTGCTGCAGAGCGTCAGCCGCGTCATGCCGCGTGTGACCTCTCCGGAGCAACGCGCCATTGCCGACGAAGCCCGCTCGCTGCTGGCCGCGTACCGCGAGGCAGAGGACCTTATCCGAATCGGTGCCTATCAGAAGGGTTCCAGCCCGGCTACGGACCGGGCAATCGAAGCCTATCCGAGAATTACCGGTTTCCTGAAGCAATCCGTACACGGCCCCATCGAACAGGAACCATTCGAGGCACTCAAACAGGCCATTGCCGGTGCCTGATCGGACCAGAATGGCCGGGCTTTTGCACATCCTCCCATCTGTTCGCTAATGAGTTCGAAAACACGAAAAGCTTTCCATGGCCGGAAAAAGATTCAAATTTGACCTGGAAAATGTCCTGAAGCTGCGTCGACATGAAACGGAGCGTGCCAGACAGGTTCTGCTCGATGCCGCCATTGAGCGCGAACGGCATGAATCACTTCTGGCAGATTCTCAGCGCCGTTTACAAGAGATCACCAAGTCGACAACCTCAACCGGTACCGTCGGCTCGATCACGTTCCGCCAGCACGATGCGTTCCGCCGCGATGCACAGCGGGCTCTCCAGCAGGCCATGCGCGCACTGAAGCAGAAACAACAAGAAGAGGAAGCGGCGAGGCAACAACTCGTGGACCGCAGACGTGCCGAAGAGGCGCTTCAAAACCTGCACGACCAACAAAAAGAAGCACACCGGCGCGAGCAGGAAACGGTTGAACTGGCATTCCTGGACGAACAAGCATTATCGAGCTTTGCACGCAAAAAGCTCTCTGCGTAACGCAGCCTACAGTACATCTTTGCTGTCAAAAAACACGTCCCTGCCGGAGACGTGCTTGTAAGAACATCCCGGTATGAAAAAAGCGCTGCTCGCACTAGGCATTGGGATTGTCTCATTCCTGGTAGGCCTTCTCGGATTCATATTCGTACTCCCGTCCGTTGCGCCAGGACGCGCCGAAGAGGCCCGGTTGTATCTGGACAGCCTGGAAGCGGCTCGACTGAGCTATTTCCGGAAGGATAGCACGTTGACCACAAGCACCGTTCAACCAGTGCCTGAAACCAGCCAATTACCAGATACCAGCCGCAAAGAATCTGGAACAACATCGCCTCCACAAGCTCCCGACGAAAGCACCTTATTGATTACTGCGCTGAAAGATTCGCTAGCGGATTTCCGGCGGCGTATTCGAGCTCTCCAGGCACAAAATGGGACATTACAGCGCCAGCTCGAGGAGGCCCGTAAGGCGGCTCGTCCACAGCCCACTCCGACCAGGGACGTGGCGGGTCTGACGGAGACCTTGACGAAGCTGGATGACAAAGAACTTCGCCCGATCCTGCAACAACTGGATAGCGACGTTCTCGAACAACTCTACAGAAATACCTCGGGACGCACTCAGGCGCGTCTGCTGCAGGCGATGCCAGCCGATCGCGCCGCTCTATTCGTACAGAGCCTCGTTAGGGGAACCAGTGTACCGCCCTCCTCTGCGCAAGGAACCGGCGAATCATCATCTGGAGCCTCAGCTCAATAACGCTGAAGGTCTTAAACGGTACCTGAAATGCAGCTAGGCATTATAAGCCGTCTATTCGGATCGGCCATGACACCCGATGCGGAGCCCGGAATGCCGAGTGAAGCGGCTACCGATGCAGCTACGTTTGCTGCTATTCTTTCGCGCTTGCGTGGTAGCCTGGCCGGTAACGACGCTGCTCCTGGCAGTGCAGAACCCATCGATGCGGGGTTGATCGGCACAGAATCGGTTGATCCAGAACAGGTCACACCGGAACCGGTCAGCACTGAGTTTCCCGGTGCAGTGTTGACTGACACTGAGATAGTCGGCGGCGAGCCAACGGTTCCGAAACAGGTCGATGCCGAAACAGGGAATGCAATGCTGACCGATGTGGAATTGCCCCAGCACCACCACCGCGGCCGCAATCGTCCCGATGCGGGTGCTATGCTGACCGATGTGGAATTGACCACCCGGGAGTCGCATGACGTGGAATCACGTGATGAAGAACCGACCGGCAACGAGGAAATTACCATTGCCCATCTGCTCCATAGCGAAACATCATCTAGTGCCAAGCCACTAGAGATACTGCCTCAACGTGCAAGCGAATCTCAGCAGGGAGATACGGTCGAGTTGCCCACCGGCATCGCACCCGCTCTTGAAATGACGGACGGCACAGGCGAAACGCCGACCGCCGTGCAGGCCGAGCCAGCCAAACTACAGCATAGTAGCCAGGCAGATTCACCTTCGATTTCACTACAACCCGAAAGAGTATCCAGCGATAATGAGGCGCGCATAGCGCGGTCCCATTCGGATTCTTTGCCGCAGCATGGAGAGAATCCCGAAGGCAGAACGCTAGAGGTTTCGGCTGAAATGGCTCCCCTAACACACGGCACAACCGACGTGCTCGAAGGTGCACGTGTGCATGACACGAATGCAGAATCTCATCCGGTTTCGCCTGGCACATACCAGCCGGAGTATGTGAAAGAGAACGGGATTATCTCTCCGGATCAGCTTCGAACCAGCAGTATTGCCGACCAGAACCAACCGGAAACCGGCAATTCAGTCCATACGAACCAAGTAGCCGCCGTTCGTAATCGACCGGATTCTGAACTGGCCGGTACGGATACGAATATCGACGCAACGTCCTCTCAAGCCATCGGTGAAACTGACGGCAACGCCACTGACGAGGGGAAGAGCAACGTCTCCTCCCACACATCCGAACTGGACACACCGGCGACGTTCAATACAGGCGATAATGCCAGGGACTCGAAGCAAGAGGACAATGATTCCTCGGGACATGCCGAGCAGGGTTCTGCATATCCTGAACGAGCGGAATATCCTTCCAGCATCCGCTCACCCGAAGCCGCAGTAGAACTGGCCTCCCTGGAAAACATAGATGCTTCGACTGGACTCTCAAACGATGTTGCCATTGATCCCCCGGTTCTCGCGGACACCGTTCAGGAAATCCGGAACCAGGTAGAGACCGCACTGGAGCCTAAAGGACAGACGCCTGCTGCTCCCTCGCAACCTCTCCTAGCCCGCCCTGCTGCCGCCGCGGCATGGCTCCGTTCCATACTCGCACATCACGGGCAGGAAATGGGCAACGTCGGCGGTTGGCAGGTACTGAACGTCAAGCTCGATGACGAACAGGGGCATGTTACCGTAAAAGCGCGGCGCGAGGAGGAGAAAGTTTCCATATCAGTCGGCTTTACCGACCCCGTCACCCGGGCGATGGTCCAGGCTAACGCGCAACGTATCGAACAGACACTGGAAGCGCAGTATCAGACCTCTGTGGATCTCTCGTTCTTCACCGGCAGCGAAGAGCAAGGAGGCCCCGGGGACAACCACCAGCGCGGACCAGAAACGGGCTCCGGCAAAACCCTATCGGCATCCGTCGAACACACGCCTGTAGCAACACACCGGCCTAAGCCAGCTTCTGCCCTGCGAGAGTGGGTCGTTTAACGCTTCCAGGCAGGTTTTCAGCCAGCATACCATGAGTACCATCGACACAACTGCAACGAGCACGACACCGTACGCTGCCAGCTCGCGGCTCACGGACGCAGGCTCCACTGTGATGGGCAAGGATGACTTCCTGAAGTTGCTCGTTACGCAACTGAGCAACCAGGACCCGCTCAATCCGATGGATGGGCAGCAATTTGCCGCACAGCTCGCACAGTTTTCGTCTGTTGAACAGTTGCTCAATATCAATGAGTCAATGGCCGCGCAGGCCGAATTGACCGGGCTTCTCTCTCAGAGTATGAGCAACAGCATAGCGACGGGGCTCATCGGCAAACAGATCGTGTCGTCCGGCAACCAGATCGGTCTGAGTGACTCCGGGGCTACACCTGTAGGATTCAAGCTGGACGCAGCAGCGGATGGCGTCACCATTACGATCAAAGATGCTGCCGATAAGGTCGTACGCACGATCAAGCTGGGAAGCATGAATTCCGGAATACACGAGATCTCCTGGGACGGCAAGAATGATGATGGCGCACGGCTACCGGAAGGCGTTTACGCTTTCGAGATTCAGGGCAATGATGCCGATGGCAACAGCGTCACTGCCTCTCCGATCATGAAAGGCACGGTGGACAGAGTCAGCTTCGGGGCCGAGGGTGTCCTCCTCTGGATGGGAGGTGTATCCGTCAGCCTTGCAGCAGTGCAGAGTGTCCAGTCGTCCTGATACATCGCTGCCTCTGCGCATGCAGAGGCAAGCTCTCCTGAACACGAAACAACCCGAACGAAGAGGTACCATATGATCCGTTCTCTCCGCACAGGCGTATCCGGCCTGAAAACCAATCAGCTTCGGATGGATGTCGTAGGTAACAACGTAGCCAACGTCAATACCATCGCATTCAAGCGTAGCCGTGCCGCATTTAACGAGGTGCTGGGGCAGCAGCTACTGGGCGTCGGAAGGACGGCGGGTGGCACTGGAATCAACCCGTCTTTCGTAGGACTCGGCGTCGCCGTCGGTTCCATTGATCAAAACTGGGGACAAGGTGCCCTGGAAAGCACGGGTAACTCCACTGACCTAGCCCTTAGTGGAGACGGTTTTTTCATTGCTCGTCAGGGTGATCGCCACCTGCTCACGCGAGCAGGAAACTTCACGTTCAACCGGAATGGCCAGCTCGTTACGGCATCGGGCCTTCCGATACAGGGATGGGCGTTCAACCAGGATGGAAGCCTCATCACGGGCGCCCCGACCGACATCGAGGTCAACTTCAATGCGCAGGCTCCGGCCAAGTTTACCGAGAACGTGTCGCTCGGCGGCAACCTCTCGGCTGATATGGAAGTCGGCGATACCACTTCCGTTTCCATGATCATCTACGATCAGCAGGGCACAGCGCACAACGTCGTCGTCGCATTTGAAAAGACGGCCGACAACGTTTGGGACTATGAGATCATTCCAGATTCCTCAGTGGTGCCTTCGGCATTTACCCCCACTCCAGCCACAGGGACGCTCACGTTTGCCTCGGATGGGAAGCTCCCTGCAGGCACATCACAAACCCTGACGTGGGATGCCACGTATGTTGGAGGCAGCCCGACGATCACGATCGATCTCGAGAAAATCACCCAGTACAGCGGCTCTACGACAGCCGGGTTCCGCGACCAGGATGGATATGCTTCCGGCTCCCTCACCGGATACAGCATCAACCCGGAAGGGATCGTGCAACTCAACTTTTCCAACGGACAGCAGCAGAAGATTTTCCAGCTGGCCATCGGACACGTGAACAACCCGAACGGTCTGGAGCAGCAGGGCGAAAACTACTACTCCACAGGTGCCGCTTCCGGTGAGTTACAGCTCGCCCGCGCGGGCCGCGATCTTCGTACAGCCGTAGTCGCCGGAACGCTGGAAATGAGTAACGTGGACCTGGCAACCGAATTCACTGACATGATCGTTGCACAACGCGGTTACCAGGCATCTGCCCGGCTGATCACGACATCGGACGAGATGCTTCAGGAGACCGTACAGCTCAAACGATGAAGTCTCGCGGGTATCATCTGAAGCCTGATTGAGCAATGAACGATCGCAGGCGCCCGATCCTTACACGAGTGAGGCGGGCGCCTGTGTCTTTCCGGCTATAGGGCCTGGCCCACACGCGTGTATCTCTGCACCTTAACTCCACCTATATCCGCTTAACCTTCAGCGAAATCCAGCCGATACTCAGTTCGAACCTTGAATTCCCTCCTGCCAGTTTCTTCTCCCTTCATCCAGGGTTTGATCGGACGATGGCGACATTCAAGTGGTGAGACGGCTTCTATAAAGCGAGCACATGCTGCTCCACCAAGAAACTCTCGCGATGAAAATCCTGATCGTAGATGACTCCCCTACCATGCGCCGGATCGTGAGCAACAACCTCCGCGAAATCGGTTACACACAAGTCACGGAGGCTGAAGATGGCGAGGATGCCATGACGAAGCTGGCCGAAGACACCTACGACCTCGTCATTACGGACTGGAACATGCCAAATATGGATGGTCTTCAGCTCACGCTGGCCATCCGTCGCCATGAGCGTCTTCATACACTTCCTGTGCTCATGGTAACGACGCGTGGTCTCAAACAGGACGTGATTGCCGCCATGCAGGCCGGTGTGAATGGATATGTGGTGAAGCCTTTCGCTGCCGATGTATTGAAGGACAAGATTTCGCTCATCCTCAATTATCGCGAGCACATAGCGTCATGACGCCTTCACAGATCAACGATATGCTGGGAAAGATGGACGAAGTCCGCAACGTCTTCGTCATGAGCCAGCGTTCGTTGCCGTTCCTGGAAGAGCTGTTTCGTTTTCTCAAGGAGATCTCGCCCACCCTCGACGAGATCAATCGCTATATCGAGGAGACCGCGAGAAAAATGCCCCGGGCAACGACACAGCTTCAGAGCGTCTCGGAGGCCAATCGGCTGGCGACTACTGAGATCCTGGATATGGTCGATATCGTCATAGCCCGGATCGAAGAGATACGCGCCCTGGTCGAACAGGGGGCACGTCTCGATACTGCTCTTGCGGATGCGGATGACCGCATTCTCCTGCTCTTGCGTGAGCAACTCCAGGATAGTCATGCCGTCTTGCTCGCCGACGTGGAGCAGCTTTTATTGCGAAAGGATGCTATCCGGAAGAAGCGCATTGCGCTCTCGGAGCCACTCTTTGACGGTTTGAATGAGATCCGGGATCGGGCTAACCGTATCATGCTTTCGCTCCAGGTACAGGACATCACGGCACAACAGATCACGGCCGTCAACCATCTCATCGAGTCGATTCGGAGCCGAATGCATCTGCTCGTCAGCCGGATCAATCCCGCCGGTTATGATGGCACAGTGGAGCCGGAGACTGCAGCCGTTTCAACCACCTTCGATCCGGACGCCAGCTACGATCATACTCCGGACAGACAGTCCATGGTAGACGCGATCTTCGAAGGACAGGCGGATGCCTTACCGGAGGAGAACGTGTCGATGGCAAAATCTGCTCGCACCGAAAACGACGCCTTGCCTTCTCCCCTGTCCGGCAGGATGTCCCTATCGGATTCGAAGAATGATCTGACCGGCGTACCTGAATCGGGCGGAGATGGATACGAAGGTACAGTGGCCCACCTGTCTCGCAACGCTCCCAGCCCTCCAAACAGCGAAAAAGCTTCTCAGGATGAGATTGACCGGCTATTCAACGGAAGGCAGTGAGGACGAACATAGCAGTGGCATCCGGTCCGCATGCGAGGTTTAGTGCTATAACATATGTCCCACTCCCCCCTGTTCACCGAGGACCTGCGTGAGATAACAGAGAGCTTTCTCACTGAAACGCACGAAGCCTTCGATTCGCTGGAAGCCGACCTGCGCCAGCTGAAAGCCACTCCCGGGGATACGCTGCTACTGGAAAGAATCTTCCGAACCGTCCATACGACAAAGGGAACTGCATTATTTCTTGGCCTTGAGCAACTCGGAGAACTGACGCATCGCATAGAAGACGTGCTGACCTGCTTGCGCGACGGCAGACGGAATCTCAAGCCGGAAGCAATCGATGCCCTCCTGCGAGCATCTGACGTAATGAAGGTCCTGGTCCGGCAGGTAGCGGAAGAGAATATCGCCCCGCTACCGATAGACGACCTCGTGGCGGAGTTACAGGCCCTGTCTGCAGCAACGCACCTCCTTGCTCGTCCAACAATGAACGGCAGACTACGGGGAGGTGATTTGCTCCCTACCCACGTTGCTAATGAACACCCCACATCACGCGCGTCCAGGTCTATCCCCGGTAGTTGGGAGGCCGACCTTGTTGGTATAGAGGTTGCTCCCCTTGATTACCCCGTAGATCACGCCGAAGCATTGGCTGCTGAGTTCGTTGCTCGCTCTAGCATAGCCGGACACGGATCTTCTGCTTCGCACTCCGGCTCGCATCAGGAACACGCAGGTGTGCCCGCTCGCACCGACAACCTGACTCGAAAGCTACCGGCTGCTCTAGCACACGAACGCAGAGTACAGATCGGACGCATCTTCGATAGATTTCACCGCGTCGTCCGCGAACTCTCCGCAGCGTCAGGTAAGCAGATTGCGCTCGTGACTGAAGGTGGAGAATCGGAACTTGACCGAAGTGCTATCGAAGGTGTCTCCGGTGCTCTGGTTCAGTTGATCCGGAATGCTGCCGACCACGGCATCGAACCGCCCAAGGCTCGGATTGCCGCGGGGAAATCAGCGACAGGGCACATTCGGCTCGGTGCATCCTGTACCGATAACTACGTCATCATTATCGTCGAAGACGATGGCGCGGGGCTGGATCCGGACGTACTACGGCGTGCCGCGATCGATAAGAAACTCATCACCCGGGCTGAGGCCGCTTCGATGAGCGATGCACGGGTATATGCGCTGATCTTCCACCCCGGCTTCAGCACGGCACCACATGTGAGCAAAACATCCGGCCGAGGTATCGGCATGGACGTAGTGAAAGCGAACGTAGCTCGCCTGGATGGGACTATCCGTATCGAATCGAGTCCCGGTCATGGGACGCGGTTCATCCTGAGACTCCCACGATAGGAACGTCACACCGTACAACGTCAACCAGATGCAGCCCCACTCGAAGCCGCCTCTAGGATCGGCAGTGATTTCGCCTCGATACTGTGGCTATAAGGCTCAGGTGTGTGTTGTGCAATCTCAGGCTACCCAGGGGCCGGTAACAGCCAGCGTAATTCCGGGGGTCTGCAGGTTCACGAAGAGCGTGCTACCATCCGGGGAATACGTGACACCGGCCCACTCCGACGTGTTCAGGGCATTCCTGGCGAACTTGTAAATCTCCCCCTGGGGTGTCACACCGACCAGGAATTGATCCTCTGATCCATCTTCACAAACGATCAAGTCTCCCCACGGCGCCATCGTCAGGTTGTCCGCATTCTCGACGAGCGTTCCGTCATTGGGCTCGATGAAAAGTTCCAGACGACCGGGATTGCGGTCCTCCTCCGGCCGGCCTTCGTCCGGGCTCGGCACATATTTCCAGATCTGCCCCTTCTGCTCGACGCCACCATTCGTGCAGGCAAAGTAGATGGCACCTCGCCCGTACCACATCCCTTCGCCGCGAGCGAATCGAGCAGCACCCCATGCAAATCCGCGGTGCCGGAGATCATCTTCTGGTGAGTCTACGTCATCAAGATCGACCCAGCGAACCGCCATCGGTTCTCCCGGCACTACAGCACGGAGGCCATCCCAGTTACGTGTGTCCAGCCCCGGTCGCCCTACTACCCCCAGGGCCTGCAATCGACCTCCTGCCCGCAGATTACCGGGCTCATTAGGAATGAACCGATAGATAAGACTGTCTCCCCGGTCTTCGGTCTCGTAGACGATTCCAGAGACCGGGTCCACGGCAACCGCTTCGTGATTGAACCGGCCCATCTCCTTCAGCGGCACGGGTTCTGCCAGTATCGGATCGACAGAGGCCGGCACCTCGAAATTGTATCCATGGTCCCGAGCAGTCGTGGCACCGGCGCGCTCGTTGGTCTCCTCGCACGTGATCCAGGTATTCCAGGGAGTTGGCCCGCCTGCACAATTTCGAATCGTCCCGGCCAGACTCAGGTATTGTCGCACGACCTCCTGCCTCCGCGTGTCGTACACGACGGTCGTAGTGCCTCCCAGTTTGGGCTGGCCATCGAAACCGGCATCATAAAACTGCTCAGGAGCCAGGCGCGACGCGTGCTCGTTGGAAGCTCCAAAGGCTCCCCGATCGCCTGTGGCATCGGTGCTCACCTCGTGATTACGCACGAGAATCGTGAGCCCGTCTGGTCCTGCGAACGCGGCCATCCCATCCGGCGCAGCCGGTACAAAAAACCCATCCGACATGGCATCTCCAGTCTGCGAGATGACCTTGTAGGAGAAACCTTTCGGAAGGTCCATGAGGCCGTTCGGATCCGGCTGCAACGGGCCGAATCGATCAATGAGCCGAACCTGTCCGGGTATCGCCAGGGGGGCTGCCAGCAATCGGTGCAGACCGGTAAATCCGAGCGTGACTGCTCCTGCCGACTTCAAGAAATTCCGCCGTGAGATGCTCATGGTGTTGGTGTGTAGTTGGTTCGGGTGCGGGGCTATGCGACGGCGTTCGTCTCCTTGATGGAGTATAGCGATTGCCGCAAATGCAATCTATAGAATCGGTTGCATTTGTAATGACGTCGAAATACTGCCGCCCTCGGCAAAACGCCGGCATCCAGTATCAGCGTACGAGGCAAGTGATCCGGCAGGATAACTCTGCCCCTTACTTGATTCCGTTGCACGAGGATATTCCGCTATGGGTACGACATCCGTCGCCATCTACGATATTCCAGCACGCCACCATATACATGCCCCCTCCAGGGGCTTCAATCACACCAACATCGGCACCCGAGAGCGGCTGGCCTCTATCGTGAGTGGCATGCTGTTCACCACGTTCGGTCTTCGCCGTGCGTCTCCAATCGGATACGCGATGGCGGCGGCTGGCGGCGCGCTACTTTTCCGAGGAGTCACAGGCTACTGCCCTGTGACGGAAGTGCTGACCACCGATCATGCCCGGAAGCATACACACGATACGGCTGTCCGTATCAAAGAAAGTGTTACCATTGACCGCCCCCGGAGTGAACTCTACGCGTACTGGCGTGACGTAGAGCGGCTGCCCACGTTCATGCACCATCTCGAATTCGTCCGCCACATCGACGAAACACACTCCGAGTGGCGTGCACGAGGCCCGAAGGGAGTAGGCACGTTCACATGGAGTGCAGAGATCGTAGAGGATGAACCTGGAGAATTGATCGCGTGGAGTTCGCTTCCTGATGCCAGTATCCAGAACGCGGGTGAAGTCCGCTTTATCGACGCTCCGGGAAATCGCGGAACGGAAGTACACGTCAACATCGAATACCGCCCGCCGGTCGGCGACGTGGGTTTGGTCGCTGCGAAGATTATCAATCCGGTCTTTTCGCAACTGATCAGGGAAGATGTACGCCGGTTCAAACGACTCATGGAATCGGGTACGCTCCTCACATCGAACGAAGGAAGACCCCGTTGTGAATGAGCCTATTGGGAAAAGGCCTTCCCTTCGTTTTCCCACCTGCTATTGCCACGCAGGTGCCCAGTCAGACATCCCTGTGTAGATCAATGCCACGCAGGTCGCTCACATACGCTGCCGGAATCGCTGGAGCTTTCCTCGCTCTTCGTCTGGTCCTTCGCAACATACATAGAATTGATTTTGAGGGCAGGACAGTCGTAATCACCGGAGGGCGTGGGCTTGCGCTGGAACTGGCGCGACGCTACGCGCGAGAAGGTGCCCGCATCGCCCTTCTGGCTCGCGACAGAGCTGAATTACAGCGAGCCCAGCGCGAATTGGAGCGTATGGGTACAGAGGTGTACGTCCATGTATGTGATATCCGCAATCAGGACGAAGTACATGCCGCCGTCAATGCCATCCTCGACCGGTTCGGACGCATCGATGTACTCGTCGATAATGCGGGCGTGATGCAGGTCGGCCCCATCGAGAATATGAGCGTCGACGTTTTCAGGGATGCAATGGCCGTCCATACCTGGGGGCCGCTGTACCTGACACTCGCGGTCGCTCCCCATATGAAACGACGCGGCGAGGGTCGTATCGTCAACATCTCCTCCATAGGCGGTCTGGTCGCCGTCCCTCACCTGGTGCCCTACTGCACGAGCAAGTTCGCGCTCACGGGCCTATCTGACGGCATGCGCGCCGAGCTGGCAAAGGATGGAATCCGTGTTT
Organism: Rhodothermales bacterium; assembly: GCA_041690215.1. Classification (GTDB taxonomy): domain Bacteria; phylum Bacteroidota; class Rhodothermia; order Rhodothermales; family DASSAV01; genus DASSAV01. The sequence continues at coordinate 137,566 of JAWLHQ010000002.1, forward strand.
CGACCATATGTCCCGGCCTGATGCGTACCGGTTCACACGTGAACGCGTACTTCCTGGGGCAGCATGAGAAGGAGTTTGCCTGGTTCGCCATTTCCGCCGCAAATCCGCTCCTATCAACCCGTGCCAGAGGGGCTGCCCGCAGGATCGTAGAGGCGTCGCGCTACGGTGACCCTCGCGTCATCCTCACCATCCAGGCAAAAATTCTGCATGCCGGAAATGCACTATTCCCTTCCGTGATAGCCGTCGGCACGAAGCTCGCAGCCCGACTGCTGCCGGAAACTCGGCCCGGCACCGGAAATGAAATGAAAACGGGATGGGAGAGTCGCTCGAACCGGGCGCCCTCTATCCTCACTCGTCCTGCTGACAGAGCCATCCTGTTGAACAATGAATTCGACGGGCACGCCGGCTCATAGATCGACACGAACCTGTATTCGGTCAAACCGCGATGGCCTCGGATTGACCCGCCATGATACTCCTGTATGCCAGCTGGTCTTCGTACATCCGATGGAAGACGCGATATTTCGCGTCGTGGTAGGCAGCCACCGCACCGCGTTCCGGTTCGATAAAAGCGCCTGCAGCAGACATTGCACCCATGGCCTCCGGTACGGAAGCATAGACGCCTGCGGCAACAGCCCCGAGCATGGCACTGCCGAGCAGCACAGCTTCCGGCTCTTGGGGAAGAATCACGCGGCATCCGGTCACGTCGGCATGCTCGCGCAGAAAAACCGGATTCTTCGTGCCACCACCACAGGCGATGATGGTGTCGATACGGTACCCGGCCCGGTTCATCTCCTCGATGATATGGCGGGTCCCATATGCGATGGCTTGAATGGCAGCCAGATAGATCAACGCGAGATCATCCACGGTATCCGACAGCCGCAGCCCCGAGATGGCGCCACGAAGCGACGGGTCGGCACGGGGCGATCGATTCCCGTGGAAATAGGGCAAGATGTGCAGTTCGCGTGTGAGCATGGCGGCATGCTCAATCGATTCACTCAACACGACGAGTCGCTCGTTGAGCAGGTCGTACACGGTGCGCCCTTCCGATTCGGCCTGCCGTTTCAGATCAAGCCCGCGCGCGTGGCTGAAGATCACGTGGTCGATCAAGGAACCGGTAGCCGACTGCCCTCCCTCGGTGAGCCAGAAACCAGGCACCATCGCAGAGAAGTAAGGCCCCCAGATTCCCGGCACGAAACGAGGTTCAAGGGAGATAGCCATGTGGCATGAGGACGTCCCACCGATCAGAGCCAGCCGCCGATCAAACGCATTCTCCGCCAGCATTCCTCCGTCTAACGAAGCCCCAAGTACCCCGATGCCGCCCGCATGCGCATCGATAATCGGCACCCCAACCGGCGTACCGGGCCTCAGCCCGAACGCCCGAGCCGCATCCGGTGTCAGACCCTGCCCTACGGCCTCCCCCATCGGCCGCATGCGTGTGCCGATGCGCCGATAGCCTTCGGCCACGAGATCCCCCAGGCCGATCTGCTGCCAGAAATCGTCAGACCAGCCACCCTCACCACTCGACTGGTGACCCAGGTAGGTCCATTTGCATACCGCCGTGCAGAGCGAGCGGACGGTCTCGCCCGTTGCTCGAAAGGTGAGATAGTCCGGCAGGTCCAGGAAATGCCCTGCTCGCCGCCAGGTCTCAGGCAGGTGTTTCTTCAACCAGAGCAGCTTCGGTGACTGCATCTCCGGTGACACCTTGCCGCCTACGTATTGCAATACCTCGTGGCCTGTGCCATTGATGAAGTCCGCTTCCTCGATCGCCCGGTGATCCATCCACACGATCACGTTCCGCTGCGGATCGCCACTCGTACTGACCGACACCGGATTACCGTCCTGATCTACCACTACAAGCGAACATGTCGCATCGAACCCGATGCCCCGGATCGACTCGGCAGGTACGCGTGCCTCTCGCACTGCCTGCCGCACCGCAGCAGCGCAGGCCTGCCAGATATCCTCGGACGATTGTTCGACCGATTCACCCTCTCTCCAGATCTGTATCGGCAAGCTGGCCGAAGCGAGCATGTGCCCACTCCGATCGAATACACCCGCCCGTGCACTCCCCGTTCCGACGTCTACACCGATGAAGAAAGCGTCCATCATGGCCCTCGTTTGAACTGTGTGCGTCCTGATCGACTTTTCGCTCCATGTTCAACAAGTGCCCGGCCAATGTCAAGCCATACCCCGGCTACTCGACTGATCCAATTTTGCCTGTGCTTCGTGAGAGGAGGGCTCCTGTCTGTTTAAATTGGGATCAATGGCGTATCAAGATTCCAACTGGGATGACACAGATTGAACCCTACGGTCCGGTCCGGTACTGTCTCGTGTGTGATGACGAAGTCGTGGAGACCGCCGTACGAATCTGTTGTCCCCCACCGCACCTCATCGAGACCTTCCCTCTCGATGGGCTAGTCAGTGAGAATCTCGAGCTGAGCGACATTGGACGCGAGATTATCGGATGCGCCCGAACCGCCGAGGCTGTCCTGATCTCGTGGCGGTTCGACCTGGCGCCCATGATAAACACCCTCTGTTTCCACGTGCGTCGCCACCAGTCCGCGCCTGTCATTGCCCTTGTACGTGGCGGCCAGGAAGATACTGTCGCTGCTATCGCGGCGGGGGCAGACGACGCGATGACGTTCCCGCTGTATCCACCCCTGCTGCACGCCCGCACGCTCGCATACCGGCGGCTCGCGGATGCGGCCCGCCAGAGCATCCAGGATAACGAGGCTGGCAGTACGCCCACGCATCCCCCCCGGCATGATGTCCTCCAGTTTGGTCCCCTACGCCTCGACCGAACTGCACACCGGTTCTACGTCAACGGAGAAGAAGTTGAGCTTACTCCCCGCGAGTTTACCCTGCTGGAATACCTCATCGAGCACCACGACACTCTGCTGACGCGCGATCAGATTCTGGGTAAGGTCTGGGGAATCAACTTTGATACAGGGACAAACATGGTGGACGTCTACATGTATTTTCTGCGCCGCAAACTGGAAGCCCGGGGCGTCAAGAAGATGATCCAGACCGTTCGCGGGCGCGGGTATCGCCTCGTCCTCCCGGAGAGCGCGGGCCGTTGAACCTACCAGTACTTCTGCAAAGAAGACACAATGACGAACCACGCGTGATTTGACATATGTTCAATCGCGCTTATTGGCCTGCGACCATTCCGTGTAACGCGGATTCAGAATCCTAATTCTAACATGCTTTAATTCCGCTTTAATGCACTCCGCGTGGGATTTTAGTACCTTCAGTTCATCCTGTCATCCCTTTCTTGCCACACACATGTGACCTGTTTGTGAGCACCAATAGTATGGGTGGGGTTGCTGCTGTCTTGATTGGCGTTCTCGGCGGGGTGTTCGTAGTCCTTACCTGCCTGGCTTCTCCCGAGGCCTACAACGCGGGAATCATCTCTTGGCCCTACGTACTCTCCGACTATGCCCTGGCTCTGACCGGCCTGCTCGGCCTTGCAGCCACTCCGGCCATCTCGGAGCGCGTTGTCCATCTCAGTACAGGCTGGGTTCGCTGGACCGGCAACGTGGCCATGCTTGGCTTTGCGCTTCTCGCCGTTCTGAACTTCTGGCAGGCCGAATACGAGATGCTCTCAGAGGATCCGACGTACACGATTCCCGCGATCTCGTACGAAGCCAACATGAGTCTGGTACTCGATGGCAGAATCGACGCCCTCGTTGACGAGTTTCTCTTGCGCACTCCTCACGGCTGGCTCGAGGCGGCCGGAATAGGCCTGTGGATCTTGACAGTGAGCTGGCTCTCCCTCCAGTCCGGCGCTTTACCCACCAGCCTCGCCGGTACGGGCATCGCTGCCGGAATCCTGGCCTTCTGCACGGCTATCGGCGCGAACCTGAATGAGCCCGGCCTGCACGTTTTCGGGGTATTCGGGGGAGTGATCGTAACACCGCTCTGGTTCACCTGGGCCGGCCTCTTCCTTCTCGGCTCGGAGCGATCCGCCGCTTCCCGGATGGAACCGGCGGCTCCGGTATCCTCACCCTCAGCGGATACCTGGATCCTGGAGCGTACGCAAGCGCCCAGGCCAAGACGGCGCAAACATCACCTCATCCGCCTCTGGCCGAATTAGTGCCCGTTCAACGTGGCCTCTGCCATACCGGGAATCTCGGCTCGGCGCAATAACCCGTGTAGCCCCACCCGAATCTCGGGCGAACTGAATGGTCTATCGCTGAGCAGCACCATGGTCCTCACACCGCGCTTCCCGTACTGGTTCATCCGTGTAAAATCACTTTCGTGGATGGGTACATGGGTACCCTCGAACTGAGCCGGCTCCTCCGGCACCCAGGGGTCGTGGATGTAGATGAAGTGCTCGTCGTAACCCGTAACGACTACCCAGTGCGGCATCTTCTCCCCATAGAGACGGAAACCGCTTATGAGGAGAATAGGCACGATGTTGAGATCGACGGCAGCTGCGATATCCTGCTTCGTAAAGCGGCGCTTGATGACCGGGATCCCGTTCTCTTTCAACTGTCGCTTGAACGAGCGGTGGACGATCTCGATGACCTCTTTCTTCTCAGGGCTCCGCACGCTATCGATGAAGGGAACACCGGGATCGTTCGTCACGACCATTGAATAAATACCCTGGTGATGCGCAGCCAGAGCAATTCCTTCCGCGCTGCAACCACCGATGCCGCTCGTCATGAAGATTGTCGTTGCCTCGCGCCACAGGTCCAGTTCGAGTGTCCGCGTGAGCTTCGTTTCAGGCCTGAAGTGTTTGAGGCCCATCATGAGGCACGCGGCTCCGCATGTGAAGTCGAGGGTTTGCGCGTAGAATGGGATATCCAGGCTGTTGGGCGGTTCATGGTTCGTAACCGCCGCGATCTCATACCGGAGCGCCGCGGCGCCGTCTTCGTAGTAATTCTCAGTCCGGCCTACGTACCGGAAGCCGCGCCGCTCGTAGAGCGCGATGGCCTCTTTGTTGTCCTCCCGCACTTCGAGGCGGAGGAACAGGCAACCGCGTTTGACGATGTGTTCCAGGCAGGCATCCACCAGCCTGCGTCCGATCCCCTGTCCCCGGTACTGCGGAGCCGTCGCAATCGAATAGAGACGAGCCGCCGCCAGCCCCTGCCGAAATAATACTACAGCGGCTCCACGGATCTCACCGCCCTCATCGTCTACCAGGACTAACGCCGTATCGCTCTTCAGCAAACGTCTGAAACTGGAGCGAGAGATCCGGTCACCGAGGAAACTCTGCTCTTCCAGTTTCACCAGAGCATCGAGGTCTTTCGTTGAAGCGCGACGAATCATCCGGCCACCTCTGGACGTGCTCGCCGGTACACCTACCGGACATACGACAGGCTCACGTGGTCGAGGTCGTTGACGCTGCCCGGGTAACCGTCACCCTGAGATGTGATCTGGTTTGCCCACCGCCCTTCCAGAAGATGCAGCACGATACGCTCGTACAGGTCAGGCGCAAATCGATCCTCTTCACCGGCATTTATGGACGGGTTATCGTTCACCTCGATGACCACTACGTGGCCGTCATCCGTCTGCTTTAGGTCAACACCATACAGCCCGTTTCCTATCACACCTGAGGCCCGCAACGCCGTCTCGACCACTTCGCACGGCGCATCGCTGACAGGCACGGTTTCCACGTTCCCGTATTCTATCTTTCCATCGATGATCGCCTGAACCTTGAACGTTTTCGAAGGAATCAGGTAACGGCAGGTATACAGGGGCTCGCCGTTCAGCACGCCCACACGCCAGTCGAAGGTCGTCCTGACGAAACCTTGAACCACAATCCGATCGGCGCGATGCAGGAAACGCCGGCCGGTCGCGACGAACGCCTCTACATCCTCTACCTTCTCTACGTGTGACGAGAACGAGCTGTGCGGCGCCTTCATTATCAAAGGCCGCCCCAGCTCCGCAAACAAGACCTCAGCCGTTTCGGGTTTGATGTCCTTAGCGCCGAGAATACGTGTCGGCGGGATCGGCGCACCGGCCTTGCTGAGCAGGCGATACATCGTCACTTTGTCACAGCAAATGCGAATGGACCTCGAGTCGTCGATGACCGGCAAACCATGCATTTCCGCCAATCGGGACGCAACGTAGCTCGCGTTAAGCGGATCCGTGAGCGCTCGAATGAACAACGCGTCATACTGCGGAATTTTCCGCAACTCCGGACGAAACAAGTAATGCAACTCGTGCCCGTGCTTCTCGGCGGCATTCTTGAAGCGCATGAGCGCTTCGAGCTCTTCGGGCCGCGCTATCGTATAGCGTTCTACGTATACAGCCAGCTTACCCATTCCTTTCACCTCTTTCCTTCAGCCGGCTTTCAAGAAGAACCCGTCCCTCATTCGACATGTCTCCGTACGGCAGCCGTTCGATAGCACTCAGATAAAACTGCCCATTCGCCTCGATCAATCGGACACGTGCAAGCGGTAGATGGAAAATATCGTAGATGTCCCGTGCCCAGGTCGAGAAACGAGAGTCGATGCTATGCCCCAGAATCATCTCGAACTCGACGATTTCTGCGCCGTGTGGCAGCGATTGGCAGCAGATCACGAACTTGCCTTGCCGTGATATCTTGCGTGCAGCTGCCTCCTTGTCACCTCCTTCTCGTACAACCTCGTGGCTGCGAGCAAACGGATTGACGCCATAGAGGATGGCGGGAGCTTCAAAAGATCCGTTGGTGAGATGCCACTCCGGAACGGCAAGGCCGGAGATTCGGGCTCGCTCCAGTGCAATCGGCACTATGTAGGCGTCCAGGGTATCCGCACACGTAGGCAGAATGCCCTCACCCTCTGCTTCCGCGCATGCATAATAGCCCTCGCCCAGATACTCGTAGTCGCCATTCAGGAGCAGGGTCGTACTCGGTAGTTCGGTGTCCAAAACGTAAAGGCGCTTTCGCACCCCTGCGATAAAGTTTTGGAAGCATAGCTCCGGATACAAGATCTAGAGCTATGTGCTTATGTTTCAGCGACTCAAACAGTGGTCCTGCACACAGGTTTCTGGACAAAATGTTACCATGCCGTCGTGGTTCTCAGCAGTCGCCAGATCCCCCATTCAGCAGGTAGATTTCACCGCGGAAACACAATTTCTGACGCGAACATAACCGGCAAAGTTCAGGCTCTGCACAACGGGCATCTGTCCGCTCCACCCACCAACGCCAGAGAAAAAAATCATACCAGATGCCCGCTACAAATGGACACCGAACCTCCTGCCGACCCACCTTCTTCTCACACCGCCGCCTGTTGTAGCTCCTCCATGAACCGACGAGCCAGCTCCTGTGCCTGCTCCTCCGTCGCAGCCTCCGAATAGATACGGATGATCGGCTCCGTATTGGATTTTCGAAGGTGAACCCAGCCTTCCGGAAAGTCGATCTTCACCCCGTCCACCGTGCTGATCCGCTCCCCTGCATGCTGCTCGGCAACGGCCCGTAGCACCGTGTCGGGATCGCTCTCACTGAGTGGAAGCTTGTTCTTTGAGATCTTGTAGGTGGGCAACGCCTCACGAAGCTGGGATAGCGTGGCGCCTTCGTTGGCCAGGTGCTGTAGAATGAGCGCCGTGCCGACCAGCGCGTCCCGGCCGTAGTGGATGTCCGGCAGGATCACCCCTCCATTCCCCTCGCCACCGATAACCGCTCCGACCTCCTGCATCTTCTTAACGACGTTGATTTCGCCTACGGCGGAACGATACACCTCTACGCCGTACCGTTTCGCTACATCCTCGATGGCCCGGGAGGATGACAGGTTCGTCGCAAATGGTCCTGGACGGAAACGCCAGATGAAGTCAGCCGCCAGTACCTGGGTAAGCTCTTCACTCAAGTAGCGCCCGCCATCCTCAATGAGCGCGAGCCGGTCCGCATCCGGATCCACCACAATCCCGAGATCGGCCCCCGTTTCCGCTACGTGCTGGATCGTATCGGTAAGGTTCTCGGGTAGCGGCTCTGCTACGTGCGCGAACAGGCCCGTCGGCTCGCAGTTCAGGCAGTAGATGTTTTCTTCCCGCACGCCCAGCCGTTTCAACAGCGCCGGAATGGCGATGCCACCGACCGAGTTGATGCCATCCACCACCACTTTGAAATTACGCGCAGCGATCTTCTCGGGATGAATGTAATCGAGCGCCAGAATCCGCTCGATATGCTCCTCCAGGAAGTCTCTCTGGCGGTACGAACCCATCTGGTCATACGCCAAGAAGGTTGAATGGCCCTCTTCCGCGATCTGAATGACCTCCTGCGCTTCTTCCGGGGACAGGAACTCGCTTTTTTCGTTGAGCAGTTTGAGCGCGTTCCATTCCGGCGGATTGTGGGAAGCAGAAAGGATGATCGCTCCCGAAGCGTTCTCAGCGAGCACCCCGACCGCGACGGTAGGTGTGGTAGCGAGCCCTGCATCGACTACGTCACACCCCATGCTCTGGAGTGTAGAGGTCACGATCCGTGCGCAAACTTCGCCGGTCACGCGTCCATCCCGGCCTACGACCACTAGAGGACGTTCCTGTCCTGCTCGGCGGCGGACCCATTCGCCATATGCCGCTGTGTACTTGACGATTACAGCCGGATCCAGTCCGCTACCGAAAATGCCTCGTATACCTGATATAGAAACGATGAGCGTGTCTTTCTTCGCCATGAATCGAGATCAATCGTTATCCCCTTTCAACCATTCCGGATGCAAAATAGAACACAACTTCCACCGATAATGCGACGGATCCGTCTGCTATACATTTTCTTTTTCTTCAACGGAAGAGCAGGGACATAGAACGAAAGTTCAGAACGGTTTCGTCGAACTGCCCGATTACATCTTGCCCGATATTACATCCGATCTGACTTTCAGGGCTTTCGAATGTAGTCTGCGTATGCACCCGCACGGAATCAATCGAGGCTGAGTGCGTACCGATGGTCAGCGTAAGGCTCGGCATCACGAAGCCGTCCTGTATGCTGACACCACCTGCCCCGCCAATGGCCACTTCCTCCGGCCTGCCAATCTCCTCAACGCCCGCCTTGTATCGGCGATAAAATGGCGCGAGTAAACTGGTGGATTTGGCACCTGTATCCAGAGCGCAAAGCACTGAATCCGCTGCGAACGTGCCGTTACCTGATTGTATCCGTGTCAAGACGCGTGGAGCCAGACCTTCCAGGACCAGGTTGGCCGTATCATACATTCCCGCAGACGCAGGAATCTCCAGCACATCGCCCCGCCGAAACCGCACTTCTCCGACCGCCTCGACCAGAGGAAACCCGAGGATACCGGGAATATTATAGCCGATCTGTGGCCACGTGAGTGCCTCGTCATCGAACACCATGAAGACGACGTTCGTGTATAGCACGTTGCCCAGCAAAACCTCGTCGGCTACGGCCACGTCAGCAAGCACCTTGCCGCCGGTAGAAGATGTCACCTCGAAACCGGCCTCGCGAATCGTAAGGCCCAGCGCTTCCGCTTCAGATCGTGTGACGACAGACAATTCTGCTCCCGTATCGAGCACGTACTGCCGCACAACACCACCGATCCGGACATCAACGCGGCGCAAATTCGCCATGTCGCGATCCATCTGCACGACGGTCTCGCCCTGGACCTCCACCTGCTGCGGCGCGATGCCTGCGAGCGCCTCAAAGAGCGGAAGGGTACCTCGAGCATCCGCTCGAGTCGTCGAATCCACTTCAGCAGCAGGTGCCGCGAGTATCTCCTCTAGTGCCTGCAAGGCGTTCTCGTATTCGTAAAGCCGCAGGTAATTCGCATGCTTGAGCTGGCGCAGATCACCGACGAGCGTGTCCGGCAGAGCCGGACCGGTGCGCATGAGTTGTTCGATTGCTGTATTGGATTGCGCGGGCCGGTTGAAAGCGTGGTGTACAACGGCTGCGACAAACAGCGCGCCGGGCGTATCCTGGTCTGTGAGACCGGTCAGCAGGTCCCGCAGCCTGAAGTACTCACCATTCGCATAAAGACGGATGATCTCCGAGAGAACAGGGTCCTCCACTGCGTTCACGTTTGAAGACCGGTAATCATCAAGCTTGGACAGGTGCTCGGCGGTGAACGCAGTGACTACGAAGCAAAGGAATACAGAGCAGAGAAGTGCGGCACGCATCGAGGGTACGGACAGGATTCGAAGTAAGGAGAGACTACCGCTACGTTCGCCTGGACCGCTTGTTGCAGCTTCAACCCGCAGAGCATGAATTGCCCGCCTCGGCGGATGAGTTCATGTCCTGCGAACACAGCGCTAGCATCTAGCACCGGCGAAAAAACGGCGAAATAGGCCATACTTTGGCATACGTGAAGATTTTACAGGCGTTTTAGCGGAACTGGGTTGCTACATTCCGGTAGGCTGGACGACCATTTCCAATGCTCTGCGGCTCCTTCCCATCCGTATGAAAGCATATCCCTACACGAACGAATTACGCTGGCGTCATCGCTTTTCTATTCTGGCCGTTTTCACGGCAGTCGTTCTTATTGCATGGGGCGGATTCGTGACCAGTATCGATGCCGGTCTCGCAGTCCCCGATTGGCCGTCGTCCTTCAATTCGTATGATCCGTTCACGCCGTTTCCTGACTGGTGGAAGGTCGTACCCATACTGGCAGAACACGGTCATCGCCTCATGGGAGCCCTGATCGGGCTATTCACCGTAGTGCTTACAGGCTGGACGCTATGGAAGGAGAAACGCGCCTGGATGAAGAAACTGGCGGTGTTCGCACTCGTGCTCGTGATCTTCCAGGGCATTCTCGGCGGTCTCCGGGTCACACTCATCTCGCTCGACCTCGCTATCGTCCACGCCTGTGTCGCACAGATCTACTTTTCCTTGCTCGTGGGCATGACCATGTTCACGTCGCGATCATGGGTAACAGTGCAGGATGCACCGACCGCAGGCGCGACGTCGCCCCGCCTTCGCCAGCTGGTCATTGCCTCGACGCTCGCCGTCTACATCCAGATCATCTTGGGCGCGCTCTTACGTCACCCCGGAGCCGGTATCAACCCGGTCTACGCCGGGATTCACATTCTGGGAGCCCTGATCGTAACCGGCCTGATCCTGTTCACTGGTATCTATATCCATCGGAATTTTTCAGACCAGAAACTGCTGATCCGTGCCACTCGCATTCAACTCGGTGTCCTCGTCACACAGTTTGCCTTGGGATTGACGGCATACCTGGTTCTGCTGGATGAGAGGGGTATGATCCAGCCGAGCAACTTCCAGGTTATCGTCAATACGAGCCACCTCGTCATCGGTGCGGCCTTGATGTCGTCGACTGTCGCGCTCGCCCTGCTGACGCTGCGTCGTATCCCTGCCGGTGCAGCGGGCGATGCCGCACCACCTCTGCCCACCCTCACGGTGAATACCCTCGAAACGGCCCACCGTTGATTCGCAACTGTATCTAAAAATCTCTTTCGTTCATAGTGTCCGCAGACGCACCGATTCATCCTTCACGTCCCGAGGTATCCGCAACGCCCGCTACCGCTACGGCGGCGACGCGCACGCCGGTGGTCGCAAAGCAGGTCTTAAGGGATTATCTGGAGCTTACGAAGCCGGAGATCTCGTTCCTCGTTACCATATCCGCTCTGGCCGGGTTCATTCTCGGGATGGAGACGATGGATTGGGTCGCGCTGTGTGCGACCCTCATTGGTACGATGTTGACGGCTGGTGGCGTCGGTGCGCTGAACCACTACCTGGAGCGTGATCTGGATGCGAAGATGCGGCGCACGGCCGGCCGGCCGCTTCCGGCTGGCCGGATTTCGGAAAAGTCGGCCCGCACCTTCGGCTACGCGCTCGTGATCGCCGGCATCGGGCTCCTATGCCCGCTCACAAATGGACTGACCGGAACGCTGGCCGCCCTCACGGTGGTATTGTATCTGTATGTCTATACGCCACTCAAACGGGTCACGAAATACAACACCCTCATCGGTACGGTACCCGGTGCGCTCCCTGCGCTCGGTGGCTGGACGGCCGCCACCGGTTCGTTGGACGCAGGCGGCTGGGCAATTTTCCTGATCCTCGCATGCTGGCAAATGCCGCACTTCTTTGCCCTAGCCTGGATGTACCGCAAGGATTACGCGCGGGGCGGGCATGCCATGCTGCCGGTAGTAGAGCCGGATGGCCGCTCGACAATCAACCAGACACTCTTCTATACCATCGGCCTGGTTATCGCTAGCATCCTTCCCGTGGTGCTGAACCTCTCCGGCTTGCTGTACCTAGTGGGTGCCCTTGTACTGGGAGCCGACTTCCTCGTCGCATCGTTCCGGCTCTACCGGACACGCGCTCCGCAGGACGCCCGCCGTGTTCTTATGGCTTCGGTCCGGTATATTCCTCTCCTGGTGCTCCTGATCATCATTGACCGGCTCGTGTGAGGAAAATCCCTCACCATCCGCATGCTCCACCCCATGGCTGAACGCGCCCTCGACATACGCGACGTCTCGTATGCTTACGCCGAGCGCCCAGCCCTTCGAGAGGTATCGTTCGATGTCGAAGAGGGATCGCTCTTTGGCCTCCTGGGCCCTAACGGCGGCGGAAAGACGACGCTCTTCCGCATCCTGACGACACTCATCCGACCGCAGAACGGCTCTGCCCGGATCTTTGGATACGATGTAGCCACCCAACCGAATCAGGTACGGCAACTGCTCGGCGTCGTCTTCCAGCACAATGCCCTTGATAACGAGCTGTCCGTTCTGGAAAACCTCCGGTTTCACGGCGCACTCTACAATGTGTCGCCAGCGGCATTCCGGCAACGTTCCGGAGAGTTGCTCCGCTTCTTCGACATCGCTGACCGTGCCGACGACCGGGTCAAAACGCTCTCCGGTGGTCTGCAACGGCGTGTAGACATCGTACGCGCTCTATTGCACCGCCCTCGCCTGCTGCTGCTGGACGAGCCAACGACAGGACTCGACCCTGCCGCCCGAAAGGTATTCTGGCAGGCCCTGGCGCGTCTTCGTAAGACGGAGGGTACGACCATGATCGTGGCGACGCACCTCATGGATGAAGCCGAAGCATGCGACCGGATCGCCATCATCGACCGGGGCCGGCTCGTAACGGCCGGCACCCCGTCTGCATTGAAAGAAGAAGTAGGCCAGGAAACGCTCTGGCTGGAAACGGACAATCCGGAAGAACTCCTCGACCGCATCCACGCGCAGTTCGGCGTGCGGGGTGCCGTACTCGAGCGAAATATCCAGATCGCACACCCCGAAGCGCACACGCTCATGGCGCGGCTCTATGAGACCTTCGGCGCGCAGATCCGCAGCGCCACAGTGCGTAAGCCCACACTCGAAGATGTCTTCCTGATTCGCACCGGCTACCGCTTTCATGAAGCCGAGAGTATGCTTGCCCCTGAAGCACAGTAGCTTCGGGCGACTTCCGCCGTTCGTGTACCGATAATCCCATGTCCCCGACCTTACGTCCCATTACCGCGCTCTGGAGCCGCGAGATCAAAAAGTTTATCCGTGACCGGAGCCGGGTCATCGGTGCCCTCGCGCAACCCGCGGGATTCTGGCTCCTGCTCGGCTTAGGATTTCAGGGGACCTTTCAGATGCCGGGTGCGGACGTGGGCTACATGGAGTTCCTGTACCCCGGCATCATTGCCATGATCATTCTGTTCACGGCGATCTTCTCTACAATCTCTATCGTAGAGGAGCGAAAATCCGGTTTCCTGCAGGCAGCCCTGGTCGCCCCCGCTTCGCGTACGGCACTCGTATTCGGCAATACGCTGGGAGGCACCACGCTGGCCCTCGCTGAAACGATTCTCTTCCTGCTCCTCACGCCTCTGATCGGCCTTTCCCTGACACTGCCGGGGCTGCTACTCATCCTGCTCGTGAGCACACTCACCGGCCTCGCCTTCACTTCGCTCGGCTTCATCATCGCGTGGCGCATGGACTCGACCCGGGGCTTCCACGCCGTGATGAACCTGTTCCTCCTGCCCCTGTGGTTCCTGTCGGGCGCGCCGTTCCCCGTGCAGGGCGCCTCGCTCCCGCTCCAGTGGATCATGGCCCTCAATCCGGTATCGTACGCCGTCAGTGCCATCCGACAGGCCCTCTATCTTCCCGGCCCATCGCCAGTCCCCTTCGCCTCACTGGGCACAAGCATCGCCGTAACCATCGCTTTTGCCCTCGCGCTCATCGTCCTGGCTGTATACGTCGTGAAACAGCCGCTCTTCCGTGAGAAACGCATAACGTCGCAGCCGGCGGCCTGAGACATTCTACCGGCCTGTTCGCCCTCCTCACGCTCGAACATCACCCACCGCTGCGCGTTGCATCACGCATGGAAAACGTGCTTGATATTCAGATAGATAAGGACACGGGAGCGGGTACACGGAAAATCGATCTGAAGGCGCTGGATCGAGCCGGACTGGAACGCTTTCTCACCGATCTGGGCCAACCGGCCTACCGGGGCAGACAAATCTTCAAATGGCTCTTCGGTAAGGGCGCTTCGTCGTTCGACGAGATGACGGACCTCCCGAAAGGACTGCGGGAACAGCTTGCGGAGCGAGCAGAAATCGTGGTGATCCGCCCGGACGTGCTCCAGACCGCACGGGATGGAACCATCAAGGGCTTGTTCACACTGTCCACCGGACGAAAGATCGAATCCGTATTGATTCCCGACTTCGATGAAGACGGCCCCCCCCGGCGATTGACCGTGTGCGTCTCCAGCCAGGTCGGCTGCGCTATGGCCTGCTCGTTCTGCGCGACTGGCCAGATGGGCTTCCAGCAAAACCTGACCTCGGGTGAGATCTTCGATCAGGTGTGGCAGATGAATCGCCTGGCCATGGAACGTTACGGCAGCGGCATCTCAAATGTCGTCTTCATGGGCATGGGCGAGCCGCTTCTGAACTACGATAACGTACTCCGCAGCATCGAAGCCATCACACATCCGGATGGCTTCGGCCTCTCCTCCAGGCGCATCACGGTCTCAACGGTCGGCCTCGCCCGCCGGATCAAACAGCTTGCGGACGACGAAACGCGCTTCGGATTGGCCATCTCCCTCCACGCACCGAGCGACGAGAAACGGAGCAGCATCATGCCCGTCAACCGCGCCGCCGCGACGGACCTCACGGCGCTCAAGGAAGCCGTGCAATACTACACCCGGAAGACCGGACGCGGGGTGACCTACGAGTATTGCATGTTCCAGAATTTCAACGACGGCGAAGACGATGCCCGCCGCCTGGCCAAAGTAGCCGCCTGGGCGCCGAGCAAAGTCAACCTCATCATGTACAACCCGGTCGCCGGGCTCGGCTTCCAGCGCACGCCGGAACAACGCCTGAACCGCTTCATCCGCGTACTCGTGGACCGGGGTGTCACGGTAACGGTCCGCCGGAGCCGCGGCCAGGATATCGATGCGGCTTGTGGGCAGTTGGCCGTCAAGAACGATGGATGATCTGCCCCGCTACGACGCACCGTGTAGCGCCTCGATTGCCCGGCTCCCTGTGCACCTGTACAAGCGTATACTGCCGGATCTATGCCGAATCAGGCACTAAATATCACAGCATCGGCACAGCACCTTGCTGCACATCTGGTCGCTCTATAAGTATGTGGTAACTGGAATCAGCACCACAAGCAGAGAGGCATGTATATGGCAACCACGACGCGTTCAGCAAGACCCGTAACCGATCACGATTACATCCGCCGCTGGGCGGAAGAACGAGGCGGGAGACCCGCCTGTGTGAAGGGAACCGGGGGCGACGGAGATCCCGGCATGATCCGCATCGACTTCCCCGGCTACAGCGGCGAAGAATCCTTACAACCGATCACCTGGGACGAGTGGTTCGAGCAGTTCGACGCACGTGGCCTCGCACTCCTCATCCGGGAAGACACGCCCGACCACGAAAAGGATCGGTTCAACAAACTCGTGAGCAGACACACCGTCGGCGACGGCGCTGATTGACCGGTACCGAGGAGTTACCCCGCTAAGACTGCAATAAACGGGTGTGCAGCGTTATGATACCAGGGCACGTTCGCTCGTTTCCCGGGCCAAGCCCTGCACGATCTTCGCGGTGGTAACGATCTGTCCGGCATGGCGCTGCGTATGCTCTGCTGCATGGAAGAGCAACCCGATGACATTGCTCGGAAGCCGGGCACGCCCCACTTCACGGGGAAGCAAGAGGTCTTCGCGTTTCGTAGCGCGAATCGTCTCGAGTGCGTGATCAACCGCATTGCGCACGAGCGCCAGCAACGTCGTGGCATCGTCGGGCGGATTGCCGGGCTCGTCCTCCGTGATCAGGTACTCCCGTTGCGCATCATTGAGCATTTCGCCTCGTGCGTACGTCAGCAACCGGTCGATGCTCCCTGCGACATGGCGGAGGTGAAACCCGATGGAAGCGGCTCCCCCCGGTTTTACCCAGAGGTCTTCGACGCTCAATCCACCGGCAGCTCGCTCCATTTCTTCACGCGCCTGAACGAACGCGTGTGCGGCAGGCATGAGATACGGATCTACACCTTCCAGCGGTCCTCTCAACCAGGCTTCTCTCGACATATTTGTAATGAGCTATCGGCAGTCGGTAGTCGGTCGGCATGGGATACCAGAGCTCTGACATCCCCCTTGTTAGCCTACATCATTGTGGCAGGCTCACGGATCACGTCGGCATCGACGGGAGGCAGATCGTGGTACCAGTCGTGGTGCTTCGACCACTTCTGGCAGGCAAGACACTGGGTATCCCGCCATATGTACCCGCAGCGCGGACACTGTCCGTGCGTATCAAACGTATTCCACGAATGGCCGCACGTACACGACCACAGGGAATGCGCATCCGGCTCCCACTCACATTCCGGGCAGTAGATCTTCATGGCATTGAGAACTAAATATCACATCGATGGAGTTTCGCAAGATGCGCCTCCCAGTGCATCTTGAAAGTTCGTGCATACGAAACACAACGACAACGTTAAAATGGATGTGCAGCCGAATCGTTGCCACAACGTTATTCAGAGAATGAGAGTCCCCCGTTGCATGATGAGCGGGATTTCCGTTACATAGGGCCGCACTGTACACAAACTGATAGATGCCCCAATGGACCAGGTATCACGCTCCGCCTTGCAGGACTCGGCCGTTAAGCTATTCCTCGGCTTCTTCGGAACGCTGCTCGCGTTCTTTCTGCTTCCTAAAACGATCAAGTTCTTCATCCGCAAGTTCCTGTTGGGCATTATCAGCGAGGTCGTGACGGTCGTCATCTTGGGGCTGCTCACAGAGAAAGCCGCCGAGAAGCTGGGGCGCGACTGACGGTATCCTCCTCATTGCCTTGCACATAGGACGGCACTATCTTGCTGGTTCACGCGTACCGGCCCATTGTACTTCGTCCTATGTTTTCTGATAGTCCAAACGATCGCCCCGATAAGATCGGCGTCATTACACACGGCTCTCTCAACGGCGGCGTTGAGATGAAGCTGGACCCCTCAGAATCCATCGAGGATGTCGTCGCCGGCACATTCGTCGTCATTCAGGGCGACAAGTACGACTTCTTCTCGATGATCACCGACGTGACCATCGACGCCGCCAACGAAAACATCCTCCTCAATCCACCGGGAAAAGACGAGCACCTGCTCCGCAAAGTCATGCAGGGATCCGGGACGTATGCCACCGTCTCGCTGAAGCCCATGCTGATGATGCAGAATCGGAAAAACCAGGACCTCGCAGACGAGGCGCCCCGGTCCGTCAAGACCATCCCGACGCACTTCTCGCTCGTCGCTAAGGCGACGGAAGACGACGTTTCCCGTGTGTTCGGTGCAGAACCGAACGAGGGTGGTGACCGGTACTTCAATGTCGGGGAACCGCTCGGGATGGACAATATCCCCGTATGCATCGATCTCCAGCGCCTCGTCGAACGCTCCAATGCCGTGTTCGGCAAAACCGGCACAGGCAAGACGTTCCTCACCCGTCTTCTTCTCTGCGGTACGATCAAGACGGGCCGCGCCGTTAATCTCATTTTCGACATGCACTCGGAGTACGGGTGGAATGCCCGTCAGGAATCGAGTGATAAGCCCGTCCTCGGCCTGAAAAAACTCTTCCCGAGCAAAGTGGTGATCTTCTCGCTCGACCCCCGGGGCACGCGCAACCGCGGCGTCTCAGCAGATAGAGAAGTTTACCTGTATGCGGACCAGATCGAGCCGGGCGACATTCTCCCACTTCGCGACACCCTCAACCTTACTTCCACGGCAGCGGAAAGTACCTACTCGCTCCACAGCCGGTATAAAGACAAGTGGCTCACCACGCTCCTGAACGCCGACGCGGAACGGCTCTATGACATAGCGGAAGAATGCGGCGCCCACGAGGGCGCCATCAGCGCGCTCCAGCGCAAACTCAAATTGTTCGAGGGCTACGACTTCTTCAAGACAGAGTCCTCCCACGGCAAGCCCGACGTCATAGAGGACCTCATGGAGGCGCTGGAGCGAGGCAAGTCGGTTGTGTTCGAGTTTGGCAAATACGACGATATCCGCGTATACCTCCTCGTAGCCAACGTCATTACACGGCGGCTGCGCGACAAGTACGAGGACCGGACGACCCGCTACCTCCAGGATCCCGAGCATAACGAAAAGCCGATTCCGCTCATCATCACCATCGAGGAGGCACACAAATTCCTGAGCCCGGGCATCGCTCACGAGACGCCGTTCGGAAAGATCGCTCGTGAGATGCGGAAGTTTTTCGTCTCTCTGCTCGTGGTGGACCAGCGCCCCAGTGCCATCGACGAGGAAGTCCTGAGCCAGATCGGCACGAAAATCGTCGCCCAACTCAACGACGAGAAGGATATCGCTGCCGCACTCGTAGGCACCCGCGATGCGTCCTCTCTCCGTCAGGTGCTCGCCTCACTCGATTCGAAGCAACAGGCGCTCATTCTCGGGCATGCCGTTCCCATGCCCATCGTCGTACGCACCCGGTCGTACGACGAGGCGTTCTATGATGCGATGCGGGGAGAAACCGGAGATGGTGCCCCCAAAGACTTCAACCTGTACAAGGCCAAAATCCAGGACCTGTTCTAAGCCAGCCTGCTACCATTCGGCACCGGGCGTTCCGGCTGGACCAGCACGACGGTCCCATCCTCCTGAACGAGTCCGGTCACGAGCACTTCGGACAGAAAGGGCCCGATCTGCTTCTTTGGGAAATTCACCACGGCAATGACTTGCCGCCCCAGCAGATCCTCCCTGGTATACAGTCTGGTGATCTGCGCGCTCGACCGTTTGATCCCTAGCTCCCCGAAATCCAGCGTCAGCTTGTACGCCGGCTTCCGCGCTTCGGGGAAATCCTCGACGGCAATGATGGTCCCGACCCTAAGGTCTACCCGGGTGAAGTCTTCCCAGCTAATCTCTGGCATGCAGGAATGATGAGCTTACCGTTGCTCTCCGACGTACTCGAATTCCATTTCCACCCCGCCGAGATCACCTTCGACACGTAGATCCGGACCGCCACTGTACTCCAGTTCGTCCATGTGAACGATGACCCGGGATGAATCCCGAGCAATGGGTTCCATTCCGATCGCTCCGGCTGCCCGGCGGATCGAGAGAGGGATGTCCTCAGTCCCTTCTTCTTCGAGCACCGTATCGTAGGGACTGAGTTGAAAAACGATCTGAAGCTGGTCCGCCCCGATCGTATGCAACCCCAGACGCTCGTATTTCTCGAAGTCTACGGCGTTCGAAGCGGCTGCGGCCTGAGTGAATCGGATGAGCGCCGTCGAGTCTGCGGGCCACGCTCCGTTCACCTGATAATAATCGTGCGCGGCATCCACCACGTCGATGACCTCGTTCACGACCTTGAAGGAGACACCGTATCCCAGCACCGTTTCCAGACCGAGATTGGCTCCCGCCTCCTGTGCCTGCGCAGGGCTGGCCATGACCAGCAAGCTCAGCAGGAGAACCGCCAGAAATCTTTGCATGACGATACCGGGATGATGAATAGCCTCTCGCAGACGCGAATGGCCGGTGAGATGTTTCAGTTACCCGAGGGACGGTACTCCTTGGGCACCTCGTCCGCTACCCGCTCGAAGGCCAGGTAGCCATAGAAGGTGATGCCGTACGGATCGAGGGGATCCCCCTTGTAATCCACCATCGTGGGGCCTTTCTCTACCTGGATCCACGACGTCTGAAACTTCGGCTGGGCACCGACGGCCCGATTGCCCCAGCTCAGGTACCGGGGATCTTCTGTCTCCCCGGTGAACACGATCTCTACGTAACCGGCAAATCCCACCTCTTTCTCCAGCGCCGTCGGACCGTCCTTGATGAACTCCTGGGGCTTGATGGGAAAGCGCGGCCCGCCCTGCATGCCCCGCTGCGCACCCGGCAGATTCCCGAACACACCCTGCGACATTCCGGTTTGCGCCGAAGGCCGGTGGTACAACACGAACCCTTGCTCCTCCCATGTGCCGTCGAATGCGGACAGGATAAAGTGGCGGAAGGAGCCGTAGTAGGCCTCCCTACGGTTGCCTTCCCAGATGACGGCCTGCTCATGGCTCTCGGGCTCGAGCTCCTCGAAGAGTGGCTCTCCGTCGTACTGCGTGCGTCCCCCTTCCGCAACGAACTCCTTCAGGAAATAGGTGATGCGGTAACCAAGCGCCTGGTTTTCGATGACGAGCGGCTCACTGGCGCGTGCGGTAAATCGCCCGAGCCGTTCCTCGAAGTCGAGCACCTCCGGGTTGGTGATCTTCGTCTGGTCGGCATTCGGTGTTTCCCCGATGAAAAGGGCGGTGAACTTCTCGAGCCGCTTCTGCCACCTCCGGTCGCGCTCCCCTTCCAGAACGACCCCCTCACCCTGTATCACGGTGGGTTTCAGGCTAAAATCGTAGGTATGTGAGCCGCCCTGCCTCAGTACGATATCCTGCGCCTGTGCCTCGTACCCGAGCATGGAGACGTAGAGCCGGTGTGCGCCAAGCGGCACCCCTTCCAGGCGGTAACGCCCGTCTGCCCCTGCTACGGTTCCATTCGTGGAGACGGCGATGAACACGTGAGCGCCCTCCAGAGACTCGCCCGTTTCGCTGCTCACGACCCGGCCTTCCAGTACGGCTGTCTGCCCGGTTTGCGCGAAAAGCACCTGCGGAGAGAGGGCACACAGAGCTAACATCCCGAACAGGCGGCACAAAACGTGCTTCATGGCAATAGGGTGTTCATTGGCCGTTAATCGGCCTTGTGTGGCGGGGTCGATCTAGAAAGGGCTCCTGCACATGGTATACAATGATCACGCCGCAGATGTGCCCCTATCTGATTTCAACCTGAGCGTACGGAAATAATCCGTCGCGTCACACACCTGTACACGGAAGCACACATGCCTGCCTTGAATGCTCGGCATAACCGCAGCAGGATCCGACATCGTCCGTGCCACGCTATCGAGCCGTGACTTTTAAAGCCGGTACCGCGGCTTTTATCGTATAGATCACCAGGCTTTCAGTACGTCCGATGCCCTCCGTCGGTATACTTCTCGTCCTCTTCGCTACTCTCTTCACGCTTGTCCAGACGAGCCAGGCCCAGGAGCGTCCCGGCTCGGAAGGGGTGCTGCATCTCACGAATTGGCCCACCAGTTCGCTGGAGCGTACCGGCCTGAGCGAGCGCCGCATCAATCAGACTCTCGGCCGGTTCGACCTCCTGCCGTACATCGATACGCTCACCGTTGGCTACCGCTATGAAACGGCAGGCGACGAACCGGTCCTGTCACTCGCCATCGAGTGGAAACCGGGCCAGTACGGTATCCTCGATGGCCGCCGAGTCGCCTTCGAGCGCATGCCTGATTCCCTGCTGCTTACCGCACTAACCCTCGAGGCTTCCGTGTATGCGGATGGTAAGCACATCACAGAAACCGTCATCCGAATCGATAGCATGGCGCTGGTGCCCTCACCCGATGTGACACGGTTTACACTGACGGATCTCCGCTGGGACGACCTCTTCGTCCACACCCCGCATCAGGCCGCCCGCCGCATCTTCGATGAAGGCTTCGAGCTTCGCATCCTGAACATCGTTTCGGCCTCCTTCGAGTCGTATGATGCAGATCGTGACAGATCCGTTGCCGGAACCTATCGATCCGAGCGACGGACGCCGTCCCGCCGGACAGCCTATGACGATCACACCGTCACCGGTATCCTCATTGATCTCGGCTGGCTCTTCCCGCCTCGCGTGTGGCATCCTGATCGCAACGAAGATCGGGAACAGCGTCCGCGAGGAAACAGCATGGGACGAGGCAGCGACTCAGACGAAGACGATGCTCGCGGAAGCGCACGCCGTGGTGGTAGTGACGAAACGGTGGGCGGTCGCGGGTCCGAAGAGTCTGGCGATGCCTCTGGCAGATCATCTCGCAGCCGTGATTCAGGATCGTCAAAGAAAGGGTCCGACGACAGATCGGATGATTCTGACGATGAGGACAGGCAGAAACTGCTTCCCGCCGCCCTGACAGCCGCCGCTGCCGTTGGCATCCTGGCATATAAAGGAGGCACGGTTGGCTATTTCGGCAATGCGAAGTTCGCCCCCTACGGCCTCTCCGCCGGGATGGTGCGCCCGAAAGGTGGCTTCCTGCTCCAGGCCGGTGTGAACGACGCCGTCTTCGGGAGTTCGGATGGGCCCGAACACCTCGTCGGCAAGATCCTCATCTTTCGGCAGATACTGCCCGTTCCCATCCAGCCTGCTATGGGCGCGGGTGTGCTTGTCACGCATGACGACACCTATACCTACGAACCTAGTCTCTCCGTGGGTGCGATCGGCACTTTCGGTCCGATCATCCTCCAAAGTGTGTACGATGTAGTGCAGGGTGGCATGGAGTTCGGCATCGCATTCAACTTCCGTAGCAGGCCACGCTGACTCCTTCCACACGGCCCCCCTCCTCCTTTCCCGGGGTGTGTAAACCTTGAAAAAAACGGGCAAGAACTGGAAGCTGTTATTTAGATCAAGTATAAATTGTACATTACACCTGCACCGGACGTCTCCGCTCGCAGGTTTTGTCGATGTACATGCAAGTCTCCGCTCTCTGTCCTCTCGCCAAAACGAGCAGAAAAACTGCTTTCACAGCTTCATTCCTGGTCGCGTGCGGCCTCATTGCACAGCTTAGCTTTGCGCAAACCCCTACAGCCCCACCCGCTTCAGAAGAGCCGCCTTCCGCCCGCGCGCTCGTCCATATTCTGGATTATATGGGCCAGGATTACGGTGTGGCAGTAGCAGACGGACAGGTCATCAACGAGCTCGAATATGCCGAGATGACCGAGTTCAGCACCTCAGCAGCGGCATTGCTTGGCGACCTGGTGCAAGCCGGAGTCATTCCACAGGACACGACGCTGACCGCGCAGATAGCGAATCTACAGGCTCTTGTTCAGGCAAAAGCCGACCCTGAAGAGGTCGCTCGCCTTGCCGCTGCGATCCGTGATCAGGTCATTGTCCGTTCCGGCTTACAGATAGCCCCCCGGCACTGGCCCGATCTCGAAAATGGACGGCAGCTCTACGCCCAGCTATGCGTGGCCTGCCACGGAGCACAGGGGGCTGGAGATGGCCCACTGGCTGCCGGACTAGATCCAGCCCCGACGAACTTCGTCGAGGGGGACCGCATTGCATCCATCTCCCCCTTCCAGGCATACAATACCATCCACATGGGCGTGGAAGGTACGTCGATGCAGGCCTACTCCCAGCTTTCGGATCAGGAAGTCTGGGAACTCGCGTTCTTCGTCAAGTCGCTCCAGGCTGCCAGCCAGCAGGACGATGCCACGAGCAACGTTGACCTCGGGAAACTGAAACAAATCGTTTCGCTGGAGCAGGTAGCGGCGCTGAACGATACCGAGCTCGCCGCCGAACTGGAGAAAGCCGGCGTGGCGCAGCCCGACCTGGCGGTCGCCGCGCTCCGCCTGGCCAAGCCCGATGATCTGGCAGGCGGCACACTCGACCGGGCCATCGAGTTGCTCAATGAGGCACTGATCGCCTATGAAAACGGCCGGTTCGATGAGGCCCGCCAGAACGCACTGCTCGCCTACCTCGACGGCGTAGAACCTGCCGAACCCTCACTGACTGCGACGGATGCCACACTCACTACCGTCCTGGAACAACGCATGCTCGCTGTCCGCAGCGCTATTGAGAATCGAGCCAGCGTGGCTGATGTATCGCGTGCTGTCGACGTGGCGACGGTCTCTATAAATCAAGCCAGGGATGCGCTCCAGAACCAGGATCGTTCCGCCTGGTTCGCGTTCTTTATCGCCGCATCCATTCTCCTTCGTGAGGGCCTGGAAGCCTTCCTGATCATCCTGGCCGTCCTGGGCGTCATTCGCGCGGTCGGTAACAAGCAGGCCGCGCTATGGGTGCACGGCGGCTGGATTGCCGCGCTGCTCGTGGGCGTGGTTGCGTGGATCTTCTCCGATATGCTCATCCATCTCGGTGCTGCGCAACGGGAAGTCATGGAAGGTGGTATCGCCCTCGTCGCAGTTGTAGTGCTGCTCTACGTCGGTTTCTGGTTGCATAGCAAGACGGAAATCAAGAAGTGGCAGGAATTCATCGATGTCCGTGTCAAGACGGTCCTCAAGGGCGGCAACCTGATGGGCCTGGCAGCGATCTCGTTCTTCGCTGTCTTCAGGGAGGCATTCGAATCCGTCCTCTTCCTCTCGGCACTGACGCTGGAACAGGGCACAGAGAGTAGGACGGCCATCTCCCTCGGCGCGCTCGTGTCCATCCTGGCCGTGTTTATCCTGGCCGCCGTCGTCCTGCGCGCCTCGGCCCGCCTGCCAGTCCGAAGTCTGTTCAAATACTCATCGTTCATCATGGGGGTGCTCTCCGTGATTCTGGCTGGCAAGGGTCTCCACTCGCTGCAAGAGGCCGGCCTGCTCTCCGTC
Source organism: Rhodothermales bacterium (assembly GCA_041690215.1). Lineage (GTDB taxonomy): Bacteria > Bacteroidota > Rhodothermia > Rhodothermales > DASSAV01 > DASSAV01. Next base: position 162,261 of record JAWLHQ010000002.1, read on the forward strand.
ACGGTTGTCCCGTACTCCATCCGTGCAACCCTGCTCGGCGTCTACCCAACCGTGGAAACCCTCCTGGCCCAAGCCGCAATCATCCTCGCCGTCGTCCTCCTCTGGACCGTTCCGGCCCGGCTAGCTGCCCGGCCAGCAGAACGAACGATTGGGTAATTCCAGAGCGCAAGACTCAGGCTGATCTCTCCACAGGGAGGCAATCTCCATCTCCCAACGTTATTATCACGAGATGCTTCGCTGCACACGTGATGACAGCCGAACCGATTGCAAAGGCAGCCTGAAGTGAGGCGCTACACCGCCTCCCGGATCGCCTCCACCGTACCTGGATCCTCCAGGCTGCTCACGTCACCGGGATCTTCGCCGAGGTAAGCGGCGCGAATGATCCGGCGCATCACTTTCGCGTTGCGCGTCTTAGGCAGAGCACGGGTGAACCGGATTTCACGCGGCCGCATGGGTTTGCCCAACTCCGCCGTGATCCGGTTCATGAGTTCGCTCCGCAACTCGTTGTCCGGGCTCACACCGGGCGCCGGTACACAGAACACGACCACGTCCTGCCCTTTCACCTCGTCCGGCACCCCGATCGCCGCGCTTTCAGCCACACGATCGTCGGCATTGATGATCGCCTCCACCTCCGCTGGCCCCAACCGCTTTCCAGCCACCTTGATCGTATCGTCGCTACGACCCAGGATGTACCAGAGCCCGTCTGCATCGACGGCGGCAAAGTCGCCGTGCACCCACACTTCCGGCCAGCGACTCCAGTACGTGTCCAGATACCGCTGCCGATCCTCCCAGAACCCCCGCGTCATGCCGATCCACGGCTTGCGAATGATCAGTTCGCCGACTTCTTCCCGGACAGGTTTTCCGTTCTCGTCCACCACATCGGCATCCATACCGGGGACGGGGCCCGAGAACGCGCACGGCTTCAGCGGTTGCAGGAAGTTGCCGCAGAGAATGCCTCCGCTGATCTCCGTGCCTCCGGAATAGTTCAGGATGGGCTTCTTACGCTCCAGCACCTGCTCAAACAACCACATCCAGGTCTCCGGATCCCACGGGCTGCCTGTCGATCCGATGGCACGTAGCGACGACAGATCATGCCGCCGCACCGGCTCGGTGCCGTGCGTGCGGAGTGCCCGGATCAGGGTCGGTGATACTCCGAGATGTGTAACTCCGTGCTCTTCTACGATCTTCCAGATCCGCCCCGTATCCGGGTAATCAGGTGCTCCGTCGTAAAAAACCATTGTGGCTCCGATGAGCAACGTACCGAATACGAGCCAGGGCCCCATCATCCAGCCCATGTCGGTCATCCAGTACATCACCTCGCCCGCTTTCAGGTCCATGCACTGGTGCATGTCCTGCGCCGCCTTGATGGGAAAGCCGCAGTGTGTATGAACCGCCCCCTTCGGCCGGCCCGTCGTACCGCTGGTGTAGATGAGCATCAACACGTCTTCAGCGTCTGTCCGCTCTGTCTCCGCTTCGGCGGGCTGCCTCGCGAGCAGTTCAGCCCACCACCGGTCACGCCCCTCCGTCCAGGGTATGTCGCCGGTGCCGATCCGCCGGTGAACGATCACATGCTTCACGGTCGGGCACGACTGGAGTGCTTCGTCAGCGGTCTCTTTCAAGCGTACCACCTTGCCACGCCGGTAGAAACCGTCCGCTGTAAACAACGCCTTCGCCCTGGCGTCGGCCAGCCGACTGGCTATGGCACTCGGACCGTACCCGCTGAACAGGGGCAAGATGATGCCCCCGATCTTGATCGTCGCCAGAAAGGCGATGCAGAGTTCGGGCGTCATTGGCATGAGAAGCCCGACGGCATCTCCTTTCCGCAGGCCTAGGCTTCGCATCGCGTTCGCACAGCGGCAGACTTCTTCGTGGAGTTCGCGATACGTCAGGATGTGGCTGCTTTTCTCCTCGCCCTCCCAGCGTAGTGCAGGCTGCTCCTTCTGCGGGCCGGACTGCCACTTATCCAACAGGTTGTGGACGATGTTCATCTGGCCGCCTACACACCACTTCGGAAATGCAGGTCCTTCCGATAAATCAAGAATGCGTTCGTACGGCCGGTAGAACTGGATATCCAGATCCTTCAACACAGCATCCCAGAACCAGGCTACGTCCTCCACCGAACGCCGCATGAGTTCGTCGTAGCCTTTTATACCGTTCCGGTCCATGAACCGGCTCAGATTCGTCTGCGCGACGGTGCCGGGATCCGGCTCCCAGACGATGCGCTGGCCGAAAGGAAAGGTTTCGACGTGCGGTGTATCAGGTGCGTTCATGTCTGTATGCGATGGCCTCTGCAAGGAGGATCGTGGTCTTCGTCAGAATAGGAAGGAAGCATGTATCACTACCAATGTCTAGCCGCCCTCGCCCAAATGTTACAGCATCGCGCGATTCGATCGGTGATGTGCATTGACGTCAGGGATCGCGAACGCGTCTGGATGGGCACCCCTAGAGGAAATACGATCAGGCAAGTAGCTCGACGTGAAAGCCCAGTCGGCGAGGATACGCCTCTTAGGGTTGATGCTTCCAATACCAATAGGTGCGATTAAGGCGTGCGCGAGCTGGAACACGTCGAAACCGATGCTGCGGAAATTTCAATACCAATAGGTGCGATTAAGGCCCAAACTCAATCACCTGCGGTGCATAACCGGTGTAGGTATTTCAATACCAATAGGTGCGATTAAGGCCTGTGCGTGCCGCCGGCGGTGTCTGGCTATCGTTCCCATTTCAATACCAATAGGTGCGATTAAGGCTTCGAAGGTGACGTCGTGCGGATCGGAGAATCTCAATTTCAATACCAATAGGTGCGATTAAGGCTGTGTCATGAATGTCGCAACAAGTATCGGCATCTTTCATTTCAATACCAATAGGTGCGATTAAGGCATTTGACCGGCCCGAGTTCCAGCGTCTCCTCGCTCATTTCAATACCAATAGGTGCGATTAAGGCAGGTAGCCGTTGCCGACGTCCGTATGATTGAACTCATTTCAATACCAATAGGTGCGATTAAGGCGAGCTGATCGCGCAGGAGGCCGAGCACGACCGTCTCAATTTCAATACCAATAGGTGCGATTAAGGCTAGCCCATAAGCGTGCTGCTGATACGGGGCACGACTAATTTCAATACCAATAGGTGCGATTAAGGCCGGAGAGAACCACGCGACGGGATAGCTGTCCATCGCATTTCAATACCAATAGGTGCGATTAAGGCTTCGTGGCGACCTGATCCTCAATGTGGGTGTAGACTATTTCAATACCAATAGGTGCGATTAAGGCTAGAACTGACCGAGGAGCAGTTAGCCGAGCTGGAGTATTTCAATACCAATAGGTGCGATTAAGGCGCGCCTGCGTGCGGCCGCCGATGGCTCTCCGGGCAAGTTATTTCAATACCAATAGGTGCGATTAAGGCGGCTTACGGGCCTAGAGGGTGAGCGTTAGCGGCGAAATTTCAATACCAATAGGTGCGATTAAGGCAATGGGATCGCGATAGTGGGGGCCAAAGGACCTTCTCATTTCAATACCAATAGGTGCGATTAAGGCTACCGCCGGTTACGCATACGCGTATGAGGAGGCCAAGATTTCAATACCAATAGGTGCGATTAAGGCGAACGGATTCGTTAATCTGCGAACCAGTACGTTCGAATTTCAATACCAATAGGTGCGATTAAGGCGAACGCATCATTATCAAACCAAAATCCGTAATCCGCATTTCAATACCAATAGGTGCGATTAAGGCTCCAGCGCAGCGTATGACGCTCGTAGCATACGGAGAATTTCAATACCAATAGGTGCGATTAAGGCACCCGGCCTGCTCCGCTAACTTTAGATGCTTTACCAATTTCAATACCAATAGGTGCGATTAAGGCGTACGAATCGAGCGCTTGAGATCGCCGCTTTGCTCATTTCAATACCAATAGGTGCGATTAAGGCGGTTTCTCTGGACGTGTGCACGTCCACCCGGCCTCAATTTCAATACCAATAGGTGCGATTAAGGCGGTAGGATCTAACGACTCCTGTGCAGCATGCCCTGAAAATTTCAATACCAATAGGTGCGATTAAGGCAGAGTTCGAGCTTGCGCCCCTCAAGGAGAGGGTAGGATTTCAATACCAATAGGTGCGATTAAGGCCCGGAGGTGCCGATGGTCGCGCTCTGGAGCTGCGGAGATTTCAATACCAATAGGTGCGATTAAGGCGGGGCATTAGTCTACGCTATAAGCCTTCGCTTTCCTTATTTCAATACCAATAGGTGCGATTAAGGCTCAAACAGACGGGACACATGATCGAGGTTCACCCCAATTTCAATACCAATAGGTGCGATTAAGGCTCGGAGGGCACCGCCCCGATCCGTCACGCTTCTGGCTCCATTTCAATACCAATAGGTGCGATTAAGGCTATAGGCTGTATTCTGGATGAGGCGGACGGCGGATAGATTTCAATACCAATAGGTGCGATTAAGGCCCGTTAATAATCCGCGCAATCTCTGCAATCTGTTCGTATTTCAATACCAATAGGTGCGATTAAGGCCTCATTCGCCGCTTTGATCGTCTTTTGAAGGTCGTATTTCAATACCAATAGGTGCGATTAAGGCCCCTCCCAGATCTTGTGCGGGAATGGCTCTGGTGGGGGTAAAAATGGGGGTGGGTGTTCATGGGGCAGGTCGGGCGTGTCGTCGGGTGGCGGTAGTGTCAGAATGCCGGGGGGACGACGATGCGTGCTAAGATACGCAGAAACAGGTGTCTGTGCGAGCGGCTGTTGCTTTTCGGGCGGTCTGGACGTTCGTACAAGGGGATGCAGGCGTGAGGACGACGACGAAACGGCCTGAATGGCTATAAAAAGCGGCTTCGTTCGCCGTGTTCTTCGCCCAGGACGACGCGCTCTACGTACCGCTCGTCACGTAGTTCGTAGAAGATCACGCCGTCTCCTTCCTTCATCAGCTTGCCGGCGTGTAGCTGTAGTTCCTGAAACTGTGCCCGGGTCATTTCTCCTTCGAAAACGGAGTTCTGTACCCAGGTCAGGTAGCGACGGAAGAGCTTGAGCATTCTGGCTACTCGTTTCACGTTGACGTCGTAGACGGCGATGTAGTAGGGCACGGCTGGATCGGGGTCGGATGGTGGAGCGGGGTCAGGTGGGCGGGCTGCTTCGTTACCACCACATGTGGAAGCCGGTGTAGGGATCGGCTTCGGGGTCGAAGAGGTGGCGGATGAGGCGGTAGCACTCCAGGCGGATGAGCCGTTCGTAGCTTACGTTGCGCCCGAGCTCGCGGTGCCGGACGGTCTTCCGGAGGCGCTCGTCCCAGTGTTCGACGAAGACGCGGCGCCCCCGGTCGTTGAGGTAGATGCCGCCGAGCCGCTCTTCGAAGTGCCGGGGTGTGATGGCGCCGGTCTTGATCAGGCGGAAGATGGCGCGGTCTACCAGGAGCGGCTTGAAGACTTCGCTCACGTCGAGGGCGAGGCTGAAGCGGCGGTCACCCGGCTCATGGAGGTAGGAGATCGTGGGATCGAGGGCGGTCCGGTAGATCTGGCGGAGCACGGTGCTGTAGGCGAGCGCGTTGCCGAAGGAGATGAGGGCGTTGATCTCGTTCGAGGGTGGGCGGCGTTCCCGGCGTGTAAAGGGAAAGTCGCGGCCGGCCGGACCGAGGATGGCGGGCCAGGCGGTGTAGTAGGCTTCGCGGACCCGCCCTTCCACGCCCATCAGTTCGGGTACATCCCCGCAATGGTAGAGGCCTTCGCTTTCGACGGAGGCACAAATGGCCCGGACTTCTGCGGCAGGCGGCCCTTCCAGGCGGTTCGCGTAGTATTTGAGGACGCGGAGGATGTTGTAGACGGCGGCTTCTACGAAGGCGCGGGCCAGCCGGAGCCGGGCGTCGGGATCGAGGTAGTGCCGGACCTGCTGCACTTTGAGGCGGCCGGAGTGGAGATAGTCGCGCGGGTAGAGGGTAGCGGTGAAGTTGCCGTAGTAGTCAAAGCAGTGGACCGGGATGGCGTGTTGTGCGAGGAAGGTGATGAGCTTGGTGTTGACGTCCACCTCACCGAAGAGGTAGAGGGCTTCGACCTGCTCGACGGGGAAGGCGGTCTTTTCGCCCGTCGGGGGGCTCGACGGTGCTCCGGTATCCTCGGGGGTGTCGTCTGGCACGCGATTCTCCCCTGCCCGCTCCAGGTAGAGGGTGTTGTGCCGCCGCCGCAGTCGTCCATTGCTGAAGAGGTAGAAAGGGCGTTTCATATCTGGCGATCGGCTTTCAGCGGTCAGCTATCGGAAGGGAGAGTTAAACGTTGAAGGTCAGAAACAAAAGGCTCGCGGACGAAAGCCGGCGGCTGACCGCTCATCCGTAGCAGAGTTCTTCGAAGGCACAGCTAGCGCAGAAGCGGCGGCGGGTGAGGCGTGGGGGCGGGTGCTCCCGGACGGCAAGGTGCCGGAGTGCAGCGACGATCTCGGCCAGGCGTGCTTCGTCGGGCCCGGTGAGGGTGACGGTTTCGGTGCGGCGGAGCCTGGGGTAGTCGATGCAGCCGGTGAAGGGGGTTCCGTCGGAGCGGGTGACGCCGCACCGCTTGAGGAGCCAGAGGTAGAAGCGGAGTTGCCAGCGGTGGGCGTCTTCGACGGCGCGGCTTTTCTTGGTTTCGTGGAGGACGCCGTCGCGGAGGTCCGCCCAGTCGATCCGCCCGACCAACAGGGTGCCGTCGGGGGCTTCGGCTTCGAGGTCGAGCTGTTTGCGGCTGCGGGTGTAGCTCGCTTCGTCGATGAGGCGGCCCAGGGTGACGGCCTCGCTCTCCTGCTCCATCCACAAGCCCCGCATGGAGAGCCAGGCTTTCCTCGGGCAGACGGCGTAGTACCCGACGAGCATCCCGCCGACGCGGATGGCCGTGCCTGTGTCGGACATGAGAAAGAACGAATTGTAACGCGGGTGTAACGAAACTTACAATTTTGACCACGTGCCTCCGGACCCGGTCACGAGGAGGTCAGGCCAGCCGCTCCGATGGCACACTTTGCACAGAAAACGTATGTGCAGGGCGCACAGGGCAGCGCGTATCGTGCGGAGGACCGAGTCCAGGAGGCGGAAGATTGTAACGAAATGGACGATCTCCGACTATCGTGTATGGGGCTTGATGCGCGATTCGCTGTGTAATGGTCATTGTGCTGGGTCTATGGTGCGGTGAATTGTAACGGAATGGACAGGTTGCATAGGCTCTGCTATGCAGCAATCAACGTCTCCAACCCTTCTCCGTGAGCAAGTTCAGTGAGTAATTCTACTGCGGCTGCTATCCCCTGCACCTTGTGACATACTATAGCATTTCGATTGCCGTTCATGCGATTGGCTGTTCTCACCAGTTGCTCCAACGTGTCCAGGTAATTGTCCTTCATTGCACTGACGGTCGGAGCGGGGCAATTCGTGCTGGATGTCACAATCGCGCCTTCAAAATCCATGATATGTGGAAACTGCTGGCTACTGTTAGCGCCGGGCTGGTTCATCAGCGTGTAACTAAGCGCGTCGATGACTGCTTGCTTGCGCTTCCGACGTTCCCCTTCGTCGGTGACCGCGTATTCATTCTTTGCGTCATCAAAGCCGAGCCCAGCCAAATCGATGGCAGCGACCATTGCAAAGGCAGCACTGGTAGCTGGACGAGTGAAGATGTTCTGCCCCTCTCCCGAAGCCGTCTCACGCGCCTGAATGCCGGTACGCGAGGAAACGTATTTTGCATGGAAAAAATGCTCGGTCATACTCTGGCGCGGCACACCTGTCATGAATCCAACCTGCACCCTACTCGTGCGCGCCACAGCCACAGCAGCGCTGAATACACTCTTCTCCCCTTCTGCCTTCTGTGGACTTACCTCTGTAATGAGAAGTCCATGTGCATCCGTAACAACGCACTCGGAAGCCACCAGACTGTATAGGGCTTGTTCTAACTTATCCCGTTGAGCCCCTTTCACAGTACCACTCCAACTCGCCACTTCCTGAACACGCTCCGTGACCCACTGGTAATCAGCTAATTCGCTCTTGATACGGTTTGGGTTTGGGTTGCGGCGGTCAGCATTCCGGCTGAGCGGAAGCCCGCGCTCCTGTGCGATAGCGCTTAGGTGTTTCGCGTGCCAATGTTTGAGCATGTCACCAGAAATGACGGGCACGCTGTAGAGCTTGCCATCAAGAACAATCGTTGCCGTGCGAGGCTGAAGTGCATTGCCTTCAGACCCCTCATTATTGAGTGAAGCAAGATTGAGCGTGAGCCGCCCTACAAGGGTAAGATGATTGATCTGGTCCAGGTTCATGGCTTTTATATTTTGGAGTGAATAGTTAAGCAGCATCGGCAATGCTGTCCTCGAACCCACTTTCTTTGTCTTGCGGGACACTCTCATTCTCCCGGCGACAAAGCGCAAATGCGAGAACCAGCTGTGCAATCAGACGAGGGTTCTGCGTTTGCTCCGCCAATTCAACAAGCCGCGTTATTGACGGCTCAAAAGGCATGGCCAAGTATTTCAATGTGTCGCGATTCCCTTTAGCTGATGCCAGTTTACTGGTACCGCGCTCAATAGCAATTTCCACCAGCGCCTGAACGAGATCTTCCGTACTCTGTACTTCTCGTAACCGTCGCATCATCTGGTAGTTCGGCTGACTGTCTGCTTGTTCGGGTGGATGATAAACGGCACTGTATGTCTCTTGCCGGACGAGATTGACAAATGCACGCACATCCTCCTGCCGAAATGCGGCAAGCAGGTCGGAATATCTGTATTCCATGATCTCCTCAAAGAAGGTTTGATAGAGTGGGTAAAAAGGTCTTTCACTAGAAAACCCTACATCAGCGATGTACCCTAAGTAGCCTTGGGCAGCGGAAGCAGGGTCGCTGTGCTCAAACCCACGAACCAGCAAACGCACAGCCTCCCGGTTTATAGAGGGTGGACTACCTACTTTGGGCGTCGTTGCTTTCTTCCAACGATAGAGTAGCATATGTAACCGTTCCGCGGACATCTCACTATAACGATGCTGCGGCACGGCAAACTGCCATGAACCTGCAGGAGAAGGAGCGGCACCGAGTTCAATAAAGCTCGCGCCGGCAACGCACTCCAAAGCCTTAGGCCTGAGATGATGGCGGAGTAATAATTTCAGGTAATTCAGGTAATTGTCGTAAGGAAAGAAGAACCCATTACTTATGATCCGCCTCCGGTTATCATCAACTAAGCGTTCGAGATAGGACAACCGCATATCTCGAGGCACTGGCAGTGCAAACCCATCTGGAATTTGCCCCGTTGATGCTTTCAACAACCCTGCTACTGCAAGGCAAGTTAGGCGGCTCATTGAACGAGACAGGGATTTGGGTAGGCTGCTATTGCCTATACTAAAAGAATTGCTGGCATTTCCACCCTTGGATCCCTGAGGCAATACAATGGAATTGAATGTTATACTCTGCTCCTGAAAAGTCCCGTCAATTAATTCCAGTCCTCGGTGACGGCAGGCATACACACAAAGGTTTACCCAATCAGGCTTGCCCAGCTTATTAATGGTACCGTAGAGTTTGCGATCAGGCCTGGGAATTTCGATTGTCTTATTGCCGATAGATACTGTTACGGTAGTGTCTTCCGACGTATCCACCGCTGCCCCTTCCGTACTTATGAGATTCTTATCATCCCATCCAGGTGCTTTTCTCGTTGTACCTTCTTTTAGCCCGCTTTTCCACGATGCAGGGATGGTGTATTTCAGCCAGTGCCTCTGGGGGCGGTCCCGCAGTTGTTTTCGATAGGTGATAGCGAAGCCCGCCGGAGTGCGCCTAATAAGCGGCGTTTGTGGCGTATCGAAGTAGGTATCGGCGAGCGCAGCAAAGCCGATGGCAGCTAGCGCATCGAAGTAGCCGTGATCAAACGGCGGCAACGTTTCTACTATTTCCTCTCCTCCCTCTGAGGCAGGTGTGGAAAAGCCGAGCGGAAGTTGTGCGGATTCCGACATAATTCAACTGTTAAATATCAGGTGCAGGTGATTGGCTCCGCCACCCGCCATATGCATTGCCACCCGAAATGCCTTGTCCTCGCGAGGCTTTGCCGCATTACCAGTGAAGTTGGAAACCTTATCCCAAGTCGCATTGCCTTTCATATCGCTACCCTGGAGCAGTACTCCATTTTCGGGAGGATCTGCCTGAGCCACTTCCAACAGAGCGAAAAAGCTTCCCTGCTTTCCAAAGCAGTTCACGCAGGGAAGAGCAGGCTGCAACACGTCGAGTGCAGCATCTGGGAAGTACAAATCCACACCCCCGTCGAAGTAAACGAACTCACGGAAAACAACGGTTGAGGAGAGATAACCAGGCGTCAACTCACCGACGGTATCCGCTCGTGGCGGCTCCCAGTGCTTAACGAGATGAGTATTCACCACGCCTTCGCCCCACGGGTGTGGCCGGAGATCCAGCGTACGTACATACTTGGTGAACTCTGCCGGATCCAGTCCGGCCCGGATTGCCCCCACGATCAGGGCCACCTTTGCCGCGTATGGGGTAGGACACGGATACGTAGCAGCTAGTTTGGTTGTAGCCTGCTCGCGTCTATGGCTGAAGGGCGTAGTGCTGATGTAGCGGGCTCGGATCATACGAAATGATGGTTTGAAGCAGGTGTGCTTTCATGTTGCTCTACTTGCGAGATTTCGGCGGTCGCCAATTGATCGCATCGGCGGAGGATGTAGGAGAGCATGAAGTAGGTGGTGAGATCATCGGTCGCCTCGAGCCGGTCTTGTGTAGTACGAATTTGATATACCTGTCCCCGCTCGGTGTGGTCGATAGCGGGAGTGAGCGCGGCAGCACCCCAGCGATACTGCACCCACGGCTCCTTCTGACTTATTGCATCCAGATAAGCGAGGTGACCGAGGTCGTAAGCATGGTGGCGATCAAGCGAAAGTTGCTGGCTGTACCCGTGATGATCGGAGATGGCCCAATAAATGGCCTTGAACAGAGCAACCCGCTTGCACTCATCCTGTATGGACCCGCAGAATCTTTGCAAATACTCCCGCACGGCCCATGCACTGACCCATGCGTGGGAAGGAGGTGGCTTCTGCCGGCAATAGGGGCTTTGCTCGTCACTTTCCGAGTGCGCGATGGGAGCAGGACCAGATGGCCGAGCCTCCGGGGGGAATGCTTCTGGTGGCACCCCTTCAGGTGGAACTCCATGTGCGGCCTGCCACTGGCGGTCGAGCTTACCCAGGTCATGTGCCCAGATCACAAAATCCACCAGCATCTCCGCTGCTGCCATCCCATCTCCGCCGTACTCGCGGCTCAGGTGCTGACCCAACTTGTCAATCATCCAGCGCACCACCGACTTCTTCTTCCAGAGCAGGCGAATATGTTGCTCGTAAGATTCGAGTGTGTATTTATAGGCTGTTCGGGTTCTCTCCTGCTCATCCAGAAAAGCCTCCTCTCCACCCGTGCCGTCGAAGTTCAATCCATAATCGCCACTGTAGCCTATGTGCTCCGGGTCGAGTAATGCGAAATCTGCCTGACGGACGTTCTCAGTCGATACGTACTCTTTTCGTTCAGAATCATACCGGAAAAACGTGGCGGGGAGTTGGCTGTACACCCCATTACCCATGAACTTCCCGCGTGAGATGCTGATGTACTTACGCCGCCTCTTCGGATCATCTCCAACAGCAACGTTGATGCTATTGATGTCACGGATGAACGTATCATAGAGACTATAATCTTGTGACACACGCGCATCGTCCACTACTCGCTGGCTGTAGTTCTCGCGAAAGCGCTGCCCAATTAACCTGTCGCGTTCAGCCGTGAGATTTACGATCTCCTCCTCCTTTTTCGGCGTCAGTAAGCATCCGTTACCAAGGAAGGCATCTAGCGCAGTGATTTCTGCCTCACGATTTCGATAGGGCATTGTGCTTTTCGCCGGGTGCCAATAGATAACACCTTTCTCGCCTACGTAACGAGCACACCGCCCGGCCCGCTGAATGAAGGCATCCGGTGGACATGCATCCGTATGCAGTACATCGCAGCTAATGTCGATTCCGGCCTCTACAACTTGCGTGGCTACAAGAATCGCTGAAGTCTTACTGTTCTCACCAAACACATTGCGAACGGCTTTTTCGATGCGCTGCCGGTCGTCAGATAGCAATTCGGAATGGAGCAGGTAAACTTCTTTTGTCGGGTATTTTTTGCGGAGTTCTCGGGCAGTCTGTTTTGCCCAGTCGATTTGATTGCGGATTATCAGTGTGCGTTGTCCTATCTCCAAAGCATCCGGGGAGTCGAGCCCATCTCCGCGACCTATCTCTTTGAGGTTCTCGAACGGGCGATTGCCCCGGATTACTGCCACCCCGTTCTGCTGGCCTATCGGGCTTCGCTTTAATTCCTCCTCAAGAAATGTGATCATTTCATCACTGAGCGTCGCGGTGAGGATGATACCATTCTGGGTGCTTCGCTGAAGTGCAAGTAGCGCGATGGCAAGGCTCCGCTCAGGATCAAACAGATGGAACTCATCAAAGATGAGGTGACTGGCATCAATCACCGCTGGAAGCACGTTTCCCTGCCGCAGGCTTACGCCAATAGGAATACCGAGGAATGCGCTGAGCGTCTGGTCGAGTGTAGTAAATACAAGATCAATGGGGCGCTGTATATCTTCCCCTTTATCCAATAACTCATGCTCACGTCTATTACCATGGTGAGCAGCACAGTGAATCGGCAGCCAATCCTCGACACTTTCCACGAGCGAATCCACCAGCACGCGAAGCGGAAGAGAATAAATCGCGTGTCCCCCAGCTAGCGCGGCAGTTACAGCAAATGTTTTACCCCACCCCGTAGGCGCATGTAGGATAATGTGCTTTCCTGCGCGAAAAGCATCGAAGACAGCCCGTTGCTGGTCCCGCTCCCTGAATCCAGCGTTCCGGAGGGCTTCATCGAATGTCTGGAAATAAGCCATCGTATTGGAATCCTAGTGCAAGAATCCAAAACCACTTCCAGTGAGGTGACCGGCCCCTACTTCCCATGCAAATTGCACGGCCTCGGGCGTGCCAGCTACTATAACCGGACAAAGGTTGCCCTTAAATCGAATGCCCTTGATTTCCACAACCTTTGTCTTGGCTCTGCTATAGCTCCGATCAAAACCCATCAGGGTGTGAAGGTGAGCGCCGGAATAACCCGCTACCTGGAGCTTATTGCGTAGTGTTTCAGTGAGGTACCCATCCGCCTCCGGATCTCTAAAGGTTAGGTGTTTGCGGGTACTATCCTCTTCCACACTTGACCTGACCAGCACCGGACTACCGACCTCAAAGCGATAGATGCTTCCAAAAGCAGGCGTGGGCTGTTCCTCCACACGATAGATTCGCATCCCAAACGCAATGTGTGGGAGTTGCTCGGCATTCTGGCGCACACGCTCTGCCAAGTTCCGATCGTGGATGCTGATGCTCCATTCCGCACCATTCGGAAAATGCAAACCATCACTCGCGCTTTTACTTCCTCGACCACGAAGCCAGCCAATTGAATAGCAGCTGATTTTGTCATGTACGCCATTCCACCCTGCGAGGCGATGAAAAGCGCCCGTGAGGTGGTGTGGATACGTATATGGGACTAGTTGCTTATTCGGCGTGAGGTAAAACTTCAGGCGCATATCAATGCGGGGTGAGTCCTGAGATGTAACAGCCATGTAACGGACTTTCTATTAAAAAGTACAAGCGGCGGATTTCAATCGCAAGCGGGCACCCGGGATGATCGAAACCGGGGTATGTCATTCTCGCGTCATATCCCTCCGCCCTCTTTTCTCCGCATACAACGCGGCCATCCGCCGCGCCTCGGAGGCGACGCGGTGGCGGAGGACGGGCGGGGAGATCACTTCGGCTTCCGCCCCGTAGGAAAGGACCCATCGGGCCAGATCCTGCAGGCCTGCGGCCTGGAGCCGCACGTCGAGCGAGCCGTCGGGACGCTCGACCATCACCTGCGAGGGGTGCCAGCGCTCCTCCTTGATCCACCGGGCCTGGTAAGGGCTGAACCGGACGTGGACGGCGTAGGTGCGCTCGCCCCGATGCATCCCGAAGGCGGGGCCGAGGTAGGCCTCCAGGTCGAAGTCGGGCGGGATGGAGAAGTATGCGCCGGTGGGCGTCAGGGCGCGGATGCGGTCTATGCGGAAGTCGCGCATGGCTTTCCGCAGGCGGCAGAATGCGATGGCATACCAGCGCCCCTGGTACGAGAGGAGCGTGTAGGGCTCGATCTCGCGCTCGGTCTCCTTGCCGGTGCTGTTCGAGGTGTAGCGGATGCGGACGACCTGCTGGTTGCGTACGGCGGCTTCGAGGGCTTCCAGCCGGGCCAGGGGTACGGGAGGACGGGGGCCGGTTTCGAAGCGGATCGACCGGGAGAGCACCTCGGGTTCGACGCGCACGGTTTCGGGGAGGTGTTCTGCGATCCGCTGGACGACCCGCGCCAGGTGCGGCCCGTGCACGCCGTCGCCCAGCGTTTCGAGCGCGTGGTGCGCCACCAGGAAGGCGGCGAACTCGGTTCGGGAGAGGGCCAGAAGGGGGAGGTTTTCGAACGGCCCTTCCAGCACGTAGGTCCGCTTCTTCCGATCGAACTCGATCGGCACGCCGATCTGCCGGAGGTATTCCAGATCGTTGAAGACCGTGCGCCGCGATACCTCGAAGGCCCGCGCTACGTCGCGCGTCGTCAACGGGCGCTCGGAGCGCAGCCACTCGAGCAGCCGCTGAAAGCGCCGCACCTGCGGCCCGGTCGGCATCACGCGCCCGGCGCGTTTCGGCACTCCTTCCATATGCAATCGTGTCTAGATGGTATACAACGGACGCTCGTTAGCATACATCAGACACACTGCAGTACGATTTCATACCCTCGCGCGGGTTGATTTTTTTGTGCAGACGGAGGTGTGGGTGTCAGGTTGTGCGGCCTGAATGGCCGGGGTGAATGGGTGATGGCACAGAATGCACGGGTTTGTACGTGAATGGGGTTGGTTGTGAGACCTGACAGGTTTTGGAAACCTGTCAGGTCTGGTGCCGTGTCCTTCGCCTCGTCTCGATGGCCCATACGTAGTATGAATGGGTGGGAGGTGGCTGACATCCTCCTGCCTTGCTCCGCTGGACGCGTTCGCAAGGTTGTCCTCTTTACCTTTGGTCAGTCGCCTGCGGCTCGTGTCCAAGGAGGATTTTTCAGGCGGGGTCAGATAGGTGGGTATGACCTGCCTGTACAAGAGGGATGGGCACACCGGCGGTATGTCTTTAGACGGGCAGATTGGGATGTGGGGCATCGGTGCTCGTAGTAAGCTTCGTAGTTAGCCTAGAGGTTGTGCTACCTGGATTTACTTCGGCGGTCGCTCCGCTCGCGTCCGCCTTCGCGGGAATGACGGTGATGGGGAGGGGTGAGGTAAAAAAGGAGCCGGATTGCTGCTCTGGAGGATCCTAACATCGTTCCTTGACGCCCATGCGGTTGGGGCGGGCAGGACGGGTTGGAGTGGGGTGAAGCTGGCATCGAGCCGAATCACCCCGGAAGAGAGATCGCCCGAGCAGATGCCTGAGGGGCCGCACGGGCTGGCGTGCGGCCCCGGGTGGCGCATCAGTTGAGTGCTTCGGAGAGCAGTGTTTCGACGTCGTGTCCGGCCGGGCGCTGGTAGATGCGGATGCCGAATTCGGGTGCTATGGCGAGGATGTGATCGAAGATATCGGCCTGGATACCTTCGTAGACGGCCCAGCGGGTGTCGTTGGTGAACACATAGATTTCGATGGGGAGGCCTTCTGGCGTGGGCTGAAGCTGGCGGACGAGAAACGTCAGATCCTGGTGGATGCCCGGGTGGCTCCTCAGGTAGTTGACGATGTAGGCCCGAAACGTGCCGACGTTGGTCAGCCGGCGGGCGTTGACCTGCATCTCAGGGTCGCGCCGGTAGGCGGCATTAAAGATCTCCAGTTCCCGCTTCTTTTCCTGGATATAGTCTGCGAGGAGCGCAAACTTGGCGAAGCGGTCGATTTCTTCTTCGGTAAGGAACCGAATCGACGCCATATTGACGTAGATGGCCCGTTTGATCCGCCTGCCGCCACTCTCCTGCATCCCTCGCCAGTTCTTGAAGCTGTTCTCGAGGAATTTGTGGGTGGGGATCACGGTGAAGGTCTTGTCCCAGTTCTGCACCCGGACCGTGTTGAGCGCGATATCGATGACGCTCCCATCGGCGCCGAACTGCGGCACTTCGATCCAGTCGCCGACGCGAATCAGATCATTGTTCGTAAGCTGCACACCGGCTACGAGCGACAGCAGCGTATCACGGAAGACCAGGGTGACGACGGCCATCATGGCGCCGAGCCCGCTCACGAAGAACCACGGCGACTCATTGGCCAGACGCGCGACGATGAAGATGCCGGCCACGACGTACACGAATACGGTTGCCAGCTGCACATAGCTTTTGATGGGCCGCGTGGCCGCACGGGGCATCCGCAGGTAGATTTCGTGGAGCGTGCCGAGGATGGCCGTGACGACGCGCGCGACGACGAGGATCATGCACGCTTCGACGAAGCGCTGCAAGAAGCCCAGTACGTCGGGCGATACGCCAGGTACGAGCACCAACCCGACCTGGACGATCAGCAGGGGAACGATCACCCACGCCCGGTCTACTGCCTTCTGTTCCGCGATGATGTCGTCCCACCGAATCCGGCTCCGTTTCACCAAGCCGTGAATGAAGCGCAGGAGGACATACCGGCCAATGGCGTGGACGAGTAAGGCTGCCGCGACGACGAGGGCGAGAGCGATCAGGGTTTCGGTCAAGCCCCCGCGCAAGGTCTCAGGGAGCCAGGTCAACAACGTGTCGATGAACGATTCTTGCATCGTACTCAGTAAGCATGAACGTGAGGGTCTCCGTTCAACTTACACAAATCAACTTCAGGTCCAAGGCGAAAAATGCCCGCATTCCCCTGAACCGCGAATTGCCGGAGATTTTTGCGCGGACACCCCTGCCATGACGAGCCCGGTTCGCTGCGCCGGAAGGCAAGAAGATCGGGGCCTTTATCTCTCGATGTGGCCTGGCGACCGGCGTGGTAAACCATGTCGCTGGACGTGCCCTGCCCGGTAGATCGGATCAGCGGTTGGCGTAGCGGAGGAGGATATCGGCGTGGCAGAGTACGTCGGGGTCACAGTAGCACGCAAGATTCTTTCCGCGGAGCGGCTCCAGGAAGTCCGGCTCCGCTTCGAGCCGTTTCTGCAGGTAGTCTTCGAAGCGCCGCATGGATTCTTCGCGCCCGTATTCTTCCACGCGGAACGGATTGCCGTAGCGCCCGGGCCGTGTGACGCTGACGGTGTTCTCCGGCATCCGCCAGCCTCTGGTGCGCTTTCGCTGAATCCGTACGGGCATCTCGTTCATCGACGGTGTAGTATCCCCGGGCCTGTACTCGGGCTGCCGGAAAATTCAGCCCGCGGTCCGCCGGGGTCGGACATATCTGGAGGGGCTTCACCCATGTCCCGGGCTTAGCGAGGCGGCCTCCCGGCTAATATATTCCCTTTCTTCCCGAACTTGTTCCTCCGTGAACGGTGTGGCGCGGCGATCATAGCCCCTGAAGCCACGGCTGCGCCAGTTTGCATGGCGGGCACGGATATCCACGGGCCTGTGCAGGTTGATGATGTCGACAGCGCGTTCCTCGTGCGCCTCATCGGCGCGGACGACGACGAGTGTAGCCCCGCGCCGGACCCCTTCGCAGTACAATTCGGCATCCTGCCGTGAAAAGCTGAGGGCTACCAGACGATCGACGATGTCGTGCCCGAAGCACCCGTTGTCCCAGTAGCTGGATTCGGCCTTCCAGTTGGACAGATCCGTGTTCCGGTGCGAGACCATGTGCAGGTCCTCCTGGTCGATCCCGCTTTCCTCGAGTTCACGGTAGACCTGTTCGGCAACGTCGTGATCGTCGTAGAGTCCCACGATTACGGAGTACATGGTAGCACCTTCTTGTTCCGTTTATCCATCCAGGTCCAGGCTGGGGTCGGATGGTGTGGCAAGCATAACTACCGCGTTCCGCAATCGTTCTATCTAGCGAGAGACGGTAACGGAATAGTTGCGGCATCCGGGAACCGCATCAGGGCCTGGCGGTCGTCCCGTTCCTTGCTCCGGTGCCTCTGGAGGCGCTGTATACGAAAAGCGGCGTCCCCGCTTCCGGGGACGCCGCTCGACGCGCGCTACTCCACTCTGCCTCCTTGACGATTCCCATCCCTTCTCCGGCACGCTAGTCCAATAAATGCACGTTTCCGGCAGATGATCTGCCCACAGGAGGCCAATTACAAGGATTTCATGTCCGTTACGGCGCCATCGACATTCCTGCCGTTCAGGCAGAACGGAAGCGGGGATCGGCACATGCCGGCCGGAGGACATCCGTTGCGGCAGGATCATTCATTTTTCCACTATCGGCCAGGTGGGTAGTCCGTACATTCGGGCCACCGATCTTTCAGTCTACGTCGTTCCATGCCCGCCCGGATCATCGTTCTCCTTCTTTTGCTGGTGATGGGATCTCGTGCGGCGGCAGCTCAGAGCATTCAGGTTCTGACGGACCGCACGCTCGAGACCGCCGGTGGCGTAGCCGAACTGTATGCGGGATGGCGCTTCCACCCCGGCGACGATCCCGCCTTCGCGGAGCCCGACTTTGACGATTCCACGTGGCCGACCACGTCCTCCACACTGCAGGCGGGCTCTCCCTACGTGGAGCAGTGGCCAGGCGTGGGGTGGTTCCGGAAGCGGCTGGTCGTGGACTCTACTCTCAGTGGACAGCGTTGGGGGGTACAGCTGATGCCATTCGGAGCGGCCGAACTGTATGTGGACGGGGAACTCGTCCACCGTACCGGTCAGGTGAGTGCGGACCCTGCGCAGGAGGTCCGCGTGCATTCAGACGGCGGTGGTCCCATTCCGCTGCCTGGCGCCGGGGAACACGTGCTGGCGGTCCGCTACTCGAACACCCGGGCCGAGGACTACCTCCGCCTGTGGTATTTCATCGGGTTCGAACTGCGGCTGGGGCCGGAGGCTCTGGTTTTAGAGAACGCCGAAAAAGCGAAGCGGCACGGGCTCCTGGCCATGTTCTTCTTCGGCTTATACGCGGCATTTGCACTCGTTCATGCGATGCTGTACCTGGCCTACCGGGCCTCGCGGGAAAACCTCTACTTCAGCCTGATGGTCACCGGGTTCGCCGGGATCGTCTTTCTGGATCTTGCGCTACCGCAGTTTTTCGATTCGGCGGATGCGCTGCTCCTCTTCCCGGCACTGCTCCCGACATGCATCGTGCTGGCCAGTCTGGCCGGAATGGCTTTCGAGTACACGGTGTTCTACGGCCGCATGCTCCGGGTTTTCTACGTAGCGCTGGCGACCGGCATCGTGCTTACCGCCTGGACCTGGATTGCGGGCATGCAGGCCTATTCTCCCTACACGGCAATCTTCGCGCTCCTCATCCTGGCAGAGAACGTACGCGTCGTTCTGGTAGCGCTCCACCAGAAAAAGCGAGGAGCGCGGCTCATCGGGCTGGGGCTGGCGGCCATCACGGTTGGCTTCGCCGAACCCCTGCTGGATTCGCTGGGTGCCCTCCCCTTCAACCGCCTCGAACTCTTTCCATACCTGACGAGCACGATACTTCTGGTCAGTTTCTCCATCTATCTCTCGAAGAGCGTGGCGAAAACGACGCGTGATCTGCGCCGGAAGCTCATCCAGGTCGAAGACCTCTCCCGGGAGAAGCTTGAACAGGAGCAACGCACACGAGAAGAGATCCTCCAGCGCAAGCTGCTGGAAAGCGAGTACCGGCGGAAGTTGCGGGAACTCGAGGAAGCGCGGCAGCTCCAGCTCGCCATGCTGCCCAGCGCCGTCCCGGACCACCCCGAACTCGACATCGCCGCGTACATGGAAACGGCGGCCGAGGTGGGCGGCGATTACTACGACTTCGACCTCCGTGACGATGGTGTTCTGACTCTGGCCGTAGGAGACGCTACGGGCCACGGGATGCGCGCGGGCGTGATGGTAACCGCCATGAAGAGCCTCTTCAAGGCGCTCAGCCGGGAGCAGGACCTGCTTCGCATCATCCGCACGTCCACACGTGCCATCAAGGCAATGAACCTACGGGGGCTCTACATGGCGCTCATCATGGCGCGCTATGATTCTGGCGTCCTCCAACTCGCCGCGGCCGGAATGCCCCCCGTGCTCGTATACCGGAAGGCGACGGGTTGCGTCGAAACGATCCGGCTGACCGGCATGCCACTGGGGAGCTTCGTGTGCTTCCCCTACCGGGAAGCACGGGTAGCGCTTCACCCGCAGGACACCGTGCTGTTCATGAGCGACGGCCTCCCCGAGTTGTTCAACCGGGAGCGTGAGATGCTGGGGTACGAACGCGCGGCAAGTGCGTTCGCGGAAGTGGCGGATGCCGCCCCGGAAGCAATCGTGGAGCACCTGACCACTACAGCGCACCGGTGGGCCGGAGGAGAAGGAATCGGCGACGATATGACGTTCGTCGTCATCAGAAGGGTGGCCTGACGTGCAGGTCTACCCGCCGTACATCGCGTTGCCTTTCCGACCTTCACACTGAATCGCTCTCCTGAAGAAAACGCAGGGGGTAGTTTTTTGAACGCCCCTCTCATCCTTCCCTGTCGGAGCCAAGCACGACGCCTGTGGAGAGGGTCGGAATAAAAAGAAGCCTTGCTGCCTGAAGTGATGCAGAACAGGAGGCAGCCAGATTACTTCGGGATGAGCGGGCGAACGACCTGAGCGGGGACGTGTAGCCAGTTCAGGGCTTCGGAGAGTGAACGAAAGATGCGGACCCGATCGCGGTCCAGCCTGCCCATTGCAATGAGCATCTCTCCGGCAATCTGGTGCATCCACATGTCTACGATGATGGCGGTCCTCCCCCCTTCGAGGTGGGGACGGTAGCCATCGAGCACCGCTGCGATCTCCTGCGCCTCTGCCGTCGTAATATCCACTCGGACTACGGAGCGATAGTCGTCCAGCGTACTGAATCCGGGGCTCCAATCCGGATCACCAAAATAGGCCTTGATATAGTCCAGGAGTTGCTTCCCGTGCAGCACGCCTGATTTGACGGCTACGCCGAGCCGGTGCTGCGGGAAAATCCTGTACGTGAAGCCGGCCTGCTCGGAAACGGAAGCAATCGGAGTCCTCGAGGCAGGGCGAAACGGCTCTGGCGCGAGTTTGGCCGTTTCGAGCCAGAAATCGAGCGCATTGAGGATGAGCGTGGGAAAATCGACGTCAGAACGGCGCTCGATCAAAGCATTTACGCCGGATTCGTACGCCGCAGTGACCGCATCGTCGTCCGGATCGTCCGCATACACAAGTACAGGCAACCGGCGCAGAAGCGGATCACGCTTCATCTCGCGTACGAGGTTGAGCGCGCCGGGGCCTTCGCCATCGAGATCGATGAACACGATGATGGGCCGGGTGCGCTGGTGAAAACCCAAGGCCACCCTTGCATTCCGGAGACACTCGAGGGCATGATCCGGCTCAGAGACTCTATTTACTTGGACGTCTGATCCATGCTTCGCTAATACCTCCTCCACAGCGCGGACTTCGCGCTCATCGTCCGTCCAGAACATGACGGATGGTTTAGACTTCATATGCTGACAGGGGGTGCTGATCCTCTTACCGACGACTTACTCTCTGATCCAGCCACGTAGCCGGACTGAAACATCAGCCCGAGTACATAACCAGTGCCGCCTTCCGGCGTGAGGACTGTGCAAATGTAATCGGCCCGCAGGAATATTCCGCGTCAGCACGTGGATGTTTTTTCAGCACCCTCTCTTATGGCCTCGAAAAAGGGGGAATTGTGCTTCTACGTTTCGAAATTACCCAGCCACACAGGCATCATCGTTCGAATCGTAACGCGCCGCACACTATAGACGCTTCGGCTTACGCGAGTGGCTCCCCACCCTGGATCGAAATTCCCTTCTGTTGACCACAATCACAGGGTTTGCACCGGTAGAAATTCCATCGCCGCCAAAGTGGACCTGTCGCCTCTCATTTCGACTGGCGCGATCCTCTCAGCACAGATGCAGTCCTCTCACGTGCGCCGCTTAGCGCGGCTGGTGGGTTCGGCTTCGAGCGGGTTCTCGGGCCAGTAATGCTTCGGATAGCGGCCACGCAGATCCTTCCGCACGTCGAAATAGGTGTTCCGCCAGAAGCTCTCGAGGTCCTGCGTCACCTGAACGGGCCTGTGCGCCGGTGAAAGCAAGTGCATAAGGAGCGGCACCTGTCCGTCCGCAATGCGCGGCGTTTCGGTCATCCCGAACACCTCCTGCAAGCGTACGGCCAGCACCGGAGCTTCGGGATTGCCGTAGTCGATCGAAATGCGAGACCCGCTTGGCACTTCCAGATGCGTGGGCGCAAGCCGGTCTATCGCCTGCCGCTGCTCCCAGGTCAGCCTGCCGGCGAGTATACCTTCCAGATCCAGCCGCTGTAACTCGTCCAGCCGGCGTATGCCGGTCACATAGGGACCGAGCCATTCCGGCAGCGTAGCCACCAGCGCCTCATCCGACGCATCCGGCCAGGCTGCAGGGTCGAGCCGGTGCAGGAACTCCATGCGTTCCCGCAAGCGGCGCGCGTCCTTCGTCCATGGCAACACACCCGGCCCTTCCTGCGCGATCCCGTCCAGCAGCGCGGCGACTACGGCGTCAGGATCAGGGTCCGGTATGGACGACTCCTTCAGGATGAGCGCGCCGAGGCGCTGCCGGCGGTGCGCCCGGACCAGCTTTGCATCGGCATCCCACTCGACAGACTCCTCTTCCACGATCTGGTCTGCAAACTGCTGCTCCAGGTCCTCACGCGAGACCGGCGCTGCGAGGAAGATGCGGCTGTCCTGACGATCTCCGTCGAGATGTGCAATCGCGAGGTAGGTGGCGCCGGAGAGTAACTGCGGCTCCGCAATATGTGCCGAGCGCCCGTTCCGCAACCGAAATCGGCCAGCCTGACCAGTACGTTGCTGGCCGATCCGGTCCGGGTAGGCCAGGGCAAGCAGCATTCCCGCTGCCTCCATATCCTCCTGGCCGGATCGGACGCGAAGCTGCCTGCGCAGTGCATCCGAAAACTGAAGGACACGCCAGACCGTCCCGCTATCGATGCGATAGCCTAGCCCATAGCCATCTCCGCGCCGTCCTCCTTGCCGGGTATCGTGTAAAGCCTGAAGACGGAGCCGGACATCCACGTCGACGGGCCCCCCTTCCGATCTGAAGATGTCGCGCTCGCTGAGGAGCGCCGCGAGGTCGCAGGCGAGACCGCCAAGGTCCTGTTCTCTGGCCCGGAGCACCATGTGAGCGAGACGCGGATGAAGTGCCAGATCCGCCATCCTGCGGCCATGTTCCGTAATGGTGCCGTCCGGCCCCAGTGCGCCCAGTTCTCGCAGCAGTTCGCGCGCCTGCTCGAACGCAGCAGACGGCGGCGTATCCAGCCAGGCCAGCGCGCCCGGATCAGCCACACCCCATTGCGCCAGTTCCAGGGCTACGGGTGCCAGGTCGGTATGCAGCATCTCAGGGTCCGTGTGCGGCGTCAGGTGTTCGTGCGTGTTGCGCGTCCACAGCCGGTAGCACACACCCGGCCCGAGCCGGCCCGCCCGTCCGCGGCGCTGGTCCGCCGACGCGCGTGAGACGGGCACGGTCGCGAGGCGCG
Organism: Rhodothermales bacterium; assembly: GCA_041690215.1. GTDB lineage: Bacteria > Bacteroidota > Rhodothermia > Rhodothermales > DASSAV01 > DASSAV01. Next base: position 185,823 of record JAWLHQ010000002.1, read on the forward strand.
TCATGCCGCTCTGTGGCGAGAACCGTGGCACGCGCATCAGTCCGCTATCCACGACTACCCGGACACCTTCGATGGTCAGGCTGGTCTCCGCGATCGACGTGGCCAGGACGATCTTGCGGCGGCCCGGCGCGCTCGGCTCGATCGCGCGCTCCTGTTCCGCCTGCGAAAGATTGCCGTACAGCGGCATCACACGGACGTTTTCGCCGAGATTCGCCCGGTTCAGCCCCTCCGCTACCCGGTGGATCTCGGCCGCACCGGGTAGAAACACCAGGATGTCTCCTTCCTCCTCGGCTACGGCGCGCAAAACGGCAGACGTCACGACAGGCTCGATCTGATCCCGCGGCATCCGGTCCAGATACCGCGTCTCGACCGGGTACGAGCGCCCTTCGCTCGTCACGATGGGGACATTGCCCAGTAGCTTCGCTATCGGTGCGCCGTCCAGGGTGGCCGACATGACCAGCACGCGCAGATCCTCGCGAAAGACCGACTTCGACTCCAGCGTGAGCGCCAGCCCCAGGTCGGATTGCACGCTGCGTTCGTGAAACTCGTCGAAGAGGATGGCACCGATGCCCTCCAGGGTGGGATCCTCTTGCAGAAACCGGGTCAGAACCCCCTCCGTGACGACCTCGATGCGGGTGCCCGGGCCAACACGCGTATCCATGCGCATCCGGTATCCCACCGTCGCGCCGACCGGTTCGCCGAGCATCTGCGCCATCCGCTGCGCGGCGGTGCGGGCGGCCAGCCTGCGGGGTTCCAGCATGACGATCCGCTGCCCGGCCAGCCACGGCTCTTCCAGCAGCGCGATCGGAACGCGCGTCGTCTTACCCGCTCCGGGAGGAGCCTGCAATACAGCGCCGGTATGCGCGCGCAGCACGCACCGGAGCCGGGGCAATACGTCTTCAATGGGCAGGTCGGTCATCAACGTCCTGAAATACCGGTCTGGGTCGAGTGCGCCGAGGCTGACTGCCGGCAGCCGCTGCTGTTCCTTGAAGAAATGCGCAAATCACGGCACCGGCTCTGCGCATTCCGTGCCCGTGCGTATTCTCCGTGCGCGAGCAGGAATGCATACGAACGACCCCGAACCCGGTCCGACACACCGGCAACGAGGAAGATTTGCCAAAAACCGGCGGATTCCGGCGTGAGAAACGGGTGGGTGGATCGAAAGGCCAGAACATCGTATCTTTCCGAAGTACAACGCCTTACGTTCCGATTTTTCTAACGAGTAGCTACACCGACCGTGATCGTCATCCTTAACCCTGACATCGGCCCGTCCAATCCCGAGTACCACCAGCTCATGAGCTACCTCAATGACCTGGACGGGATCGAGTACCGGGTGCATCAGGTGCAGGGCACAGAGAAGCTCCTGACCGAGATCTACCTTATCGGCAACACGGCTGCGCTCACCGTCGACCAGGTCAAGAGCATGCCGGGCGTCGAACGCGTCGTTCGCGTTTCCGAAGCCTACCGCGTCCTGGGCCGGCACAAGCAAGACGACCGCCCCTCACACTTCGACTACAACGGCGTCCGATTTAGCCAGGACACGCTCAACGTCTTTGCCGGTCTCTGCGCCGTGGATACCCCGGAGCACGTCGAGATCATGATGCGGGCGCTTCAGGAAAACGGGCAGGTCTGCACGCGGATGGGTGCCTACAAGCCGCGCACGAACCCGTACGCGTTCCAGGGCCACGGGAAGAACTGCCTCCCCTGGGTGTTCGAACTCGCCGGGAAGTACGGCATCAAGGTCATCGCCATGGAGGTGACGCACGAAGCGCACGTGGACGATATCCGGGCTGCCCTCCAGCAAACGGGCAACCCGACCGGTGTCATGCTCCAGATCGGTACGCGCAATACGCAGAACTTTGAACTCCTGAAGGCGGTGGGACGCCAGCGGGAGTTTCCCGTGCTCCTCAAGCGCGGCTTCGGCATTACGCTGGACGAGTCCCTGAATGCCGCCGAGTACCTCGCGAGCGAAGGCAATACGCGCGTCGTGTTCGGCCTCCGGGGCATGAAGACGAACATGGGCGACCCGCACCGTAATTTCGTCGACTTCTCGCACGTGCCCGTCGTGAAGCGGCTTACCCGTATGCCTGTATGTATCGACCCGTCGCACTCCGTCGGATCGCGGGAACGCGGCCCCGAGGGCATCCTGGATACGATGCACGTGACGGCGCAGGGCGTCATCGCCGGTGCGAACATGATTCTGGTGGACTTCCACCCGAACCCCCAGAAGGCGCTAGTGGACGGTCCCCAGGCCATGCTGATCAGCGAACTCCCGCACTTCCTGGAGGATGTGCAGATCGCTCGGGAGGCGTACGAGAAGCGCCTCGCCACCGCACGCCGCTACCGCGAAGCGCGGGCTACACAGCAGGTGGCTGCGTGAGCACGTCCCCACTTCTGACGTGATTGGATCCCGCAGGGGCATGGCGTGCCATGCCCCTGCTCCATTTTGGCCGCAGTCTCTAAGTCCCTCCCTTTTTCGACGTGCACGGAGCGCCATGACGGCACAGCAGGTCGTCGCAGGATGCGTGGTAGCCTTAACGATCATCGGGGTCGCTGCCGGGCGCTATCCCCTGCTCCGGATGAACCGGGCCACCATCGCCCTGGTCGGTGCGACGGCGCTCGTGGCACTGGGCGCCATGTCGCTGGAAGAGGCTTACGCCAGCCTCGACCTCGATACGCTGGTCCTGCTGCTGGCCATGATGATCCTGAACGCCAACCTGCGCATCTCGGGATTCTTCGGCATTGTCGGCCGCTGGATCTCCAACCGGGCGCGTTCTGCCCGCATGCTGCTGGGCCTGCTCATGCTCGCCCCGGGCCTTCTCTCCGCCCTGTTTCTCAACGATACCATCGTGGTGATGTTTACGCCGCTCGTGCTGGAGATCACGGCGTCGCTACGACTGAACCCGATCCCCTACCTCATCGGGCTCGCCACAGCGGCAAACATCGGATCGGTGGCCGCCATCACGGGCAACCCGCAGAACATGCTCATCGGCGTGGCATCCGGCATCCCGTTCGTCACGTTCTCCGCCTACCTCCTGCCCGTCGCGCTCGTCGGACTCTGCCTGGCCTGGCTTGTCATCACCGGCATGTACCGGTCTGACCTCCGGGTATACCCCTCCGCACAGACGGAAGTGCACGTTCGGGTCTACCGGCCTCTGCTCTGGAAAAGCCTGGCCGCCGTCAGCGGCCTCGTCGTTGCGCTTCTCGCTGGCGTTCACATCCCACTCGCCGCCCTCGGGGCGGCGGCCTTCCTGCTGATAACGCGACGCCTGAAACCCGAACGGGTGTTCCGGGAGATCGACTGGGGCCTGCTCGTATTCTTTGCGGGCCTGTTCGTCGTGACCGGTGCACTCGAAACGACCGGCCTCAGCAACCGGGTGTTCGCGGCGATGTTGCCCGTCGCCGAGGGCGGCATCCCGGCCCTTACCGGCGTGGCCACGGTTCTGAGCAACCTCATTTCGAACGTGCCCGCCGTCCTGCTCTTCCGCCCCTTCGTCCCCCACTTCACTGACCCTGAGCAGACGTGGCTCACGCTGGCCATGGCGACCACGCTCGCGGGCAACCTCACCCTGCTGGGCTCGGTCGCCAACCTCATCGTGGCCGAAACGGCGAGCCGCAGGGGCGTACACCTCTCCTTCAAGGAATACCTGAAAGCCGGCCTGCCGATCACCCTCCTCACCCTCGCCGCCGGAGTGGCCTGGCTGCTGCTCGTAACCTGAGCACCGGCGCATCCATTCCAGTGCCCGGCGCTATTACGGCCCCTCTGCGAGCATTTCGGTCCGATACCGCGCCCCGAGGAGCCACTCACGCACACGCTGCCGCAACAGCCAGGTGTAGAAAACGAAGGTCACCAGAGGAAAGGTGAACTGCAGGAAACCTATGACCATGTTCGCCGGATCGACCAGCCGGCTGCATAGAAACGGCAACCCGACGGTCAGAACGAATCCGACGATCCAGCCGTGGCGCCTGGCTTTGTAGAGCCGCCAGAACATGACCGGCGTACCTACGATGGCGGCCAGCACCAGTAACAAAAGGATATGCCGGTATGCCACGAACAGCACGAGCACAGCGAAGCCGGCACCCGATAGCGCGTACGTGAGCAAGCGGTGCAACTTGCGGAGGTTCTCCTGCTCTTCGCTAACAGCACCTAGATTGAAATCCAGCATGATCCGTTACGGGAGCAGGCTGGAGCACATTCACGCTCCAGCCTGCTCCTAGCACATAGCTATGTCATGCTGGACTCGTTTACTGGCCTGAATCTGCGATTTACTGGCGTGAATCTGCGATTTACTGGCGTGAATCTGCGATTTCAGCATCTCTCAGTAGATCGTGCGATCTGCATGAGATCCCGAAACGACCCTTCGGCAAGCTCAGGGTGACATGGTTCGGGATGACAGATGAATAGAGATCGCGTACCTTCCGGTTCACGCAGTAAACAGGTTCGGGATGACCGGTGGAGGGTAATTCCTCATTCCTGAGTGTACGGGCCAACCCTTGCCCTCGAGGATACCCGCCGGCACAGCCCCTGGAACGCGCTGATCTCGCGGCAGGGATCAACCTGCCTGCGTGAGCTGGTCCCGGACCTGGATGAGCTGGTTCTTCAGTTCCCGGATACCCTCCAGTTCCCGGCCTTTCGGACCGTACTCGATGCCCGCGTAGCCCCGCCAACCGGAGTCTACGACAAGCTTCATCATGCGGTAGAGGTCGATGTCGCTCTGGTTGCCCCGGTCGTCCCAGACCTGCGGTTTTACGCTGACCCCTTTCGCGTAAGGCATCATCTCCGCGACCCCACGGTACGAGTCGTAGCTCTCGTTTTCACTGATCCGGAAGTTCCCGAAATCCGGCAGCGTCCCGACACGCGGATGGTCTACCAGCTTCATGACGCCGACCACCCATTTTCCGTTGCTGGAGTACCCGCCGTGGTTTTCCACGATCACGCTGATGTCGTGTTGCGCACCGTACTCGACGACGCGGCGCAGGCCGTCGGCGACGAGCTTCATCTGCTCGTCGAAGCTACCCTCGCTATAGGCGTTCACCCGGATGGCGTGGCATCCCAGGTACTTCGCGGCATCGACCCACTTGTAGTGGTTCTCCACGGCCTGCGTGCGGGCCGCTGCATCCGGATCGCCAAGGCGGCCCTCCCGGTCGCACATGATGAGCACGCTCGTCACGCCCTCTCCTTCGGCGCGGTTCTTCATTTCCCGGAGGTAGGCCATGTCCTTCGCCTTATCGAAGAAGAACTGGTTGACGTACTCGATGGCCTCGATACCCAGGCTACGAGCCGTCTTGGCGAAGTCCAGATTGTCCAGTTGGCCGCCGAAGAGCAGCGGGTTGAGCGACCACTGGGCCAGGGAGATAGTGTACAGCGGTTCGGCAGCAGAATAGGCCATGCGGCTGCCGAGGACAGCCGTTCCGGCGGCAGCGGCCGTCAGCTTGAGGAATTCGCGGCGATGCATACGTAGGCTCTCGATTGATGTGAAGGATCGATCTATCCCCCCAAGTCACGGGGATGTCATGGACTTCTCCCCGGACGAAACATCAGCAAATGTGACGTGAACGTGAGGTCCCGGCGGGGGAAGCCGGTTACGATTCAGGTACCGGTTGAAGAAGTTATCAAAATTCCTCACTTTCTCCATGCATGGCCGCGGCATTTTTCGCTCCTCTGGAAAATGGACAAGCTTCCAGTTCACCCATCTGCCCTGTACCGTTTGCTCCGCAGGAAACCTGCCGCGGGAGCCGGCTTTCTCTGTCTGGCCGGGCTCGCCGCACTGCTGCTCTGGCCGGAACCCCGGGTCGACTTCAACAGAGACATCCGCCCCATCCTGAACAACCGCTGTATCGCCTGTCACGGCGGTGTCAAACAGGCGGGCGGGTTCAGTCTGCTCTTCCGCTCCGATGCGCTGGACACGACGGAATCGGGGAAGTACGCGATCGTTCCGGGCGATCCGGGCAAGAGCGAGTTGATCCGCCGTATCGTTCACAACGATCCCGATGAGCGGATGCCTCCCAATGCGCACCGGCTGCCGGACCGGGAGATCCAACTGCTCAAGCGATGGATTAAGCAAGGGGCCGAATGGGAGGATCACTGGGCCTACATCAAGCCACAACCGAAAGCGCTTCCTGAAGTATCGGATCGGGACTGGCCCGCGAATGGGATCGATCACTTCATCCTGGCCCGGTTGGATCGGGAAGGTCTGAAGCCCGCCCCGGAAGCGGACTGCGCAACACTTGCCCGCCGGGCCAGTCTGGATCTCATCGGCCTCCCTCCCACGCCGGATGAAGTCGATGCATTCTGCACCGACACCTCACCCGGCGCCTATGAGAAACTGATCGACCGCCTGCTCGCGTCGAACCACTTCGGCGAACACTGGGCCGCCATGTGGCTGGACCTCGCGCGCTATGCCGATACGAAAGGCTACGAGAAAGACGCCCACCGTACGATCTGGAAATACCGCGACTGGGTCATCGATGCCTTCAATCGCGACCTGCCCTTCGACCAGTTTACCATCGAACAACTGGCGGGCGACCTCATCCCCGGTGCTACCGACGAGCAGATCCTGGCGACGGCGTTCCACCGGAACACGACCACCAACGACGAAGGCGGTACGGACAACGAAGAATTCCGTACCGCTGCCGTCCTCGACCGAGTCAACACGACGTGGGAGGTGTGGCAGGGCACGACGATGGCGTGCGTCCAGTGCCACAGCCATCCGTACGACCCCTTCCGCCACGAAGAGTATTTCCGCTTCCTGGCCTTCTTCAACAACACCGCCGATGCTGACTGGGCCGACGAAAACCCACGCATCCCCACCTATGGCCCGGCTGAGCAGAAACAGATAGAGAAAATCCTGGCCTGGCTGGACGAACACGGTGCGGGTCCGGATTCCGTCGTTACCGGCTCCCTGTGGGAACGGGTCGAAAAGACCCTGTATCCGAACGAACGGATCGCCGCTTCCTCCTATGACGCGTTCGAGAATGTCTACTCGGAGAACGAGTTCACCAGCCCGGGACGAGACGGCGCGTTTGCGCGCTACAGCGGCATCGACCTCACCGGCGTCGAGGAGATCGCCATCAACCACAGGACGTGGGGAAACGGCGGAGGCATTGACGTCCGCATCGGAGCGCTGGATGGCCCGCGCATCGCTTTCGTGCCGCTCTCCAGACAAGAGGACGGGCGCGCGGAAGGCGTCGCCCGGGTGCCGATCGAGCCGGTAGAGGGTAAACAGGATCTCTATTTCGTTTTCCGCAGACCGGACGGCGCAAGCTACCGGCTGCACTGGTTCGCCTTCAGCCATCGCCGCCCCGATGTTGACCCTGCACTCCGGCAGGCCGTGCGGGAAAAGCTGAACGCGCTCGCCGCGATCCCCCCGGAGGTAGACACCCCCGTGCTCAAGGAGCTTCCCGCGAGCCGTCGGCGCAAGACACACGTCTTCGAGCGGGGGAACTGGATGGTCAAGGGCGCCGAAGTACAGCCCGGCGTTCCCGCCTCGCTGCCGCCTCTGCCCGAGGATGCTCCCCCAGACCGTCTGGCCATGGCGAAGTGGATCGCCAGCGAGGAAAATCCGCTTACCGCCCGTGTCGCGGTGAACCGGTTCTGGGCACAGATCTTCGGGACGGGTATCATCGAAACACCGGAAGACTTCGGCTCGCAGGGAGCGCCGCCCTCCCATCCCGAGTTGCTGGACTGGCTCGCCCTTCAGTTCATGCATGAGCACGGATGGAGCATCAAGTCGCTCCTGAAGCAGATCGTCATGTCCTCCACGTACCGGCAATCTTCACGCGTAACCCCTGAAAAGCTGGAGAAAGATCCCGGCAACCGCCTGCTGGCCCGAGCCCCGCGCGTCCGCCTCTCCGCCGAGCAGGTCCGGGACCAGGCCCTCGCCGTGAGCGGTCTCCTGAGTGAGAAAATGTACGGCCCCAGCGTGATGCCCCCGCAACCGCCCGGACTCTGGTTATCCCCCTATAATAGTGCAGACTGGGTAACCGCCGAAGGCGAGGACCGCTACCGCCGGGCCGTATACACGTACTGGAAACGGACCGCCCCCTATCCGTCCATGGTCGCCTTCGACAGCCCGACGCGTGACTTCTGCGTTTCCCGGCGCATCCGGACCAACACCCCCCTGCAGGCACTCGTCACCTTGAACGACCCGGTCTACGTCGAGGCCTCCCAGGCGCTGGCTCGCCGGATGGCCGCTGCAGGCCGACGGCCTGAAGATCGAATCGAAGCGGGCTACCGGATGGCCCTGGCCCGCAAGCCGGATGAACAGGCGCTCGCCCGGCTCAAGCAGCTTTATGAGGAGTCGGCCACCTACTACGCGAACAACCCGGATAAGCTGAAACCGGCTGTCATGCCCTATATGCCGTACGACACCACGTCCACCACGGCGCGCGGCGCAAACCGGGCGGTCGAGGCACTCACCGTGGCTCCAGTTTTTCAGGCTGAGCCGGAAGACAGCGTCGATCTGGCGGCCCTCACCGTCGTAGCCGGCGCCATCATGAACCTCGACGCCTTCCTGACCCGGGAGTAATCAGTCAGTCAAAAATGTCCATTTCGTTACACCCGCGTTACATGCTGCATCGGCAAACCTGTATGACCTATGCATGCTCCGCCGTCCCCCGGGACGCCAGCATAGCGCTTGATACGATGGCGCCTCGTACGCACCACTTGAACCAATCGGCACTATAGACGCCTGTTATAACGCTATGGACCTCCAGCAAGAAGCCCGGCACGAAGTTCTGCAATACATCACGCGCCGCCACTTCCTTCGTCAGTCTGTAACCGGTATGGGTGCCATGGCGCTCGCCACCCTCCTTGGCTGCGGCAAGACGCTGGGTAATGCTTCGAATGCGTCAGCTTCGTTACAAGTACCCCATTTCGCCCCCAAGGCGAAACGCGTCATCTTCCTCCACATGGCGGGCGCGCCTTCCCAATTGGAGTTGTTCGACTACAAACCGGAGCTTGAGAAGCTGCACGACCAGCTCTGTCCGGACTCGTTGCTGGAAGGCAAACGCTTCGCCTTCATCAAGGGCGTACCGAAAATGCTGGGGCCGCAGGCCCGGTTTGCGCCGCGTGGGGAATCGGGCATCTACGTGTCGGATTTCTTGCCGCACTTCCACGAGGTCGTGGACAAGGTGACGATCCTCAAGGCCATGTACACGGACCAGTTCAATCATGCTCCGGCCCAGTTGCTCATGCAGACCGGCTCGCCGCGGCTCGGGAGACCCAGCATGGGTTCCTGGGTCACGTATGGACTGGGCTCGGAGAATGAGAACCTGCCCGGTTTCATCGTCCTCCTCTCCGGCGGTAACCAGCCCGATGCGGGCCGGAGCGTGTTCGGCAGCGGCTTCCTGCCTACCGTCTACCAGGGCGTCCAGTGCCGCTCCCACGGCGATCCCGTCCTCTACGTATCGGATCCCCCCGGAACGGACCGCGACTTCCGCCGCCAGGCCATCCGTGCGATCAACGACGTCAACCAGCTCGCCTACGAAGAAACCGGTGACCCGGAGATCCTCTCGCGCATCGCTCAGTACGAGATGGCCTTCCGCATGCAGATCTCCGTACCGGAGGTCATGGACATCAGCCGGGAGCCCGAGTGGGTCCACGCCATGTACGGCACCGAACCGGGCAAGACGTCCTTCGCGAACAACTGCCTGCTCGCCCGGCGCCTCGTGGAGAACGGTGTCCGTTTCGTCCAGCTGTTCGACTGGGGCTGGGATATGCACGGCACCGGCCCGGCCGAGTCCGTGGATACCGGCCTGATGGAACGCTGCAAGCTGGTGGACCGCCCCATTGCGGCCCTGATCAAGGATCTCGAACAACGGGGATTGCTGGAAGAAACCCTCATCGTGTGGGGAGGCGAGTTCGGCCGCACGCCGATGCAGGAGAATCGTAACGGCGTGACGAACCCCTTCCTCGGGCGCGACCACCATAGCGAGGCCTTTACCATGTGGATGGCGGGCGGCGGCATCAAACAGGGCTTCAGCTTCGGAGAAACGGATGAGATCGGCTATTTCGGCATCAAAGATCGCGTCCACGTCCACGACCTCCAGGCCACCATTCTGCATCAACTCGGCCTCGACCACGAACGGCTGACCTACCGTTTTCAGGGTCGGGACGCTCGCCTGACGGACGTGAGCGGCCGGGTCGTCAAAGAGATTCTTGCTTGAGTAAGACTGGAAATGAACCGCCAGAACCGGCTTACACCCCTGCACACATGAGCTTCACCTGCAGCAACCCATGAAGTACGCCGATATTCTCAAGCAGCACAGGAAACGTTCGTATATGGTTGCGGCTGTTCTCGGGGTTGCCCTGTGCATCCTGGCCGCCCTGGCTGTCGATCCGGAAAACCCGTCCGAGCTGGCCCTGTTCGTCGGACGGCTGCACCCGCTCGTCGTACACCTGCCCATCGGCTTTCTCATACTTGCAGCCATACTTGAGATGCTGTCCCGTCGCCCCGGCCTGGAGCGAGTCGCGGCCACCATGCCGTTCGTGCTCGGTCTGGGCGGCGTGAGCGCCATCTTCTCGGTTCTTGCCGGATACCTGCTCGGGGCGAGCGGCGGCTACGGCGGACCGACTGTGGAATGGCACGAACGACTCGGCATCTGCGTGGCCATCGTGTCGGTCCTGACCTTCGCGTTGTGGTTCGTGCGACAGGCACGCCCCGAACCGGCGGTCCAGCGAGCCTATACCGGCCTGCTTTCACTCACCGTAGGCCTGTTACTCGTCGTGGGGCACCTGGGTGGCACACTGACCCACGGGGAGGGCTACCTGACGGAATATGCGCCTGCTCCCCTGCGCTATGCGATGGCGCTCCTCCCGGGCGAGAACCGTGAAGAACAGGCATTCTCCCGACCGGGCGACGCGGTCGTCTACCGGGATCTCATCCATCCCATCCTGGCAACCCACTGCATCTCCTGCCACGGCCCTGACAAACAGAAGGGCGATCTCCGGCTCGATTCCCCCGAGGCCATCCAGGAGGGTGGTGACTCCGGCCCGGTGCTCGTGGCGGGCAAGGCTTCGAACAGTGAGATCATCAAGCGGATCTGGCTGCCCGCCGACCATGACGATGTCATGCCACCGAAAGGCCGCAGGCCCGTGACCGTCGCTGAAGCCGAGTTGCTCCGCTGGTGGATCGACGCGGGCGCCTCATTCGATCAGACCCTGGCCGACGTCGATGTCCCGGCCAGCGTCCGGCCCACCATAGAGCGCATCACCGGCCCGTTGAACGACGGCATGCCCGCTATCCTGGCCGTCGAAGTCCCTCCCGCCGATCCGGCCCAGATCGAGAAAGCGCGGAGCGTCGGCCTTACCGTCTCGCCACTCTCGGAGGGCGTCGCCTTCCTGCAGGCCCATGCGACCAACGTCGCTTCGACGTTCGGCGACGAGCATGTGCAGGCGCTGTTGCCGCTGGCGGACCAGATCACCTGGCTCGACCTGAGCGGCACGCAGATCAGCGACTCCGCTCTGGCCGTCCTGGCCCGCTTCCCCAACCTGAGCGAACTCGATCTCAGCCGGACGAACATATCCGATGCCGGGCTCAGGCACCTCAGCGACAAGAAGCACCTGGAATACCTGAATCTCTACGGAACGACCGTAACGGATGCGGGCCTGGCGCATCTGGCAGGCCTGCAGGAGTTGCGCTCCCTGTATCTCTGGCAGACTCGGGTAACCCCGGACGGGCTGAAACGGCTTCAAGAACAGCTTCCCCGCCTGAAGGCCAGCCTGGGACTGGACCCGGCTGATTTCGACTCTACCATGCAGGCCTATGCTGCTCCGGCACAACAGCCGGTCACACAGGCGCCGTAACCGGCCATTCACCTCATCTCAGAATACCATGTCAACGCCACCCGGCCTTCCTGATGACCCGTCCCGCAGGGATTTCCTGAAAACCTCGGCTACCCTGCTCGGCGCTGGAGCCGGACTCCTCGCTACGGGCAACTTTGCCTACGCGGGTGGGCATGAGCGCCCGCCGCTCATCATTGGATCGGGAAAGCACCGCTACGCGGTCGACCACCGGTGGGCCAAGCTCCCGCCGGGGAAACGCTTCGGGTACACACACGGCATCGTGGAAGACCGCAAGGGCCGCATCTACATCGCTAACCAGAGCCCGGATGCCATCGCAGTATTCGATGCCGACGGCAACTTTCTCACCTCCTGGGGCGCGGCGTACGAGACCGGAGCGCACGGCCTCACCATCGCCAGAGAGGGGGACGAGGACGTCCTGATTCTCTCCAATACGGGACTTCAGGAGGTCGTCAAAACGACCCTGGACGGTGAGGTCATCTGGCGCGCAGGAACACCGGACCTCCCCCACATCTACTACGACGACAAGAAATACAGCCCCACCGAGGCAGCGGTCGGTCCGGATGGGCGCGTCTACGTAGCCGACGGCTACGGCCAGCACTGGATCCACATGTACGACCGGGATGGGACGTACCTGAGTTCGTTTGGAGGGCCGGGCCGGGATGAGAACCACCTGAACCAGCCTCACGGCATCAGCATCGACTACCGCAGCGGTACGCCCGTGGTTCAGATCGCCGACCGCCAGAACGTACGCATCGTCAATTTCTCCCTGAACGGCGAATACCTGGAGACGATCATACCCCGCGAGGACCTGCGCTTCCCCTGCACGACCGTGCATTTCGGCGACGATCTCTATGTCCCGGATCTTTTCGCCCGCCTCTCTATCTTCGACAAGGACAACAAGAAAATCCTGGACCTGGGCGATTACGTAGACGGCCGGCCGCTGACCTCCTGGGACGACTTCAAGGACACTTACCCGGATCTGAAGGGGTATCCGAATATCCCGCACGAAAAGCGTATCGACGGGAAGTTCTCCTCACCGCACGGCATGCGTGTGGACCATCTCGGCAACATCTACGTCGTCGAGTGGATCAGTGACGGGCGCGTGACCAAGCTTACCCGCCAGTCCTGACGTACGCCTCCGACAAAGGGCGCCCTGTACCGGCTATTGAAGTCCGATGATAAACCCGACCGGACCATACCGGGCCGCAAAGCGCCCTACGGCGCGGACCTCACCTTTCTGGACTCCCGCCCCGGGTACCGGCACGTCTCCGCGCATCAGCGCATCGAACGATCCCTGGATGAGCGAATCGCTAACGACATCGAACGTCAGGGTGCCCTGAACGGAAGCGATATTCAAGATGAGCCCTCTACGGTACACGATGTGGTGGGGTGGCTGAGGAGCCGTGGTATCTCCTGCGGCTGGTACCGTCAGGTCGTAGGTGCCCGGCGCCGGCAAAGACGTATCACCGAGCGTGATGAACATGCCACCCGTGAAGTCGCTTCCCGCCTCCAGCTCGATGATCCACTTGGTACTGCGGGTAGCGACCTGGAAGACTTCCCCGAAAACCGCGTCTCCCGTGAGCGTGTCAGACATGGCCCCGGTCAGAATGACCCGGTAATCCTGCGATTCGGCATCTGATTCTCCGACATCGACCTGCAGGCTGTCAGCATTCTCGGTTCCGGAACCGCCTCCACCACCCGACCACGCTTCACATCCTGCGATGATCAGCAGAACCGTTAGACAGGCGAGACATCGTCGAACACTCATGGTAAGATGGAAGCAGACACCCTTCTAGTATATTCCTGGCCAGTCACTCTGGAATGCATGGAGCACGTCCTGATGCGGCGCACGAATCTATGAAGAATCGAACGGTGGAGCCGCATCGACGTGCCAAGATCGCACCGATTTTCCCTACATATTCCGGAATTTCCTCATCTCAGACCGCTCATCTATGACGAATACGGCTCTCGTCGCCCTGGAATCCACTGTTTTCTGTCACGGCCTCCCCGCCCCCACGAACCTCGAGGTAGCCTTCGCGCTCGAACGAATCGTCCGCAAAGCGGGCGCCGAGCCGCGTACGATAGGGATCGTGGACGGAGAGCCCATTGCCGGCCTTACGGAAGAACAGATCCGGATGCTGGCCTCCGACGCGCAGGTGCAGAAAGTAAGCCTGCGAGACCTTCCCGTCGTCGTGGCCCGGCGGCGAAACGGTGCCACGACGGTTGCAACGACGATGTGGATCGCGCATCGTTCCGGGATACGGGTCTTTTCTACAGGAGGAATCGGCGGCGTTCACCGAACCATTAGCCCCTCCACCGCTGGCACCTTCGATATCAGTGCCGATCTCGAGGCACTTGCCACCCTGCCGATGGTGGTCGTCTGTTCAGGTGCGAAAAGCATTCTCGATTTGCCCGCCACACGGGAAGTGCTCGAGACGAAAGGCGTAACGGTCGTCGGCTATCAGACGGATGAGATGCCGGCCTTCTTCAGTCCCACGAGCGGGCTACCCGTAGATGCCCGGTGCGATACCCCTGCCGATGTTGCGGACGTGGCGCGTGCCCGGCGCGAACTGGGCCTGCCTGGTGCTGTGCTCGTGACGGTGCCCGTACCGAAGGAAGCCGGTATCCCGAACGCAGAACTGGAGCCGGTCATCGAGACCGCGCTACGCGACGCCGAGAAAAAGCGCCTGCAGCATGCAGAGGTCACGCCGTTCCTGCTCGCACGTGTGAGCCAGCTTACCGGGCAGCGTTCCCTGCGAGCCAATGTGGCCCTATTGGAGAACAATGCCCGTATCGCAGCGGAAATAGCGGTAGCCCTCGCCCGTTGACGCCATCCGAGGTGCCAGCGTGCTTACGGCCTCCCGCCTTTTGCCCCTTTCAACCCCTTCAGGCTCCGCTGGGACAGTAGGTTTACGTCATACGAACGAATGCGACCGTTCTTGGCCTGGTGACGCGCAAGACCGATCTGGATCATCCGGTGCGTAAGCTCTTCGAAGGGAATGCCCGTAGGTTCCCAGAGGTAAAACGAGAACGAGCCGGGGATGGTATTGATTTCGTTGAAGTAGACGGCCCCGGTGGCCTCGTCGATCATGAAGTCGATACGTGCCACACCGGCACACTCGAAGAGTTGGAAGACACGCACACCCAGTTCCTGGATCATCTTCGACTGTTCCTCCGAGAGCGGCGCCGGAATGATGCGGTCCAGCGAAGCCATTCCCGCAGCGCCGCCCCTACCCGCCTTACTGCCGCGCCGGGCGGCCACGCCTTTCGATCCGCCACGTCCCTTCGCCCCGCCTCCACCACCGCGCATATACTTCTCCTGAAAGGTCAGCATCTTCGCCCCTTTCGTGCGAACAGGTTCCTCCAGAACGCTCGGTATAGCCTGCTGCGGATCGCCTAGCACGGAGCAGTTGATCTCACGGAGCTGTTGTACGGCATGCTCGATGACGATCTTGTCGTCGTACCGCAGTGCGTCCTCGATGGCGGCATCCAGTTCGTCCCGGGTGTCCGCCTTGGCAATGCCGATGGATGACCCCAGGCGAGCCGGCTTTACAACGACCGGGAGGCCCAGTTCGCGCTCGATCCGGTCCAGCCATTCCTCTTCGTGGTAGCCCCAGTCCGACTCACGAAACCAGAGAAAATCCACGATGGGAATTCCCTGGTCGCGACAGAGCATTTTGGAGAGCACCTTGTCCATGCCAATGGCCGAACCGAAGACTCCGCTCCCCGTATAGGGCACGTTGAACGTCTCACAAAGCCCCTGGAAACTTCCGTTCTCCCCTTCACCGCCGTGGAATCCGAG
This sequence comes from Rhodothermales bacterium, assembly GCA_041690215.1. Classification (GTDB taxonomy): domain Bacteria; phylum Bacteroidota; class Rhodothermia; order Rhodothermales; family DASSAV01; genus DASSAV01. The sequence continues at coordinate 201,431 of JAWLHQ010000002.1, forward strand.
GAATACCACGTCGATGCGATACCGCTCCGGCTCGCCGCCGAAGAGCCCTTTCCTCCCGGCTCCGACGAGATCCATGGTGCCGAACGACCCGGGGTCCAGAATGACCCGTGTGGCTTCCCGGCGCAGTTTGTCAAGGTCCTGATAGGCCTCGATGTCCAGCAGCCGCTTACCGCTGTACCACGTTCCATCCTTGGCAACGTATATGGGGATGGGATTGTAGCGGCTCCTGTCAAGCGCATGGAGCGCCTGCAGGGACGAGATTACAGAAACCTCATGCTCCGGCGAGACTCCGCCGAAAGCGACACCGACGTTTAAGCGAGAATCAGGCACTGTAGAGAGCGAGGCTGGACTGTATAGCGCGTGGTATGATACGCAGGCACCCGATCAGCATGCCTGCAAAGCTGCCGCAAGTTACGCGGGAGTAAGAAACCTTCTTCCTGCGACACGCGGCATATTTACGTAACATGTCAGGCGCGTGCGCTGTTTTCTGCCATGACAAACTGGCCTTTGTTGTAGATCGCCCAGGCGCGCCCCACCATGCCCTGGCCAATAAAGGGGGTGTTGTGGCTCTTGGAGCGGATGTCCCGCTCTTCGAAGGTCCACTGCGTACTGGCATCGAACACGGTGAGATTGGCACGCTGCCCCTCCTCGATCCGCGGCATCGGAATCCGGAGAATCCGGCGCGGTTCGACGGTGATCTTCCGAACGGCCTCAGTCAGTGTGAGCACGCCGGGCGCAATCAGTTCCCGTCCGATGAGCCCCCATGCCGTCTCCAACCCGATGATGCCGAACGGCGCCGCAATGAACTCGACCTCCTTTTCGAACGAAGCATGCGGGGCGTGATCCGTACAGATCGCGTCGATGGTACCATCTCTCAGCCCCTCTTTCATCGCCTCGACGTCCTCTCGTGTGCGAAGCGGCGGATGCATTTTGGTATTGGTGGAGTAGTGCATGTACTCCACCGCCTCATCAGTCAGCGTAAAGTGGTGTGTACAGACCTCCGTCGTCACATGTACGCCGCGTGCCTTCGCCTGACGAACGAGTTCGACGGCACGCGCCGTCGAGATATGCGCGACGTGAATATGCCCGCCAACGACTTCAGCCAGAAGCAGATCCCGGGCGATCATCACTTCTTCAGCCAGTGGAGGAATGCCCGGCACTCCTAGCCTCGTAGCGACGGCTCCTTCGTTCATGTGGCCGTGGCGATTCAGCGTAAGATCTTCCTCGTGGTTGATAATGGGACGGTCGAGCATCGAACTGTATTCGAGCGCCGTCCGCATGAGCCCCGCATCCTGCACCGGGGCGCCATCGTCGCTGAACGCGACCGCCCCGCCTTCGGCGAGGTCTGCCATCTCCGAGAGTTCTTTCCCCGCGCGATCCTTTGATACGGTCGCAATCGGATATACGTCTACAGCCGTCCGATCCGCCCGTTCGATGATGAATTCTACCACATCCCGGGTATGGATGGGTGGATTCGTATTCGGCATGCAGGCTACGGCGGTAAACCCTCCGAATGCCGCCGCGCGGCAACCCGTCTCAATGGTTTCCTTGTACTCGTAACCCGGCTCGCGCAGATGGACGTGCATGTCCATCCACCCCGGAGAAATGTACTTGTCCGTACAGTCTAATACCGGAACGCTTTCCGCCGTCAACCCCTCCCCGATCTGAACGATGGTTCCATCCCGTATGAGCACATCCGCCTTGTAGGTATTGCCAGTCTCCGGGTTCAATACGGTCCCGCCTCGCAGAAGAATATCGTCAGCCATCGAGCAATATGGGGTGGGGTTGATGCGAACGTAAAAGAAGAGCGGCTACGCTCCTTTGACGCAGCCGCTCTGAATATATCACTGGAGAGCGAGTCTCTACTCCTCCTTCAAATTCTCCACGAGGTATTCAGTGAGCATCGTGTAGAGGTGAAGGCGTGTCGTCCCTCCGTAGATCCCGTGGTTGCGGCCCGGATACACCATGAAATCAAACTGCTTGTTTGCAGCTTGCAAGGCATCCGCCATCTGAATGGCGTTCTGGAAGTGCACGTTGTCGTCCAGATCGCCGTGAACGATGAGCAAGTCCTGATCCTCACGAAGCCGGTCCGCATAGGTAACAGGCGATCCAATGCGATACCCCTCCGGGTTTTTCTGCGGAGTAGACATGTATCGTTCGGTATAGATGGTGTCGTACTGGCGCCAGTCCGTTACGGGTGCCACGGCGATGCCCGTATCGAAAACCTCGGGGCCATCGCCATAGAGCAGCGACAGGAGCGTCATGAAGCCGCCGTAGCTCCATCCCCATATGCCGATACGGTCGGCATCGATGTAGGGTTGGTCGCCAAAATAGCGGGCCGATGCAATGAAGTCCTCCGCTTCCGGTACGCCGAGTCGCTTGTAGGGTACCGTGCGGAAGTCGCGCCCCCGGGCGCCCGTTCCACGATTATCCACCCCGGCGACGAGAATATCGTGCTCTTCGGCGAGCATGTAATGCCACAACCGCTCGATGCCCGCCCATTGTTTGGTTACCTCCTGAGAGCCCGGACCGCCGTATACGTGTATGAGTAGTGGGTATTCCTTGCTTGGGTCGAAGTCGGACGGTTTGATCAGGTAGGCATTGAGCGGTGTGCCATCGGCTCCGGGCACTGTCAGGTATTCGGGCTCGGGCAACTGATAGGATGCCAGCAACGTGCGAAGTTGCTGGTTGTCCTCCAGCACTTTGACCTGATCACCGTCTGCCTTATGGAGCGTGACGACCGACGGCGTAATCGCGTTCGAATACGTGTCGATGTAATAGCTCAAATCCTTACTGAAGTCGATGGAGTGCCAGCCGGGACGTTCCGTGATCTTCACCGGGGCAGATGCCACGCTACGCCCGGCCCGTTTGCCTAGATCGACCGGCACCCGATACAGGTGACGTTCCAGTGGGCTCTCAATCGTAGCGGTGATGTACACGATCCCGGCATCCTCATCGATACCGTGAAAATCGGTAATATCCCACGGGCCGGACGTAATCTGGCGCACATAGGTACCATCGTTCTCATACAGATGGAGATGCCGGTACCCATCCCGCTCGCTTAGCCACACGAAATGCTCGCCGTCTTCCAGGAAGGTCAGCAACGGTGTTTCGAGATCACCGAAGGGATCATCCAGTTCTATGCCTGCCATAGCACGTTCGGTGAGCACGTTGCGGACTTCCCCGGAGGCCGGATCGGCATAGAGCAGATCCAGCACGTTCTGATCGCGGTTCTCTCGGAACATCCACACGTAGTTCCGTCCATCGATCTGTGGGGTCCACCCGAAGCGTGGAATGTACTCGAGGCTGTCCCCGCCGGCATTCCACGTGCCGGTATCGAAGAATCGCGTCTCCTTCGTGGCCATATCGATTACCCCGATATGGATTTCGCTATTGGCCTCTCCAGCCTTCGGGTAACGAAACTCGCTGATTACCGGGTACTGCCCACGAAGGTCGGCCATGGCAAAGTTGCGGGTGTTGGACTCATCGAGCTGGGCGAAGGCGATGTAGCGTCCGTCCGGGCTCCAGTTCCACGCGTCGAAAAGGGAGAATTCCTCTTCGTATACCCAGTCTGTGGTGCCATTGATGATGCCTCCCTCCGATCCGTTCGTAGTGAGCGGAGTTTCCTGCATCGTGTTCAGATCCACGAGGAAAATGTTGCGGTCCCGCACGAAGGCGGCGTGTTCGCCGTCCGGGCTGAGCTTGGCGAACATCTGAAAGCCCTTGGAACGGTCGCTGAGCGGTGTTACCGTACCGCTGGCAACGTCATAGACGTAGTAAAACCCCTTTGTATTACGCCGCCATACGCGCTCGGAATCCGTGTAGAGAAGCACTTTCTTCCCGTCCTGGCTGTAGGCATAATCCTCAATCCGGATAGGCCGGTTCACATCCGGAGCAACCAGGCGTTCACCCTCTATGAGCGGTTCAACCTCGTCCGTCCGAAGATCGTAGCGGACGAGATCCGTAATTCCCCCCTCCTCGATGATGTATGTAACCGTGGCCCCCTCGTCCGTCCACCGCCCGCCTTCGAAACCACGTTCATAGAATTGAGGCGAAGCAAACAAGTCCTGGAGCGTGAGCTGACGGCGTGCTGATTGCTGAGCGTAAACGTTCAGTCCCGTGCCAATGAAGAGTAGCGCCCATATCAGCACTACATAGCTCGATTTCCGCATACTTTACCGATTCCGGGCTTAACTATTCGAACGAAAAGGGGCGCAGGTACTACCAAAAGTAAGAAGTGAAAGATCCTGTTACCCATATCAGATCGTTACAAGATCCGTGCAACTACGCTGCTACATGCTCTAGAGAGCCGAACATCGCGCCGCTGCAGCGAGTTGGAGGGGCGGCTGCCTTCTTCATTTTCCTGGACTCGCTATGGCCGATCAAGAACCTGCATTGGATGACATTCCCGTCAGGGAATCGGAAGAAGTGGACATCGACGCTCTTGCCCCGACAGTAGCCGAAATCAACCTCGGCAACCTCCGGCATAATACACGTGTGCTCAAGCGCTACGCCGGGCGAGCAGACCTGATGGGTGTCGTCAAGGCCAATGCTTATGGACATGGAGCCGTGCAAGTCGTGCACGTCCTCCAGGAGGAGGGTATCCGGGACTTTGCCGTTGCGACGCTGCCCGAAGCGATCCGGCTTCGGCAAGCCGGCATCACGGATTCGATTCTCGTTTTCGCGGCGCCTCTCCCCCAGCACCTACCCTACTATGCCAGCTTTGATGTTGGAATCACGATCTCGTCATTGCAGGTAGCCGAAACGGCCGTTGAAGTAGCAAAGAAGTGGGGTCCGCTCCGCGTGCATATCAAAGTCGATACAGGCATGGGCCGAATCGGCCTGCTGCCGAACGAAATCGAGACCGCCCTCCGGCTCCTGGAGCAAACGAACAATATCGAAATAGCGGGGTTATGGACTCACTTCGCGATGGCAGACGAGGAGCACGACACGGCCACGAGTGAACAACTGAAACAATTTCAGGCCGTGTTCGAGCAGTTTGGAGATCGCGCCGCGCGGATCCATATCGCCAACAGTCCTGCCGTACTCCGCTATACGGAGGAGCTTCAGGATTTCGACCGGGCACTCGTACGTGCGGGTATCGCGTTATACGGCTATACGAACTTGCCCGAACTAACGAACACTGCTGGTCTGCGTCCCGTCATGACGGTCCGCTCACACGTAATCCATACCAAAGTCGTAGCGCCCGGCACGCCGATTTCATACGGCCATACCTGGCGTTCTCCCGGCTGGCGCCGGATCGCGACGGTGAGCGCCGGTTATGCGGACGGGTACCCGCGTATTGCTTCCAATAAGGCAGAAGTAACCATTGGCGGCAATCGCTACCCACAGGTCGGCAAGGTCTGCATGGATATGTTCATGGTCGATCTAGGAGAGCCTTCAGGCCCTGGAGAAGGTGTGCAGGTAGGAGACGAAGTCATCTTGTTTGGAGATGCCGGACCAAGCGCCTACGAACTGGCCCTGTGGGCTGAGAGCATTCCGTACGAGATTACGTGCAGGGTTTCGGCCCGTGTGCCACGCATGTACGTCGATAACCAGCTAGAAACCTGATACAGGCATCTATGTAGGAACGGGATTATGTGATAATACGCACCATTCCTTACCAGGAAACCTTATCTTTATCTTATTCCGTTCAAGCGCGGAAAAATCTAAGCATTGCATCAACACAGCCGTCTATCTATAGCATGAGCAAATCTCATCCCTCCGAAATCAATATTCTCGTCGTTGATGACGAAGAAGATATCGTCGACATCATCAGTCACTTCCTCAGAAATGAAGGATACAATGTCGAGACCGCTTTCGATGGAGAGGAAGCCCTCGCAAAGGCAACGCCGGATACCGATCTCATCCTCCTCGATATCATGCTGCCCGGACTCGACGGATTTGAAGTGTGCCGGCGGCTCCGGTCTCGCGTCGAGACAGAGACGATCCCGATCATCTTTCTGAGTGCGAAGATCGAGGAGGAGGACCAAGTCAAGGGCCTCATGCTGGGTGCCGACGACTACCTGACGAAACCCGTTTCCCCGGGCGTCGTGCTTGCGCACGTCAAAGCCGTCCTCCGGCGAGTAGGTATCGAAGAAAGTCGCACGATCCAGGTCAACAACCTGACGATCTACGAAGACGAATACCGGGCCACTCTCGACGGACAAGACCTTGGCCTCACACTGACGGAGTTCGAACTCCTCCGCTATCTCGTACGGCACCCGCGCAAAGCATTCACGCGCCAGCAGCTCCTAGAGACGATCTGGAAAGACGCCATGATGGTCACCGAGCGGACCGTGGATGCCCACATCAAAAACCTCCGTGAGAAGCTGGGCTCCTTCGCACAGCACATCCAGACCGTTCGCGGTGTAGGTTACCGCTTCGTAGAGGATAGCTCTGTTGAGGCCTAGTTTCTTCGATAATGGCGCCGAGCCGCGGCGTCGCTCTGGCTCTATGCGCTGGCTCAAACGAGTCGGAGACTGGTTTTTCCCGCCCCGCGCGTCAGTGCAAACGTGGATGATTCTCACGTTTGCACTGTTCGTCGGGACAGCGGTGGCCGGCGTGGCGTTGTACGTCTTGTTCGTGCTGAACGACGAGATCCAAGACGCCACGAAGCGATTGCTGCACCAGCAGGCAGAGCAAATCGCGGCTCAGGTCGAGCAAGCTCCGTCGGATGCGGAACGGATCAATATCATCCGTACGCTGAACAACGTTACGGACCTGGAGATCGCCGTAGCTTCGGCCGACACGGTTTACGGAAGCGGCGACCTCGGTGCGCTCGTCGCAGCACGTGATTCGTTTCTGTATCAAGTCCAGGTACCCGCGGAGGAACGGTGGACCTTACAGCGTGAAGAGCAAGCAGGCTACCGAGACATGCTCTACGTAACACTGGACCGGCCTCAGTCCGGCCTCGTGTTTCGTATCGGGCAGCCGGAGCCTGCGTTGCTCGACCTTGTGCGCCGGATGCAGGCCGGCCTCATCGTTGGTATGGCGATGGCGCTTCTGCTGGCCATTCTGGGAAGCTGGGTCGCAGCACATCAGGTCACCAAGCCCCTGCAAACCATCGGAAATAGCGCCCGGCGGATCAGTGAGGGTAAGTTCGACGAGAAGATCACCGTTGATTCGCGCGCTATAGAGTTCCAAGAACTTGCGAGGAGCCTGAACCGGATGTCCGGAGGCTTTCGGAAGCAGATCGAGGAACTCCAACGGTTGGCTCGCATCCAGAACGAGTTCATAGGCAACGTCTCGCACGAGGTTCGCAATCCGATCTTCGCCGTCGGCGGATACCTCGAAGCACTCGGAACCTCCAGCCTCAACGACGAGCAACGCAAGCGCTATTCGGAGAAGGGCCTCGCCAATCTCCAGCGGCTCAATAACCTCTTCAACGACCTCATCGAGATTGCGCGGCTGGAATACCGGGAGGACCTCATCCAGCCCAAAGTCTTCGACCTAAGCGATATGGTGGATGAGGTAGCCGAAACCCTGCGTCCCAAAGCGGAAGAGAAAGGGCTTGCACTCGAAGCGGCAAACCCGCAAATCTTCGTATTTGCGGACCGGAACCGTATCCGTCAGGTCCTCACGAACCTGATCGAAAATGCTATTGCATACACCGACGAGGGCACGGTCCGTTGCCGCTTCCGGCGTCGGCTGGACAAGGTCCGCATCGAGGTCGTGGATACCGGCCGCGGCATTCCGGAAGAGCACCTCGAACGTATTTTCGAGCGGTTTTACCGCGTCGACCCGGACCGGTCCCGTAAGAGCGGCGGTACCGGACTAGGGCTGAGCATCGTCAAGCAGATCCTTCACGCTCACGGCGAACAAATTCACGTAGAAAGTACGGTGGGACGCGGGACGCGTTTCTGGTTCGAACTGCCGTATGCAAACAAGCCTGAGGAAATCCCTGCCTCGGCCTGACTTCTGCGCCTCCGCAGCGCTATAATCCGCTACATATTCAGGCCTTAATGACACTTGCACATACCGGTGACAACCGTATGTCCCGCTCCCATGGGGGCACCTTTCAGACAGACCTGTCGTTTGTCTTCCCGCCTGAATATGTTACCTTCTAAGGGGGACCATCCCCCCTGTTCTGGTTCCAAGAAACCAGTGATAGCCATTTGCGGTCCCTATGTTAGGATGTGGTGGCTTTCGCTTCCCTCTTCATCTCTGGAAGCTCCGCTGTCCCATCCACCAAGGCGAGCACTCTACAATTTCTCAGCATCCGTGCTGGTTAGTGTCTAAGTATATATGGGCGGTAAGAGAAAAGAATCGAAGGCGAATCACGGAGATGGTACCGAGAAGGCGCTAGCCGCTGTAGAGCCGGTCTACGAGGTATCATCGATCAGCCCGGACTCGCTCCCGTTTCACATTCCCGAGATCGGTTACGAAGGCGACCTCGCCTTCGAGCCGGTAGACCCCTCCGACTTCGACCCGGAAGAACTGATCGGCTATTATCGCACGATGCTGCTTTCCCGGCGCCTCGATGAGAAGATGCTTACCCTGCTCAAACAGGGAAAGGGCTTCTTCCATATTGGTGCGGCCGGCCATGAGGCCACGCAGGTAGCCATCGGGGCTCTCTCACGCCCTGGACACGATTGGTTCAGCATGTACTACCGTGACCTGTGCACGTACCTCACTCTGGGAGGAACGGCCGAGGACGTCATGTTGCACCACCTGGCCAAGGCGGATGACCCCAACTCAGGCGGACGTCAGATGTCGGAGCACTTCAGCAGCCGGAAGCTCAATATTCTGCCCCTTTCGTCCTCCGTCGGTGCACAGTACCTCCCTTCCGTCGGCGTAGCGCTCGCCCTTCAACGCAAAGAGAGTGACGCATACGTTTATTGTTCCGGAGGTGAAGGTTCTACATCTCAGGGGTCGTTCCACGAAGCGCTGAACTGGTCGGCACGCGTTGGCGCGCCGGTGCTGTTTGTGATTCAGGATAACAAGTACGCCATCTCCGTTCCCGTCCAGGACCAGACTGCCGGTGGATCACCCTACAAACTCGCACGCGGCTACGAAGGGCTCAAGCGGGCGCGTGTGGATGGCACGGACTTCTTCAAGGTCTACACGGTTGCCAAGGCTGCTATCGACCACATACGAGCCGGAAAGGGCCCGGTGTGCATCACCGCGGAAGTCGTCCGGCTCCTCCCCCACTCGTCCTCGGACAACCACGCCAAGTATCGTACACCGGAAGAGCTCGAAAAGGATCGCCAGGTCGATCCCATTGCTCGGATGGAGCTTCAGCTTGTCGAGGCGGGCATTCTGAACGATGCGAAGATCGAGGCCCTGCGAAAGGAGGTCAGCCAGCAAGTCGACGAGGCGGCGCGATGGGCGGAGAAACAGGCCGATCCCGACCCGGCAACTGCTACGAAACACGTCTATTTCGAGGGCGATTTGGACCTCGAATATGAGACGTCCACTCCGTCGGGCAGTCCTATCGTCGTCGTCGATGCGATCAACCACGCGCTGCACGAAGAAATGGAGCGTGACGAACGCATCATCGTCTACGGAGAAGACGTCGCGGAGCGAAAAGGCGGTGTGTTCTCGGCTACCAGAGACCTTACGGACCGGTTCGGCCGTACCCGCTGCTTCAACTCACCGCTCGCGGAAGATTCCATCGTTGGCACCGCCGTCGGCATGAGCGCTGCCGGTTTCAAACCGATCATCGAGATCCAGTTCGGCGACTATATCTGGCCCGCTCTACAGCAACTTCGTAACCAGGTAGCCTCCTTCCGATACCGTTCCAATGGCGAGTGGGGGTGCCCGATGGTCATCCGGGTACCCGTGGGGGGATATATCCACGGCGGGCTGTGCCATTCCCAGAATATCGAGGCGTTCTTCGCCCACATGCCGGGCTTCAAGATCGCGCTACCTTCCAACGCCGCAGATGCAAAGGGGCTGCTGAAAACCGCCATCCGGATGCAGGATCCCGTGCTCTTCCTCGAGCACAAAGCCCTCTACCGCATGGCCGCCGCACGGTCACCCGAACCCGATGCCGATTACCTCCTCCCCTTCGGCAAAGCGAAGACCGTTCGGGAAGGAACCGATCTGACCATCGTCACCTATGGAATGATGGTGCACAAATCGGTCAACGTTGCCAAGATCCTCGAAAAGGAAGGGGTTTCGGTCGAGATCATCGATCTGCGCTCGATCGTGCCGCTGGACAGCGAAGCCATCATCGAATCGGTCAAGAAGACGAACCGGGTGCTCGTCGTATACGAGGATCACGAGTTCGTCGGTTTCGGCGCTGAAATCGCGGCACAGATTGCAGATCGGGCCTTCCACTATCTCGATGCGCCGGTCCGGCGCTATGCCGGCGCCTTCTCCCCTATTCCTTATGCAGACGGTCTGGAACGCGTCGTACTGCCACAGGACGAGGGTATACTGGAAGCAGTCCGAGATGTACTTGCCTTCTGAGACCCGACGCCAGGACCAGGTCGACCGGCTACTACTCCCCCTTATCTCGCCGCTAACACATACGCAGTATACTGGGATACAAAACCGAGAAAACTGCCATGACCCGTAGCGTATCACGATTCACGCTCATCGTCCTGCCACTCATGCTCGTTCTGGCCTGCCCGGCGGCCGCGCAGAAGGGGAAGCTGGTCTTCACCGAGACGACGCACGCGTTCGGTACGGTGTACGAAGGCGACGAGGCCACCTATACGTTCACCTTCCGCAATGAAGGTGATGCGCCGCTCAAGCTCATCAGCGTAAATCCGTCCTGCGGTTGCACCACGCCGGAATGGACGCGAGATCCCATCGCGCCGGGTGGAACCGGCAGTGTAACGGTTTCCTTCGATTCGAAGGGTCTACCGGGCCCGTTCCATAAGCGAATCGCGGTAAATTCCGATGGCGATCCAATGCAGGTCATACTCGACATCGAAGGCGAAGTGCATCCGCGTCCACTGCAAGAGCCAACCGCACAGGGGAATCTCCTGATCGAACGCTATTCGGCGGACCTCGGTGAACTGGAAGCGGGCCAGGTGCCCTACGTCAGGGTGCGGATTCAGAACGGCGGCACCCGGCCACTCCTGATCAAGAGCATTCGGACGCCCGGAGAACACGTGTTTGCCTCCTACCCCGGCAATCCGATTGGTGCGGGTGAACTGGCCGAGATAGCCTTTTCGGTCAATACCACCGGAATGAAGTCCGGAAGCCGCTTCGATTATGAGTTGCTCCTGGAAACCGATGACCCGCAGCAACCGCTAAAAAAACTGCACGTGAAAGGCGCCGTCAAAGAGAGCACCGGAGCAAAGTAATCTTTGTTCGACAGTGCATAGCATGCATCCCGGAGAACTGGTGCTCTCCGGGATGCATGCTATGCTCTATCCTGCCCGGCGTCAGGACAGCGCCAGGGCTTGATCTAGATCTTGAATCAGATCATCCAGATCTTCTATTCCGACCGACAGCCGGATAAGCGAATCGTCGAGGCCAGAAGCGATACGCACCTCGCGGGGAACGGAAGCATGGGTCATGGACGCCGGATGTTCGATCAGACTCTCCACGCCGCCGAGGCTCTCGGCAAGCGCGAACACCTTCGTCCCTGAAAGGACACGCACAGCAGCCTCCTGGCTGTCGTTCGTGAGCGAGAACGAGATCATGCCGCCGAAATCACGCATCTGCTTGCTCGCAAGCTCGTGCCCCGGATCGGAAGGCAATCCCGGATAGCGAACGTGCTTGACCTTCGGGTGCTGGTCCAGAAAGGCGGCGATTGCTCTGGCATTCTCGCAGTGACGTTGCATGCGGACGTGCAGCGTCTTCGTTCCGCGTAGCATCAGGAAGCAATCCATCGGCCCGGGCACAGCGCCCGTGCTTTTGGCCTGGAAATGGAGCTTCTCGTTCCAGTCCTCCCGATTCGTACACACCACCCCGCCGATCACGTCGGAATGTCCGCCCAGGTACTTTGTAGCCGAATGCATCACGAGGTCGGCTCCGAGCAGCAGCGGTTGCTGCAGGTACGGCGAGGCGAAGGTGTTGTCAACGGCCACGTCGATATTGCGAGACCGGGCAAGCCCGCTGAGGCGTTCGATGTCAATGATTCGTAGTAGAGGGTTCGTGGGTGTTTCCAGCCACATGAGCTTCGTGTTCGGCTGAAGTGCCTGCTCAACGGCTGTAATGTCCGTCATGTCCACGAACGAGAATGTAAGCCCGAACCGCTCGAATACCTGCCTGAAGAGCCGGTACGTCCCACCGTACAGGTCATTCATAGCGACGACGTGATCGCCAGCGCTGAGGCCTTTCAGAATGGCATCAGTAGCTGCTACACCAGATGAAAAACAGGTAGCGAAGCGGGCGCTTTCGAGCGCCGCCAGGTTCCCTTCCAGCGCCGTGCGCGTCGGGTTACCTGCACGCGAGTAGTCGTACCCTTTGTGCTGGTTTGGAGCTTCCTGGATATAGGTGGAGGTCTGGTATATCGGCGTCATGATGGCGCCTGTGGCCGGGTCCGGCTCCTGGCCTGCGTGGATGGCAAGCGTTCCGAATCCGTATGAGCGATCGTTCATGTGTTCGTAGGGAGTGTTTGAAAAAGAAAAGCCCGGGCCTAAGGCCCGGGCTTTAATCTACGACAGAATAGCAATGCGCTGCGGGCGGTTACTGGTTGTTCATAGCACCGTAACCGGCACACGCCGATACCGTCTCCGCCTTAGCTTGCTGCCCCGTTTGCACATAGGCCTGGAAAAGTGCCTGACATACCGGCATCACTTCACCTCCCTCAGCCTCCATCAAGTCACGTGCACGTTCCAGCGGCGCGACGGCCGCTTCGAAATACTGGCGGCGCTGCGCGACCAACGCATCCATTTCGGACTCGCGCTGCTGAACCTGAGCAGCAGTCAGGGTCGCCCGCTGCTGGCGCAGCTCGTCGTCGAGTTCTCCGATGCGGTCGTTGGCATCGACGGCTTTGTTGACGTATGCGGCACCCAGGTTGTAATGCGCGCTGGCATAGTTCGGATCGATAGCGATGGCCGCCTCCAGCTGCTCGATGGCTTCGTCGTAACGCTCCGACTGAAGCAACAGCGAACCATAGTTGTAGCGGAACAGCTTGCTGTTCGGATCGCTTTCTACGGCCTGACGGTACTGATCCAGAGCGCGATCCTCCTGCCCCGATGCAACGTAGGCGTTGAGCAGCTGCGACCGGATCTCATCGTTCTCCGGATATTCCGCCTGTGCCTTCTCCAAGAGCGTAACGGCTTCGGCGCTCCGGTTTGCGCGTATGTACAGATCCGAAAGCAGGATGTACACGTCTTCATTGACGCTCCCCTTCTCCGTAGCGGTATGAAGCGGCTGAATCGCCTCTTCGCTACGGCCTGCGTTGATCAGTGAATAGCCGTAGTTGATGTAGGCGTCAGCGGAGTCGGGCTGAAGCAGCGTGGCATTCCGGAAGTACGATGCAGCCTCTGCGTAGCCGGCGCTATCTTCCTGCCCCCGGTTGAATGCCTGACCGCCGCGCTGGAATTCATTGAAGTAGGCCAGACGCAGACGGTTGTTTACATCCTCGGTCAGTGCGGGATCCAGCTCGATCGCGCGCTGATAGGCTTCGGCCATGTCCTGAACCATTTTGGTGTGCTGCTCCGCATCCTGGGTTTCCGACGCCTGCTCCTGCAGGACCTGCCCCTTCACATAGTAGGCTTCGGCATTCTGGGGATTAGTCTGCAGCGCGGCTTCAACATTCTCCAGAGCCCGGGCGTAGTCCTTATTGCGAAGGTCAAGCTTGGCACCCTCCAGGTTAGGGTCGCCGCCACATGCTGCGGCCATCAGAAGCACGCCGCAAAGCACGAGGGCCAGTTTCATGGAAAGCTGTCTCATATGAGGTAAGTACGTGGGGATTATTAGTGGGAGGGTATGTGCTGTGTGAATAAAAAAACGCCTCACTTAGTACCGGCAGAACAAGACGAGGACATACCGACCGCACTCCATCTCTTTGGACGAGAGCGCCTCCGGTAGGTCTTTTCAACCAACTTACTGAGGCCCGATCAACATGCCTCGGACGGTACGTTTGTTCCAACAAAACTACGACTTATGATACGCACATACAACTTTCGCATGTTTCCGGCCTGCGAAAATTGAAACTTCGGAACAGCCTCAATGAAAGCACATTGCTAATTTCACAGCACCTCCGCATGAGGTGCCGAAGTGCCCATACGAGCACTCGCCCCGATGCCCGTATCTCTGGTGGAGGCGTACTCAACGATCCTGGTGGAAGACTATGATGCAGGCCGTACGAACGACCCCACTGGCTTTGCAGGCACTCCTGGGCCACGCTCTCGACTATGCAGGCCTCTTCCCCCCGGCTTCACTCAGCCTCGAAGAGACTGTAATTAATTATGCGAAATACCGCAAGATGCCCGAGGCCTGGATGCTCGGCAGATTCATCTGCCCGGTTGCCCGGATATCTGAGTTGATCAAACTCGTAAGCAAGTTGCCACCCTCACCGCCATGGCAGATTTCGGCCCTTGGAACGGGCGGAAATGATGGAGAGACCTTTCTGGAGTCCCTGACTCATGATCTCACCACGCTCGATGCTGTAGCCGGGGCAATCGATAGTTCCATCTTCGTTACATCACTGGAAGTACGCTGGCCTGCATCCGCTTCGAACGTGCAGCAAACGAGCTATAAAGACTTACTGAGTCGCACTGCAGATACATTCAAGACCAAACCGAGTGACGTAGCAGAGGTCTTCTTCGAATTACCGGATTACTCGTCCGATTCTATGTACAGGGTTTTGCTCCCCCTTATCCGGCAGCACAACGACGAGCACACAAAAGCCGGGATACCGGTGTTCGGCGCCAAGATCCGGTGCGGGGGCGTCGAACCAGCCGCCTTCCCTTCTCCCGAAGCCCTGGCAAACTTCATCTCGGCCTGCACCCGGGCCGGGGTGCCGTTCAAGGCCACAGCCGGACTCCACCACCCGCTCTATCATTTCAATACCGGGCAGGGCGTTTACATGCACGGCTTCCTGAATGTCTTCTTCGCCTCCGTCTTGATGGGCGAAGGCCTACTGGACGAGGAAGCCGCCTTTGAACTCTTGACCGATGGCATTGCCTCACATTTTGAGATCAACACGGAGGGTCTTGCATGGAAGGGCCATGCGGCTCCTTACGACGCAATCGTGCGTGAACGTGGTAGGTCTATCACGTCATTCGGAAGCTGTAGCTTTGAGGAACCGCTCGAAGACCTGCAGGGCATGGGACTACTGTAATTCCACGGCTCGAACTCATTCGAGAAACTTGCCTACCTGCCATCGATCAGATGCCTGACGAAACCACCGATCCATCCCTACGGACCTTCGTACCCGTCGCACCTGAGTCCCATTTTCCCATTCAGAACCTGCCGTACGGAATTTTTAGTCCTCCCGGCGGGGGTGTGCCAAGAGCTGGCGTTGCCATCGGCGACCGTGTATTGGACCTCTCGGTGCTCGAAGAACGGGATCTCTTCGACCACGATCTCCTTCGCGCACGGCGGCCTTTTTCTCAGGCCACCCTGAACGGGTTCATGGCCCTCGGGCCTGATGCATGGCGGAGTGCACGCCGTAGCATCAGCCGGCTCCTTCGGGCCGATACCCCCACCCTACGAGATGCCCCCGAACTTCAGGAACGCGCTTTCTTCGATCAACACGCCGTCAAGCTCCACCTGCCCGTCGATATCGGGGATTATACGGACTTCTACTCGTCCCGCGAGCACGCCACGAATGTGGGCATCATGTTTCGGGGCAAAGAGAACGCGCTCATGCCGAACTGGCTCCACCTGCCCGTAGCGTACCACGGGCGGGCAAGTAGCATTGTCGTGAGCGGAACGGACATCCGGCGGCCATGGGGGCAGATCAAGCAGGGCGATGCTCCCCCGCAGCTTGCTCCGACGCGGCAACTTGACTTCGAACTTGAAATGGGGATCTTCATCGGACCGGGCAGCCGGCTGGGTAAACCGATACTTATGGAGCGTGCGGGAGAGCACTGTTTCGGCATGGTGCTCGTCAATGACTGGAGCGCTCGAGACATTCAGCGCTGGGAGTACGTACCGCTCGGCCCCTTTCTGGGAAAGAACTTCGCGACGACCGTTTCTCCCTGGATCGTGCCCATGGAGGCACTCGAACCGTTTCGCTGTCCCGCACCAGAGCAGGATCCCGAGCCGCTGGCCTACCTGCAAATGCCAGTACGACACACGTTCGACATCCACCTGGAGGCAGCCATCCAGAGTGAGGGTATGGACCGCCCCTATACTCTCTGCCACACGAATTTTCGGTATCTGTACTGGACTCCGGAGCAGCAGCTTGCCCACCATACCGTCAACGGCTGCAGCGTCCGTCCGGGCGACCTGCTCGCATCGGGGACGATCAGTGGAAGTTCGCCGGACAGCTACGGGAGCCTGCTGGAGCTTGCCTGGCGCGGCGAACGTCCTGTCAGGCTGCCCGATGGTTCCGAGCGGACCTTCTTGCAGGACGGAGATCGCCTGATCTTAACCGGCTGGACTCAGGGATCGGGTTACCGGATTGGCTTCGGCACTGCCGAAGGCCGGATCCTCCCGGCCCTACCCCACTTGTGAATCCGGTACGTCCGACTACCACGATCTGTGACTATGGCATTTACGCCGTCTGACACACCTGCATCGCCCTCTATGACACGCTGCCAGTACGGGCATGCCACGAGGACAGCTACTGCAACGCGGTGTTGCCATTGCGTCTGCATGGCCTGCCTTGGGGGCGTGAAATAGCTGCTCTTTCTGCCGTTCTGACGTTTACCGGGAGCCCGGCATCGGCCTTGTTCTACTCGGATCAGGCTAACACTTAGCCCAAAACGGCAGAGCCTATCTCAAGCCGTTGCTCCGAACGAAGAACAGAACGGTATATACCTATGACAAGCACGATCCGCTTCTCTCCCGTGAACGATCTGTTTCGCCTTCAGCGCGAGTTCGATCAACTCTTCAACACCCTCTTTCCCGCTTCTGCGACAGGCAACCGCAAAGCAAGTGATACAGCTGTCTGGTCGCCTCGGGCAGACTTCGTAGAGACTGCCGATGCATTCGAGATCTACGTTGACCTGCCGGGCATTCCACGAGAGGACATCGAAATCCAGTACCATGAGGGTACACTTACCGTGAGCGGAGATAGAAAGACCAGGCATGCCGAAGGAAAACCAACGTACCTGCGCCAGGAACGGACGTACGGACGGTTCTCCCGCTCGTTCACGCTGCCTGAAACTGTCGACCCGAACCGGATCGAGGCGACATACGAGCACGGCGTGCTTCGAATCCACTTACATAAAGTGAAAGAAAGCAAACCGCACCGTATTACCATCTCCTGATCGATCACACCTGGTTATCAAGCCTGCCGGTATGAATCCGGCAGGCTTTTTTCATCTCCCGGCACGCCATCTGCCGGGAGATGTGGTGTAATCGGCAGGACCAGCGTGAAGCGGCTCCCTTTCCCCGGCGTACTTTCCGCAACCAGATCTCCGCCATGGGCTCGAGCGACGGCCCGTGCGATGGGAAGGCCCAGTCCGGTCCCTTCCGTACGGCGCGTACGCGCATCCCGGCCCCGGTAATAGCGATCGAATACACGCTCCAGTTCGTCCGCCTGCATGCCATACCCCGTGTCGCTAACGACAACAACAACCTGATCATCCGCAACGAACGCCGAGAGCGTTACCTGCCCGCCGGAGGGCGTATTTTGACGCGCGTTGGCGAGCAGGTTGTCGAGGGCACGCAGCAAACGGACACCATCTGCTTCGATGAGAGGCAAGGCCGGCGGCAAGTCTAATTGAAACGTGATGCCGGCCCGCTCGAACTCCGCCCTGTGTGAACTGGCTACCTGCGACAGCAACTCCGCGACAGGAACTGGTTCTGAATGCAGCGGTGGAGATGCACTATCCAGCAGGCTTAGTTCAAACAGGTCTCCCACGAGCCGCGTCAGAAACTCACCCTGCCGACGAGCCGTCACCAGAGCATCCCGGGCCTCCCGCTCCCTCCCTGCATCGAGCTGGTGGACCGACTCTTCCACATAGCCGAGCATGGCCGCAAGCGGAGTTCGCAGGTCGTGCCCGACGTTTGCAATCAGCTCCCGCCGAAGCGCATCTGTTTCCTTAAGAGTTTCGATGCTATGCTCGACCGCTTCCGCCATTTGATTCACCGCTAAAGCCAGCCGCCCCAACTCATCCCGAGAATCCGACTCCACCCGCGCACTGTACTCACCCGCCCCGATCCGCTCGACCTGTTCGGTGATTTTCCGAATAGGCCGGACAAGGCGCCACGTGAAGATCCCGCCCAGCACGAGGGCCAGAGCAATCGAGATCAGGGTAACGATGACCATAGCGCGGCGGTACGCACTGTAGGTGGGCGCCAGCTCCCGTGAGATGGATCCAGCCATCGGCTTTACCAGCAAGCCCCCCCTCAGGAATCCGTCCGGATCATATACTGGAACGAGCCCCCACGACTGCGCTTCCTCTCGCAGCGGCAGATTCAGAACGATGTCACCTGTTTGCAGGAGCGCTCCTACATCGGGCGGAATCGTGACGGCCGGCACATTTTCCTCCTCCATTCCTTCGGGCAAGATGACCCGAATCGGAGCACCAGCCGGGTCCAGCAGGATGATTGGATCGGGAAGGCGCGTGGCCAGATCTGTGAGCAGGGGTTGTGGAAGGTCCTGCAACCCCTCCGTTAGAGGGGCTCCGCGAAACTCCACCTCCTCGGCCAGCGCATCCAGGCGCAGGCGAAGGCTTCCGGCAACCAGGCCGAGGCTACGCTCCTCGGCAAACCGCGCACTCAGCGCCACCGCGAGAATGCTCGTCGTCACCTGAACTCCCACCAGCGTACCGGCCACCGTCCAGAACAGGGATCTGCGCGGCACGAAACGCCGTCTCTGGGTGTGCGCTGCATCCATACGAACCTACTCATCGGAACCGGACTCAAACTTGTACCCGATTCCCCATACCGTGCGAATGAAACGCGGATTACCAGGATCCTCTTCCACCTTGGCCCGAAGACGTTGAATGTGAGAATCTACCGTGCGGTCATACCCCTCGTACTGGATGTTCCATACTTTATCGAGGAGCTGCATACGCGTGAATGGCCGACCGGCATGCCGCGCAAGAAAGTAGAGTAGATCGAATTCGCGCGCCGTGAGATGTACCGGCTGCCCGTCTCGCCTGACGGCTCGCCGGAGTGGATCGATCTCCAAGCCATCAAACACGAGCGGCTTTCCCTCTTCTCTCTCTCCAGCCCCACTTTCCTCCGTGAGGCGCATACGGCGCAATGCGGCGCGTACACGAGCAACCAATTCCTGCAAGCTGAACGGTTTGGTCACATAGTCGTCTGCACCAACCTCCAGCCCCACGACCCGATCAATTTCCTCTGTACGTGCCGTCAGCATGATGATATACAGGAGCGGATATTCTGCCCGGAGCCGCCTGCATACTTCGAGGCCGTCGATCTCGGGTAGCATTACATCCAGGAGCACGATATCCGGCACCTGACGGGCAACCTCCTCCAGGGCGGCTGTCCCGGTCGTAACGGTGCGCACGTGGTAGCCGGACTCCCGCAGTCGTCCGGCTACCAGACTGCTAAGCTCCAGGTCGTCCTCGGCCAGTAAAATGTCTGGTTCTTGCATAGTATATCATATCTACCGAGAGGCCTGGCGAAATCACATACACACGTGAGCAATGTACATGTTCGCCGCTACCCATCGGTGTATCCTAAATACCCGTACATCTACAACAGATCTGTGACATCTGATTGAAGTTCAACGCATATAATCCCACAATCCCGAATCCGGAGTAATCGTTCCCACTCCATGGGGCCCAGCCCTTTTCTCTTCCGTTGGTATAAATCCGAAATTGGCGGGTCTACAATCCGAGTATCACCAGACACCCCGTGATGTATCGCTTTGCCGTCCTAGTGTTTGCGCTTGTCCTGCTGTCGGTATGGACGGAAGCAGCATTGGCACAAGCTACCGATCCCGCATTGCTGATGCGGCGGTGGGCGACATCACAGGCCGAGGCGGGAGAAGGCATCGAGCGCATAACGTTCGAGGAACGAACGGAACGCGTCCTGGATGGACCTTTCGGGAAACGCACCGTGCGGCTACACGCGCGTATCACGGGGTCGCCCGACGGGGGCGACTGGCGCCGGGACATTCTGATAGTTTCTATAAACGGCCGGCCACTGGCCCCTAGGGAATACGATCATTTACGGTTCCGCCACTTTGAGGATGGCAGCCCGACAGAACGGTTGCTGGAAGACCTCCTCATCCCTTCGAAACTCTTTGCCGGAATGCAGCCTGCCGGGCCTGCTACACGGGTTCAATTCGGGACTGGCCCCGCTCTGCGTTTCGACATGGTGCCCTCAAACGCTCGATCTCCCATCCGCCGCGTAACGATCTGGATGGATATCGAACGCGCTCACCTGCTTAAGACCCGAACCGTGTTCGAGCAACCGGTTAGAGGTTCGACCATGCACGTCACAACGACCTACGGCCACGTGGGCGGCTTCGACGTTCCCATACAGAGATCGATCGAGGGCACGATCCGAACAAGACGCCGGCTACGAACCTTTACGTTACTCTTGCGTGTTGAATCCGAATTTACCGACCACCATATCGACCGCTCGTGAAGGATACCCTCGATCGCGATTCCGCATCGGCTCTCATCCCCCTGCATGCCATACCGTGGGACGCCTATCTGCGTGAGCGGCTTCAGCGTCCACTTCCCGGTACAGATGCCCACCTGACGATGGCGCCGGAATACCGGCTCGACCCGGCATTTCTCACGGTCGGGGGCAAGTCCTGCCGTGAAGCGGCCGTACTAGTCCTGCTGGTCCCCCTGGAGGAGACCCCCACGGTGGTGCTTACACTCCGTCCTACCCACCTTCCGAACCATCCCGGTCAGATTTCTTTTCCAGGTGGTAGCCGTGAAGGCGATGAATCGTTACTGGAAACGGCTCTGCGCGAAGCCCGTGAGGAAATCGGCCTGGAGGAGCCGGTGGAAATCCTCGGAGCGTTATCGCCCATCTTTATCCCGCACAGCGGCTTCTGTGTCTATCCTTTCGTGGCGCGGGCAAGCCGACCACCAGCCTTCAAGACACACGAAGCCGAAGTCGAGGTCCTGCTGCACGTCCCGCTCTCGCTCCTGCTCGATCCGGCTACGCGGAAGCGCGAGCAGCGCGAGGTACGCGGCACCATCACGTGGATACCCTTTTA
The DNA here is from genome assembly GCA_041690215.1 of Rhodothermales bacterium. Taxonomy (GTDB): domain Bacteria; phylum Bacteroidota; class Rhodothermia; order Rhodothermales; family DASSAV01; genus DASSAV01. The sequence goes on from JAWLHQ010000002.1 coordinate 222,612, forward strand.
TTCCGTAAGCGGATACGAAATCTGGGGCGCTACCGCCATGATTCTGGCAGAACTCCTCGCCCTTTTCCAGGAGGATTAACCGGCGTGAACTACGCCGCGGCCTTACGGGCCACCTCCTCTCGGACACGCCGGTAAATAGCGCTCAGCCCACGTGTGCGCTGCATCCCGAGTAACGTATCCAATCCCAGGGCGTGTAGTCCATCCACCGGAGCCGCCTGTACCTCGGCCGGATCCGCTCCATTGAAGGATTCGATCAGGATACTCGTGAAACCACGTGCCGTGGGCGCTTCGCGTGGAACGTCCGCGTGGATACGAACTTTGCCCTCCTCCACATCCACGACGAGAAAGACGGGAGCCTGGCATTCGTGAACCATGTTCAGCCCCGCATCCCGGAGCGAGTGGTATTGCTCCGGCAGTTCCGGCAGCCGCTGCGCGTAATCCATGAGCAGTTCCAGTCGCAACGACGGGTCCGCCATCTGGAACTCCTCGGCAATGGCCTCAAACCTTGTCATGTCCCTTACTCAGGCTGGCGGCTGCTCAGGTCCTTTTTCTATGGGAGCACCGACGAGGTTACCCCACTCTGTCCACGATCCGTCGTAATTCTTTACCTGGTCAAACCCGAGCAGGTATTTCAGGACGAACCAGGTATGACTGGACCGTTCACCGATGCGGCAGTAGGCGATGACCTCATCATCTGGACGGAGCTGTTTTTCTTCCAGATAGATGTGTTCGAGTTCTTCACGGTTCTTGAAGGTGCCATCTTCATCGACGGCGCGCGCCCAGGGTACATTCCGGGCACCGGGAATGTGGCCGCCACGCAAAGCTCCCTCCTGAGGGTACTCCGGCATGTGCAGCTTCTCGCCCGTGAACTCCGCAGGCGATCGCACATCGATGAGCTGACCGCCGCGCTTCATGAACTCATAGACCTCATCGCGGAAGGCACGGATAGACGGGTCGGGATCCTTCGCCTGGTAGTTTGTTTGCGGAAACTCCGGCTTCTCCCTGACAAGAGGCCGGCCTTCGGCCTCCCATTTTTTGCGCCCCCCATCCATGATGAGGCATTTCTCATGGCCGAATAGCTTGAACACCCAGAACGCGTAGCAGGCCCACCAGTTGTTCTTATCCCCATAAAACACGACGGTCGTATCGTTGCCGATACCTCGCTCGGAACAGAGCTGGGCAAACCGGTCCTTGCCCACATAGTCCCGGACGATCTGGTCCTGCAGGTCCGTTACCCAGTCGATCTTTACGGCATTGGGGATATGCCCCATCTCATAGAGCAGGATGTCCTCATCCGACTCGATGATCCGGATATTCTGCGTATCATCCAGGTGATTGGCGACCCACTCTGTGGACACCAATACCTCGGGGTGTGCGTATGCTGCCATTTTGTGCTCGTTCAAGGTGTCCTTCATCTATCCAAAGCCGGTTTACCAATATAGCGAAAAGGTAGCCGGGCTATTCAGTATGTGTCGGCCGCATGGAGTCTGTTACAGTCAAAGCTGCCTTCTGATGCGCCGTCACATGTAAAGAGACCAGAGGATATCCGGCCAATCAATCTATGGGACCAAGATAGCGTTAGAGCGTGCTCATTCTCTGTCACGAATGATCAGGCCGGCCGTCGTGCCGAGCAGCAGACGTCCATCGTGCGAGAAGCTCATGTCCAACAGTTCCTCTCCCGGAGCCATATTGAACTCGGGGATCGTTTTCCACAAGCCGTGTTTCAGCCGCGCGAGCGATTGCTTCGAGCCCACCCAGATCTCGTCGTCAAAGCGTGCAACATGATACAGTGACTCGAGTGACGGCTTGGGCTTGATCTCTTTCACCGTCCTGCTCTCCGGATCGATCTGAAACACCTCGCCGAACCTCGATACGGCCAACACCTGCGTACTGCCACCTTGCCAGAGGTCCGTGATGTTACTCAGGCGCTTGCCGCCTTCAGCGATCTCCACCGTCCTCCACGCCTGCCCGTCGAAGAGATTGAGCCCGAACTCTGTGGCCGTCCAGACCTGATCGAGATGATCTACAAGCAGGGCTGCTATCCAATCCTGAATCAGGCCGGTCTCTACATCAAAATGCGTCGCCCGTAGCTCCGAGACTTTGAGTATCAGCGGGCTGAGTTTTCCCAGGCCGCCCGCTACCCAGATATTGCCGTTCGAGTCCGAGTCTATGCCCACGAGCAAGTCGGTTACACGTGTCAGGGGTATCTGGTACCATCGTTCGCCGTCGAAGCGGACCAGCGCATTGCGTCCGGTGATCCAGAGGTGACCTTTCGGATCCATTGCAATATCTGTGAACCCGTGCCCCTGCACCCCATCATCCGGTTTAATGAAGAAGAGTGAATCGCCGGCCAGATCGATCCTGGCAATGCCGTCGAAGGTGGCGATCCAGTAGATGTCCGGCGCTACTTCAAGAATCGAGGATACGGCCTGTTCTCCCCGGGCACGGAACGCATAGTATTCGTGGCTCTGAGCAGACGCCGCAAGTGCCTGAAAGGCGGTCAGAACGAACAGTGCACAGCTTGTCACTCTCATCACACGTGTGGCCGGCTATGTCTGGCGGCTTATGGATCGGTTTGAACAGGGCCGCATCACTACGTTATCCATGGTAACCAGCGACCGCGAGTTAGACAAGTCCATCTGCACTGCGCCAGCCTGTGCCCGCGTATGCGCCCATTCTTCAGAAACAACGCCACCCATCGGGCTTTTTATCTTCCCCTGTGACGTACCCTGTTCATCACCCTGCGTTTTATTGTTACGCGTGACGACATCGCCCCACCCTCCTTCCCGTTCGATGCAATCTCTTTCATCATGCGCCCCCCTGGATGTGCTCCGGTCCATTTTCGGGTATGACACGTTCCGGCCAAACCAGGAGGAGATCATCACACGGGTCGTTCGCGGCGAGGATACGCTGGTCTTGATGCCCACCGGCGGCGGAAAGTCGCTGTGTTACCAGATTCCCGCCATCGTCCGCCCCGGCACGGGACTCATCGTATCGCCGCTCATTTCGCTGATGCAGGACCAGGTGAACACGCTGAAGCAGTTGGGCGTGCGGGCGGAATACCTGAACTCGAGCCTGACCCGGTCCGAGCAGGCAGAGATCGAGCGGGCCTTCCGGTCGGGCACACTAGACCTCCTCTATGTAGCCCCGGAGCGGCTCGTAACGCCTGGGTTCATGGGCATGCTGTCGCAAGTAGAGCTTTCTCTGCTCGCTATCGACGAGGCTCATTGCATTTCACAATGGGGACACGATTTCCGCCCGGAGTACCTGGAACTGGAGCAGGTGCGTCAGCAACTCGGGCACGTTCCCTGTATTGCCGTAACGGCTACAGCCGATGAACCGACGCGCCGCGAGATCCTGAGGCGACTCCATATCGACCCTGAAGGCATGTTCGTGACGGGGTTCGACCGGCCCAATATTCAGTACCGCGTCGTTCACAAACAAAAGCCACTGCAACAGCTTCTGGATTTCATCGAGACGGACCACCCGAACGATGCAGGAATCGTCTACTGCATCTCACGCAAGAAAGTCGAAGAGGTTACGCAGTGGCTTCGCGAGCACGGGCGTGACGTGGTGCCATACCATGCCGGACTCTCCGCGAAAGACCGGCAGCGCAATCAGGACCGGTTCCTCTACGAAGAAGGTATCATCGTGGTCGCGACTGTCGCCTTCGGCATGGGCATCGACAAGCCCAACGTGCGGTTCGTGGCGCACCTGGACATGCCGAAGAATCCGGAATCGTACTACCAGGAGACGGGGCGAGCCGGACGCGACGGGCTCCCGGCTCACGCCTGGCTGGCCTACCACCTGGGCGACGTCGTCACGCACCGACGCATGGTGGAAAGTTCGTTTACAAGCGACCAGCAGAAGTGGGTGGAGCGTCATAAGCTCGATGCACTCGTCGGCTACTGCGAAACGGCCGAATGCCGCAGAAAGGTGCTGTTGAGCTACTTCGGGGAGAAACTGGAGGAGCCCTGCGGCAATTGCGACACCTGCCTGAACCCGGTCGAAACCTGGGACGGCACCGTGGCAGCGCAAAAATTGCTTTCGTGTGTATACCGGACGGGGCAGCGATTTGGAGCCAGCCACGTACTCGACGTCCTGACCGGCAAGGACACGGAAAAGGTACGGCGCTTCGGACATGACCGGCTTTCGACGTTTGGGGTCGGTTCAGAACTCAGCGCGCAGGAATGGCGCTCCGTCGTACGCCAGCTCGTTGCCGCAGATTTTCTGGAAGTGGATATGGACGGCTACGGGGCTCTCAAGCTCACCGAGGCATGCCGACCCGTGCTGAAAGGAGAACAGAAGGTCATGCTCCGCCGCGATCCTCGCCCTGCCAGGAAAAAGAAGGAACGGGTACCAACTTCAACGATCCTGCCAGAAACCAAACAAGAACAGCTCCTTTTTGAAGAGCTTCGCCGAGTGCGGGCGGAATTGGCGCGGGAGCAAGGCGTACCACCGTACGTCATCTTCCACGACAGCACGCTCGTCGCCATGGCCAAACACCGTCCGCGTTCACTCGAATCCTTCAGCCGGCTTCCCGGCGTGGGTACCGCCAAACTGGAGCGGTATGGAGAGACTTTCCTGGAAGCAATCCAGCTCCATAAAAACTGAGGCCGTACCGTCTAATGACGATTCCCGGTGGGGATTATCCGTTAAAGCGATATCCCAGGCCGTAGACCGTTTCCAGGTATTGCGGGGCGCTCGGATTCTGCTCGATTTTACCACGCAGGGACGCGATATGCTGCTCGATGGTGCGCATCATCGTGTCGTGGTCCACAGAAAATGTGATGTTGTCCGTGTCGATCGTGAGCGCCTCTCGCATAAGCCGCTTCAGTGTAACCACCTGCCCCCGATGTGCAACGAGATACCGGAGTAAATCGACCTCCACTTCGGTAAGGTCGATATCCTGTTTCTGGCGGTGCAGCTGCCCCTTAACGAAGTCGATCTCCATATCGTCCACCGTGTATGTATCGAGTTCTTCGCGTCCGACGGCCGGTCCCCGGCCTACGATAGCTCGCACGCGGGCGGATAGATCCTCCGGGCTGAACGGCTTGATGACGTAATCGGCAGCACCCAGGCCGAATCCTTTGAGGATGTTCTCCTGCTCTCCCCGGCCCGTCAGCATAAGCACGGGAGAAAGGAGTCCCATTTCCTGCGACTCGCGAAGCACGTCGAATCCGTTCTTTTGCGGCAGCATGACGTCGAGCAGCACCACGTCGAAGGGTGGGGATTCTCGCATCATCTCGAGCGCCGTCTCTCCATCGCCAGCCAGCGACACATCGTATCCTTCCGCCTCAAAAAATTCCTGAAGCGACGTGCGGATCATCTCGTTATCATCCACAATCAGCATCCGTGGCGCATCCTCGATGGTGCCGGATACGGAACTGGACCTATGTTCAGTGACGGCCGGTTTCATATGCTCGCATCAATACTCACATCGGCGGCATCATGCTTCGCCCCTCAATCTGTGATACTTCGCAAACAAGAATGGGTCCCACATTTTGGGGGCCGGCGCATTTACTGCCAGATCGTAACAACTGACTCAAGCTAGTCCAGGCTCAAGAGCATATTTGCATGGTGCGGGCCCTGGAAGGGCACCCCTTTTCCAGAAGAACGAGTAATGAGGATTGGCACAGAATGCACAATGTTATCCTGTTCTCCGGAAGAGGATGGCACAGAATGCACGGGTTTACGCCGTTTGTTTCGGGACAAGAACCAAGCGAGGGTATATGACACGCCATGCCCGTACATGGCAAGGGTCTACAGGATATGCTGTCTGGATTTACCTTCGGTCAGTCACTTCGTTCTTGTCCGGTCGGGGCCAGGGATGACGATGATGAGGTAGCAGTGTGACGTGACCTGCCTTGCCGCGATTCAGACGAAACGGGTTATCCTATGGGGTCCGGTGCGGTCTGCAGGCAGGCCAGGTAGTAATTACCGTAGCGCGCATCAGACGTCACGTCCCGTCCGAACCACTCCGGTGCATCAAACCGTTCCGCACTCTCCAGAGAATCAAACTCGACCTCGCACAAGATCAACCCGGTATGCCGGCCCCGGTATACATCCAGTTCCACCTTATGCATGCCGAGCGGGACGGTATACCTGGTTTTCGTCAGACGCCGTCCGGAGGTGAGTGGCCAGAGTGCAGCGGCCTGCACAGCGCCCAACTCCAATTCCACCTCCGTGCGCTCGATCCCGGATCCGTGCTTAATGGTCAGGATATAGCGTTCAGATATCCTCCTTACGCGCACATGCAGAGCATTGCTCGTCCCATCTATGTAGCCCTGCTCGATGTCCACGCATGGATAACCTTCCAGGCTGAATGGAATTTCTTTCACCAAGAACTTGCGTTCGATCTCTGAGGTGGAGATCACAGAGCGAGGTTGTTCCATGCGGCACATGCACGGTAGCGTTGCGTTGGAGGTCGCTTATAGTCTGGCCATGCGATCTGCGTTCTCTGCCATGCGCAGCGCATGAATGATCTCGTCGAGATCGCCTTCCATCACGGTGTGAAGTGGGTGGTTTTTATCCTCCCCTTCGAGGCGATGGTCCGTAACGCGGTCCTGCGGGAAGTTGTAGGTACGAATCTTGGCGGAACGGTCGCCTGAGCCTACCATCATGCGCCGGGCCTGGTCTCGTTCACTCCGCTGTTTCTCCAGCTCCAGATCATACAGCCGCGAGCGCAACACGCGCATGGCCTTCTCCTTGTTCTTCAACTGGCTCTTTTCGTCCTGACAGGTCACTACGAGGCCGGTTGGGATGTGCGTGATACGAACTGCCGAATCTGTCGTGTTGACCGACTGGCCACCCGGACCACTCGACCGGTAGACATCGACTTTGAGGTCGTTGGGGTTGATGTCGATGTCGACGTCTTCAGCCTCCGGGAGAACGGCTACGGTAGCGGCAGACGTATGGATACGACCACTTGCCTCGGTAGCGGGAACACGTTGAACACGGTGCACGCCACTCTCATACTTCAACAGGCCGTACGCGTCGGGCCCCTTCACTCCGAAGATGATCTCTTTGAAGCCGCCCTGTCCTCCGGGTGACGTTTCGAGGACCTCTATCTTCCATCCGTGTTGTTCCGCAAAGCGGGAATAGAGGCGAAAAAGATCACCGGCAAACAGCGCAGCTTCATCGCCGCCCGTACCGGCACGGATCTCAACGATGGCGTTCTTGGAGTCGGCAGGGTCTTTCGGGATGAGCTGCATGCGAAGGTTTTCCTCCGCGACGGGAATGTTCTCTTCGAGGTTGTCCAGTTCCTCGCGCGCAATCTTCAACAACTCCGGATCGGTTTCCTCCCGGAGCATCTTTTGCAGTTCCTCCTGCTCCTTCAAGAGACGCTCGTACCGCTCGATAGCCTCCACGACACCGCTCAGTTCGACGTGCTCCCGGTTGAGAGCAATCATCCGATCCGGGTTGGTTGCAACTTCCGGATCAGCCATGAGCTCACTGATCTCCTCGAAGCGGTGCTTGATTTCCCGTAGGGAACTCAGATTTATCATACACAACTGTGAAAGGGATACCTTACCTAAAAACGATACGTGTACGCGCTGCACCCACGATTGTGCCCTGATACGAAGCAGGGCGAGGGCTTTTCACCCCCGCCCTGCTCTACCATACCAGAGACTCACGCCTACTCGACCGTCACACTTTTGGCCAGGTTACGCGGCTGATCCACGTTAGCGCCTCTCAGAACCGCAACATGGTAGGAGAGTAACTGGAGCGGCACGACCGTCACGAGCGGGTCGAGAAAGTCGGGCGTGACGGGCACGCGAATGACGTACTCGCACATCTCGTCCAGATCGTGATTGTCCTCATCGGTGATCGCGATCACCGACCCCTGCCTTGCAACGACTTCCTGGATGTTCGAGACGACTTTATCGTAGGTGCGGTCCTTCATCGCGATGAACACGACCGGCATGAAGCGGTCGATGAGCGCGATGGGGCCGTGCTTCATCTCGGCGGCGGGGTACCCTTCCGCGTGGATGTAAGAGATCTCTTTCAGCTTGAGCGCCCCTTCTAGCGCTACCGGGAAGTTGTACCCACGTCCCAGGTAGATGAAGTTGGAGGCGAACCGGAAAACCTTCGCTATCTCCCTGATTTCATCATTCAATTCAAGTACCTGGCGAATCTTTTCGGGTATCTGCTGGAGCGCCTGTAGGTACTGCGCCATTTCGGCATCGGAGAGCGTGCGCCCCTCGGCCAGCTTCAGGGCGATCATTGTGAGGACGGCCACCTGCGCCGTGAACGCCTTGGTCGAAGCCACCCCGATCTCAGGTCCAGCATGAAGGTAGACGCCAGCATCAGTCTCCCTCGCAATGGTCGAGCCTACCGTATTGCAAATACCCAGCACGAGTTTGCCCTGTTCTTTGGCCAACCGAGCTGCCGCAAGGGTATCAGCCGTTTCACCGCTCTGAGAAATCACGATCAGCACATCGCCATCCATCAAGATCGGATTGCGATAGCGGAATTCGCTGGCGTACTCCACCTCTACCGGAATCCGGGCGAATTCCTCGATGAGGTACTCTCCGGTGAGGGCCGCGTGCCAGGATGTACCACATGCCGCGATGATGATCCGTTTGGCATCGCGCAGCTGATCCATTACATCGATGAGACCGCCCAACTGGATCCGGTTCTCCTCGACGCGAACCCGGCCTCGGAGACAGTTCTCGAGGGAGTCCGGCTGTTCCATGATCTCTTTGAGCATGAAGTGCTCGTACCCACCCTTCTCGATCTCTTCGAGATCCATCTCAAGCTCGTGAATCTCCTTCGTGAGTTCGACCCCATCGATTGTCTGTACTTCGAAACCGGAACGACGAGCAATCAGGATCTCACCATCGTTGAGGTAGACAACCTGCCGCGTGTGTTCGACCAGAGGCGCGGCATCCGACGCTATGAAGTACTCGCCGTCCCCCACCCCGAGAATAAGCGGACTCCCCTTTCGCGCCGCGATAAGGAGATCATCGTCCTGGTCCGCGATGATTGCAATGCCGTATGTGCCAACGACCTGGGTCAAGGCCTGGCGCACTGCTTCTTCCAGCGGAAGACCGGTCGTTTTCCGCACATCGTCGATGAGATGGACGAGTACCTCAGTATCGGTCTGGCTGCGGAAATTGTACCCCTTTCGGACGAGGCGCTCGCGCAGGCTGGCGTAGTTCTCGATGATACCGTTGTGAACGAGTGCAAAATCGTTATCGGTGCTCGTGTGCGGGTGGGCATTCACGTCACTGGGAAAGCCGTGCGTCGCCCAGCGCGTGTGTCCGATCCCGATCGTCCCCTGTACGGCTTTTCCATTGCCCAGGGCAGTTGCAAGTTCGGCGACTTTCCCCTTTTGCTTGCGAACGACAAGCCCTTCTCCATTTACAACAGCGACACCGGCCGAATCATACCCCCGATACTCCAGTCGCTGGAGACCGGTTAGAAGAATCTCACTCACCTGCTGGTTACCTATGTAACCCACAATTCCACACATATCCTTAATTATTTTATATTTATTGCCACAAACTGACTGGCTGTACGTCTTGCCTAAGAGCGAGTTAAGGTCAACTACTGGCACGGCCATTTCCTATGGGAAATGGCTCAATCAGCATAAGCCTACCGTCATCAGATTCAGACAAACGACGCGCCAACAATCCGATCCGCGCCTGTTGACCGGCAGCAATCATGTTACCCGCCACGGCTGTGAAAGACGCGTGCCAGCCACCGTACAGAGGTCTTATCACAGGAACGTAATAGATCACAGTCTCGCCGCTAGCCCTCTCATATACGGCATGACGTCCTAACGGCTTTTACACGGTTGCATCCTGAGGTTCACGCACGTTTCGGCCAATAGCCTGTGCGATAAGCCGAACCTGGCGCACCATCTCAGTGAACTGGTCGAAGTAAAGCGACTGTGGTCCGTCGCTTTTGGCCAAAGGCGGATTCGGGTGGATTTCGACCATCAGCCCATCGGCCCCAGCCGCCACGGCAGCCCTGGCCATCGGTGTAACCTTGTTCCGGATGCCGGTACCGTGGCTCGGATCTACGAAGACGGGCAAGTGGCTGATTTTCTTAACGACCGGCACTGCTGAGAGATCGAGCGTATTCCGGGTATACGTCTCAAAGGTTCGGATCCCGCGCTCGCAGAGTATGACCTGCGGGTTGCCATTGGCTATCACGTATTCCGCGCTCATCAGCCACTCCTCAATGGTGGCCGAAAGTCCCCGTTTCAGAAATATGGGTTTTTCGACCTTCCCCAATTCCTTGAGCAGCGAAAAATTCTGCATATTGCGCGCACCCACCTGAAGCACCTCGGCATACTCCACGATGAGCGGGATCTGCGCTACGTCCATTACCTCCGTGATGACGTTCAGGCCGTAGCGATCGGCAGCATCTCGCATGATCCGCAGGCCTCGCTCGCCGAGTCCCTGAAATGAGTACGGGGATGAGCGAGGCTTGAATGCGCCTCCACGAAGGAACGTAGCGCCCTGTGCGGCAACGACTGATGCCGCAGCGTCCATCTGTTCCTCACTTTCGACGGAACACGGCCCTGCCATCAGGATGACCTCACTCCCTCCGACCGTGACACCGTTCACCTCGAGCGTCGTATCCTCTTTGCGCCACACGCGGCTGGCGAACTTGTAGGGTTCAGTAACCCGGTAGGCTTCCGCCACCCCATCCAGTACCTGGATGTGACGCACATCGAAATCCGGCTTCACGCCAATGGCGCCTAGCACCGTCTGGTTTACACCGCTCGACCGATGGACGTCGAAACCAAGCTCGTTGAGCCGCTCTATCACAGCCTGTATCTGGGCTTCCTCGACCCCGGGCTGCATGACAACAACCATGTGATGACCCTCTCTCGTTCTTTTTTCTTATAAAATAGTACCCATTGGCAGGGCGTGAAAAGGCACTAATCCTGACGCGCAGCCGGGAACTACGTCCTTTTCCGCTTTCGTACGTCTATACTGGTCCAGCCGATCGATCGGGACCGTCAGCCAGGTTCTGCAAGGACGACGCATATGCCTGAACGCATCGACCTTATTATAGATCAACTTCGCCAGCAGGCTATTCGTGTGGCTCCGTTTTCACGGGCCCCCTATTCCGGACGACAGGAGGCGTGTATTCTCCTGTTATCAGATGGTTCGTGGATTCCAGGCGTGCGCGTCGAAAGCGCCTCCTTTTCACTCACAATTCCGCCCATATTGAATGCGTTGACAACGGCAACTGCCCTGGGCCGGGACGATGTACTGTCCATCGTACAAAGTGCTCCCTTCAGAGAGGAAGACCAGACGTTTCTTCGCACCAACACCGGGCACGGGTTTACCCAACTTTCGGATGATGTCTTTGTGTCAGGCGACCCGGAACGCTTCCCGGCGCCGGTTGAACGCCTTAGCCCCTTTCAGGCGGGAGAGCCTCCCGATAGCCCCCGCACAGGCATTGCTATGGCGCGTCGCATCGCCATACGTGCCCGAGTACAAGAATCAGGATTTCGCGTTGGAGCCCTGGCCGTCACCGGCACCGGCCAGATGATTCCCGGAGTCAATGTGGAATACCCTGACTGGTCTCGTATCCTTTGTGCCGAGCGGAATGCCCTGGGTACCGCCATCAGCTACGGCCACCCGAGCATCAAGGCCATGTACCTCACCTGCCCAAGCGATCCCGGCTGCTCCCCATGTGGTGCATGCCGTCAGTTTCTGGCGGAACTCTCTCCGGAAGCAACGCTTTGGATAGATCGAGGAGAGCAAGAGCCGCAGCGCGTGCGGCCTGAAGAACTCCTGCCCGGATTCTTCTCGGGCGCGTACATCCCACTGCATTCGTAGCCCATTGCAGTGAAGTCATGACATTCTAGTAGTTCACCGGCGGTGGTGCATGCCGTATGTCCATCACGCTCGCTTCCAGCCCGCTTTTGCTCATCCTGTGCGCATTAGTTGCAGCGGCGCTCACATACTGGAGCTATCGCCAGACGGCACCGCCACTCCCCCCTGTAAAAAGGTTGTTCCTGGGTGTGCTTCGCTTCGCCGCCCTATTTCTCGTCCTGTTTCTCCTCTTCGAACCCATTATCCGCCGGATCGAAAGCGAATCCCGCCCCCCTGTCCTTGCCGTACTGGTTGACGACAGCCAGAGCCTTACCCTGGGGGGAGAAACGGCCGACACATCTGATATCGCATCTGACCAGTCCGTGCGCGATCTTCTCCGCCAGCTACCGACCGGTCAGATCGAGGGGCACGTACGCGTATACCGATTCAATAGCGCTGTCGAGAAAATTCCCGGACGTACGGAGAACTGGGTCGACTCGCTGCGCTTCGATGGAGAGCGAACCGACATCGCGCGGGCACTGGATTTCGTACGTGAGGACTTGAAGAACGAGAATCTCCGGTCTGTCCTCCTCATCTCTGATGGGCAGTACAATACGGGCCGCAATCCGTTGTACCAGGCAGAACGCTATCCCGTGCCCATTCTGGCTGCAGTAGTCGGCGACACCACGAGCAAACGCGACATTCAGGTACGCACGATCGTCTCTAACGAGATTGCCTACGCGGGAACGGAACAACCCGTGCAGGTACGGCTGCGATCGGATGATTACGGAGCGGAAAGGGTAACCGTTACGCTATCGCAGGGCGGGCAGGTGCTCGATTCGGAAACGATTCAACTTCCAAATGGCACCGCAGAAGTCCCGGTGGAACTCACCTATACGCCCCCTGCCCCGGGACTCCAGCAGTTCACCGTAGCTGTATCCAGGCTGCCCGGTGAGTTGACGTATCGTAACAATATCGCGACGGTAACAGCACGTGTACTGGATCGCAAGAAGAGCATTTTGCTGGTTAGCGCTGCGCCAGACCCGGATCTAGCCGCGATGCGGCAGGTACTCGAGCAAAACGCAGACATGAAGGTCCTGACATTGGTCCAGAAGACCACCGGTACCTTCTACGACGATGCTGCTCTCGATTCTCTGGATGAGGTAGACGCCATCGTCCTGGCCGGTTTTCCAGGACCGGCAGGGCGCCCCGACCAGATCAAGCGCATCGTGGACGCTGCGAACAAGGGTACCCCTCTTTTCTTCATCCTGACCCGGCAAACAGACCTTACCCTCCTCCGGCAGTACTTCAGCGACGTACTTCCTGTGCACCCGGAGACAATCCGGCAGGGTTTCTTCGACGCTTCGTTCGTCCCCACCACCGCTGCCGAGCGTCACCCGGTGCTGGAAATTCCTAATGCTACCCGGGATGCATGGCACCGACTGCCTCCAATCATCTATAACGACAGCCGCTGGCAGGTGAGTCCCGATGCACGGGTTCTGGCCACAATCGAGGTCAGAGGCGTGGCGCTTAACGATCCGCTTCTGATCGTTCGTCAGCGAAGTGGAAGTCGCTCCGCTGCTCTACTCGGGGCGGGCACCTGGCGCTGGAAGAATATCCCGGAAGACCTGAGCGAGGTCGGAGATTACTGGCCCCGGCTATTCTCGAATGCCATCCAATGGATCACGACGCGAGACGAAAATAGACGCGTACGCGTTGAACCCATTGAAGAGATGTTTGCGGGCGGGGAATCGGCACTCTTTCAGGGACAGGTCTACGACGAGAGTCTGCGTCCGGTAGACGGTGCAGCCGTTGACGTGATCCTCACGACGCCCGATGGAACCGAGTACCCCTATCGAATGGAATCCGTAGGCAACGGGCGCTACACGCTTGATGCCGGGGCCTTACCAGAAGGAACGTACCGCTACACGGCGAAAGCACAACGTGGCGATACGGAGATCGGAACCGACGAAGGCTCGTTTGCCGTGGGTTCGCTCAACCTGGAGTTTCGAGAGACGCGGGCGAACACCTCACTCATGCAACAACTCGCACTTCGATCCGGTGGTACCCTCCTTTCATCCGATCAACTGGGAATGATTCCCTCTGTATTGGAAGCCTCGGAAATGTTTACCGCGGACGTACACGAGATCGATCGTACGACCGAGCTGCGCCACGTATATATCCTTGCGCTATTCATCATTGTTCTCCTCTCCGTCGAGTGGTTCCTACGCAAGCGCAGCGGGTTGGTTTAAAAGGTTATATCGGGCGGACTGATCTGTCTGGTAGATCGAGCGCCATCCGATCTACCAGACATGCATCCCCTATCCACAACCACCCTCCTTCAAGCCGTCGTCCTTCAAGTCGCTCTGTTCCTGCCTGCCTGGGCGCAAGTAAACGAATCGTTTACAGACGGCGATTTCACACATGATCCGGAATGGCAGGGCGAAACCACGTCCTGGACCATCGTCCCATCCGGCGATGCGTATGCGCTCCAAACGGCTGGTGCCGCCAGGGCTGATACGATCCACCTCGCTACATCTTCCCGAGTCGCCTACGGCATGTGGTCATTCACTTTCGCCTATGCCAGCGTCAACCTGAGCAATTTCAACGGAGCGCGCGTCTATCTCATTGCGGACAGCGCAAATCTCGAAGGCGATGTCCGGGGTTACTTCATCCAGCTTGGAACCAACAATAGCGACGAAATTCGGCTTTACAGGCAAGATGGCAGTGCCGTTTCCAGACGGGTTGAACTGGCACGCAGCGCGGCGGCCATCCTGAAGGCTGATACCCACGCTCTTGGCATTACAGCAACCCGTACTCCAGACGGACAGTGGTCTGTGTATGTCAACGGTAAACCGATTTTCGCTGTGCTGGATGATACCTATACCAGCAGTTCTTACTTCGGAATCTGGGTCAAACACACACCCGAAACGGCTCGAGCCTACACCTTTGACGACCTGGAGGCGCGTTTCGAGGACAGTCAGGCTCCACGGGTATTATTCGCAGAGCAAATCGATGATACCCAGATCGACGTGTACTTCGACGAGGTGCTGGACAGTGATTCGGCAAAAGATGCGTGGTTTGATATTGATGGTCTGATGCCTGAATCTGTACAGGCTGTCAGCGACACACAATTTCGGATCGCCTTCGGAGACGGAGTCTTGCCCGTGAACACGGAATGGCAACTGCACGTCCAGGGCGTGCGCGACATCGCAGGGAATGCGCTCATCTCTGCGGACGTCACTGTTGCCCAACTAGCAAATCCCGGCGACCTAGTCATCAATGAGATCATGTATGCCCCCCTGAGCACCGGGGAGGGACTCCGGCCCGCCCAGCCGGAATACATTGAACTGTACAACCGCTCAGCCGTTACGCTGGCCTTACATCGGCTTTACCGGACACGTGAGCCGGATAAGACCGGTGATGCAGATACCCTGCACTTCGGAGCCTCCCGTATCGCTCTGCCACCCAAGAGCTTCGCCGTCGTTTTCGCAGACACGAGTTCTACCCCTGCCGAAACCCAGTCCACCCTCTCCCGTGCTTTTCCCGCTCTCGATGTTAATCGTGATGCAGCAATGCTCTTGCCCGTACGCCGCGCCACCCTTGGTCTGCGGAACGAAGGCGACCTGATTCGTATCCACAGGTGGGACGGTACGTTGCTCGATGAGGTTCGATACACTCCGGAATGGCACAACCCCGCTCTGGTAGATTCACGAGGTGTTTCCCTGGAACGCATGGATGCCGACATGCCGGGACAACAGGCGGCCAACTGGACCAGCAGCCCAGATCCCGCAGGAGGCACCCCCGGATTTTCCAATGCTGCATCCTATGAGGATGCTTCCACTCCCGCTGTATCCGTTCTTTCCATTGAACCTTCCCCTTTCTCCCCCGACCAGGACGGCTTCGAGGATACGACCACGATCCACTTCAGGACCTCCTTACCGGGAGGCTCCATACGCATACGCATCTATGATTCGTTTGGCCGTCTCGTGCGGACACTCACCCCAGCCGCACTTACTAGCCCGAACGTCGAGTATAAATGGGATGGGCGAGATGACGAAGGTAGGCCGCTGCAAATCGGCATATATATCGTCGCTCTTGACGCCGTATACCCCCACGAAGGAGTCTCGGAACTTCACAAGGAGGTCGTAGTCCTCGCCCATACACTGGACGGGTAAAAAACATTCGTCCTCCGCTAGTGCAGTAGCTTTCGGACGTTGAAAGTCTATTCTCTCCCGGAACAGGCAGATAAGGGTATCGTTGCATAGTAACAACGTTGCGATATCACCGTATCCTCCTGCACGCCGGGAGGTTTTGATTGGACCAAACCATGTCAGAAGTAGCCACAGCACCCCGGGTAAAGACCCCAATTGTTCTGAGCGATCGCGCCTCGCAGGAAATCAAGAAAATCATGAACACGAAGGAGATTCCGGAGGGGTACGGACTACGCGTTGGTGTCCGCGGCGGCGGTTGTTCCGGCATGAGCTACGTGCTCGGTTTTGACAAGATGCGCGAGCACGATGTGGAATTTGAAGTCGATGGTATTTCAGTATTTATGGACAAGCGCCACGGTCTTTACCTGATGGGGACGACCATTGACTACCACGATGGTCTGAATGCACGCGGCTTCACGTTCAATAACCCGAATGCCACGTCTACCTGCGGATGCGGGTCCAGCTTCGCAGCGTAACATCTGCCGGTTCTCCGGCACTAAGATGTAGTCCCGAACAGGTTTTGCCCTGTTCAGACGGATGCAGTCGGCATCGATCTGGCGCGTGAGGTTCGTATGAATCCACGCGTCTCTGTTTATAAGAAGGGCTGGAACAGTGGAGTTAGGGCATGGTTAACACCACTGACCTCGTTCGTGTACACCGTCATCTGATAGCCGCTGCAGACGCTCTCCCAGGGCTCGTTTTGGCGCTACATGTCGGGCGCCCGTAGTGGTCCGCTATTTGCGTTGACTTACGTCTAGAATGTTTTACGTGGACAGGAGCAGACTCACCCGGTGCACGGCTCCTGTTCAGAAGAATTAGATCATGGAAGGTAACTTTTCGAATCGAGTGCGTGACGTGATCTCGTACAGCCGCGAAGAGGCGATACGGCTAGGTCACGATTACATCGGCACCGAGCATTTATTACTTGGTATCATTCGGGAAGGTGAAGGGATCGCGGTCAAGATCCTACGCAATCTTGGGTGTGACCTATTCAAGCTAAAGAAGGCTATCGAAGATACGGTTCGGAGCACGGGCGGCACACTGACCGTAGGCAATATCCCGCTCACGAAGCAGGCCGAGAAGGTACTCAAGATCACGTACCTGGAAGCCAAGTTGTACAAGAGCGACGTGATCGGGACTGAGCACCTGCTCCTGAGCCTGCTTCGCGATGATGAGAACATTGCGGCGCAGATTCTTCAGCAGGGGTTCTCCATCACGTACGATGCCGTTCGAGCCGAGCTCGACTCCATCATTAGTGGAAAGGCCTCCGCGTCTTCGCGCAGCAGCGGCAGCTCCGGCGGTCGCGCATCCTCTGGATCCGGAAAGGAGCGTAGCAAAATGGAAAAAAGTAAAACACCCGTACTCGACAACTTCGGCCGTGACCTGACGAAGCTGGCCGAGGAAGGAAAGCTCGACCCCATCGTTGGCCGCGAGCGCGAGATCGAGCGCGTCGCGCAGGTGTTGAGCCGCCGCAAGAAGAATAACCCGGTTCTCATCGGAGAGCCAGGCGTAGGTAAGACAGCCATTGCCGAAGGCCTCGCCATGCGCATCATTCAGCGCAAGGTCAGCCGGGTTCTCTACGATAAGCGTATCGTGACACTCGACCTCGCTGCACTCGTGGCGGGCACCAAGTATCGTGGCCAGTTCGAAGAGCGCATGAAGGCCGTGATGAACGAGCTCGAAAAGAGCCCGGACGTCATCCTCTTCATCGACGAGCTTCACACCATCGTGGGCGCCGGCGGCGCCTCGGGCAGCCTCGACGCGTCAAACATGTTCAAACCCGCCCTCGCGCGTGGTGAAATCCAGTGCATCGGCGCGACGACGCTCGATGAGTACCGCCAGTACATCGAGAAAGACGGCGCTCTGGATCGCCGCTTCCAGAAAATCATCGTGGACCCCTCCACACCGGAAGAAACGATCCAGATCCTGCACAACATCAAGGATAAGTACGAGGACCACCACAACGTCCACTACTCGGACGAGGCCATCGAACTGGCTGTCAAGCTGAGCGACCGGTATATCACGGACCGCTTCCTGCCAGACAAGGCCATCGACGTGATGGACGAAGCTGGTGCTCGCGTTCACCTCTCCAACATTCGCGTTCCTCAGGAAATCGTGAAGCTGGAAGAGGAGATCGAGAACATCCGCGAAGAGAAGAACCGCGTGGTCAAGAGCCAGCGCTTCGAAGAGGCCGCGCGCCTGCGCGACCGTGAGAAGAAGCTGCAGGAAGAACTCGAAGAGGCGAAGAAAGCATGGGAGCGCAAGGCTGA
Organism: Rhodothermales bacterium; assembly: GCA_041690215.1. GTDB lineage: Bacteria > Bacteroidota > Rhodothermia > Rhodothermales > DASSAV01 > DASSAV01. Next base: position 240,879 of record JAWLHQ010000002.1, read on the forward strand.
GACCGAGGTCCACGAGGTCGAGGTCCACAACATCGCTGAAGTCGTCGCCATGATGACGGGCATTCCGGTCGATAAGATTGCCGCTCCGGAGCAGCGCAAACTGCTCGAGATGGAGAAGGCGCTCACCGGACGCGTCATCGGGCAAGACGAGGCGGTACAGAAGCTCTCGCGTGCAATCCGTCGTACCCGGGCAGGCCTGAAAGACCCCAAGCGTCCGATCGGCTCCTTCATCTTCCTCGGTCCGACCGGCGTCGGTAAGACCGAACTGGCGAAGATGCTGACGGAATACCTTTTCGATTCGCAGGATGCCCTCATCCGCATCGACATGTCGGAATACATGGAGAAGTTCTCCGTGAGCCGTCTCGTTGGTGCACCGCCGGGATACGTCGGCTACGAAGAGGGTGGCCAGCTTACGGAAAAGGTCCGCCGGAAGCCTTACTCAGTCGTCTTGCTGGATGAGATCGAGAAGGCACACCCCGATGTCTTCAACATCCTGCTTCAGGTGCTCGATGACGGTATCCTTACGGACGGCCTCGGCCGCCGCGTGGATTTCCGTAACACAATCATCATCATGACATCGAACATCGGAGCGCGGGATATCAAGAACCTGGGCAAAGGCCTTGGCTTCACGACGCCGCCGCCTGGTGGGGAATCCGTAGGAAACTATACGAACATCAAGAGCACGGTCGAGGACGCACTGAAACGGGTATTCAACCCCGAATTCCTTAACCGTATCGATGATGTGATCGTCTTCCACCCGCTCGAGAAGAAGCATATCTACCAGATCATCGACATCATGTCGAAGGATCTGCTCAAGCGAGCAAAAGACCTTGGTATCAACATCGAACTGACGCAGTCAGCCAAAGACTTCCTGGTCGAGAAGGGGTATGATCCGCAGTTCGGTGCCCGCCCGCTCCGCCGAGCCATCGTGAAGTACGTCGAAGATCCGATGGCCGAGCAGATCCTCAGCAATGACCTGGGTGAAGGGGATACGCTCTTCCTCTCGCATGACGAGGAGAAAAAGGCAGGCGAGTTGATATTCAAGATCAAGAAGGCGAAGAAAGGCAAGGCCGCCGAAAAGGAGAGCTCTGCCTCGCCTGACGGCAACGCGGAAGAAACACCTTCCAAGGCGGCTGAAGAGAGCGCCAGCGACGCCGTATCCTGATCGGCTTCCTAGTAAAACGAAACAGGCCCCTCGCTTCAAAAGCGAGGGGCCTGTTCTTTTTATACTCTACCAAACAAATCTTTACTGATCGGATCAGATAAACTCAAGGGCACATTACTCACACATCATATTCATCAAGAACTTGCTCCTATCCAGCCTAATCTCAGAATTATACTCACAAGATCAAAACGAGGCAACATATTACAAAAGTGTCTCTTAACGGCGATGTATAATTCAACTGATGCAAAACCACCTCAAAAGCACGCACCTAAATATATCCAAGGAGACTATTGGATATATTTAGGTGCGTGCTCTCACAGTTTCGCACACCGATGATTCCTCTTCATCAGCCATGAATAATATTATGTTAGCAAGCGACTAAACCTGCCTCACAAACCTGCCTGCAATATTCACCCAATGTAAGTCAATGTTATTCCTCCACATTCGAGCCACTTACGAAGGTGGTTGACAGCATTCTTGTAATCCTTGTGAGCTTCCATATATATTCCACGATACGCTACAGGAACAACAAATGGCTTTGCATTAGGATGAGTGGGCTTGCTAGCCACAAGATAACGGACACGACTGGTTGCAAAAGGAATCTTCGACCTTAAACGCTCTATTGACCCTGACTCGTGAAGGGAGATCAATACTTTTTCATAGAGATCAGAAACAGAGTGAGCCTTCAATGTTTGGTTTCCGATCTTAACGATAACCCCTCTCTCTCGTGAGTTACGTGCCGATGGGTCATTTTGAAATACCGGAGCCTGACTCCGAGAGCCACCCTGTTTAGAACTGTTTGGTTTCGATGGATTATTCGAGCCTCCTGTCGCCTCATAATAACTGATCAATCTCTCGATCACGGTTTCAGGGGTGTCTACTAGAGGAATTGCAAGACTCTGGAGACGTTCAAACACCGGCTTGGCTATGTGAATCTGAACTCCCATGTTACTCTCCACTTGTCTGTATTTCCACTCCTTCAAAAATAGTGGAGCACCGGATTACAGACAAGTAGAGAGTAGCTGTTCTCGGATAGTGATTCCCCTGCCCTTGAAATTGCTACCAGTAAGGCCGAGATCGGTCATACTCCGAAGCGTGCCTGAATACATTCGGGCGCTCCGGCTTACGAATGACGACTCGGAGAATCAAGGCTAGCACGACTCCGGTGAAGAAACCGCCGATATGGGCTGCGTAGGCGACGCCTCCCGTCTGCTGGGAGAAGATGAAAGCCCCGTATCCATTAAAAAGCTGTAGAACGATCCACATTCCGATCGCTACCACGGCAGGAATTGATACGATGAAGTAAAAGAAAAGCGCATATACCCTGTTCCGGGGGAACAGAACGAGATACGCACCCAGCACGCCCGATATGGCGCCGGATGCACCGAGATTCGGAATGATACTGTGCGGCGAGGTCGCTACCTGTGCAAAGGTAGCAGCCACACCGCTGGCAACGTAAAAAAGCAAAAACACCGCAGAGCCAAACCGATGCTCAACATTATCCCCGAAGATCCATAAATACAGCATGTTGCCGAACAGATGCAGCAGTCCGGCATGCATGAACATTGCCGTGAGTATGGTCAGATAGATCGGATTGGGGCCTGGCGCCTGAGGAATCTGGAAAGCCTCTCCCTGGATATGCACTACCTGACTTGCCGTGATATCCCTGCCTGTAGTGATTTCGGCTGGAATCACACTGAAGCCACTGGTAAAGGCTTCATTCACTCCACCCTGCTGGAAAAGAAAATAGACCAGCACATTGGCCACGATGAGTCCTTTCGTGACCAGGGCGGGACCGGAGATCTTGCGGTCGTCATCGCTTATCGGAAATAGCATAGCGTATCGCTGCCGGGCGGCACGAGGAGGGGCAGATGTCGTCGTATTTTACGGCACACAATCAGCGCGTTACACGTTGAGAAGGTTACGGTCCGCCGCATACAGGCTGCGAAGATACCTTTAAGGTACTGTTTTGCTCTGCGATGCATGGTTTCATTCCGCTAATGTTACACGGTTAATGCCGTACCTTTTCATCCCACGTCCTTGATCCACTCTCCCTTACTCTTATCATGCAGATTGAGCGCATAGCGCTACTAGGTACCGGTCTCATCGGCGGATCGCTGGGCCTCGCCTGGAAAAAAAATCGGCCCGACCTTCATATCGTGGGGCATGATCATTCTGACGTACTCGCCAAAGCGGCGCAGTTAGGAGCCATCGACGAGCAGGCGCCAGGCGATCCCGGTATAGCCGTACGGGATGCCGACCTGGTGGTCCTTGCCGTACCGCTGGTTTCCATGCTCAGCCTCATGGAAACGATTGCAGCCTACCTGAAGCCGGGTGCCATCGTTACCGATGTCGGATCGGTCAAAGCCCCCATCGCCCGACATGCAGCCGCGGTTCTCCCGACTAGCAACGTGTTCATTGGAGGGCATCCGATGGCCGGCCGAGAACGTGGAGGAATTGCCCATGCCGATCCCTTCCTGTTCGAAAGTGCCACCTACGTGCTGTGTCCTCCGGACGGGATGACCACATCGGATTTCTCCGGAAACTACGCCGAGCTCATCAGATTGGTCGAACTGACCGGAGCCCGCATCCTCGTGCTCGAGCCCAAACGCCATGATCGTATTGCGTCTGTCGTCAGCCATCTACCCCAGATCCTGGCCGTCGCGCTCATGAACTACGCGGCGGAACAGAATGAAACAGATGACGCCTTCCTTCGATTGGCTGCCGGCGGCTTTCGAGACATGACCCGGATCGCCTCCTCACCGTTCGACATCTGGAGGGACATTATCATTGCAAATGAGGGCTACATCCTGGATGCCCTGAGCGGTTTTGCCGCAACCCTCCAACGCATACGAAATCGGGTTGCGGAGGAAAGTCTGGATGACCTGGAAGATCTTTTCGATTCGGCACGAACGGTCCGCAACACTATACCAAAGGACACCAAAGGATTCATGCAACCCCTTGCGGATATCTACGTGTACGCAGTGGACAGGCCGGGCGAATTTCTGAACATCACGCGCACACTCTTCGAGGCAGAACTCAACATCAAGGATATCGAGTTGCTCAAGGTCCGCGAAGGTACGGGAGGCGCCCTGCGGCTCAGCTTCGCGGATGAGACTACGGCAAATGCCGCCGTCACAGCGCTACAGCAAAACGGATTTACAGCATACCGGCTCTAACGGATTGATTCGGATACGCAAGGTGTTTGCCCTTTTCCGGCAGTCTTTAAGGGATTTTCGCTACCCCGGTTTTCGTTGACTATCGGCCTGCTACGGCGTATAATTCAACGGTTTACGGCTACCGTGCCGGGTCCATCACTTCCGTTCACTTTTCTTCTCTTGAATGCAGCCCACCGTCGAGATCAAAAAAACACCCCTCCACGAAACGCACATCGCGCTCGGAGCCCGAATGGTGCCGTTTGCAGGATTCGCGATGCCCATCCAGTACACGGGTATCATCGACGAGCACATGGCGGTCCGCCGGACGGCGGGTCTGTTCGACGTGAGCCATATGGGAGAAGTCATCGTACGAGGTCCGAACGCCTTCGACTTCGTTCAGCACCTCGTGACGAATGACATCTCCACTCTGTATGATGGCCGGGTGATGTATACGGTCATGTGCCTGCCAGATGGAGGCATCGTAGATGATTTGCTTGTCTATCGCATCAACGAGCAGGAATACATGCTCGTCATCAACGCTGTAAACGTCGAGAAAGATATCGAATGGATGCAGGCAAACAACGAGGTAGGCGCCCAACTGGACAATATCTCAGATGATACCGCGCTCCTTGCTATCCAGGGGCCGTCGGCCTTCGAAATCGTACAGAAGCTCACTGATTTCCCGCTCGACAGCCTGAAGTATTATCACTTTGCTCCCCAGCCCACTGGCACGTTTCTCTCCTGCGAGCGCGCGATTCTCTCTCATACCGGATACACGGGCGAACCAGGGTTGGAGATTTATTGCGAAGCATCCAATGTAAAGGCTGTATGGGATGCGCTCATGGAGGCGGGCGAACCACTAGGTTTGAAACCTGCCGGACTGGGCGCGCGGGATACACTGCGCCTTGAAGCCGGCTACTGCCTCTATGGAAACGAACTGACAGAGTCCACGACACCGCTCGAAGCAGGGCTCGGCTGGGTTACAAAGCTGGAGAAAGGAGACTTCATCGGACGCGAGGCACTTCAAAAACAAAAAACGAATGGTCTGGAGCGTAAGCTCATCGGTTTCGTTCTAGAGGACCGGGGCATCCCCAGGTCAGATTATCCCATCACGGATGCTTCCGGCCAGGAGATTGGTGAAGTGACTAGCGGCACACAATCCCCTGTACTCGGCCAGGGCATCGGCCTCGGCTACGTTCCGAACCGGCCCGAGTATACGGAGCCCGGTGCACACATCGGAATCTCCGTTCGCGGTCGGGTGCTGAAGGCGCGTGTGGAGAAGCCGCCTTTTCACAAGAAGTAGCGCCTCCACGCGGAACCTGCTGGCGCCTGTTCTCCAGGCAGACTGCGCTGGACTCTACCGGTGGTCGAGTAATGCGCCCCGGCTCGCTTCCTGAGAGGCACCAACCAATACCCGATTGGTTATTGCGGATGGGCACCTGAAGCTGCAAAGGCCGAGAAGATTTGCGATTCTAATTGCTCTTGTTTGTTTGATATGTGAAGGTGACGCACGAGAATGAAAGCTGAGGTTTTTCTTACCAGTTCGACGGTGACCGAAGATGACGTGAAGGGTCGCACCGTCATTGTTATCGATGTGCTCCGCGCGTCCTCTACCATTGCGACGGCCTTGAATAACTGGGCTCGGGCCATCGTACCTGTTGCGGATACTGGCTCGGCTACCAAGATCGCGTCGAACCTGGATCAGAGCAGCTACCTTCTGGGCGGCGAACGCGGCGGTATCAAAATCCAGGGCTATCATCTTGGCAATTCCCCTCTGGAGTACACCCAGGAAGCCATCGAGGGCAGAACGATTATTTTTACAACGACGAACGGCACGGTAGCCATTTCCAGGGCGCGAGGCGCCGAGCACCTCATCGTAGGTTCGTTTCTGAATGCCCAACGCGTCGTCGACTTCGTCCGTCAGATAGGACTCGATGTTACGATCATCTGTGCCGGATGGCGGAACAGGGTGTCTCTAGAAGACACCCTGTGCGCCGGGCTCCTGCTCCACCGGCTCTGGGATGGACGAGAACCGGACCTGGTCTCTGATTCGGCTCATATCGCATTCTCTCAGTATGTTCACGACCAGCATAACCTTGATGCCGCCCTGCGCAGATCCAACCAAGCGCAGTGGTTGATGGCAAACGGATATGCCGACGATGTCGACTACTGCCTCCAGACAGATGTCCTGCCGGTATTACCTTATTATAAAGAGAACCGGCTCGTTCTCTACAAGGAATATGAGCAAGCGTCGGTGCTATGATTACCGACATCATGGTCTGCGCCACAACACTACACGACTCCGGTTCGTCTTTTGCTGAGTCTGTGTTATTCACCCCATAGCAAGGCACTTTTTTCCATATGCCAGGCGGTCCTCAGCGACCGCACGCCGTTTGTATGAGACGGGCATGACTACCACAACCAGATCACCGCGCAAGTCATCTTCCAGTGCGGTATCAAAAGAGAAACGGATTCCGCAAGAACGGAAGCGAGAGATTCTCGGCATCATCATGATGGCCGTAGCGCTCCTGCTTTCGCTTGCGCTCGTCACATATAGCAACGCCGACCACGTCATCGCGCAGGAACTGTCTTTGGACCGTGTGCTGCACCCGGAGCAACGGGCACAAAACGCGCTAGGGATCATAGGCGCTTGGATTGCCAGGCTATTTGTGCCTTCGTTTCTCGGCTACAACATCCTGATCCTCTCCAGCCTGGCTATGGTCTGGGGATACGTCGTATTCCGCGGCCGAAAACCCGAGCAACTCCCCTTCTACTCGATCATAGGCATTCTATTCGCCTTTATCTCGGCGTGCTTCTTCGGGTGGTTTAGCTATGCCCTGGAAGTCAATCTGGAAGTGTGGAGCGGCCTCTGGGGATTGGGTACGGCAAAATGGCTAAACCATGTATTCGGGGCAGCCGGATCGCTGATCTTGCTTCTGGTGACACTCACGATCCTCGTCCTCATCGCTGTCAATGGCGACATTCAACGTACAATGGATCGCATCGAAGAGGCGTTTATTGGAGCGAGATCGTCGATTAAAGCGTGGTGGGCAGGACGCCGGACGCGCAAAGCCGAGCGTAAAAAGGAACGGGGGCTGGAGTTGCGGAAGTGGGACGAACTTCCGCGCAGTGGTGATAACTCACGTACGGAACGTCCAGAGAAGACCAGGGCGATTGCTCCGGCGTCTGAGGAGATCACCGAACGACCCGGCAAAAATGACAAATTCTGGAGGACGGAAGAAAAGAAAGAAGAGCCGATTGAATCACCGGCAAAGCTGAGCAGTCCCCAGCGCGACACAACCTTCAGGGCAACTACCCTTCCTTCCCCCACTCCGACAACACAACATCCCAAATCCAGAGAGGACGGAGGCTTACAACCTGAACTCAAAATTCAGGCTCGCGTCGAAGAGGAACGCACAGACTTCATCGAGCGCGAAACGGAAATACTGGGACAGGACGAGTCCATCTCCTACACATTCCCCCCCATCGATCTACTGGTTACGGGCCAATCCGACGAACAGCAGATCGACCTGGAAGAGCTGGAGGAGAACAAACAGGTTCTTCTGGAGAAGCTCGAGACGTACAACATTGAGATTACGGATATCAACGCCATCGTAGGCCCGACGGTGACGATGTACGAGTTGACGCCTGCTCCGGGCGTCAAGATCAGCCGCATTACGTCCCTGGCAGATGACCTCGCCATGGCTATGGCAGCTCGCGGTATCCGCATGATTGCGCCCATTCCTGGCAAGTCGGCAATTGGCGTCGAGATTCCAAACCGGCACCGTGAAATGGTCTGGATTCGCGACCTCATCGGAACAACCAAGTTCCGAGATGCCAAGATGGAACTACCAGTCGCCATAGGGAAAACGGTGGAAGGCGAGGTCTTTATTGAGGACCTCGCCAAGATGCCGCACCTTCTGATCGCAGGTGCCACGGGCTCAGGTAAGTCAGTCGGTGTGAACACCCTCATCACGGGACTGCTCTATGCCTGCCATCCGGCGAACCTGAAGTTCGTCATGATCGACCCGAAGAAGATCGAACTTCAGCAGTACGCCCGGATCATCGGGCATTACGGCGCCATGTCACCCATTACCGACGATCCGATCATCACCGACTTCACCCAGGCACTTGGCGTCCTGAAGTCGTGCGAGAAGGAGATGGAGCGCCGGTACGACATTCTCTCGAAGGCGACCGTACGCGGCATCAAAGACTACAACAAGAAGGTAGCTACCGGACAGCTCAAGGCAGAAGACGGCCACTTACACCTACCTTATATCGTCGTCATCGTGGACGAGTTGGCGGACCTCATGATGACCGCTGGAAAGGACATCGAGGGTCCCATTGCACGTCTAGCGCAGATGGCTCGTGCAGTAGGCATCCACCTCGTTCTCGCCACACAGCGACCGTCCGTGGACGTCATCACAGGTCTGATCAAGGCCAACTTCCCCTCCCGCATGGCCTACCAGGTCGCTTCGAAAGTTGACTCCCGTACAATTCTCGACCAGAACGGAGCGGAAGGCCTCGTCGGAAACGGCGACCTGCTCTATATGAACGGTAGCCGCATGGTACGCCTTCAGGGTCCGTTCATCTCAGTGGACGAGGTAGACGAGATCACGAAGTTCATTGAAGCGCAGCCGGGACCAGGGCCGTATATGCTCCCGGATATCGAGGAAACACCCACCCTCGACATGGACCTCGGGCCCATCGACGACATCGACGACCTGTTCGAGGAAGCTGCCCGTATCATCGTGCGCAGCCAGCAGGGTTCGGTTTCGCTGCTCCAGCGGAAACTCTCCGTCGGCTACACCCGTGCCGCTCGAATCGTAGACCAGCTCGAAGAAGCCGGCATCGTCGGTCCCTTCGAAGGATCAAAGGCTCGCGCGGTCCTGGTAGAAAATGAAATGCAACTGGACGAGATCCTCAACGCACAGAAAGGATAAGCACAGGGTCCTTTGCGCAAACCTACGACGCTTCCGTTTGATCAATACACGCCAGGGTTAAACTTGGGTCAGTCATCCTCTCCTGAAATCAAGACCGTAGATACCAGCGCCGGACCAAACTCGGCAAAACACTTCCCGACCGTCGGCATTCTTGGCGGAGGCCAGCTAGGACGTATGCTAGCGCTTGCCGGTATTCGGATGGGCCTCAAGGTCCGCTTCCTCTCCCCTACCCCTGATGGACCCATGCAAGGGCTTGGTGAGCAGATAGTGGCCGACTGGAAGGACCCGGAAGTCCTACGGGCATTCGCCGAAGGGTGTGATGTCGTAACGTCCGAAAGCGAATGGGCACCGGCCGATATTCTGGAGCAGGTCCTGCCCGATAGGACAGCGCTCTGGCCCCGCCCGGAGACACTTACCCTGATCCGGCACAAGGGCATCCAGAAGTCGACTCTCGCTGCTGCCGGACTACCGGTTCCAGCTTTCAAACGATGCGCCACACTCGAAGAGACACTGGCGGCAGCGAGTGACTTCGGATACCCCGTCATGTTGAAACAATATCAGGGCTCGTATGACGGGTACGGCAACGCCACGGCTCGTACTCCTGAAGACGTCACAGCTGCATGGTCCAAGCTGGCGGGGGAGGACGGTCTGCTCGTAGAAGCATGGGCGCCCTTCGTACGAGAGTTATCGGTTCTCGTGGCTCGCCGTCCCGGAGGCGAGCACGTCGTTTATCCGGTAGCCTATACCGAACAGCGGGACCACCGGTGCCATGCAGTCGTGGTACCTGCCGAGATCGACCCCACAGTGGCCGAAGAGGCACGTCGTATTGCTCTTGCCGCCGTCGAGGTCGTGGGCGGTGTAGGTATTACCGCAGTAGAACTGTTCGAGATGCCAGATGGCTCGGTGCTCATCAATGAGATGGCTCCCCGCCCGCACAACACCGGCCACTATTCCATAGAGGGTAGCTACACTTCGCAATTCGAGAACCACCTGCGCGCCATACTGGATTGGCCGCTCGGCAGCCCGGAGCTGCGAGCGCCCGTCGCTGTGATGGTCAACGTCCTCGGACACCGGAGCGGAGCAACGGGCACGGATGGACTGACGGAAGCGCTGACCATCCCGGGCGCCTCCATCCATATCTATGGCAAGGAAGAAGTGCGCCCGCGCCGCAAGATGGGCCATGTCACTGTCACTGGATCCGATGCTGCGGAAACACGCAGGCTGGCGGAACGGGCAGCGGAACTGATTCAGCTATAAAACAGGTCATCAGGTTAAACGATGCAACAGGAAACACCCCTCGTCGGCATTGCCATGGGGAGCGAGTCGGACCTGCCGGTGATGCAGGATGCCGCCGAAGTGCTGAAAGCGTTTGATATCTCGTATGAGATCCGAGTGCTCTCCGCACACCGCACACCGCGCGCTATGCTCGAGTATGCCGAAGCCGCCCATGCGCGGGGGCTGAAAGTCATCATCGCCGGAGCAGGCGGTGCCGCTCACCTGCCAGGGATGATCGCCGCCAGCACGCCTCTCCCCGTCATCGGCGTGCCTGTGCCCAGCAAGCACCTCAAGGGCCTTGATTCTCTACTCTCCATCGTACAGATGCCCGGAGGCGTGCCCGTGGCCACCGTGGCCATCGGCGGAGCTAAGAATGCGGCATTACTGGCAGCTCAGATCCTCGCGACAGGCGATGAGGCCCTGCTAAGACGCGTTGCGGGCTACAAGACCGAACTCATCCGGCAAGTAGAGGGCATGGATGCCCGCGTTCAGCAGTCCGCATAGGAACGTGCAATCGCACGTTCCTACCACACGATCCGAGCGAAGCGACGCTTTCCGACCTTCACGACGAACGGCGCTCGGGCGGCGAGGTCAATCCTCTCCATCGGGTCCGCAATCCGAACACCATCTATCGTGACGGCTCCTTGCTGCACCATGCGCCGGGCCTCGCCATTCGATGCGGTCAGCCCGGCCTGTGTCAGGAGATGGAGCACCCCGATGCTTGATCCTCCCTCGTCAGGCTGCGGCCGGAATTCAGGAATGTCCTCGGGAATCTGGCCCTGCACGAACGTACGCTCGAAGTTCTCGCGAGCCTTGTTCGCTGCCTCTTCGCCGTGATACATCCGAACGATCGTCCAGGCAAGCAGGTGCTTGGCATTACGGGGATCCGTCCGGGCGAACTCTTCGATCTTCGGCAATTCCCTCGTATCCACATCCGTTGCCAGTTCGAAATAGCGGTAGATAAGGTTGTCCGGAATGGAGAGTGTCTTGCCGTACATCTCGTCGGGCGGCTCCGCGATACCGATGTAGTTGTCGAGTGACTTCGACATCTTCTCTACACCATCCGTCCCTTCCAGAATTGGCAGCGTGATACAAACCTGCGCATCTTGACCGACCGCGGTCTGAATGTCGCGCCCGACAAGCAGATTGAACTTCTGGTCCGTCCCGCCCAACTCCACATCGGCCTGGATGGCAACCGAGTCCTGTGCCTGAGCGAGTGGGTACAGGAACTCATGGATGCTGATAGGCTCTCCGGCCTTATAGCGTTTTTCGAACTCGTCACGCTCCAACATACGGGCCACCGTATACTTCGCGGCTAGCTCGATCACATCCCGGAATGTCATCTTTCCCAGCCATTCCGAGTTGAAGAGCATCTTCGTACGCTGAGGATCGAGGATCTTGGAGGCTTGCTCAAAATACGTGCGTCCATTCTCTCTCGTCTCCTCGAGCGTCAGCGGTGGCCGGGTTTTGGACCTACCGCTCGGATCGCCAATCATGCCGGTGAAATCACCGACGATGAGAACGGCCTGATGCCCGAGATCCTGAAACTGGCGCAGCTTACGTAATACGACAGAGTGCCCGAGGTGAAGATCCGGACGGCTCGGATCGCAGCCGAGCTTGACCACGAGGGGCTTCCCCGTGGCTACCGACCGTTTGAGCTTTTCAACGAGGGCTTCTTCCGGAAGGATTTCTTGAACGCCGCGACGAATATGTTGTAGTTGCTCTTCTACCGGGAGAAACTCAGCCATGATATATCCGATTATTGCTTCCGTGGCGATGAGGCAGCGAGCGCCGCGTCACGCTCCATACCAGGCCTCATGCAGATGTGTGTGAAAGACAGCGTCGGGCACAACCGACACCGGTCCGAATCCGATGAAACTCCGATAGCAGAATGCATCGGCTGTACTGCCATGCAGGTGACATGAACGGCCACCATCTAGCTCGCGCGCTGTACACCATCTCTCCAGATTGCCTGCCAATCTGCAAATTCCTGATGCGTAACCAATTACAGGCCCACATAAAGCGGGCTAATGTACTCCAACCGTATCTCCGACACGAGTCCCTGAAGCTGCGCGATACTATCCTGAAGCTCCGCTGCCGATGTACCCGGGCTGGAGAGAATCGACGTTACGAGACCGGCAAAGTGGTCCGGGCGTTGTTCGAGATGCATGAGCTTCTCGAGAGCGTCCCGCTCATGCGTGATGTAGCGCTCATTGACGGCAAATAAAGCCTGAATCAAACACGAGACGCAGCGCTGCAGGCAGCCTACCGTATAGTAGACGTCCTCGTCGGCAGCTGATTTCTGGGCTGCAAACAGGGTGAGGTCAGCCTCACGGATGAAGTTCCGGAGGAGTGCCTCCTTCAGAGGAGCGGGGTAGCTTTCCGTTCCCGCTTTCAGTTTCACAAGTTCGCCCTGCGGGTCAAACAGCGGACGGCACTGGTTAACGATTCCGACCAGGTAGTGACTGAAAAAACCTTGCGGATAGCCGGGCTGGTAATGTCCCATCACTATGCCACGGCGCGCATTCTCGATCTCCCTTCTGACGTAATCAATTTCACGGTAGTGCCAGTCGACACGCTGACCTTCCACCCAGAGCAAAGCGCCACCGTTTATAAGAGGCCCGTGGGCCCAGAAGTCCGTCACAACATCCGCCGAGAGCGAGTTATTCAGCCTGCGGGCGAAGTCTCGCAGGGCCTCAACACTCGGGCGTTCCGTGTCCCGATAGTACAACCCGAGGTTGATGTCCGCATCCAGATCATGTTCGCCACTCGCCCAGGCTCCATCGAGCGAAACGGCTACGACACCCTCTATCTTGCCGAGGCCATTCGCGATGGTCCCGGCAAGTTCCAGGACGTCGTGTGTCAGGTTCTGCTGCACTGTCATGGCTCGTTGTGTACACGGGCGGCTAATATACGCCCGTTTATCTGGCTAATGTTGCTTCGTCAGTTGCTCGATGCGCCGCTTGGTATCACGCTCCGCAATATCCTGGCGTTTGTCGTAGAGTTTCTTACCTCTTGCAAGTCCAATTTCTACCTTCACACGGCCATTCTTGAAATAGAGCTTGAGGGGTATGATCGTGTACCCTTTCTGCTCCGTTGCCTTTCGCCACTGTTCGATCTCCTTGCGGTGCAACAGCAGTTTGCGCGGACGCAACGGGTCATGGTTGAAGAGATTGCCGTGTGCATAAGGAGAGATATGGGCATTCCGGAGGATCATCTCCCCTCCTTCTACCGCGCAATAGGCATCCTGAAGGTTTGCGCGCCCTTCCCGGAGCGACTTGACCTCGGTCCCTGTCAATACGACCCCGGCCTCGAGCGTATCCTCGATGGTGTATTCGTGCCGGGCCTTCCGGTTTGTCGTTATGATTTTGACGTTATCAGTCATTTCTCATTTCCTCCCATACCGCCTCCCACCTCTCCGGTACGTACACTCAAAGCAAACGACACGCCATATGCAGCGCCTACTCATCGGACTCCTTTCCCTCTTCATCATCGGGTAGTGTAATGAAGGGCAGATCCGGTATCTGGTCGATCACGTCGATATAAAATAATTGATGGCAGAGTTCAGTCAGACTCGCCATCGCGAGGTCGTCCAGGCGAACGCGGAGATCATCCGTGAAGAACTCATGCAATACGGGTGGCATTTCCTGCGCTTGCATCCACATGCTACGATGTTCATCGGCCGATTCGGCGAGAGCACGCAATGCATGTACCATGTCTGGCGTTCCCGTGCCTTTTCGTGCTGCGAAGAGTCCCCACACCATGGGATAGTTCGAAAGTTCGTACCACTCCTGCCCCAGGTCTAGCGAATACCTCTCCGTCCTGACCAGGAGCGAATCCATCCCAACGATCAGACTGGCATCCTCCTTCGCGTGCAGCAACTGGTCTACCGTTGGTGATGGGTAGGGCACGAATGAAGCCTCGGATCCATAGTGTTCTCGCAATATGACCCGCGTGATGACAGCTTCGTTTGCGTATACAGGATCGAAGGCGACCGTCTGGATCGGCTCGCTGAGTCCATGCTTCAGCACTACCCGGGCGAACGGATATTTCCACGTGGACAGCGCTGCACCGGGAATCAGGTCGTAATGGTCCTCATCCTTTAGCGCAGCGATCACCGGTACGAGCGCCACATCCACGTCTCCGCGTTCCAGAAGGGATACACAGGCACGCGGACTTTTCCGTTCCACCTCCAGATCAGTGATGACCGCTCCCGATGTGAGCCCGGACAGAAAAAACTCCGCAGCCGGGGTATTCCAGATGGCTAATTTCATAGATCTATTGGCTAGCTACGCTCACTTCCAGCGTGATTACGAGTGCCGGACTATCCCGTTCTCACGAAAAAAACCGCCGGAAAGCATCCCTCCCGGCGGTTTCCAGCCATACCTGATGGCCAGGCTGTTTTCGCAGCAGCCGTGCTTACCGCGCCATGTCGCGCGACTTCTCTTTGATACGTGCGGCTTTGCCTTTCAGGCTGCGAAGATAGAAGAGCTTCGCGCGGCGGACGCTTCCTCTCCGAACGACCTCGATCTTGGCGATCTTCGGCGAGTTGATAGGGAAGATTCGTTCCACGCCGACCCCATTAGAAACCTTACGCACCATGAAGGTACGGCCGGCTCGCGAACCGCGGATGCTGATCACGACGCCCTGGTACTGCTGGATCCGCTCCTTATCCCCCTCGACTACGCGAACGTGGATGTTCACCGTATCTCCCGGTGCAAACTCCGGTATATCGTCCCGATATTGGGTCGCCTCGACCAAGCTCATCAAGTCGGTAGCCATGGCGCACCTCCTTTATTATTCTAAGTTAGCAGTTCAACAAAAATGTTTATTGTTCGAGCAGGTCCGGACGTCGGTCTCTGGTCCGCTGGAGGCGCTGCTCGTCGCGCCATGCCTCTACCCGAACGTGATCGCCTGAGAGCAATACGTCCGGCACGTCCATACCTCTGAATGTAGCCGGCCGGGTATACACCGGCGCATCAAGCAGGTTGTCCTGAAACGAGTCCGAGAGCGCTGAAGAGGCATCCCCCAGCACACCCGGTATCAAGCGGACGACCGCATCTACAAGCACCAGTGCCGGCAGTTCCCCACCACTGAGGACATAATCTCCGATGGAGATTTCCCTGGTTACGAGCGCCTGCCGAACCCGTTCATCTACACCCTTATAATGACCCGCCAGCAGAACTAGGTGCTGCTTCAGCGATAGCGCGTTCGCGATCTGCTGATCCAGCACCTCTCCGTCGGGAGTCAGATATATCACTTCGTCCACCGGAACGCCGGCTGCCTGTGCCTCCGCCTGGATGGCTTCGATACAGGCAAAGATCGGCTCCGGTTTGAGCACCATCCCCGCCCCGCCGCCGTACGGGTAATCATCGATTTGCCGGTGCTTATCCGTTGAGTAATCGCGGATATCATGCACACGGATGTCGACGAGACCTTTCCGGGCAGCTCGTTTTAGAATGCTGTGTTCGAGCGGACCGGACACGATTCCCGGCAACGCCGTGACAATGTCGATCCTCATAACACGAATCCGGCATCCTACTCCAGCAGCCCCTCAATAGGCCGAATTACAACCCGGCCTGCATCGAGGTCCACCTCTATTACAAACTCCGGAACACCCGGAATCAATGCATCCGATTGCCCGGGTCGCTCCACCACATAGGTGATGTGACCCGGCATGTCCAACACGTCAGAAACCGTACCTACCTGCTCGCCTGCTTCGGTGACTACGGCAAGACCGATCAGGTCATGCAAGTACACCTCATCTTCCTCCAGTTCAGGCAGGTCGCTCTCACGCGCATAGACAAATTGATCACGCAGAGCCCCCGCACTTTCGGGTGAATCTACACCCTCCAGTTTGAGGATGACCGTCACGCCATGCTTCGTCTGCTGGAAGCGAACCGACTGCACCGACCTGGGTGACGCAACTTCCGGCTCCTGCCCGACATAGACAGTTTCCAGGCCGGAAAAGTGATCCGGATCGTCCGTTTCGGGAATCACCTTCACTTCGCCCCGGAGTCCATGCGGACGAAAGAAGCGGCCCATGAGAAGCAACTCCTCCGCGATCTCAGGATCAAGGCGGGTTGCGCCTTCCTTTCGGGCAGCCATCTCACACCTCTACGCGATACGTCAAAGATCGAGAACGCCCAACGCGTGGGCGTCCTTACTCCGCCTTCGACTCCTCGCCACCTTCCTGGGCAGCTTCCCCTTCGGCAGCACCTGTTTCCTCTGCAGCCGGAGCAGCTTCTTCAGCGGGAGTCGGTCCGGCAGCAGCTTCGGGAGCAGCAGCACCTGCTTCGGCAGCTGCGCTCTCCTGTGCAGCAAGTCGCTCTTCGGCCTCACGACGGCGCGCCTCCTCTTCCTGGCGTTTCGCCTCGGCTTCGGCCTCAGCACGCTGGCGGGCAGCCTCGGCCTCCTGCTCTGCAACACGGCGACGTTCAGCTTCAAGAGCTTCCTGGCGGCGTTGCGCAGCCGTCACCTTGCCGCCGCCCTGAGCTTTGGCGGCACGCGCGGCACGGTGCTGCGCAATGGCAGCCTGGACTTCCTCCTCGGAACGACCTTTACGCAGCAGGCTGGCCCCAAGAAGCAGACCCTCCTTGCTGAGCAAGCTGCGTACGGTATCCGACGGCTGAGCGCCCTGATGGAGCCAGTACAGCACCCTTTCCTCATTGAGGGTAACGACGGCAGGCTCCTGGACCGGGTTGTAACGGCCCAGGTCCTCAATGAAACGCCCATCACGCGGGCTGCGAGAGTCCGCCGCTACTACGGCATAAACCGGCCGCTTCGTACGGCCCATCCGACGCAAACGGAGTTTGACAGACACGGTTCTTCTTTCCTCTTTAACTCAGGTGATCAATTGTATTCGATATCCAACGCTTACCGACCACCCATGAGAGCAGAGACGTCGATGGAACGTCCTTTCCCCATGAGCTTGGTCATCGTCTTCATCATCTTCTTCATCTCGCGAAACTGCTTGAGCAACTGATTAACGTCGCTCACCTCCACTCCGCTCCCCAGTGCGATGCGCCGCCGGCGGCTGCCGTTGATCAACTCCGGATGCCTGCGCTCTTCCGGCGTCATGGACTGGATCATCGCTTCGATATACTTGAACGCTTCGTCGTCTACATCAAGGTCTCGAATCTGCCGACCCACACCCGGGATCATGCCGAGCAAGTCCTTCAACGACCCCATTTTCTTGATTCGCTGAAGTTGCTCGTAGAAATCCTCGAGATTGAACTCCTCCGAACGAATCTTCTTCTGCAGCTTCTGCGCCTGCTTTTCGTCGAACTGCTCCTGCGCCCGCTCGACGAAGGACACTACGTCGCCCATGCCGAGGATACGCTGAGCCATGCGGTCCGGATAGAACGGCGTGAGCGCATCCAGCTTCTCACCCATCGATGCAAACTTGATGGGCTTATGCACAACGTGGCGGATGGAGAGCGCCGCCCCGCCCCGCGTATCGCCATCGAGCTTCGTAAGCACGACGCCGTCAAAGTCGAGCCGCCTGTTGAACTCCTGCGCGGTGTTCACGGCATCCTGCCCTGTCATGCTATCGACGACGAAGAGGATCTCATGCGGATGTACCGCCTCCTTGATCTCCTCCACCTCCCGCATCATCTCCTCGTCGACATGGAGACGACCCGCCGTGTCGATGATGACGACATCGCGCGCCATGCGACGTGCATTAGCCACTGCTTCACGGGCCACACGGACGGCATCCTTCACGACCTGCCCATCCTCCTCGATCGAGTAAACGGGCACCTTGATCGATGCAGCCAGCGTCTTGAGCTGGTCGACGGCGGCCGGGCGATATACGTCGGCGGCAGCAACCAGAGGGGCGCGCCCCTGACCTTTCAAGTAGTTCGCAAGTTTACCGACAAACGTCGTCTTCCCGGAACCCTGAAGACCAGCTATCAGAATAATCGTGGGCGGGCTCTTAGCGAGCTTGATACCGACATTCTCGCCTCCGAGAAAGTAAACCAGTTCGTCGTAGACGATTTTGACGAGCTGCTGTCCAGGCGAGACAGAAGTGAGAACCTTTTCTCCGAGCGCCTTCTCCTTCACACGATTGGTGAAGTCTCGCGCGACATCATAGTTGACGTCGGCATCGAGCAACGCACGTCGAATCTCGCGCATGGTCTCCGCGATATTCAACTCGTTGATTCGCCCCTGACCGGTGGCCGTCTTCAGGGCGCCTTCTAGTTTTTCTGAAAGGCTCTCGAACATATCTTCATCCCAATTGCACGCGCTGTCTTCATAATAGATGCGCACGCTCACGGGCGTGCGCACAGACAACACGGTACAGACAGGTTAATCTACAAATAATCTGAAACTCTTACAATTTCCTGGTACGCCTTACTTCACCATTCAAGCCCGACTCTGGACGCCACGAAGCCTATTCCTTCGTATTTTCACGTGCACGCAGGATGTCGATGGTTTCGACCGCGTGCCGCAGGTGTGGAATGACAATAGAACCGCCCACAACCAGCGCCACATTCATGGCGTCATCCAGCTCCGCATCCGAGAATCCGGCCTCGACGCACTGGATCAAATGATAGTCGATACAGTCATTGCACCGAAGCACCATCGACGCGACCAGACCCAGCAGTTCTTTCGTACGTCCATCCAGCGCGCCATCCCTGTACGCAGCCGAATCCAGATTGAAGAACCGTTTGATACCCAGATGGTCTTTCTCTTCCAGGATGCGATGATTCATGCGCGTCCTGTATGCCTCAAAGGCCGCAAGCCGGTCTGCCTTGTTCTTATGGCCTTCCATGCGTATGGTTAAGGTCTGTATCTATAACGAACGATATTCCCTTCATTGAGCAGCAACGATTCACCGTACGTATATACAGGCGCGCGTTCAATTCTCCAGCAGCAAAAAGCAGCTCTCCGCCAGGAATTACGCCGCAGACGAGCCGAACTGACCCCGCTGGAACGAGCGCAAAAAAGCTCGGCAATATGCGAGCTACTATGGGGTCTGCCTGAAATCCAAAGCGCCCGAACCATCCACGCGTACTGGCCGCTCATCGACCGGGCCGAAATAGATATCCGCCCGCTCATCCTGCGCCTCGTAGAACACGGTAAGCGAATCGCGCTCCCGGTGCTTGCTCCGGAGGACACCCTGAAGCCGGGCGAACCGCGCATGCATTGCCGGTTTTTTGAAGGCGAAGCCGTCCTGACTAAAAACCGTTGGGGCGTGTCTGAACCGTTACAAAGCGAATGCGTTCCATCTGAGGAAATAGACGCTGTAGTCGTACCAGCGCTGGGGGTCAGTCGTAATGGATATCGCATCGGATACGGGAAGGGACACTACGACGAGTGGTTGAACGGATTATCCGTTCCGACAATCTGTCCGGTTTACTCGGACTGCCTCGTAGATCAGGTTCCCGTCGAGCCGCATGACGTACCGATGACCGTCATTCTGACCGAAAACGAGATCATCCGTCCTTCACGGACGTAACCTAATAGAATGTCAGCCGTACCAATCAAAACAACGGCCACATACGAGTATGAGTACCCGCACCCGCAAAACGACCTACATCGGAGACGACACCCTCTACGACCAAAGGGATCTGGGGGTTGATCTTGAATCCGTATCGGACGAAGAACTGGAAGCCCTGCTCTTCGAGGAGGAGAAAGACTCCTCTAACGGATTCTTCAACCTTCCCACGATCGCGGGTCTGTCGCTCATCCTCGTCGGAATCGTATACATGTTCCAGGAGATGGGATTCCCTGCGGGCCCCGATCTCGGCTTCATCATCCAGATGCTGCCCTTGCTGGCCGGCATTCTGATCATCCTGCTCGGATTCGGGGTACTATCCTGGCGCCCTAAACCCAAGCAGAAGAAGGTGAAGACGAAGGGGAAGCTGCATGTCAGCCACTCTCCCCATGCGGCCGGATCTGCTCCAAGAACGGGTCGGAGGCGGCTCACGAAGTCCCGCAACAAGAAGATTGCGGGCGTCGCAGCTGGCATCGCCGAGCAGTTTAATATCGACCCGACCGTGATTCGCATCGCGTGGGTGATCAGCGTTTTCATGACGAACGGCCTGAGCATTCTTTTCTATGCTGCGATGGCGTATATCCTTCCGCCTCCGGAAACGATGACGCTGGAAGAGCGAATCACCATCCTCCGTGACAGCTAATCCTCGACTCACATGGCTACCTACACGAAAAGGCTCACGCGTTCTCGAAACGAGCGGATGATTGCCGGCGTCTGCGGCGGCATTGCCGAGTACTTCGACATCGACCCTACACTCGTTCGCATCGGCTACGTTCTTCTCAGCATCGTTTCCGCTGCCTTTCCCGGTGTACTCCTGTATTTCCTGCTGGCAGTGATCATGCCGCAGGACTGAAGGGAAACAGCCGACAGCAGGCGATTGATCGATTAAAATGAGAGGGGGCGTGGGGGGCCGCGCCCGCCCCCACGCCGGTCTGTGGTGAGGCCGACGGACCG
>JAWLHQ010000002.1:261885-425282 GCA_041690215.1 Rhodothermales bacterium
GGTGGGGGGGGGGGCGCCCCCCCCCCCCCCCCCCTCTCCGTTCTGTGGTCAGACCGACGTACCGGATCAGGCGTGCTGTACCTGGGTCACCCAACTCGTGCTCCAGGCGTTATGCGTATTCTCCACGGCGCGAGCACCAGCACCCGATTCCGTGGGATAATCACCTTCCTGCACCGTTTCTTCGGCAACCGTCAGCGGAATGACGCGGCTCAATTCGATGAGAAGCGGCGTGATATCCTTCAAGTGGCGCAGGCTGATATCGGCCAGCCGGTCCTCCCTGATCGTGAGCGCAAACGCGTGCATGGCCGTGTATCCCATAGCAGCCAGGCTCAGCGCCGTGTAATCGTCCCGCAACATGCGTGAGACCTTATAGTTGCGCACCCTGTCGTAGAGCCCGGCGGCGACACCCAGCACTTCCGTGATGGCCCGCTTGAGCATGCTACGACCATCGGTATTGTAGAGATCGGCCAGGCTCTCAAGCGCTGTGGTATGCTCCTTCAGCACTCGCTCGATCTCGATGACAACCTTGTTCGCCTCCAGATTATTGCGCACGGCATCATCCTCCCGCTGCCGCTGGACGGCATCGAGGATGTGGCGCTCAAGCGCTAACTGGTCGCTGACATGTTCCTTAATGTGGTTCGTTCGGTTGCTCACAATATCCTCCACCTTCTAGTTAACACTGTGGTGTGCAGGCACACCTCAGGGTATGAAACAGATCACACGGAGTGAAATGCTTGTTCCAACTGATTCGGAAGGAATTGTGCGCCTGATCAATCGTAATGATGTAGTGAGATACCTGGAAGCGATGGCAGATAAAAGCCTGAATCAACGAGCATCAAACATGATCGCACCGGGTTACAGTGTGCCCGCGAGCGCGATGCGGACCTGGTCCGCATGGAAGTGTTTCCGGATGGCCTCATTAACCTCGTCCAGCTTCAGCGCATTGATCTCTGCGGGATACCGGTCGATGTAACCCACATCGAATCCCTGCTCGGCATGATGAAGCAGGGTAGCAGCGAGACCGCCCGTAGTACCCAGACCCACTTTGTAGGAACCGGTAATGGTGGTCTTTTTTTCATCCAGCTCGGCTGCAGTGACGCCTTCCTGTACGAACCGTGCCATCTGAGCCAACGTGGCCTCCGTTCCCCGTTCAACGGTGCCCTGGCTGAGCGTGACACTCACGGACCAGTTCCCCATGTACAGGCTGGTTATACCGGATAAAGCTGAATGAATGCCATAGGTAAGCCCCATCTCGTCTCGGACCGTCGCCATCAGCCGGGCAGAAAAGTTGCCACCGAGTATATAGTTGCCCACGTAAAGCCGGAGGTAATCCGGATCGGTGCGCAATACACTCAGGGGGTGCCCCATGCGCACGTCGATGTTCGATTTGTCCGGCATGAACACTTCGATGCGGTCCGCACTCTGGGGCGATGCCTGTATATCGAATGGAGGTGTAGCCTCATGCTTCGGCCATGCCGAAAAGCGTTCCTGAACGACACGCGCGGCATTGTCAGCATCTACGTCTCCGGCGAGGACGAGGATGAAGTCGTTCGAGCCGAAATGCCTGGCGTGGTAGGCTCTGATCTGATCTGCGCTGATCTCCTCTAAACGAGACAGCTCCGCATCGGCGGGGCGGATATAGTTCGGGTGTGCTTCCGAATACAGGAGCCGCGAGAGCGCCCCGGAAGCCTGGGCGCCAGTGTTTTCCAGCGCGTGGCGCAGCGCTGCCGCCTGCTGGACTTTTGCTTTCACGAACTCCTCCTCATCGAAGAGCGGCTCCATGAGTTGCTCCCCAAGGACTTCCAGCACGTCGGGCAAATCCTTGCGAAGCGCTCGCCCCGAAAACCGCACGCGGAGCCCATCCGAACTAAAGCGCAATTGGGCACCGCGATTTTCCAGCAGGTCTGCAATGGCAAAGCGGTCGTGCTTGCGCGTCCCTTTGTCCAGGAGTGATACTGTGAGATCCTGGATCAGCTCCTCCCCTCCCCCGAAGTCCGGCTGGGCAATGAACGAACCTCGAATCGAGACGACGTCCTCGACGGGCGAATGCAACGTGAGGAGCCGGCATGGTCCAACCTGATGCTCCTCCACACGTTCGGAAAGCGTCGCGGACGCTTCCAGGGTTCCTGTATCCTGAGCCATTGTATACTTGTTTATCCAGCGGGTTGGAGCTTCACGCCATCGGGTGAACCTTTACGCACCCTGCGTCGGGATGTAGTGTCCGACCGTCCGGCTTACATCGACACAATAGGTCCGGGCCACGCCCTGCACATCATCCAGCGTTACACGCGCGATGCGGTCCATGTATGTCGTGTACAGCTTCCAGTCTCCAGCGGCAATAGCTTCGTTCAACTGGGCGGCAACGGAGAACGAACCGTCTCGGCCGAAGGCCTCCTGCGCCTTGAGCTGGTTCTTCGCGCGCTGCAACTCCGCTTCCATCACGCCATTTTCCTGCACGAGCCTGATCTCTTCCAGAATGGCTTCTTCCACACCTGCGTGTGTGGACTCAGGCGAGAGGAGCGCGAACACATAAAACAGGCCGGGGTCGCGAAGGCGTGATGTCGAGGCCGAAACGCTCGTCGTGAGCCCCGTATCGGTGAGGCGCCGGTAGAGGCGGCTGCTCTTCCCGGAAGCCAGAATGACAGAGAGCACGTCGAGAGCATCCGTATCCGGCTCCAGAGCGGAAGGCGACTTGTAGGCTACGATGACGGCCCCCAACTGGCCTGCTTGCTTTACCTGTACGCGCCGCTCTCCACGTTGAACCGGTTCTCGTGTGTACACTTCCGGGATCGGCTCCGGCGAGGGCGGGATAGCACCAAACTTCTGTACGATGAGCCGCAGCACTTCTTCCCGGTCGAAGGAACCGATGATGGACACGGTTGCATTGTTCGGCCAGTAGTACGTGTCGTAGAAGTGCCGGAGCCCCTCTTCCGTGACCGTCTCGATATCGCTCCGCCAGCCAATGGTAGGGTGACGGTATGGATGCGCGAAGAACGCCGTGCTCCAGACCGCATGATACAAGTTGCGGATCGGCTCGTTCTCACCCCGGTCGAACTCGTTGAGAATCACCGTCCGTTCGCTCTCCAGGTCATCCCTGTCGAGCAGCACGCCGCGCATTCGGTCCGCTTCGATCTCCAGGGCCAGCGCAAGATGCTCGCTGGGCAGAAGCTCGTAATAGTTTGTCCGGTCGTACCAGGTGGTTGCATTCACCTGCGCACCGACGCGCTGGAGCACATTGAACACAGAGGTACCCTTTCGCTTGTTGTACCGCTCTGTGCCCTTGAACATCATGTGCTCTAAGATGTGGGTGGCTCCCGTGAGCCCGGCGGTCTCATTCCGGCTTCCGACGCGGTAGGTAACCATGAACGTAGCCACCGGCGCGACGGCCTGCTGGAGCAGCAAGATCTGGAGCCCATTGGACCCCAGCCGGTACTCCTCTACCCCGCCGGACGCCTCAACGAATGAGATACCCGCAGGCAGATCGCCGATAGTGACGGATTTCGGACTTGTCGTTATCTCCATACGTGTATTCTCGCCTGACACTCTCAACCTTCGGCTACCTACCCGATCTTTTTTGCAATAACGGATGGCACAACTTGCACACTTTTTTATATGTGAAGTCGGCCGGGGAATACCCCTAATGCGTGAGGTGTATTTAGAACGGCCACACGTTCCGATACCCAATCGACATCGTTTCGGTTCTCAGGCCATTCCGTTACCGGGTGGATAAAGGCCGACAATCAGTGCGCATCCAACCAGTTATCCCCCACATTTACATCCACTTCCACTGGAACGTTCAACGGGAGTGCATGGATCATTTCCTTCTTGATAAGGGACCGCATCGTATCGACTTCCTCCGGCGGCACTTCGAAAACGAGTTCATCATGCACCTGAAGCAGCATCCGGCTCTTTAGCTTCTTCTTTCTCATGCGGTCGTGGAGACGGACCATTGCGATCTTGATCATGTCCGCCTGTGTACCCTGGATCGGCATATTCACGGCGACCCGTTCGGCCAGTCCACGTTCCACCCGGTTCGAGACATTGATGCCAGGCACGTAACGCCGCCGTCCCAGCTTCGTCTCGACGTACCCCTTTTCGCGTGCTCCGGCAATGACCTCATTGAGATAGGTCGGGACACGCGGGAATGACTGCTGGTACTGGTCGATAAGCATCTGAGCTTCTTTGTTCGACGTACGGAGCCGCTGGGCCAACCCCCACGCCGACACGCCATACGGGATGCCGTAGTTCACCTCTTTTGCCTTGCGGCGCATGTCACGCGTGACCTGTTCCGGCTTGATCTTGTAGATGCGGGCAGCCGTAGCGGTATGAATATCTTCCCCGCTTTCGAAGGCATGGCGGAGCCCTTCATCGCCGCTCATGTCGGCGAGAATGCGAAGTTCGATCTGCACGTAGTCCGCCGACATCATGCGCCAACCTTCCGCGGGTACAAACGCCTTGCGAATCTCACGGCCCATTTCGGAACGAACCGGAATGTTCTGCAGGTTGGGGTTCGTGGAACTGAGCCGTCCCGTAGCCGCGATGGTCTGATTGAAGTCCGTGTGGATACGTCCTGTCTCCGGGTGGATCAGGTCGGGCAGGCTATCCACGTAGGTGCTCTTCAACTTCGTCATCTTGCGCCAATCCAGGATCAGGCCAGGCAACGGGTGCTCCGTCGCAAGCTCTACCAGCACATTTTCTTTGGTGGATGCTTTACCCGTGCTGGTCTTCGAAACGACGCGCAGCTTCAGCTTCTCGAACAGGATCGTACCGAGTTGCTGAGTGGAACCGATATTGAATTCCTCTCCGGCCACCTCGTAGATCTGCTTCTCCAGCTTCTCGAGTTCTTGCGTGAGCTGGGCCGAGATTTCTTTCAGGATGCCCGCGTCCACCCGGATACCCGTCAACTCCATGTCGGCCAGCACGTAGATGAGCGGAAACTCGATCTCCTCTGCGATCCGTATCAGCGCCGTATTCTCCAGTTCCTTCCGGAGGATTCCAGCCAATTTAAGTGCGATATCCGCGTCCTCACAGGCATACGGACCGATCTGTTCGTATGGCACATCCCGCATGGAGATTTCGTTCTTGCCGGTGCCAATCAGATCGGAAATGGGAATCGTCCGGTAACTCAGGTACTTGCGCGCAAGCGAATCCAGATTGTGGCTTTCCTCCGGCGCGATCAGATAGTGTGCGACCATCGTGTCGAAAATCGGGCCGCGTACCCGAATACCATGACGGGCAAGAACCAGAATATCATACTTCATATTCTGGCCGATCTTGGGTATCTCGCTTTCGAGAACAGCCTGCAGCACCTTCAGGACATCTTCCGTCGAGGTCTGATCCGGTAGCGGGGTCGGTATATAACGAGCCACCCCTTCTTCCCATGAGAAGGACAACCCGACGAGCGACGCCATCATAGGATCTCTAGAGGTCGTCTCCGTATCGAAGGCAAAGCGCTCCTGCGCAGCCAGCGTCCTGGCCAGCTGTTCCAGTTCCGCCCGGTTGCGAACGACTTTATAGTCTACCTTCTCCTCCTCATACTTCTGAATCTCCTCATATGGCCCGAAGTCGAAAGACAGAGCTGTGTCATCGACATGGATTTCCGGGGGCGGAGCTGCCGCCTTCCGCTGGTCGGGAGATAGCATCGGGTCCTCCCGCCGGAACTGGTTGAGAAGCGTCTTGAACTCCAGTTCCTCGAAGACACGCTCAAGCATTGGCATATTGGGGTGCGACCGCCGGAACTCATGCCAGTCCAGATCTACCGGGACATCCGTTACGATGGTGACGAGTTGCTTGCTAAGCAACGCGTTATCCCGATGCGCAAGCAAGCCCTCGCGCGCCTTCTTGCCCTTCACTTCTTCGGCGTGTTCCAGCAGATTTTCGACGGTCCCATATTGCTGAATGAGTTGAACGGCTGTCTTCTCACCAATGCCAGGCACACCAGGGACGTTGTCACTGGCATCCCCCATGAGGGCCAGGATGTCAATGAATCGCTCCGGCTCCACGCCGAACTTTACACGGAAGCTTTCAACGGTGATCGGGTCGAACACCTCGCCACGGCTCGCGGGCCGGTAGACGGTGATTCGATCCTCCAGGAGCTGCTGAAAATCCTTATCCGGTGATACGATGACGACCTCGGCCCCTTCTGCGGCTGCCTTCCGTGCGAGCGTTCCAATCACGTCATCCGCTTCCACGCCCGGTACTTCGATGACCGGGATATCCAATGCGCGGACGATTTCTTTGATGAACGGAATGTTCTGTGCGAGATCGTCCGGCATTTTGGGCCGGTGCGCCTTATACTCCTGGTACATCTGAACGCGGAAGTTGCCTTCCTCACCGGGGGCATCGAACACCACCGCCATGTGATCCATGCCGTGGTCTCGCACTAATTTGATGAGCGCCGTCGTGAACCCATAGGCCGCTGAGGTGTTCTGACCTTTCGAATTGATGAGCGGCCGATTGATAAAGATGAAGTGGGCACGGTACGCAAGCGCCATTGCATCCAGTAGATACAAGCACTTCCCGTTTTCGTCCGAACGTTGGGTCATGTATAGAATTGTGTCTCGAAGCTGAACCTTATAATCTTGCGTCCCGGCCAAGCTACGTCATCCATTGCGAAGCGGCACGATTCCGGCGTAGGAATATAGGCCATATATCTGAGCCAGCCGCTCTCATCAGCCGGCCGGAAGCGATCTAACAGTAAGTACGGGCATGCATCTGGTTCCATACTGGTACCTGGTTCACGCCCACCCTAACTACACATCAAAGGAATCTGTAACGAATGGAGCAGACCGCACACAATCCCCTCAAGCTTCTCCTCTTCGATATAGACGGAACCATCCTTCAGACTCACGGCGTCGGCCGGCGTGCGGTTGAGAAAACCGTTTCAGAGTTGGTCGGGCGCAATATCAGTACAAAAGAGATTCGGTTTTCCGGTAAGACCGACCCACAGATCATTCGGGAAGTGTTGACAGCTACCGGATTATCACCCGCCGACGTGGACGCGCTGATGGCACCTGCTCTGGACCGCTATGCAGAGCTCATGCATGAGACCCTCGATCCGAAACGGGTCACCGTCCTCCCGGGCGTTCGAGGTCTGATAGAAGAACTCAGTGAAGATCCGAACCTTCAACTCGCTGTGTTAACGGGAAATCTGGAGCCCATGGCGCATCTCAAGCTGAGCGCTGCCGGACTGGCTACCTACTTCCCCTTCGGCGCCTTCGGGAGCGACCACGAGGTTCGTGACGAACTCCCGGCAATCGCGCTGAAGCGTGCACATGCCTATACCGGCCGGCACTTCCGGGGCAAAGACATCGTCATCATCGGCGACACGGAGTATGACATACGCTGTGGGATGAGCGTCGGGGCTTTCGCCATCGGCGTGTGCACCGGCAATTACCGGCGAGAGGACCTGGCGCTCCACGGTCCTGACGCTATCCTCGATGATTTGAACGATTACGCCCTCTTCCGTTCACATCTGGGGTGAGCACGCGCTAAACAGGTATGTACGGGAGGCTCGTAACAATTTCTTCAGAGCGAGCCGCGATGTATCCAGAACGTGACAATCCGAGCCGGACCCGGATTGTATCTACGTCGTCACACTGGACATCAAATCGACACGGTCACTTTACGGATCCATTCCCTATCCTGTACAGGGTCGATTTCCTATAAGATGCCCTGCACAGGATGTGGATCCAGTACCCTTTCATTCAACACGCCCGTGTCTCTGGTACCGCTACGGCCGGCAAACTGACGTACGGTCTCATCCCGCTCTGCGTCTGTCGGTATGGTGTACCGGTTCCGTACAGCCTTCACATACAGCAAAATAGCCCCGTATGCCAGCGTCCACCGAACGCATGTCCGTCGAGCAGATCCTGGACGCCAAGGAATTGCTCAATGTCCTTACTGCCGTAAAACGAGGTGATTTCACGTCACGTCTTACCGTAGAGGCGAATGGTATTGCGGGCCGAATCGCTGATACGCTCAACGACATCATCGAGCTCAACGAGGAGATGACCCGTGAGCTACAACGGATCAGGAAGGTCGTCGGGCAGCAGGGTAAGATTGGGGAGCGCGCTTCTCTTCCTATGGCATCAGGCTCCTGGAACACGTGTATCGAGTCCGTAAACGACCTCATTACGGATCTCGGACATCCTATCACTGAGGTCGAACGTGTGATCGGGGCAGTTGCCAAGGGTGATCTTTCTCAGACGATGGAGTTGGAGATCGATGGCCGCCCCATAAAAGGCGAGTTCCTCCGCACCGGGAAGATCGTCAACACGATGGTGGACCAACTGGGCTTGTTCGCCTCAGAGGTAACCCGTGTGGCGCGTGAGGTGGGTACCGAAGGCAAGCTGGGCGGACAGGCGGTCGTGAAAGGCGTCTCGGGTGTCTGGAAAGACCTCACCGATAACGTGAACGGCATGGCGAGCAACCTGACCGCTCAAGTGCGAAACATCGCCGAAGTCTCTACGGCCATTGCCACGGGCGACCTCTCCAAGAAGATCGCAGTTGACGTTAAAGGCGAGATGCTCGAGCTCAAGGACACCATCAACACGATGGTCGATCAGCTCAACTCCTTCGCCTCAGAGGTGACCCGTGTAGCTCGTGAGGTAGGCACCGAAGGCAAGCTGGGCGGACAGGCAGATGTGCCGGGTGTAGCGGGTATCTGGAAGGAGTTGACCGACAATGTGAACGGCATGGCCAACAACCTGACCGTCCAGTTGCGCGACGTCTCCAAGGTCGCTACCGCCATCGCTAACGGCGATCTCGGCCAGAAGATCACGGTAGATGTCCGTGGAGAGATCCTCCAAATCAAGGACGTGATCAACACGATGGTCGATCAGCTCAACTCCTTCGCCTCAGAGGTGACCCGTGTGGCGCGTGAAGTAGGCACCGAAGGCAAGCTGGGCGGACAGGCGGTCGTGAAAGGCGTCTCGGGCACGTGGAAAGACCTCACCGATAACGTGAACGGCATGGCGAGCAACCTGACCGCTCAAGTGCGAAACATCGCCGAGGTCACGACTGCTGTAGCGACCGGTGACCTCTCCAAGAAGATCGCAGTTGACGTTAAAGGCGAGATGCTCGAGCTCAAGAACACCATCAACACGATGGTCGATCAGCTCAACTCCTTCGCCTCAGAGGTGACCCGTGTAGCTCGTGAGGTGGGTACCGAAGGCAAGCTGGGCGGACAGGCGGTCGTGAAAGGCGTCTCGGGCACGTGGAAGGACCTCACCGATAACGTGAACTTCATGGCCAACAACCTGACGACGCAAGTACGAGGCATCGCCCGCGTCGTTACAGCAGTCGCTAAGGGTGATCTGAAACGGAAGCTCGCGGTAGAAGCCAAAGGCGAGGTCGCAGAACTTGCGGCTACGATCAATGACATGATCGATACCCTTGCGACGTTTGCCGACCAGGTGACGACAGTGGCCCGCGAGGTAGGTATCGAAGGGAAACTGGGTGGGCAGGCGCAGGTGCCCGGCGCCAGCGGCACGTGGCGCGACCTCACCGACAACGTGAACCGCCTCGCTGCGAACCTCACGACCCAGGTACGTGCCATCACAGAGGTGACCACCGCCGTTGCGGGCGGCGACCTCTCCAAGAGGATTACCGTCGATGCTGCCGGTGAGCTCGGAGATCTCAAGAACAACGTGAACGAGATGATCCGAAGCCTCAAGGAGACGACACGGCGGAATACGGAACAGGACTGGCTAAAGACAAACCTGACCAAGTTCACGCAGATCCTTCAGGGTCAGAAGGAGCTCGTCCCCGTTTCCAAACTCATCCTCTCCGAACTTGCCCCGCTCGTCAACGCACACCACGGCGCATTCTATATCACGGAGATGCAGGACAGCGAGCCCGAGCTTCGCCTGCTGGCCAGCTATGCCTACCGTGAGCGGAAAGGACTCGCCAACCGATTCCGGATGGGTGAGGGCCTCATCGGCCAGTGCGCACTGGAAAAGGAGCGTATCCTGATTACGGACGTACCAGCTGACTACATCCACATCAGTTCAGGTCTTGGCTCCGCCCCACCCTACAACATCGTGGTCATCCCGGTGATCTTCGAGGGGCAGGTGAAAGCCGTGATCGAGCTGGCTTCATTCAGCCCGTTCAGCAACATTCACCTGACGTTCCTGGACCAGCTTACGGAGAGCATCGGTATCGTGCTCAACACGATCGAGGCGAACATGCGTACGGCGGCGCTGCTCAAGCAATCGCAGTCGCTCGCAGCCGAACTCCAGTCGCAGCAGAACGAACTCACCGAGACGAACAAGCGCTTGGAGCAGCAGGCCCGTTCGCTGCAAGCCTCTGAGGAACTGCTCAAGCGGCAGCGGGAAGAGCTTCAGGGCACGAACCTGGAGTTGCAGGAAAAAGCCAAGCTACTGGAATTGCAGAAGGCGGAAGTCGAGCGGAAGAACCGCGAAATCGAACTGGCGCGCCGTGCCCTGGAGGAAAAAGCCGAGCAGCTTGCCCTCACCTCCAAGTACAAGTCCGAGTTCCTGGCAAACATGTCGCACGAACTCCGGACACCGCTCAACAGCATGCTTATCCTTTCCAAGATGCTGGCGGAGAACCGCGATACCAACCTTACGCCGAAGCAAGTGGAGTTTGCCGAGACGATTCATTCGAGTGGATCGGACCTGCTGGCTCTCATCAACGAGATCCTCGATCTTTCGAAGATCGAGTCCGGCACGATGACCGTTGACATCGACGAGGTTCCGCTGGCAACGGTACAGACGGAGATCGACCGCATATTCCGCCAGGTAGCCAACAAGAAAGGACTCCTGTATGAGGTCAAGGTAGATCCTGGCACGCCTACGCATATTCGCACGGATGGCAAGCGGCTCCAGCAGGTACTGAAGAACCTGCTCTCCAATGCCTTCAAGTTCACGGAGCAAGGAAGCGTCACGCTCAGCATCTATCCTGCACCGGCCAGAATAGAGTATGAGAACCAGCTTCTACATCGTGCGGGGCGTGTGATTGCATTCTCCGTGACCGATACGGGCATCGGCATTCCTCGCGACAAGCAAAAGGTGATTTTCGAAGCCTTCCAGCAGGCAGACGGCACAGTAAGCCGCAGCTACGGCGGGACAGGCCTTGGCTTATCGATCAGCCGCGAAATTGCACGTCTCCTGGGTGGCGAGATCCACCTGGAGAGCGCACCCGGTAACGGCAGTACCTTCACCCTTTACCTGCCTGCCAAGTATATTCCCACTTCCATTGCAGCGCCGGATAATGGTACGGATTCGGAAACCGATGCGCTTCAACAGGCCGAATACGGCAGTAGCGAAGTTTCAGTGCTTGAAGCAGGCGGTGGCGGCCTGAATGTCAAGGAGCAGAAATCACGCGCAGACAACCGTGGGGCCGGACCAGAATCCGGCGCCAGATCCGATCAGGTCGCAAGCTCCGGGAACGGGCGCAAGTCGAACGCCCCTGCGCCTCTCGCTCAGCATCCTGCCACTAGTGAGGCGCAGGCTCTCAAGCAAGTCGACAAAGACGGAGTAAAGGTCGTTCCCGCTTCAGGCCAGAATGGGAATAGCAAGGACGGCGCTGCGACGGCTACTGATGAGACTGCCGAGCCGATCCCGATGTCGGTGGTGCAAACGAGCAGTGAAAGGATCGTTGACGACCGGGACCAACTGAGCCCCGGCGACCGCGTGCTGCTCATCGTCGAGGATGACCGTGCTTTCGCACGCGTCCTGGTAGACATGGCCAAGGCAAAGGGCTTCAAGGTCGTGGTTGCAGGTAGTGGTGAGGAAGGGTTAACGTGCGCCAGGCAGTATAGGCCGGATGCCATCACGCTCGATATCCAGCTTCCCGGCATGCACGGACTGACGCTTCTGGACCAACTCAAGCACGATCCGGAGACGCGGCATATTCCGGTTCACATCCTCTCGGTTGCGGATGAGCTTCCCCGAAACAAACGGAAAGGAGCAATCTCGCAGATCAAGAAGCCTGTGTCGGAGGCGTCCGTCGAAGAGTCGCTCTCGCAGATCCGAAGCTTCGTTGAGCGTCCGATCAAGAACTTGCTGATCGTGGAGGACGATAACGCACAGCGCGCCGGTATCGTAGAGCTCGTCGGCGGATCGGATATCCGGGTCACCTCAGTTGCGACGGGGGCGGAGGCGCTCATCGCCCTGAGAGATGAGCTTTATGACTGCGCTGTGCTGGACCTGGGCCTCCCGGATATGTCCGGCTTCGAATTGATCGAAAAAATCCGGTCCGAGCTTAAGCTTTCGAACCTGCCCATCGTGGTCTACACGGCCAGGGATCTTACGCAGAAGGAGATCAATGAGTTGAACCGGCTTGCCGAGGCCGTCATCGTGAAAGATGTCTCGTCTTTCGATCAACTCCTCGATGAAACGGCCCTTTTTCTCCACCGTGTCGAGAAGAATCTGCCGGAAGATAAGCGGAAACGTCTGGAGAGCCGACATGTGCCAGAAACCAGCCTGGCCGGCAAGAAAGTGCTTATCGTTGATGACGACATCCGCAATATCTTTGCTATTACGAGCCTGCTCGAGCGTAACAAGATGCAGGTAATCTACGCCGAGAACGGTCGTGACGGCATCGAGGTCCTGAACAGCGCGAACGACATCGATGCCGTGCTGATGGATGTCATGATGCCTGGAATGGATGGATACGAGACGACCCGCGCCATCCGTAAGATGGCACGCTTCAAGCATCTGCCCATCATCGCAGTGACGGCCAAGGCCATGAAAGGTGATCGCGAGAAGTGTATCGAGGCCGGCGCCTCAGATTACATCACGAAGCCGGTCAATGTGGAGCAACTACTCTCACTTCTACGCGTGTGGGTCGACAAGTAAGACATACCCACGATACGAAGAAGGAATCGTCAATACGCGGCAGGGTACGTTCCCGGAAACGTACAACATACCGATACCGCAGGCGTCTGGTATAGCTCCTGCGAGGCCGTTCCAGACGCTCCCGGAGCTAGTATCCGGGCCGATTCGAATCAATGAGAGAGGAAGGTTTTGGAAGAGCAGGTCAACATTCTCATCGTTGACGACCGGAAAGAGAACATCATCGCCCTCGAGGCTATCCTGGGAGACCTTGGCTACAACATCATCACGGCACATTCCGGACGTGAAGTATTGCGAGCCGTTCTCGAAAAAGACTTTGCTGTTATCCTGCTCGACGTCCGCATGCCTGAGATGGATGGGTTTGAAACGGCCTCGCTGCTACGTGAACGCGAGCAGACACAGCACACCCCGATCATTTTCCTCACAGCGGGCGACAATAGCCAGGAGAAGGTATTTCGGGGCTACTCCGTGGGAGCTGTCGACTACCTGGCAAAGCCGTTCGATCCGGTCATACTGCGGGCCAAAGTCGGGGTATTCGTCGAGCTACACCAGAAGACGCTGCAACTAAAGCAGCTCAATGAAGACCTGGAGCGACGGGTAGCCGAGCGTACGGCTCAGCTCGAAGCTGCCAACCGCGAGTTGATGCGGGAAGTGACCGAGCGACGCCGCGCGGAGTCTGAAGTGCGCCTGTTGAACACCCAGCTTGAAAATCGCGTTCGCGAGCGCACCGCTGAGCTGGAAGCAGCGAACGAAGAAATGCGGTCTTTCAGCTACTCCGTCTCACACGACCTGCGTGCCCCGCTCCGTAAGATCGACGCGTTCAGCCGGATGCTCCTGGAAGAACATGCGGATAGCCTCAATGACGAAGGGCGAGATTATCTCCGTCGGATC
Organism: Rhodothermales bacterium; assembly: GCA_041690215.1. Taxonomy (GTDB): domain Bacteria; phylum Bacteroidota; class Rhodothermia; order Rhodothermales; family DASSAV01; genus DASSAV01. The sequence goes on from JAWLHQ010000002.1 coordinate 275,598, forward strand.
TGCGCCGCATCCAAACGCATGGAGGAGTTGATCGATGACGTGCTCAAGCTCTCCCAGGTCACGAATGCGGAGATGATCCGCGAGCGTGTAGATCTCAGCGCGGCGGTGAAAGAGATCGTCTCCGAGTTGCAGCACTCAAACCCGGAACGACAAGCCACCTTTGTGATCGAGGACGGGGTATTCGCCAACGGTGATGCGCGGCTGCTACGACTTGCACTGCAGAATCTACTGGATAACGCCTGGAAGTTCACGAGTAAGCGCCCAGATGCACGCATCGAGTTCGGCACCAAGAAATCATCGAGAGAACCGACTTACTTCGTTCGGGATAATGGGGTCGGCTTCGATTCCTCTGACATCAGCAAGCTCTTTACTCCGTTCATGCGACTGCACAAGACCACGGAATTCCCTGGCACCGGGATCGGACTAGCCATCGTGCATCGCGTCTTCCAGCGGCACGGAGGCACTATCTGCGCGGAGTCTGAGAAGGACAAGGGTACAACCTTCTGCTTCACGTTGTAAGATCCGCGCATGATGGAGGATCAATGGACTTCTTCCGAGTCGCTCACCCAGTGGAATAGCTCGGGATACAGGACCATCAGGCGCTCTGCAACATCGGGATCGAACCGTGTCTTTCGCAGAGAGCGAACCTTTTTGAATACCATCGCTGGCGCCTCATCGTTAGCGAACTTTGCCCCAATGAGGTTGGCACGTTCGAGGTCGACGTCGTTGAAGATGGTATCCGAGAGGTCCGCTCCTCGCAAGTTCACACCCTGCATGTTTGCCCCTGTAAGATCGGCTCTTCTCAGATTCGCACCCTGAAGGTTGGCCTCACGCAGGTTCGCACGGAGACCGGGTTCGTTTTTATCACCGACGTGAGCGCGCTCCAGGTGGGCGAATGTAAGAATGGCATACTGAAGGTCTACCCCGATGAGAGTGGCCCCTCGCAGATCCGCCCTGGAGATCGTCGCCCGCTCCAGGTCCGCTTCGCGCAGGTTGGCTCCTCGCAAATCCGCCTCGATCAAGTTAGCCCGTTCCAGATCGGCTCCCTCCAGGTTGGCACCGGCCATGTTGCACCCGTGGAGATTGGCGCCGCCCAGTGCGGCCCCCTCGGCATCGGCGCCCCACAAATCGGACTCACGCAAGCTGGCATTGGCGAGGTTAGCCCCTTTGAGATAGGCGTGCGTCAGCCGGAACTTCTCCTTCACGCCACCCCTGTTCAACCGGCGGATGTTACCCGCAATGCGATGTGTCGCTTCGGGCGATTTCCAGCCCAGGTAGTCCTCAATTTCTTCGCGGTACCGGTTGTTCGTAAGCCGAGTCTCTGCGCGTTTGTTCAGCCAGAGCAGGAACCAGCCAATGATGAGCAGGTCGAACAACGTCCCATGGGCTTCCGCCATGATGTTCTCGACGAAACCGTGCGTATCATCGACATAAAACGGTAGTGAAGCAGGAATGACGACGATCGTCGCTGCGACGAGAACAAGAAAAGCCAGGAGGACGGGCTTTTCCGCTGCAAGGCGTTCCAGCCTACCTCCAACCCACTTCAACATGTTGCCTGGATATGAACCACGCGGGGCCGTCCTCATCCATTCACCCTCTGAACCTCGTACCTATCGGGCAAACCGCCTCAGAATAGAGACTACAGACCCGGCATATCCAGGACCGAAATGGTTCAGGTGGTTGAGCAGGTGATACAGGTTATACACGTCCCGGCGATCGGAATAAGCCGGGTCGAGTGGCCATGCTTCATTGTAGGCGCTGTAGAACCTGCGTTGAAATCCGCCGAACAATTCGGACATCGCCAGGTCGGTCTCGCGATGTCCATAATACGCCGCAGGATCGATGAGAGCCGCCATGCCAGCGGACGTAACCATAATATTGCCGCTCCAGAGATCTCCATGAAGCAGTGATGCTTCCGGACGCTCCGGCAGCAAGTCATCCAGGCGGTTGTACAGGATATCGAGTGGCTTATCCCACGATGCCTGCCAGAGATTTCGCTCACGTGCCAGTTTTACTTGCGGCTCCAGACGGCAGTTGCGGAAAAAATCCGGCCACCGTTCGGTACGGGTGTTATGCTGGGGAAGTTGTCCTATGAAGTTGTCCGCATCTGCACCATAGGAATCAGCGAGATTCCGGTGGAGCGCAGCAAGGCCCCCGCCCAGTTTCTCCCAAAATGCGTCGGTCATGCCCCCCGAATCGATCCACTCCAGGAGCAGGAAACCGGGCACGATCGGGTCGGGCGCTTTCACGGCCAGCACTTGAGGAATAACGAGTGAACTACCGGCTGCGCGCAAGAGGTCAAGGCCATCTGCCTCCGCCAGAAAGGCATCTCCGATGGGATGCTTAGCCCATTTGAGAAAATAGCGGGATGCGTCTGTTTCTATACGGCTTGCATGGGCAATACACCCCCCTCCCACCGGCATACAGCGACGTAGTGGTCCATCCAGATACGGCGCCAGCGCCTCTTCCAGGACGGTTGGAAGCATTGTACCGGATCGTGCGTTTTCCTAATGGACTGTTAGTTTCGAGCAAGGTCAGCTGGCACATTGTGCTCCGCCAGGAGATGCTCCAGCAACGCACGCGAGGTACGATGGACGATTTGATAGACGGCATCGAACCCCTCCATCCCCCCATAGTAGGGATCCGGGACCTGACGATCGCCGGGTTCCGGGTCGAACTCCCGGAAAAGCTTTATTTTGCCGGTGTAGTGTCGCTCGGTATCCAGCGCGAGCACGTCAGCCATGTTACGTTTATCCATGACGAGAACATGGTCGAACGTTTCCAGATCCTTCCTCGTGATCTGGGCCGCACAGTGTTCATCCAGCGAGACGCCGTAGCGCCGAGCCGTTTGGCGCATGCGCTCGTCTGCGGGACCGCCTACATGCCATCCTCCCGTACCAGCCGAACGAATCAGAAATCGATCCTGCATACCTGCTTCATGCACCAGGCTTCGGAAAACGCCTTCGGCAAGTGGGCTACGACAGATATTCCCGAGACAAACAAATAGGACTCGTATTTTACCTTCTCCTGTTGTTATCCTCTTATCCATTATCTACATCAATAGGGTTGTTACTGAGCCAGAGGGTATGCCCCTGTATAGCAGATGATCCCGGCCATGTGCGCCGGGTTACCGGTTCATTGAACTGAGACGAGCTTGTAGGTCCGAACGCAGCCTACAGTGTACCCTCCGGCGGAGCGGAGCTTTCAAAATATATTGAAACCTCGTTGGATGTAGGGCATAAGCCCGAGCAACCCCTCCACAGCCCAATAAAAGGCGATAAGCCTCCAGCAATATGCCTGAATTTGCAGGAAGGAATACATTTACCCCCGGCCCTCTCCTCTCCCGTCTAGATTCACCAGCCGATCTACGGAAGCTGCCCAAGAGCCAACTCCCGCAAGTATGCCGGGAACTCCGGGACTACATCATCGACGTGGTCTCGGTACATGGCGGGCATTTCGGTGCCTCGCTGGGCGCCGTGGAATTGACCGTTGCGGTCCACTACGCGTACGATACGCCACGTGATCTGCTCGTGTGGGATGTTGGTCACCAGGCCTATGGTCACAAGATTCTGACTGGCAGGCGTGACCAGTTTCCGACGAATCGCAAATTTGGAGGACTCTCCGGCTTCCCGAAGCGTTCCGAATCCCCGTATGACACTTTCGGGGTGGCGCATGCATCGACGTCTATCTCGGCCGCGCTCGGCATGGCCAAAGCGCGCGACCTCGCCAAGCAAGACCACAAGGTCGTGGCCATTATCGGGGATGGCGCTCTGACCGGCGGCCTCGCCTTCGAAGGGCTGAACAACGCCGGCGCGAGCGGCACGAATCTCGTCGTGATTCTGAATGACAACCGGATGTCCATCGATCCCAATGTGGGTGCGCTGAACGAGTACCTTGCGGACATCACGTCGGGAGAACCCTGGAATCACATCCGTAACGAGATCTGGGATCTCTTCGAGAAGCTCAAAGGCGTAGGCGGTGGTACGATGCAGCGGCTAGCCGCCAAGATCGAGGAAGGAATCAAAGCCACTCTGACTCCGGGCGGCCTCTTCGAAGCACTCGGATTCCGCTATTTCGGCCCGGTAGACGGGCATGATGTAGAGAAACTGGCAGAGATTCTCAGCGACTTGCGCAAACTGCCCGGCCCGATCGTGTTGCATACCGTCACGGTCAAAGGCAAGGGATTTGCGCCCGCGGAACGAGATCAGGTCAAGTGGCACGCCCAGAGTTCGCCTTTCGACAAGTACACGGGTGCCTCGATCAGCAAGGTTCCCTCAGTCCCCCCGCCTCCCAAGTGGCAGGACGTGTTCGGACGAACCATGGTGGACCTTGCCAAAGAGGACGAGAAGATCGTGGGCATTACCGCTGCCATGCCCAGTGGCACGGGCCTGAAGTTTCTCCTGGATGAAATGCCGGACCGCGCCTTCGACGTCGGCATTGCCGAAATGCATGCCGTCGTGTTTGCCGCAGGTCTGGCGACCCAGGGTTTCAAGCCGTTCGTGGCCATCTATTCTACGTTTTTGCAGCGTGCTTACGATGGCGTAATTCATGACGTGGCCTTGCAGAATTTGCCTGTCGTTTTCTGCATGGACCGTGCAGGTCTGGCGGGCTCCGACGGCCCGACGCACCACGGTGCGCTGGATATTGCATATCTGCGCTGTATCCCGAATATGGTGTGCGCCGCTCCGCTGGATGAGCAGGACCTCCGGGACCTCATGTATACGGCCTCACGTTATAACGATGGACCATTCGCCATCCGGTATCCGCGCGGTGAAGCGACCGGTATGCCGCTCCGTCCGGGATTCACGACCATCCCTATTGGCAAGGGCCGCCGAATCCGTCCAGGCCGCGATCTGGCTATCCTCTCGTATGGCTCTATCGGCCAGTACGTGCCCGAAGTTTGCGACCGGCTGTTGAAAGCTGGTATCGATGCCGCGCACTATGATCTACGCTTCTGCAAACCGCTCGACGAGCAATTGCTCAAGGAAGTATTCGAACAATTCGACAAGGTGATTACGCTGGAAGAGGGTGCCATACAGGGCGGAGCGGGAAGCGCAGTGCTGGAATGGATGGCAGACCACGGTTATACCGCCAAGCTGGTCCGACTCGGGCTACCGGATGAATTCGTCGAGCACGGCACTCAGCGCGAGTTGCACGATCACGTCGGCATTGGCCCAGATGCCATCTATCGACAGGCCCTCGAACTGATGAAGCGAGACCGTCTTACGGCTGTTGCGATCTAGCATCAGTCGTAGCGGTTCTCACGGGATGGTTGCAGATCTTACCACAATGTCCCGCGTAATATCAGGCATCATTCATCAGTTCGTTACCTGACATGTCTACCTATACTGCCCTTTTCCCTGCTCTACCGGATAACGCGCGGGTCTGGATCTACGTCAGCGACCGGCATCTCAGCGCGAGTGAGCAAGACCGTCTGCTGGAGTCGCTCCGTCCTTTTCTGGCGCAGTGGACTTCGCACTCACGGCGGGTAATCGGAGAGGCGCTCATCCTGGATGAGCGTTTCCTCGTAGTGGCGGCCACACTGGAGGAAGGAGATATTTCCGGATGTGGGATCGATAAGTCTACGCATGCGGTGGAAGAGGCCGGGCAGGCTCTCGGTATTACGTGGATGTCCGGCCTCACCTTGTTGTACCGGGACCAGGCAGGAGTCGTCCAGGCCGTATCTCGACCCGAATTTCGTGATCTAGTGCGCCGTGGGGTCGTGGATGCCGATACGCGTGTCTTCGATACGAGCCTTACCACGCTTGCGGAGTTGCGAAACGGCAACCTGGAAAAACCCGCAGGGGCATCCTGGCACAGCCGCACGTTCCAGATCCCGGAAGCGGCCGCCTAAACTCACTACGTGGCATTCGTAAAGGATCGGCTACAGATGTCGCCGCATTGGAGTACAGCCAGTGCCGCGCCGAAACATAGGAAATACCCTATCGTGGTACTGTGTGCTTTAGCGAAGTCTAATATATGCATACAGATACAGACCCATGATGTTGTTACAGTCATTCTCGAATAGGACGTCCTCTTACAGGACTGTCTCCTATCGAGTCATCGCGCTGGCCGCCTTATCGCTAAGTGCGGCGACGGTGGCATCGGCGCAGTACATCGATCAAGCTGCCGTGGAGGCGGTCCTCGAGCGTGAGCAAATGCCGCTCGAGGAAATTCCGGACGTGTACTACGAGTATTACATCTTTACGCATCCGGACAGCAACACTGTACTTGCACGCAATGCCCTCTACAAGTATATCGGAGGAGGCAATGCACGCCTGGGCACCGATCGGGCTCGTCTCGTCGAGATGATTAACCGGGTCCGGATGGAAGACGTAGAAATCGGCGATACCCTGGTCATTCCGGCTAGCCTGGACACGTATGAACTGGATTTCCGGGCGTATTCGCCGTTTCCCCGCTACTACTCCGGCGGACGGGATTTCGACAAACTGTTCATCATCGATAAGTCGATCCAGGCCTGGGCTGCATACGAATACGGGCAGCTTGCGCGCTGGGGCGTGGTGAATACCGGATCGAAGGAGTCCCCCACTCCGGCGGGGCGTTACAACTTCAACTGGAAGGAGCCGTACCGGGTCTCATCGCTGAGCCCGCCCGGCGAGCCCTGGGAGATGTACTGGGTGTTCAACATACACGAACAGCGTGGTATTCACATTCACCAGTACGCCTTCCCGACGGGCGGTCCAACCAGCCACGGCTGTGTTCGCCTGATTGATGCTGATGCGAAGTGGATCTACAACTGGGCGGATACGTGGACGCGTACGGGCAAAGGAACCGGCATAGCCCAGGGTGGCCGTATCATCAAACAGGGTACGACGGTGTTAGTCATCAACGAGGACCCCGTCGGCAAGCCTCATCCGTTCGAATACAAGAAACGATACCCGATCCTGCACAAGGTAGAACTGCCGGCTCATCCGTATGACGTCCCACCGGGTACGCCTCAGCAGGAGCACTTCGATCGCCTGCGCCTACAGGCAGCTTCTCGCTAGGCAAAAAACATAGGTCGGCCCCAGAATGGGACAGATACAAAGAAAGGGCAGGCGTTCTGACTCGCCTGCCCTTTCTTTGTATCTGTCAATGGCTGATCGCCGCCGCAGCGTATACCTCAATGTATCAGGCTGAAGAAGCGGCTGAACCGGGGACCTTCGGCTCCCCAAGAGAAATAGACGAGCAGCGCCTTACCCACGATATGGTCCATTGGGACGAAGCCCCAGAACCGGCTATCTTCCGAATTATCCCGGTTGTCGCCCATAACGAAGTAATAGTCCTGCTCGAACGTGTACGTATCCCTGATCTCACCGTCAATCTCGAAACGTCCGTCGGCAAGTTGACGTGCCGTGTGGCCTTCATATCGCTGGATAACAGGCCGATAGACGGGCCAGGACTCTTCGGTAAGCTCGACCGTCATGCCCTTCTTCGGAATCGTTAGCGGACCGTAATTGTCCGGCGTATAGTCTCGTCCGCCCGGGAACAGATACGCCCCATAGCCTGCGTTCTGAGGAGCGATGTGGGGTTCCACTCGTTCGATCCACGGCCATGATGCGATTTCTTTTGCCGCGCCCGGAGTAGCCACTATCTGCAGTGCCGCCGGATCGTTCTGCATGGGCTGGATCTCTGAAACCCCCAGTTCCATCAGACGTGCCTCGGAGAGCCTGTACATCCGGTCCTTCTTATGGACCACGTAGATCTGCTGCATCGTCTCGAGTAACGGCAACTCCGTGCTGTCTGCCAGCACCGTCTTGTTACGCACCTGGATTGTCTCTCCCGGCAAACCTACTACGCGCTTGATGTAGTGCATCTTGCGGTCGATAGGCTTTTCTTCCGGCGGGTAGTTAAAGACGATGGCATCGCCCCGTTTCACCTCCGTGAAACCCGGCAGACGTGTACTCGGCAGATCGATCCCTTTGAGATAAATCTGCGTGAACGGAATGCCAATCGTCATTGGCGTCCGAGTGCCGTAATGCAGCTTGGATACGAACAGGTAATCCCCGACGAGAAGCGTTTTCTCCATGGAGGGCGTCGGGATGCGGAACAGGTCGAAGATGAGCGTTCGCACGATGAGCATAACGACGAGCGCAAAAACGAGCGCATCCGTCCACTCACGAAATGCGCTCTTTTTCTTCGCCTCCTGCTTGTCCCCCGAGGAGCGACCGGAGCGAGCGGAAGCCGTGGTGCTTCTGCTAGAACGATTCGCGTCGCGGGGCTTTCGTTCAGCTGTTGCTTGCAAAGCGGGTGACAGGTTGAAAAATTTCATAGAAAGGTAGCGTCACATGCCACTGTCGTCGATTGCACTGCTTACGTGCTATTGATCAGCAAGTGACGAATTGAGACGCGTGAATTCGGGCTGAGCAACCTTCTGGGTAAAATATTTCCTCCCATCGTAACCAGTCAGGTACCAGCTACGCTGCTCCTGATTGTAGTAGTAGTCCGAGTATACGGCGGACTCACCTTTTTCGAGCAGTATTTCGCCCAGTGCAGCACGAAGATCCTGAAGCGACGCCCGGTAACGATCATCGGTAGCCAGGACGAGGCCACGATCGAACGGACCCGCCGTATCCATCGCGAGAACGGGAATGGAATCGTTCACGACGAACCAGTATTCGAACTGGAGAAATTCGTCGATACGATGGCCTTTATCCCGCATCAGTTCCGAGACGGTCCGCGTCGGCCTTCCGAAAACGGCCTGCATGCGGGCCCGAAGTTCGGAGGTCATAGTCGTATCCAGCGGGCTCACGGTGGCACTGCCCAGGTAGGCCCAGCGTGCATCTCTATATTTCCGCTCGAAGCTCCCCCGCTGAAAACGCCGTACGACGTCCCACTCGGCATCGACAAAGGGGTTCACTTCCTGGACTTGCTCAACGACCTTAACCTCTTTGACGGGTTCCTCAGCGGCAAACAGAGAGTCGTGTGGAGCCGGTAGACGTACCGGATCGAGAGGTTCGAGCCGCATCCCGTACGTGCGGGCTAATTCGGCAGCCTGAGCTTCCAGGCGAGCCGATTGATACATATCAATCAGGTCCTGCGCGTGCACCGACCCGACCAGTGCGCGCGCAACAAATAGCAACCCAAGAACAATGAGGAGACGATACATCACGGTAGAGAGATAAATTCGGCAACCTAATCGCGAATGAGCACCTCAATCATCCATTGAGAGAACGGCGAGGAATGCCTCTTGCGGAACCTCGACTCGCCCCACCTGCTTCATGCGCTTCTTACCTTCTTTCTGTTTTTCGAGCAGCTTCCGCTTACGGCTGATATCACCGCCATAGCACTTCGCGGTTACATCCTTACGGATCGCCTTAACCGTTTCACGCGCAATCACGCGGTTTCCAATAGCCGCTTGAAGCGCGACCTCGAACATCTGCCTCGGAATCAGATCTTTCAGCTTCCGGGTGAGTTTGCGCCCCAGTTCATACGCCTTATCTCGGTGGACGATCGTCGAAAACGCATCTACCGGATCTCCGTTGATCATGACGTCCAGCTTGACGAGATGGCTCGGACGGAATGCGGTAAATTCGTAATCGAAGGACGCGTAGCCCCGGCTAGCACTCTTGAGCCTATCGTAGAAGTCGAATACGATCTCGGCGAGCGGCAGCTCATAATGTAGATTAACGCGCTCAGCGTCCAGATATTGTGTGTTTATATATGTACCTCGCCGATCCTGGCAGAGTTGCATCAAATTGCCGATATACTCAGTCGGTGTGATGATTTCTGCCTTGACGTACGGCTCTCGGATCTCTTCGATCTTACCAGCATCCGGCAGATCGCTGGGGTTATCCACGATAATAAGGTCGCCACTGGTCGTAAGCACCTCGTACTTTACGTTCGGGACCGTGGTGATAATGTCGAGGTTGAACTCCCTGTCCAGGCGCTCCTGCACGATCTCCATATGGAGCAGTCCCAGAAACCCGACCCGGAAACCAAAGCCCAGCGCTACCGACGTCTCTGGCTCATACGTCAGCGATGCATCGTTCAGTTTCAGTTTATCCAATGAGGCGCGCAGATCCTCGAAATGATCGGCGTTCGTAGGATAGACACCGCTGAACACCATCGGCTTAACCTCGCGAAATCCAGAGATCGGTTCCGGGGCCGGATTGCGCACCAGAGTGACCGTGTCGCCTACCTTAGTGTCCTGGACGTCCTTTACAGATCCGATGATGTAACCCACCTCGCCCGCATTCAGGGCCTCCACGGGCTGCATGCCGAGCCGAAGTATACCGATCTCCTCCGCCTCGTACTGTTTGCCGTTAGACATGAACAGCATGCGGTCTCCCTTGCGGAGCGTCCCGTCGAAAATACGGGCGTAGATGATGGAGCCGCGGTAAGTATTGAACACCGAATCGAAAATGAGGGCCTTCAACGGGGCTTCCGGATCTCCCTTCGGTGGGGGGATGCGCTTGACGATGCTTTCCAGAAGTTCGGGTACACCCTCGCCGGTCTTACCACTGATCCGGAGGATGCTATCGGCCGGATCACCGAGCAGATCCTCGATGCTCTGGGCGATGACTTCCGGACGGGCATTCGGCAAATCGACCTTATTGAGGACCGGGATGATCTCCAGGTCATGATTGATCGCCAAGTACAGGTTGGAAATCGTCTGTGCCTCGATACCCTGCGCCGCATCTACGACCAGAATGGCCCCTTCGCATGACTTAAGCGCACGGGATACCTCGTACGTGAAGTCTACGTGCCCGGGCGTATCGATGAGGTTAAGGATATACTCATCCCCATCCTGGGCCACATAGTTCATGCGGATAGCGTGGCTCTTGATGGTAATGCCACGCTCCCGTTCCAGGTCCATGCTATCGAGCACCTGGTCCTGTAACTCGCGCTGGCTGACCGTGCCCGTCACTTCGAGCAGGCGATCTGCCAATGTGCTCTTACCGTGATCGATATGAGCAATAATGCAAAAATTGCGTATCCGCTTCTGATTCCCGGACGACATCAATTGCCAACAAAAAGCGAGGCGGGCAGATCCTGCCTATCTGGCACGACAATCCGGCCCGCCGAGGTTTTATCACTAAGTTCTTAGATTCAAAGAGCCTGAATGGTTCCAGGGTTGTCCCAGACTTATTCACCGAGACACATGCGCTCACTCGAAAGAGTGTCTCGCAACGTCGCAGCAAGGAATATGCCCGCCAGCAACGCCATCGCGCACTTGCCATGAGACGCCTGGAACACCGATGAGACCGATGATTGAATGAACGCGCAAGCGCCCCCAAAAGAGGGGTCTGCGCACATCAACCATTCGGATTTCGATTCTCCATCGTGGACTCCTGTGAAGGCGTCGAGTAGACCACCGGCTGCACATCCGATTTAGCACGCTCCTCCTCACTGTATTCCTCCGAATGTTCAGCCCCCCCGGCATGCACGACCGCACCCACTACACCGGGCTCAGTGAACTCAGGCGGTTCGCTGAGTGCTGCTGCATAGTTTCCGGCCCGTTGCTCGTGAAATCGGTTCTGAAAGAGCAGAATGCCTACCACGCCTATCACGATGGCCATGTCCGCGATATTCCAGATTGGAAACAGGGCGAGGTAGTTCCCACCGATCAGCGGAATCTGCTCCGGGAGGTAGCCTCTCCAGATGTTGAAGTGAATGAAGTCAACAACCTCACCGGTGAAGAGCGGTCCGTTCTCGTAGATGACCCCGTAGAACACCCGGTCGATGATGTTGCCGAGGGCGCCACCGAGAATGAGCCCGAGGCTCGCCCGATAAGGTGCATAGCCCCCTCGAACGGTGTACATGTAGCCGATGATCAGCCCCGTTGCCAGCAGCGACAAGATGGTGACGAAGCCGGACGGTCCGAACGTAATGCCGAACGCCATGCCCGGGTTGGTCGTGAACGTTAACCGCAACCAATCACCTAGCAATGGGATCGACTGGCCGGGAAACATGTTCATGACAACCGCAATCTTCGCGAGTTGATCTACGACGATAATAGCCGCGGTTATCCAGAGAATACGCATGGGGATATTCGATCACCGGCGAGCCGCCATTGCACAGCCGAGCACTCGTCCGCACCAAGGTTACCCTGCCACCCAAAACACTGCGGGCAGGCGGAACTGGATCTGCCTACTTTTTCTGCTTCAGCTTGGCTTCGATGGAAATTTCCGTATGCGGTACTGCTTCCAGGCGGGCTTTCGAGATCGGTTTCCCGGTCACCTTGCAGATGCCATACGTCTTGTTCTTGATTCGCTCCAGCGCCCGATCCAGATAGCCGACATATTTCTGCTGCCGTGCAATCATCAGGTACAGTTTTTCCCGTTCCATGGCGTCCGTACCGGCATCCGCCATATGGAAACTGTAGGCCGTATCGTTCTCGGACTGCTCGCGCGCATCTTCGAGTTGAGCGCGCATCCGGTCGATGTCTTCGACGGCTTCACGCCTGCGATCCAGAATCAGGTTACGGAAGTATTCAAGCTCTTCGTCGGAGAACGGAGACTTCTTTTCCTGCACCTGAGGGGGAACCTCTTCTACGCCCTCTTCCGTGGGCTCGTCATAAAACGGGGTGGACGCGAGATCCGTCTCGAATGATGGGGGTCTCTTCTCGGGCATACTGCTTGTATAAGTCAAAGGGTTAAGCCGTTGCCGGCGGAGCGTCACACAGCCACGCAAAGGTGCCTGGCGCCTTCAGCGCATTGCCACACAGGTTACGCACCTAGCGCACCCAGGCTGAATCATCTAAGAACGAGCCCGGTATGGAGCGTGGACTATGCGCCTCGCTATCCGGTGCCGATCTACAAAGGACTCACCTACGCTGTCAGGACCTGTCTAATCCCTCAGCCCGGCGAATCGCTACTGTCAATTGCTCAGTGCCGATTTCGAAGGTCTCAACAAACTGACCTTCCGGCTGTTCGGCTTTCTCCAACTCCAAAGCAAGCGTCTCGTTCCGTATCCAGCCTGCGTGGCGCTCAATAGCTTCCGTCAACGTCTCCGACGCCCGGTACGTGACGAGGATACGATCGGTCACGTCAAGATCGGCCGTCTTACGAAGATTCTGAATGCGATTCACCGATTCTCGGGCGAGTCCTTCAGCAAGGAGATCGTCCGTGATCGTCGTATCGAGCGCCACCGTTACCCCGTTTTCCTGCTGAACGAGCCATCCTGCAATGCCTTCGCTCGTCACTTCCACGTCCTCTCGGTCCAACACAACAGTCTCGCCGTCGATCTGGAGACGCAGCTGCCCCTCTTCCAGGAAGCGCTCGATCTCTTCATCCGACAATGAGCGAACGGCCTCATTGACGGGCTTCATCAACTTCCCGAGGCGTTTGCCCAGGCGCTTGAAGTCCGGCTTAGCCGTCCGTTTGACGACACCACTGGACCCGCCAAGATACTCGATATCCTTAACATTAACCTCATCCAAGATGACATCCCGCACACGTTCCACCTCCTCCTGCTGTACACCTATACCCGTAACCACCAGAATGCGCGGAAGAGGCTGCCGCACGTTGATGCCGCTCTGGTTACGAAGCGCCAATACGATGGAGGAGATCGTCTGTGCAAGCCCCATCCGATGCTCAAGCTCACGATCAATGGCGTCCTGCTCGACAGCGGGGAAGTCGGCCAGATGAACGGATTGCCTGATTTCCTCCGTTAGACCGGACTGTTCCAAAGCCGCTATCGGTTCCGTGAGCGCGCGGTAGAGCCACTCGCTGAAGAACGGGGCGATGGGGCTCATGAGTTTGGATACGGCAATCAAGCATTCGAAGACGGTCTGGTATGCCGCCAGTTTGTCCTGATCGACGTAGGATGACGCCTTATCCAGCCCGTTTCCGCCCGTTTTGGCTTTCCAGAAGCGTCGCCGTGACCGGCGGATGTGCCAGTTGGAAAACTCATCGACGAACCGCTCGATAGCACGCGTAGCCCGAGTCGGGTTGTAGTCCGCCAGTGCTTCGTCGACCTCCAGGATGGTCGTATTGAGGCGACTCATGATCCAACGGTCCAACTCGGGACGCTCGGCGACGGGGATCCTTGTCTCGGCGTAGCTGAATCCGTCTACGTTGGCGTAGGTGGCGAAGAACGAGTATACGTTCTGGAGCGTGATGAAGAAGCCCCGGAGCGTATCGACGAGCCCCCGCTCGGAGAATCTCGTATTCTCCCAGGGCGGGTTGTTGTTCATCATGTACCACCGTACCACATCCGCACCGTAGGTCGTGATCACCTGGAACGGATCGACGGCGTTGCCCTTGGTCTTGGACATCTTCTCCCCATCCTCGGCGAGGATGAGGCCGTTCGACACGACGTTCTTGAACGCTACGCTATCCATGACCAGCGTCGCGATAGCATGCAGGGTATAGAACCAACCGCGCGTCTGATCAACCCCTTCCGCGATGAAGTCGGCGGGGAAACTACGCTTGAACTGTTCCTTGTTCTCGAACGGGTAATGCCATTGCGCATACGGCATTGCGCCTGAATCGAACCAGACGTCGATGAGGTCCGGTACGCGGCGCATCGTTCCGCCATCCTTCGCCGGCCACGTGAGCCGGTCCACGTAGGGCCGGTGCAGATCTATTTCCTCATCCGGAGGCAACTGATCCCCTACCCGTTCGCGCAGTTCTGCGATGGATCCGATGACCTCCATCTCAGTCGAGCCGGGTTTATCGCTCACCCAGATCGGGAGCGGCGTTCCCCAGTACCGCCGACGACTCAGCGCCCAGTCCACGTTGTTCTTGAGCCACTCCCCGAAACGGCCTTCTCCGATGGACTTCGGCTGCCAGTTGATCGTTTCGTTAAGTTCGATCAGCCTGTCTCTGACGGCGGTCGTACGAATGAACCAGCTCTCTACGGGGTAGCTGATGAGGGGCGTGCCCTTCCGCCAGTCATGTGGATAATTGTGGAGGTACGTTTCGTGCCGGTACAACAGTCCACGGTCACGGAGATTACGCGCAATGACCTTGTCCGCATCCTTGAACCACAGACCGGCGACGAGGTCCACTTTCTCGCTGAACATGCCGTCCGGCGTGACAGGATTCAGTAGCGGAAGCCCCTCGCGCCGCCCCAGTTCATAGTCGTCCGCACCGAAAGCCGGCGCGATGTGAACGATACCGGTACCGTCTTCCGTCGAAACAAAATCTGCCGGTACGACACGCCAGGCCCGGCCCGGCTCTACCTCACCGGTGAAGTAGTCGAATAGCGGCTGGTAGGTCTTGCCGACAAGATCCTGCCCGGGGAAAGTCTCCAGCACCTCATAATCTTCCTTGATGACCGAGAGGCGCGCCGTCGCCAAGATCAGAAACTCCTCCTGCCCGTCTGCACCCGTATGGCGAATCCGGGCATACTCGATCTTTGGGCCGATGGCGAGGGCCGCGTTGGAAATAAGAGTCCAGGGCGTCGTCGTCCAGGCCAGGAAGTACGTATTCGGCTCTCCGATCACCGGGAAGCGAACATAAACGCTGGGATCCTGGACCTCCTTGTAGCCGAGGCTCACCTCGTGGGACGACAGCACGGTCCCCGATCCGGGGCTGTACCACTGGATCTTATAGCCCTTATAGAGCAGGCCTTTGTTGTAGATCTGCTTGATGAGCCACCAGACGCTCTCGATGTACGACGTGTGGAAGGTCACATACGGGTTATCAAGATCGACCCAGTAGCCCATGCGGACGGTGAGATCGTCCCAGAGCGACTTGTACCGTAGCACGCTCTCCCGGCAGGCGGCGTTGTACTTCTCGATCCCGTATTCCTCGACCTGGTGCCGTCCTTCCAGGCCCAGTTCCTTTTCCACCTCGATCTCTACCGGCAGGCCGTGGGTATCCCAACCCGCTTTCCGCATGACATAGTAACCCTTCAAGGACTTGTATCGGCAGAAGATATCCTTGATGGTCCGAGCCATCACGTGGTGGATTCCCGGACGCCCGTTGGCCGTCGGCGGGCCCTCGTAAAAGGTAAACGCGGGAGCTCCCTCCCGCTGTGTTATGCTCCGTTCGAATATGTTCTGTTCGTCCCACCAGGTCAGGATGCTCTCCTCGATGGCCGGGAGGTCGAACCGCTTTACTTCCGTAAACTTCTTCATGTCCGTCGGCTACGACACCTCTGCGGGTGCTGAATTCTACAGAACGGCAAGATACGCAATTCTGACGGACGTATGCAGGGAATGGGATACTGTTTCAACGGCCCTGCACCAGGCCGCGCTACTTACCTCAAAACCGGATGAATTGCGCGAAGCCGTTACCGACTGCATCGAATCGAGATAAACAAACCCCTTCTGGAAATCTGCAATTTCCAGAAGGGGTCCATGCAATCCGCGTCACCTCTGGTGCAGAGCATGCTCTTACCCGTCCGAGGTGACGCGCAGAACGGGCTGACGCCGGGTAGGCGTACCTGGAATCCCATAGCCAATACGGAGAATCATCTGAGGATGCAACGGTTCGCCCGTAAGCGCGGCTACGCGATCCCGCAGGTGCTTGATTCCAACCGGGTGGTTAAGGAACGCGGCATTCAGACCGGCATGGGTTGCTGT
Organism: Rhodothermales bacterium; assembly: GCA_041690215.1. Taxonomy (GTDB): domain Bacteria; phylum Bacteroidota; class Rhodothermia; order Rhodothermales; family DASSAV01; genus DASSAV01. The sequence continues at coordinate 292,075 of JAWLHQ010000002.1, forward strand.
CAGAAGCAGACGGCCCAGAGCCTGGCCTGCCGATAGCCAGGCAGGCAGGTTATCACCTTTCGTACTCAGCACTACGAAGACCGGTCCGCTTCCCAGCAATTCCTCTTCGTAGGTCTGGAGTTGATCCGGATCCAGACCACGGAATATGACATCCGATGAATCAAAGACACCCTCCAGAAGAGCTGTGCCGCCATTTCGCGGGGGTGCGTAATGGGTTTGATGAGCATGCACCCACGTGCTACGCTCCCGGACGAACTTGCCGTCGCAACTACGAACCTTGTGCGCTTCTCGAATGACCTCGAGCAACTCGGATTGCTGTGCATCATCCTGGATAACGTGCAGGTGCGCCCCCTCCTGCCCGGTTTCCTTCTGGATGTGCTGGATGAGATCAGGCTCAACTACTTTAGAGAGAAACCTCGAACGAACCGTACGACGCTCTCGGATGGCTGCGAACAGGTCCTGTTCCTCATCGGTGGCCTGTTTCGGCCTGCCCAGACGGACAAACGCAAGCAGATCGGCAACATCGAAATCCGGGAAGGTCCGGATAACAGGCTCATAGCCGAAATACCGGATAGCGATCCGCAGGTTGAAGAGCGCAGCTCCGCAGCTCAGGACGAGGTTCCGGCCCTGCGGATCGGCAATCGGCAAGGCACGCGCTCGATCCACGTACATGGCCACTTCCGATCCCGTTACCCTGAATAGCCACGGCTGGGTGTTGTATATGGACGGAGCCATGACGGCATAGTTCAGCAAGAACTTTAGCTTCTCTGAGGGATCACGGATCCGGTGGAAATGATCGTCATGCACTGCCCAGGGCTCTTCCGGCATTGCGTATATCATGGTTTCTCCTCTCATTCGGCTGCACGATCGCAGAATGTGCGCATACCCCATCCGTCCTATTCCGTCGCAACAGCCAGGCCAGATTTCGTATCCATGAGCGACTTGCCAAAAGCCTTGATGGTCAGCACGGGGCACGGCGCTTGCCGGACGACTTTCTCGGCGACACTTCCCATCACCAGGTGCTCGAGGCCGGTAAGGCCATGTGTGGACATCACGATCAGATCTACATCATTCGTCGACGCGGTCTCCAGAATCTTCGGTGCCGGGTGGCCGATAATGGTCTGGACGCGAAGCCTGTCGGTTGAACCGACTACCTCCCGGGCGAGTCGCTTCATGTCCTCGATCGAACGCTCTTCAATGGCAAGACGCACGTCATGCGTGGCAAGTACCTCATCCATCAGGAAGCCTGGGCCAGAAAACTCGTCGAACACGTGCAGCAACTGTAACTCAGCGCCATAGAGCTCGGCAAATGCACCAGCGTAGCGAAGTGCATCCTTCGAATGCTCCGAAAAGTCTATGGGCACCAGGATCGACTTCAGGCGCTTGACAGATTCCTCTTCATCCTTTGTCTCCCGGACCGTGAACACCGGGCACGGTGCACGCCGCACGACTTCCTCCGCAACACTTCCAATCAGCAACCGCCGAACGCCGCGCCGCCCATGCGTACCCATGACAATCAAATCCATGTCATGCTCAGCCGCGTAGTCGATGATAGCAGGCGCAGGCGCCAGTCCTCGAACGGTCCGATGAAAGATTCGAACGCTCTGCGGGTCGAATGCTTTGTCTCGCGGGCTACGCGCCTCGATGACACGTGCCAGCCTCTCGCGGATCTTCGCGATCTCCGATGCTGGATCGTCGATTTTACGCATCGGCTCACCGAGCAGTACATCCACACGCAGGACGTGTAGTTCGGCTCCGGTCTGTTGCGCCAGCCAGAGTGCCTCATTCAGGGCCAGATCCGAGCATGGAGAATCATCACGTGCTATTAGAATGCGTTCCAAACGTAACATAACCCCCTCCCATGTCGCTTTTAGTGTAGTGAAGGGTTTCCGCCCTCCTCCGTACCACGCTATACAGTATGGTACGTGACGAGGCAGGCATAAGATGAGGGGAAAGAAAGATCCGTAGCGCCGGGGAAGTACCGTCACCTAGTGTAGGGTGAACCCTCACGTTCACCCTCCCTTCAAACTCAAATCCGGTCCGAATCCCGGCGTGAGCGAGTCTCTTCAACGTTTTGAGGGCTGTTTGCCTTCATCTTTGCATCGTGTAAGAGATCCGAAATCACCTCCTAACCGGACTGATGCGAACCTGAGAGGTAACGGATTTCATTCCAGCATACCGGCAAAAAGCAGAAACGCAGACCCATCGCAGCTACAGTCCATTTCCTCTTACGTAGCTGCGATGAGGTCTGCGTCCACTGCATTTCCTGCCGCAATGGACAGGAAGACCGGCCGCCGCCGAAGTTCATTGTGCAGGCGTTCTATAGGCGGCCCTACGCGTCCGCCTGCACTTCAATCAGCGTAGGTCGACGGGCTGGTTCGTCCGAAGCGTCATCGTGCTTCCTGCCGGGATCTCGGCTTCAACATCACCAGTCCCGAGCGATATCACGGTGCCGATGCCCGCACCGAGTGCTCCACCTAACAAGATATCCAGCAGATCACCGCCAATGATGGCTCCGAGAACAGCACCTGCGCCTGCACCGATGGCTGTCTCGGGACTCGTCAGGTCGACACCGCGGTCTCTACGCTGTCTAACATTGGCCTCTACGATGTCTGCAGAGAAATCATGGGATTCTCCCCTCGTTTCTATGCTATCGAAGTGCAGACGGATGGCTGCCTGATCACCAATATGACTGGATTCATCCAATCCGGTAACCGTACCGCGAACGACAGAACCGGCCGGGATGGCCACCGTACCATCGGCTGCCATGAGATCGCGTATTACAGTAGCGCTAAACCTGTCTCCGACGTCACTGACATCTGTCCCCAGCGTCTGATTCAGCCGAACGTCGAACGTCGTGCCTACAGGCAGTGCACTCGAGGTCGGCGGGACGATACCCCTTTCCTCGCCTTCTAACGTGGCCGTTTCGACCCTCGTTGAGCGGCAGGCAGCTAGCATCAAAATACAGGCCGTACCTACCACAGCTATGTTTCGTCCACATATATACCGCATGACTTCTCTCGGCTATTTCGTTCAACATGTATCACGTTCATTTTATTGAACGTACATTACGCACCGATATACGTACAGGGTAGAGCGTACTGTTCTCACGGGGTTACCCCTTCGTCACCAAGCTCTAGACACGTTGCGGAAAGCGAACAACTATTCTGTCATACCTTATCCTGAACTACCTGCGCCGCACGTCGTACCTACGCTAACCTGTACGAGTTACCTGCGACATGCAAAACGTATACATCATCTCTGCCGTACGGACGCCAATCGGTAAGTTTGGCGGGGCATTCAAAGACCATACACCTGTCGATCTGGCCGCGCACGTCATGAAAGCTGCCCTGGAACGAGGCGGTGCGGACGGAAAAGACCTCGACCTCTATATCTTTGGCAACGTGCTCCGCGCCGGACACGGGCAACTCATCCCCCGGCAGGCTGCCGTGAAAGCCGGTATCCCGAGAGAGATTGACGGCGTGGCCCTGGATATGGTCTGCTCCTCCGGCATGATGAGCCTCATCCAGGCGGCGAGCATGATCAAGGCAGGCGATGCCGACCTCGTTCTGACAGGCGGCACGGAATGCATGTCCAATACGGGTTTTTATCTCTCCTCGAGAGCTCGATGGGGCTATAAGTTTTTGCTAGGCTCACCGGAAGGCGTAACCGACCTGATGCTGCGCGACGGCCTCTCGGATCCGATGACCGGGGAGCCGATGGGCATTCAGGCCGAGCGTGTTGCGAAGGAACACGGCATTTCCCGCAGGGAACTGGACGAAATCTCTCATCTCTCTCACCTCCGCGCAGACGAGGCCACGCGTAGTGGCTACTTCGCACGTGAAATCGTTCCATATCCCATTACTGTCAGGGGAAAAGTCGAAGAAGTAAAACAAGACGAGGGTATCCGGCCAGATACGACTGTCGAAACCCTGAGTGGCCTGCGTCCGGCATTCGACAAAGATGGCGTGCTGACAGCGGGGAACAGCAGCCAGATCAGCGATGGTGCTGCTGCCTTGCTCCTCGCCAGCGACAAGGCCGTTCAGGAATACGGGCTGACACCCATCGCCCGGCTCCTTGGCGGGGCGTGGTCGGCGATGGAAACCTACCGCTTCCCGGAAGCGGTCATTCCAGCCATTCAGCGCCTGCTAAAGAAGGTTAAGATGGATGCCGGTGCATTTGACCTCTATGAGAACAACGAGGCGTTCGCCATAAACAGCGTACTCATCAATCGCCTGCTAGACGTGCCGTATGATAAGCTCAACGTTCATGGCGGCGGTATCGCCCTTGGTCACCCCATCGGAGCTTCCGGCGCTCGCATCGTCACCACACTCATCCACGCTCTTCATCAGCACGACAAGAGTCTTGGGCTCGCCGCCATCTGCCATGGCACCGGTGGCGGCACTGCCGTTGCCGTCGAGCGCATCTAAGGAAGCCTCAAGAACGCTCACGGCCCGCACTTTCCGCCGGGCGTTCGATAAAAGCGCTGGTCAACGTAATAAGCGAACCATTGGGTTCGCTTATTACGGATTGGGGTTAGCTTTCGGCTATCTGTGGCCGCAATATAAAACGCGCAGCGGCACACCATTGGTGTGCCGCTGCCTGCACATTTCTATCCTGATTCCCCTGCTACACCGTTGCGATCGGGGCGTCAATCTCTCGTCGTTCTCGGACTATACCTCTGATGAGTAGTTGAGACTCGATCTCGTCGAGTGCCTGATTCAGTTTTTCTCTCAGGCTGTCATTTGATGGATCTCCGGTAGGCAGACTGCGAAGTGCCGCAACGTACTCATGCCACATTCCGAGCAAGACGGTCGTCTTGAGTAGCCTGATAGACGTATGCTTGATCAGTTCATCCATGTCGGTCCTCCTTCGATCTCCCGTGGTATGGTCACGTACGTCCGTGCCAACGGTATCTGAGTGCGCTGATGATACCTTCTTATGGATGCAGATATAGAATGAATGCTTTGAGGATCACAGGCTGCTACTCCGATTCGCACGCGCACATTTCCCATCCGGTAATCTCCGACGTGTAGCTCGTGCCATTCTTCATAGGCAAACCGATCAGCAAAGGCAGCCTTACTCCACATGGAACGTAAACCACGGAAGTCAGGCTCATAGATGATACTCTTCAGCCGCTTCTGGCTGATAGGTTATGCTACCTACTTCGAACTGTTTCTCACCGGCCGGCGTGTGGACGAGCACGGTTTCAAGTTCGCGCGCGCCGATCAAGGAGGCTCCCGCCGGTGCGAGGATAGAAATCATACCCCGTTTGATGTCTGCCTTGCCTGGAAACACGAGCGTGTACTCCGCTTCGTGTGCCGTTTCAAGCTCTTTCAGGCGGAAACGGCTATTCATTGTGATGATGTAGGGCGGAATCGCCTCGGGTGCAACGATCTTAGCCTGTTCCAACGCCCGACGCAATCTTACGAGATGGGGCTTGTCTGAATTCTTAAGAACGGCCAATGACGGGACCACCTGCATGAGCCGCCGGTGATCGTGGTCCGTTACATAAATCTGTCTAATCGCAGCTTCCATAGCTTACTTCTCCATTGATAAGCCCTATCTCAGGTATTCCTCCGAATCGAAACAATCCGAGATGTACCTGACAGATTGAAACGTTCTTCAGACGTGGAAGGGGAATCCAGGAATGCCGGACTGAGTTGGCATCGAGGCATTCTGCAGAATGATCACCCTTTCACAGCCGTTCTGCTTTTGGCATTCCCTCGATAAGGCGGGCTCATGGTTGTCCATTGCGAAACGCATGTACCCTACCGCTCTTCTTCTGCCCTGACACTCTATCAGTTCCATCTTTTAAATTTATGGCACTATTATTCAGACCTATAGTATATGGCGTATGCATAGTCTGACACTTACCCAACTCACTTACATCGTTGCCCTAGACAAGCACCGCAACTTCAGCCTTGCGGCCGAGGCCTGTCATGTTACTCAGCCGACACTCAGCATGCAGGTCCAGAAGTTGGAGGAAGAGCTTGGCCTGATCCTCTTCGACAGAAGCGAGCGTCCGATTGCACCTACTAAGATCGGCGCACGCGTCATCGCGCAGGCGCGGAACGTTCTGGCGGAAGTGGAACGACTGTCCGCCATCGCAGAGCAGGCCACTGGAGAAATGAAGGGCGTACTGCGAGTGGGGATTATATCGACACTGGCCCCTTACCTGTTGCCTCTGGTCATCACACCCTTTGCAGAACGCTATCCACGCATATCGCTGGTCTTCGAAGAACACGTCGCAGAAAAAATCACCGAATACCTGCGACGTGACCTGCTGGATGTGGGTCTCGTCGCCACCCCCGTGCCAGAGTCCGGCATCATCGAGGAGCCACTCTTCACGGAGCCCTTCGTTGGCTACGTTTCCCGGAGCCACCGGCTATACGCAAAGAAACGCATTACGATAGACGATCTGCGGCCGGATCAAGTGTGGTTGATGCCGGAAGGACATTGTTTTCGCGATCAAGTAACGCTATCCCTGTACGGCGGCAGTGCACCTGAGTGGAGCGAACGGGCGGTCCAGTTCGAGAGCGGTAACCTGGAGACCCTACAGCGACTGGTCGACCGCGGCTACGGCATGACTGTGCTGCCCTGGCTGGCAGTACAGGGCGAGGGCTCATCCGCTCCGGACCAGGTACGCGAGTTCGAGGGAGAGACACCCGGCCGGACGGTCCGCCTGATCTATGCGAAGGCGCTGGTCAAGCGTCACCTGGTAGAGGCATTTGCTCGCGAGACCCTGAAGTCAGTAGCACCCGTTCTACCGAACGGCTCGATTTTACGCCAACCATGAGTCCCTGCAGCCCCTTCCGTGCAAGGACTTCCAGGGAATGACTCTTCCAGGGGATCGTACATCATGGTATTTCCCTGGTTAGTCGTCCCAAACCTTCAACATTCAACCGTTGAACCTCCGTTTTGCCGTATGCCTTCCAGGTCGCGACGAGCTAACATGAGATAGTTGCCAAGAAGGGCTAAAAACGTGAGTTGCGGCAAGCGAACGGCATCGGGCGGCACCTGAACACGCAAACGAGCCTGAGGAGATGTTTCTGGCATGAAATACAGCAACGGGGTATCCGTAGCATCGATAAAAGCCCAGCGGTGACCGAACATCCCTTCTCGCATCCAGGTACAGGTACCCCCGTTTGCATATTCCAGTGTATAGCTGATCGCGTCACGCTCCTGCAACATAGCGATGGACTTCCCATGCTGCCGAATCTCTACGGTATCTTGAAGCACATCCCGTTCAAAGGTCCACAATCCCTCAGCGGAGGCAGCAAGGGCCGTTGAGCAGCACAGGCTTTTAAAACGAAGGGTGGCGATAACACGAACGCCTGCCCACAATTCATACGCGGGTCGCATCCACTGCGGCTGAATCCACACCAGAGTCTCGGCGGATACATCATCGAACGAAAAGAGTGGATGCTCCAGCTCGCGCGGCGCATGAAACGCATCAGGTGGCAGTGGGCTCTGGATGTAGGATACGGCTGCGTCCATGGAATGCGAAGACCGATGCTCTGATACGTGGTACCGGGATTCATCCGATGAATCCCGGTACACCACCCCACCCGCAAAGGCTCCGCGCAAAGCCGTAAAGTTTCCAGCCGGTAACCGAACTACTTGCTCTTGACGGATTCGTTACGTGTCCATAAGACTACAGGCTCGAGAATCTTTCAAGCGTCCAATCCTGCTCTCTCGACTGTGCAGGTGCTGAACTCCTAGTCGATCCCCGATGACAGGAGCATTCGTGCTCCCCATCTGGCCTACTTCGTCACGCCCCGGGTCAGCCGAATAAAACGAGGATAGTAGATCAGACTATCGGAGAAGAGCTCGGTAAAGTCTAACGTATTCGTCGCATAGGTGAGGACGAGATCGGCCCCGGCTAGCTGGGGATGTGCTTTACCTGCGTAGATCATGACATTCGGCCGGGAAAATTCTGGGGGCGTATAGATTGTGTCCGGCTCTGACCAAATACCGGTAAGTTGATCTGCAGCGCGGAGCGTGATGACGGCAGGGCCAAAACCCATCGTCTGTACCTGCAGGAATCGCCGGGATGCCTCATCGTAATGAATGGTTTGTTCCGTCTGGCCATTCTGATAAACCGGCTGCGGGCGGAGTTCTGCCTCCGACTGGTGCATCCAGCCCGTTTCGGCGCCGGTCCACCACTCCATATTCGCCAGGTCACCTCGGACGACCTCGTCAACAGGCCACCGGACCACAAAGATGGGATGTGGGACGACCGGCTCTTGCGATCCGAACGCATAAAGGTGCTCCCCCACAATCACTACGCCGGCAGAGCCGACGATCACGCCCAGATCGTTGCCGGGTGTCTCCAGCCACTTCAGGTCCCACGCCAGCGGGTCTGCATCCAGATTTCCGACCAGCACGGCCTCCCAGTCATACCCTTCGAACATGAGACCTGTACCGGTACTACGTATCCGCATGAGGAAAAGCAGTAGCTGATCCCCGATACGCACACCGTGCCCCGGCCAGAACCACTCGCCATCCCTTTCAGGAAAAAAAGAAGCCGGAGCACCGTCTGAATTCGTTCGCCAGTAGAAATCCATCGTAGCATTCGAAGGATCATACCCTGTCTGAATGCCGATACTGTTCCGAATGAATGACGCACCCTCACGCGCGCGCCGACCGGTGGTATCAATGAACGTATCCCCGAAAAGCCAGAGCGTCCTGCCCTCACCTAGGTCTATCGAGTAGGCATCATCCGCACCAGCCCATTGTGGATCATTGCGAAAAAGCCGGTCGGCTTCAGACCAGGAGGATGCAACGAATACAGGAGCGTTCGTCGACGGGTGCGCAGCTGGTCTGCAGCCTATTCCGGCGAGGAAAATCAGGACAATCAGGGAAGCGGCGCGATGCATGAACTATCGGACGGATGTAGATGGAATAGCGCGGCTAAAGTACATCCTTCATCGCACCTGTCTCAGGATTTTCCTCGGGCAACGTTTCTGCGTTCTCGTGTAGAGAGCCATCCGATTGCTGTTCCGCTACATTGCTCTGATGAGCCACGCATATCAGTACGCGCCGCCGAAGAACAATGCATTGAGAAAGAGACCGTTCGTGCCGTACCAGAAGGCGCGGAAGTTGGGATTGTCAAAGAAGAGCGTTACCGCTCCTCTGCCCTCCCTGGCAGCATAAATGGAGGCACTGCCGGGTGCCTGCATCATACGTTCTTTGGAAACGTAGCCGCTCAGGAGCGGCTCATCCGTGTAAACGGCTACATTCGTTCCGGGCTGCTTCGCTGGTTCATAAAACGTATTGCTCGTGCGGAATACGGGGATCTCTGCGTCGTAGCCGTAAACGACGGGATGTGTGGTGTCCGCTCGAACACGGAAGATGGCGCCTGCTATATCCTGCGCATCGCGGGCGTTACCGACCTGGTCGTAGGGAAGCCGAGCAAAGATGGAGTCCAGGTTTATTTCTTTGCGCGTCAGGTTAGCGAACCCCTGCCTGACGGCCCATTCTGCACCGCTTTCGATGCCGATCAGATGCCCGCCCCCGCGTACCCAGTCTACCAGTATCCCGGAAGGCAGCCGTCCATAGCTTCCACCGGCCAGAACGATCGTATTGTAGCGGCGCAGGTCGGCTCCGCTCACATTTTCCGCATCCAAAAGAGATACGGGCATTCGCATACGTTCGCTCAGGAGGTGCCATACCTCACCGGCATTGGACGAGTTTACGCCGGGCCCTGTAATCAGAGCGACCCGCGGTCGCTCCAGCACTACCGAGGTCAGTCCGCCTAGTTCAGGCCCTGAAGGCGTCAAGCCCGAGTGGAGGGCATAGACGGTCACGCCATCCTCTGTAACGATGCTACGTACGGCCTCATGGATCCGCTCTGGGTTGCCGCCATTCTTCATGACCGGCACAACGATGCTTCCACGCCTGAACGTTATAGGCTGGCCATCCACACTAGTAGAGAACGGCTTCATCATGAGACGCGGATGCGCACCGGCACTCTGAAGCCGGTACAACGCACGCGGAGCATAGTAACTTCCCCAGGGTAGAACGTAGGCATACGAGGCCTCCCCTCCGACCCGTTGACCCACTACACGTATGCTATCCGGTAGGGAGGTGCCAAGATAGGAGCCTACAGGCTGTCGCAATTCGGCATACTTCAGACCGAAGGCCAGCGGCAATATCCAGGTAGATATATCATAAAAGATGGAGTCTTCGAATACGGTTACCGGCTCCATGATACCGCGCAGAAGGCGGGTTTGCGGCTGGTCCATGGGGATAATGAAGGCGGATCCACGCCGGAATGCTTGACCATCCACGGTGATGTCCCGCGCCAGTTCGTACAGAGCGATACGATGGCGGCGGAGCAGACCGGCCAGGGCGTGGGCACGAGCAGGGTCGGGTTCCAGACCAATCACGTAGCCTTTGACCGGGTTCTCCGCTGCAATACGGCTCCCTTCCGCATAGAAATCGCGCTGGTGGCGGAGCAATTCTTCGCGTAGTTCTACGATGCTTTCCAGCGTGGAAAGCGAGGCAACGAACTGGTTGCGTATCGTGAAGGCGTATGGCAGCACTCCGTCGACCGTCTCGCGTTCCAGCGCACGGGAGGATGCCTGTTCGAAGAGAATGCCGATAGCGCCGTTCACGTCCGGGTACGTAGAGCCCTTCCCGTAATAGAAATCGTCATACTGTTCCTCCGTGAAGTAGAGCGAACCGATCTGATCGAGGGCGCGCGCATGGTATTCTGCCATTCGAGAGGTAAGCTCCTGGTTACGCGCGGGGGTGTTAGGGTTGACGCGGCTCGGGACACCCGGTTGAAAGAAAAAAGTGGCATCGCTTCCCATCTCATGGTAATCCGTGAGGACCTGTGGACGCCAGTTGTGAAAGACCTCCAGCCTTCCCTGCGATTCGGGGTGCTGTGCGGGAAGCCAGTCCCGGTTCAAATCAAACCAGTAGTGGTTGGTGCGTCCTGTCGGCCAGGGCTCATTGTGCTCGCGGTCCTGGGGGTCCGACGTGGGTACCATGCCGCGGTTTCGGTTCACCCAATCCGTGAAGCGGTCGCGTCCATCCGGGTTGAATAGTGGATCGAGGATAATGACCGTTCGGTCCAGCACTTCTTCTACGGCAGGACCGGATCCGGCGGCGAGGTGATACAGCAGCAGAAGAGCCGCCTCGGTGCCGCTAGCCTCGTTGCCATGAATACTGTACCCCATCCATACGATAGCCGGCATGTCTGCCAGGGCGGCATCCGGCACATCGCCCGGAGAATCTGACAGGCGCAGATTGGCTTGCCGGATTTCCTCCAGCTTCGCGTGATTCGCGGGAGAAGTTACGATGGCATGGATGAGCAGGCGGCCTTCGTATGTCCGGCCGTGCGCCTGCAGCACCACCCGGTCACTTACGGCATCTACGGCACGAAAGTAGTCGACTACCTCCGATGGAATGGTATGCCGGTTGCCAATGCGATGACCAATGACGGCTTCAGGTTTCGGAATAGCCTCCGAATAGCCGGTGACGCCCGGCAGAGGCACACCCATATCGAACGGCAATTCCTGAGCACGAACGCACATTACAGCGTGCGACACCAGGAGCGGAAAACCGGTAAACAGCAGGATGAGCGAGGCGGACAACCTGAGCATGAATGGAAGCGGCTAAGCGTTACGATGCCCGAGTGAGACGTAGCGGAAATGCGGTTCGAGTTACGTGTTTTCCAAAGGACGGCCGTTCATGCCGGCAGGAGTGAATGCCCGACATGACAAGACTAGCACACCCGTATGAGAAACCAAATAGACCGTATTTCCGAAGCCCGTACGATTGTATGAAACGTAAACTCCTCAAGACCCCAGCCTTGGGGCCAGCGATTTTCCGGCATCTCCGTTCATTGCCGCCGGTCGAGAACGAAACCAGGCCATCATTACAAGAGAAATCGTGAGCGCCTGTTTCGTGCGTTTGATCAGGCTGGCCGGATCAGCGCAATCTGCACGTCCATGACGTTCGTGTGCGTGGGACCAGTCAGGAGAAGCGAGCCCGCCTTCTCGAAAAACGTGTAGGAATCATTGTCAGCGAGGTAAAGCTCAGGCAAAAGGCCCGCTTCACGGGCGTTCCGTGCCGTACGATGTGTTACCCAGGCACCAGCTGCGTCCGTAGGTCCGTCACGCCCATCTGTTCCCCCGCTGAGGAAGACGATGGAACGACGGCTCCCCTCCAATGCGAGCGCAGCAGCAAGCGCCAGTTCCTGGTTGCGACCGCCACGTCCCTGCCCCCGTACCGTAACTGTGGTTTCGCCGCCCCATATAAGGCATACCGGCCCCTCCCCTGTAATCGCACGGGCTTCTTGCGCGAGCCGTTTCCCTACCTCACGCGCTTCGCCGGTGACATTTCCGGCTAACACGTACGTCGAGTAACCGAGCGCCCTCGCCTGCTCTGCGGCAGCTTGCAGCGCCGTACGGTTCGTGCCGATCAGTTCGCAGCGAGTATGCTCAAAGGGGGGAGCACCGGGTTTAGGCGTCTCTAGCGAGGGATCGGACAGCCCCGCTTCCAGATGGATGCGCACCGAACGAGGGACCCGTCCCCAGAGGCCGAAAATGCGCAGGATATCGATCGTCTCAGCAAACGTAGATGGGTCCGGCACCGTAGGGCCGCTTGCTATGACCGAAAGATCGTCGCCGACCACGTCTGAGATGACGAGCGAGAGGATTTCTGCTGGTGCCGCTGCAGCGGCCAACTGCCCACCGCCGATCCGCGAGATATGCTTACGGACCGTGTTTACCGCATGGATCTCTGCCCCGGCTTCCAGCAGCAACTGGAAGGTAGTCTGCGCATCCTCCAGTGAAACGCCTTCCACGAAATCGGCACACAATGCCGTTCCGCCGCCCGAAATAAGGACGATCAGCAAGTCGTGTTCATCACAGTCCTGAGCTAACCGCAACACACGCCGGGCTGCGGTTACACTTGCCCGCCCCGGCAATGGATGAGAGCCTTCCAGCACCTCGAGGCCCCGAGGCAGACGCTGCACATCGGTCGGTGTCGTCGAATTAGACTGCGGTACGACAACCACCCCTTCCGTGAGCAAAGCTCCGAGCCGTTTTTCAACGGCCTGGCCCATGCCCAGGGCTGCCTTACCCATGCCTGCGACTACAATGCGGCGATACTGGTCCAGCGGACGACGTGCCCAGGTCCACCAGGCGTGATCACCCAGCAGGCGGTCGGGCTGAACAGCGCACACGGCGGCCTGAAATATGGTGCGTGCGTCCGCTATCTGCTGGAACGTCGTATCGGGTAGAACGGCCTCCAAAGGTGAACATGAAGCTAATGGATGGAAACGGGAGGAAATCATCCTCCCTGCGAACCCGGGGCCCCTCAGGAATCCAAGGTCCATCGAGACTCCCCGACTGGTCGAGCGGATGGCGAACGTGATAACGCTACGTCCTCCGACCCTGGAATGTAGTAATTCTTAGCGAGAAGCTTCGTACGGGATGAGATCTGGTATTCGCCACCGACCATTAGAGTCGAGACTGACTGAGACCATTGTCCCCGTCCCCCCGCACACCTCACGTGGCCGACTTGCTCGGCGAACCGTAGGTCGTGAGTGCGCGGGCAATATCGATCCAATTCTCAACCTCTACCGTGGTCAGGTAAAATACCCCGAGTGCGGCATCGACGTCAGGCCGGTCGAGCACCGTAACCGCCGAGCAATGTATATGCTCTGCTTCCAGAAGAACGGATACAGAGTGTTGCCGCCAACCATGTTCACACCGGGTCCATAGCCCGGGAACAGACAGATGGCTACGAAGGCATATCTGGTTGACACAAATTCCATGGGAGCACGAGCGCCGGGACGGGTATATTGGGCCCAAGAGTAGATTCTGAGTTACGCCATGTCACCTAGCCGTTTAGGTAGATTCCACCTCCTCACCGACTTTCATTTCCAGCAGCGTTTCACTCACGCCGAACTGGCGGCGCTCGGTATCGAGGGCGGCGCGGATATCATTCAGTTCCGCCAGAAAGAGGGCGATATACGTGCGTTCCTACATGAAGCGGAGCAGACTGCCCGTGCCTGCCGGGAGCGGAACACGCCGCTCCTGATCAACGACCGCCTGGATGTCATGCTCGGCGTCGAAGCCGCAGGAATCCACCTCGGACAACTCGACCTGCCGGTGCGTCTGGCACGGCGCATACTCGGACCGCAGGCCATCATCGGGGCGACGGCATCGACGGTGCGAGATGCATTGAAAGCGGAGGAAGATGGAGCGGATTACGTGGGTTTCGGCCCGGTCTTCGAGACGCGCTCCAAGGCAAATCCGGCTTCCGTGAAGGGACTACAAGGACTGGAGGAGGTATGTAAGGCAGTCACAATTCCCGTCATTGCCATTGCGGGGATAACACCCGAGCGTGTGCGCCCGGTCATGGAGGCCGGTGCCTACGGGTTCGCCGTCATGACAGCCATAACCACGGCCCCCTCCCCCACCAGGGCAGCCCGACACTTCCGGCAAGAGCTCGATGCTTTCCTGAGCGGCTATCAAGGCTCGACGGATTAGCGGGTCAACGAGACCGGAGGTTTTCGTCCGGCCCTGGACTGCTTTCCCGTATCGCCTGCACGAGACTTTCCGGCGTAGGCTGTTCGGCGACTGCTTCCGGAGGCCAGCCCGCCTCTTCGAGAGCCTGCGCCGTAGTGAGGCCGATGGCCGCCTTCCTGGTACGTTCCCAATCGATACCGGAAGCATGCTGCACGGCTTCCACACCCGATGGACTGAAGAAGACCAGCCAGTCGGGTGACTCTACTTGAGTGAAATCCAGATCCGTCCGGAGGTGGGTCTCGTAGACACAGAGGGAGACGTAAGGGATACCGGCTGCCTGCAGCCGCTTCGGCAGCACATCGCGGCTCCGGTTCCCGCACAGAAACAGGATCGGTTTGTCTTGATGTTCAATAACGGGCGCCAGAACTTCTGCCGAACCGGTATCCTCACCTTCCGGATGAAAGCCCAGCGCTCGCATCCCCGCCGCCGTCCCAGGACCGACTACATAGGTCTTCTTGCTACGCCAGAGATTGGGCTGTTCTATGTACGGGAATACCTGCGCCAGAGCTTCCACCGCGCGCGGGCTCGTTATCAGTAGCGCCCCGTATACATCCGGCTCCGCGAGCACGTACCGAAGCGCATCCTTGTTCACGAAGCTGAATTCGAGAACGGGGATGGATAGCACCTGAAAGCCCTGTGCCCGGAATGCTTCCTCGAAGGGGTCCGGTGCAGCAGGCTCTCGAAGGAGTAAGACGAGCGGGCGCTCGGACATTGGCAGCGCGTTAAACGTTAATAGCCTGTAAGGTCGGAGAAGCTTACCTTCAGCCGGTTACGACTACAAGTGGTGGTCGGTACGGATCTGCTGCAGGATCGTGCTGGCACCCCGGGCGATAAGAGACTCTGCAAGCCGGATGCCGATGCGCTCGGCGTCTTCAGGGGCTCCGCTGGCCGTATCGCGAAAGAGGAGGCTACCATCTTCGGCGACGACGCAGCCTTCGAGAACGAGTGCATCCCCTTCCATGCGACCATGCGCACCGATCGGCACCTGGCATCCCCCTTCCAGGCGACGCAAGAAAGCACGTTCCGCGTAGGCGGCATATGCCGTCGGTGGGTGATGTAGAATATCGCGTAGCAGATCCAGGGTTAACCCATCCTCTTCGGCGCAGACGATGCCGAGTGCGCCCTGTCCCACGGCAGGCAACATGATAGCGGGATCAATCCGGTGCCGGATGCGGTGGTCCATTCCCAGCCTGAGAAGGCCTGCCGTAGCGAGGATCATGCCGTGCCACGAGCTGGCGTCCAGCTTCGCAAGGCGAGTATCCACGTTGCCCCGAACCGAAACAATCTCCAGATCTGGACGCCACGCCTTGAGTTGCGCCTGGCGCCGGAGCGACGAGGTAGCAATGACGGCACCTTCCGGAAGGTCCTCCAAACGCCCTGCAAAACTCGGATGTGGCACAAAGGCGTCCCACGCCTCTACCCGCTCACCGACGGCTGCTAGTACGATGCCTTCAGGCAACCTTGTTGGCAGGTCCTTCAGGGAGTGTACGGCAAGATGAATACGACCTTTCAGAAGGGCGACATCCAGCTCCTTCGTAAACAAACCTTTATCGCCAATGTCGGCTAGCGGCACATCGAGTATACGATCGCCCTTCGTCGTGATCTCTTCGAGGCGGACCTCACAGCCACGCTTTTCAAGCAAACTCTTGACATGGCGAGCCTGCCAGAGGGCCAACGCGCTGGCCCGGGTACCGAGAATCAGGGTAGTGGACATGATACACGGCCAGCTGCTATGAACAGCCGGCTTTTATCGTTGTCAGCGGATTCCCATGCTCTTTCCGGTAAACAGAAAGGGCGCAGCGTGCTGCGCCCCCTATGATTCCAGACGAGTCTGCGGGTACCCGAACTAAAATCCCAACATAGTTTACGCTTGTGCGCCTTCCTTCTCGCTTCCATGCTGAGCAATGAATAGCGCCGCCTGCTTCGGCTCGATGGCCTGGAGCGCATGAGAGCCCCCACTGAGCGGGCAGACGGCACGAGTCATACCACACGGGGCTTGCTCACTGAGAGCAGGCGCGGGGTGCGGGGCTTCCTCGCAGCCGGGGCGAGAGAACAGGTGCTGGAGCAGCTTGACACCCCGTACGAAGTCAATACTCTCCGGATCCGTACTCTTCAGGCGAACAATGGGTACGGCGAGCAGCTTCTGCATAATGGACCGCGTGAGCCGGTCCAACGTCTCATAATCGGCACTGGAAAAACGATGCTGGTGCCGCTCGATCTCCTGGAGACGGATATGATCAAACGTGTCGCGGATAGCCTGGATGGCAGGCTGAAGTGCCTGCTGGTGGAACATCCAAGAAACGAATTCAGCGAGAGCCTCTTCGCAGATCTCTTCCGCACGGGGAATCTCGGCACGGCGTGTACGTTCGACGTGTTGTGTCCACGCCTGGATGGCATCCAGCTCAAGGACTGTATAGCCGGGAATTTCACCGACTGCCGACTGAACGTTGCGTGGAACGGCGATGTCGATGATCAGCGTCTTACGGTCGTGCTCGCTCTTCCTGGGGAGCCTGTCCGCCCACAGAACCGGCTCTTCCGCTCCTGTAGCAACGATAACGACATCGAATCCCGCAACGGCTTCATGCAGCGCGTCCCATTCCACCACATGCGCTCCTGCCACTTCGGCAGCCATTTGCGCCCGTTCACGAGAACGGTTCGTGACGGCAAGAGCGGCCAGATCGTAGCGATTGAGTGCTTGGAGCGCGAGCCGCCCCATCTGACCGGTACCGACGAGAAGCGCGCGGCAACCTTCGAGCCCGGGCCGTCCCTCCGCCTCGAAACAGGTACGCGCCATAGCCACCGCAGCACTGGAAATGGATGCAGCTCCCGAGGAAAGCTCCGTTTCACTTGCGACGCGCTTGGCGGCACGAAACGAGGAATGAATGAGCCGGTGGAGTACCGTACCGACACGATCTTCTTCGACGGCGATACGGTAGGCCTCCTTAACTTGGGCGAGGATCTGGGCATCGCCCGGCACCATGGAACGAAGACCTGCGGTCACATGCAGCAGGTGCCTCACGGCATTTTCGTCCCGGTATTGAAATGCGTTCGCTTCCGGCCAGGCCTGCCCCACCTCTTCTGTCAGGACCGTTTTCACGGTATCGACGTCCGCTTCGCTCCCGAAGAGGTATGCTTCCGTCCGGTTACACGTGGAAAGGATGACAAATTCGGTAGAGCCGGAGACGGCCGCACGCCGGTAAATCGTGCGCAGGCTCTCCTCCTTCAGGGCAAACGCCCCCCGCACATCAACAGGCGCGGTCTCGAAGTTTATTCCGAACGCAAAAAAGGTCATACCGTATTTAGCACTTTGCTCGGAACACTGATGCGATCAGGTTACGTGTTCCCGTGCAACGGGTTCGTAACCAGGGTTGAAGAAGGTATGAAAGCTTAACAACCAGCTATCAACCTGGCTTTCACACCGGGGCTGAGAGCCGGCATCTCTCTTCATCCTTTGTACATGACTCTCCAGATACGGCCTTTCTGAGAATCGGAAATATAAAGCGATCCATCCGGTCCGACAGCAAGGCCCACCGGGCGGTAGGCGGCATCGCTGGGATTTTCCAGCGTTTCAACCCCCTTGAATCCATCGGCAAAAACCTCGTACTCTCCGGACGGCGTCTCGCCGTCGAAGGGAACGAAAACGACTTTGTATCCCTGCTGCGGTAGCGGAGCACGGTTCCAGGAGCCATGGAACGCGATAAAGGCACCATTCCGGTACCGCTGTGGAAACTGCGAACCATCATAAAAGAGCAGATCGTTCGGCGCCCAGTGGCCAGGAAAAGCCATGATAGGATTCTCGGCCTGCTCGCAACGACCTACCTCCGTTCCATCCCCTCCGTATTCAGGAGCGAGAACCTTCTTATTTTGAATCTGATCATAGTAGCAATATGGCCATCCGAAGTCGTCACCCTCGTTGATCAGGAAGAACTCCTCAGCGGGAAGCTCGGCACTCTCCTCCTCAGTGTATAGGTCCGAAAAAAGAACCGAAAGCATATCGCGACCATGCTGGAGCGCATAGAGGTTATTCGTGTTGCTGTTCCAGTCCAGCGCAACAGCATTTCGGATGCCGGTTGCAAAACGCTCGCCATCTGCATCATAGGTCAGGCCAGTCCGATGGGCTGGAAAGCGCCAGATCCCCCCAAATCGCTCCAGGAGTGGACATGGATCTGGTGCCGGTGAGCCGACCGTGCGGTCCTGCTCCTGACAGGCATTGGAGGGAGCCCCGATGTTCACGTAGATGTTACCCTGGTCATCAAACGTGAAGGGCTTTGCGGCATGCGCACCTCCCACAGGCAGTCCGCTCACCACCATCTCGTATGAACCATCGGGCACGAATGCATCAGCCGCTAGCGGATAGCGGATGAGGGCTGTGTCCGGCGCGAAATAGAGATATCCGTCACGCAGGTCAATACCTGTACCTCCAACGGGACCAAACTTTTCCATCACATCCGCACGCCCATCACCGGTTGTATCCCGCAGGGCAACGATGCCACCTGGAACCGCCTGAGTCTGCCGAATGGCAACATATACATCGTCACTCTGGTCGACTACGATGTGGCGTGCACTACCGACACTGTCGGCCACCACGACCGCGCAAAAACCCTCAGGGAGTTCGATGCCGCCGTTGTCCGGATCACATTCGGGCAATTGTGCCGCGGCTATCCCGTTCCCATAATCTAGTCTTTCTTCGGTGGTGCACCCGACGAGAGCGCATAGGAGAAACACGGTGACGAAACGCAATCTGCGGTTGTGCATCTTAATGGCTAGTGTAGTTCCTAGATGAGGAGGGACACAGGCATGAGCCTGATAACAGAGGAATCTAAAAGCTCATGGATTTCTCCTTCACGAATACGTAAGCTATCAGATTCGCAGGCTCGCTTCGTACACTGTAATGTACATCAATCGCATGTGAAACGTATAACAAGTTTCCTTTACAGCCCTTAGCGGAGGCATCCTGTGCGCCGTAGGTACAGGATCTCCCTGTAGCCACCAAGGAATTATATAGCTCATGTTAGAGACTCCTGCCACCCCAGCACCCGCGAATCGAGAAGGACTCATTCTGCACAGGCACGAGCGTCTTCTTCGGGCGTTGGAGGATTCGGCATTCGATGCGCTCGTATTGAATCCCGGCCCGGGCATGCGTTACCTGACGGGATTGAATTTCCACCTCATGGAGCGCCCGACCGTGCTCGCCTTCAAGATTGGCCACCCTCCGGCCATCGTGCTGCCAGAGTTCGAAATGAGCCGGCTGCAAGCGCTAGATTTCGAGATCGACCCTTTCCCATATACCGAGGATCCGGCCACCTGGGGGAATGCATTCAAGCAGATGGCGCATTCTCGCGACCTTTCTGCCTCCCGCATTGGCGTAGAACCCCGTTCGCTGCGCTTCCTGGAACTAGAGTTCCTCCGGGACGCTGCTCCGGAAGCGCAGTTCATCTCTGCAGAGAGCACCCTGGCATTCCTCCGGGCACGTAAGGACAGGGCCGAGGTCGAGACGATGCGCGCGGCGGTTGCAGCCGCCCAGCAAGCACTTCAGGCCACTCTCCCGATGATCAAGCCAGGTATTACGGAGCGTGATCTATCCGCCGAACTGACCGTCCAGCTGCTGAAGGCAGGCAGCGAGCCTGAGTTTCCGTTTGCACCGATCATCGCCTTCGGGCCGAACAGCGCGAGCCCGCACGCGGTGCCAACCGATCGCAAACTCCGTGAATGCGAACCGGTACTCGTGGACTGGGGTGCTAACGTGGAGAGCTACTTTTCCGATCTTACTCGCGTATTCAGCTACGGCCCACCCTCCGAGGAAATTGCACGTATTGCAGAGATCTGTGAAGAGGCCAATAGAGCTGCGCGGGAAGTGGCACGCCCGGGCATTTCTGCCAGCGACGTGGACCGTGCCGCGCGGGCCGTCATCGAGCAAGCCGGATACGGTGAGTACTTCACACACCGAACCGGGCATGGACTGGGCCTAGAAGGCCACGAAGAGCCATACATCCGTAGTGATAACGAGCAGATCCTGGAGTCAGGCATGACCTTCACGATCGAGCCGGGGATCTACCTTCCCGGAGTGGGCGGCGTCCGTATCGAGGACGACATGGTTATCACCGATGATGGCGCAGAAAGCCTTTCGACGCTTCCCCGCAACCTCGTGGTGCTGTGAACCTTCCCTTCTTTCGGTGCATCTCCCTGTATCCGCTCATAGAGCAGATTGTAGAATACATGCTGCTCATGTCTCACCGAGGGACTGTATAGTGTAACGTAGACACCCACCATATTCAACGGTGGGTGTCTACGTTACACGAGACCACCCGGGCATCTGGCTGGAAACGGTAGAACAGTAGATCCGGTGCTGTCCGCTATCGGACAGCGACTGTGTCAATACCGTACACGTCCGCTCCCGCCCGGGGCAGGTGGTTACCGGGCTATCTGGAATAAGTACTTAGGGGTATGCGGAATGGCACCTCGGTTGCATGAGACGCCTTCATGGCTGGAAGGATAGTGCAGTGGACTTTTTTCGGATTGGCCGGCAGACACGGCGTCGACCAGATGCTCTCATACGAACTATGTGGCGTAACTACCTCCTCCTCACCTATCGGAACCTGCTCAAGAATAGAAGCACGTCGATCATAAACGTTTTAGGGCTCGGCGTGGCAATCGGATGTTGTATCGTCGCGTTCCTGTTCCTCGAGCGCAGGGCCGGTATGGACATGTTCCACCAGGACGCCGACCACATCTTCCTGGTCGAGAGTCGAATCGAGCAACAAGGCGAAGTGGAGCGCTGGTGTTCGACACCGGTTCCGCTCGGCCCTGCACTGACGGCAGCATTCCCTCAGATCCAGGACTACGTGCGTCTCAGCTGGAGGAGCGCCACGATTCAGCGTGAAGAACAGGTATTCGAGGATGGATTCTGGTACGTAGATCCAAATTACCTGGACGTATTCACCTTTCCCCTCCGATACGGAGACCGGAATGCGCTCCATGACAACGATGCCCTTATCCTCAGCCACGATGCCTCGCTCAAGTACTTCGGCGAAGAGAATCCGGTCGGGAAACAGATTTCAATCCACTTCGACGACACGCACAGCCAGACGTTTACCGTCCGCGGCGTCGCAAAGCCGTTTCCACATTCATCGAGCTTTCGATTCAACATCCTCGTACCGTACGGCGTGCAACAGGCGCTGGGGCGCGATCTGAACAACTGGAGGGAAAGCACGTCCGCAACGTTCATTAAGCTCACCGACCCCAGCGAGATTACATCCATCCGCCAACAGATGGACCGCTTCGTGGCGCTGCAGCAGGCGGCAGACGCAAGTCTTAACGTCGTCGGATTCGACTTCGAAGAGCTGACAGACCTCGCGGATGAGCAGTACCAGATCCGTGGCGCCATTTTCACCGGAATGCACCCTGTCGGCGCAGTTGTCATCCCGGCAATAGCCGTGCTGCTCCTCGTTCTCTCGTGCTTCAATTACATGAATATTGCCATCGGCCAGGCCACCCGGCGCATGAAAGAGATCGGCGTGCGAAAGGTCATGGGCGGCACGCGCTCTCAACTAATCGGGCAGTTTATGACCGAAAACCTGGTCGTGTGCAGTCTGGCGCTGGTAATCGGGATCTATCTCGCCCGGACGATCATGCTGCCGAAGATCAATGCGATCTTCGAGACCTGGAACTGGACGTCGCTCGAGATGTCGTTCCTCGACGACCTGAACCTATGGGGCTTCCTCATAGTGCTCCTCGTTCTCACAGCCGCGATCTCGGGCGCGTATCCGGCGCTCTACGTCGCCTCCTTCCAAGCGACGAGCATTTTTCGCGGCAGGCAGGAGATTGCCGATAAGAGCTGGTTTACACGGGGGCTGCTGCTGCTACAGTTCGTGCTCGCCTTCTATGCGACGACTTTCAGCCTCGTCACCATTTTGAACGCGCACTATCAGATCGAGCGCGACCTGGGATATGAACCCGACGACGTGGTCGTGGTACAGGTGAAGAACGGCGAACGCTACGACGTGCTGGCCGAACGGCTGCTCCAACACCCCAAGGTGGTAAGCGTCGCCGGGTCACGCCAGGTAATCGGGCGGTTCAACTGGAGCGCTGTGGTCGAGGTAGAGGGAGAGAAAATGCAGGCATTCCGGTACGACGTTTCGCCGGACTTTCGCGAGACGCTGGGACTCCGGATGGAAGCGGGCCGTTTCTTCGACGAGGGTCACCACGGCGATGCCGGCCGGAGCGTCGTCATCAACGAAACCTTTGCGCGTACGGCAGGCTGGTTCGAATCGCCCGTGGGCCAACAGTTCCGAATGGGAGACGACACGTACACGATCATCGGCGTGGTGGAGGACTTTCACTACTCTCACTTTCAAGATCCCATTCAACCTGTCTTTTTGTTGCCTGCGCCCCTCGACGAGGTAACGTATCTAACGGCGCGTCTTCTTCCGGGAACCGGTACATCGATGATGCCCGTGCTGGAAGAGACCTGGAAGGCACTCTTTCCAGGCTCACCGCTGAACGGCTTCTTTCAGGATGAGGTCATGGAAAGCACGATCTCAGGATTGAAGGACATCGTCAAGGTAGCAGGGTTTCAGGCCGTGATGGCTCTGCTATTGTCCTGCCTCGGGCTGTTCGGTCTCGTGTCGCAAAATGTCGGGCGTAGAGCAAAAGAGATCGGCATACGAAAGGTACTCGGAGCTTCTTCGCTGGGCATAGCCGGACTCGTACATCGGCCGTTCTTGCTCCTGCTCCTCACGGCCGCGGTCCTCGCGGCGCCTCTGAGCTACTCCGCCTCGCATCGCTTCCTGGACGGACTGTACGTCTACCATGTAGAGGTCGGACCGGTCGTAATCCTTCTGGCTATTCTGCTGGTTTTCGGAGCGGTGACCATCGCGATAGTGAGCCAGGTCCGCCGCGTCCTGTTCATGAATCCAGCAGAAGTCTTAAAGGCAGAATGAGGGCAGGCCCGTGATGCCCTAAGTGACCGGCGAGCAGGATGAGTGCGGGACCAATCTCCCTGACCTCGATCCCTCTGCCGTTCGGGGCTTGGAGTGACTGGCTGGAAGTAGCATTGTCCTGAGGATTCATCCTCGTCTGCTTGCACTTGTACCATTCAACATTCAAACCTTCCCTCCTCCTCGGCGTTCAATCGGAGCTACCAACCCATGCAGTACCCCGATGAATCCCGTCCTGGAAGAGAAGCTGGCGAATCTTCCCACCAAGCCCGGCGTCTATCAGCATAAAGACGCCGAGGGCACCGTCCTGTATGTGGGAAAGGCAAAGAACCTACGAAACCGCGTTCGCTCCTACTTTCAGGAAGGCCGTCCCCGCGAAGGACGTATCCAGGCCCTCGTCAGCAAGGTCGAAGACGTCGAGGTGATCGTCACCGACACCGAGGCCGAAGCGCTCATCCTTGAGAACAACCTGATCAAGCGACTCAAACCGCGCTACAACGTTAACCTCAAGGATGACAAAACCTATCCCTATATCTGCATCAAGAATGAGCGTTTCCCCCGCATCTTCCCGACCCGGCGGGTGAAACGAGACGGCAGCAAATATTTCGGTCCGTATACGGATGTAAAGAATATGAAGCTCGTGCTGCGGACCGTCCGTACCATCTTCAAACTCCGCACCTGTAACCTCAACCTCGCACCGGAGCCGATTGCCGCAGGGAAATACCAGGCCTGCCTGGAATACCATATCAAGAAATGTGCAGCCCCCTGCATCGGCGCCCAGACAGAGGAGTCCTACAACAATACCATCCGTCAGATCGAAAAGCTGCTGAACGGCCACACGAAGGAGCTTACGGACCTCCTCAAAAGCGAGATGAAGAGGCTAGCTGCCGAGATGAAGTTCGAAGAAGCGGCCGAATTGCGAGACCAGATTCAGGCGATCGAGAAATATTCGGAGAAGCAAAAAGTCGTCAGTCTCGACCCGACTGACCGGGACCTGTTCGCCCTGGCCGTCGACCTGGAAGAGGATATCGCCTGTGGGGTCATCTTCAAGATGCGAGAGGGGAAAATCATTGCTCGGCAGCACAAGTATCTGCGCCGGATAGAAGGCCGTGAACCGGCCGATCTCATGCAGTCACTACTGGAGAACTACTATACCGAGGCCACCTTCTTCCCCGAAGAAGTCTTTCTCTCCGTCGAGACGAGGGATCCGGAGCCACTGGAGCAATACCTCCGGCAGCAACGAGGAAAGCGAGTCACGATCAAGGTCCCCGAGCGTGGTGACAAAGCAGATCTCATGCGCATGGCCGAAGCAAATGCGAAGCTGCTCGTCGACGAGTGGAAACTTCAGAAGATGAAACAGGATGAAGAGCGCGTTCCCCACGCCGTAAAAGCCCTTCAGCGCGATCTCTTCCTGAAGCATCTCCCCCGTCGAATCGAGTGCATTGACATTTCGCACCTGGGTGGAACAGGTACTGTTGCCTCGTGCATCGTATTCGAGGATGGGAAGCCAAAGAAAAGCGAATACCGCACGTACAAGATCCGCACGGTCGAAGAGGGCAAGCCGGACGATTTTCAATCCATGCGCGAGGTAGTCACCCGCCGATATGGGCGCATCCTCGAAGAAAACGGCCCCTGGCCTGATCTCGTCGTCATCGATGGTGGCAAAGGTCAGCTTTCGAGTGCTGTGGAGGCGCTTCAGGGCACAGGCGCGTACGGTAAGTTTGCCATCATAGGTCTGGCCAAGCGTCTGGAAGAAGTTTTCTTCCCTGGTGATTCCGAGCCCAAGCTGATTCCCAGGACCAGTTCATCCCTCCAACTTCTCCAGCGCGTACGCAACGAGGCCCATCGTTTCGCCGTAACGTTCCAGCGGAAGCAGCGGCAGCTTAAAACGCTCCACTCCGAACTGATGGACATTCCCGGTGTGGGCGATAAGACCGTGCGCAAGCTCCTGCAGCATTTCGGTTCTGTGAAGCGAATTCGCGAAGCCGACCGCGAAACCCTCGCGAGCATCGTCGGCCCCGCCGTTGCTACACGGGTTCACACCTACTTTCACCCGGAGACGGAACCCCAGACAGCTGAGACCCGGTAAGAAAGTTCGGGCCCATCACCTGTTGCAATCTGCCCGGATACTCCACTACAGATGCGAACAGACGATCCATTCTGGATTCGCAGGGCTGTTTAACATCCAATGATTGGTTGCTGCTAGCTGACAGCCAATCACTGATGGCCTCCGAATTTCCACATCGTTGTTTTCGGTCCCCTGATCTGTTCTCTATCTTCACGCGTCAGCCACATGCCGTTTCACGCAATCTGGCGCGCCGATGCTCAACTACATCTGGGCCGGGCTGATCATCCTGAGCCTCGCCTTCGCACTCATTTCGGATATCCGAGATTTCTCCCGGGATACATACCGTAACGGAGAGCCTCTACCTGTTCAACTCTATTTTCCAAATGGACTCGACAGCACGGCACGCCGTGCTAACGTGGACATCCGCATCGATCCTGTTACATACCAGCAGTTTTACCGTACGGATGCGACCCCGGACTCCGTTTACAAAGGCACCTTCATCAGAACCCAACGAGGCAATCAGATCCGCTTCCCAGCCGGCGCCTCCCTGCCGGAACCATTAGCAACCATCGCCACCTTCTCGCAGTCGCGCGACGAAGAGCTTCAAGGTCGTCTGGTCGGATTCATGCCTGCTGGTCCGGGCCTGGTTCAATCATCCGTCGTCTTCGAACCCGTTCGATATGTCAAGCTCAATGCGATTGCCGAAGCCGCGTTTACGCAGGCCGAAACGGCGGTGAACCTCGCCCTGGGCTTGATCGGGGTCATCGTGCTTTTTCTTGGTTTGCTCCGCATCGCAGAAGCGTCTGGCGTTGTGAACGGACTGGTCAGAATCACTCAGCCCATCCTGCGACCCCTATTCCCGGAAATCCCGGACGGGCACCCCGCCATGGGCCTCATAGTGATGAACCTCTCTGCCAACATGCTCGGACTCGGTAACGCGGCCACCCCGCTCGGCCTGAAGGCAATGGAGGAACTTCAGAAACTAAACCCGACCGAGGACACCGCGACGAACTCGATGGTTATGCTGCTGGCCCTGAATACGGCCAGCGTCCAGCTAGTCCCTCCCACACTTCTCGTTGCGATCATGGGGCTTCAGGTAAACGAACTGCTGCTCCCGATCATCCTCTGCACAGTGCTTTCCGGAATCGTTGCCGTCACTGCAGCCAAGCTACTCGGTAGACTGAAGGCAAATCGGGATTCAGATCCCATGCGCCTTGCCGGCGATCAATCCGCCGACAGCTGATTACTCGCCCTCTGCCTCTCGAATACCAAGTACCTATATCGACATGGAAGCCGTTCGCTCGTTCATGGCCATCTTCGGGACGATTGTCCTGCTCATCTTGATCGTAGGCTTTCCCCTCTATGGCCTTATCAGGAAGGTCCCTGTTTATGAGACGTTCATCGAAGGTGCGAAGGAGGGATTCATGGTGGCGATCCGCATCATCCCCTACCTCGTAGCCATCCTGTTTGCCATCGGCATGTTCCGGGCTTCGGGCGCGATGGACTTCCTCGTAGACGGCCTACGGCCTATCCTTGCGCTGGTGGGAATCCCGGCGGAGGTGATCCCCATGGCGATCATGCGTCCGCTCACGGGATCCGGCTCCGCCGCCATCGTGGCTGATATGATCAACACATACGGTGAAGACCATATCCTCGTCAAGATGGTGGCGACGATGTTCGGCTCTACGGAAACGACATTCTATGTTATCGCCGTGTATTTCGGAGCCATTAACATCCGTAAAACCCGGCACGCCGTCCCTGCAGGTCTCATCGCTGATTTTGCCGCGTTCCTATTCGCCGTATACCTCATCAAACTCATCTTCGGCTGAACCATCACATCCCGCCCCATCCTTTCAAACTCCATGAGAGCCATCAACTGGTAAGGGGGAGACATACCGGAAAGAGTGATGCATTCTTCACGTTCACATTGTGAGTCGAAAGCGCTCTGCTCCTTCAGCCTTTCCTCCTCAGCAGTGAGACCTCTGTGGTAAAGAGAGGATGTAGTAGCCAGCATGGGGAACAGCAGGCGACCTTGCGGAGCGCAACAAGGAAATGCTCGGCATCTGCCAGTCGCACCTGCCATGCACTCCGTAACTACGTGCGGTTTTGCCCACGTAGTTCACCGTATAGCTCGCTGTTATAACAGACAAAAAGGGCCCCGGAGGGCCCTTACGGTCGATGCGGCGTTGATGAGAAGTGCCATGCGCCCCGACAGAAACGATGTATCGTTCTCGCGAGCCACTCGGCAGGTAAGAAGGCCAGCGTTCAGGGTTAATGGATCTCGATGACGCTGTTCTCGCTGAAGTAAGGGCTCGCCTCGTAACGATCGGCCTGCTCGTCATTGCGCCACTGGCCGTTATCGAGCAGGTATCGAAATTGGTAGGTGCCTGGCTTCAAGGAGATGGACTTGGTCCATACGCCTTTCTTCTTGTCCAGCTTCATTTTGTGCTTGGACTCATTCCATTCATTGAAATCGCCGACGACGGACACGCTTTTCTCCGCGACGTCGGCCGGGAGTTCAAACGTGACCTTCACGCTCTTACCGTTCGAGGCGGATTGTTTCTCAATCATGAAGGAAGCCTCCTATTCGTTTACCTGCTAATAGCTGGTTTGGCCACGGGAAACTCAAGCAGGAATGTACCCTGCCACGTAAGAATACGATAAGGCATCAAAAAATTCAGCAATATGAACTTGACGAGGATTACAGGCGCCCTCTTTTTGCAAGCTTGTTACCCCGAAAACGGCTATTCTGAGGCTACCGGGCACCTCCTGCATCGAAGTCACATAGCCGGACGAATCATAGCCCGGGCATCATACTCACGTATTTGCACTCAAAAAGCTAGCACCCTATCTATTGCTTCACGCAGTTTCGCGCGAGCCGAGTAGATCTGCTTCTCCAGGGTTGGTGCAAAGGGAACCGGCAAATCTTCCGCCCCCACGCGAATCGGGGGTGCATCCAGCAATCCGAAGCCTTCCTCGACGATGCTCCCCAACACTTCGGCGCCGAACCCACCTGTACGAGATGCCTCGTGTAGTACGAGCAACCGGTTCGTCTTTTTAAGAGAGTTCAGGACGGTCTCGCGGTCCCAAGGAATGAGGGTACGCAGGTCTACAACCTCGATGGAGAGGCCACGCTGCTCCTTTTGGTATGCCGCCTCCTCCAGCGCCCAGAACACGCCGACACCATAGGTGACGAGTGTAAGATCCGTGCCTTCAAGAGCAATACGCGCTCGTCCGATCTCCGCATGAAACGGCTCGCGTTCGACCTCTCCCTTGAGTGCTCGATACAGAAATTTGTGTTCGAAATACAGCACAGGATTCGGATCTTCGATTGCGGCAAGCAGCAGACCTTTCGCATCCTGCGGCGTAGCAGGAACGACGATCTTTAAACCAGGCACGTGGCAGAACCAGGCCTCCATGGATTGCGAGTGGAACGGTCCTGCCCCGATTCCCCCGCCAAAGGGCGCCCGGATCGTGACATTCAGTGGAGCGCCCCAGCGATAGTGTGTCGTCGCCAGGTTGTTGACAACCTGATTGAACCCGCACGAAATGAAATCGGCGTACTGCATTTCCACGACGGGCTTGAACCCCGCTAGCGCCAGTCCTGCCGCCGCTCCGATCACTCCACTCTCCATGATGGGCGTGTTGCGTACCCGTTCCGGCCCAAACCGCTCCACAAGTCCTTGCGTCACCTTGAATACACCACCGTATTCGGCGATATCCTGCCCCATCAGGATTACACGCTCATCCGCTTCCATGCTCTGCGTCAGTCCCTCGCTGATCGCGTCAATGAATCGGAGTGTGTGCGTACTGCCGGAGGGTTTCCGAACCTGCACCATAGAGGGAGCAAAGAGGTCGCCCCGTTCCGTCTCGGGTGTGCTTTCGACTTCCGGCTGTGCCAGCGCGAACTCGGCAGCCTTCTCGACTTCCCGTTCCAGTTCCGCCCGGATCTTATCCGCCTCTTCGAGTGTGAGCATGCCATCTTCCAGAGCGTGCTGCTGAAACTGTTTGATGGGGTCCTTTTCGGCCCAGTATTCCATCAGCTTCTGTGGCACGTATTTCGTACCGGAAGCTTCTTCGTGCCCCCGCATGCGAAAGGTCTTCATCTCCAGCAACGTGGGGCCGCGACCATCGCGAGCACGCTGCGCCGCGCGGCGCACCGCGTTTGCAACGGCCAGCACATCGTTTCCGTCCACGGTTTCCCCCGGCATACCATACCCTGCCGCCGCATCGGCGATATGCTCTATGGGAATCGCCTGTACGGTCGGAGTAGACAGACCATAACCATTATTCTCGACGACGAAGAGAACGGGCAGCTTCCAGATGGCAGCAAGGCTGAGCGCTTCATGAAAGTCGCCCTCTCGGGTAGCGCCTTCTCCAATCAATGACAGGGCTACAAACGGCTCTTTCTGGAGTCGTGCTGCCAACCCGAGTCCGCACGCGACGGGCAACATGGCTCCAAGGTGAGAGATCATGCCGATGATGCGCTTCTCCGGTAGGCCGAAATGGAACGTACGGTCCCGTCCTTTCGTGTAGCCCCCTGCCCGCCCCATAAGCTGGCAGAAGAGTGGCTTGAGCGGCACACCCCTCGTCGTCCACACGCCGAGGTTGCGATGCATCGGCAGGATGTAGTCCTGTTCGTCCAGTGCCCACGCACATCCGACGGCAATTGCCTCTTGCCCGTATCCGCTGAACCATTTAGAGAGCCGTCCCTGCCGGATGAGCAAGAGCATTTTCTCCTCAATGATGCGCGGAAGCAGTAAGGCCCGGTAGAGCGCTCGCACATCAGAGGCGCTGCCAATAAGAGGCTCAGAGAAATCCCGATCTGGTATCGTGCTCATGCCGCAAAAATGGGCAGGGGCACACCGGTGGTGTGCCCCTGCCACGAAAACGAACCGTGAAGGTTGTATACCGGCTTACGCCGCAGTTTCAGCGGAGAGGTCGGCGGTGACCTTCGTCTCGCGGTCTACGTCATCCCGGAAGAGGAGGACGAAGAGCAGAAGCACGCCGAGCGCGAACGCTGCCGGCACCCACCAGAACGCCTGCCACTCAGCAAGTGTCGGAAGCGCCTTCCCGGCCTTGATCGCGTTGTAAATGCCTCCGACAATCGGGGCACCAATCCCGAGGCCCACTCCATACGTCGCAAAGACGAGCAGGCCCTGCGCCTGGGACCGGATGGCCGGCGTCGACTTCTTATCCACATAAATCTGACCGGTGACGAAGAAGAAGTCGTAGCACATACCATGGACCGCCACACCTAGCGCGATCAGCCAGAACGAGGCGGCGGGTGCTCCGATGGCGAAGAAAGCATATCGCACAACCCAGGTAAGCATGCCGAGCGCCAACATCCACTTAACCCCGAGTCGCCGGAAGAAGAACGGCATCACTAGCAGAAAGAGCGCCTCGGACATCTGGCCGATGGTCATCAGTGACGACGGGTTCGGGAAGATCGCCGTCATGAAGTTCTGAGTCTCTTGCGCGTAGATCGTTGCACCCACGAAAATCGCTGCCTGGTTGTAGTAAGCGGCCAACGGAATGCAGATGAGCATAGAAGAGATCAGGAAGACGTAGAACGCCCGCCCCTTCAGATGCTGCAGGGCATCCAGACCCACGATGCTTCGCACCGATACCGGCTGTCCCTTGCCCGGAGGAGGCGTATGTGGCAGCGAGAAGCTGTAAAAGCCAAGCACGATGCTTGCGATGGCCGTCGTGTAGAGCGGAAGTGCCGTCTGATCCGGCAGCCGGTCGCCCGAGAACTGGCCGAGCACAAAGCCGATGAAAAGCCCTGCCACGATCCAGCCGATCGTCCCGAATACGCGGATCAGCGGAAACTGCTTTTCCTGGTCCGTGATATGGGTAAACGCCAGCGAGTTGGCTAGCCCCAGCGTCGGCATATAGCACAGGTTGTAGAGCAGCAATAACCCGATGAAGAGCACGGGGTTGCCGGTCGCGCCCGGTGTCATGAACATGAACACGCCCCCGAGAAGGTGCAGCACGCCGAGCACTTTTTCGGTCGGGAAGTACCGGTCCGCGACGAGACCAAGGAAGAACGGCGCCACGATGGCCGCAATCGGGTTCACCGTGTACGGCCAGTGCGTCAGGTCCGCCATCCCGTTGGCAACCATGTAGTTGCCAATGATGGTATACCATGCTCCCCAGACGAAGAACTGGAGGAACATCATGAGACTTAGCCGGGGCCCTAGAGACCGATTCATGTAACTACCCTCATCTAGATTAAGCTTATAACTCGTGGCGGCGCCTTCAAGACATGAGATCGGCGCCACACCCGCCCCGCGTAGCCCCACGGAAGCGGACTTCGTCAAACGATTTGCGTTGCAATGTAAGCGATTTCCGTGAATCCGGGAAAGTGCGCGTGAGATTCCGGTGAAAGATCAGCCCGCGATACGCCGAGAAAAAACTCGCACCGTTCGATGTCTGGCTGGTACGGATCATCACTGAACCACTGACATCAGACATCGCGCACAACTGAATGGACCGCTCTGCCCGGTTCAGCCATGATGGGCCCACTGCGTCTAACGCTTCTCGAGGCAGAGCGTGGGTGCCTTCCGCAGCAGAATCACAGAAGGACTGAAGCATCTACGTACGTCATGCAGAATCACGTTAGACTTCGCTTCAGCAAGATATATACCAGGTGAGATTCGTGGCCGCTGCCTGAAGGTGACAGCCTCCATACAGCCGTGCCTCGCTGCGTATGCTCGTAGAGAAAACGACACATCAGCGTCCATTTCCGGAGAATGCGATACGAAGTGTAGTCAGCAAGATCTGAAAGTCCATGCGCAGGCTCATGTTCTCGATATAGAAGAGGTCATACTTGACCTTCTGACGTACATCCTCTACGCTGTCATCGTACTTCCATTTCACCTGCGCCCAGCCGGTAATGCCCGGCTTGACACGGTGGCGACGCAGGTAGAGCGGAATCTCTTCTGCGAGACGTTCCACGAAATACGGCCTTTCAGGGCGCGGACCTACGAGGCTCATATCGCCTTTGAGAACATTCCAGAACTGAGGCACCTCATCCAGGCGGGTTTTACGAAGCCAGCGGCCTACCGGTATGTAGCGCGTATCGTCCTCGACGGCCCAGACCGGCCCCGTCAGTAATTCTGCGCCGTCGCGCATCGTCCGAAACTTGTATATAGTAAAGATCCGACCGTGCTGCCCCACCCGTTGCTGCCGGTAAATGACGGGCCCGGGCGATGAGCAGCGCACGATCAGTGCAATGAGCATCCATACGGGCAAGCCCGCCAGCAAAACTACTGCTGAAACGAGCACGTCGATGAGCCGCTTTGTGCTCTGCTGCCAGGCCGGCATCGGCTCCGGTAACACTTCGATAAGCGGAAGCCCGTACATGTGCTCGGTACGCGCCATTCCCCCAAGGACCGTGTAGAAATCAGGCACGAGCTTCAACGAGACGGACTTGCCATCGCACAGATGAAGCACGCGCATAAGAGCCTGGTGGTCTTCAGATCCAAGCGCTATGAGTACGTCCTGCACGCCAAGCTCATCGATAAGGCCCGGTAGAGCTTCAACGGTATACGTTCCGCGCGACGGCTGTACAATCGTGAGCACATCAACTCCGTCTCCTTGCTTCGTGCCCGGGATGAAGTTGCCATGGTGGCCAGCCGTTTCCTCCCACTCATCCACGCGGTTCATCCGGAGTGCGCCGACCACCTTCAAACCTGCCGCAGGATACCGCGCCACGTCGTCGTACAACTGCTCTACCCGATCGCTCCAACCCACAATGAGCGCACGGCGAACACCACGCCCTCGCACAAGCAAGGCTTTCTGAATCGACCGGATGACCAATCGGCCTGATGCCGTGAATACAAACACAGATCCCGCGTAAAGCAAGACGGCATCTCGTGGAACTCTGGCCTGAAATGCGCCTACGTAGAACACGAAGACAAGTACCAGTATCCCGACGGTAATCATCTTCAAAAGGGAGGCGACTTCATCGAAGCGACTGCCTGCGAAGAACGTGCGATACATACCGGAAAAAGCCAGAAGGACGATCCAGTACGCATTCAGCACGAAAAGCGGAAACAGTATGCCGTTCCCGTTGAGATATGCCTGGAATTGCAGCAGGAACGCCGCACCGAACGCCACGCCGTCCGCCAGCAGTAAAGCTATTAGTTCCGTTTTTCGGGACACAATCTTTCGTTGCGGATGCGCCTGCGTCAGTGAACCTCAAGAAAGCAAACGCCATTCCCATAAACTTATGACTCTGTTGTTTTTACCGCAACTATCCCGGTGAACCGTACATTCGCTGTCCCTATCTCTTCTTAAATGACATCCGGCAATCCTATCACCAAGCATTCTACGCACGATCTCCACTGGAATACGCCGTATCATTTACGCTTCTGTCATATCACCCCTGTCTTAACGGTTGAACGCCGCCGATAGCCGGCGCATGATAGATTCTGATGACGCGTCGTACTCTCGTTCTCTTCGTAGCAACCCTGCTCTTATCTGTTTTACAGCACGCAGCAGCACAAAACAACCGGATTCTTACGACTGACGACTGGACGTACATCTACATCGAGCGCCTTCAGCGACGCGGTTTACTCCTCGACCTGGATCCCACTACGATCCCCTACACGTCCGGAGCAGTCCGCCGCGCCCTGAACAGGATCGATCGGAGTGAATTGGATGAAACAGAGATGCGATGGGTCGATCTGCTCCGGCAGGAGATCGATAACGTCAGGGAAAATCGGAATGAATGGGTTCTAGGTGGATCGTTCGAAGCCGGCTTGCAGGCTACAAACAACGACCGGCTGGATCCTCTCCGCCCTACAAATGCGGGGAACCCGACCCTGCAGGCCGGAGCCGTGCGATTCTTCCCTTATGCCACGCCAAAGCTTTACATGGAGAAGGGTCGTATGATTGTTCAGGCAGGACTCCGGCACGATTTCTTCTATGACACCGACCCGGACGCGCTCGATGCCGCTAACCGGCTGTATGTCAGGAGCGAGGATACCTATGCGGGCTACAATAGCCGATTCGTTTCACTCTATCTCGGGCGCTTCAAAAATCACTGGGGTACTCCCAGAGGGTCTGGCGTCCTCATCAGCGACAACCCGCTGAGCTATGATCAGTTCACACTTCGCATCGGCGGAGATCGGCTGGCCCTGTACAGTCTGATCGGAGAACTTGACAGTTCACTGGATGGAGCGTTTCCCGGCAGGATCGAGTTTCTCCCACCCGAAGATCGTGCGCGAGCGGAGCGGCGTTATCTCGCCGCTCACCGGCTGAACTGGCGTCCGACTCGCACGTTTCAACTCAGTCTTATGGAATCGGCATTGTATTCAGGTCCGGGGACGGGAGTCTCCCTCAAATACCTAATCCCGTTCCATGTCTACGCATTCGAGGTAGACAATACCCCGAAGAACGACGAAAACAACGGCCTCCTGGCGGGTCTCATCTGGGCTTACCTGAAGCCCTTTACCATTACAGGCCAGATCCTTATCGATGATCTCGATCTGATGGGAGAGAACGGCGAACCCGGATCGGTCGCTTTCACTGGTTCGCTCGTCTGGGGGGGAATCCACCCTACCCTCGATGCCGGCGCCATGTTGGAGGTCGTCGCTGCAAGGACGTACAACACCCACCTGCCGGAAGGCCGGTACCTGTACCTTTTACGAGGTCTTGCTACACAGTTCAATGATTACGTGCACGTCGCGGCCTTCGCAGACATGTACCTGGATTCAGCCATACCGGGCCTCACTGTATCCCCACGCGTCGATCTGCTCTGGCAGGGTTCCAGCGATATTCGAGATCCATTTCCTGAAGAGGACGACTCGGTTGATTTCATCCTGAACGGTCCTGTTGAACGCACGATCCGCCCGGCGCTGCGAATCCGTTACCAGCCGGGGCCCCAGTTCTGGGCTGGTTTCGATTATGGTATAAACTTCATTACACATGAATCCTCTGATGGCGTGGATATCCACCCCGTCGGCCTGTTCACAGTCGGCACACGCTTCTCATTCGCACGCCCGTACAGGCTTAGTTTCCGTTGATCCGGCATGGAGGCACATCCCTTTGATCGATACAAACCTATAATCGACGACTGGCAGGCATTCATGGATGCCCTATCACGCCCGCTGCCTGTATGCGTATGGACCAACACGCTCCGCACTTCACCCGATCGACTCCGAGACTGGTTCGCACGAGAGGGGCTGGATGCCGAGTCGCTACCGTGGTACCAGGGCGCCTTTAAACTGGCTTCGGAGCTCCCCGCCGGTAGGCTCCTCCCCTATCGCACGGGCCATTGTCACATCCAGGAAGAAGTATCACTTCTACCTGCCCGGCTTCTCGATCCTCAGCCGGGCGAGCGTATCCTGGACCTCTGCGCAGCGCCGGGCAACAAGACGGCTCAAATAGCCGTCGCAATGCAAAATCGAGGTACCATCATTGCAAATGACCGGAGTGAGGGGCGGCTCCATGTGCTCCGTCGGACACTCGCCCGACTCGGCGTGATGAACGTCACCACGACGGTCACCGATGCTGCCCGGTATCCGGATGGAGAAGCTTTTGATCGGGTCCTGCTCGATGGGCCGTGTTCATGTGAGGGTACATCCCGGAAGCACCCCAGCGTAGTGTGGCAATCCGGCCCTGGTCACGCATGCCGGATGGGACGTGTACAGGCAGCCATGCTCCGCCGTGCCGTCCGGCTCTGTAAACCTGGGGGGCGGATCGTATACTCCACGTGTACGTACGCTCCGGAAGAAAACGAAGCCGTCGTACACACTGTGCTGCGTGAGGCAGATGGTGCGATTCGAATCGTGCCGGTCGACCTCCCCGGTCTTCAGGCATCACCCGGTCTGGAATGTTGGAACGGAAACCGGTATGACACTTCTATGCGGCATGCACTCCGCATCTGGCCGCATCAAAATGATTCCGGCGGGTTTTTCGTGGCAGTATTGGAGAAGATCGGTTGATATCGAATCATGCATCACCTTAACACATCTCCAACCCCGAACACGCCCGACGTGTTATCCGCAGCCGAGCACCATAACTGGTTCGGCCTGCTGGAAGAACGGTTTGGCATCCCAGCCCGCACATTCTGTGGCTGGATGCTGATCAGACCGAGCCCTAAATACCTCTGTATCGTTCCGGACGACTACCGAGCACCCACCTCCCCTGAGCCCGGTAGCGTAGGGATGGTTTTCATTCGCACGACCCACAAATACCCAAAGCTCACCTCTGCGGGAGCTATGGTTTTCGGACATGCCGCGACACGCAACTACATCTCCGTGAACCGCGAACGTGCGGCAGCATACCTCGCCCGGCAATCATTTCCGGTTACGGCTGAAGAAATCCGCCACTGTACCGGGCCAGGCTATGTCATCGTGAAACACGACGACTTCGTTCTCGGCATGGGCTTACTGCGGCAGAAAGCAACCGACTGGATGCTGGAGAGCCTGTATCCGAAGGGATGGGCTACCTCCTGACACCACAGAGAACTCGGGATCAACCCGATCTCTTACTCTCATACAGAAAAAGCGTATGACGGTACAAGCGGTTCGGACAGTAGTAGCTACTTCTCCTGACCAGCCTTAGATCAGGATGGCTCGAAAGAAGTCGCTCCTGCTCCCGTGGAGTACGAATGTGGGAGCCCCCGTCAAGCGTATAGAGCCAGTTGGAAACGGGATTCCAGTTAATTGGATAAAAATCCAGAACGAACACGTGGGACGAGCTGCGAGCAACCCAATCCAGAACGCTTCCCACAGCTTCATCCGAGAGGCAGTGGAGAACGCTGATCATGAGTGCTAAGTCGTAGCGAACGGGCAGGTGGAATTCAACGGCATCGGCCTGAATGAATTGCTTGAGCGGGTCCTCTCTGTGCCGGTATTCGGCTCGAGCAATGGCTGTGGGGGCCACATCGATACCGAGATACCGTCCGCGCGCAAGCCTGGACCACGTACCAGTGCCACAGCCTATATCCAGCACGGACTCATAGGGTATCCCGCTCAAGAAACGCCGGATCTGGCGCTCCTTACCGGTATCGAGGATCTTCGGCAATCTGTTCTTCGGAACGAGCGGATGCGTATGGATCCTGTTGATGTAGTACCGCCACCCTGCTTTCTTGATCATAACCCTGAATTCGTTCGCCTCTAGTATCCGCTCCGAAGATACAAAGCGGCGGCAAGGAAGTTTGAAACAAAACCGCGCCGGATTGAAGGATGAGATGTTCTGTATTGCGTTGTCGTTTTATCGAACAGCTGGGACATACTCTATGATACACGAACACCTCCACGGGGCCTGTCAGTCCCCCTCTGGCGTATTCTGTTCATCACAAGGAGAATAGCCCATGCATACGGGCGCTCGCCGATACTCCCAGATACCAACTGATCCTGGTCAAATGCCGTCAAACACAGGATGAGTGGAACGAGCATCGAAATCAGCACAAAACCTTAACCCAGACTGCATTCCGGCTACGACACCGCATCCTTGAAATTGTATTTTTCTTGTATAGATTGACGTCATATCGACGAAACAATCTCCTGCATACGTAGTGGGTTAGGCATAATCCCTGCGCTCGTCGCTTTACCCGCTTCCCCTCGCATGGAAAGGTTCCGTGTTAACAGAAGTACCCTGATTCTCGGCAGTATCGGTCTCGTACTGATCGGGCTGCTTGCGGGTATCCTCTTCATGCTGATCGTCGAAGAGGACACGGCCATACCTGAATCTGCTCCGCCCGTCGTAGAGCGGATACAGCTCGGCTCTGTGCAGTCGATGGACTACGAGAACATCCCTGTGGGAGAATCGGCACTGGCAGACGTTGCCAGGCTGAACCAGATCTTCCGTCAGGTAGCGAAGCAGGTTACTCCTGCCGTCGTATACGTACAGGTAGAGACATCCGGCTCAGAGTTACTGCCGAGGGACTGGTTTCACCGGGATGAAGGTAATTTCCCTGACCGATTCTACCGAGATCCCGGCCCCCGACAAAGCATGGGAAGCGGGGTCATTCTGAATCCCGAAGGATACGTGGTCACGAATAATCACGTAGTAGAGGGAGCCTCTTCTATTCTCGTTACGCTTCCCGACAAACGGGAGTTCGAAGCACACGTGATCGGAACCGATCCATCCACAGATCTCGCCGTACTCAAAATCGAGGGTGGGCATAATCTGCCAACGATCAAACTCGGCGATTCGGATAGCATCCGGGTAGGCGACTGGGCGCTGGCAGTTGGTAATCCGTTCCGGCTTACGTCCACCGTAACCGCAGGCATCATCAGCGCCCTCGGGCGACAGGTAAACATCATCGAAGACGACTTCGGGATCGAGGATTTCATCCAGACGGATGCCGCGATCAATCCGGGCAACTCCGGTGGCGCACTCGTAAACCTGCGGGGCGAACTCATCGGAGTCAGTACGGCGATCGCAACAGAGAGTGGTTCGTACGAGGGTTATGGATTTGCTGTGCCAACGAACCTCATGAAGCGAGTTGTCGAAGACTTGATCGCGTACGGCGAAGTCAAACGCGGTTTCCTCGGTGTGGAGATTGGTGATGTGAGTGCCAGGGAAGCCAGACGCCACGGTCTGAATGAGGTGAGCGGCGTTCTGTTGGAACGCGTATGGGAGGATGGCGCAGCAGCGAGAGCGGGCCTCCGTAGAGGTGATATCGTGCTCTCGATCGATAGCCTCCCCGTCAACGCGCTCAATGAGCTTCAGCGTGCCATTGCCCGGCACCGGCCGGGAGACAAGCTACTTCTGAACATCTTGCGTGAGGGACAACATCAGCAATTCGAAGTGGAATTGCTCGGACGTGAAGATCCTTCATATGCAGCGTGGTTCAACGAGCAGAGCAAAGATGCTCCACTCCGCATGCCTGACCTCGAGCCACAACCACCCGACGTGAAGAGCTTCGAAATGGCGGAATGGGGCATCCATGTAAGCCCCATTCCGGTCCGCGACCGCAAGATCTTTGGAACTGACCTCGGGGCCTACATCACAGCGGTACAGAGTAACAGCCCCGGTGCCGCAGCCGGTCTGCCCAGCGATGTTGTCATTGCCCGTATCGAGGATATGCCGATCTCGTCCGTAAGCCAGGTGGTTCGTGCCCTGAACCGGGCTGCTGAAGGAACCGAGCCCGTGCTGATCGGAGTCCGCCGCCGGGACGGCACGACAGCCTTCTATGAGCTGGACGTTCCCACGGGCGACTGATGCCGCTGAATCTCTACCGACCGGTAGAAGATTGCCCGCCCGCTTCGTTGAGACCAAAGGAACGAGTGGATGGCATTTTGAATCGCTGAACGCCCTTATTGCGGCATGTCCCCGTGTATCTCTTGGAAGTCCCGGCAACCCGATCAGCCTGGCACACTCGCTGCATTCATCGAAGGGCACGTAATCAAACATACCTGAGACTGTTTTCGAGAACAGCCCGCTCCTGAGCTACCCTACACCACCATCTCTTCGTGGCCAGCCCTTCCGTTATTAGATTCTATTTCAAAGGACCGGTCCGGAACCCCACTGGACCGGGTTTATTTTGATCCCGCTTGCATACGAGCGCAGCAGGTGTCGTATAGCAGTATCTTTGCCGGCTCATCACAAGTATAATCCTACATTCAACGATATAACGGAATGCGTGGGCACGCAGACTTCCGCAGGCAGGCGAAAGTCCATCACCCCTGTGTGAGTGTGCCCTCCTTTCCTATTGGCGCGCTATGATCCGATATCTTACTGCCGGAGAATCACACGGGGAAGCTCTCATTGGCATTGTGGAAGGCATGCCAGCCGGCGTTCCGCTCACGGCTGCGGACCTGAACGAACACCTCGCCCGACGCTGGCAGGGGTACGGACGCGGTGGGCGTGCCAAGATCGAGCAAGATCTCGTACACATCTACTCCGGGGTCCGCTTCTCGCATACAATGGGCAGTCCCATCGCACTGAGCCTGACGAATGCGGCCTATCAGAAGGACCGCTCCGGTTGGCCGGAAGTGATGGCTATCGAAGGGACTGGCGAAGGAATCGAACCAATCACCCTACCCCGACCGGGCCATGCGGATCTCGTGGGCATCCAGAAATACCGTTTCAACGATATCCGCCCGGTTATCGACCGCTCCAGTGCCCGGGAGACGGCCATGCGAGTCGCCTGCTGCTCGGTAGCCCGGCAGTTTCTGAAGCAATTCGGCATCGAGATCGGCAGTCATGTGATCCGCATCGGCGCCGTGGGATACGACTCCCCGGAAGAATGGCAGGAGCGTGTCGAGCCGCTCCTGGCTCAAGGCGCAGAGGCTCTGTACCGCGCTGCGGACGCAAATGAGGTCCGCATGCTCGATCCGAAGCTTTCCGAACGCTGCATCGAGCATATCAAAGAGACGAAACAGTCAGGGGATTCTCTGGGAGGCATCTATGAGGTGGTGGTGACGGGAGTGCCCCCTGGCCTCGGTTCATACGTCCAATGGGATCGCCGATTAGACGGTCAGCTGGCACAGGCCATTCTTTCGATCCAGGCCCAGAAAGCTGTAGAGATCGGTGACGGTGTGCTGGGCGCATCACGACCCGGCTCGCAAGTCCACGATCCGATTGTACGGGAATCTGACGGGCGTTATGGCCGCCGTAGCAACCACGCTGGCGGGATCGAAGGTGGCATGACCAACGGCATGCCCATCATTGTGCGCGGATATATGAAGCCGATTCCCACCCTCATCAAGCCGTTGGATACGGTGGATATTGCCACAGGTGAGGCTCAGCCGACGCGGTATGAGCGAAGCGATGTGACGAGCGTCCCCGCCGCATCTACCGTCGCCGAGGCCACCGTCGCCCTTGTGATTGCAAACGCTTTCCTGGAAAAGTATGGCGGAGATAGTCTCTCGGAAGTGCGTGAGCACTACGAGGCAGAGCGCTATACATCACGAGCCTAGACAACCATAAGGAAATCGTGCCTTCCTCCAGGCGCCTGGCCAGACCAGATGCGCTTTTCGCCCTGCTCGCTCTATTTCCACCGACGTTACAAACGGGTCCTCATAGCAGCGGTAAGGGCACTCCTATCTTCTCTCGATGCTTTCCGCACGGCCTTTACGATACGGTATAGCTTGATTCGCTACGCTGTCCGGAACACAATCGAACATTCTCACGACATGGAACCGGTACAGCGCAGGCCTCCCGAACTCAATCCAATGGATCAAATCCGCCCGTATGGGTTAATATAGTTTCCGTTCCTCACCATAGTCTGTCGTTTCTATCCAGGATCCCACGTTCCAACAAAGAGGTGTTTCCCATGAACCAAGCGTGGGTGCCAGGACAAGTCCACATGAGCAGCAAATACATCGATTCAGTGGTAATACTTCTTGCTGACGACGATCCTGATGACAGGATGCTGACGACGCGGGCGCTCAAGCGGAACCGGCTCGCCAACGAAATTAGAACGGTGGAGGATGGTGAGGAGTTAATGGACTACTTGTATCGCCGTAACCGGTACGCGGAATCAGACTCCGCCCCCCTGCCCGGTCTCATCTTGCTCGACCTCAATATGCCTCGAAAAGACGGCCGGGAAGCATTGCAGGAAATCAAGTCGGATCCCGCCCTGCGCCGCATCCCTGTCGTCGTCCTCACGACTTCGGAAGCAGATCAAGACATCTTGAAAAGCTACGACCTGGGAGTGAACGCGTTCGTTACCAAGCCGGTTACATTCGATGGACTGGCTAACGCGATCAAACGGTTGGGCGATTTCTGGTTCGAGATCGTGAAACTGCCTCCGCAGAATGCATGAAATATGGCCACGGACGCTGTTGCAGTTGATAAGGACCACCTCTCTGTCCTGATCGTAGAGGATGACGAGGACGATTTCTTCATTGCCCGGAATCTCCTCTCAAAAGCCCGGAGCATCAGTTTCGACCTGGACTGGGCGCAGAGCTACGAAGAAGGGCTGGAGGCTATCACGAACCGGGAATACGATGTCTGTCTTGTAGATTACCGCCTCGGGGCATATAACGGCCTCGACCTTCTGCGCGAGGCACAGGAACGCGATCTTACGACTCCCATCATCCTTCTGACCGGCCAGGGTGACCTCGAAGTGGACCTGGCTGCCATGCAGATCGGTGCGGCGGACTACCTCGTTAAGGGTCAGATCGACGCTCAACTCCTGGAGCGCTCCATTCGATACGCCCGTGAACGTAAGCGGGCCGACGAACGAATCCGCGAGCAAGCCGCACTCCTCGACAAAGCGCGAGATTCCATCTGCACCGTCGATATCGAGGGGAAAATCGTCTACTGGAATAAGAGCGCCGAACGCCTCACCGGCTGGACCGCAGAAGAGGTTATGGGCCGTAATATCGACGCCCAACTCTATGGCGAAGGCAATGAACGCGTGGCGCAGGCCTGGCAGTCCGTCATGCAGCAGGGCGATTGGGTAGGTGAACTCCACCAGCGGACTAAAGATGGCCAGGAAGTCATTGCCGAGAGCCGTTGGACCCTCATCCGGGACAGTGTAGGCCACCCCCGCTCCGTGCTGATCATCAGCACGGACATCACTGAACGAAAAAAGCTGGAAGCCCAGTTTCTCCGTTCGCAACGTATGGAAAGCATCGGCCGACTCGTCGGCGGCATCGCTCACGACCTTGGCAACCTGCTCGTCCCCATCCTTCTCGGTGTGAAGGTCCTGCAACAGCGGTTCGCGGATGACGAGAAGACATTGCGTACGCTGAGCATGATCCAGAAAAGCGCCCAGCGTGGCTCGGATATGGTGAAGCAGGTGCTGGCTTTCGCACGCGGCGTGGAAGGAGAGCGCATCCCACTTGACCTGGTCCAGGTGATTCGCGAGGTAGAGCGAATCGCCCGTGAGACCTTCCCCATCAATATCGAGATTATCACGGAAGTTGCTGATGACCTCTGGGGAGTCAAGGGAGATAGTACACAGCTACAGCAGGTATTGATGAATCTCTGCGTCAATGCCCGGGATGCCATGCCCGAAGGTGGAAAGCTGTTCATTCGCGCCGAGAATTTCGTCATCGACGAACACCTCGCGGAAATGAACATCGAAGCCAAGGAAGGTCCGTTCGTCAAATTGGCCATTACAGACACTGGCGCCGGCATCCCGCCCGAAACACTAGATAAAATCTTCGAGCCGTTCTTCACGACGAAACCAGTCGGCAAGGGTACGGGGCTCGGGCTCTCTACAGTCTACAGCATCATCAAGAGCCACGGCGGCTTCGTCAATGTCTACAGCGAACTCGGTGAGGGCACAACCTTCTTCATTTATCTACCCGCTATCCAGGAAACCGGAGCACACCTGCCAGATGAAACAGCCACCCAGCTATGCCAGGGGCAGGGCGAGCTCATCCTGGTCGTAGATGATGAGGAATACATCCTGGAAGCCGCGACAGACCTGCTGGAGGGCCTGGGATACCGCGTAATCACAGCCAAAGACGGCACGGAGGCGCTCAGCCTGTACGCACAGAACCAGCAGGACGTAAAGGTCGTCCTGACCGACATCATGATGCCGTATATGGACGGCATCGCAACCATTCGAGCCTTGAAAAACATGCGGGCAGACCTGCCGATCATCGCGGCTAGTGGCATGACAGGGAGCAAGTCCCGCGAAGCTGTCCAGGTGGGCGCACGCGTTTGTCTTGCCAAACCGTTCACGGCAGAGAAATTATGCTCGGTACTGACGGAAGTCCTCGGCACGAACGGCCAGCAAAAAGAAAGCGCGTAAGTAAGGCTGGTGAAGCCTTTTAAGCCCCCTATACAGTCCCATCTCGTCTGTCCGAGATCCGCAGCCCCTCCATACCTGATTTGCCTCCGGGGCTGGAATCCTGCTAGGCTTCCACGACTTCGGGCCCATACAAAGCAAGATCGCTCAGAGCAAACACTGCTGCGTGGGCGCGAGTAGCCAGTTCCTTGCGATCGGCACCGGCTGTTGGAATGGGCTCCCCGATGCGCAGGTGCATATGCCCCCCCTTCAGTCCAAGCAACCCCCATACGTTCTCAATAAACGTCTGCGTTCCTCCAGCCCACGTCACTGGCTCGCGTGTGTTTGCGTCGGCAGGCCGCCCGTTTGAATCGAGTACGGTCAGATACATGGGCAGGACAGCAGCATCAGCCAGGCCAGCCACTGCTTCAAAGCTACCTGTTTTGAACGGGTGAACCTCCTTCCCCCGGAACGTTGTCCCCTCCGGGAAAACGAGCACACCTACACCATGCCGTAGTCGATCCTGTACCTCAGCGACAAACGAAGATGTCTTCGTAAGCCGCTCTCTGTAGACAAAGATGACGCCGAACACCCGTGCTATCCAGCCGATGATCGGCCAGTTCGCTATCTCTGCTTTCC
Organism: Rhodothermales bacterium; assembly: GCA_041690215.1. Lineage (GTDB taxonomy): Bacteria > Bacteroidota > Rhodothermia > Rhodothermales > DASSAV01 > DASSAV01. The sequence goes on from JAWLHQ010000002.1 coordinate 336,922, forward strand.
CGGCAAGTGCAACAGGCACTCTGGAAGCAATCACAATAGGATCCAGAACGCCAAAATGATTACACACCGCGAGCACCTTCCCACTCGCGGGTAACTCACCCTCGACGGTAACCCGTATACCCATGATACGGCAAATGCGCTGGCACCCAATCAATTGGCGTTGCGCCCTGTACCTGGGCTGCTCGTCAGCAGGGAACCTCCGTACGGTTCGGCTCAGATATTGAGTTTGAGTTACGACGGTCCAGGCAAGACGAATAAGCCGGACGACCTGGCGCATGTGATGTGGCAATTGACGGGACGTACGTGACTGGAAGATGTACGCCTGAACCGGAATCTGGATCTGACAAGCGCCTAGCTCAATCGAACATGCTCGACGCGCTGCTCCTCGCCGACCACCTGTTGGAAGCTGATCGTGAAGGTGCTGCCTCTACCCTTGTAGCTCTCGACGTGAATGGTCCCTTCCATAAGGTTTACAAGACGCGCCGAAATGGCAAGGCCGAGCCCGCTTCCCTCATATGAGCGCGAAAGCCCTGTCGAGGCCTGCCGGAACTCCTGGAAAAGGTGAGGGAGGAATTCCTCGTCAATCCCGATCCCGGTGTCGATTACCTGAACGCGAACCCGTTTCTCCTCTGTGTCGATGCGAACGGTGACGCCACCCTCCTCGGTAAACTTGATGGCATTACCAATGAGATTCTGGAGGATTCGATCGAAACTCGGGCTGTCGAGACGGGCATATACCGGCTGTTCCGGCTGGACGAGTTCCAGCCATAACCCTTTTCGCTCAGCCAGCGGGGACAGGAATCGGATAACGGCACTACACTGACTCGCCACATTTACAACTTCTCGATTCAGGCTCACCGCACCGGCTTTCAGCTTTGCGATATCCAGAAGCGAATTGACGGTATGAAGAAGCCGATGCCCGTTCTCGTCAATGATTTCCAGAAACTCGTGGTATTGCTCCGGCAACTCCTCTTTCAGCACAGAAGTGAAGCCGAGAATGGCCGTGATCGGTGTACGTAATTCGTGCGAGGTGTTCGTTAGGAACTCGTCTTTGATCCGGTCCGCCTCATTAAGACGATCGTTTGCCTCCTGAAGGCGTGCATTGGCTTGCTGCAACCGTTCGTTGGCTATACGCTCGCGGGCCAGTTGTATCGCCTGTTCACGTGCCTTGCGATTCTCGATGATCGTATTCCGGTAATGAAGCGCAAGCACACAGACCGCGACCGCCATCCCCGCATAAACAGTATAAGCCCACCACGTCCGGTACCATGGTGGCAGAACCTTGAATGTATAGGATCCAACGGAGCTGACGTATCCCTGCGCGTTCCGCGCCTGTACACGGAATGTGTACGTACCCTCACGAAAGTTCGTGTACGTTGCCGTCGTTTTCGTCGACCAGCCCCCCCAGCCGGAATCCCTGCCTTCGAGGTAATACCGGTATTCAGTCTGGTTCGAATAATTCAGACTTGGCGCGGCAAACTCGAATTCGAGATCACTGGACTCGAATTCGAGAATCGGTAGAAAGGACCTACTCTGGCTCAACGAGGGGTGCCCGCTATCATTTGAGAATGTGCCTCCGAAAATGGTGGAGTCCGCATCTACAGGCTTAACACGGCGGACGAATGCAGAAAAAGGTGTATGCGGAATGGATGGGACGTGTGCATCGTAGCGAAAAAGCGCACCACCATCACTTACCCACACGACACCATCCTCCTCGGGGTAGATCTCGAAATAGCTGCCCGTCCTGAATCTCAACGCATCAGGCGCCGTGATCTTTGTAGTTCCATCAGCATTAAAAGTTATGGCCTCAATCCGATCTGAATAACGCAACCAAAGATTTCCATGTTTGTCAATTTCGGACGCATGGATAGTGTCAGGTTGCGCACTAGATGTTGAGTGAATTTTCGAATCCAGGTTAAAAAGTTTGCTCTCACCTGTACTCTTGGAATGAGGGCTCATTGTGTAGACTCCGAGCCGAGAGACAAACCGAATGCCCGCAGTGGTTCTATAAGGCATCACCACTTCACCTGGCAACCCATCTGCATGGGAAAAACTCTGTATCTCAGGCATACCGGTAGGCTGAGACGCCAATCGAACATGCAAAACTCCCCCATCCATAGTCCCAAGCCAGAGCGATCCATCATCATCCTCCGCAATGCCACGAATCTCTGCATCCACACCGGGCACCTTCTCCAACTCTTTCCAGCCAGCCGTAGTATGTTGAAGAAAAGCTAGCCCTTCCTTAGTGCCTGCATAGATACGATTGGGGAAGATACTCGACCTGACCAGATGAAATACGTTTACAGCAGCACTTTCAGAAATGAGATCAAACTCGTCACCCCGCAGCGTATAGATCCCCTTGTCGGTTCCTAAAACAAGACTCCCACCAACAGACAGGAAGGAGCGGACCATATCTACGCTTCCTAAATACTCAAAATACGGACGCTTCACATCCCACGCAGACGCATCCTTTTGTGTTTGAAGCGAGAATAAGCCTGCACTTGTGTAGACATACAGTACACCATCGTGGCGGACAACCTGGAATACGAAACCTTCAATCCCCAACCGATCATCAAGCACCGAGATTGCCGGCATGACCTGCATACGCATGATTCCTCCGGCATTCAGCGCTGCCCAGAGGCCGCCCTGATCATCAACGTAAACTGCATTCACCCAATTGTCAGCCAATCCTGAAGCCGTGTTGTATACGCGTAATAGACGACCCGCCTCGTCAATCACGATAATACCAGCTCCCAGTGTCGCTAAGGCAAAGGACCCGTCCGGTAATACCGTACCACCGTAAAGGTCGTGCTGCTCAAGCAGCTGATCAGCATCCGTAATCAGGGGCGTGATCTCACCATGATCATAGATTAGAAACCCCTTCTTTCTTGTTCCGATCAGCATGCGCCCCTCTGACATCGGCATCAGAGCATACACGGACAAATCTCGAAAGTACTCTCCTCGATCTATGAATTGGAGAGAATCCCCCAACACCGTAAGCAATCCTCTCCCATGTTCACGCATATAGAATTGTCCACGCACTACGAAAGATGTATGAAAGGCTCCTTCGGCTTTCCACTTTTTCATCTCTCGACCATCCCAACGGAACAGCCACTGGCGTGCCTGGAAGTAAACTCCAGATGAGGTTACATGGACCGACCAGATATCTTTGAAATCGGCGGCCTCCGGATCGAGGTGCTCGATCAACGACACATATTGAAGTTCGCCAGCGGCATTGGACTTGAGGTACCCAAAGTCACCCTGCATCCCAACGTATACTGTCCCAGCACTATCCCGAGCTAGAGCACGAACGATGGTACTCGTACGGGTACGAATGAGACGCCAGGACTCTCCGTCGTATTCCAGAATGCCATAATTATTGGCAACATAAATGAGTCCTCTGCCATCCTGGACGACCGCCCAGTTCTGCATGAAGGCCCCGTACTCTTCGGGCGCGAAATGCCTGGCATCGACGGGAAATCCTGCTTCTGGATGATAAACCACTTGCCCCTGCCCCACGTGTGGTAGCAAGAAGCACAGTAGACTACAACCAGCAATGAGGGCCCGTCTCATGGGAACAGGATAACACAAAAAGGGGCAAGATAGTAACCGCGCTTGTGCCTGGGTAGAAAAGACGCACGAGGCGGGGAGAAAAATATAAACTGGTAGCGCCAATGTGGCACGTAAGCTACTCCTTTTATACCTTCTCTCCGCCACGTTCGTCTCGTTATTTGGACGTGGCGTTACATGGAAGCCGCACGTACTCGTTGGCAGCGCTGCACGTGCGGTTTCTGTCTTACACCATCATCCTCATCCACACAAAACCATGCACACACAAACTGCGACCGGGCGCCTGCGGTCATTGCTGTTCGGCGCCATCCTGGGCTGCGGCCTGCTTTTCGCTGGCTGCAACGCCGATGCTATCAGCGGTGCCTCCGCCGATGAAGCCGCCGTCCAGACCGACGGCAAGACGGCAAATGGCATCATTGGCGACCACAACTCTGACTGCTCTGTCGGAGATTGCTGATCCCACCGTACTTTACCTGCCTGCTGTTGCAGGTGCTAGCTGCGACAGTTTAGCAGGTTGAGTACCGAAATCCCGGCCGGTTTCTTTCAGAAATCGGCCGGGATTTGTTTTTATTAAGCCTTACTTCAAAGTTTTTCTCTCAACGACACATATACTCTGATCCAACGCACGGTGACGCTGTAAACCAGAACGGCAAACGGCCTCGTTCAACGCACTTGCATAATCTTCTACTCCATATCCGTTTCATGTCGCCGTTCGAATGACGTATGAGAGAGAGACCCGATGTGCTGTTCAGTCTCACTGGTGATGTTCGGCGGAACTCCAGGGCAATCCGGCAACTGGATGCCCTACTCGATCTCGGTCTCAAGATAGAGGCTCTCACCTTTGGCCCCGAGGCAGAAGCTTGCTGGCGAGGAATTCGCTTGCATGTCCTCCCCCGCCCTACTGGAAGCGGCCCGACCTTCTTTGCGGCCGTTCATCGCCTTTTTCGAAAGGCAGCACTCGGCATCAGTGCACGCATGTACCATGCAAGCGACCTGTTCACTCTTCCGGCTATGTGTGCGGCAGCGCATGCTCACAGAGGGCGCCTCCTATATGATGCACGCGAACTCTACCCACACGTAGGGGCAACGGCCGGAAAACCCTGGGCGCGGCTCTTCTGGTTTCTCGTTGAGCGGCACTACATTAGCCGAGCAAACGCGGTATTTACCGTCTCTGAGAGCATTGCACAACGGCTCTCAGAGATGTACGGCATTCCGAGACCGACGCTGGTCTACAATGCCCCTGATTTGCAACACATACCACGTACCAGCATCTTGCGCGATCGGTTTGGCATTGCATCGGACCTGGCCATCATCTTGTATCAGGGTTACTTGAAACGAGGCAGAGGATGCGAGCTCCTGCTAGACGCCATGCGTGACATCGAACGAGCAGTGCTCGTATTCATGGGAGAAGGAGACCTCGAAGCCCGTTTGCGTGCCGCAGCACAACACGACAGCCTGGCAGGCAAAGTATTCTTTGCAGATATGGCGTTACCGGATGACCTTCTGCCCATCACAGCATCGGCCGATATAGGGGCTTGCCTTATCGAGGATCTGTCGCTCAGCCTGCGCTATGCGCTACCGAACAAACTATTCGAATACCTGATGGCCGGCGTACCAGTCCTCGGAAGCGACCTACCCGAGATCCGGCGCGTAATCGAAACTTTCGATACAGGACGTGTGGTTCATGCGTCTGACCGGACCATGCTCGTAGAGACACTCCAGGGGATGGTAGATGATGTGCATGCCCGTCTCCGCTGGTCCACCAACACGCGCAGTGTGTTTCAGGAGTATGGTTGGGCGCAAAGCGCACAGCGCTTCAAAGCGGTCTACGAGCGGCAACTAAACTGCACATCGCCGTAATACGGCCGCACCTCATGTTGTCCTCTTACCAGTTGGATGCAGCGTTGCAGAGTAGCTTTACCATGTACAGTACCAGGTTCGTGGCCTGCGAGAAAGTATTCGAAGATGAACGTATATGTAGGCTCGGAAGGATGCCATGCGCGTGAGCTATGACGAGGGCTACTATGTCCCTCTCCCACCAAGGCATCCATTCCCAATGGGAAAATTCCCTGCCCTCCACAGCTTACTCCTCCGAGAAGGCCTCATACGTCCTGAGGACGTCGTCACACCGAGACAGGCAGATTGGGCAGATTTACTCCTGGTACATACGCCCGACTACCTGACAAAACTCGCATCAGGGACACTGGACAAGAAGGCGGAACGGCGCATGGGACTCCCCTGGTCGCCCGAACTCGTGATTCGTTCGCGACTTGCCGTACAGGGGACGATCAATGCGGCTTTCATGGCTCTTGAAGACGGCATTGCGGCAAACCTGGCCGGGGGCACCCACCACGCGTTTCCCGATCACGGCGAAGGCTTTTGCGTCTTGAATGATGTCGCTATCGCACTTCGCGTGTTGGAGCGTTCTGGATGGATCAGGCGAGCACTGGTGATCGACCTGGACGTTCATCAGGGAAATGGCACTGCAAGCATCTTTGCTGATGATGACATGGCTTTCACGTTCTCCGTGCATGGCGAACGAAATTACCCTTTTCCCAAGCCTGCATCCTCACTGGATATTGGACTTCCGGATGGTACCGGAGATGACGTATATCTGGACCTACTGGCGCGCACACTGCCTGAGGTAATCGATAAATCCCGCCCGGATCTTGTCATCTATCTCGCTGGAATCGACGTGCTGGCGGGAGATCGCTTTGGCCGACTTTCTCTTACTCGTGAGGGCTTGCACGCACGCGACGGGTATGTCCTGGAAACACTCTACCGAGCCGGGTTGCCGGTAACTCTGGTCCTCTCAGGTGGTTACGCACCTTCTCCTGAACAAACAGCCGACCTGCATGCCATTGCCCATCGGGAGGCGCGGCGAGTGTATGGGTGAAGTGGAGATAACGCCGGTCGTCTGTTGTTCGCTGCGGATTACCAAAAAGGATAACTGCCACTCACGACCGGCAGCGATGGATTACTGACCTTCAAACCTGCCTGCGGCGATTCTTGGCTTACCGGCCAGATCGGGCAAAACCTGAACTCCGGTAAAACCACTATCGGACAACAGAGTTTGTACGTCGCTTCCATAATCAGCGTGAACCTCAACTACGAGGAAACCGCCGGATTGAAGTAAGGCGCTGGCCTGGCGAGTGATAGCCCGGTAGAATGTAAGCGGATCGTCGCCGGAGAAGAGCGCCTGGTGCGGCTCGTGCCGGACAACTTCGGGGTCCAGCATGCCCGCCTCGCTGAGAGGGATGTATGGCGGATTGGAGATAACCAGATCCAGTTGGGGCGGGGCATGGGCCGTGAATGCATCCGACAGGATATTTGCCTGAAAGAAGGTAACGTCCAGACGGAGATCCCGGGCATTCTCTCGCGCCACCCGCAAGGCCTGTTCACTGACATCGCAGGCAAAAACGGTAGCATCGGAACGCTCGTGTTTGATGGTAAGTGCGATACACCCGCTACCAGTCCCGATATCAAGTACGCGAGGTGCCTGTATGTTACGGAGTAACCCTAATGCATATTCAACGACTTGCTCCGTCTCTGGACGGGGAATGAGTACATCCGGTGTTACACGTAACCGGAGGCCATAGAAATCCGTGTGACCGAGGATATACTGGAGTGGTTCGCGATAAATGCGGCGCGAAACCATGTCCAGTAGCTTTTCTACCTGTTCTATCGAAACAGATTCGTCCGGCCCGGCATAGATCGCAAGCCGGCTGCAATTCAGCACCTCCTCAGCGATCCACTCAGCATTACGGCGGGCATCTTCTATTCCTGCCTCTTCTAAAACAAGTATGGCATGAGAAAGGAGTGTGCGGCGCGTCCACTTCCTATTCGGGATCGACATTTCTTTCAGATGCGCCATACAGACATGATGAGTGTGTTAATAAGCTGTAGTGGAACGACTTAAAAGGCTGTATACTATAAGTCTGTGGCACGAGATTTGAGCCAGCTAGCGCATATCGGTACCGCACTCTTGCTGTGCCGTTTTTTTGTTGTGGCTTGCTTACCGACAAACACGCACACGGTAACGTAACACCTTCTTAGAAACCTGTGTTCGGACGCCGCGTGTAGGTATGCTTCATGTCTGTGCGTTTGCACTTACCCAATTTAGGAACCGGGCTCGATGACGACCGAACAAAAACTCGAGGCCATAGCCTCAAATCTCTGGTGGAGCTGGAATTCTGAAGTCCTTGATCTGTTCTCTCAGCTAAACCCTGCTGCTTTTCGTGAATCCGTCAATAATCCGATCGTTGCGCTCAAGCAAGCTGATCCGGATGTCTTAAATAGCGAACGGTTTGCGCAAGAAGTAGACACTGCATACGAAGCTCTTCAAGAGTATCTGACCGCTGCGCGCCGTTATAGCGATGGGCCGCAAACGGCCTACTTCTGCATGGAGTATGGTCTGCATGAAAGCTTACCCATCTACTCTGGTGGCCTCGGTATCCTCGCCGGTGATCATGCGAAGGCAGCCTCAGATCTGGGACTCCCCTTCACAGCCATTGGGCTTTTCCTCAGAGAGGGATATTTCGCGCAGCACTTCGACGAAAACGGCTGGCAACTGGAATCCCACCCGACCCTGGACCCGACCGACCACCCGGTAAAACAGGTCGTGGATGAGAACAACCAGCCCATCGAGGTCATTGTTCACCTCGGGCGGCAGGAACTGCGCCTTCGGGCCTGGCACCTGGCTGTCGGCCGCACGAATCTGTACCTGCTTGACAGTGACTATGACGGCAACTCGCCTGAATTACGGACACTGACGTACCGGCTCTATCAGGGTGATAGCAAGACGCGTCTACGTCAGGAAATTATCCTTGGCATTGGTGGTGTGCGCCTGCTTCGCAAGCTGGGCATCGACCCCGAAGTCTACCACATGAACGAGGGCCACTGTGCCTTCCTGGCGCTCGAGTTGCTCCGTGAGCGCCTCGCTGCTGGAGACAAACTGGAGGATGCCGAAGCCTGGGTGCGTGAACGCTGCGTCTTCACGACGCATACGCCGGTGATGGCGGGACATGATCGCTTCGATCCGCAACTCTTCTCCGAACAGATGGAGACATTGCGGGAACAAATGGGTCTTACGGGATACGATCTGCTCAGCTATGGGCGGGTATCCCCGCATGATCCAGCAGAAACGTTCACGATGACGGTTCTAGCTCTCAAGTTGAGCCGTCAAGCGAACGGCGTCTCCAAACTGAACGGCGAAGTGGCACGGCGTCAGTGGCAGCACCTCTATGGCGTCGATTCGCCGGATGCCGTCCCTATCGGCCACGTTACGAACGGAATCCACCTGCCCACATGGGCCTCTCCCCTTGCACGTACCTTCCTCAACGAGAGGCTCGGGGACTGGATGGAGAACCGGACGGACGCGCTCTTCTGGCAACGCGTGAACGAGATCTCCGACGAGGATCTCTGGTGGTATCGCTCGATGCTACGCAGAGCGCTCATTGAATTCGCAAGCACCTACCTGCAGAAGCAGAGCCTCCTCCAAACATCTCGCCTTGATCCTGACGCACTCACGATCGGCTTTGCACGCCGCTTCGCGACCTATAAGCGAGCTCCCCTCCTCTTCCATAATGAGGAGCGTGCTATCAAACTCCTTGAAAGTGTTGACCGGCCTATCCAGGTGATCTATTCCGGAAAGGCACACCCGGCAGACGAGGGCGGTAAGAAGTTCATTCAGCAGATCTACCGCATCAGCCAGTACCCGTCGCTCCGGGGCAAGGTGGTGATCCTGGAAAACTATAACATGGCAATCGGGCGGATGCTGGTTTCCGGCTGTGATGTCTGGTTGAACAACCCGCGCCGTCCTATGGAAGCCAGCGGCACCAGCGGCCAGAAAGTTGCGATTCACGGCGGTCTCAATCTCTCCATCCTCGACGGCTGGTGGCCGGAGGGATACGATGGAAAGAATGGCTGGGCCATCGGCACCGACGCCTCTGCAGACTACATGGATCCGGAAGAACAGGACGAGCAGGATTCCAATTTCCTCTATAGTATCCTGGAAAACGAGGTCATTCCGGATTTCTATAATCGCAACGAAAAGGGTATCCCGACCAAATGGATCGCCCGGGTACGCGATGCTATGTCTACCCTGCCCTATGCCTTCAGTGCGGAACGCATGGTGGCGGATTACATCGAGCAGATGTACCAGACGTCCATGGTCAGTGGACAGTAAACCGCAGATGATGGTCCGCGGTCCGCTGGTGTACCAGGTTCGGCAACCCGGCCATCCTTAAATCTCTGAAAGTAGAAACATCCCCTGTGCGCTCCTTCTCAACTAGGGGACACAGGGGGTGTTTGTTTTCTATACGCCGGTGCTGTCAGGTGGATAGATTGTCCATTATGAACATCACAGGTACGCTAAACAAGCGGTTTTCGCCCAGACCTCAGTGCCGTACGGTGAATCCGGTAAACTCACCGGTGGCTTTGCTCCACTGAATCGAAACATCCGCGACTCGCGCCCCGGGCGGACCTGAACGCAGCTGCTGTATCAGCGCCTCGAGCCGGTAGCGAGGCCCTTCGGCTACAAGTGATACACTTTCATCGCGCTCGTTTCGCACCCATCCGTCCAGATCGAGTTCCTGAGCACGCATGCGGGTGAAGTGCCGATACCCAACACCCTGCACACGTCCAGATATCCGAGCACTAAGCCGCTCAATTGATTCCTGCTGATCCATACTACCTAGCTTGCCATTCAGCCCTCGTTGATGGTAAGCCCCCGTCCAGCCACCCATTCCTGAAAGCCGGTCACGAGTTGGTCGAAGGAATCCAGTACAAAGAGAACATCCTGGAGGTGCCATACATCGTACTCCTGCTCGACGATCTTGTCGGGATCGAAAGGATGCACGGTAACCTGATCCGAGAGGGCGTGCGATACTTCGTTCTTGGATGAGAGAATGCCCGCACCGAAGATACGGGTTCCTTCCGACTGGCGAATCAGGCCAAACTCCACCGTAAACCAGTGGAATCGTTCCAGGCGGGGCCGGTCCGCGCCGACCGCCTTCAGCGCGGCTTTGCCGAACAGCTGATAAAAATCGGCAAAGGCGGGCTCTGTCAACATCGGCATGTGGCCGAAGATGTCGTGGAAGAGGTCTGGCGCCGGGGTGTAGTCGATTTCATCCTTTCGCCGAATGTAATCGGTCGAAGGAAATGTGCGTTGTGAGAGCAGGGTAAAGAAGTCCTTTTCGTGGAGGAGTCCCGGGATGCGCGCCACTTGCCAGCCGGTCGCCTCGTGCAAGCGCCTGCTGAGGTCGCTCAGTGCGGGGATCCGGTCCGGGGTGAGGCCCAGCACGTCTACACCTCGAAGAAAAGCCGCTCCGGCCCGCCCTGGCAACAGCTGCGTCTGACGATTGAAGAGCGTGCCCCAGATCTCGTGATCTTCGTCCGGATAATCCGGGTAACGGATCCGATCCCCCACCGGCGGAGGGCCATCGAGGTTCTGGGGGATGATGCGCGGATCGAGCGCCTCGGCCCCTGCCTTCTCGTAGGCTGAACGTGTCTCTTCAGCAGCGGTGCCATAGACAGGCTTTACATCTGACATGGCCGTCCTACAGGTAGTTAGACATGGGAATTGCTACCAGGCTCGGCGGCTATTCGTGCCTGGGTTACGCTTAATAAACCCGTGATGGCTCTTCCAAATAGACTGAACCTGTTCCAGCACTCCATCAGGGTATATTGGAGAAGGATGTGGGATTAGCTATTGCCCTATCTATTTCGTATAAGGATTCTAGGTAATTCATCTTTCGGCACGCTCCTGATTCCCCCTTTGCTTCATCGCACCGTACGCCAGGATTCCGAGAAACACGGCCACCCCGGCCACAATGGTAAGCAGCCAGTTCGTCCCGCTTTCCCCTGTTAATTGGGGGAGTCCGAGGGCTACGAGCATCATGACCAACAGCGCACTCACAACGGCGAGGACGACGTACGATGAACGTCCGGTCGAACGTCTCGCGGACTCGTAGGGCTTTTCGGGTTGAAAAGAGCTTTCCATAACCTATGCTCCATTGAACAGGACATCAGCGCTTGCATCAGCTCTTCTCGCTTATGTCGCAGCACCGCTTACGGGTCGCGAAACAGTTCAGAATGAACCGTGAGCATATTCACGTAAGCACAATCCCTCGTATGTAGATCCGGTTGTCGCTTCCTATACCTCGCCTGGTTTCAAACAGGAACTGTTGACCTTGAGGAGATAGAGGCAGTTCCAACTGTCTCTTGACGCTTATGCAACGTTGGGTTGAGTTATTAGCTAAAGCGAACACGAAGGTGGCCGGTTGAAACGGCGCGATGAGATGTTTAGACGAGCCTGGTCTCTGTGAAATAAGTCTAAGAGATCGAATTGCCTAGACTAAAAAACGCCGCAAACCCTGGCTGGCAGGGGCTTGCGGCGTTTTGACGTTTAGTAGATCCGAAAACACAAAGAGGCAGGGCACACCGACGTGCCCTGCCTCTTTCGTCAGACAGACGTAGTGATTACCACTGCGGGTTCTGCGTGAGATTCGGGTTGGTCTGACGCTCGGAGTCGGGGATGGCCCAGAGGAGGTACTTCTCCGTCCAGGTCGTTCCCTGTGCGTTCGTGAAACCAACGACATCTACGAAGCGGTTGTTCTCGAGGTCGTAGGCCTTACGCGTACGCTGGATATCGAAGTACGCCTTGTTCTCGTAAGCGAGCTCGTGGTAACGCTCGCGCCAGACGGCCTCGCGGAACTGCTCTTTAGTGAGGCCCGAGAGCGGGTCGAGGTTGGCGCGCTCCCGGATCGCATTGATCTGATCGTAGGCCTTCTGGGTTGGACCACTGACCTCGTTGCTGGCCTCTGCGTAGATCAGCATAACTTCCGGGAGGCGGAGCAGCGTCCAGTTCTGGTCATCCTGCTGGTCGCCGTTATGGCCGGCGGCTTCATCGAGCCAGTACTTGTAGAGCGCCCATTCGCCGAACTCCTTCACTGTGCCGTCCTCGAGCTCGTACTTCGAGAAGTAGAACTGCTGCTCCTCAGTGCGCTTGTCGCCATTCTCGTACGAGGCTACGAACTCGTTGATCGGCCGGAGCGAACCGTACTCGTCGCCGAAGGGCGTAATGCCTTCGTTTTCCGGCGTGATTAGCTGCGTGATGGCATGCGTGGAGATGCCTGCCTGGTACTGCACCTGGAAGATGAACTCACCCTGGTTCTTGTGCGCCCGGTCGTGCAGGTAGGCGTAGTCGTCGAAGAGCGTGTACCACCCGGAGTCGATAACCTCCTCGGCCTTCTCTGCTGCCAGCCTGTAGTACTCCTCTCCTTTATTGAGCGGATGGCCAGCCATCGTCAGATAGACACTCGCGAGGAGCGACTTCACGGCGCCCAGCGAAACACGGCCCGAGGCATCGGTATTCGGCAACCCTGACTGCTCGGCCGTCTTCAGGTCAGAGACGATGAGGTCATATACGGCCTCAGCTGGGTCCCGATCCGGATACAGTTCCGGGCTCGACGCGTTGACCGGCTCGGTGATGAGCGGGACGTCGCCATAGAGCCGGACGAGGTGGTAGTAGTAGAAGGCACGCAGGAAGTAAGCCTGCCCGAGCAGTCTGTTCTTCCGCGCCTCATCCATATCGATTTTAGGAATATTGGCGATCGCAACGTTGGCGTTCGAGATACCGTAGTAGAGGTTATTCCAGAAATCGCGGAACGCAGGGTGTTCCGAGCCCGCCGTGTGCGCAATGAACTGGCGGTTACGGTCACTCTGGCCGTTCGTCATCGCGTGGCCAACGAGCAGTTCGAGCGAGACCCACTGGTTTTCGCCATATCCCGCCGACGACGTAAAGAAGCGCAGCGTGGGATAGAGGCCGTTGATGGCCGACTCGGCCTGCTCCGGTGTCTTGTAATAGTTGTCCTGCGTAATGGACGACTTGTTCGTCTCGGTCAGAAACCCGTCGCAGCCTGTGGTCAGGAAGACCGCAACGAGTGCCGAGGCGAGCAGTGTGCCTCTATGTATTGAGAGATACTTCATAAGAGTAAGATTCGGTATAGGTAAGATTTCGGCAGACGGCGATCAGAAGGTCAGGTTGACACCCATCTGGAACGTGCGTGCTTTCGGGTAGTCGTGGAACTGGATACCCTGGGCGAAAGCATCGCCGTACGTCGTCGTCTCCGGGTCATACCCTTCGTACTTCGTAAGGAGGAAGAAATTCTGCGCGGCCACGTACAGGCGCACGTTCCCAACGCCGAGGCGGTTGGCCATATGAGTGGGGAGCGTATAGCCCAGTGCGATGTTCTTGCCGCGAAGGAATGATCCGTCCTTCACCTTGTACGAGTCGAGGAACGAGTCGTAGCCGGCCGATGTTGGGCGCCACTGGGCCAGCATGGTGTTCTGGTTCTCCGGCGTCCAGGCATTCAGCACGTCACGATAGCTGTTTGCAATACCTGTACGGTCGAGCGACGAGTGCTCGGTGAGCATGTAGACGTCGTGACCAAGCATGTACTGCAGCTCGAGCGTGAAGTCGAAGTTCTTGTAGTTGACGGTGTTGATGAGCGACCCGTAGAAGTCCGGCGTACCGTTGCCGATGATTGTGTAGTCGTTCTCGTTGATCTGGCCGTCGTTATTGAGGTCACGGAACTTCAGATCGCCGGGGAGCTTGCCATAGCGAGCAGCCTCTTCGGCCTCGTCGGTACCCCAGGTACCTTCGCGAATGAGGCCCCAGAAAGATCCGACGGGTTCGCCCACGCGCAGTACGTTGGTCTGGTTCAGGAACCAGGGACCGGGGAAGATATCCTCGTTGTTGACGCCCAGCGCAGTGACCTTATTCTTGTTGTGGGTCAGGTTGAAGCTGGTCATCCAGAGGAAGTCGTTGCTCTGAATGTTAACCGTGTTCAGCGCAAGCTCAATGCCCTGGTTCTGGATACTGCCAATGTTACGCGTCATCGAGCTGTAACCACTGGTCCTCGGCACGGGCGCGTTGAGGAGCAGGTCGCGCGTGTTACGGATGAAGTAATCAGCCGTGAGTTCGATGCGATCGTTGAACAGCCCGAGGTCGAAACCAAGGTCGAGCTGTTCGCTCTTCTCCCATTCGAGGTTTGGGTTGGCCAGCGAGCTGATGACGGTACCCGAGGCACGGTTGCCATTGAAGATGGCCGTGTTCGTTCCCAGGTTGGCCAGCGAGCGGTACTCACCGATCTCCGAGTTACCCGTCAAACCGTAGCTGACACGCAGCTTCAGATCGCTGATGGTCCGATTGTCCCGCAGGAAGTCCTCCTCGGAGACGCGCCAGGCAAAGGCGGCCGATGGGAAAAAGGCGTACTTCTTGTCGGCACCGAACCGAGACGAGCCGTCCTGACGCCCGGTGAGCGTAAGCAGGTAACGGTTGTCAAAGTTGTAGTTGACACGAGCAAAGAACGAGGCCATACGCCAGGCCGTCGTGCTCGAAGACGGCGCATTCGGCGTGGAACCAGCGCCCAGGTTGTTCCACTTGTAGTAGTCGTCGGCAATGTCGTAGGTACCAACGTACCATTGCAGGTAGTCATAACCCTGAAGCTCCGCACCAACCGTGGTGTAGAACTCGTGTACGTTGTTCAGGTCGAACGAGTAGTTCAAGTGGTTCGACCACTGCCAGGAGCGCGCGTCATAGCTCCAGATCTCGGCGTAGTTACGTCCCAGACCGCCACCGAAGTTCGAGTAGCGACCGTTGAAGTACGGGTTGTACTGGTTGCGCTGGTTGACACCAAACCGCGACGTGAACTCCATCCCCTCCAACGGCGTGATCGTTGCATAGGCGTTGCCGTTGAAGGTGTTGATATTGTAGTTGCGGCTGTCCTGCTCGAGCTGGGCCTGCGGGTTGTCGCCCGTCTCCATGTTCGGATAATCCTCACGCCGTCCGTAGGTACCGTCGGGGTACTTGTAGGGAACGATCGGGATCATCTCGATTATCATGCGCGGCACGTTGTTGCCGCCCACCGCTTCGTCTGCACGCTTTTCCTGATTGTTTGCATAGCTGACAGTGCCACCAACGCGTAGCCAGTCTTTGACGTCGCTGTCGATGACGGCGCGGACGTTAGCGCGGCGCATGTAGCTATCCTTGATGATGCCGTTCTCTTCGGTGTAACCCAGGAAGAGACCATAGGTCGTGTTATCTGCTCCGCCGGTATACGCCAGGTTGTGCGACTGGCTGATAGCGGTCCGCGTCACGGCATCCTGCCAGTCCACGTCGTAGAGCGGATTGAGATTCTCATCGAAGAGTTCGGGGTTTCCAAGTGTGTTACCCACCATGTATTCGCGCCGAATCTCCTTCGGGTCGCGATAACGGCCGTTGGCCCAGCCAACGGGGTCGTACTTCTGAGCGTTGGCGTAGGCCTGCTCCTCGATGTAGAGAAACTCCTCCGAAGAAAGCACTTCCTGTTTGCGCGCCATCCGGCCCGCAGTCGTGTAGCCGTGGTAAGTAAGATTGCTGGAGTTACGACGGCCACGCTTCGTCGTGATCATGATGACGCCGTTCGAGCCGCGCGTACCGTAGATCGCCGTAGACGACGCATCCTTGAGCACTTCGATGGACTCAATGTCGTTCGGATCGATCGACGAGATACCAGCCGTCAACACAACCCCATCTACCACGTAAAGCGGTGCATTCGAAGCATTGATGGAGCCACTGCCACGGATACGAACGTTCGTGCGTCCGCCAGGGCGACCCGAGTTGGTCGTGATCTGGACGCCCGGCGCCTTACCCGCCAGCGCCTGCTCCACACTGAGCGCGGGCCGTGAGAGCAGTTCTTCGCCCCGGATCCTTGACGTGGAACCAGTGAGGTCTTCCTCCGAGATCGATCCGTAGCCCACGACCACGACCTCTTCACCGGTCAGAACCTCGGGAGCTAGCGTCACACTCAACTCCGTGCGTCCCGCGAGTGCGACTTCCTGCGTCGTGTAGCCGATGAAAGAGAGCACCAGCGTGTCTTGCAGGCTCGGAACATTGAGTTCGAATCGACCGTCGGCATCGCTGCTCGTTCCGATTGTTGTCCCTTTGACAATGATGTTGACTCCCGGAAGCGGTTCGTTATTATCCCCGCTCAAAACGGTCCCGCTTATCGGGACCCTGGCTGCACCTTGCTGAGCAAATGCATCGCCTGCACTGAATCCCCCCCACACGTTCACAACGAACAGTGCGAGCACAAAAAGCGCCGGGGAGGATAGCGCTTGCCCGAAAATTGAGCATGTAATGCCCTTCCGCATACTCTTAGCCCTTGCTGATGGGAAAAAACGTAGATGTGAAGCGTTCCGAAGATTTGCTACTCCGTCCGAAGCAGATGTGTCAATTGGTGGCCTACTAAGTCGGACGAACTGGGACCGCTTTCGCAGGTCATAGTTACATCACCCCCGTATCCACAATCAATAGAAGACGCCCCTCACGCACCCTAAATTTGTGTTTTATTTAAACTTAATTAACAAAGGCTTCATGAAAGCGCTTACATTGTTCTCACACATGAATTTTTAGGGCGCAGTCGACGAGAATGCAGCGAAGTTATCTGGTGTATCTCCCCTTCGAATAAGCCAGCCCTATAACCGAGAGGTCACTAACAATTCGACAAGGCGGCAAAGTATCAGACGATTGCCCCTGCAATAAGGAAACCTACCAGAGAGCATACAGCCATGAGAAGAGCATAGGGAAGCTGCGTATTTACGTGGTCTACGTGGTCGCACGCGGCCGACATAGAAGAAATGATGGTCGTATCAGACAGTGGCGAAGCGTGGTCACCGAAAACACCACCGGAGAGCACGGCACCCAGAAATAACGCTAGGGGCATGTCCAGACCGGAAGCAAGGGGCAGCGCGATAGGGATGAGGATGGCGAATGTCGCCCAGGAAGAGCCCAGTGTAAACGAAATGAAGCCAGCCACCAGGAATATGAGCGCGGGCATCCACCACGCTCCTCTCCCGCTTCCGACCATGCCAACGAGGTAGGGCCCCATTTCCAGCTCACGCGAGACCTGGCCCAAGGCAAACGCAAGTACGATCAGCACGGTCACCCCCACGAGACCGGCACTGCCTCGAAGAACCAGGTCCGTGGATTCACCGATCTTCATGACCGGCCTCCCGCCATGACTCTTACGCGGGAACGCGTAGAGAACCATCGCAGCCACGATTGCAATCCCTACAGCCCAGAAAACTGCCGTAGAGCCACTCCCCTGCGTGATATCTCCCTCCCCCGTGATCCACAATCCGACGAAGATCATGACGACCATCACGGAAAGGGGGATCAGAAGGTTACGGGCATTCTCGCCCGCTCCCGGAAGCGGCTTCAATTCGGTTATCTCTTCCGAGATGAGCGGGCGAGCCCCTGGGCGGATGACATCTCCCGTTTTACTGGCACGCACTTCGGCACGGCGCATGGCACCGAAGCCCCATCCTGATACGGCAAGTAGCAGCGTAAACAGGATGACGAGGATGCAGTAGAAGTTGTAAAGCAGAGATTCCGCGAGCAACACTACCGCTCCGCTGACCACACCTTGCGCAGCCAGGAGGCCCAACACATAGGCCCCCCACCCGTTCAAGGGAATCATCATACATACCGGTGCGCTCGTAGCATCGCAGTAGTAGGCCAGTTTTTCTCGAGGAAGCCGCAACCTATCGAAGAAGGGCCGGCTCACAGCCCCAACGACCAGGCAGGTGATACTGGACTCTACGAAGATGATCATCCCGACAGCCCAGGCCAGCACCTCGGCGCTCCGCCGTGTTCTGCCCAGGCCCCGTTGCTGCGCCCAGGCTATGAATCCCGCAACCCCACCCGATGCCTGCACGAGTGCCACCAGACCGCCTACGAGGAGGCAGAACAGGATCACGCGCGTATTGCCCGCATCCTGAAACACGAGGACGATCTGATCCCCCAGCTCACGTAACCCGGCAATGGGATTGCCGTCTTGCAGAATGGTGGTCCCAAGCCACAGACCAACGATGAGCGCCAGGTACACCTGCCGGGTCCACAACGCCAGAACAATGGCCAGAACCGGTGGCAGCAGGACGATCCAATCCATTCGGTCGAGGTTGGAGGTTAGGAAAACAAAAGCTGGAAATTACTTCTCCCCGGTATGGATTGCATGACCTCCAACGTGCATTCGCCACCCCTCAACGATTCTCAGGCCGCCACTTGATGCTGCACCCCATGGAGGGGTACTGCTCGAACGTCAACTCACCTCCAGACAACAGCCCCTCCAGTGCGCGCTCCAGATCCTTTCCGGTGGACACCCCCTGCCCCGGCCTGGTCTCATCGATGCGCCCGTGGTACCGAAGCAGAAAGGTCCCGCCTTCGTTCCGGTATACGTACAGATCCGGCGTGCATTGCGCATCGTAGGACTTTGCGACCTCCTGTGTCTCGTCATAGAGATATGGGAATGGATAGTCCTTTTCCTGTGCCCGTATCGCCATGTTCTCGAACGAATCTTCCGGGTAGGCCTCGGGGTCGTTCGAACTGATAAAGACGAACTGCACACCCCGATCCGCATAGTGCCGCGCCAGCCGGATCAGTGTGTCCTCGACATGCTGTGCGTAGGGGCAGTGGTTGCACATGAATACGACGACCAGCACGGATGCCTCCGCAAAATCCTCCAGGCACCGCCGCTCGCCGGTCCGGCCGTCCACGCCGGGATTCGCGATCCTGAGGTCAAACGGTGCAGCCGGTGCACCTAACTCAACGGAGTGAGAATAGACAGCCATAAACTCCTCCAGGTCGATATGAAACACAAATGCTAGAAGGCCACGTAAGATGGCGCCCCCGAAATATACAGGACTCGTACACCCTGCCCTTTCAATACTCTGTGATCATTACCCTCATGCCTTCTTTCCGGCCAGCATCGAAACGAGAGCCTCCTGGGAGACCGGGACATCACTGAAGGTGCAAAGGCGAGCGGCAGCACGAGGGAAGTCGTTCAACGCATAGGGACTTCCGAGCGACGCAAGTATGACGGGACGCTCAGCGACCAGATCCTCTACAAACCGCTGCTGCTCAGGCAAGAGCCCGTACAATTGCCACGCTGCCGGCTTTACCACCATCGCCACAAGTACATGCCCAACACCACCGGCTTGATGCCTCAGCTCGTCCAGCGTTGCCGGGCCCGTTTCCGGACCGACCTCAACGTAACGAGCCCCCGGAAAGGTCTTCTGGATGGCTTCGCCTAATGGAGCTTCCGGTGGGTCGAGACGAGAGCGCCAGGGTTTGATGAGAATGGCCAGAAATCCTTCTTCTGAGACACGTACCGGATCCAGCGGAAGAATACCGGCCTGGCTGGAAACGACCGTTACCGCACGAAGCGCAACCCGTTCGGCGAGGTCATGACTTGTTGCGGAGCCTACGTCCGACAGGGAGAAATGGCTTCCGGGGTTCGTAAAGAACTGCGCCCCGAATCGTTCTACAAGGCACTGTTTCAACACACCAACGCGAGAGAGTGCTTCGTCGATTCGGGTTTCGTCCAACATACCCTGCTCCACAGCCTGGACGACGCCCTCCACGATCTTCTCCGAATCGGGGGGATCGAGAATGATATCTACACCAGCCTTTAGCAATGCAACGGCTTGTGCGCCTACATCTACATCCTCTCCGCGCACGGCCCCCATGAGCATGCTATCGGTGATCACCGCTCCTTGAAAGTGTAGTTCATTCCGCAACAAATCGTTCAAGATCCGGCGGGAGAGCGTGGCGGGCAGGCCACTGGAATCTAGCGCAGGAAAGGCAACGTGCGCCGTCATGATGAGATCCACACCCTCCTCGATCGCCGCTCGAAACGGCACAAGGTCCAGTGCGTCCAGTTCTACACGAGGACTGTGTACGACAGGCGTCCTATCATGGGAATCCTCGCTGGTGTTGCCGTGACCCGGAAAGTGCTTGGCCGTTGCCATCAGCCCCTCAGCATGACATCCTCGGATGTAGGCACGAATGAGCCGAGCTGCCTGTGCAGGCTCCGTTGCAAAGGCCCGCGTCGAGATGATCGGATTCGCAATATTGCGGTTGATATCGGCTACCGGAGCGAAAGCGATATGGACTCCGCAAGCGAGCGCCTCCCGTGCCGTCACGCGCGCCGACTCCTCCAGCAGATCTTCCGCCTCTTCCCCCAGTGCCGAGTACGCCATGGCATGCGGAAAGACGGTGCCTCCCCTGAATTGCTGCCCGAATCCCCGCTCGATATCGGAAGCAATTAGAAGCGGGTACTTCGCGTTGGCCTGCAACCGCGCAAGTGCCTGCGGCGCGCTGGATATATCGCCATTGAACACGATGAGTCCTCCTAGAGGACAGCGTTCCAGCAGCTCCTCCATGCGCGCAACATCCTCTTCAACCGTAATGCCCGGCGGCATGTTGGATCCGAGCCGTGCAATGATGAGCTGAGCGACTTTATCTCGCAGGGGAAGCGATTCGAGGTTCACAAGCATGTAGGGGCTAACAGGAGAGTAATCCAGCGTCTACGAATCCAGCTATCTACCTGAACACAGTACAAAATACCAATGTCATCTCCGTGTGCCATCCAAGGGACACCGTAATCTCCTCGCAACCTGCTAACCTTATCGCTCTGCTTCCTCAGCCTCATTATCAGGCATGAGTTGATACAGAGCCCGTCCACTCTATCAGCCAATCGGCTCACGGCAAGCCTTCAGCCCTGACCGGGCCAATCCCTTCTTCCTCGCGATAGAGGCCACGCATTATGATGTACTCTCGGACAGGCTCGGGCACGAGGTAACGTATGGATCGCCCCTGCGCACAGCGCTCACGAATAGCCGTTGAAGAAATGTCGATGCGAGGGGCATCTGCAAAGCATACGCGGCCCTTGAGGGATGTATCCATTTCTGCTCGTGCTCTGCCTCCCCGCTCGTATACGATGAGAGGAACTCGCTCTAGAATCTCCTGCGGGCGATACCAGGATGAGAATCCACGAAAGCTATCGCCGCCGATGATCAGGAAATAGGAGACGGATGGGTTTGCCGTCTGAAGCGTACGGACCGTATCAACCGTGTAGGAAACGCCTGAACGCCGTAGTTCCAGGTCGCTAACCGCGAATGCCGGGTTGGAGGCGACGGCCAACCGGGTCATCTCGAGCCGGTGTTCGGCTGACGCGAGGCGACTCTCCCGTTTGTGCGGCGGAATGAGAGCCGGTATCCATAGCACCTGATCGAGCCCGAATTGCTCCCGCACAAGTTCCGCTACGATCAAGTGCGCGAGATGAGGCGGGTTAAACGATCCTCCAAACAGACCGACTTTCATTCTACGAGTATTGAGTAATGGAATATCAGGTATACACTTATCTCCAGACTACACGCATGCACCTATGCCTCGCGCGGCCAGTACATCATGATTCCCACACCGATCAAGGCGATGGTTGCCCCGAGAACATCGTACCGGTCCGGCCGCACGCCGTCCACGCTCCACCCCCACAGCAGTGCGAGCGCGATGAACACTCCTCCATAAGCCGCGTAAACGCGGGCAAAATGCGCGGGCTGGAGCGCCGGGATCACGCCGTACAACACTAGAAGCATGGCACCCACGACGGCGACCCAGATAGCCTTACCCTCACGAAGCCATAGCCACACGAAGTATCCGCCCGCGATCTCGCACAGGCCTGCCAGCACAAAGTACAATATCGACCGCACTACAACGGCTGCCCCGGCAGGATCGTCGCCAACGGACTGTAGCGGTGATTGACTCACGAAGCACCTCCCTGACTTCGACTTAAATGGTTTATCCCTTTCACCCGGTCAAGCCGATTCGCGCAGCCACTCTTCCGGGCTTCGCTGCCACCGAGAAGTACCGCTGCTCGCTTACCTCGACCCCATGTACCCTAGCAGAGAGGGGCTATCGCTGGCACCTGGAAGATCCCCTTTGGCTCGCTGCTGGAGGCCCTGGACCGTCTGGAGGACCGACTGAATGCCAGGGCGACGTGGCGGCTGCAAAGCGACGGCGAACGAGCAGACGAGTTGCAAGCAAAGGGATAGATGCAAGCCGTCGTGCAGATCATGCATGCTGTGGAGCAACGACTTCGACTCAAATATACGAGCGCTGTTCGTGCGCGAAGTACGTTATGCACGTGGACGAGCGTCGATGATGGGGCACCTCGTTAAAATTTAAAGCTCAGCAGAAGACAGAAACGGAGAGGGCGTGGCGAAACGTTATCCCTTCACCACGCCCTCTCGTGAGCATTCAACGTGCTCAACCCTATTCGTTCGCTTCCGTACCCGTCCCTTCGGCCAGTGCATTGAGCCGTTCAAGCCGATTGGTAGCCTCTCGATTGAGCCGTTCCGCTTCGCTCAGGTGGGGGCTGTTGGGAAAGACCTGAACGAGACGACGATAGTTTTCTATGGCCCGCTCCAGACGTTCGGCCTGACGTTGCTGGATGCTCAGGTCGCTGAACTGAATGTATGCAGCCATGGCACCCACCAGCGCATCATCGGCCCAATCCGTATCCGGGTAGGCATCAAAGACCTCTTCGTACGAAAGCGCTGCGGCCTCCCAGAGTCCCCGCCGTTCGTAGAGCTTCGCAGTCTGATACTGCTTGTGAGCCATCTTCTCCCGCAACTCGCTGACACGGGCTTCAGCCTCTGGGACGAGCGTGCTGTTCGGGAATCGCTCGATAAAGCTTACGAACTGCCGGATCGCTCGCTCCGTGTTAGACTGGTCCAATTCGTACCCGGGCGACATCTGATAGTATGCGAGGGCCCGTTCATACTCTGCCTGCTCACGACGGGGATCGTTCCGGTAGATCTCCGAGAAGCGGCTGAATTCACTGGCCGCCAGGATGTACTCCTTGTTACCCGCATACGATCGGGCCAGGTACAGTTGGGCATCGTCGGCCCACTCACCTGTCCGGTTGAACTCCAGCGCACGCCGGAACGCCTCGGCAGCACGCTCGTATCGGCCACGCTCATAAAGTGCGAGGCCTCTGTTGAACGCCTCTTCCGCGCTGTTAAAACGCATGGTACCGGTGCTCGCGCAGCCGGTAACTGAAGCCAGGAGGGCTGCTACGACAAAAAAGTAAACAGTGCGAATGCGCATGGAAGGAATGCTCGAGGTCAGTTCGGTATTTCGTTCTTCTCTTCTGAACGAAACAGTCGGCTGATTATTGCAACCAAACAAACATCAAAACGTGATTCACGTCCTAAAGCCGCGGTAAAGACGGCCCGAAATCTTGCCGTTCTCCGCCGCTTCTGTGAATCCACCTGATTCAGGTCATCATAGACCACGTGGACACCATAACATCTGAAAACATCAATACATGGCCACGGTTCCTACGTGGTCCATCGAACGCAGTTCCGTAGTTACTGGACAAGCTGAATTTCTCCGTCCCTATAGCCCAGCACGTACATACTATCATTGACCTCTCCTTTGGAGAAGTCAATACGCAGGCCGATGCCTTCGTATGCTGGTGCCTCACGCAGAACCTCCGGACTCAGCCGCCCCCTCGAACGTGCGGCTTGCTGTAGCAAAAAACGGGTAACGTCGTAACTAGTGACGGGGAGGCGCCGGTCGCGTGCAGCAAGCACCTCTCCGATAACAGCCTGGTAGCGGTTGACAAAGCTCTGAACCTCCGGATCGGATTCCTCGATGAGGAAATCACTCGTGTAGATCGGGTTGTATGCAGCGACCTCCGGCCCAAGGTTCAGGCCATTCCACTCGGAGTTGCCGAGCACGCGGACGTTGCTGTTCATCTCAGCCAGACCCTCGAGCGCAGCACGCGCTTTCCGTGCCGTGTTACTACCGGGCAGCGGCATGTACACGGCTTCGACGCCACTCATCTGAAGGGTGCCAATTTCCTCCGGCAGGCGGCCCCATCCGCCGGGGTCCGGAAACACCGTGAAAAACTTCACCTCGGCTCCGAGTTGAAGTGCTTCGTCCTGGAAGCCCTCTGCCATACGCGCACTGATGCTCTCGTCATCATCCTCTGCGATAACCCCGAACCGTCGCAGGCCGAGTTCCTGCACGGCATAACGTGCCATCTGCCGTCCACGCAGCGTTATCGTAGGATTCGCCTGGAACACATGCTGCTTACCCTTCGCGACAGCTTCGTCCGTTGCAAGCGGCGTGATGAGTACAACCCTGTGCTGTTCTGCTGCCGCTGCCGCTGCTATCGCCTCAGAGCTAAAAATCGGTCCGACGATAGCGTCCACCTGCTCCTCATTGGCGAGTTCGGCTACCGCTTGGGCCACTCGCCGGGGATCACCGCCGCTATCCCGGAAAACCATCCGGACGGGTACAGCTCCGGGCGTTGCGTTGTGCTCCTCCACTGCAAGCCGGATCCCGTTGAAAAGGCTCTGCGAGAGGACAACGTCGTTGCTCCTCATCGGTAGCAACACGCCCAGGTTAATCGAATGAACCTGATCCTTTGCACCTGCAAGTTCCTGACGCGCTAACTCCAGCGTCTGCTGCGCATCATCGACGTAGCTGCTCTGGGGAAAGCTCCGCACGAATTCTGAGAGGATCGACACCGCTTCACGGTGCTCGCCGGCTCGATAGAGCGCCTTCCCCGCCATGAGCATGGCGGCCGTGGTCTTCCGGTTGAACGGGAATGTTTCGTAGACAATCTGAAAACGCCGGTAGGCCATCTCATAATTGCCCGCTTCAAACGACGCCAGCGCCTGCTCGAAATACGTCTCGGCGCGTTCGATTTCGGGCACCTGCTCTGCGACATCCTGGGCAAGTACGGGACTCGCCAGAAAACTCCCCGTGAGGAACAGTATCAGGATGAGAGGGCGAAGCAGTCTGTTCATGCGTCTGTCAAATCATTCTTCCGTTACTGGCAAGCCCGTAATCGGCAAAAGGCACGGTGGACCGTGCCTTACCGGCCTTCACGTTTACCGGACCCGCATCTCCTCTCGCAAATATCACTCCCACTCGATGGTGGCTGGTGGCTTGGAGCTGATATCGTATACGCAGCGGTTGATACCACGGATCTCGTTCACAATACGATTGGAGACATGAGCCAGGAAGTCGTACGGGAGCTTAGCCCAGTCTGCCGTCATTCCATCCACACTCGTTACAGCGCGGAGGGCGCAGACGTTCTCATACGTGCGCTCGTCGCCCATGACGCCGACCGTCTGGACCGGAAGCAACACCGCAAAGGCTTGCCAGACCTCGTCGTACAGCCCATTCTTCCTCAGTTCCTCGATAAAGATGGCGTCTGCCTCCTTGAGGATATCCACCTCCCTCCGTGTGACCGGCCCGAGGACCCGGATAGCAAGACCCGGCCCCGGGAACGGGTGGCGCCCGATGATCTCTTGTGGCAGACCGAGCAGCCGGCCGATCTCACGCACTTCATCTTTGAATAGCTCGCGAAAGGGCTCCAGAATCTTGAAGTTCAGCTTCTCGGGCAAGCCGCCTACGTTGTGGTGTGTCTTGATCGTGGCGGATGGACCTTTAAAAGAGACACTTTCGATCACATCCGGATACAACGTTCCCTGCGAAAGGAATGCAGGTTTGCGCCCGATTTCCCGGACCGCTTCATCCGTTGCCTGTTCGAATACCTCCACGAAGGTATTGCCGATGATTTTTCTCTTCCGTTCCGGATCGGACACACCCTCTAGCCTGGAAAGGAAGAGATCGCTGGCATCGACAGCCTTGAGGCGGATATGGAACGCATCGCGAAATGTCTGCTGTACCTGCTCCCACTCACCTTTACGCAGCACGCCGTTGTTGACGAAAACGCATGTAAGCTGATCGCCGAGCGCTTCGTGCAGGAGCACCGCAGCGACAGAGCTATCTACACCGCCCGAGAGGCCAAGGATGACATGCTCATCCCCAACGGTCTCACGCACTTCCCTGATCTTCTCCTCGATGAACGAAGCAGGCGTCCAGTCGCCACGGCAGCCGCAGATTTTGAGCGCGAAGTTCTCCAGCACCTGCCGTCCGAACTCGGTGTGCACGACTTCCGGATGGAATTGTACGCCGTACCGGAGGCCAGTCACATCCCGTGCAGCGGCAAACGGCGCATTCTCGGTCCGCGCAATGATTTCGAAGCCCTCCGGCAGGCGCGTCACATGGTCGCCATGGCTCATCCAGACGTTCAGGCTGGCTGGTACCCCTTCAAACAGCTTCGAGCTTCCATTCTCCGTCACCTCGATCCGAGCACGGCCAAACTCACGGCGCGAAGCCCGCTCCACGACACCCCCCAGCGTCCGGGCCATCGCTTGTAAACCATAGCAGATACCGAGCACCGGCACGGGGGAGCCGTCCGACTGCCTCATCTCCAGAAACTCCGGAGCAAGCTGAGGAGCGCCTTCGTCGTAGACCGAACAAGGACCGCCAGAGAGGATAAGTCCTTTGGGTCCTATCGCCCGGATTTCTTCGGGGTCGACCGTGCATGGATAGATTTCCGAATATACACCTGCTTCCCGGATACGCCGGGCGATGAGCTGGGTATACTGGGAGCCGAAATCAAGAATGATGATCCGCTCGTGCATGTATGCGAATTATAGAAGATCTGTAATCAAAAGATTCCCGGTGGAACGCTCCATGCGTAACCGCGATCCTGAGCCACCCCGAAACGCCGGAAACACGTAGGGGCGAGCGGCCGCTCGCCCCTACGTGTTATTCCGGGACTGCATTCATTTCCCGACGATGCCTGCGTAAGCATCCGCAGAAAGCAAGCTATCCAACTCGCTCGGGTCGGATAGCTCGATACGAACCATCCAGCCTTTCCCATAGGGGTCCTCGTTCACGAGTTCGGGACGGGCGTCGAGATCCGCGTTCTTCTCGATAATGGTGCCCGACACTGGCATGAAGAGTTCGGAAACCGTTTTGACGGCTTCTACCGTGCCAAATACGGTATTGGCATCCAGTTTCGTCCCTTCATCCTGCGTTTCGACGAAGACGATATCGCCCAGTTCATGCTGTGCAAAATCGGTGATACCGATTGTGGCTGTTTTGCCGTCTGCTTCAACGCGGATCCATTCGTGTTCTTTCGTATAACGCAGGTCGTTCGGGAAGTCCATATCGCAGTATAGAGACTTGGTAAAGAGTTCTCGTCGTGCCCAACTTGGCCCGGAGTGACATGATGGCTCGTAGAGCCGTCCGAGACAAGTTAGACTTCTTCCGGCACAAGGGTGAACGACTCAAGGAATTTCGTATCGAAATCACCGGCGCGGAAACGCTCATTCTCCATGAGCCGCTTATGGAACGGAATCGTCGTTTGCACACCTTCGATCACGAACTCATCCAGAGCACGTTTCATCTTCTGGATCGCCAGATCGCGCGTTCGGGCTGAGACGATCAGTTTGGCAATCATGGAATCGTAGTTCGGAGGAATGACGTAACCTGCGTAGGCATGTGTATCGACGCGTACACCATGCCCGCCAGGCAGGTGAAACGTCTTGATCATGCCGGGCGAAGGGCTGAAATTTCGGAACGGGTTCTCCGCGTTGATCCGGCATTCGATAGCGTGACCCACCGGGGTCATGTTCCGAAGCGGAATGGACTCACCCATCGCGACACGGATCTGATACTCGATCAGGTCGGTGTCCGTAACCTCCTCCGTCACGGGATGCTCCACCTGAATACGGGTGTTCATCTCCATGAAGTAGAAATTACGATCTGCGTCGACCAGGAACTCCACTGTTCCGGCGCCCTCGTAGTTCACTGCTTCTGCCCCACGGATGGCGGCCTCTCCCATCCGGCGCCGCAAGTCTTCATCCATGATCGGTGATGGCGACTCCTCCAGCAGCTTCTGGTGGCGTCGCTGGATCGAGCACTCACGCTCGCCAAAATGGATGACGTTGCCCCGCCCATCGCCCATGAGTTGGATCTCTATGTGCCGGGGATTGACGACGAATTTTTCCAGGTATACCGCCGGGTTGCCGAACGCCGCCTCTGCCTCGCGCTGCGCCGCCTCAAAATGACGCGTGAATTCGTTCTCATTCAGGACGACGCGCATCCCCTTTCCACCACCGCCGGCACTGGCCTTGATCATCACCGGGTACCCGATCTCCGCGGCGATGCGCATGCCTTCCTTTGCATCGGTCAATACGCCTTCGGAGCCTGGCACGACAGGCACGCCCGCCGCACGCATGGTATCCTTGGCAAGGCTCTTATCTCCCATCAGCCGGATGGTCTCCGGCGAGGGACCGATAAACTTCATATTGTGGTCCTCACAGATTGCACTGAAACCAGCGTTCTCTGCGAGGAAACCATAACCGGGATGAATCGCATCCGCACCGGTCACCTCCGCTGCTGCAATAATGCGCTCGATGCGGAGATAGCTCTCCCTGGATGGGGGCGGTCCGATACATACCGCCTCGTCGGCAAACCGAACGTGGAGCGAATCACGATCGGCTGTGGAATAGACCGCAACGGTCTTAATGCCCATCTCGTGGCAGGTCCGGATGACCCGCAACGCGATCTCCCCACGATTTGCAATCAAAACTTTCTTGATCACAGTTCCCTTCCCATTACGTGAGGCAGGCGCGCGAAGACCGTTCAGCAAAGCTTCATCGTATGCCAAAATATCAACACTGATGTGTGGTGGACCGGATGTATCGAAGCCACCTGATTACATCTTTCGGGTTTTCTCAACCAGGTTCAGCAACCGGATGTCCTCCGGGTAACAGATGCCCGCCTGCCCCCAACGTTCTCCTTCCATGCGAATCCGCTACGAAGCAAAATCCCCCTGGAACCTGCCCGAGCGCAACCTACATAGACTCAGGAGACTTACTTCTGATTCCAGAGCGAAATGCAGACGAGCGGAGCACTAGGCCTTCTCAATGATGAAGAGCGGCTGATCGAACTCTACCGGCTGTGCGTTCTCGACGAGGATCTGCCGCACGACGCCGGAAACCTCACTCTCGATCTCATTCATGAGCTTCATCGCCTCTATGATGCACAGGACGTCGCCAACTTCGACACGATCTCCAACATTTACGAAAGCATCCGCATCGGGCGAAGGGGCCCGGTAAAACGTACCCACGATAGGTGCCTTGACCGTAACGGATCCAGTTCCCACCTTGGTCTCGGAGGAGGCCTGCGCCTCCTCCGGAGAACCCGTGCCAGCCGATATGGCTAGCACACCGGTCTCCGCAACCGAACTGTTACTAACTACTGGGGCAGGTTGCGCGGGGGGTGGAGCCTGCGGATACGAAGCAGCGGGCGGGTGATACGGTACGGGGTAATATCCTCCTAACCCATAACCGGGAAAGGCAGGAGCCTGTTGAACGGTTAGCGTCGGCGCGCTCTTCCGCACAACTATTTTGATCCCCTCCTGCTCGATCTCGACTTCTGCAACCCCGCTTTCGGAGACGATCTTCAGGACTTCCCTCAGTTGTGCAAGATCCATGCTGGCATCAAGTCGACGTATGTATCAAAAAGCCACACCGTTCGACCCCGACGCGGGCAGGACCAAACGGAGCGCCGGACATTCTAGCGGTCTGCGGTAGAAACACGAGTAACGTAAGCGCCTGTGTCCGTATTGACACGGATGACATCGCCTTCGTTGATAAAGAGCGGCACGTTGACGACGGCTCCGCTCTCCAGCGTGGCCGGCTTCGTCGCACCTGTGGCCGTATCGCCACGAACACCGGGCTCAGTATGAGCCACTACCAGTTCAACGCTCTTGGCGATTTCGGTCGCCAGAGGCTGCTCCGTCTCAGCGTGAACGAGCACATCGATCACACCGCCCTCCTTGATGTATTCTCGACCGGGGACCAGGTCTCGGGGCAAAGAAATCTGCTCGTAGGTCTCCGTATTCATGAAATGAAGACCCAGGTCGTCCTCATAGAGGAACTGATGCGGGCGGCGTTCGACGCGGGCCGTCTCGATCTTTTCACCCGCGCGGAAAGTAACGTCCAGTACTCTCCCAGTTTTGACGTTCTTCAGCTTCGTACGAACGAACGCCCCACCCTTGCCAGGCTTGACGTGCAGAAACTCGACGACGGTCCAGATATCTCCGTTATGGACAATAGCCAGGCCGTTTCTAATATCACTTGTGTCGGGCATAGGTGCTCTTCTAAGTAACCTAAAGATTAGCTAATATACCGTCCATGCTCGCGTGGAGTCAATTCGCCCACGTTGCAGCCTTTTTCAGGACAGCCTAACACTACGCGTCGCTCGCCCGGGCTTTCCCGGATCACCAACAATTCATGCGATGAATATGCAGATGGCGTCGCCGGCTGAGACGTGGGCATCTATCTGAAGCAGCCCCCGAAAACAGACTGACGGGGTAGACCTCGGCAAAGCCGACGCCGGTCCTGGTTGCTGACATGGCAACCAGAAATATGCAACTCGGCCGCAGCCCCTGCCCAGCGACCTGAGCAGGATATCAGTGGAGGCGACACGTATTAACGAAATCCACTTCTTGCTTACCTGTTTCACTCCACGGGGTATTACATTTGCGCTGACAACCTGTGCAAAGTGGTCACGCAGCGTGCGAATGTTTTTTCCATGTGACCATCACGACTTTTGACAATTTGAACGTTATAGTACATCTGTACTGTCCATAGGTGCACGTATCACACAGGCAGTCCAGCACTGCAACCCCTGATGGATCACACACAACGCCCGATCGACGAGTATACGCTTGCCGCCTACATCGCCGGAACCCTGCCCGAAGATGAGCGCGCGGAGGTTGCGGCCTACCTGGCTGAAAACGCCGATGCTCGCGAGTTGCTGCAGATGGCCTATGAGGCACTGGAGGCAGCCCGACATGGCGACCCGCACATGAAACCTGCTGGAGACCTCGAGTACGACGTACTTTCTCGTTCCGACCGTGCTCCACGGCATGCGCCCCACACACGCCGAACGCCCGTTCCTGCTGTCTTCCGGTACGCGGCAGCAGCGGTCCTGCTTGCCACCATTGGAATCGGCCTCCGGCAGGCCTTCACTCCGCCTGATGCCGTCACACCTATGACGGATGCGTACCGCGATGCAACTGCGGATTCCAACTTCACCGTATCGATCAATAGCGTACTCGCCGACCTGCGTTTTAGCTGGAATGCCGTCACGGCCGCCGATAAATACCGTGTCGTCGTATGGGACCTCGAACGCGCTGAGATGGTCGGCCGGTACATGGTCTCGGAAACGGCCTTCGACAAGAACACGCCGGAGATGGCTGAACTCAAGCCCAAACTAGATGCCGGTCGCCTCTACGCCGTACGCGTGGATGCCATCGATAAGCAGAACCGGCTCTTAGGCAGTTCGGAAAGCATCGAATTTACGCCCAGTAACTGAGCACCGGAGCGAAAACGTTATCAGGCACTCCCTCACAGACGTTTCAAGACGCTGTGAGGGAGTGCCTGTTTTTTTAACTGTGGGTAGTGGCGATCGATAAAAACTTGCGTGGTGCTCAGCACACCAAGGAATGGATCCTCACCGGTACATCTTCTCGCCCTTCAGAACCCCCACCAGATCGGTGACACCGAATGGCCCGTGGCGATAGAGGAACGGTTCGCCGTACTCCGCGCCAATCATGTAGCCGTACATCCGAGCACGCCCCTCCACTGACTTGATGAACCCCGGATTCGAAATGAACGTGTGCGGCTCGTCCGATCCTTCTTCGTACTCGGGATTATAAAACTGCGAGCTATACGCGAGCAGAGCCTTCATCCGATCCTCCCAGACCTCCGACACATCGACTACGAGTGTCGGATTGAACGGGATGGTCTGCATGTAGTGGAGAACATGATGCGGGCGCCACGGCTCCTGAGGTGAGCCGTCGTCCTCGAAGGTTTCGATCTTTCTCAAACCGGCATAGAACAAGGCATTCGTAGCCAGCCGAGCCGCCGCCTCGTGATCCGGGTGGCGACATTCCATGGGATTGATGAGAACAATGTGAGGCCGGTACCGACGGATGATCCGTATGATGCGCTCGCGGTGCTCGGGCGTGTTCTCAATGTTGCCGTCCGGCATACCCAGGTTCTCGCGAACCGAGAGACGCATGAACTCTGCAGCTATTGCTGCTTCTTTCGCCCGGATTTCCGGCGTACCACGCGTACCCAGTTCACCTCTGGTGAAGTCGACCACACCCGTTTTGTATCCCTGCCGCGCCAGCAGGCACATCGTTCCGCCAGCACAGAGTTCCACATCATCCGGGTGAGCCGCAAGAGCGAGAACGTCGAGTTTGATCATCCGTCCGTTGTGTTACCGGGGTTCCATGGCCGGGCATTCACGTAACCTGCGGTCCAGCGCTTGCCGCTGGTTACGTCGATGCGACAAGCCGGACAACGTCGTTAGTCATTGATTGCGTGCGGACGTCATTCACTACCAACAATAGCTAACCGGCTACGAACCTCAGCCCCGCTTAGCCGATTACAAAGTTGACGATCTTCCCGGGCACGTAGATCTCCTTCCGCAGGGTAGCGCCAGCAAGGTAGCGCGCAACATTCTCGTGTGCCTTTGCAACGGCCAGCACCTCCTCTTTGGGCGCTCCGGCAGAGATCTTGATCGTAGCACGCACTTTCCCGTTCACCTGCACCGCCACGTCCAGCTGATCGGCCACAAGGTACTCCTCTTTCGCCTCCGGCCACGGCTCATAAGCCAGAGTCTGCTCATGGCCCAGGCGATGCCACAGTTCTTCCGCAAGATGCGGAGCAAATGGACTCAGAATCAGCACGAAGGGGTCAAGAATAGATCTCGGGATGACCTCCCACTTATATGCACCGTTCGTGAACTCCATCATGGCAGCAATGGCAGTGTTGAACCGCATCCCTTCGATGTCGTCCGTGACTTTACGGATGGTCTGGTGCAGCGCGCGCAGCTGTTCGCGGGTAGGTTCGACGTCCTGAACCGCCTTCGCGAACGTGTCGGTCTCCTCGTCGATAATGAGACGCCAGACACGATTCAGGAAACGGTGAACACCCTCTACGCCACGGGTACTCCAGGGCTTGACTTGCTCCAGCGGCCCCATAAACATCTCGTAGAGCCGCAGCGAGTCCGCTCCGAAGTTCTTTACCACGTCATCCGGATTGATGACGTTGCCCCGGCTCTTACTCATTTTATGGGCGCGTGATGACACCATCACCGTTGGATCTGCCTTCAGCACGAAGCCATCGCCACGTTTCTCGACGACCTCCTCGGGTATCGTAACCGCCTCTACCGGATCGCCGGTCCGGCTGTCCACGTAGATATCGCTCCCATCCGATTGCGTGACATGAGCCGCAGAAACCCATTCGCCATTCGGGTTCTGGAAGGCCGTGTATTCTACCTCACCCAGGATCATTCCCTGGTGCACGAGCTTCCGGAACGGTTCCTCCGTCGAAACGACGCCCACGTCGTAGAGCACCTTGTGCCAGAACCGGGCATAGAGCAGATGCAACACGGAATGCTCCGCACCACCCACGTACAGATCGACCGGCATCCAGTATTTTTCCTTCTCAGGATCAACCAGTTTACCGGGATTGTGCGGATCGATGAACCGCAGGTAGTACCAGCACGAGCCGGCCCACTGCGGCATCGTGTTCGTCTCCCGGAGCGCCGGTTTTCCAGTCTCGGGATCCGTCGTATTTAACCATGAGTCGATGCCGGCGAGTGGACTCTGCCCCGTCCCCGTCGGCTTGTATGACTCGACTTCCGGCAGCGTGACGGGCAGCTCGCTCTCCGGCAACGGCTTCGGCTCTCCATCGACAAAAATGATCGGGAACGGCTCACCCCAGTAGCGCTGCCGACTGAACAGCCAGTCGCGCAGCTTGTAGTTCACGCGCCGCCGCCCCATCGACTTTTCGACCAGCCATTCCGTGACCTTCACCTTGGCTTCCTCTACGGTAAGCCCGTTGATGTCCAACTCAGGACCTTTCGAGTTGATCAGGATGCCTTCGCCGGTATAAGCGCCCCTCGTGACATCACCACCCATGACGACCTCCCGAATGGGCAGGTCGAACTTCATGGCAAACTCGTAGTCACGCTCGTCATGTGCGGGCACGGCCATGATAGCGCCGGTTCCATAGGAAGCCAGCACATAGTCTGCAATCCAGATGGGGATTTTCTGCCCGGTGGCTGGATTGATGGCAAAGCCTCCCGTAGGCACACCCGTCTTCTCCTTCATTTCCGTCCGCTCCAGGTCGCTCTTCTGCGCTGTCCGGCGGATATAGGCGTCCACCTCCTCGAAATGCTCAGCCGTAGTGATCTTTGGCACCAGCGGATGTTCGGGCGCGAGAACCATGTACGTTGCGCCGAAAAGTGTGTCCGGGCGCGTGGTGAAGACGGTGATCCGATCGAGCGGGTTTGCGAAGACAGGAAACTCGATCTCCGCTCCTTCAGAGCGGCCGATCCAGTTGCGCTGCATCTCCTTCGTGCTTTCCGGCCAATCCAGTTCTTCCAGGCCCTCCAGCAAACGGTCGGCATAGGCCGTGATGCGAAGCACCCACTGCCGCATCGGCACGCGATAAACCGGATAATTTCCCCTTTCGCTCCGCCCGTTGATGACCTCCTCATTCGCCAGTACCGTACCGAGATCCGGGCACCAGTTCACCGGCACCTCGTCGATATAGGCCAGCCCTCGCTCATACAGCTTGAGAAAGATCCACTGAGTCCACTTGTAGTAATCCGGATTCGTCGTATCGACCTCCCGGTCCCAGTCGTACGAGAAGCCGAGCGATTTGAGCTGCTGCCGGAATTTGTTGATGTTGTTCCGGGTGGTGATGCTGGGGTGCGTGCCCGTCTGAATGGCATACTGCTCCGCTGGTAGGCCGAAAGCATCCCATCCCATCGGGTGCAGGACGTTGAAGCCCTTCATCCGCTTGTACCGGGCAGTGATATCTGTAGCTGTATAGCCCTCCGGGTGCCCTACGTGCAAACCCGCGCCGCTCGGATACGGAAACATATCGAGCACGTAGAACTTCGGCTTCGAGGAATCGACCTCATCCGGTGTACGGAAGGTCTTATGCTCCTCCCAGTACGCCTGCCACTTCTTCTCTATCTGCTGAAACGGATAGCTGGACATGGGCTGTTTCGACGGCCGGTGATCGATCGCCGACCGTTGTTTCTCTGGATTCAAGGATTACGATACACTGCGAATGCGCCGCCAATGTAAGCAAAAAGACCGGCCCCCTTACGGAGCCGGTCACATTGCTACGTAAATCCACGGCAAAAACGCAGGCCTCCGACAAGCTTGGAAGCGAGTTCGGGGGCATAAATACGTGCAAGAAAGGTGAATGTTCAATGTCAAATGCGGCGCCCAACAAGCGCGAAACCCACCAGGGTGAATAAGGCGGCTTGCAACATACCTGTATTCGAAGGACCGCCACATGAGGGGTTTTCTTCCGCTTCGAACCGCAAATTCAGGGCTTTCAAATCTTCAGCCGCCTGAGCCAGGCGCTTCGTTCGGCTACACAGACCGGTGTGCAACTGACCGTTGGATTGTCCGGCATAAACGAGGTACCGATCCCCCTCTTCAAACGAATAACCACACGCGGCACTGCTCTCATTCGTATAGACTACCGCCGTCCGGTCCACACCTTTTAACGACCCGAGCACTCGAAACGAGACGCGCACGACCTGCAGGCCGGAGGAAGCGGCCTGCAGATCCATAGCGGTCACTTCACCCACGAAAACCGCATCCGATTGATCGGCGGCCTCTCCGGGTGGAGGTGGCGGCATACACGAGCAAGCCCATACCGTTCTAGGCGACAGGCATAAGCCCATTACGAACAGACAGGCAAAGGCAGTTCGAATCATGAATGCTTCATTGGGTCTGGTAGTGGACTCCCAAGGCTTAAAGAAACATCGGATACCTGGCTGGATCCACTTTTCTGTGTCTTACCCGTAATTTTTGACTGCCTAAGGATACTTCCTGAAGCCGCTGGATTTCATGTGCAACGCGACTGTCACCCTGTCCGCTTCATTAACACCATGCTATGGACCTCAAACGCATTCTCGAAGAAACGAAAACCATTGCGGTCGTCGGCTGCTCGAACCAGCCGTGGCGGCCCAGCTTCCGTATTTCAAAGTATCTCCTGGATGTGGGATACGAGATGATTCCTGTAAACCCCGAGCATGAAACGGTGCACGGCCTTCGGTGTTACCCGGATCTCCAGAGCATTCCTGCGGATGTCCGACTCGATATCGTCAACATCTTTCGTCGCCCGCAATTCACAGCGGACATGGTTCGGATGACGATCGCGTATGCGGAAGCGACTGGTACGAAGCCCGTAATCTGGACACAGCTTGGCGTATCGTCAACGGAGGCCCGGCGCCTGGCAGAGGACGCGGGATTGCCCTACGTTCACAACCGCTGCATTCTGGTCGAACACAACCGCCTGATCGCCATGTCGATGTGATGCTCCTGTTATGCAGCGAGGACTCTGCCCCTGCGCATCAAACCTGCAACAGGCGGCCCTGTCGTGCTTGACTCAGCGAGGCGGCTTCTTCATCCTGAATGGGCTGCACAACTTCGGCCTGAACGGATTTGATGAATGCGTTTGCCCTCTCGTCACCCTCGATATCGGAGAGGATGATTGCAATACGCGCAAGAAGTGGAGAAAGGCCGGCCTCGTATGCATGTTTGTATATATCTGCCATCATGAGAAGCACCCGTCTGCTAAAGCGCCAGAGCCCAATGCGTCAACCGCACGTTAGGTACGGCATGGCAGAGCAGGTTGTCCATAGCGCAGAACGATACTGTCATTTCTGTTACAAACTTGAACCGTGCCCACTTGAATGAGCTCTCCCATTCCTGGAGCCACAAGAGATGCACAGGTTTACGCTCCAGGGATGTCAACGACGTTTGGACAGGCCCGCATGGTCATGTCCAGCTCTGGTGCTCGGAAGCTGTTCTCCTCCCCTACAGGCATCTAGATACCTGCTCGAACCAGTTCTCGAAGCGAAGTAATTCCTGTTCCAGAGGGGCGCGCAGAAGCTCCAGGCGCATGTCGGTATGTTGGTGCGAGGCGTCCAGCACCGCACGATGAAACCAGATCTGCTCTGCCGGGCCAGCACTCAGCTTTTTCCGACCCTCCGCTGGCTTGAAAACGTCAATTCCACTTTCCAGCGCGTTATTGATCGTCCAGAGGTTGTGCTGCTTATCCGCCAGGCTGACAGCGACGGCACGCACAGGCGCTGTTCGCAGGTGTGCGACATAGTCCTCTTTTCGCTCACGCCAGGTTCGCAGGTTGCCTGCTGCATCGAACTTTTGCTCCGTCACTGCCAGTACACACCGGGTGACCTCCTCTCCTACCAGGGTACGCAGCACGTCGGCAGGCAGGTAATCACCATACCGGTTGGGATCTTCCAGAATGTCGTGTAGAAACGCGGCAGCCACGGTTATATCATCCCACCCGGCGCGTTGCACGATCATCGCTACGGTAGTGACATGCGTTATGGCCGGCACGAGCAACTTCTCGCCTTCCGGAACGCGAAACGCCTCTTCCCGCCAGCGGCTCTTCCGGTACGTACCATCATGCCACTGCGCGGCCAGTTCTGTAGCCTGCTCGATTATTGGACTGAACGGCTCAAGCCTCTCGGTGTGCTCCATGCGTCAAGATCAGGATGGTAAAGGCGAAAAGCCGGTCATGAACTGGCGGCCTGCTGCTGAAGCCGACAGTCTGCCTGACTCCTACAGTCTGGACAAAAGTATGAAAAGCAGTTGGGCGTAAAGGATCTTCGTGATGGTCGCGATCGGAAAGACGGTTGCGTAGCCGATGTTGGGGAGTTCATTCTTGCTCTGTTGGAGGGAATATCCCAGAACGGCAGGCTGGGTTTGTAGGCCGGCAAGCATGCCGGAGAGCAGACTCATAGGAATCTTGAACACACGATAACCGACCCAGACCGTCGCAAGAGCAGTAAGGCACGTGATGATAGCGCCTGCAACAAAGATGGTGAGACCGCCCGCTCGGGTGAGTGTAGTAAAGAAGGCGTGACCAGCACTCGTACCCACGGCTGCGAAGAAGAGTGCGAGCCCCACCTGCCGGAGCAGCAGGTTGCCACTATACGAAAGGTGCCACACGATAGGCCCCGTCCTCCCTACCTTGCCGAGGATCAAGCCCACTACGAGCGGCCCGCCAGACAGCCCCAGTTTAAACTCCAGCCCTCCGGGGAGCGGGATTGGAATAAGGCCAACCAGCAAGCCGAGCAGCACACCCAGACTAAAACTGAAGAGATTGATCTCGCTAAGCGAACGGTACGAGTCGCCAAAAAACTTACTGACGGCGGGCATGATCTCTGGCTTCGCCACCACACGTACACGATCCCCCAACTCCAGAACGGTGTTTCCCTTCGGCAGCCACTCCACATCGCCTCGCCGGATGCGGGTAACGATAGCACCGAATCGTTCGAGTAGATTCAAATCTTGTAGGGGGTGCCCCGCCACTTCCGGATTGGAAATGAAGATCCGGCGGAAGTCGTACTGTGAGCGATCGAGTTCCAGCAGCTCACCTGCCGGTTCACCCAGTGTTTCGACCACCCGATCGAGATCCTCCCTGCTACCCACTGCAACGACAAGGTCGCCGGGCTGAAACCGGGTGCTCCCCGTCGTCATCGACAGGCCCTCGTCCCCATGCTTGAAGCGACCAAAAATGACATCCCAGCCATTCTTCCGGACCATTTCGGCCACAGTCTCGCGTCCAGCATCCCCTCGCGTTACCCGAATGGTTCGAGGCTCCAGTTTCTTGCCAGCCACACCGTAATCCTTGAGTTGTTGCGACTCACGGGCATAATCGATCCGGAAGAATCGTTGGGCTAACGATACGGCGAGGATCATACCTATGACCCCCACGGGGTACGCAATGGAATACCCGACAACCGGTTCGTTCAAGATGTCAGGCGCCGTACTGGCACTCACGTTCGACTGGATGTATTCCAACACACCGGCGAGGGTCGGTGTATTGGTGAGGCTGCCTGCAAAAAGGCCCGACGTCAGCGCCGACCCCAGATCAAACAGCACACTCACGCTCACGGTAAGCATGAAAGCAAGCGTGAGCATCCCGAAGATGAAGAGGTTATCCCGTACTCCCTTCCGCTGAAAGGAAGCAAAAAATCCCGGCCCGCTACTCAGCCCGATTGTGTATACGAATAGCACCAGTCCCAACTGGGTGATGATCTCGGGCAGGCGGAGCTCCGGATGAAGCGCGCCGATAGCCAACCCTGCAAACAACGTCGCAGCAACACCCAGGCTACTTCCCCCGATCTTGATCTCCCCGAGTATGTAGCCCAGCGCAGCTACCGTGAAAAACAGCAGAAGCGGGTTCTCGATCAGGAGTTGAATCATTCGATAGGACAGGGTTGGTGACGACCCGTGGTCAGCCGACCGTAAATGTATTACGGAAAGAACGGTCCAAGGAGTGCAGGATGGGGATATGCCGCAGTACGGGCCGAAGCATTACCGGCCCCTCAGCCACGGACATCCCATCCGCTCATAATTCCACGACCTGATGTGCCGTGGTGTCGAGAGACAGCGTTTCTTCGAGGCGTGAGACGAGATTAGGACCGTACTTATTGAGGAAATAGAGCGGTGAGAGCACACGTTCCTGGAGCTTTCCGGCCGGGAACAGGCTGGCGTACGCTTTCTCCAACTGCGCCCTGAGATCCTCGTGGCTCCGCTTCTCAGCTTTCACGACCCTGCCCTTGAGCTTCTCCAATTCCTTTACGAACATCGCCCGCGAAGCATCAGCCGCACCCCCCAGCGTCTTGTCAACCGACTCCATAGCCGCTTTGAGCTTGTCCATCGTCTCGTGCATCTGCCCGATGGCTTCTCCGAATACCCCTTCGATATCGACGGCCATCTGATTGACGACTATTTGCTTAAAGAGACGTTCGAAGTCCTGGTCGAAATCGGCGATGGTGAGATGGTATCGCTCCAACACGCGCTGCACTTTGCTCTCGATCAGCGTAGCACTTGCGCGGGGATAGATGACGGGCATCGGAACACCGGCCCATTCGTAAACGGACCGGAACTGGGCGAAGTACGACACCTCCGCCGGACCGCCGACATATGCCGCCGTGGGCAGCAGATAGTCCTGCATAATGGGCCGGAGAACCACATTCGGGCTGAATTGCTCTGGATGCTCATCCAGCATACGATCCAGTTCCTCGCGGGTGAATGTCTGGCCCGTATTGCGCACGCTGAACCGATCCCCGTCCGCTTCCAGTCCGAACCTGCCTTTCTCGCTCAGCAGAAACAGGTTGGGAGGACGTGTGGAAACCTGAGCGTGAAATCGTTCGGCAAGTCGATCGGAAGTCGAATGCAGGCGGGCGGCCGATTCCCGGTACTCATTCACCTCTTTGCGGAAGAGCGGAGCAGCGAGCCGCTTGAGGCGGGCGTCTCCCGGATTAATAAAAACGAGGCCTGCATCCGGGAAGAGCCCTGCCATGAGCCGGGCAAACGCATCCAGCAACGTCACTCCGGGCTGATAGGCAGATCGAACCAGGGCAATGACCTCATCCTTGAAATCCGAAGGCTGTAGAATCTCCTCCAGTTGGTTGACCACACGCGTAATATCCTCAGTGAGCTTCAACCGACCTATCGGTCCAGCATTGCCCTCCGCGGGCAGGTTGCCGGGCTCGTAGCGTAGAGCAACGGCCTCATTACCCTGCAAGACGTAGACGGTAGAGACCTCCTCGAAATCGTGGTCTTCCCCTTCCAGCCAGAAAACCGGAACGACCGGCCTGCCAGTCTCCTCAGCGAGACGATTCGCAAGCTGGATGGCCGTGATGGTCTTCAGCACGGTGTATAACGGCCCCCCCAGAATACCAACCTGCTGCCCGGTCACCACGACCACGGAATCGGTAGCTCGCAGCGCCTGGATATGCTGCCGTGTACGCTCCGAAGCCCCCCACTTCTCGTTCTGGTCGAGCAGAATATCGGCCAGTGTATCCCGATCTCGCGGATGACCGGCTGCACGTACTGCCGCATTCGCCAGATCCTCACGGCTATGAAAATCGCCTGCAAAGAAATCCGAGATGGCGAGATGGTCCGTACAGTATTGTTCGAAGAGTGACGGAAAGGACTTAAGTTGTGCGAAAGAAACGCGGCGCAGCGTTTCCTGGACGGTGGCTGGGGACATGCTATTGGATTTTGGCGGGTTTGCTACGGCTGCCGGCAACGTACTACCGACCTCCGCACAGATTGAGCTGTTGGGTAGCTGAGGCGCACCACGAGTAGCCCGAGAAATCAGGCATATCCTCAGTTGTCTGGACGTATGCTGGCGTTACGATGGCAAGCAACTTTTCAGGTATTCGGATTGCACGACTCCGGATGAGTCAGACGTCAAACAGAAAGCGAAGCCTCATACGGCAGGGCCGAACTGAAGCTTCGCTTATACACTCACAGCGAGTAATAAAACGGCACGGAGCAGCAGGATTGTTAGTTCTGCTTGCCCTGCAACTTCGCGATCTCGTCGCGGAGCTGCGCGGCTTTTTCGTAATCCTCCTCGGAAATGGCCTTCTCCAGCTGCTGCTGCATCTTCTCCATGCGCGAAAGCGGCGCAGCGGGTTCTTCCCGGATCGTTTCCGGCTGCGAAGCTGTTGCAGAAGGCACCCCTTCCTCCTCCGTCGGGATGCCCGCCTCATCCAGCACGCTGGGCGCCACATACACGGGAGCATCGGCTCGTACGGCAAGCGCAATCGCGTCGCTCGGCCGGGAATCAAGCTGCCCCTCCTCACCGTCGTGGATGTACCGAATCTTGGCAAAGAACGTCCCCTCGCGGAGCTCGTCCACGACGACATCGATGACCTCGGCGCCCATGGCCTCGAATGCGTCGCGTAAGAGATCGTGCGTC
This sequence comes from Rhodothermales bacterium, assembly GCA_041690215.1. GTDB lineage: Bacteria > Bacteroidota > Rhodothermia > Rhodothermales > DASSAV01 > DASSAV01. The sequence goes on from JAWLHQ010000002.1 coordinate 379,114, forward strand.
ATCGGACGCGGAGGCTGGATCTTCTCCAGTTCCAGCGCAATCGCCTGCGCCTCGAACGCACCGATAATGATCGGGAGGCGCCGGTTTCCGTTCACTTCACCAAGGACGAGCGCATAGGCACCGCCACTGGACGGGCTCGTCGATAACCCGATGATATCTACCTGTATATAATCCATCTAAACACTTATGACACTGACTTTTCGCCTACCGACGACCGACCGCCGACCGCCGTCTCTGACTGTGTTCGGGTATGTACGTATCCAGGTAGTTGTGAGTTCGAGGGTTCTCCTGCCCAGAATGCTGGCCTCCTAACGTCTGTACATGCGAACCTAGGATCCACGAACATTCAACTACCTTCTTGCCGAAGCGCATCCTTCAACGCAATTAAAAAAACCCGGTTCTCATCCGGCGTCCCAGCGCTCACGCGCACATAGCCTTTGAGCTCCGGGTACCCGCTCATATCCCGCACGAGAACACCCGCATCTGCGAGACGGCCGATCAGCGTGCGCGGTTCCACCTTGGTTTTGAAAATAACAAAGTTGGCTTGAGAAGGAATGAAGGTAACCCCTTCAATGGCCTGAAGTCCTTCGACCAGCATCCGGGTAGATTCACGCACCTGGCGAAGGCGCTCCTCCATCAAGGCCGGACGTTCCAGCAAAAACAGGGCGGCCTTCTCCGCAAGCCGGTCTACGGTAAACGGAAGACGCGCCTTGCCGAATTCGCGAATCACCTCTGGCTGAGCCACGAGGTAGCCGATCCGTAATCCCGCCAGACCCGCCGCCTTCGAAAATGTTCTCATGATAATGAGGTTCGGGTAGCGATCCAACAACGGAAGCGCACTTCCCTCCTCATTGAATTCGACATAGGCCTCATCCACAACCACAAACCCGTCGGCATCCCGGAGTATATACTCCACGTCGGAGAGTGGCATCGAGAGACCCGTCGGATTGTTCGGCGTAGCAATGATAGTGAGCGCAGGGCGCACTGTTCGTACGGCTTGCCGGATCCCCTCGGTATCGAACTGGAGATCCGATAGCGGAGGAACTTCTTTCAGGTCGCCACCAAAGAGGTGGACCATCTTGCTATAGAGCGAAAACATCGGGCGAGGCAACACAACCGGCGCCCCCTGCTCCACCAACACGATGCCTAACAGATAAGACAACTCGTTGGACCCATTGTCGATGAGCAAGGAGTCCGGACTGACACCCAACCGCTCGGCAAGTACGGTCTGGAGCCGGTCCGGATACTCCGCCGGATAGCGGTTGAAAGGCACCGCCATGAATTGTTCGACTAGTTCGCGCTTAAGCTCTGGAGGTAAGTCGAATGGATTCTCGTTCTGGTTAAGCTTGACAGCAAGATCGCGTGTCCCTCCCACGAGATATGGCTTCTCTCGCCGCACCGCTGAACGCATATACTGGAGCACGTCCTCCAGCGAGCGTTCCTGCTCTACTTCTACTGGCTTATCCATCATAAACATCGTTCCGGTTGTATTCCGGAGTTTAACTTGCTCTGGCTATCTCATTCTCGGCTGTGCACAGGAGGAAACGAAGCGCCTGCCCGAGGATTCTGAAACCCTGTAACCGGTGTAGATGGTTTCCTGTTACTGGTAGCGCCATACTGCACCACCTCTCCAACGGCAGTACCCCCAACGAGATTGCTTCCTCTTTAGCGAGGCCCTTGGATGGTCTCAATGATATACGAAAAGCCTCGAACGTGTATCTGACAACCAACCTGTTGGCACAAAGATTTACAGGAAAACACACCAATATGTGAACGCCTACATCCGATCCAACCGCACCTGAATGGCAAGCGCATGGGCAGAAAGGGACTCCGATTCAGCGAAGCGAACGATTCGCGGTCCGGTCTCACGAAGGCGATCGCGCGTATAGGCAATGATGGACTGCTTACGGATAAAGTCGTCCACACTCAACGCCGAAGCATAGCGCGCCGTGCCTCCGGTGGGCAGCACATGATTCGGTCCGGCAAAGTAGTCGCCCACCGGCTCTGAAGAATACGCTCCCAGAAAGATAGCCCCGGCATGCCGGATACGGGTCATCGTCTCCCAGGGATCGTGAACCACGATCTCCAGGTGTTCCGGCGCAAGTTCATTCACCATGTCTACCGCCTCATCGAGCGTTTCGGTGACGATACAGGCGCTGTAATCTGCCAGCGACCGCTCGAGGATGTCATGGCGCGGAAGACCGGGCGCTGTCTGTTCGATGCACGTACGGACGGCATACGCTAACTCACGGCTGGGCGTGACGAGGATGGCCGAGGCCCGCTCGTCGTGCTCCGCCTGCGATAATAGGTCGGCGGCGATGAACTCCGGGGCCGCCGTATCATCCGCAAGCACGACGATCTCGCTGGGACCGGCCACGGAGTCGATATCTACCGTGCCATACACCATCTTCTTGGCGGCAGCCACGTACGCGTTTCCCGGCCCGGCAATCTTATCCACTTTCGGGATGCTCTCCGTGCCATAAGCCAGCGCTGCGATCGCCTGAGCACCGCCGACAGCATAGACATGCTTCAGACCGAGCAGATGGGCCGTTGCCAGAACCAGCGTGTGTGGCAATCCGTCCGGTCCCGGCGGCGAAACGACGTAGATGTTCGGCACACCCGCTACCTGTGCCGGAATGGCATTCATGAGGAGACTGGACGGATAGAACGCTTTCCCCCCCGGCACATACAGACCTACCCGCTCAATGGGCACGATGCGCTGCCCGAGCACAACCCCGTCCCCATCGTCGGTAAACCAGGAATTCTGCCGCTGCCGCTCATGAAACCGCCGAATATTTTGCGCGGCTTCCTGAATGATGGCCCGCAATTCAGCGTCCATCTCGGAAGAGGCGCGTTCCATCGCTTCGGCAGGCACGCTCAGGGTTGCAGGGATTACGCCATCGAAACGCTCCGTAAATTCCCGCAGAGCAACATCGCCCTGTGCGATCGTGGCATCGATGATGCCTCGCACGGCCTCATCCACTTCCGGACTAAACGAAGCACTACGGCTTAGAATCTTATTTAGACGTTCTGCACGGTCCTTGTAATCGACAATGGCAATCATTCGGCGCGTTACTTCGGTTCAGGTTTAATCGAACTCATCACGGGTCGCCTTTCTCGGCCCGGCGTTTCAGTGCCTCGTTCATCTCCCTGAATCCCTGCTCCGACTTCAACAGCGTCTTCTTCAAAAGAGGAACGAGAACACCCCGGAAACGCTCGCTCTGGATGAAACGAACACCCCCATTTTCGAGCGGCTGAAGTTCGAAGATGTGCTCGCCATCGAACAGACCGGGCACGAGTAGATGGCCCAGCCAGCGGAACTCGCGTTCGGGGATCAACCGTGTCACCACAGGCTTGAACGCCATCCTGGTACCGCCGGGCGGCTGGATGAATACCTTCAGCCGTTCGCCCTCACGCGGCTCCCCCTCCGCCCGTTTAATGAACGGATTCCATTCCGGATAGCCGGATAAGTCCGTCAGGATCCTCCACACGTCTCCCGCTGACGCAGCGATCTCGATCTCCGTTCGAAGTTCAGTCATGGCCACCTGTACCGTCCCGGTTCCTTTCGCCCTCACAAATGGGTGGGACTTCAATAGAACACGCCCCTCTAAAGAACCTGAAAAGCAGAATATCTCCTTCCGGGGTAATGTGTTGTATCAGAGCCGACGGTGTGCTGAAAACATATAGTGACAAAATGCAGGCCCTCCGCACCAGCCTACCGGGCTCGGTTCAGAGTAGCAGCAAAGGTCTATGTCTGCACTTCGATCCGAGTTTGTTGTGTTGAATATAGCGCCATGATCCGAACGGGGGATGACTTCTCAGCAGCAAGTGCGTATACCTCAGGGGCATACCGCATCGTATTCGCCGGAAATTGGACGAAAGGCACCTGCGTCCATTCACGGTACGGGCAAGATAGCCTGACGACCGCCCCGCCAAATCCATGCATGCACGGCACGGCTCATCGCCGGCAGGCTACGACGCGCACCATACGCGACCTGCATGCCTCTCCGAAACCAGGAATGCGTTCAGAAACGCATATGCGCTACAGCCCCTCCAACCCACTGCCATATGAAAATGGGCCGACCGTGATGGGAAGCTTGCCCCGGGGTTGCAGGCGTCCCGTAAGCACATCTGCTGCGGCACTAGCGGTCTCGAGTGCCTGGTCATACGCTACGAGAAAAGCATCCGCATTCCCGAATGTGTTGACGGCATAGGGATTCCCGAACGTGACCAGAATAACTGGCACCTCTGCGTCGAGCAGTTGGCGGACCAGTTGTGCCTGAGCCGTATTTAGCCCTGCATTACCCCGGCCTGCCACGAGCCGCTGATACAGCGAGAGTACGACTACGTCCATATCCCGCATCCGGTCGAGCGTGCTGGCGATTTCTCCTCGCGATGGGGAATCATCGAACTGAACGTTAACCACGTTCTCCCCGAGGGACTTTGCAAAAAGCCCCATTGCCGCTCCGATGGCCTCAGAGTTTTTATAATTAGATAGCTGGACGAGGCCAATGCGCTGATCTGGCTTCAGCGGAAGCGCAGGTGCCGTCCTCAACAGCGTAACAGCCCGGTTCGCCATAGACTGCGCGATGTAGGCGCCGCGTGGCGATTCCATTAGATACTTGAGCGCGCTCTCGTCGGCAAAACGGTTGATGTGGAGCCCGGCCCGTGCCTTCGCACGCAAGATCCGCCTCACAGATTGGTCGATTCGTCTCTCTTCGACACGGCCATCTTTCACGGCAGCCTTCAGGACGTTTACCGCTGCCCCGAGGTCGGCAGGCGTGAGAATGATATCGGCTCCGGCAAGTAGCGGACGAATCACCCGTTCACTCAAGCTGTAATCATTCGCAAGCGCCCCCATCTTGACGTCGTCTGTGACGACGAACCCGTCAAAATCCAGTTCATCTCGCAGTAGATTGGTGAGTGCGTTGCGGCTAAACGTCGCCGGGATCGGACGATCATCGAGGGCCCGTATCCAGAGATGGGCCGTCATAATGCCTGCAGGCGGCTTCGGCTGACCCAGAATGATCTCGTACGGTTTGATTTCGGTCTGCCTGAGTGATTGACGGCTCCCCTGGATGGTACCCAGGTGCGCATGCGAATCGACGGATGTATTGCCATGGCCGGGGAAGTGCTTGAGCGTGGTCAACACACCGTGCGACTCCGCCTCGTGGACGTATGCAGCCCCCATCCGCCCTACCAGTTCCGGTTCCTCGCCGTAAGAGCGAATATTGATGATGGGATTATCCGGGTTGTTATTCACGTCCACTACGGGCGCAAACAACAGGTTGATCCCTATGGCCCGGCTCTCAATGGCACTGAGGCGGCCCGCAGCGGCAGCAAACACGGTATCCCGCGTAGCACCAATGGCCATGTTCGACGGGAGCTCCGTCAATGGATTGTTAAAGCGGCCAACACCACGCTCGTAGTCGGCGGCGAAAAACAGCGGGACCTTGGCTCGACGCTGAAGGGCCTGGGTCCGCTGGAAAACATCCTCAGGCGCAAGGAGCCTCGGCATCAGAAATCCGCCCACATGGTATTTCTCCACGGCCTCAATGGCTGATCCTCCCATGAGGTTACGCAGGGAAGATCCGGGCATGTTCACGATGAAGAGCTGGCCGATCTTCTCGTCGAGCGTAAAGGCGTTGACGAGGGAGTCCACCCACCGGTCCGCCTGTGCCTCATCGATCTGCACAGGTTGAAACGCCGGGTGATTGTATGCCAGAAAGAGCGTGTCGAGCGGAGACATCGTCTCCAGTGCGCCTTCGGGCAACGCAGCCGCGAGCCTGTCATGCTCGGCTTCCGACACACTCGAAGCGCGAATTTTCTCTTCGATCGGGTTCTCGCTCTGCCCGCCGCCACATGCGAACAACTGCAACAACACCAGGAAAACAATCGGATACATTCGGCGGATCGTCATGAACACCATTCGTTCAGGGGTACGAAAGAGCGTATTATCTAGTCAGGCTAATGAAAAGTTGAAGAGCGGGGCTGCATGCCCAGGTACACAGAAGCTCTGGAACCCAGGTTTATGAAAGTCTGCGCATCCGGTATGCAGGAGCCTGCAAATCCGGTTCATAGGTACCCGAGAGCATCGTTCTCAGGCCCGCTGATATCACCATGGCTGCTAGTTGCGAATGGTCTGGCGCTACAGAACCGGACACGTCGTACGTCGTCGCAGGACCGTTTGTGTCCGCGTAGTATCGCTGTGCGCACGATTTTGTTACAAATAACGAACGGAATACGCCATCCAGCGCGTCTATGAGAGATGTAGTCAGAAACAGGTTCGCCTCGGAATGGCACCGGCTCGTGACGGCGGCGCGTGCGCTGGATGGGCAGACTGTCTTTGTACTGACGGCCTCCGCTCTCCTTATCGTCATTCAGTTTACGTTCGGCAGCCGCCGCTTGTTCAGACAAGAACTGGCCCATTTGTTTCCGGAGCAATGGCAGGGGGTCCTCGCATGGGGCTGGTGGTTTTCCATGCAGGGAATAACCGGGTTCGTCATTCCCGTGTTATGTCTGCTCTTTCTGTTCCGGCGTACACCCGCCGAGATCGGCCTGGGGAAAGGCGACTGGCGTCTGGCGTTGGCGATTGCTACCGCTTACCTCCCGCTTGTCACCATAGGGACGTGGGTGCTCTCGGCGGATCCAGCGTTCCAGCGCGTCTACCCCCATTACCAGCCTGCCGCACATGATTGGCGATTTCTTGCAATGTATGAAGTGCTCTACCTCTTCTACTGGCTGGGTTGGGAATACCTGTGGCGCGGCTTCGTGCTATTTGGCACGAAGCCTGTGTTCGGACTCTACAGCATTTTCGTACAAATGGTCCCGTTCTCCATCCTCCACCTGGAGAAACCTCCCATCGAGTGGCTCCTATCCGTTGTAGGTGGCATCCTGCTGGGGGCACTCGTCTGGCGGTGCCGCTCATTCTGGATCGCCGTACCCATTCATGCCACCCAGATGTTCGCGCTCGACCTCTGGTGTACGCTCCGTATCCGTACCGGCATAAACGGCACGAGCCCGGCTGCATTGATAGAACTATTCAGATCGCTTGGCGGAACGTGATCCACAAAAAAGGGGAGTTATCTACAGATCTGGGAGACTTCAACCGGTGCGCTTCATAGCCTGTGCCTCCAGTCCCTGATGACTGAAAGTCCACAGGACGATACATGAGCACACAAGCATCTCCGAACCTGGATATTCCCGGTTCACAACGTTCTACCCTTCCTGCGCATTCCTGCGAGCTCGTACAATACCTCGAACAATGCGGACGACTACCCACCCTACCAGAAGGCCGAGCACGACGTAAGCAATAGGCTCGAGGTACTCGCCCACTTTGTAGTAATTCCTCCCCAGCAGCCTGCCGGCATACGCCAGCAGCAAGGACCACAGGCTCGTTCCGATAGCCGTATAGATCAGAAACAAGCCGAAGTGCATGCCTGCAAAGCCGGCTGGAATCGAGATGAGAGAGCGTATACCTGGAATGAGCCGGCCTATGAGAACAGCCATCGTGCCATAACGGTCGAACCAGGCATCTACGCGCTCAAGGTCGCCGGGTGACAGCAGCAGCCATTTCCCATACCGTTCGATCCATACGTGCAGCTTGAGCATACCAACCCACCGGCCCAGGCAATACAGTGGGATGGCTCCAAGCACAGACCCTATCGTACCGGCTATAGCAACACCCAGGAACGAGAGATCACCGCGCGTCGCCGTAAAACCCGCCAGCGGCATGATAAACTCGGAAGGAATCGGCGGAAAGACGTTTTCCAGCGCCATGAGTAGCACGATGCCCACATAACCCAGATCGCTGATGGTGTCTTCGATCCATTTCAGCATGTCCTCCTCCCCGAACGGCACCTCTAGTCCGCGAACACCGGACCTATCCGGACCGGCAGACGCCGGATGACCCCGCCATAGTTCTCATCGTCCGTACCGACGAATAACTCGACTTCTCCCGAGGGACGCTCCCGAACCGCGATTCCCTCTACCTTCAGGCCGTCCAGCGTTGCAAGCCGCCTAGGTGTGGGGAACAGAACGACGCGAGGAATTCCCATTTCATCAGCGTCAACACGCCCTGCCTCCCATATGACGCTCCGAAACGGTCCTTCATCGCGCTCGAGATCGAGCGCCGAGGCCACATACAACCGTCCCTGGCTATCCACTTCTAGTGCTGACACAGGCCGTGCACCCGGCCCAATCGGATCGGGGCTGCGAAACATCACAGAATCGAACGGGCCAAACGCAAGCGGGTTCAGTGTTAGGGGCGCCCAGGCGATATATGTAACATTAGACCCGTGCGCACGCTCGGCATACAGGAAGACGAGTCCTGAACCTACCCTGGCAACAGCCGAACCTTCGACGTTCGTCACTGGAACGGGCCATGACAGCGCCTTTGTGATCTGGATCTCATCACCAGAGACCTCTGCAACATGAATGCGCTGCCTTTCGGCACCATCATCTCCGCTTTCCACGAGAAGAAACGTCTCCGTGCCTGGAATGCGGGCAATACTCTCCAGATCGTGGCTCATCCCCTCGCCCGCTGGCCAGGAGACGTCTAGTAGACTCAATCCGACACTTCCCGGTATGCGCGGCAGATGCATGAGGCCTGCACGAGGCCGGGCAGATTCATCTGGAATCTTGGCATCGTGAACGACCAGAAAGGTATCACCCCTCAACCACGCCAGACCGCTGAAATCGAGTGATCTGTCAGGACCTTCAGCCGGGGTACGAAACAGCGTTCCGTATATACTGGCCACGAGCCATGCTGCAAGCAGGATCACCAGTACACCTGCTACCAGACGAACAGGAAGAGGTCCGGACATATTCATAAAGGGCCGCTTCGTCAGGGGCCTCCCTGAGGGGCGATCCTATGGATCATGCCGGGGCGATTCACGCCTTCGCTGGAGATGAGGAGATCGCCTCCGGGCAGGAACACAATACCCTCAGGCTGTTCGTACACGTCCTCGGGCAGGTTCCATACGCCTACCACCTCGCCAGCATTCAAAGCCACGACGGCTTTCGCCGTCGAGGACAGGAGATATACCTGCCCACTAGATGGATCAACGGCCAACCCTGAAGGCTTGAACTTGCCCCCACTGCTCAACTGGTCTTCAAACGTGCGCCTATCTATGACATAGACCGGTTCCTCCGCCAGGGTATTCGTCGAGAGGTCGAATCCGTAGATGGCTTTGAAATCTTTATCCATGTCCGCGCCGGGATCCTCTTTGGTGACGACCAGAAGCCGGTTATGGGCGGCATCATAGCCGATCCCTTCCGTATCATTCTTGCCTTTCAGGTGTGTCTTGTACTCGCGTACTTGCGGTCCACCCTGCTCCCAACCCACTAACTCGATGAGCGTACCGTTGCTCTTGAGCACAAACAGCCGATCACCTGCCGCTTCGATGCCCTCATAATCATCCGTACCTCCAAAGCGCAGGCGTTCTTCGATGTCGCCCGTTTCCGGATTCAACAAATAGAGGATGCCGTCCTCATCCTGCACCGCCGCCAACCGCCCATCGGGAAGCACCGTGATTCCGGAAATCTCTTTCAAATCATCGGCGAGTGGCAGCGATGCTTCTGGCGCATCGAACGCATACGGGGCTGCAGTTTCTGATGTGGCTGCTTCCCCCCTTTCAGCGGTTGGAGTCGCCTGCTGCGGCCCCGGCTCCTGTTCGCCACCGCATGCCATCATACTGAGAGCAAGTACAGGGACGATCAGTATGTTGGTCCATTCCATATTTGGCCTCTTTTTTAAATGCCAGGTACAGGCGAGCTCCGGTCATACAGATCCACTCGTCGGTATTGGCGGTTCACTCGAGCCACACACGGCATGAAAACCTTGCTCGACCACGTAGTCAGAAAATCCCCCGGGACGCTGGATCTCCGGGGGATTTGTCCTTTACACACCTGTGTAGCTATGCTCAATCGTGACGGTCGACACGGAGAACCGATCCGTCACCCGCATCAACGAGCACTTCAACGTCGCGGCCGTTCTCCCGCATCTCTACCTCGTAGACCAGGTAGCCATCCTCTTCTTCCAGGTCGGCTTCTTCGTAGGTGGCGCCTGGCAATTCTTCCTGCGCTGCATTACGGGCCTGCTCCCGCGTGATCTTCGCCAACGCCTTATAGTCCGCGCCTTCCTCGACCGGGATCGTTCCCTTGATTCGCTGGCCTGGCGCTACCTGACTCAAAACATCAGTCGAAAGACCAGATATGAAGAGCCCCCCTAACAAGGCAACGAGGATAAGTCCTTTCCAGTACTTCATAGCTCTTGTACGCGTTAATGGTAAATAGCAGTTAAAGAACACACTAGTTCGTTCTCTAACTGCTGATACGCGTGAGGATATTACGGCTGGCTTTCGCCAACCTTACATTTTTGTAAGGTTTACAGCAGACATCTACGGAAACGGTTACGAGTAGCTCGGATCACCATCGTGCTCCCTGGCACAAGACAGGCTGATCGTGAATGTGGATCCTATCCCCGGCGTGCTTTCGACCTTCGCGCATCCCCCATGGGCCTCTATGATTGCCTTGACGAAGCTCAACCCCAGGCCAAGGCCCCGTTCGGAACGGCTCCTATCTCCCCTGTACAGGCGATCCCAGATGTAGGGTAGGTCTTCCTCCGCGATACCGATACCGGTATCACGCACTTCGATTGTGCAGATGCCATCCCGGAGATTCCCTGTCAATCTGACCTCACCACCGGGCAGCGTGTATTTGATGCTGTTATCCAGCAGGTTGGCGAGTACCTGGCGGAGTCGCGCCCGGTCCGCGACGGCGCAGAGATCCGGTGAAACGTCCGTATGGAGGCAGATCTGTTTCTGTTCTGCTACGAATCGGTAGGGATCGGTGACTTCTTCGACGAGATCGGATACCCGGATCGGCTCCGGCCGGAGTGCCGTCATTCCGGCTTGAGCTTCAGAAAGATCCATCAGCGTGTTAAGCATCGTCAGGACCATTTCAGAGGCTTCGAGGCAGTCGGAGAGCGCCTCCCGATAGGCCTCCGGATCCCGCTCCCGCTGGAGCGCTAGCTCAGCGGTACCCCGGAGGTGCGTCATCGGCGTGCGGAGATCATGCGCAACGTTATCGAGCGTGTGGCGCATACCCGTGACAAGCACCTGGATCCGATCCAGCATGCGATTGAACAGGTCACCCAACTGGGCAAACTCTCCATGCGTGTGATCGACAGGTGCTCGTTCGTGCACATCGCCCGTATCGGCGATCGTCTGCAAAGTAACCACGAGTTGCCGGATGGGCCTGAGTGCGCGATACGCCATGATGGCCCCGCCAAGCAGGGCAAAAAAGACGATAGGCAACGCAATCGCCAGAAACACATCCCGCATGGATTCCAGCACATCATCCCGGACGTCCGTATCCGTCCCGACCTGCAGCACGCCGTTATCAGGTAAACGCACGGCATAGACACCGAGCGCGTCATCGTCCTCGGCTGGTCCGAGTCGCAGCCAGGCCTCCGTCTCTGGCACGGGCTGCTGTGCGAGCTTCTCCAGTTCGGGCTGTCTCCAGTCGTCAGGGTTGTACAGCAACAAGAGCCGGCCTTCGCTATCAGCAACACGAACGAGAAGCTCCTCGACCCTCCCATAGCGCGGATTCGATGCAAGCTCGTCGCGGATTCCTTCGAGTCCGCCACTCTCGTATGCGGCTTTCAAGTCGCGCCCCTGCGCTTCGACGAAGGTTCGATCCGGCTCGCGCATGAAATGGATAAACAGCACATAAGCCAGAATCGACAGCAGGGCGGTGCTGCCTACAAAGAGCGAGGCATAACCCAGCACGAGCCTGACACCGAGGGTGCGTGGACCCCAGGCTCGCCGTAGCCGGTCACGGAACGCGGAGAACATAGCCGGCCCCACGAACGGTATGGATCAGTTTCAGATCGAAGTCGCGATCGACCTTGACGCGGAGCCGATGAAGAAGCACTTCCACGACGTTCGTTTGCGGATCGAAATCGAAATCCCAGACGTGCTGTATGATGGTGGTCTTCGAAACGACCCGCCCGGCGTTTCGCATGAGGTATTCGAGCAGGCTGAACTCGCGGGGCTGCAAGTCGATCCGCTCACCCTCCCTGTAAACCTCCCGTGTGACGAGATTCATGACGAGCGGCCCTGCCGTAAGTGTAGTCGATTCCACCACGCCGGTGCTTCGGCGAATGAGCGCCTGGATTCGGGCAAGGAGTTCCGAAAACGCGAATGGCTTGACGAGGTAGTCATCCCCACCCATCTGCAGCCCCCGTATCCGATCGTCGAGTGAACGCTTCGCACTCAGTATCAGCACCGGCAGTGCAACACCCCGTTGCCGGAGCGCTTCAATGAGGCTGAGGCCATCCAGGCGAGGCAACATGAGATCGATGATGGCAGCATCGTAAGGCGTATGTAACGCCATACGCAATCCTGCGTCTCCATCTCCCGCGCGATCTACAGCAAAGCCGGCCTCACGGAGTCCCTTCTGCACGAAGTCCGCGATGTGGGAATCATCCTCTACGAGCAAAAGCCTCATACAACCCGGTGCTCACCAGTAACAGCTATGGTGAATAAACGTGGGACCGATCCGTTCTACCTGCCTCGCCAACAGGTGGGTTTCGCAACGTTCCTGACGAGCAGGAGCCAGTTTCCTGCTTTGCGCCCCTGGCACGGCTGATTCACCTTGAGCCATGCTCATTCCCACCGGTACATCACGCTGAGTACGTGCCCGGTGCCGAAACCACCATCGAACGGTACGAAAGCATAGTCTACCTGGAACGATCCCTGGCTAAGGCCGGCACCGACCGAAACGCTGCGGAAGTCATAGCCGCTGACATACCCGGCACGAACTGTGGCGAGATCGAAGATTTCCACACCGGCCCCTACATGCAGATGGGTCCGATCGTAACCGCCGGGCGCCTGCCGCTCACGCGTGAGGTCGTGGGATACCTCGCCGGTTACGAACGCATTCAAGAGTGGGGAACCGCCATCTCCTGCAAGCACCCGGAGAGGAAAGGCAGCCACTCCGATGCGCAGCATGGCCGGAAGCGGCGCAGCAATACTGGAAGCCTCGCGCACCCGACCCATGTTTTGCATTGCCATACCGAGCCGGAGTGCCTGCCTGAACAGATCTGCCTGTACCCCCAGATCGGCTGCTACACCGGATGTCCGATAAATTTCATTCCGATCGGAGATATACTTCAGTGTCAGTCCCGCCCTTGTGGGACCGAAGCTATGCCCGTAAGCCGCGCCAACATTCACGAACTGGATCTCAGGCGTACCACCGGGATCGGATGCTGCATCCCCCGGCAGATTGCCTGAACCGGCGGCTGTAGCAAATACCCCCAGACCACCCCTTGTACCCACCGCAAGGCGCCCGGCAAGATTGTACGTGCGCACCTCGCGCACCCAGATATGGTGCGAGGCCGCCACGGAATTCGAGGCTGCTGCCAGTCCCGCCGGATTCCAGTACGTGGAGAATGCATCGCGACTCAGCGCCACACTCGCATCACCTAGTGCCATAGCGGCAGCGTTCGTGCCGATCCTGAGGAAACCCACACCACTCTCCTGCGCACGGACAGGTTTGGTAAAAGCGCATAACACAACCAGCCACAGGAGCCAGGTCCGGATTTTACGTGTTCGTGTGTTCACGTATTCAAGGGTCAGGTGTTCAGGTGCCAAGATGTCAAGATCCTGAGGCAATGACAATAGAGCTTACCCCCTGCTCCGGCGCGAACTGCACACAATCCTGGAAAAAGAAACACAGTTTCCCCACGCCACCAATACCCGTCCATTCAGCACAGGCCTCTATGCCCTCCCAGACACGTGAGATCTGAACTCCAGGACACGCACTCTGGGCATCACGGCTCTTGTGTCAGGTACAGGCGCAGGGTGATGAAGTGCATGGGACTCGTGCCGTACGGCTCCAGCATGAACGCATACTCGCCGCGCAGGAGCAGGTTACCCACAGGTTGCTCGACCATGAACCCGGCACTCGGCTTCACGCCCGACGCGCCGATCTGGTCCACCCCTGCACGGAGAGCAAACGTTACGGACGGCCGGTACTCTGCTCCCAGCCGAAGCCTGCCGTCATGCATCCGCACAAGCTCCCGATACGTCCGTTCGACCGGCGTATCCACAATCACTTCCGTACGGCGAGTGACAAACTCGCCGGTGTAGATTCGAGCCTCGTACTCTGCGAAGAGCCAGGCTCGGGCCTCCTCCAGCCGATAACCTGCCCCGAACCGCAGGCGGCGTGGGAACCGATCCGTCGCACGCCCGCCCGACCCCCCAAGACTCGATCGATCCCACACGTAGCGAGCCAGAAGGTCGTCTGCCGTGAAGCCCAGACTTAGCGCCCCCGTCGCCTGAAAGGCCAGTCCTACATCCACACCAATAGCACGCACCGGCGACAGGTCTTCCAGCAGCGCCGACTGGAACAACTGTAGACCAAACCCACCTGTCAGGCGCCGGCTCAATCGCGTGCCGAACGCGAGGAAGAAGGCGAACTCGTCGGTGGAATAATCTCGTGTATGGTAGCCGCTGGCATCTCTTCCGTCGATCTCGGAAACTCCCGCATGAATGAGCCCTCCGGCTACTCCTGCTCGAGGCCGGAGGGGCGCGACGAACTGAAGAAATTGCAGTTCCCGATCCAGCGTGAGAATGGCGGCCGTCGCCTCCAGATTTTGCCTATCGATAAACGGCGCGAGAGCCGGATTGTAGTATGGGCTGGCATCGCCGTATACGTCGGCTACGAGCGCATTGCTCAGCGCCACCCCACGCGAGCCAAACCCCATCCGAGCGAATGCACCCGCCTGAGCATATGCGTCCACACCACTCCAGATTTGCGTACAGAAGAGGAGGATCAGGAAGTGCATAGCCGACCTGCAACACAACACCGGCACCTGAAAGCAAGGCATGGTCATCCGGATGAGCGCCCTGACGGAGCCTCGCTCACGATATGAACATCGTGCCATGCGGTGCCGCTGTTTTACTTTCTCTCCCATACGTCAGAGAACCAGAATCTTGCCCCACACCGTGCGGTTATCCGCCCGGACGGCATAGAAGTAGACGCCTTTCGCTACGCGAAGTCCATTGTCGTCCGTGCCATCCCAGGCCACCTCCTGCCCTCCGGTCGCCTGGCTCTCGCCGGTAAGGCGGCGTACGAGGCTCATCTCGAAATCGAAAATGCGCACCTCCACGTTCCCGCTGCTATCCAGGTCGTACCGGATACGAACGAGATTGTCGGATGCGGGCGAGAAGGGATTGGGGTATGCATAGGTATCCACATCCGGCACATCTGCCGTAGGCACCTCGGGATGTACCGGCACGTTAGCCCGGAAAGCCTGCCAGGTCGCCCCCCGATCCGTGCTTCGGAACAGTCCGTCTGAGGTTCCCACCCATACCGCCTCACGGGTCGTCGCTACAGACAACACAGAGAGATCGGGATTTACGGCCCGGTCTGGATGAGCCGGATCGAAGAAATCCTTCACCGAACGCCAGGTAACGCCGTCATCCTCGGAGATGAAGAGCCCCTCCCGGAAGGCTGCCGCATAGACGATGCCCTCAGAAAAGGCAATGTCGCCGACATTCACCCCCACCAGCACCTGCTCGAATGTCTCGCCGCCATCTTGCGTGACGGCAACACCCTGGGGTGTCTGTACGCCTCCCTCTCCCGGCTGCAAACCGGCAACCCAGACCGGATTCCGTCCGGGCACCGGCTGTTCTTCAATCGCGACGACCCGATCTCCCACGATGGAGCCGGGCGTACCATCATAGCTATACCGGCGCCAGCTAATGCCACCATCCGTTGATCGGTTGAGGCCACGCATCGTCCCGGCCCAGATGACCCCTGCCTCATCCACGAGAACGCTCAGTACCCGGTGATTGTAGGAGCCGCCTCGCGCCGGCTCGGGGTCCAACCTGAACGTGTACGAACTATCCGGATGAATGGCTTCGAGGTCGTCGGGTGGTAGCACCACACGCTCCCAGGTGTTTCCTCCGTCTGAAGAGCGGCGCAGACCGCTCCAGCCTCCTGCTACCCACAGAGCACCTGTCCTGGCGTCGTAATCGATGCCATAAGGCGGACTATTCTCCGGCATCACCGCATCGAATGTGGACAGGGTCGAAACGCCGTACTCGATCAGGGTGTCACCCGGTACATCGAGCTGAGGAAAGCGGTAGCGGAATGTCTGTCCGCCATCTACTGAAAACAGAAACCCGCCTGCAGCCGGAAGCGACACGCCTGTAGCCGTGCTGGTGTAACCGAGACCGGCCCAGAAGACTTCACCCTCCCCGTCCATGGACATTACGCTATAGCCCAGGTCTCGCAGGGAATCGTGTTCCACTGCGTGCCACGTAATACCCCCGTCCGCGGTGAGGTTGAGATCGGGACTCACCCAGAGCGAATCGCCCCGGGCGTGGAGGGTAGCTACGTAATTCTCAAGAATGCCGGGCACGCGAACCAACTCGCCCGTCGATTGCCCCTGGATCGGCTGCACGACGGTGATGCTCACCAGAATACCGGCTGCAAAGGCAAAGCCCCACCGGCTCAACAGCTTGCCGGCAGAGAGCGAAAGAAACCCGGAGCAGACTCCAGATCGATAAAGGGAGCTTCTACGACCAGACGAACTCCACCTCCGCCTGGTAGCGCAGCAACGCATAATACCCGTACCCTTACTCACCTTCCACCTCCGTATCCGTATTCGATGCAAGGAGGCGTACGGAGCCACGCACCTGGTTACTCAAATGACCTGCACTATCCGTTGCATAAACCACGAGTGAATACAGACCTGGCTGCTCGACTGGTAAAGAGATGGTTATAGAGGCCTCGTACCGCCCTTCTCCTGCCGGCTCCATCCGGCCGGATGCCACTACCCGGCGGCCCAGTCCCGGGGATTCGAGAGTATACAGGACGTCGGCTACCTGTCCATCGGGGTCAACAGCCACCACCTGCACCGAAATCGAAACAACCACACTCCCATCGACGACCGGGACCTGTCCGTCCCCCGTACCCGGATCGACCACGCCGGGCGCATAATCAAGATCCGAGACGAGCGGAGGCCGGTTGTCGAGCGATGTCGGGCCAGGAGCCGTGTCGCAGGCCACCGGAATGGCCGCAAGCAGGACCAGCGGCACGACGGACTTCAGATGCACAAGAAGACGTGCGTGGAGAAGAAACGACAAGACCAGGGCCAGCTACGAGCTGGGACAATGACAAGAAAACAGTTCAGTAGCGGTCTACGGCCATCCGGTACGAGTCTGGTATCGCAGTGCGTCGTAATTCTAAAAAATTACCTCCAGCCTGGCCTGAAAGCAAGTCGTTCCCCGGGTCCCCTCCGTCAGCGGCGTCTCCACATCGCAATGAGCGTCACCAGCAGGATCACGATGAGGACAATCGCTACGAGTAGGGCCAGCGCATTCTGCATGCCCTCAACTTCCTCGCTCGCCTCGTCACGTGGTACTTCCTGATGCGCCACATCCAGTAGTAAACCCAGGAAGGATATCATCAATCCCATTGTCCCAACCGGCTGGTCCCTGCACTGCACCATTCACGAGACGATCATACGATGTACAGCGGACGTATACTGAAACAAAGAAAGAATATCACGATGCACAGCACGCCGAGCGCACGCCGCCGTGGGGTCAACGGCTCGGTGTAAAGTACCGGAGGGTGATCTATCCGGACGAGGAACACGACGAGAATGCCGAAGACAAACCAGCCGTAATAGCCAAACCGGCTCGCTACCGGCCCCATCAATCCGGCCAGCCAGGTTATTGCAACGATCCCACCAAGGACGGGCAGGATCATCCGGTGCTCGCCATTGAATACACGCCGCAGGAACAGGTACAGAATTCCTGCGAGAATGACCCAGGAGTACCCCGACGCCAGTTCGTACGACTGCTCGATTTCCGGTGCGACGTCGTCCATGAACCCGATGGCTCCCGATATCAGGAGCACGACCACGAAGCCGCGTGCCAGACGAGCATGCCATTTCGGCCCCACCAGCGCGTACAGAATGTGTCCCCCGTCGAGTTGTCCGACGGGTAACAGGTTGAGCGCCGTGAAGAAGAGTCCCAGCCATCCCGCGAACAGGAATGGATAGTGATAGATCTCGTACATGGGCGGGACGTTCGGAAAAAACTGCGACAGCGCCCAATAAAGGAGCGTCTGTCCCGCGACGATGCCGGTACCGGTACCACTCATTTCGGCGGGCATCTCGGCCGGGAATGTGCCTTCCGCGCGAATGAACGCCTTCAAGCCCTCATGACCGGGCAGGTCCAGCAGGTATTCCGGCGGGGGCAGCGTAGCGAGGCCGAAAACGAGAAGACCGAGTGCCACAACGAAACCTGCAAGCGGCCCCGCCGCACCAATGTCGAACAGTTTGCGCGTCGTCGGGATTGGCTCACGGATGCGAATGACGGCGCCCAACGTGCCCCACAATACGAGCGGCAACGGGATGTAATACGGCAGCGACGTATCAACCTTGTGGTGACGTGCCGCAATATAATGCCCGAATTCGTGTACCGTCAGAAATGCCAGCAGCGATAGACCGAACCGCAGTCCGTCCAGCAAGAGACCGGTCGTGATAGGTAACGCAGCCGCCCCCTCTCCGATCGTAAACAGCAGCCGGGTATCCTCATACGCCAGGAGACGCCCGACGAGAAGCCCACCCGTATACACGACCGACGCCAGCGTCAGCAAAAAAAGCAAAATGTGCAGCCAGTAGCGGTCTCGCTTTCGCGGCGACTGATATTCAGCCAGAATCCTCCGGCGTGCTGTCAATGCATCGTGCAGTGAAATTCGCGGTTCCAAATGGGATTACGGCTCGTGATACGTACGGTGTGCGCTCAACTCCTGTAAGCGTGGCGAATCGACCGGAATGCCGCTTGTAATGTCGGACGAAACGTTTGTTCTATTAAGCCCCTAAAGAATCTACATACGTAAGCCATCAATTCCGGCAAAGTGAGGCCTTCTACACGTCTTATTAGTATCGTACATCGAAGATTTCCACCACACGGGTCCATGAACCTGGAACGGTGCGAGCAGCCCCCTTTTCACCAACGTCCACCACCTGCTCGAATCTCTCGCTTCGATTGTTCCAGTTACCCATTGTGCGCTATCGCATCCAGCGGCCCCGCGTAAGAAAACCGATACGCTAAACTAACACGTGGGCATGGTGATTTAGCCTCTTGAACCTATAGTCTATCTACCTGCCTCGTTACTCGATCTGCTCGCGGAAGAGCCGGTCATTCAGAAACTCCAGCATGCGGACCTGTGACTCGAACTGCCCGTGTTCGGCCTCTACATTGACATACGGTATACCCCTGTTGCCGGCGTAGACGGAAAGAGAACCGTCATCCGTAGCGTTCGCATTGTCCTGCAAGACGACGTTGAAGCCTGCGGATCGTATGCTGTCAAATAAATCCGGCTCGGTGACGAAGAAAAAATTATCCGGCTCCTCTCGATCCGCAACGTGAACATGCATAGCATCCCGGACGAACTGCGCGTCATTCACATAGCTGAACGTGGAGTATTCCCCGCGCGTGTTGTTGTGCACCGTAATGATGAAATCCTCCTGCCAGGTAGCAAGGACTTCCAGAACGGTGTCCGCGAACTGCTCGAGGGCATCAAGTGCCTCCGGTGATACCTTGCTCAGATCAGCAAGCGTCGCAACCCTCCCGGCCTCCGTAAAGACGCGGTTGGGATCAAAGACATAACGCTCGTCACCCAGTTTGAAGGATACGTTACGTTCCTGAGTGTGGCTGATCTCGATGAGGCGCCCTCCGTTACGCCGAATTACGTCCAGAGCAGCCTCCGCAGCCGTCCGCTCGTTTTCGTGGAGGACGAAATACGTCAGGCCAGGTTCTTCTGCTTCGTGAATGACGAGTTCTATCGTGGTCTCCCCTATGCGGACTGGGATGGTTTCCGTGGCGATCCTATATTCTGTGGCCATGCAAGCCGTCAGGCAGATGAGCAGTAGTACAAGCATGGATGTAGTTCTCCGCTCCGGGCCATGTTGTTTCACATGTTCCGTATTTTTTATACACTTACATAGTATATAGCCATCATTGAGCCAATACATTGGGGGTACGGAGATGCTTTCGATGAAACCGCGTGACCAGCGCCGGCCTTCCCGCATGCAGATGGCCAGATCATCCTGCTTCGCTCTTTGCGCCGTGCTCGTCGCTATGATCTCCTCCACAACTGCGAGCGCCCAGCAACGCACGCCCGAAGAGCAGATCAGGGCAGCGGTGGCTCCTGCCCCCATCGAAATGCAAGATGGCGCAAAAGTACTCGGATACTCTGCCGAGGGCAAATTGGTTACGTTGCGCGAGGGCACGAACGACCTCATCTGCCTGGCCGACGACCCTGAAGACGACCGGTTTCACGTGGCCTGCTACCACAATTCACTGGAGCCATTCATGGCACGAGGACGAGAACTGGCGGCAGAAGGTAAATCCCGAGAGGAAATCCAACAAATCCGTGAAGATGAGGCCAATCAGGGTGTGTTCAAGATGCCGGAAGTGCCCGCTGCTCTGTACTCCTTCACCGGCCCGGTAGATAGTTTCAACTACGAGACGGGCGAGGTGGACGGGGCGGGACGGCTGTATGTCGTCTATATCCCGTACGCAACCGCCGAGACCACCGGTCTTTCCACGACGCCCTCCACCGGCTCACCCTGGCTCATGAACCCGGGGAAACCTTGGGCACACATCATGCTGATTCCCGAAAGCGGGAACTGATCGGCCTCGATGGCGCACACCATCAGTGAGACAGCACGGGGCGTGGGAGGTGAATCTCTGCTGCTCACACCCGCGCACGAGCCGAAATCGAACCAGATACCTGGCCTGCCCGATGGCATTCGGCCTCATCAACCCTGGCACACAGGCGGCCAGAAAGACATCTCGGCCCGGCTTTGCTCACGAACCTGTCAGTTATAGGGACTGGATGCCGCTACGTCCCACTCTCCACTTTCGATCATGGCCTGAATGGTGTCGCCTGGCAGATCCTCAACCCGTTGGTAGTACCGGCGCTGACCGGCATCATTGAACACCTGGGCGTGAGGGTGGAACAACTGGAACATCATGTATCCGCTTGCGCCTTTGCGACCCGCTCCCAGGACCTGGTATCCATCCTTATGGATGAGATAAAAGAGAAATCGAGGCTGTTGCATCGGTCTGCATATCGGCTTCATTTCTAGGATCGGCCTGAGGTGTAGCGGACCTCCACGCAGTTCCGTTTATGCCCCGCGGGCTGCCCCGCTACTGGTCTCGGCAATTATACAGGCTGCTAAATCCTTGTGTTGAAGATCCCTGGTAATAATCATGATATACGACGTAACCGACCTGATACGTCTCCCGTACCCTGCCGCGGGTTGAATGAGCAGGCCCGAACACCCGTTTTGTGTTTGATTGGGATGCTACCTGTAATGCACCAGGACGATAGCACGAATGCGTTGCACAGTCTTCCAGGATGCGAACAACCGGAGCTGAACAAACCGGGTCAAAATCATGAAAATACTTGGCCTGGAAACCTAAACCGTTCCAAACATATTTTACCGTCAGTGTGACAATAGTGTTACACGTCTGGTTTTGCGCGAGAGTAGATCCGGTACCACATTGATCCGGGTGCACCCTGCTTGTCTGTTTATTGCATGAGTTCGTACGTACAGATCAAAAAGAAGCGAGTGGGCCTGTTTGTCGGGCTCGGGTTGATTGTCTGGTTTGGCGCGGCGCTCGGACTGAGTGTAAGCAGCGTGTTTGCGCTGATGCCCGGCTTGGCCGTAAGCGCCATCGTTTGGGCACTCGTGTTGATGGTGTTGGCGTGCGTGTGGCATATCGAACCGGTATACGAGTGGATCATGAATCTGAATCTCCGTGCTCTGGTGATGCCTCATGCAGCCCGGCTCGTCGGCGTGGTACTCCTCTTGCTTTACTGGCAGGGCAAATTGCCGCGAGAGCTTGCCATAGAGGGAGGTCTCGCAGATCTCCTCGTAGCAGTGACAGCGGTCGCCATCGGCGTATCAGCACTTCCAATCCGAAAGGAGTGGCAACTCCGCGCAGCGCTAGCCTGGAACACCATCGGTCTGGTAGATATTCTCGCGCTCGTGTTCGTAGCAGGACAGTATTACGTGACCGCCCCCAGCGCTCCCCTGCATATCGCGGGATTTCCTCTGGGCCTTCTCCCCCTCTTCGTCGTTCCGCTCGTAATCGCCTCCCACATCGTACTTTTCGACCGACTGCGCAAGATCAGCGCAGTACCAGCATAAGAGTTTCCCATGCGACCCGACCTGACACGGCTTGCTGACGAACTTCGCGAAACGTGCATTGATACGTTTCTGACCGCCTATGAGGACGCGGGCATCAGTGGCCTCTGCGCCGAAGGTCGCGTCGAGTATGCGGTCGGTGCGCTACGCCAGCTTGACGTAGAGCGTATCCTGCGCACTCACCTCTCGGTAGACAAGGATGAAGTCCCACCAGCGGTGCAGCCGGAAAGATGAGTCACGGATAACTAGGCCGGCTTGCAATGTACGGGAAGACAAACGGCCTGGAGCGCGAATCTGGCACGAAGCATGCTGACTATGCGCTTCCAAAAGCACAAAGTCTTCATGGGATTCTCAGTGGCGGTCTACGCTTCTTTATCCTATTCTCTCGCCGCTAGCCCACCACTCGTACGTAACGCATGAAACCCCTTGCGGTCACACGGTTTTTTGCCGCCCTGGCCCTGACTCTGATCGTTTGCGTAGGTGTCCCCGTGGAGGCGCTGAGCCAGCCGGTCCGATCTGTGCAATCCGTTTACGTGCGCCCACAAATCGGAATAGCAAGCTACGTCGGCGACCGGAACGCTGCGTTATTCTCGTTCGACGGAGGCTTTCCTTATGCTGCAGGTCTGGAACTCGGCTACCAGTTCGAAAGACCGTACAGTGCCGGTCTTGCCTATCAGTTCGCTAAATTCCCGTCCATTGCGCCGGAAGACGCTACTTCGGCGCGGCACTCGATAAACGCGCTGTTCCGGTATACCTTCAGCAGAAACCGTGCAACACTGCGAAACAGCACCGGACTGGCTCCTTACGTGACCGTTGGCGCGCATGCTACGTTCGGGAATGTCCCCTCGAATAGCACGGACGATTCTAAAACGCGTGTCGCATTCGGCCCACTGGCCGCTGTCGGAGTAGACGTCCCGCTGAGCGATTACGTAACCTTTTTCGCCGAGGGCACTGCCAGGGTAGCTTTCCCCGACGACGCGACCGATGGACTGGAAGCAGAGAAGTTCGCCGGATTCGACCTTCTAAACACGCTCGGGACGGGACTGAAGATTAGTTTGAAGAGCGGCGCTACACCACCGGACATCGTATCCATTCAAGGTCCTTCCCGGCTCGATGCAGATCAGCCCGGTACCTTCACGGCAACCATCGATGGAGATGCTACCCTACCGGTGGAGTACCGCTGGGACTGGGGCGACGGCGAATTTTCCACCGGCCTCGAGGTAACGCACGCGTTTTCGAAGCCGGGCAGGTATACGGTCACCTTCGTTGCATCGAACCGTGCAGGCTCTCGTTCGGAAGCCCTTACTGTGGAGGTCGTGCCGGTCGTGGTCCCGGTTCCGCCGAACATCCGCTCCATTACCGCAACCCCCGATACCGTCGATACGAGAACGCCGGTCCGGTTTACGGCGGACGTGCAGGGCGATGCACCACTTTCCTACCACTGGACGTTTGGAGACGGGAGCACGTCATCGATGCTGTCCCCTACCCATATCTTCAAGGAAGCCGGCACGTACACCGTCTTACTCCGGGCGACGAATGCAGCCGGGGACGACCTACAAACGTTCCGGCTGAACGTTGCCGCCTATGACACGCTGAGCTGTCCTCAGATTTCCGCACTGAACTCGGTGCGCTTCGAGACGAACTCCAGTATCCTGACCGAAGCGGGACAGCGCGCGGCCAGGCAGAACGTTCAGACGCTACGCGCATGTCCTGGCATGCGGGTCCGCATCACGGGCTCGGCCAGCCCTTCCGAGCGGAACCAGCAAGCTCTCGCCGAAGACCGGGCACGCGCAGTCATGGAGTTCTATACCACAAACGGCATCTCCGCCCAACGTATTACTATGGACGGTGAGGCCGGAGAGACCAGTCCCCCTCCTGGCGAATCCCGCCAGCGTGCCGATACGATACCACTGCGGTAAAGCTGTTACCGGCTATCCGTTACTTCTCACTTGCCACCGGGCCGTGTAGATGAAAAGGATCGCCCTATGAATTTCATGGTATCGGAAATCTGCACACGTGCGTATGCTCTTCTCTGAGCCACATTGGCCTCTGTAATCCGGATCTCTTAGCATCCTGACCTCTGGACTTGCAGGCTCCTGTATACGTAATCTCACGCTACAACCCTCCAACAATCTCCTCGACCGGGCACATCGTGCCTGGATGCTCGGAAAGTGGACCGGATGAGAAAGATCATCCATGTCGACATGGATGCGTTCTTCGCTTCCGTAGAGCAGCGGGATAACCCTGCGCTTGTGGGACGGCCTGTTGCCGTCGGTGGCATGTCGCGCCGGGGCGTCATCGCAGCAGCCAGCTATGAGGCCCGTGCGTTCGGCGTCCGTTCCGCCATGCCGACGGCCATCGCGCTCCGCCGCTGCCCGGACCTCATCATTGTCCCGTCGCGTTTTGAAGTCTACCGGACCGTAAGCCGGCAGATCCGCAACATTTTTTTACGTTATACGGATCTCGTCGAGCCCCTCTCGCTTGATGAAGCATACCTGGACGTAACCCAGCCAAAGCTCGGACCGCCTTCCGCTACCCTCCTGGCTCAACGGATCAAACAGGAAATCCTGGAAGAGACAGGCCTGACAGCCTCGGCCGGTGTTTCCTTCAACAAATTCCTCGCAAAGGTCGCCTCTGACCTCAACAAGCCGGACGGATTAGCGGTCATCCTGCCTGAAGAGGCGGAAACCTTCATCGCCGAGCTTCCCGTTGAGAAGTTCTATGGGGTCGGCCCCGTCACCGCTGAGAAAATGCATGCCCTCGGCATCCGAACCGGAGCTGACCTCCGGCTGAAAACGGAAGATGAGCTGCGAGAATACTTCGGGAAAGCCGGTAGCCACTTCTACTGGATCGCGAGAGGACGGGACGAACGCCGGGTAAACCCGAACCGGGAGCGTAAGTCAGTTGGTGCCGAGCGCACGTTCTTCGACGATACGAAAGACCTGGATGTGTTGCTCGAACGCCTCCGTCCCATTGCCGAACGGGTAGCTGAACGCCTGGCGTCCGCCGGCCTGCGGGGCCGGACCGTCACCCTCAAGATCAAGTATCACGATTTCCGGCAGATCACTCGCGCAAAGACACTCCCTCATGCTGTCTGCGAGGCGGATGAACTCTTCCGCACCGGCTACGCCCTCCTTTCCTCACCTGCACCGCCTGAACACCCCGTCCGCCTACTGGGCCTTTCCGTATCCGCTTTCAGAACGGACGAGGAGGAAGACTTGCCCCGGCAACTCACACTGGAATTGTAGGATTATGTGTGGCCCGCAGATGGCTATCGCTGCCAGCATTATATCTCCGACCGCCACCTACGCTGCGACGAGAGCCGTATGATGAGTGCCGGTGAGGGCTTCTACCACGCGTTCGAGGGTATGGGTCTCACGCAGGCGTACGATCAGCAGGGCTGCGCTGATATAGAGGCCGGGATTTCGGATGGAGCGAGCCAGCGCGGCCACACGGCGGTCGAGCCGGTCCAGTTCTTCGTCGTGGCGTTCGGCCGGGAGGACGGCGAACCGCTGCGCGGCTTCCCAGGCCAGGTCGCGGGAGGCGCTCAGGCAGAACGTGCAGATGGTTTCATCGACACGAGCCCCTACTCGATCCAGTAACCCCATCCAGGGCGATACGGCCGCGATCCGATCCTGCACGTCGTCCAGCATCTCACCGAGCAACCGGCTGATTTCGTCGAAGTCTCGCTTGAATCCGGGCAGCGTGGCCCCCGGCGCTGTCTGCGCAGCGGCGATGCCAAGATCGAAGTTGATATGGGCATTGATGCCCAGCAAGAGATGTTGGAGGATGATCGGGGACCAGGCACGTCCGGCATCGAAAGCGGCCATCCAACTCTGGCAGCAGGGGTCGCCCCGGCGGTAGGCATCGTATGCCGCGAGATAGCGGTTGGCAAAGATCACGTCCAACCGCTCCATGCGCCGGCCATCCTCGAATCGCCCTGCCAGAATGCTCTCCTTCACCCGCTGAGTGACCGCCCGGTACAGACAGGCAAACAGCGCTAATCGGCTCCCTTCTGCCAGGGACTGCTCGATGACCTCATCGAGCCGGCGGATCACGCCATCGATATCTTCTGCGAGATATTGCGTATTCCCCATACCGGGCCCACAAGAACGTCATTCTGATGATCCACCACAGTGCCTCCCCGTGTGGCGAGGCGAAGTTAGCAGCCGGGCAGCAGGAATACAATCTTGCCCTGAACACGCGAGCGCTCAGCGAGACGTTCAAAGGTGCTGCAGAAGTCCGGTTGTGATACACCTAAGAATAGTAGGACGTCATCCTTCGCCTTCGGACAGTCACTCCGCTCGTGTCGCTTGGCACGCTATCCCACAAAGCTCCGTGGTCGTACGGTGCGTCTGCGTGCAACAGATGTTTCTCAGCAAACCGTCGTCATATATCATTCCGACGAGCTTGTGAGACATCTCTCCAAAACGCATCCGTTCAGGTAACCGGGCAGGTTGCGCTCTAGACAGATCCCTGACGGAAGCCTGCCCTGAGCCGGCCGAAGGATTCGGGATGACGGAAAGGGGCGGAAGTAACACACTGGACTTCGTGATACACATCGTACTGGTTTTGACAGTCCGCTGGCTCCTTTCAAAGTTCGCCCCCCCCCGTTTACTCCTGCCTTCCTGCTTCGCAAAGACCTTAGTTACAAAGAACTTGCCTCCTCGTAACACGTCCTCATAAACCTGTGCGGGCGCATAACCATTTACGTCTGGCCTGGTTCACTTATTCGGCCGTCTCACTCGACAGGCCGGCCGGCGCCATAGGAGAAGCACCGCGTTCTCCTACCCTTGCCAGTTACACGCTTACCCAGCCAGACTGAGATCGAGATGAGAAAGACGAAGACAACCACGAAGTACCTGACCTCCACGGTAGCATTCATACTACTGTCGGTACCCCTTTATGCGCCTGACGCGCAAGCGCAGGACAGGAATGAAGATCTATTAAATACCTTCACCATCGGAGCAGACATTGGAACCGCATCCTTCGGCCGCTTCCTGGAAGAGCGGCTCGGTGAAGTAGGAGAGCGGGAACTGACGGCCGCCCCCAACGTCACCCTCGGCCTGAGCCTCGACTACCGCCCGTGGACGAAGCTGGGCTTACGGGCGTTCGGATTCTATACCCCGACCAGCCTCAAGTTCGAGGAAGATACCAGCTTCGAATTCGTGGGCACTCCGAACCCGGACTTCGACTTCACGGAAGACGAGCTCGAAGCGGACGACCTCCGAAATATGAGGGTGTGGAGCTTCGGCCTGGAGGCGGTTCGATACGTGGACCTCAATGTCTTCGGCTTCACCCCTTACATCACCCTCGGCTTCTCGGGCAATATCTGGAGCATCGACGACGAGCGCGATGATGTAGAGGCCCCGTTCCAGGGCATCATCGTGACGGATGATAACTCAAAGTTCCGATGGGGCGCTATATCGACCCTCGGGTTCGAGATAGAAGTCATAGATGGCCTGGGGCTCCGATTGGAAGGGACCGCACTCGGCATACGGAACCCGTTCGACGGGGATGACTCCTGGCGCATCCGTACCGAAAGGGGCCAGGAGGTGTTCGACGAGCCATCCACCGTGCGTCAACTCCGTTTCACCGCCGGGCTGGCGTACACACTGTGAAGCCAGGCGAGAGGGCCGAAACGCCTCGAGCAGGAATAGCGGCAGGCAATCCCGGTTCGAATGAAACGGGGCGTCGCTCGGACCGATTTCGGCCTTTATAGCCGTACTCACTGATCCGGTATCACAGAGATTGGTCAGCGTGAAATGGCACACCCTCCCTGAGACTTTAACCTCGGGAGGGTGTGCCATACCAGTCTACTGGAACGGTACGCCATCATGCCTCACTCCGATCGCAGGATGGGCATACGGCGATCGGGCGCAGCGGGCTTAATACCCCGGATTCTGCTCCAGTTTGGGATTCAGGGAGATCTCGCTCTCAGGGATGGGCAGGTAACGGGCTTTCTCCGAGTCATACCCATCCGCAAACTTGATCTCCACCAACTCTCCGTTCGCTCCCCTCACCTCCAGAGGATACACCTCCGGACCGATACCCCACCTCCTCACGTCACTCCAGTACAGCCCCTCCAGCGCGAGTTCGATGCGACGCTCGTGGCGCAGCTTCTCGCGGGCCTCATCGACGCTCAACGAGGTGGGGAGCGGCAGCAGTTTGACATCGTTCCGCTCTGTACGGATGCGGTTGATGAGTGCGATGGCCTGGGGGATGTCCGGGTTGTCTCGTTCGATCAGCGCCTCCGCCTTGGAGAGCAGGACATCCGCGTAGCGGAGCACGATGAAATTCAGCGGCGACTCTTCCGGCTTCACCTGCTGCGTTTCGATGGTGTACTTACGGATTCCGAAGCCGACCTTCTGGCCGGTGTGGTTCTGGATCTCATCGGGATAGAGCTGGCCCTGGAAATACGCTCCGGGGCGGAGGATGGTGAATTCGAGCCGGGGATCGCGGTTCACATAGGGCTGCGCCGGATCGACGGGGCTGCCGTCGAGCGTCTCGTAGGCATCCACCAGATTCTGGATGGGAGCCACGGAGTTGGAGCCGTTGATGCCGTAAAGCAGATTCTGCGGCTGCCAGTAGCGATCAAAGACACTTCCTTGGGAGAACGGGCCGTCCATGAACTGGACGTCGAAGATGACTTCCTGGTTGTTCTCGTTCTCCAGCTGGAAGAGGCCCTGGTAGCTCGGGAAGAGGTCGTACAGGCCCAGATCGATGACCTTGTCCGCATACTCGATGACCTTGTCCCACTCGCCCTGGTACAGGTAAGCGCGCATCTTCATGCCGTAGGCCGCGCCCAGCGTCGCGCGCCCGACGAGCGGCGCCTGCGGCTTCAGGCGTGCGATGGCCTCGTCGTAATCGGAATGTACCTG
The DNA here is from genome assembly GCA_041690215.1 of Rhodothermales bacterium. GTDB lineage: Bacteria > Bacteroidota > Rhodothermia > Rhodothermales > DASSAV01 > DASSAV01. Next base: position 408,241 of record JAWLHQ010000002.1, read on the forward strand.
CGCCCAGGTGTCCTCCAGCGAAGCTCGCTCCAAGTTGCGTGCTTCCTCAACCGTTATCGTGTTCAGGATGATCGGCACACCGCCGTACGAATCGGCCAGGAGCGCGTAGAACACGCCTCGGAGGAAATAAGCCTCGCCGATCATCTGTTCCTTCTCCTCGGCATCCATCTCCACCTTGTCGATGTTTTCGAGGAAGTAGTTCGCGCGGGCGATACCTTTGTAGGCATCACGCCACCGCTCCAGCACGATGCCTCCTTCGGCAGGTGTAACGGTCCCGTTGCCGACCTGCATCTCCTTGCCTTCCCAGTGGGCCCACTGATAGGCATTATGCGTCATGGCATCGAAGCCGCCGCCGTAGCCGTATACGTGGCGGGCGTGCAGGGTGTTATAGATGCCGTAAAGGGCGAGGTAGGTATCCTGCTCGCTGTTCCAGAAGTTCTCCTCGGTGATGCGGTCCTCCGGAGTCACCGCGAGGAATTCTTCGCTGCACGACGTCGTTACGCAGAGCAGCGCGAGTACTATTGCGACACGATATTTCATTGAGAGCATCTCGTTAAAGTTGCACATTCACGCCGATCGACGTCATCACCGGAGTGGGGTACAGGGAAGCACCGCTATCGAAGGTGCTCCGCTCCGGATCGAAGCCTTCGTAGTCGTCCGTGACGAAAGCAGGTAGGTTCTGAACATTCAGGTAGATGCTCAGCCCGTCGACATTCATCCGTTGCAACCACCGAGACGGCAGGTTATAGGACAACTGAATGTTCTTGATCTTGAAGAACGAGATATCCGTGACCCAGAACGAGGACTCATACCGGTTCCACGTATCATTGATACGGATTCTGGGCAGAGATGCATCCGGGTTCTCCGGCGTCCAGGCATCCCGCCAGCGCGTGGTGATGGTGCCGCCTGAGATGCCGAGGGGCTGCGTCCACGCGTTCGCTGTGTAAGCATGCGCCCCGGCAATACCCATGGTGACGACATCCAGGTTCAGGTTCTTATAGGTGAGCCCCAGATTGATGCCGTAGGTGTATTTGGGAATGGTATTCCCGAGCACCTGCTTATCCCGGTAGTCCAGCCGCCCATCGCCGTTCACGTCCTCGTACTTCAGGTCGCCCGCCTCCGGGATGTAGCTGTTGTTAGCCATGTGCTCGGCCGCTTCCTCATCCGTGCGGTAGATGCCGATGGCATTGTAGCCGTACAGGGCGCGGTATGAGATCCCCTCGCGAATGAGGTAGAGCTGGTCGGGCGCCTGACCACCGCGGAACTTGGTGACCTCGTTGGTGACGTACGACAGATTGGCACCGATGCGGTAGCTGAAGTCGCGGTTATAGCTATCCGACTGGTACGATGCCGCGACCTCGAAGCCGTCGTTCCGCATCCGCCCGACGTTCTCGACCGGGGCGGATACGCCGCCCAGGATCTGGGGGATGGGCAGCCGCACGAGAATGTCGCTCGTCTGCTTGTTGAAGTAGTCCAGCTCGAGGTTGAGCCGGTTATTGAGGAGGCCGAGATCAAGGCCGATGTCGATGCTTTCCGTCGTCTCCCAGGTGATGTCCTCATCAACCAGCGAGGTGACTGCCGCGCCGGGCATCAGCTGGCCGCCGAAGTTGTAGCTGGTGCCGTAGTTCTGGGTGATCGAAATCAGGTACGGATAGTTACCCGCGATCCCCTCGATGTTCTGATTGCCGAGGCGTCCCCAGGACGCGCGGAGCTTGAGCTCGCTGATGAAGTCGAGGCCACGCATGAACGGCTCTTCGCTGATGCGCCAGCCCGCGGAGAACGAGGGGAAGAGTCCCCACCGGTTTCCTGACTTGAAGCGGGACGAAGCATCGGCGCGCAGATTGCTCTCAAAGAGGTACTTCTCGTCGAAGTTGTAGTTGAGCCGACCGAAGTACGAGAGCATGCGCCACTCGGTCGAGTTGCCACTGGCGAAGGGGCTGCTGGTACCTGCATCCACCTCGTGGAGCCCGTCCTTCGGCGGATCGGACTTCCGCACCGCCGTCGTGCTGAGGTCCAGCGCTTCGGCCTGCATGCCGAGAATGGCCGAGGTGTTGTGCCGCTCGCCGAAGGTATGGTCGAAGTTCAGCGTGTTGTAGAACACGCGGTAGACCTCCTCGTTGGCGGACCGGTAGTTGTTGATGACCGACGGGTAGTCGAGCGTCGTGCTCCGGAAGCCTTCATCCGTATAGACGTAGTGCATCTCGTTGTAGCGATCCTGTCGGTTATTATTGTACCGGTCCGAGTACCGCGCGTTGAGGCTCAGACCGGGAAGGAGCCGCAACGTGGCGTTGAGGCTCGCTTCCAGAAAGCTGTTGGTGTACTGCGTCTGGCCGTTGTAGGCATCTGGCAGCGGGTTGCGGGAATCGACGATGGGCATCCCCGCGTTGGGACCGCTGAGATAGACGGCCTGGGTGGCCCCGAAGCGACCGTCGCGCGTGTACGGAGCGATGAACGGATAGCCGCCGTTCGACATCATGTACATGATGCGGCCGATGTCGTCGTATGGGCGATCGGTGATTTTCCGCATGCCGCGCAGCGTACCACCCACTTCCAGCCAGTCGGTGACGCGGGTGTTCAGGTTGAGGTGGACGCCGTAACGATTCGAGTTCGTCTGCCGGATAATGCCGCCTTGGTCGAGGTAGTTGGCCGAGATGTAATAGTTGGCATCTGCAGAGCCGCCACGTACGGAGACGTTGTGCTCCGTAATCGGAGCCGACTGGAAGACCTCGTCGAAATAGTTGACGTTGGGATACTTGTAGGGGTCGGTGCCCGTACGGAACGCTTCGATGACGTCCTGCGGAAAGAGCGGGTCGCCGCCGTTATTCATGACGGCGGTATTCCACATCTCCATGAACTCGGCGCTATTGTCGATCAGGTCGTACCGCATGCCGAGGTTCTGCACTCCGTAGTAGCCGTTGTACGAGACCTGCGGCGCCGAATTGTAGTCGCCGCGCTTCGTCGTGACGAGAACCACGCCATTGGCCGCCCGTGCGCCGTAGATGGCGGCTGAGGCCGCATCCTTGAGCACCGTCATGGAGGCGATGTCGTTCGGATTCAGTTCGGCGAGACGCCCCTCCACCCCATCGATGATCACGAGCGGGTTCGTGTCGTTGAGGGTACCGAAACCCCGGACTCGCAGGGTGGCCCCATCGCTGCCGGGAGCACCCGAGTTCTGGCTGACCCAGACGCCCGTCACCTTGCCGGAGAGGGCCTGCGAAGCATTCGTCACAGGCCGGTTCTCGAGCGCGTCATCGAAGTTGATTGTCGAGACGGCACCGGTCAGGTTCACCTTTCTCTGCTCGCCGTAACCGACGACCACGACCTCGTCGAGCGCCGAAACACCGGACTCGAGCGAGAAGTCGAGCACCGTCACTTCGTCGGCAGTCACGGGAACGTCCTCCACGGTCTGCGACTGGTAGCCGATGAAACTCGCCTGGACGTCGTAGATGCCCGGCTGAATATTTTCGATACGGTAGCTGCCGTCCGCTCCGGCAGTGGCGCCCTGGGTGGCTCCGACGATGGCGATCGTCGCACCGGGCAGGCTCTCGCCGGTGGCGGCATCGACGACGCGACCGATGATGGTACCCGGTTGGCCGGGTCCGGGAGCCTGGGCTGCAGGAGACGAAGAGTTACTCGAATCGCCCCCCGTTCCCTGCGCCGAAGCGTCTGCGGTGAGGAGCAGGCCGAGCACCAGCACGAAGAACCGTGCGAGCGCATGCAGAGATGGATGCGCAGCAGGAGAGGCAGGATGCGCGTTCATCGCTGGTTTCATTTGCATAGCGTTACATGATGTACGGTGCAGGAAATTCGATCCGGCAGAACGACGAGACGGGCTATCGAAGGGCCGACCGAGGCGCTCTGCGGACGGTGAATGCGCCGGTTGGATGGAGATCGCTCTGCAGCCAGATCTGGCTGCGTACTCGTCTGCCACGTGTTCACATCGCCTTCCGGGTGGCCGGACTACCGGGTACATCTACGCATGCCGGGGTAGCAGTGCGTTCAGTGCGCCGGACGACGAGGGAGCGACTACCGCCTCCGCGTATGCGGGCTGGCGGGCGGGTGGATGGGCAGACACGCCGCGTTGCCCGGCTACACGTTATCGAGGAGGCATACACCTCCTCCAGGGTGCCGAGAGAGGTTCTCGGATACGAACGTGCAGATCGGGACGAAACTCACTCCAGCGAGTCTGGAATGAGGTGGGAGGCCATGCTCGGGTGAGGCCTCGACCGGTACCCACCGATGCGATACCATCGGAGGGGTCGTGCAGGGATTCATCTTCACCAGCGTACAGGGGTTCGGGATCCGGCGTCGGCACACAGGCCGCCGACCGCATCGAGCGGGTGCGCTCTCGATCACCCCTTCTCTCCCCCCCACTTCGAACTTCAGCGCCGACGTACGTCACTCGACGCGTCGGCGAATTGCGTCCATCACGATGAGTATGCCACGGCATCTCAACACGACTCGCGGACGCAACCGGTGCAAACGTGCATATTCGTGTTGTTCATGAATATATAGTGGATCGTCCGTTTCGAATCCAGACTTTTCGTGTGGAACCGGTCCCACTTAAAATGATAATGCTCTGGAAACAGGGTCGGGGTGTGCTGGCGTGTGGTGAGGTTTGCGCCTCCTGGACCGGAAGTTATCAGAGGCCCCATGCGACGGGCTGTTGGCTGCTTTGTGAGGTGCTGAGCAGGGTCCGCCTGCCACGGACTGAGAATGAGCTGGCCCTTTTGCTTTTTTCAGGTGGAGGGTATCATTGTGCTGTCGTGGGGTCCTTCGACCACGGCCCTGCGAGCCTCCACTCAGGATGACACAGGGAGGCAGGGCGGTGTACACCTAGCCTTGTGCTTCGCTCGTCCGATCGCAGGTGACATCTCCGATGCTATCAACACTTCTCTAGAGGTTGTGCTGTCAGGATGCCCGGTCCGGGCCGGACATGATGTTCAGGGCGCATATGCGCTTGTTCGGAGTATTCAGGTATTCCTTTGCAGGTGCGAACATCCTCCTGCCTTGCTCCGCTGGACGCGTTCGCAAGGCTGTCCTCCTTCAAAGGAGGATTTTCTCTTTTGCTCGGATTGGGACCTGCAGAGCTGCTGAGGCGGAGATGTGGAGGACGTTGTCTAGAGGACCGCTGTCCTCCACATCTCCGAACCGTATCAGGTGAGGGAGCGGGTTGCCTGGTTGTGGGCTTCCTCTCCTGCTCCACTCCCTGTATGATGGCTGCTGTTGTCGGAGCGATCATTGTCGGCACCCGGTAGACCCCAGTACGAATAGAACGTATCGTCGCAGGGCTTCCACACGGCTTCGGGCATGTTTTCTTTCATCCAGCGCATGAAATTAGGCTGGCGGCCGTCTACATCGGTAATGCCGTACTCCGGGCCGAGATTCCAGGCGGCGTACACACGCCCTGTCTTCTGAAATACGTTCGGGTCGGCTGCGAGTGCTGCGACGCAGCGGCCTACGTAGAGCGGTGTCTCTGATTCGGTGTAGCCCGGCACCTGTGCGGCGGCGTCCTGCCAGTTGGCCTCCGTCACCCCGAAATGTTCGAGCATGGCTTCCGAGCGGAGAAAGCCCGGCGTCACCGCGAGGGAGGTAATCTTATGCTCGTACAGTTCCAGTGCCATATCGAACGCGATGCGAATGACGGTGGTCTTCACCAGGTCGTAGTAAAACATCCCGGGCTCTTTGGAATAGTTGCCCCGGTAAAAGTACCCGTCCCCATCGGTGACCTCGACGATCAGGCCCGGCCCGGTTCCGAGCAGCAGGGGTACGGCATAATGGCTGGTGATGAGATGCGTGTGGATCCCGCGCTCGAGCATGAGTAGGCCTTTCGCCAGCGTGTGCTCCCAGAATGGCTTCTGCTCTTCGAGTTCGTCGCCGCCCCAGATGTCATTGACCAGAATGTCCAGCCGCCCCTGCTCTTCCGCCACGCGTTTGAATAGAATCTCCACCTGCTCGGGGATAGTGTGGTCTACCCGCACCGGAATGCCGATGCCCCCCTTCTCCGTGACCAGCTCCGCCGTTTCCTCGATCGTCTCGGGCCGTTTGGCCAGCTCGAAGGCCTCATAGCCCGTGCGAACGGCAGGTACGTCCCGCTTCTCCGCCCGAGTGCTCCGGCCGGTACAATAAACGGTCGCCCCGGCCTCGCCGAGCGCGGTTGCGATGCCGCGCCCGGTTCCGCGTGTCGCGCCGGCGACGACGGCTACCTTTCCTGCCAGCGGTCTGTTGCTTGCTGTTGCTTCCATAGTTCCTCCTATATCGATTCGACAATCATTTCAGCGCACGCCTCTATGCACTCGAAACAGGATAGGACCCAATAGATGACATCCCCTGTCATATTTAATTACTACCTTGGGAGCGGTCGGCAATCTTGTGGAACACGCTGCAGTACGCTCGCTCCATGTGTGAAAGGAAGAACGGCTGCACCCGGCAGATCCCCCAACTCAGAGAAAAACGATGCGTGCGGATCGACTGCTCTCGATCGTCCTGCTACTTCAGACTCATCACCGGTTGACGGCTCGCGAGCTGGCGGAACGACTTGAAGTGTCCGAGCGAACCATTCATCGTGATATGGAAGCCCTCGGAGCGGCCGGGATTCCCGTCGTGGCGGAGCGCGGCGCCAGAGGTGGCTGGTCGCTGCTCGGCTCGTACCGGACCAACCTGACGGGTCTGAACGAAGCGGAAATCCAGGCGCTGTTCGTCAACGTGCCGCCAAAACTGCTTACGGACCTGAGGCTGGAAAAAGCTGCCGAAGCGGCATTGCTCAAACTCCTCGCGGCGCTCCCATCGATGCACCGTCAGGGTGCAGAGCGCGCCCGCCGGCGCATCCACGTGGACGTCACCGGCTGGAACCGGCCTGAAGAAGCTGTGCCGCTGCTGCCTGTGCTGCAGGAGGCGGTCTGGACGGAACGCAGGGTGCTGCTGACGTACCGTCGCAACGATGGCGAAACCGTAGAGCGCCTGGTGGACCCGCTCGGACTGGTGGCCAAGGGAAGCGTCTGGTACCTCGTTGCCGGAGTAGACGGCGAGATGCGCACCTACCGCGTCTCCCGCGTGCAGGGAGCCACTGTAACAGACAAGCCCTGCGTCTGCCCGGACGATTTCGACCTGGCTGCATACTGGGAGGAATCCACGGCCCAGTTCAATGCGGACTTACCCAGATATATCGTTTCTGTGCGTGCCCGGCCAGACGTGCTGCCCCGCCTGCGCTACGCCGGCCGGTTCGCTCGAACGGAAGAAATCGGCGCACCTGACGAGGATGGGTGGATACCTATCACGCTGAACCTGGGCCTGGAAGAGGTCGCCTGCGAGTACGTGCTGGCCTTCGGCCCGGCCATGGAGGTATTGGAGCCGGAGAGCCTGCGCGAGAAGGTGCTGGCGGCCGCGCAGGAACTCATCGCGCTATACGCTGAGACCGCTGAAACACACCTTCCGACTGCTTGAAACGTTCCGCCATGGAGTCAAGGGAATCGTTCCAGCCCGGCAAGGTTCGTGTCGCCGTATCGTTACAGCGACAATCCGGCGAATACGCTACATACGTATGCCCCCCTGTCTCTACCCCATTTTTGTGGGGAGAACCACCCAGTACGTCGTCCCCCGGCACCAGATTACGGATCCTGAAATCTTTTAGGAGGTTGCCAGGGCCGCTTAAATACCGGATATCAGAAGTGGCTCCAGATCCTTCACAAGAAAGATGGATCGCAAGCGGTCTGCCTGTGGGAAGCCGATTCGGTCGAAGATTCGAGGCGTTCATGGAACCCGCCATACGTCACGTAAGCCACAGTAAATGCTATCCGGCGACAACCGAACGCGCGGTGGGGCTACCCGGACGAGTGCAAGCGTGATCGTACTCGCTACCGATTGATTCCTCTCGGTTAGCGGTATTCCTCTGGACATTCTCCGGGTCGCGCTATCTCGATATGGAACGCTTCCCGTTCCCCCTGCCCCGGCCCGAGGAAGCGATGAACGTCCGGATGCCGCTCCGCTGCCTGGATGAAGGCGTCGTGCCGCGCGGCCGGAATGGACCGCATCGAAACGTCAAACGTGTAGTAACAGGGATGGAGATGCATCAGGCGCTTGTTGGCGAAAGCGATCGGGAGTTGCCGGTGAAGTTCGTCGAGCATGGCAGCGAGCACCTCCCCGTTCGCCTTGTTCCTGTTCCGCTCGTACGCGTCTATGACGGCGTCTCCTTCAGGGCCGTACAGTTGCTTCGTGCGGGCAATGCCGTGGCGCTGGACGTAGCCGTGCATGATACGGACCTGATCTTCGGGCGCTCGGTACGTGCTCGTCACCCGCGCCGATGCCACGCCTGCCTCACGCATGATCTCGGCAAGGACGATCCGAGCCGAATCTGGCAGGGCAACGCCTTCGATACGGGGCACCGGTTGTGCCAGCGCCGTCGATACCGCCATGCCCGGCAGAGCAAAGAAAATGACCGTCAGTACGAAAACGCAGGGTATGAATCGTGTCACGCGATGATACGGTTTGATGATGAATAGCATGTGGATCGACCGATGCGGGCCTCTTTGACGCGTGCCCCGGCGCCTTGTGGACATACAGTATAGTACCCGGCCATATCCATCAACCCGGCATGAAGCGCTCAAAACTAATCGATACCATGTGGCGGCGGCACGCCAATCCGTGGAGCGTGTGGACCCGTCTTCTTTCGACCCCGTTCATTTACCTCCCCTTATGGAATCGTTCCTGGAAGCAGGGTCTCGCTGTCGCAACGTGGTTTGCAGCCAATCCGTTCCTCTTTCCGGAACCCCGCAATAGCCGAACGTGGGCGGCACGCGCCATTCGGGGCGACCGGCGATGGACGAAGGAGTTGCCACTCGACGCGGCACTGGCCATCCAGGCCGCTGCGGCTTCCACAGCCCTGGGTGGGCTCTACGCGGCCTATAAGCACAGACTCTGGCTCACCGCTGCCAGCGCCATCACTGTTTTCATATGCAACGTGTGGTTCCTGAACCGGATGACGACCTTTGGTGAGGAGAAACAGCAGAATGGCTGAGCACGCTAAATACCCGTTACCCTACTCATACCGTAAGGCCTGAATCGGATCGAGGGCAGCGGCTTTACGTGCAGGGTAGTATCCGAAAAACAATCCCACGGCCAGCGAGAATGCCACGGCAACGGCAATGATGACGGGATTGATCGTCATGGGCACGTCTAGCAAGTTCGTGATGCCGTAACCGATCCCCAGCCCGCTGAGCACCCCTACGATACCGCCCACCAGGCTCAACATAGCAGCCTCCACGAGAAACTGTGCCAGCACGTCGGACCCGTGCGCGCCGATCGCCAGCCGGATGCCGATCTCTCGCGTACGCTCGGTGACGGAAACCAGCATGATGTTCATGATGCCGATGCCGCCCACGACCAGCGACACGGCCGCAATGGAGCCGAGCAACAGGGTAAAGGTACCGATGACCGATGAAGCCGTCTCGACGACGTCGGTCAGGTTATTGATCTGGAAGTCGTTGGCTTGGCCTGCACGCAGTTTGTGTTGTGCCCGGAGAATGGTTTCGATCTCTGTCTGCGCCGCGCTCAGGTCGGCTTCACTCGTCGCGCTGGCATAGATCATATCGATGTTATCCTTGCCAGAGAGACGGTAGAACACCGTCGTCGCCGGAGCGAGCACCACGTCATCCTGGTTGCCTCCCATACCGGCCTGCCCCTTTTCCTTGAGCACGCCGATCACCTGAAACGGGACGGAACCAACCCGAATCCTCTGCCCGACGGCACGCCCGTCCGGGAATAACGCGTCGGCCACGGCCTTGCCCAGTACGGCGACCTTACGACGCGCCTGAACGTCGCGCTCGGTGAAGAACACCCCTTCCTCGAGGTCCCAATCTCGAATGGCCGGGTAATCTGGTGACACACCGTTGACAGAGGTGGACCAGTTGCCCGAACCGCCGACCACCTGCCCCCCCGTACGGACGAAAGCGGAAATAGCTGAGAGGCGCGTCGCCTGCTGTCGCAGTACCTCCACGTCTTCCAGCGTGAGCGTGCTGCGGCCCCCGAACCCCCGGCTGACACCGCCTCGCTCACGCGGCGGCGGGGATACCGTGATCATGTTCGCCCCGAGCGACGAGATCCGGTCCTCGATGTCCTTCTGCGCCCCCTGCCCCACCGTAACCATGACGATCACGGCGCCCACACCGATGATGACCCCCAGGATGGTAAGCAGGCTGCGCATCCTGTTACGCAGGATGCTGCTGGTCGCCGCCCGCATGAGCTTTTTCCACTTCATATCTCGCCTCTATACGATATCCCTGCGCCCCACACCCGTTACAACACCCCGATGACGCCTTCCATCGCTTCCAGGTCCTCTCCTGCCGTCCGGCGATTGGGTACCGGCCGGTCACTCACGATCAGCCCGTCTCTCAACTCCACGATCCGCTTCGCATACCGGGCGATGTCCGGCTCGTGCGTCACCAGCACGATGGTGATCCCCTGGTCGTTCAGTTCCTGGAACAGATGCATCACCTCGATGGAGGTGCGGGTATCCAGGTTGCCGGTCGGCTCATCGGCAAGAATCACGGCGGGGTCATTGACCAGCGCCCGCGCAATGGCGACGCGTTGCTGCTGCCCGCCGGAAAGCTGGCTGGGCTGGTGGTCCAGCCGCCCGCCCAGACCGACCCGCTCGAGCGCCTCGATGGCCCGCTTGCGCGGATGAGTGACCCGCGACGTGCGATCGTACATGAGCGGCAGTTCCACGTTCTCGACTGCGCTGGTCCGAGGCAACAGGTTGAAGCCCTGAAACACGAAGCCGAGCTTCTGATTCCGGAGGTCGGCCCGTTCGTTCCGGCTCAGCCGCCCCACGTCTACCCCATCGAGCAGGTAAGTCCCACTCGTCGGCGTGTCCAGACACCCGAGCGTGTTCATCAGGGTGGACTTCCCCGACCCGGACGACCCCATCAGAGCCACGAACTCACCGGGCCCGACGGTCAGGTTCACCCCCCGCAACGCATGCACCGGCTCAGCAGCCTCGTAGATCCGGGTCAGATCGATGGTTTCGATTACGTTCATTGTAATTCAGAAGCTCATTTCAGGCCGCAGATAGCCGGCATACGCATTCATATTGGTACCCCTGACCGGTTCAAAACATTCTCGGCCCATGAGGAGCCCTCATGGGCATTCCGGAAGTACGTGCCGGCGTATCTGATGAACCGTTCGAGTTGACCCGGCTGATCACCTTCAGGCCCGGCGTGAGCACGCCGGAAGAATCGACCGGTATGATCTCCGTCATGAAGCCGTTGTTGACTCCCGGCCGTACCGGTATGGCGTGTAGTGCTCCCTGGTCGTCCTGGTACCAGAGTTGCTGGATGTCGCTGGCCTCGGCACCTCCCGGCCCGCGTGTCATGCGAGCGGGCGGGACCTGCTGCTCACCTTGCCGGCCTGCATCCTGACGGGGCCGCACGCTGAGGGCCACCGTAGGCACCATCAGCACGTCCTCCACGGACTCCACCACGAAATCAACCGTCGCCGTCATACCGGGCAGAAGCAGACCGTCTTCATTCGCCGCATCCACCACGACCGTATACATCACCACGTCCGTCTCCTCGACACCCTGCAGGCGCACTTCCTTCACCTCACCGGTGAACGTCCGCTCGGGGTAGGCGGCCACGGTAAACTCAACCTGCTGACCGGCTTTGATCTGCCCGATGTCGCTCTCGTCCACAGAGGCAAGAATGCGCATTCTGGACAGATCCGCCGCGATGATGAAGAGTGTCGGCGTGTTGAAACTGGCGGCTACGGTCTGGCCCTTCTCTACACTACGGGAAATGATGATTCCACTGATTGGAGAACGGATCTCCGCATTCCGGCGATTCTTCTGCGCCTGAGCAACCTGCGCCTGCGCTGAACCGACCTGCGCCTGAGCGGACGACACCGATGCCTCAGCGGTTGCAACCGCCGTCTGGAATGGACGGAACTCCTGCTCGGAGAGATACCCCCTGTCGAAAAGCGGCTGGTTGCGCTCCAGATTGGCGCGGGCTTCATCCAGCCGCGCCTGGGCTTCGGCCAAGACGGCCTGCGCACGCTGAAGACCGGCGTATGCCTCGTTCACCGACGCGTCCAGGTTTTCCGTGTCGATGAGAGCCAGCAACTGCCCGGCCTCCACCACGTCGTTAAAATCGACGAACACCTCGCGGATGGTGCCCGAAACCTGCGTGCCGACTTCCACCTGCTCCAGGGCTGATACCGTACCCGTGCTCGAGACGATCTCCCGGAGGTCTCCGCGCTCCACAGTCACGAAATCGTACGATTCCGCCCCCCTTGAGTGGCTCCGGCCGAAGAAGGTCCACGCGCCCACTGCCAGAATCGCCACGGCGCCTATCACGACTACGAACCGCTTGCTTTTTTTCATGGTCCCCTCTTGAGTATTACGGCCTGCGCACCAGCGGGGCGGGCGTGTTAGGTTCAACCAAGCTCGTTGATGGCGGCACCGACGTCACCCGTCTGGAGAGCCAGTGTAAGGCGGCTCATCCCGAGCGCATAGAGCGCATTCACGCGGTCGGCTTCGGCCTGCACAAACGTGCTGCGCGTCTGGGCCAGTTCGACGAGTGTCGAAGCGCCAACGTTATAGCGGGCTTCCGCCGCGCTGAGCGCCTGACGGGCCGCCGCGACCTGCTCCTCCGCCGAGGCGAGCTGCGCCTTTGCCGTGTTGTAGTCCAGCACGGCCTTCTGTACCTCGAAGGCTATATCCTGCTCGGCGCGCTCCAGAGCGATGCGCTCGTTATCGACGGCTATTTCGGCGCGCTTGACGGCGCTCCTCGTCCGGTTCCGGTCGAAAATGGGAATCGTAACCGACAAGTTGACGCTGCTGCCCGGTCCGGTATCGAACAGCTGATCCGCCGCGCCAACACCGCTGATCCCGCTATTGTAGCGGGTATTCGCTCCAACACCCAGGTCCACCCGCGGATAGTAGCCCGACCGGGCCGCCTTCACACCGGACTCAGCGGCATCGATCTGGAGCCGCTGTGCTTCCAGGTCACTGCGGTTTTCCAGTGCGCGGGCAATCAAATCATTCAAGGCAAGCTGGTCTTCCTGGAGTGCGAATACCTCGGGTGATGGTTCTGCCAGTTCGAGTTCGTCCTCGGCGGACAGCCGCAACGTCCGCTTGAGTTCCAGGCGGGCAACTTCAACGGCCTGCTGCGCGGCAAGGAGCTGCTGTCTGGCGGCAGCAATGGCTGCCTTCTGCTGCAACACATCAGCTATGGGACGGCTACCGGCCTCATAGAACGCCTGAATCTGTTCGAGCTGGCGCTCCTGAACGTCCAGGTTCTCTTGAGCGACGGCTTCGAGCTCTTGGTTCAGAAAGACATCCAGGTACTGTATGGCAGCCTGATAAGCGATCTGCTCCTGGGTTCGCCCAAACAGGCGCTCGCTGGCGCTCAGTTGGGACTTGGCTTGGTCCAGCGTAGCCTGATCCTCAAAACCATTGAACAGATTGATGGAGGACGAAGCACCCATATTCAGGGACCGGTCCACATTGCCCTCCGTCGATCCGGTCATCGGATCGATGCTACGTCCGTAGCTGGCACCGGGCGAGATCGAGAGGTTCAGGTCCGGAAGGAAATCCGCCCGTTCCTGCTCCACCTGAGTTCTGCCCATTTCGACCTGATTCGCCCCTTGCATGACATCCAGATTGCGTTCCATAGCCAGCCGCACTACATCCTGGAGCGTTAGGGAGGCAGGCGGTCCGGACGCTGTCTGGGCGAACGCCATGCCGGGCGCCAGCACCAGCATGCCGAAGCAGACCAGCATGGTGCGGGTCAGCGCACGGCTTCTCACACCCAGGCGGCGGATAAACGATATATCGTGAAACATGGTGGGTTTGATACAGGGTTGCCGGGACGGGACGGACTACCGGCAGAAGACAGGCGGCCGGCGTGGTATGCAGGCCGTTCCAGCGCCCCGGTTCATTTCGTTCGAACACCCTCAAGGGTGGCAAAGGGGGTGCCGCGCACAGGGCTACACACTTTTGGGATACAATTGCCACAATCCTGTGGCTATCCCGGACGAGATGTCACAGAGATGCAACAGAATGCCCAGGAAATCGGGAGGAAACGGCAAAATGGACGCGCCAAGCGGAGCGGCGGCGTCTACGATAGGCGACAAAACGGGACAGCCGGACCGTGCGATCCGGCTCTGATGAAGGAGGAGAAGCGCTGCCTCACATCCTGGCAAGCGTGACGACACGCTGGTCGGCTGTATGATCGAAGCCAGAAAGACGTGCCAGAATGTGACCGTGAGCGCACTTCCCGGCACGACATCTTCTGCTGGAATGGGTAAAGCAGACAGAAACGGTCCGGCGGCCCATTCACGTAACACGCGTGAACTCAGTAGCGATAGACGTTCATCAACTGATCTCTCGTATGACACGGCAGGGATTGCCCGCCGCGAACACATCGTCCGGAATGTCTCGTGTGACGACCGAGCCTGCGCCGATGACTGTCCGGGAGCCGATCTTTACGCCCGGGCAGATGATCGCGCCCCCACCGACCCACACGTCGGACCCGATCTCGACGGGCTTCGCACATTCGAGGCCCGTGCGCCGCTGCACGGCATCCAGTGGGTGTGTGGCCGTGTAGATCTGCACGGCTGGGCCGAACAGGACGTGGCTCCCGATCCGCACCTGCATCACGTCCAGCACGACGCAGTTGAAATTGAAGAAGACCTTCTCCCCGAGGATGATGTTCGTGCCATAATCGCAGTAGAACGGCGGCTGAAGCCATACATCCGTCTCATATCCGAACAGCTCGTTCAGGATACGCCTGCGTTCTTCCTCTTCGCTGTCGCGCGTGTTATTCAGGGCCTGGCAGAGGTTGCGTGCACGGCGGCGCTCCGCGCTGAGCTGCCGGTCGAGGGGATCGTAGAGTTCCCCTGCGAGCATCTTCTCTTTCTCGTTCATCTACCGCCAATCTGCTGAGTACGGTTCGCCACGGCAGTATAGGACGCCCTCCACGTATCTCCACAACGCGTGATGGGCAAGAGACGGTAACGATTACACCAGAGGGATAGAGGGACATCACACGCTTGGAGGCCACCTCCCCCGCCAGCGTGATGCGTTCGACTCCGTTAAGCCTGTACAGGCTACTTCAAACTCTCCAGCACGCGTTCGAGCGTCTTCAGCATCCCATGTAGCGATTCAGCTTTATCGAGGTCGCCGTAGTGCCGGTCTACCACGAGCATGGTGACGTAGAAGGCAGTCCGAGCGGCCCCTATGTATTCCGGCCCGATGGGGTGCTGCAGGCCCGCCTCATAGGCTTCCCAGATGGCAGGAGCGGCGTGCTCCAGCGTGGCCCGCGAACTGAGGAGAAGATTCCAGATCGAGGCACCGCCAATCCCCCAGACCGCCTCTCCCCAATCGATGATCCGAAATTCGGCATCCCGGATCGCGACGTTGCCCGGCCAGAAATCGCCGTGCACGCAGGCAGACGGTACCTGCGCCAGGTACATGGCAAGCTCTTGAAACACCGGCGCTCGCTGGCCAAGCTCGGTGTACAGAGACCGTGCCCGGCTGCGGATGTCCGGATCGCCACGTTCGAGGAGCAGGGTACAGGATTCCAGTGCAATCGCATACAACCGATCAGGCAGACAGGCCGGCAGGATGGTTTCAAACAGCGGATCCAATAGCGTCTTTCGCTGCAACTCGCCGAGTATAGACGCCGCACGGCAGGCCTGCTCGGGAGTGAGTTCGAGGTGGGCGCAATCGCCCGCGTCCGCCATGGCGAACCAGTTCCAGCCCGATTCCGGCAAGAGATCGGCGCTCAGAACGGCTGGAACGAGATCCGGGCAGGTCGAAGCCAGGCGGACCGTCGTCTGTGCTTCGGGAATCGATGGGAGGGTCCCCTTCACGTAGACCCGTACATCCAGTGGGCCGTGCACGCGGTAGACACGCGACCATGAGCGACTGTCCGCTTCCTCCTGGAAGTATATGTCCCCCGTGGGAAAGATGAGCCGAAGCGCATCCCGAAGCGCCGCGCAGGTTGCACTGGGCATAGGGTGGTGCTCAGAAGGTTGGGGTTGATGGATCGGAGATATCAAGTACCCCTGATCCGTGCATAGCATCGCACAGATTTCCCGTGGAAGCCGTTCCGCACATGCCTGTCAAGATAACGTGGAGAAGCGCGCGTCAGGCAGTGGTTTTTTCGTTCCCTCACACCACCCAGACTCGTCATGCCCGTCCCCGACCCGCCTCATACGGGCAGGACGTGGCGTTCGGGAGGCGCATGGCACGCCCTGCCAAAAATCCTCCTTTGAAGGAAGACAGCCTTGCGAACGCGTCCAGCGGAGCAAGGCAGGAGGATGTTACACCGCCCAGCAATACCCGATGCCTCGAGCAAACCAAAACCCTCCCCATCAACGTCATGCCCGACTCCGATCCATAGGCATCAAGCAACCATATTAGGGTCCTCAATAGCAGCAATCCGACTCATGTTCACCTCAAATCTCACCCTCAACGTCATGCCTGGCCCCGACCGGGCATCCAGGCAGCACAGGGACCTGGAATAGTTCTACCCTGCCCTCAACTGCTATGCTTCAGAACACCTGCAGTGTAAAAACAGCATGAAGCCAGGATCGAGATGTCCTCCGAAGTGGGGCCGCTCTCGCTGATCCACGACGACCGCCACTCCCTAAACCCTACCTCCGTATCCCCTCCCCTTGCTGGAGGTCAACGCTCCGAAAAGGAGCGCAGGTTATCCCTGAACGCTGCCCATTAGGAATATGACCTTCGCTCGATGCTCCAGAAAACGACGTACAACATGCTCCACAGAAGCAGACCTAAATACCCATGTATTACACAGCAAATGATGATCTAAGTAGCTCGTCCTATTTCGCTGCACAACCACTCAGAAACGCCCTTTCCAGCCCATTTTCCCACAATATGAACATCCGGTGAAGCAATTGTTACGCCTTGCAATTGTAACGGAACCGTCACCCAGAGCATGGGTAGGAAAGGTTACAAAATGGCGATATCCTGCTGTCTTTTCAGCACTTGCGCCATTACTGATCAAGCACACATCACTACGATT